>NZ_CP021780.1:7200000-8542333 GCF_002192415.1 Paenibacillus donghaensis | reverse complement strand
ATGTACTTTTGCAGGCTTTCCCATCGGACACAGGGCACTGGGGCTGCGGGTAGCGGTTGGTGGCTGGGGGTAGCGCTTGGCAGTTGGCGCTTGGCCGTTGGCGGTAAGTGGCAAGCATCAGACGGCAGGAGCAGACGACAGACATCAGACACCACACGACAGGCGGTAAATAGCAAGCAGTGAGCAGCAGGTACCGCTTAGCAGGCAGCAGGCGGGTAGGCAGCAGCAAAGAAACCCATGTTACTTAGGGGCGCTGATGCCCGGACCTCCTACGCGATACGCCTGCCTCATAGCCGGAGCATCCACCCTCATATTTGCTTGATAACCCAGAGCTATTTCCGGCTGCGCATTCTGATGCTTCTGTAGCGGAATATCACAACTACTACTACAAGCGCAAGCAGCGCCACGCCGGACCACACGTAGATCTGGGCGGAATCTCCGCCGGACTCGGCGGCATTCACTGCCGGTTCAGCGTTGTCTCCGCTGCCGCCGTCATTGCCTGCCCCGCCCTCCGCAACGGGCGGCGTCTCCACGCCCTGCGGGGGTTCCGCACTCGCCGCAGGGGACGGGCTTACACTGGGCGAAGTCCCTGGGCCAAGTGCCTCCAGGTCCTCGCCCGCAGAGGCCAGCTTTACGGTCCGGCTGCACAGGCTGGCCTGCAGCTTGCCTTCCGCGCCGCCGGCATAGACCAGGTAGCTGCTGCCTTCCGTGAACTCGAAGCCGCAGCTCTCCGAAGACATCGCGGTGGTTAAGGTCACCTCGTCACCCTCCACCCCCTTCCAGCTGTTCGCTACCTTAAACGTCACCTGTACCGGATCACCCGTGGAGGTGACAACTCCCTGCTTCTCCTCCATAGATACCACCTCACCACTGAAGACAGCGGCACTCCGTTCCAGCGACGCCTGTGGCCCATCGGGCACAACACAAGAACAGGCATAGCTCACCCCAGGACGCACAATCAGCAGGCCCATTACAACCAACGCGGCGCATAGAATTACCAAAGCCGGATTTCGCAATCTGCTTAACATAAGAACCACACTCCTTTACAGTTCAGACGTTCACCGACTGGATAAGGTTACAGCATTTAGCAGAAATGAGACAGCGCAATCAAGCCCCGTCCTCCATTCACTTGATCACCTATCGTCATGTCACCAAGCAGCATTTCCAGCCAGCTTAAAAGTACATTTGGCAACGAAACACTCCGCCATGCTAATTCCTTACCCCTCCTGATTATTCTCAACCGTTCCGGTCGGCTAAGGAGCAGACCTCGCCGTCTTCAACCCGGCTGACCCGACATCCCCTTCGAGCGCTGCCACGAATGATCCCACCGTTTCCCACGCTTCATCAGATCACTCCGAGCCTGCCCCGCGCTTCGTCAACTCGGCATCACCAGCGATTCGACCAGCGCTGTCAGCCGCTGCATCCCTTCCAAGTCTGCCAGTAATATGCGCATCCAATCCCCCGCTCCGCATTTCGTCACCTCGACGCCCCCAGCGACCCGGCTAGCGCTGTCAGCCGCTGCATGCCCTCGCGCAGCACCGTTTCGCTGGCGAATGAATAACTGAGACGCAGCCAGGATTTCATCTCGCCGCGCGGATCTAGAATCTCGCCGGCACAAAAGCGATCGACTCCGCCATACAACGCGCAAACAGCACATCCACCGGTATGTCCTCCGGCAGCTTGACCCACAGATTCAGCCCACCCTGCGGGGCGGTCCAGGTCCATCCGGCAGCAGACAGCACCTCCTCCGCAATCTCCTTATGCACCTGAAGCGCAATCCGCAGCTTCACCAGATGCTGCTGCAGGCGGGGCGAGGTGTAGTAATGCAGGAAGATTTTCTGATTCAGCAGCGGAGTGCCGTTGTCCGCCAGCGACTTGGCCGTAATCAGCCGCTCCATGAACGGATGACGGCAGGCTACCGCGCAGATGCGCAGCCCCGGAGCGACATATTTGCTGAAGCTGCTGATATAGATGACCCAACCCTCCGTATCATATGCGAAACAAGGCGGCGGAGGCTCAGCCCCGAAATACATATCGCGGAACGGGTCATCCTCCACCAGCAGACAGCGGTAGCGCTCGGCCAGCTCGACCAGCAGCTTCCGCTGCTCGGCAGGCACGGTGTAGCCTGTTGGATTATGGTGCGTGGGATTGAGATAGAAGAAGCGCGGCTTGTGCTTCCTCATCAGCGCCTCAACCTCCGCCAGATCATACCCCTGCGGGGTGATCTCGACCGGCACCAGCCGAGCCCCCTCCCGGCGAAAAATATCCATAGCCACACTATAAGTAGGCCGCTCCACCAGCACCGTATCCAACGGACCCAACAGCATCCGGAGATCAAGTTAATCGCCTGCTGTGCGCCGGAAGTAATCAGCAGCTCGTCCGCAGACAGCTGCAGCCGGTGATGGGTACGGAAATGCTGGCTTAACGTCTCCCGCAGCTCCGGGTCACCCTGTACCGTCGAATAGGTGCCCATGACCTTCGGGTAGAGATCGAAGACTTTTTTGACATAGTCAGACAAAAACAGATTGGGCAGCAGTCCCGGATCAATCAGCGCTTGCGAGAACTGATATTCTACCTGCATCCGCTGGATATCCGAAAGCGCATTGGTCAGCGAATACAAGGCGGCTGTACCCGCCGCAGTCTCCTCCTTCCGTGCGGATAGCCCCCTTGCGGGGCGACATAATAGCCTGCTTTTCACGCACATAAAGCTTGCCTTCCTCGACCAGCTGCCGGTAAGCCTTGAACACAGTAAGCCGATGCACCGCGGTTTCTTCCGCCAGCAGCCGGATGGAGGGCAGCTTCTCATGCGCCTTCCATTCGCCCCGCTCTATCCGGTTCAGCATAAATTTCATTACCTGCCTGAACAACGGCTGTCCCTGCGCTGACCGTGCCGAACCTGAGTCTCTCGCTGATTTTGCCATCTCTGCTTCCCATCCTCTCCGCAACCTCTGTTTCATGTATTGTACCTTATTTCCCGCCTAATCTGTTCTACTCTTCACCATCTGTTCTGTACTCTCCCCTATATGATAGATAAAATGCATAGAGAACTATGATCTGAAGCAACATTACAAAGGGGAACTGAACATGATTTTATTGGCGTATTCACTGGTTTGTCTGATCTTCGGCACCACCTTTCTGGCGATCAAAATTGGAGTAGACGCAGGCGCGCCTCCTTTCTTCTCGGCGGGATTGCGGTTTCTGGCGGCGGGAACGATTCTGCTGCTCTATATGGTTTGGAAAGGCCGGGCCAGCTTCAAACTCCTGCTCCGCAAGGAAATGCTACTCACCGGGGCCACGCTGACCTTCGGCACCTTCTCGACACTCTATTGGGCGGAACAATATGTATCTTCCGGACTTGCTGCGGTGCTGTCGGCTACCGGCCCGATTATGATTCTGCTGCTGCAGACCGCCATTCTCCGCCAAAAAGCTTCCAGACTGTCCATCTATGGCTGTATGATCGGCCTTGTCGGGGTGCTGCTGCTGGTGCTGCCGGGTCTTGCTGTTGACGTCTCGCCGCTATGGGTGATCGGCTGTGCTGTCGTCCTGGTCGGGGAATGCTGTTATGCCGTAGGCGCGGTTTATTCCAAAAAAGTAAGCACCCGCATGTCCGAAGTTTCTCCCATCGCACTGAATGCGGCTCAAATGATCTACGGCGGCACCTTACTGCTGCTTCTGTCGCTGACTACCGAGAAGGTGCATCCCGAATTTCTGCTCTCGTTCGAAGGCGCCAGCTCGCTGCTCTACCTTACTGTAGTGGGCTCTATGGTCGGCCACAGCTTGTTCTATTGGCTGGTTGCACGGACGAATCCGGTGTTCCCCTCTACCTGGCTGTACATTTCCCCCCCGATCGCCGTCGGCGTAGGATTCCTGCTCTACAAGGAGGAGATCTCCTGGATGACGCTGCTTGGCGTGTTCACCATCATCACCGGAACGGTGCTGGTGAATGGCCGGGCGCTGGTGCAAATGCTTTTTAAAGCGAAGTTAAACACATCCGTTGTAAAAAAATCTAATATATGACGTACTATATGTTGCATTAATGACCACTATTGCGTATTATATAATCAAGTTAACGGATATTGAAGGTGATTATGACTCATAATCGAGAGGGGGAATCGTTAAGCGGTGCTCCTTGTCTATAGAGGAAGCCTGTGCCTTGTATAAGGAAGTGGAGGGACATTGTGATCGAACTAACATCACGGCAAATGCAAATCATTGATATTGTCAAAAAAAGAGCACCCATTACCGGCGAGCAGATCGCCGAAAGCCTGCAGCTCAGCCGGCCAACGATCCGCTCCGACCTCTCCGTTCTGGTCATGCTCGATTATATTGACGCCAAGCCCAAGGTAGGTTATTTCCTTGGCACTAAGGCTAAACCGCGCCTCTCGGGCGGTAAGCTGCTGCAGGAGACAAAGGTCAAGGATATCCAGAGCCTGCCGATTATTATCCGGGAAACCACTACGGTTCAGGATGCGGTAGTCACACTGTTCCTCCAGGATGTCGGCACGCTGATTATCTGCGACGGAGACGGGAAGCTGGCCGGAGTAGCCTCTCGCAAGGATTTTCTGAAGGTAACGCTGGGCAATCCGGGTGCCGTCACGATCCCGGTAAGTATGGTGATGACCCGCCAGCCCAAGGTAGTGACCGTCTCCCCCGAGGAGCCGGTGCTGGAGGCGGCACATAAGATGATTTTTCATGAGGTGGACAGCTTGCCCGTTGTTGTGTCCGGCGGGGATGGGGAGAACGGCGTCAAGCTGGATGTGGTCGGGCGCCTGACCAAGACCTCCATCATTAAACTGCTCCTCGAAATTGAAGCCAATGGATAACAGGAGGAATAGAGCCGCATGTTGCAATCTCCACATTTGATCACGATATGCTCGGATTCAATCGGCGATACGGCGGAGGCGGTCGTGCAGGCCGTAATCCACCAGTTTCAGAACCAGCGTGTCACGATTCGAAGACACGGCAATGTAAGAACTGAAGATGAGCTTCGCAAGCTGATGGAGGAAGCCGCCCAGCATCAGGGGTTCGTCGCCTATACCCTGGTGCAGCCGGAGCTGAGGGAGATGATGCGTGAAGAGGCGGTCCGCCTCGATCTGCGGGTCGTCGATATCATGGGCCCGATGATGCAGGCCTTCATCGACACCTTTGACGACGCGCCCCAGTCCCGGCCCGGCCTGCTGCATCAGCTGGACGAGGATTATTTCCGCCGGATCGAGGCGATTGAATTCACTGTCGCCTGTGATGACGGGCGCGATCTGGGTGCCATGCTGAAGGCCGATATCGTACTGCTGGGCATGTCCCGCACCTCGAAGACACCGCTCAGCATCTTCCTGGCCCATCGTGGCAAGAAGGTGGTTAATTATCCGATTGTACCGGAGATTGGCCCACCCCAGGAATTGCTGAGCCTTCCGCCCAACCGGCTGATAGGACTGACCATGGAGCCGGAGCATATGCTGAAGATCCGCTCCGAACGCCTGAAGATGCTTGGTCTTCCGGTGGGCTCGCAATATGCCAGCCTGGAGCGGATCACCGAAGAAATGGAATACGCGGCCGTGCTTTTTAGCAAGCTGGGCTGCCCTGTCATTGATATTACGGACAAAGCTATAGAGGAAACCGCTGGCGTTATTATGGGTTATATCTGAGTTAACATCCTAAACACAAATGGAGGGAATGGCTATGGAACGCGAATTGGGTCTTGAGATTGTAAGGGTAACTGAACTGGGGGCTCTGGCATCTGCGCGCTGGATCGGCCGGGGCGACAAGAATGCCGCCGACGATGCGGCAACCACCGCCATCCGTTCCATGTTTGATTCCGTATCCATTGACGGTACGGTTGTGATCGGCGAAGGCGAGATGGATGATGCGCCGATGCTCTATATCGGGGAGAAGGTCGGCAACCGCCGCGGTCCTTCGGTCGATGTCGCGGTAGATCCGCTGGAGGGCACGGAGGTGGTGGCCTGCGGGCTGCACAACGCCCAGTCCGTGATCGCGATCGCGGACAAGGGAAGCCTACTTCATGCGCCGGACATCTACATGGAGAAGCTGGCCTGCGGGCCGGAGCTGGCCGGCAAGCTGCGGCTGGAGGACCCGCTGGAGGTCACCCTCCAGAAGGCGGTGCATTACAGCGGCAAGTCCCTGTCGGAATTGACGGTGATGGTCCTTGACCGCAAGCGGCATGAGCAGCTGATTGCCGGCTTGCGCAAGGCGGCGTCCGCATCCAGCTGCTGAGCCACGGCGATGTCGCCGGAGCTATTGCAGCGGCGCTGCCGGACAGCGAAGTTGACCTGTACCTCGGCTCCGGCGGAGCGCCCGAGGGTGTGCTGGCCGCCGCCGCGCTGAAATGCCTCGGCGGCGAACTGCAGGGCCGGCTGCTGCCGGACGGCCCCTTCGAGCTGCAGCGCTGCCTGCGCATGGGCATCGCCAACCCGACACGTGTACTCTACATGGAGGATATGGTCGGCACCGGCGATGTTATCTTCGCCGCCACCGGCGTAACCTCCGGCGAGTTCCTTAGCGGCGTGCGGTTCATCGGCAAGGAACGCGCCGAGACCCACTCCGTGATCATGCGGGCGCAGAGCCGCACGATCCGCTATGTGCGCAGTATTCATTTCCTGCCCGGCAAGGAGATCCCGGACGGCATGGCCCTGCGCAAGAACGCCGCATCCCTGTAAGCTCAGCGGCTTGCCTGCAGCTTGTTGCTTCTTAGGAGCTTCAAGCTGTGCGCGGGTCTGTTGCTCCACACTAAATTCTTGCCTCGCGGTTACTCCTCGCTCCCACACTACCTTACTGCTTCGCAGTAGCTCTTCACACCGCATCACTTCCTTGCTCCGCGGTAGCTCTTCACTCCGCATCACTTCCTTGCTTCGCAGTAGCTCTTCACACCGCATCACTTCCTTGCTTCGCGGTAACTCTTCACTCCGCATCACTTCCTTGCTCCGCGGTAGCTCTTTACTCCACATCACTTCCTTGCTCCGCGGTTACTTGTCGCTTAGCTACCTTATCGCCACGCGGTTCCCCCTCGCTGCTGCACTACCGTCCTGCTGCACTACCGTCCTGTTGGACGGTTGCTCAGCACTACACCAAAGCAGGCTCGGTGCCCTCTGCGGGCTTGCCGAGCCTGCTTTCTTATTGTGAACTAATGTTACTGTTACTGAATTCGTGCTTCTCTTCCTAACACACACGCCACGCCACTCCATCCCACACCCCTCCGTCCACACCCGCGCTCTTCCACCAACTAGCCTCACTACAGAAACAGAACCAGCTAGTTCACTAGCTTCTGCTTGCACTTAAATGTGCGCTGCCCCTTTTCGTCCACCCCTGCGTTTCTGTACCACTCATTCTTTATACAACCTTATGTATGTCCCAGCACCAATCAGTGTCTCTTCAGATTCAGCTTCCTGCACCAATCATCATCACTTCAGATTCAGCTTCCTGCCTCAAGCTTACGGACTCAGGAGCCCTATTTCGCCATTTGCTGCTCATTTCACTTCTTGCGGACCCCAGCGCCGCTATTCAGTCGATTCACCCCAATGAAGGCAAATTTCAGGGAAGGGGCTATACGGTCCGTTAACCCGACTGTATACCCCATATTGACCAAATAAGGGCTATGCAGTCCGCAATGTCAGCTTTTCCAGCGCTGCTGCATCAGATCACCTCCGCTCCAGCATCAGTTGTCTCTACACCTACATCAGTTTGTCTTCCGCTCCAATAACTGATTATCCGCAACTCCAGCATCAGTTTGTCTCTAATCCAGCATCAGAACCATCTACTCCAGCATCAGGTTGTCTCCTCCAGCATCAGTTTCCGCAGCTCCACCATCGGTTTGCCTCTGCCAGCAACCAGGTCTGCCGCTGCGCAAACAGCAAAACAGGCCGCTTCACCACCAGCGAAATCATCCGCTCGTGAAACAGCCCGTTCCGTTTTACTCCCCTTCCTCACACATGGCACTTGCCTTTTCGCAGCACTAGCTTGCCTTAACACACTTCAGCACATATGCCACTCTACCGCTACTCACCGGCACACGCCTTCTCTTCTTCCGATCACCGGGACCGACGCTCCTACCACGTTTTGCCGCTGCTGCGGTCCAGATCCATTTCCCGCTCGCGTTGCTTGCGCTCTTCTTCGGTGAGCTTCTCTCCCGCAGCGTTGCGCACACGTTCGTTCGCCAAGGTATCCATCGAATCCATCGTGCCGAGGCTTGGCCAGGTCCCGCGCATCCTTCTGATCCGAAGGCGCAGCTCGCTTTCCTCCACCGCTCCGGTCATGCCCGGTCTATGGATATCCTGCCCAGCTGTCCTCAGGAAGCCGTTCCGGCACCTGCATTCATCGTATCAAGTCCGGTGTCAGCCTTGCCCTCCACCCGAGCCGTTAAATGCAGCGTCGACGGTATCTCGTACCGATCATCGGCAGCGGCAGCTGCTGAACGTTCCCGTTCCATCGCCCGGGCGTCGCCGCCCACATGGTTGTCACGTCCACGCTCCATAGCAAGGGTATCATCGTGATATCTCCACACGGTCACGTTTCAGCGAATTGTGCTCCTTGAAAATCCGTCCACCTCACGCTCCTGATCGCCTTCCGCATCCACCATAACCAGAATTCGGCCTTCGCCCACATATCTGTCGTAGCTCTCTGCCTCATCTTCAGGAATACCCAGACCAATCAGCCCTCCGACCAAACCGCCTGTACCTGCGCCTACAGCTGCACCGGCGAGTGTGGCCGCAATCGGTCCAGCCGCCAGAATAGGTCGATACTGGAATGGCCAGCGCGCCAATCCCGAGCAGCAGCCCCGTCACACCGCCCAGCAATCCCCCGGTAGCCGCACCGGAAGCCATTCCCTCTGGCGCTTTGGTCCCTGTCTCTTCCGTAATCGTATTGGCGTCGTCTTTATTTCTGGCAATAATGGAGATATCCTCTGTCCGAAAACCATGACGTTTCAGATCCTCAATCGCTCTTGAAGCTTCGTGTTCAGCTGTGAAGAACACCCACAATTCTCTTGTTCATATTGATTACCTCCTGATTGGTTGTAGTTAATTTGCTCTGCTTCATAGGTTACTTAACCAAACTGGCAGGGGATAAACTGCTGCCCGGACAATCTCTGGAGGATTCCGCAATTATATAATTGAAACAAGAAACGCCTGCCATTTCAACATATTTTCGCCATCATTCACCTACCCGCGTAAAGGTCAAGTTACCTTAGCTTTCATCATTCCCACCGAAATGGCCGCTTTGTTAATCTTTGCGAACAATCGCCTGCAGCCCATTACAGCGACAGCAAAAAAGGCTATACTCCCTGTAGAGATACCGCCCCCTAACCGGGCGCAACAAGGAGGATAACCATGAATATGCGGCTAAAGGTTCTAAAGGATCACCTGCTCTTCTGCTGCAGCGAGCACTGCAATAACCAGGATGTGGAAGATGTAATACAGGCTTTCAAAGAGCAGCTGTGGCCCAGGCATTCATAAGAGTGTCAAAATCAACAAATCGAGCTGCTTGGGCTTATGCGGCAACGGCCTTTTGTGATCGTCTACCCCGACGGCATCTGGTATTACAATGTAACTCCCGAGGACGCCGGAAGGATTGTACAGGAGCATCTGATCGATGGGGAGCCCGGTGGAAGAGCTGATTCTACTCAAGATGGAAGCCTGATTCCCTCCGCCTGGAGTCAACCTATAGCATGAGCTTCCAGCCCCCTTTCATACACGGCTGTACCCGTTACAGTGATCATTGCAGAGCTATTTTTTTCCATTTGCGAATTTTGGCTCTGAAGCTCTTGAACGGGGCAACCGTATTGATGTGTATCCACTTCTCCACCGGCCACATCGCGTTCGTAGTTGCCCATTTCGTTGATTCGGCTTATTCAGCTCTTCATCAGACAACGATGCAATCCAGCAGTACAACTCCTCCAAACCATCGGCTAATAACCTCCGCTGCTCCTCCAAGGAAATATTGCCCATACTTCTCATAGAAGGAAAGGTACAACCCTCCTAGATTATTCCACTTATAACCAGGCGCAGGCGTCTGCACCTCCAGTCCTTGCTGTTCATCCTGGTCCCACTGTAATAATAAATGAATCCACCCCAGTTGATAGGACAGCACCTCGACGGTGTTCTGTCTACTTCATCCACACGCTTGTCCTTCAAAGCTTCGGGAAGCTGATCGAATTCCGCATCCAACTTGGCATATGTATTTTTGATTTCGTCGATTAATTCTTGTTTACTCCCGTATGATCCCATGTTAATCCTCCTTGTTATTCACTTATATTTTACACCAATTCTAAACTCTACCAGTATGTCAGAGTCAAGTTTCTTTATCGTCTGATGAACCAAGCGATTTCTATTGTATAATGGGAACACACGGGTCAGTCTGCCCGGCACCATTCCTATACCAAGAAAGAGCTGAAGCAGCATGGCTATATTTAATTATAATGTGGAGCGCCCTTTCCGCAGCAATCCTGATCTGCATCTACATTACTGGGGACAAGAGCATTGTGCTTCCGGCCATTCCGTGGGTCCAGGCGTTAGAGATATTTACAAAATCCATTTTATCCATGCCGGAACCGGTACTGTAACTGCATCGGAAGAGACTCATACACTTCAAGCGGGACAGGCCTTTCTGACCTATCCCCATATTGTAACCTCGTACGCAGCGGATGTTGCCGATCCCTGGGTGTATTCCTGGATTGCTTTTACCGGAGAACAGGTTGAATCTATCTTGTTGCGGACTTCATTATCGCCTGGGCATCCGGTGTTCCCGATGGACGAGCAGTACATGCCCTTCCTCTATGAGCGTCTTACCGAGGCTGCGGCTAACGCGGAGGGTCTGGATCTTCCACTAAAATCAATCCTGTACGATTTCTTCGCACGGATGCTGCGGACGATGCCCGCTGCCCGGATGTGCTGCCTTTGCCGCGTCAAAAAAGCATCTACGTCGAACAATGCCTCCACTTCCTGCATGCGCACTATTGTGAGAATATCACAGTCGAGATGATGTCCGCTTCCCTTGGACTGGATCGCAAGTATCTCTCCACCTTGTTCAAGCAGGCCATCGGCCTTCCGCCCCAGCAGTATCTGCTGAATTTCCGGATGGCCAAGGCCTGCGAGCTGCTGACCGAAACCCAGTGTACTATCGGTGAAATCTCCCGTTCCGTCGGCTATCAGGACCCGCTCTTGTTCTCGCGGATGTTCAAGAAGGTGCGGGGCAGCGCCCCCAAGGCCTATCGTCTGCACCAGCTTAACCCTGACATTGTTCTATAAATTGCTGCCTTGCTGACATACGTTTGCCTGCTTTTTTTGGCTACAATAAGAACAAATGAAGCGTTCACATCATCACAAGCATGAAAGCTTCTGCTTATTGAAAGTATATCACTACACTTTAGGAGGTTTCACGAATGTACAATGCAGATGCGAACCGGTATGACGGCGGCATGAAATATAACCGCACGGGGCGGAGCGGCCTGCTGCTACCTGCGATTTCGCTCGGACTGTGGCATAATTTCGGCGGCAACGATGTGTTTGAGAATGGACGGGCCATGGTTCAGCGGGCTTTTGACCTCGGGATCACCCACTTCGATCTGGCCAACAACTACGGACCTCCGGCAGGTACGGCGGAAGAGAACTTCGGGCGGATGCTGAAGCAGGATCTGGCGGCTTACCGCGATGAATTAATCATCTCCACCAAGGCCGGTTATTATATGTGGCCCGGACCTTACGGTGAATGGGGTTCCAAGAAGAATCTGGTTGCCAGCCTGGATCAGAGTCTGAAACGGATGGGACTGGATTATGTCGATATTTACTATCATCACCGTCCGGACCCGAACACTCCGCTGGAGGAAACCATGGGTGCGCTTGATCTGATCGTGCGTCAAGGCAAAGCGCTGTATGTAGGGATCTCCAACTATAAGCCGGATGAGGCGCGTGAAGCCGCACAAATTCTGCGCCGTCTGGGAACCCCCTGCCTGATCCATCAGCCGAATTACTCCATGCTGTCCCGCTGGATTGAAGACGGGCTGCAGGATGTGCTTGCCGAGGAAGGGATCGGCACTATCGCTTTCTCGCCACTCTACAAAGGGATACTGACTGACCGCTACCTGAAGGGGATTGCGGCCGATTCCCGCGCTGCCGGACCGAGTGTCTTCCTCTCCGAGAAGGAGATCACCGAAGAGGTGCTGGGCAAGGTCAGCAAGCTGAGCGAGCTGGCTGCCGCGCGCGGTCAGAAAATGTCGCAGCTCGCCCTCTCCTGGGTGCTCCGCGGCGGCAGAGTCACCTCTGCACTGATCGGCGCCAGCAAGGTCAGCCAGATCGAAGATGCGGTAGCCTCCTTGAATGCGCCTGAGCTGAGTGCGGGAGAGCTGGAGCAGATTGAGATTATTCTGCGAGGCTAGGAGGTGTCTTCAAACCCGATGATTCGGAGGACAAAGACATTCTGGTTTGAAGACACGCTCTAAACAGAGTCACCTATACCTGTAGGCGGTATAACCAAAAGGCAATGGACGGTCAGCGGGAACGCTGCCTGTATCCATTGCCTTTGTGCCGTATGTTGCAGGCCGGTTCTTATCCAAAAATATATGTAATATAGACCATAATCAGCAAGCCGAAGATAAACGAATAGGTCGAAGGGCGTTCATAGCCATGACCGTGACTCTCCGGGATCAGCTCCTTGTAGACGATAAACAGCATCGCCCCGGCAGCAAATGCAAGACCATACCCGACTGCATTCTGCAGCGAGCTGGCGGTAAAATAACCGATCACCGCCGACACCATCTCCATCAGTCCGGTAAGCGCGACAATGGATAACGCCTTCAGCTTAGAGGTCCGGGAATTCAGCAAAAATACGGCGAGAATCAGCCCCTCCGGCATATTCTGCGCCCCAATCGCAATCGCCACCATCGGGCCAAGACTGGCCTGCTCACTGGCATAGCTGAACCCTGTACTTAGCCCTTCGGGATATTATGAATGAATAAAGCGATCATGACCAGCAGCGCTTTGGAATCCATGTTGGTATAGCCAGGTTTATTCTCCACATCAATATGCGGAATACTCTTTTCGATCAGATCCAGCAGCAGCACTCCGGTGAGCAGCCCCAGGGTTAAAGAGATAATCCCCGACTCTCTGATCGCTTGCGGCATCAGGCCGAAGGTCGAAGCAGAGACCATGATTCCGGCGGTGAAAGCAACCAACACATCTTTCCATTTCTCCGACAATTGCTTCACGAACATAATGGGGATGGCTCCGAGCACAGTGGCCATGGCCGAGGCAAAGCTGCCTAGCAGCGCGGTTTCCAAGCTTCCAACTCCTTCACAGACAGAACTGTAACTGTTAGTCCAAGCTTATGCAGGCTGTAGCGGTATTA
The DNA here is from genome assembly GCF_002192415.1 of Paenibacillus donghaensis. NCBI lineage: Bacteria > Bacillati > Bacillota > Bacilli > Caryophanales > Paenibacillaceae > Paenibacillus > Paenibacillus donghaensis. The sequence continues at coordinate 8,528,986 of NZ_CP021780.1, read as the reverse complement.
TCACTGCTTACCCGCAGGCTCTTGGAGGTCTGGCAGATGTAGCATTCATTATTCAAGGTATACTTGTTCTTGTGCTTTCACATTTTATTGCCGGAGGAGGATATGTATGGTAACTTGTTTTCTCAAATATGTGATCGATCCGCTTAAAATAGCCCAGTTCGAGCATTACAGCAAGCTGTGGATTGATCTCGTTAATGAAATGGGCGGCCTTCACCATGGCTATCTGCTGCCGCATGAAGGGCCAAGCAATATTGCTTACGCCTCTTTCTCTTACCCCAGTCTGGCGGCCTATGAGGAATACCGCAATGCGATTCCGCAGAGCCCCAAATGCCAGGCTGCCCTGGACTACGCGGTTGAACACCAGTTTATTGTCAGTTATGAGCGCAATTTCTTCAAACCATTATTTGAAGGTGTGGAGACAGCGGCGAGGTTATTCTAGTCCCACCCAATGTGTAACCGGCCAGTCATAGCACCAAACAAACCAGGTTACTGCAGCGGGCCCGCGCATCATAGCGGCGTTCCCGCATGCGCGGCTTGCTCCGCGCAGCAGTCCAACAGCAGGGAATACCTGCAAAAGTACAGGAATTTCACCGAAAATAGACCTTTTAGAAGAAATGCCTGCAAATGTGCAGGTTTTATTGACGAAACAATAAGTAAAGGCCGATTCTAGTCTAAAAAGATGTATTTTCGCAGGTATTTTCTGAAGAGAGATGGAACCGCAGGAAATACCTGCACTTTTGCAGGTTTGGTGGGAGCAAGTTATTCTATACAAAAAGAGGCTGTCCCCTACGCTCTAAAACAGCAGCTGTCAGGGGCAGCCTCTTCCTATGTGGACCTCTATTCCGTTGTTAGGCCTGCGGCCTTTGCTTCAACAGCCCGTACCCCAGCGTTAATCCGCGCAGCAGCGGCAGGAAAGTGACAGCCAGAAACCCAACATCGATTCTGGGTCTGCCCTTCTTCAGAGTAAACAATGAGAAATAAACGCCCGCTGCCAGATGCAGCAGCAGAGTCCCATTGATATACGGAATGGAATCATAGTTGACCATTGCCCTGTTCTTGAGCGTGTGTTCAGCATACCTTAGATGTGCAACCTCTTCAATAATTTGGAAGCATTTGAGCAAAAAAGTGACCCCGCCATCGTTCGGCGGGGTCCAGATATATATGATAAGGGGGTTATGGGATAACTATAAACCTGCCAGCTTAATTTAAGATGAAAACCTCATGAAGATTAAATTAATTTACATATAAGATGAACTTAAGAATGAAACGAATATAACATTCTTGAGTTCACGTTCTACAGCAGGGCGTTGGCAATCCGGCTAAAGGCCGGTTTCGGCTGCTGCCGCTCATCGAACAGAAACGGCCAGTTCTTCCGCCCACGGACCGGGAAATCATCCAGCCAGGTATAATCATCCGCCGCTCCCCAGAAGGTGACCGCGCTGATAACATCGCTGTATTCCCGCAGCAGCCGGAATACCGCATCATACCGCTCCGCCTGCAGGGCGAGCAGATCCGCGCCAGGAGCCTTCAGGTCGGTGCGTCTGTCGTCGAATCGGAAGACCGACAGATCCAGCTCTGTGAGCTGAAGCTGCAGACCCAGTAAAGCATATTTCTCGATCGCGGCCCGGATATCATCCAGCGAAGGATCGTACAGATTCCAGTGGGCCTGCAGGCCGACGCCATGCACGGGAACACCCTGCTCCACGAGCGACTTCAGCAGGGTGTATATTTTGTCGCGCTTGCCGGGCTGGGACTCGTTATAGTCATTGTAGAATAACATGGCCTGCGGATCAGCCTCATGCGCGTATTCAAAAGCTTTGGCAATATAGTCGGTTCCTGCAATGTCCTGCCACTTCGTCGGACGCAGATATTGGTCAGCCTCATCTGCTATCACCTCATTCACTACATCCCAGGCATAAATATCCTGCTTGTAGCGTCCTACAACCGTATCGATATGCGATTTCAGCCTGGCAAGCAGCGTCACCTTGTCCACAAGGCCGCCGTGCTTATCCTGAAACAGCCAATCCGTCGTCTGATTATGCCAGACAAGGGTATGTCCGCGCATGGCCAGCCCGTGCTTGCGGGCGAATGCCACCAACTGATCCGCTTCTTCGAAGGTATAGATTCCTTCCTGCGGCTGCAGGCTGGCGAATTTCATCTCATTCTCCGCAGTGATGCTGCCGAAGTGATACGCCAGCAGCGCCGCCTGGGACTGAATCGTCAAGGGATTCACTGCCGCTCCAATTTTGAAATCTTCAGAAAATAATGATTTTAAAGAGGGTTCAGTAAAATGATTAGCTTCTCTCATGAAGAACCTCCTATACGGTAATCAAACCAGTCGAAGTAGGCTTGCTCCCTTGCGATCTCCCCATGACCTGTTGCATACATACCGATAACCACACCGGTAAAGCCGTTTCCTTCCATTGCCTGTGGAGACAAGGGATACGCCGCTCCGACAGCCAGTTCATGCCACTCCTGACCATCCAGAGAATACAGCAGCGAATATTTTGCAATATCCGCTTGGATTTTCAGGTACACTTTCTCGGCTGTAGTTGGAATGGATGCAGCTATTTCGGTTTTGCCTTTAACCGTCAAATAAGCTGCAATGACCCGTTGACCCTCGTGTTGGCCCAGTCCAATTGCATAATGTGCCTTCTCATCTAATCTAACGCATAATCCTGCCTCTTCGCTGGCCTGTGTGCTTGTTAATTCCAGCAGCGTACTCCATTCTTCCTTAACATGCTGCTGTCTTCTGCCAATGAACGCTACCTGGCCAATATCATTTAGACTGGCTGGTTGTCCCCGAAGAGACAGCCAGCCCGGGCGTTCGCCTAATGACCAGCTACCTTCAGCCGGATTACGCAGGAACGTCAATGAAAAGGGCAGCGTGTCATCGTCAAATTCATATCTGCCGCTATCGGCAGGTTTGGGCGACGATCCAGGTACACGCGGAACCTTCATTTCCAATCCGACGGTATCTTCATTATTATCAATCATTGGCCAGCCATCTTCACTCCAGCTTACAGGGCAAGGAAAGTCTCTCTACCCAGCACGGTATACTTGGAATCCACGAGCCGCACGCCTAGAAATACGGCCCACCAATCCCCATTGTTATCCTCGATCAAATCAGCATGACCCAAATACTGAATAGGACTTTCCGTATCTTTATGCGTTAATATCGGATGCGGCAACCGCTCAAAAGGACCATAAGGAGAGGAAGAACGACCGATAATTTCACGGTGTTCTTTTGCCGTTCCTCCTGAAGCGGTCATAATATAGTAAATTCCATTTATTTTGTACAAATGTGGCCCTTCCGTCCAGGGTCCTCCGTCACCGGTCCAGATAACAACAGGTTCAGTTAACGCTTCCCCTGTGGCCACATCAATCTCATATTGAATGGCATGGGAATCATAATCCGCCCCCTGCTGTGTAGTGACATATACCCTTCCATCGTCATCAAACATCAGAGAGGGGTCAATTCCTCCATAGGGGATACTAATCGGATCTGACCAAGGACCCGCAGGATCAGCAGCTGTAACGTAAAAGTTCCCTCTTCCCCCTACATCTGTAGTTATCATATAAAACATACCGTCATAATACCGGATCGTCGGAGCAAAGATGCCACCTGAGCTTTTGCAGCCTCTGATATCGAGCTGGCTCATCCGATCCAGCACATGTCCTATCTGTGTCCAGTGAATCAAGTCTCTGCTGTGAAAGATAGGTACGCCCGGGAAATATTCGAAGGAACTACAGACCAGATAAAAGTCATCCCCTGCCCGGGTAATACTTGGATCGGGATAGAAGCCCGGAAGAATTGGATTCGAATATGAGATTGAAGATTGAATCATCATGTAAACTAACAACCTTCCGTACTTGTAATAGTGATAACCGATGTTATTCCTTCACGCTTCCTACGTTCATTCCAACTACAAAATACTTTTGCATGAATGGATAGACTAGCAAAATTGGAACCGAAGCAACGATGGTAACGGCTGCACGAATGGACATTGGAGTAACCATTGACCCCGTAGACTCCGCAGTTACCCCTGCCCCGTTAACCACACTAGGGTCACTATTCGCATTCATACTAGATGATATTAACTTCATCAATTCATATTGCAATGTACTCAAGTTCTGGCGGGAAGATGTGTAGATAAAAGCATCAAACCATGAGTTCCATGCACCTACTGCAACAAAAAGGGCGATCGTAGCAAGAACAGGTTTACACAAAGGAAAGACTACTCTCATGAAGATTGTAAATTCTCCAGCACCGTCGATTCTTGCGGATTCCATAAGACTTTCATGCAAGGAACCAATATAAGTACGGATGACGATCATATTAAATGCACTTACCATCGAAGGTATTACATATACCCAGAACGAATTGAGCAAATGAAGATCCTTAATAAGGAAATAGTTTGGAATCAGACCCGCACTAAAATACATGGTGAGGACGAATACAAAGGTAATTTGCTTGCGGAAAACATATTCTTTCCGGCTTAACGTATATGCAAGCATCGTGGTTAAGAATAGATTTAGGATCGTAGATAATACTGTTCGTGCTACCGAAACCCAAAAGGCAGGAATAATTGTACCAGAGGCAAAAACAGCCTTGTAGTTCTGTATAGTCCACTCTCTTGGCCATAGATAAATGCCGCCGCGGATGGTATCATTCCCCTCATTCAAGGAGATTGCTATTGTATTCAGGAATGGATACAAGGTAACAGTCACTAGACATATCATAAATACAGTATTGAAGGTGCCAAACAATATAGGCTCGACGCCCATATATCTTATACGTTTTCCAACATTGCTCTTTGGAGATTTTTGAGGTATCAATTGAGTTTTTTCCATGATTATAACAGCCTCTCTTCCCCTAGCCGCTTCGAAGTCCAGTTAGCTAATAGCAGCAACGTTACACTTACGACTGTTTTAAAGATACCACCCGCAGTGGCCAAGGAATAATTCCCTTGCGCAATCCCGTATTTCAATACAAATATATCAATCGTTTCTGACCAGTCCATAATAAGACCGTTCCCTAACAAGTACGGTACCTCAAAACCGACATCCAGTACATGTCCTACGGACATTATCAACAGGATTACTATGGTTGCTTTAATTCCCGGCAATGTTACATTGAACATTCTTCTGTACCGGTTAGCTCCATCAATCTCTGCAGCCTCATATAATGCTGGATCAATAGAAGCAATAGCAGCCAAATAGATAATCGTGCTCCATCCCACTTCTTTCCAGATGTGTGAAGCCCCCACAATACCCCAGAAATACTTCCCTTCACTCAACCAAAGGATCGGTGAATCAATAAGATGCAATTTCATGAGTACGACGTTGATGATCCCGTCGCCAACCGAGAGGGAGGTAGCTACAATCCCTGTTACAATAATCCAAGAGAGAAAGTGCGGCAAATAAGATATGGTCTGAACTGTTCTTTTCCAAAGGACATTTTTGATTTCATTAAGTAGCAAGGCCAGTATTATCGCAGTCATAAATCCTAGAATGAGATTAATTATTCCCATCGCCAATGTATTGCGCAGTACCCTTAAAAAGTTATCGTCCGTAAAAAGAAACTTGAAGTGTTTAAAGCCAACCCATGTTTGTTCGCCAAAAGCCTTAGCTGGTCTATAATTCTGAAAAGCCATAGTCCATCCCCAAACGGGAACATAAGCAAATAGTACAATATACATCGTTAAAGGAACCGACATCCAAATCAGCTGTCTCTGATTCTTGATCAAAGACCAAGTAATAGGTTGCTTCTTTTTTCTCTTAGGATGCCGGTTAACTTTTTTTTCCGTTAAAATCTCATCCATATATAGTTTTCTCCCCACATCATCCATATATTTCAGAAAGTGGTGGGCTCATGAGCCACCACTTTCTGATTTTTGAAACAAAGGGCGGACTATTTTACACTCCAGGTATCAAATCTCCATTTAAGCTGTTCATTGATTCTGTCTTCGTAGGCTTTGACATTCACTTTACCCATTTCTTTAACAAAGTCATTCCAAACTTTATCGAAATCTGATGAACTAGCCAAGATTGCTTTTGGCAAGAACTTGGTTTTCAATTCACCCATCTTCGTCTCGGCAATTTTGGCATCAGAGCCTTCGACAAGATCTATGGACCAAGCTGGATAAGCTACTGGGTTTGGCCCAGGCTCACTGAAGAAATCCGCATAACTGTTTATTCCGTATCCGTCAAGGATTTCCTTATCATATGGCTTCAATCCTGCCTTGTATTCTTCAGGTTGAGCTGCGGCGTCCGTTGAGTTCCCATCTGCAAAGTACCCTTGCATTTTCGGAGCGGTACCCCACCACGCGTCTGCTTTGTTGCTGAGCTTCCATGTAGCATCAACTGCGTTCACACGTTGTTCTGCGGTTCTCATAAAACGGCCGTTTTCTACTATATAATCTTCGCCTTCAATGCCCCAAGTGAGCACTTTTTGCCAATCTTCTTGAATCATTCTATCCATTAGCTTTATGATTTTCACAGCATTTTTAGCATTAACAGTGATCCCAAAACCATTATTCAAGTTAAGAGCTGGCCGATCAAGATAGTAGTCTTTGGTGTTGGTATCATATACAAGAGGAAGTCCTACATAAGTTCTCTCAATTTTGTTTTGTGTCGAGAGTGAATCTTCTGCTTTCTGGAAGTTCCAGTGCTGATCAAACATTCCCAGAACAGCTCCACTAGACAGTTTCGCTAGATATTGGTCATAATTCTGCACAAATGCTTCTTGGTCGATAATACCCAATCCGTTCATTTCATTAAGCTTTTGATAGTACTGCTTAGCATAGTCTTTATCAGCAAAGAGTTCTGCAACGTTATCTTTAACAACTACTCCGCCGTCGTTAGGATGTCCAATCAGATGCTGAGGAGCGTTAAACAACCCCCAGTTTCTCCAGTCGTTGTTAAGAATCTCAAATCCGATCGTTGGAGTTCCATCAATGGTTGGATTCTTCTCTTTATATTTGACGAGGAGATCGAAATACTCATCCAATGTTTTAACCTGTGGATAACCGGCATCTTTAAGTATAGCTTTCTGAATCCAGAAAGCTGGACCTGAATAATAGGTTGTACTCATTTTACCGTTATACGCACCATAGTTTGGAAGCGTGTAGATATGTCCATCATTTGGGTCTTTCATCATGTTCCAGTAATCTGCGTAATGCGCTTTCAAATTCGGAGCGTGTTCTTCAATCAAATCTTCGAGAGGAATAAATGCGCCTGCTGCCGTCAGTTGGGTATTGGCAGTCATCAAGTCTGGATAATCCTGACCAGCAATCATAACGCCAAGCTTCTGCTTAAGATCCCCAGCCAAGAATTCGAAATTGAATGATGCGCCTGTTTCTTCCTTGATCTTTTTATAAATCTTATTGTCCGGTGTAGGCTGCTGACCCGCCTCACCGAGAAAAATACTAATCTCGAAAGGTTCAATCTTCTCCTCCGAGCCTGTTGTATTTCCAGCTGCAGTTTCTGCGGGTTTGTTACCTTCCTCCTTGGTGGCAGCACTGTTGTTATTGTTTCCACCACAACCTGCCAGTGTAAGACTAAGGGATAACAACGTTACCAAACTAAGCTTGAACATTGACGACTTCGACTTGCCCCCCATTAAAACACCTCCATGTTTTTGGTATATCCATTTTGTAAGCACTTACATGAGTAAATTATAGAGGTGTTTTTTGTCTGAAAATACAACCTAATTAAAGGAGTACCCCAAAAAAGTTTAGAACTTAGCCTGCCTATACTCATTCGGGCTCATCGACATTTTCTTTTCGAATTGCTTTAGAAACTGAGAATAATTAGAATATCCTACCTTTTCTGCCACTTGAGCGCTCCTCAACTTATTTTCGCGAAGCAGACGTGCTGCTTCTTCAATTCGAAGATTATGCAGTAACTCATTGAAATGGAGACCGTTCTTTTTGCTTAATAATTGTCCCAGATACACCGGATGCAGAAAAAAAATCTCCGAGAGCTGTTTTATAGTCAGGCTTTCGCGATAATGCTCCTGAATATATTGATTAATTTCCTGCACGATTCCCCGTGACTTTTGATTTTGTTCATTTAGCTGAATATCAATAATCGCCTCGCCGCAAAAGAGCAAATGATTCATTAACCCCTCAAACGAAATCATCGAATCCAGTATTTCAGGAATTCTGATTTCTGACACAACTGAAGACCCTTGTCCTCTGCTTCCTTCAGGAGTAAACGCTATGATTTTGTACATGATATGGATAACGATCTTTTTCACAGTCTCCGGAGCAATATACATCTCACGAAAGCTTCCCGCTGCGGAATCCACCGCTTGACTAAACCCGGATTTGTCCAACGTGTTAATCGATCTTATCATGGCATCCATGAGCTCCATTTGGTCATAGTGGTAACTGAAGGGTTTATTCTGCAGATTCTTGTAAGATAGAAATCCGGAATATTCAGAACCATAAAAATAATGCAAGATCGTTTCTTTTGCTGTCTGATAACAACTCATTATTCTCAATAAGGAAGTTACGCGGCCCCCCAGTGCAATATGTACTTGCTGTTTCGAATAATCCCGCTGCTGAGAGGTAATGACATACGAAATTTCATCCTCTTCATCCGAATGGGTACCGTATACGATCCCAAACACATTAGCTTCCAGGTCAATCAGAAACATCGGGGCACCGTCAATTAGCATAGAAGCTGTTCTCTCTCTTAATTCCGCATATATAGCCGGCTCAGTCTGCATCAGACAGAAATTCCAATAGCTTTTCCCTGCCGACAATCTGGACAGAACCTCAAGGTCAGCCTGGTCTGCGGGTTTATCATGTAAAAGCCCTTTAATAAGGGTTACTATCTCTTCCGAAGAGGCGATTTGGTTTAAATTCCGATTCCGTGTTTCTTGTTCCAGCTCCTGATAAATTTCCATTAATTCCTCCGCTGCTTCCTCCGGAAAAATCGGCTTCAGCAGATAATAGCTGATTCCATACCTTATGGCGGTCTGAGCATATTCAAACTCGCTATAACCACTTACTATGGCGAACTTAGTCTCCCTGGAGCCCTCTTGCTGCCACGCTGCAATCATCTCCAGCCCGTTCATCAGCGGCATATTCACATCCGTAATCACCAGATCAGGTTGAAGCTTTCTAATCAGCTCCAGCCCCTCCCTGCCATTGCTGGAGGTTCCACATACCTCGAAGCCAAGCTCCTCCCAATTGATCCACAATAACATGCCTTCAAGTGCACTCGGCTCATCATCAATAAGTAGCACTCTATATTTCATAGGTGACCCTCGCTCTCTGGCTATTGAATCCGTTCAAGCAACCTTAACGGAATCTCAAATATAACCACCGTCTCTTGGTTAGGGATACTGCTGATCTCAAAACGTACTTGATCCTCATAATATAATTCCAGTCTCCGGTATACATTACGAATTCCGATATTGGTTCCCGATGAAGTCTCACTTTGGATCGTAAATAATAATCCCTTCAGTTTATCCGCTTCGATCCCTTTGCCGTTATCCGAGACGGTAATTTGCAAGCGGCTATCCACAACCACAGCTTTTACTTTAATTATTCCAATGCCCTCTATGGCCTGCAGGCCATGTTTGCAGGAATTCTCTACAAGCGGCTGCATGCTGAGCTTCGGAATTTTGTATTGAAGTGCCTGCTCGTCTATTTCAAAACAATAATCAAACTTATCCCTGAAGCGGAATTTTTCAATTTTGAGATACATTTCTATAAATAATAACTCTTCCTGCAGGGAAACCAGATCATCCTTCCAGCTCAATAATCTTCGCAGCAGCTTCGATAAGCTTTTGATAATATCGGTAACATCGGTGTAATTATTTTTGGTACAGACCACAAGGATCGCATTTAGAGTATTAAATAAAAAATGTGGATTCATCTGACTTTGCAGGAAATTCAGCTCGGCTCTAACTCTTTCCATCTCGAGATTTTTTTTCTGAATTTCCAGTTTATACACATCGTTAATGAGCGAATTAATTCTGGCGGTCATTCTGTTGAAATTCCGGATCAATCCGCCGATTTCATCCTGACCCTCGTCCATTTGGATTAACTCAAACTTCTCATTCGTAACCTTCTGCATATGTCTGGACAGCCGCTTTACGCGATAATTATAGGACCGCAGCATAACATATAAAAAAATAAAAGTTAACACTGTTACAGCAGCCGCCAAAAGACCTGCATACATTCTTATATCCAGCATGGCTTGGGAAATTCGTTCTCCCTCTGTGATGCCAATAAGACGCCAGCCCTTAATATAATTAGCGTTACCTACTGATACGACATGAATGTCTTCCTCATGCTTATCATCCGGCATCCTGAACAGAGGATAAGGTTCCTCCGTCACTCTCTGATAACCACTTTGTGCGGACATAACAATCTGGTTCTGCTCATTAATCAGATATAAACTGAGGTAGTCCTTTTCCCGGATAATGAAGTCATAAATTTTACTGAGGTCCAAGTCAATTTTCACAATTTTTTCATATTTATCCAAAGAGTTGTACTTATCCATCTGCTCAATCACACTAAGATATGGTGTCGTAGAGGGGCTGTTAACGGTTTCATTAACACGATAAGCGGTAACATTAACATGATTGTTCGAGGCAATTGACTGCTTGTACCATTCACTCTCTGAAATACTCCGATTAATGATCTGATAGTTGCCCCCGGAAACAATAGAGTTGTTCCTCGTAAACACGCTAATCCGCTGGATTTGATTATTCACAGGCATATAGCTGTTCATCCGATCCCTAAGCTGTTCGTCAAAGGTAGCATAGAAATCTGACCCGTTCTCATAGGTCCGATCAAGCATTTCATACAAATTCTTATCATTGGAAAGAGCGTAACTGACCGCTAAGCCTCCTTCTATAAAATCATGAATATCTTTTCTTGCTCTTTCCAATGATATTTCCAGATTCTGTTGCTCTCTTGATTTGATAAGATCGGAAATTCGGTCCAAAAATACAAGGTTAATGATGATTATGGGCAGAAGAACACCTACGATGTAGATAAGTGAAAACTTATAGTTCAGCGGAATGTTATTAACTATACTTCCAAACCTGAGATTTTTTCTCTTCATAATCCGGCACCCTTCTCCTTAGAGCTGCTTATTTTTGTTTTCATTTTTATATGCAGAGGGAACTACTCCCACGCTCATCTTAAACTTATCGATGAAATAGTCCGCGTTCGAGAACCCCACTTGAACAGCTATATCGAATATCTTCAATTGAGTCCGCTTAAGAAGCGTTTTGGCTTCTTCTATCCGTTTACCATTCACATATTCATTAAAGCTCTGACCCGTCTTTTTCCTGAACAGTTGCCCCAAATAGGTAGAATTCATATGAAATTGTCTTGCCAATTCTTGGAGCTGCAATTTATTACGGAATTCATGGTCTACATACCGAATAACGTTATAAATCGTATCCCCTTCATTTTGCCGCTTTAACTCCGATAGATAACCAGCCGTCTGTTGACATAGTCTATGAACATAGTTTCTTAATAAAAAGTAATCACTAAGTTCACCCAGATTCCCGAACTCTGCCTGCAGTTTTTTCATTATCCTATTGGGGTCACCCTTCATTTCTGCTATAAGCCTGCATATCGTTAATTCCAGATGAGCCACAAGGGCTTGCACGGCTTCAATTGAGAATTGTCGTTCCGAGTAGGAGGCAAATATAGCCTTAACAGAAGCCTGTATTTGTAATTCATCATTCACTTGGACCTTAGCAAGCAGTTGTTCAAAGCCTTGTTCCTCAAGTTCATTCCCGTTCTTAATGTTCCTTAATTCCTTATAATAAAAAACTCCGCTCTTCTCCTTCTGATACTTAAGTTTCCATACTTCAAGCGACTGTGAATACAGCTCTTGAATAGTCCGCAAGCCAATCAACCTGTCACTAACCGCCACTATTGCCGGTTCTTGCATATGTTTCTCCAAATCCCTGCGAATCTGATAGACGGCCGCGTCCACATTTTCTGAGGATATAGAATCCGCCTGAACGATGATCCCGGTTCTTCCGGCTCCATCCTGAAATAAGCAGGCTGATCCTTCAGGGAAATACTCATTAATCTGTTGATTAAAATCCGTCACGGGCGAAGTTGATTTCATAAGAATGCACAGTAGTTCCGAATCATTGTTCAGCTTCATTAAGTTCCGACTCAGAAGCTCCAGACTCTCGTTGTACTCCCCTTGAATCAGACGGTTTATAATGTTTTTAACGATAAAAGCTCGCTTTTTATGATGTTGTTGACTGGAAGCGTTTTCATCGTTGATAACAGTACTAAGCCTATCCAGCAAGGATTCTATTTCCTCATCATCAATTGGTTTTAGCAAATATTCATTCACTCGTTGCCGTAATGCAACACGGGCATATTCAAAATCATCATAACCGCTTAGAATCACAAACCTTGGCGGTTTCACCATTAATTCATGTATCTGCGCAATGAGTTCCAGACCATTGATAACAGGCATATTTATATCGGTCAGTACCAAATCCGGCTGGTGTTCTTGGATAAGCCTCAGCGCGTCAGATCCGTTGAGAGCCTCCGCACAGACCTCAAAACCGTATTCCCCCCAGTCAATCATCGTTCTAAGTCCTTCAAGAACCCATGGCTCATCATCAACGATCAGGACTTTCAGCATGATGTCAACTCCAATCCTAGTTAGATATGTCCATATTTTCCATCAAAATAGATGTGTTCCCATGCTACCATATTTGAATAAAGCTGTGAATGATTATTCTTTTTATTAAACCGAATCAAATATATTCCTATATCAGGACTGGACTTGTGATAGCCCTGGTGCTCTGCTTCGGCAGCATAGAACGGCCCCGCAGGCAGAATCGGAGTCACGATGGGCCCCTTGAAGCGGCGGCTTGCCTGCAGCGCCTGCTTGGACGCCTCCGCCTGAAGCCGCTGCTGCTCGCTGTGCACGAAGATCGCCGTGGAATAGGAATGTCCACGGTCCAGAAATTGCCCCCCGGCATCCAATGGACATCCTTCCCCTTTTCACAGCTGAACTATATTCGCGATTCCCCATTTCAAAAAAAGAATGCCGCCAAGAGGATATAATCCACCGGGCAGCATTCTTTTCTATTATCAATCGCAAGATTTATACAGTTGGAAATATCTTACATCATGCCGCCCATACCGCCCATGCCGCCCATATCAGGCATGCCTGCGCCGCCTTTATCAGACTCTGGTTTGTCAGCGATAACCGCTTCGGTAGTCAGGAACATTGCAGCCACGGAAGCTGCGTTCTGCAGCGCGTAACGTGTTACCTTCGCAGGGTCAACGATACCGGCTTCGAACATGTTCACCCACTCATCGGTAGCAGCGTTGTAGCCGATGCCGATCTCTTCTTTCTTCAGACGGTCCACGATAACGGAACCTTCCTGTCCAGCGTTGGCAGCGATAGTGCGAACTGGCTCTTCCAGAGCGCGCAGCACGATGTTCACGCCGGTTCTTTCGTCGCCCGTTGCTTCTACAGCAGCCACAGCAGCATATACGTTCACAAGCGCTGTACCGCCACCGGATACGATACCTTCTTCAACCGCAGCACGGGTTGCGTTCAGGGCGTCTTCGATGCGCAGCTTGCGTTCTTTCAGTTCAGTTTCAGTTGCAGCGCCTACTTTGACAACGGCTACGCCGCCAGCCAATTTAGCCAGACGCTCCTGCAGTTTCTCTTTGTCGAACTCGGAAGTGGTATCTTCCAATTGGGAACGGATCTGGCTGACGCGTGCAGTGATGTCTGCTTTGTCGCCGCTACCGTCAATGATTGTAGTATTTTCTTTGGTTACGCGCACTTGACGAGCGTTACCCAGCTGTTCGATGGTAGTGCTTTTCAGGTCAAGACCCAGCTTCTCAGTGATCACTTGACCACCAGTCAGGGCAGCGATGTCCTGCAGCATAGCTTCGCGGCGGTCGCCGAAGCCAGGAGCTTTAACAGCAACAGCGTTGAAGGTTCCGCGCAGTTTGTTTACGATCAGCATAGCCTGAGCTTCGCCTTCGATATCTTCAGCGATGATGACCAATGGACGTGCCTGCTGAACGATTTTTTCAAGCAATGGCAGGATTTCCTGCGTGCTGCTGATTTTTTTGTCAGTGATCAGGATGTACGGGTTCTCCAGAACGGCTTCCATTTTGTCCGTATCGGTAATCATGTACGGGGAAATGTAACCACGGTCGAACTGCATACCTTCTACTACTTCAAGCTCAGTCAGGAACCCACGGGATTCTTCAACGGTGATAACGCCGTCTTTACCGACTTTTTCCATAGCTTCAGCAATCAGTTGGCCAACTTCTTCGTCCGCAGCGGAGATCGAAGCCACTTGAGCAATAGCCTGCGAGTCTTTGATAGGCTTGGAAATTCTTTGCAATTCGATTACAGCAGCTTTAACCGCTTTGTCGATCCCTTTGCGGATAACCATTGGGTTAGCGCCTGCAGTTACGTTCTTCAGACCTTCGCGGATCATGGCCTGAGCCAGAACCGTTGCAGTTGTCGTACCGTCACCGGCTACATCGTTGGTCTTGGTAGCTACTTCTTTAACCAGCTGTGCGCCCATGTTCTCAAAAGCGTCTTCCAGCTCGATTTCCTTGGCGATGGTAACACCGTCATTGGTGATCAGCGGGCTGCCGAATTTCTTCTCAAGCACCACGTTGCGGCCTTTAGGTCCAAGTGTAACCTTTACTGCGTTTGCCAGAGCATCTACACCGCGAAGCATTGCCCGGCGAGCATCTTCACTGAATTTAATTTCTTTAGCCATGTGAAAGTAACCTCCTAAAAGTTTTGTGAGCATACGCTCCTTGATTTACTTCGTGCAAAACTCGCTTCGTAAGCATATGCCAAGTTTTGTGAGCATACGCTCCTAGATTTACTTCGTGCAAAACTCGCTTCGTAAGCATATGCCAAGTTTTGTGAGCATACGCTCCTTGATTTACTTCGTACCTGTAAGTATTTGACAAGTTGCTTATGGTGTTGCTATGAATGGCTGCACTTAGCCAAGAATGGCGTGAATGTCGCTTTCTTTCATAATCAGGTATTCTTTGCCTTCATATTTCACTTCGGTGCCGGCATATTTCGAGAAAAGAACGCGGTCGCCTTCTTTAACTTCCAGCGGTACACGTACTCCATCCTTCAAAGCCCCGCTGCCAATTGCGATTACTGTACCTTCTTGCGGCTTCTCTTTGGAAGAGTCCGGAAGCACGATACCGAAAGAAGTTGTTTCTTCAGCTGCACTCGCTTCTACCAATACGCGTTCACCCAATGGTTTGATCATGAAAAATAGCCTCCTTTGAATTATGTTGTTTACCTTGAAAACAATTAAGTTAGGACACCAAATGAATCCTCAGATTCACTGGTAATCTTGAAAAATACGAACTAGGCATGACATATAACGCCCATTCCCATACTTTCCAGAACATTAGCACTCGACAACCTATAGTGCTAACAACAATTTTTATGATACTCAACTTGAATGGGAATTTCAAGTCCTTTTACACAAATCGCCCTCTTTTTTTGAGAAAATATAGTTTTAGGGCCTGTACAAGTCATACCTTCATACATTTTATCCACTCCGAAAAAAATTATGCCACAAAAAGAGGCTCAAAATCAAAATCAGCGGTTGACCCCTTGTGAATGATGCCCGCTACGGGTTCGGAGGGTTCTTTGGCATTCTGACAACTCCACCGTTTCATTCTTAAGTTCATCTTATATAGTCTCATATGTCCAGTCCAAAGAATTAGTTGCGAAACTGCATCTATTTAGCCGTTTTTTTCTGTGTTGGAGGAGATAAGTGCGAAAACGCACCTAATTTAGGATTTTGAGCGTAATAAGCTTGCTTTACTCGAATTTAGTTGCAGATATGCACTTATTATCCTGATAATGGGTGTTTCGGAGTAAATTAGTTGCAGTTTCGCATCTAATTTACTCCGAAGGTCCCTTGCCTTCTGATTGAGGTTTTAGCTTTCTAAGGAGTAACGCGTAGGTGGCTATGGGGCAATGTTACCTCTAATTCGTCCATTCATGGCATTAAAGGCGAACACTACCGATTCTCCAGAATCCCGTAAGGCCCTCCGCTCTGTTCACTCGTATAGTCATTCCAAGCTATCCAGAATTTCCTTTAGACTGAGCTCCGCACACGCCATAGATGTATCAGCTACGCCATAATACATTTTGACAATATCACCTTCATTAATCGCTCCACAGGAGAAGACGACATCTCCAAAGAAACCATTCTTCTCATAGTCAGCTTCCGGTTCCATAACAGGCTTATTCGAGCGGGCGATCACTTTGGAAGGATCATTCAAATCAAGCAGCACTGCCCCCATACAATAGCGATGATCAAGTGTCGCTCCATGATACAATTCCAACCAACCTTTCTCTGTCTTAAAAGGGACGGCTCCTCCACCGATTCTACCGCTATCCCACATTCCCTCCCGAAGTCCAAGGAGATGCTTATGATTTCCCCAGTATAAGAGATTATCTGATTCAGCGATCCAAATGTTCGGATCTCCGACACTCTTCATCGTGGGACGGTGCAAGGCATAATACTTACCGTTTATCTTCTCAGGGAAAATGAGCACATCCTTATTATCCGGTCCAAAAATCATCCCATGATGCTTCATAGTAACGAAATCGGTTGTTGAAACCATGGACTCCCCAATACCGACAGGTGATACAACTGAGAAGTAGATATAATACGTATCTCCAATCTGCGTTACTCGCGGATCTTCGATTCCGAAAATCTCCTGAATGTTAGAAGGATAGATAAACGGCTTCTCATCCACAGTGAAGTGATGCCCATCGTTACTTCTAGCTATACGGATATAGGACAACGAAGTCAGATATTGAAAAGTTCCACTCTTTGTCTTGTTCCGAATTACACGAGGATCTGAGAAGTCATAACGATGATCATCCTTGCGAATCTTTAAAAGCTCCAGTTCATTGGTTTCGGGATTATAGACTGGGGCCTTCACTATAGTGGGGTCCTCACTTATGGGACGTTCAGCTACACGTAGCAGCATCAGTACTTCACCCTTGTAAGTGGCGATCCCTGCATTAAAGGCTCCAATCACTTCAAAGTCTTCCCGGTGCGGTTTCACATCAGAAGGAGTAATTAACGGATTCTCGGCGTATCTTTGTATATTCATTTGCGTAAACTCCTCAGAGGTAAAGTTTGTCATAACGGATAAAAGGGTCCTCAATCGTGATTCGCTGCGCTTCTGCATCACCTATTCCCGCATATAGCGTAGCCGTTCCATCTTCATGACGAAGTAGCCCTCCGCTGAATACTACATCCTGTAAATCAGGACGCTTGGAAGGTCCAGGAATAAAATTGGCACGAACAGCGATCAACTCAATGTCTGTATGTTCGCCTGTCTTTGGATCTAAGGTGAACACCATAGGATAATATCGACGTTCCTGTTTATCGTAACAAGCGATATGTCCTAACACACCAATCCGTCCACCTTTTAATCGGTGTGCCTCATTGGCACCTCCCCATGCTGAATCAAAAAACTGCTGATCCAAAAGTGGAGCTTCAACAATCGCTTTATTCGTTAACTCATCCAGAGAAGATACTTGCAAGAAGCCGATCTTCCCGCGTCCACCCCTTCTCCCCTTCCATTGGGGCCGAGTAAATACTCCAATCGTACCGTCATGAAGTTCAATTAATCGAAGGTCTTTCATCCCATCAGGGCCCATAAAGAAAGGCTTCAAATGGGCCATATCCTTTCCTCTGTACAAGCAAGTTCTCCACATAAGCGCATGTTCTTTTTTGGGATGTGGAAAAGTTTCTACACCACCCACTATAAGCTCTTGACCAATTCTTGTGTAGAATGGATCCTGTAGAGTCAGCACAGGCGCACCTTCACGAGGCACCCATTCACCATTTCTTTCTACAAAAAAATAGACTTCAGAATGCTCACTATCTCTTGACTCGACCCGGCCTGCAATAACAAGTTCGCCCTCATCTTCGAAAGGAGCAGATATATTGTAAACATCTTTATCGCCTACACCAGTGAAAGAGAGCTTGGCGGCTTCATATACACCGTGGTTTTTTGACATAAACTCCTGTAATAATTGTTCGCATGATTTTAAAGTTGGTAATTGTAAATTCAAGGAAAACTTCCCTCCCAAGGATGGTTATATATTGGTCCGAATTGCCGCCGTATCTACACTCCTTCTTCCAGAAATACAGCTCAGTTTATCTACTTCAAACTAACCTGCATGCCTTGTTGAAAGTTCTTGCCGAAAATAATAAACAGGATAATAATCGGCAGCGATAGGAGTACAGAACCGGCATATAAAGGGCCCGGATAAGTTGCATAAGGGCCAAACATCTGTGACAACAATACATTGAGTGTCAGCATGTTATCGTTTTGAACCATGATCATATCCCATAACAATTCCGTCCAACGTTCCATCAGTAGGAACAAGAAAATGACGCTTGTAATCGATTTAGACATCGGTATCATAACTCGGTATAGAATTTGAAAATCTTTAGCTCCATCTAGCTTTGCAGCTTCTATAAACACAGTTGGAACGGCCTTGAAAAAGTTAGTGTACATGAAAATCGCCCATAAACTCATTCCTTTAGGAATGATCAGTGCCCAGTAGGTATCATACCAACCCAGCTTTTGAATGATCAGGAAACTGGGAATGAGCAGGATGATGGATGGAAAGAACATGTGAAACAGAATGAAGTTATTGACAGTATCGCGTCCCCGGAACTTAAGTTTGGAAAGGGCGTAGGCCACCATCACTGCAAACAGCATCATTAGCGCTGTGGATGCAAGCGACACGATTACACTGTTAAAAAATGCTCCCAACCACGGTCGGGCGATCCCTGATTCTCCACCCGTAAACAACCATGAATACGATTGTAACGTATAGGATGTGGGGATCAGTTTTTTGTCCACTTGCTTCCAATCCGCAAAGGAATTGAGCACCATATACAGGTATGGGTATACCATGACGAGCAGAAGAATAGATGCCAGAGAATAAAGTATGACTAGCCTAGTCCTTTTATTGTTTTTAGACCCAACCATTTCGAGCACCCCACATTTCAAGCAGTTTTCTAATGATATAGATCGATATAAAGGTGGCTATAGCCGCTAACAAAGCTACTGCCGAAGCGTAACCTGCCTGCAGGTTCTTAAAGGCTTGGCTGAAAATCTCCATCTGCCATGTATTTGTCGCAAAATTTGGTCCGCCTCCTGTCAGCTGGTAAACCTCGGTAAAGATCCCGAAGGTCACACCAAAAGCCAGTATGAGCGTTGTATAGAAACCAGGATACAGCAAAGGCAAGGTGATACTCCAGAAGCGTTGATTGCCAGTTACTCCATCAATAGCTGCAGCTTCATATACTTCTTGATCAATGCTCTCCAGAGAGGCGGTTAGGATAAGGGCATAATAACCCGTGAATTTCCAAGCCAGAATCAGTCCAACAATGAATAATGCGGACCATGAGGTGCCTAACCAGTCAATATGAATTCCGATCTTTCGAAGGCTTATGTTCACAGGGCTGTTAAAAGATAGAAAACCCTGTACGATCAAGGAGGAAACTACTCCAGAAGACAAATAGGGCAAGAAGAATCCGACTAGAAACAGACTTTTGTACCGTGGGAGGCTATGCACTAACACAGCTACTATTAACGCCATGACAGAGACGAGCGGCACGAATACCAGCATAAATTTATAGGTCACCCAGAATGCGGCATGAACACTTGGTGATTTTATCGCTTTAACAAAGTTATCAAAACCAATGTATTGAAAGTCTGGAGCGATCAAGTCCCAATTGGTAAAGGACAGATAGAAGGACCAGATCAGTGGAATCAGAAAAAAAACGATGGAGTAAAGAAGGTAAGGACTGGTGAAAAACCAGCCCAACCGATTGTTATTTTCTTTCATTGTTGAAGAGCCCCCCTTATTTTAGTGCCTCTTCAATAGCTTTCTTCGCATTCTCCCAACCCGTTGTAGGATCGATTTCTCCACGGACAACTTTAGTCCAAGCCTCTTCTCCGAGGATGGTCTGCAGATCATTGAATTTAGGGTTGTCCATTGGAGGAACAGCGTTTGGAACATTCTCCGCATACGGCTTCAGTTCTGGATTCTTATCCAAAATCACTTTAAAGGATTCATTTGTTGATAGATCATCACGTGCTGGTGGCAGTTTGGTTTGTTCGAACCATTTGGCATCGTTATTCGGATCGGAATATACCCATTTAACAAATTCCAGTGCTGCTGCTTGCTGTTCCTTAGTAGCAGAAGCATAAATAACTAACCCCTTGGTATCTGCAAAGGTTTTGGAAGCTTTCGGATCTACACCATCCGGTACCGGAGGCATTGATAATGTATAGTTCTCGTTGTATTTCATCTCAGGGAACTTCTCAGCCCAGTTGGTGAAGGTCCAAGGTCCCAAGTCAATGAACAAGCTGGTGCTTGTCTCAAAAGGATCAGCAACATTTTGAGCTAGAATACCTTTGTTCTTTCGGAGATCATCGACAAATTGGAGTGTAGCTATGCCAGCCTTGTCATCTCCAACGAACTTGTCTCCTTCAATAAACTTATTTCCGTTTGAAGCAGCATTATAGATCATAAAGAAGTCAAACCAACGTTTCCAAGCAGTTGAGGAAGCTAGATCCCCCTTAGCCCAAATGAATTTATCCGGATATTTTGCTTTAAGTTTCGTGTTCAAGGCTAGAATTTCACTGAATGTTTGAGGAGGGGTATCGTACCCAAGCTCTTTTAGAAGATCTAATCTCCAGCCAAACAGCATGGCATTGGAGTAAATCGGAAGCACATATTGATGACCATCCGCAAATTTCCATGGCTCGATCGTACTCGACATCTTACGGGCAGTAATGATATCACTAAAGCCGGTTAAGGTATCCAAAGGCACCAATGCTTTACTTGCTGACAATTGAGCAGCAAATCCGCGATTGATATTCTCTGAGATTGTTGGTGCGCTTCCACCGGCAATAGCTGCCTGAATCGTAGCCTCCGAGCTTGGTGATTCTTTAATCACACTAACATTAATTTTAACCTTGGAATTTTTCAGCTCATACGCTTTGGCCATCTCCTGCCAGTACGCCTGTTGAGTAGGATTGTTCGCCGCCCAGAATTCAATTGTGGTAACTCCGTCAGCTGTTGTGGCTGCATCATTCTTCTTTGAACTGCATCCCGCCAGTATGGAGAATACCATAATGATGGCAATTAGCCCGCAAATATTTCTTTTCATCGATGTTGACCTCCTCTTTCTGTTTAAAACATTTGAATCAATCTTCAGTTTTTGTAACGTTACAAAATAGAATTACAATATAATTGTAAGCGCTTGAATAACCCTATTATTTAACATTACATTTTATTTGTCAACCCCTTAAAATCCTTTGACATACTGGGTGGAAGATTGTGAGTTGTAACGTTACAAAAAATGTTGTAATCTAATGTTAACTTACCAAAACTTGAATACTTGAGGTGTAACGCAATGAAAGAAAAAGTAACGATGCAGGACATTGCCGAACGTTTAAACCTTTCCAAGAACTCCGTTTCGCAAGCATTATCTGGTAAAGCCGGGGTGAGTGAGGAAACTCGCAAATTGATTTTGGAAATAGCGAGTCAAATGGGATATGTGTACTCTTCCACTAACAGAAAATCTTATTCTCCATCTCCAAAGAAAGGCACCATTGCGCTTATTGCCTCGGATTTCGCCTTTTCAATGAAGAGTTTCTTCGGGGAAATCTATTTAATTGTTGAACAAGAGGCTGCTGCCCGAGGAATGAACCTCCAAATCCAATCGATTAGCCAGGGGACGGCAGAGCAATTGCTCATTCCCGCGATAATGCAGAATCAATCCATAGATGGGGTATTGATCTTATCCCACATCACTACCGACTACATTAATTCGATTATCGCAACAGGCAAGCCCACCGTGTTGATCGACCATCATCATCCTTACATCCATGCAGACTCCATCTTAACCAATAACCGTTTCAGTGCTTTCGAAGCTGTCCGATATTTAGCCGAATTAGGTCATAGAAAGATCGGAATACTAACTGACATTTCTTTTTCCCCCAGCTATTATGAACGGTTGGAAGGATTCTTGTTAGCGATGAATGAATTTGGTATTCCTATTCGAGAAGAGTGGATTCTAAGAGACGCTAAGGAAAACGCCAGTTATATATTGAGCGCTATTGAATCGTTAGAAGAACAACCAAGCGCTTGGTTTTGTGTGAATGACGGTCTTTCCTTTTTGCTATGCTCAACGCTCCAGAAGCTTGGAGTGCAGATACCTGGTCAAGTATCTATTGTTAGCTTTGACAATGGATATCTCTCTCAAATGTCTATTCCTACTATCACTACCATGGATGTGAATTTGAAGCTCTACGCCCAGAAAGCGGTAGAGCAGCTTATATGGCGAATGGACCATCCAAATGAGCCCTTCACAGAACTGCTTCTGCCGACAAAGCTACTAATCCGCCAGTCAACTGGACCCGCTCCATACTAAGAAAAAACGGCTTCGCCGTCCTCTGCAAAGCGTATGCTTCCGAAGCAGCGATACTACATATCGCTTTCAGGCATCCGTTTCTGCGAGAAATAGAAGGATAATTTATGGCGTGGAACCTATAAATTCTTATATTTTAAGAAAGCCCCTTTACAGAATCCTAAGATTCTGTAAAGGGGCTTTCTTCAGCTATAGACCAAACTGTCATTTTTAACCTGATTTATGCTGACTATAACGTGCCTCCGCCTCCGCATCGGCAGCAAGCTGCTTGCGGTAGACGAGCGCAGACAGGAATACGCTGAATTCATACAGCACCAGGAGCGGGATCATAACCAGGAAATCCGAGATGAAGTCAGGCGGCGTAATCACCACCGCAATAAACACAAGCACGAAATAGGCATAACGCCGCATTTTTCGCAGACGCAGGGGATTCAGAATTCTGAGCTTGGTCAGAAACATCACCAGCAGCGGCAGCTCGAACAATAAGGCCAGCGGCAGTACCAGACTGAACATGAAGCTGAAATACTGGGCGATGCCATACGTCTCCACCAGTCCCATGCTGCGGGTAATGGATATCGTAAACGAAAGGGCGAGCGGAAACACCACATAATAGGCAAAGGCGATGCCCAGCATAAACAGCACAAACACATAAGGCACATAACGCAGTGCCGCGCTGCGCTCCTCATCCCGCAGGCCCGGACTGACAAAAGCCCACAGCTGATACACAATAAACGGCACGCTGAGCAGCAGCGAGACCGCCATCGCGATCTTCATATACATCCCAATTCCGTCCCAGAAGGAGAAGGCGTGGAGCACAAAGCCTTGTGCCAGATCGGCATGGATCAGGTAATTATAGATTGGCTTGGCACAGAATAATCCGGCGATCAGACCGCCCACAAATACAAGCAGCACATAAATAATCCGTCTGCGCAGCTCGGTCAGATGGTCCACCACTGACATTTTTCCAGAATCAGCTTCCAGCGACATGCTGCCACCCTCCCATGACAATAGTAGAACCGGCCCGGCCGCGCTGTCCTAAGTCAGGGGCAGTATTCCCGGGTAAGGCATACAAAAAAAGGGTGTCCCTGAAGTCTGAACAGACTTAAGACCACCCTCGCATTTCATTCATTCCTGTTATTCCGGCAAGCGTCTCTCCTGCGGAATATCTGCCACGGCAGTCTGCGGGGCTTGCGGCACGGGAGCCTCACTCTTCTTGACCGTATCCGTATCCGCAACCATGTCGCGCGCACCTTCCTTAAATTCCCGGAAAGTCCGTCCAACCGCACGTCCCAGCTCAGGCAGCTTATTCGGCCCAAATAGCAGCAACGCTAAAATGACCAGCAGAATGATTCCCGGTGTACCGATAGTAGGCATGGCGTGTTCCTCCTCAAGGTTTGGATAGAAACTTCATTCCAATCGCTCGTACCCGATCATGGCATTGTGTTCAATAATTTAATAATACCATAACATATGTCACACATCCAAGCGGAAGTGCTGAAACGAAGCGGTATTCAAAAAAAAGGAGGCACAGCATTCCCCATGTCTATTCGCGGAATTGTCCGGTCACCATCAGCAACGCTTCAGGCAGCTGGTCCATAATAGCCGCCAAATTCTCGTGCACGCCCTTCGGTGTGCCGGGCAGATTGACAATCAGCGTACGGCCGCGGATTCCGCAAATTCCCCGGAACAACATCACCGCCCGGTTCTTCTGCATGACTGTGCTGCGCATCGCTTCGGAGAGTCCAGGCACTTCACGTTCAATGACCCGGCGGGTAGCTTCCGGTGTCACATCACGGATCGCCAGATCCGTCCCTCCCGTAGTCAGCACCAGATCGGCCTTGAAATAATCGGTAAGCTCAATCAATGCGGCAATAATCTCATCCTGCTCGTCGGGCACGATCCGGTATTCCACGATCTCGCCGCCAAGCTCTTCCTCTACCAGCTCCCGGATGACCTGGGCGCTCGTGTCTTCCCGTTCGCCCCGGGCCCCTTTATCGCTGGCCGTCAGGATTGCTGTTTTCCACGCCATAGGTTTGTCCTCCTTCTCTATGTATCTAGCGCATAATCCCCGTTCTTGCCTCCACTTTTGGCAACAAGCAGGGTAGGACCAATTACCATGTCCTTCTGTAGAGCCTTGCACATGTCGTACACCGTAAGCGCCACTGCGGAAACTGCAGTCAGCGCCTCCATTTCCACGCCGGTCTTGCCGGTTGTCTTGACAATTGCTTCTATATATAGTTCATCTTCGCTGTTATCGGAGAAGCGGATGTCCACACCGGTAAGCGGCAGCGGATGGCACATCGGAATCCAGTCCGCCGTCTTCTTGGCCGCCATAATTCCGGCGACCTGGGCGACAGCCAGCACATCCCCTTTGCCGATGCTGCCGGCATGGATGGCCGCCAGTGTGGCCGGGGCCATCTTGACCATCGTGCGCGCAGCAGCGGTTCGCTTGGTCACTTCCTTCTCGCTTACATCGACCATACGTGCTCTTCCCTGCCCGTTGAAATGGCTCAGTTCCATGGCTGCTCTCCTTTGCGGCAGTGCAGGATGCCGTCTTCCGTAATCAGCATGTCCATGAAGGCATCATGAGCATCCATCGGCACCTCGGGAACCAGCTGCATGCCGTAAGCCAAACCTATCCACACAGGAGCCGTTTCCCCCGCCTGGACTCTTCTCTGCACGGAAGTCCACAGCCGGTCATAGTAGCCGCGGCCGTATCCGAGGCGGCCGCCGCGTGAATCAAAAGCCAGCCCGGGCACGAATACCACCGCCGGAAGCGGCAGCGCCGCCTGTTGCTCTGGGG
The DNA here is from genome assembly GCF_002192415.1 of Paenibacillus donghaensis. Classification (NCBI taxonomy): domain Bacteria; kingdom Bacillati; phylum Bacillota; class Bacilli; order Caryophanales; family Paenibacillaceae; genus Paenibacillus; species Paenibacillus donghaensis. The sequence continues at coordinate 8,503,670 of NZ_CP021780.1, read as the reverse complement.
ACGGTACCCGGTTCTCGGTAATCCGTGGTTCCGGAATACCGTAAGCACCAGGCGCCAGCTCGCTCCATGAAGTCACCTGCTGCACGCTAAGCTCGCCGCTTGCCGATATTACGCGCGGCAGCAGCACCCGAAGCGGCTGCGACCAGGCTGCATTAAGCAGCGGACTCGTATCCAGCTCCGAGCGGAATGACACATAGGCCATCAGCGAAAGGGCCTCCTTGCGCAGCAGCCAGTGCCAGGCATGTTCGCATACATTGGCGGACAACTGCTCCCGCTGCAGCGGAGACAGCCGGTCACGGGCAGCCTGGCGTTCCTTGCGCAGCACCCGCTTGGCTTCTGCAGCAGCTTCATAAGACATCATCGCCCTGCTGCCTCCTTCTATTTTGTGTAACTAATCATCGTATGTAAGATCAGTTTACCACTCTTCTCCCCCGTTCGCCAAGATAGTCGCCCAACCCACTTTCTCCAGCCGAATGGCTTAGGCTTCATTGATCTGTAGAGCTCTCGCACCGGTAACGCTTTTCATGTAAACTATAGAATAAGTATGCAACAGGCCGAGACGCTGGTGCGTCGAAGCGAAATATGCAAGAGGTGGAGGTTTCATCGTTATGCTTCTTCAAGCTACAGGAATTACGAAATCATATGGAATCCAAAGCGTGCTGGACGGCATCAGCCTGCAAGTGAATGAGAAAGAACGTGTAGGTCTGGTCGGCGTCAACGGCGCAGGCAAATCAACCTTTCTGCAGATTATTGCAGGTGAAATGTCCTATGACAGCGGGCAGATTCATAAATCCAAGGAAACGACGATCGGGTATTTAGCCCAGAACAGCGGACTGCAGTCTGACAAAACCATTCATGAGGAGATGCTCGCAGTGTTTGCCCCGCTAATTGAAGCCGAGGCTGAGCTGCGGACGCTGGAAGCCGCTATTGCAGACCCGCGGATGGCGGAAGACCCCAAACGTTACGAGGAGCTGCTGGAGCGGTATGCGGCACGTTCCGACTGGTTTAAAGACAACGGCGGCTATGAGATGAATACCCGTATTCGCAGTGTGCTGCACGGGATGGGCTTTGGCGATTTCGCACCCGATACCCCGATCTCTACTCTGAGTGGCGGGCAGAAGACCCGGCTGGCGCTGGCGCGCATCCTACTTCAGGCCCCGGATCTTCTGATGCTGGATGAACCGACCAACCATCTGGACATTGAGACACTTACCTGGCTGGAGGATTATCTGCGCAGCTATGCCGGTGGAATTCTGGTGGTTTCCCATGACCGTTATTTCCTTGACCGGCTGGTAACCACCATTGTGGAGATCGAGCGCCATGAGTCACGGCGGTACACGGGCAACTACAGCCGCTATATGGAGCTGAAGGCCGCCGAATACGAGATTCGTCTGAAGCAATATGAGAAGCAGCAGGACGAAATCTCGCGGATGGAGGATTTCGTGCAGCGCAACATTGTGCGGGCGTCCACGACCAAGCGGGCGCAGAGCAGACGCAAGGCCCTGGACAAAATGGAGCGGATCGACCGGCCGCTTGGCGTTCTGAAGCGAGCCAGCTTCTCCTTCGAGCCTGATTTCCAATCCGGCAAAGAGGTGCTGCAGGTGCGTGCGGTTAAGGTTGCTTTTAACAAGGACCAGCCACTGTTCCAGAATGCCTCCTTCGAGCTGCGCCGGGGCGAAACCGCGGCACTGATCGGTCCCAACGGCATCGGCAAGTCCACGCTGCTGCAATGTATGATTGGCACCCGGGAGCCGGAAGGCGGAAGTGTGAACTGGGGCACCAAAGTCAAAATCGCCTACTACGATCAGGAGCAGACTTGGCTGAATCCGCGCAACACGGTGATTGAGGAGTTATGGAGCGAATATCCCATGCTGGAGGAAGCCCGAATCCGTACGATCCTCGGCAACTTCCTGTTCAGCGGCGAAGATGTCCAGAAGCGGATCTCAGCACTGAGCGGTGGCGAGAAAGCACGGGTATCCCTGTCCAAACTGATGCTGCGCGGCGCCAACATGCTGATTCTTGATGAGCCTACCAACCATCTCGATCTGGTGAGCCGTGAGGTGCTGGAGGCGGCACTGATGGATTTCGAGGGCACGCTGCTCTTTATCTCCCATGACCGTTATTTCCTGAACAAAATGGCTGAACGTGTGCTGGAGCTGCATCCCCAGGGGATTGATCAGTACCTCGGGAACTACGATGATTATGTCGAGAAGAAAAAGGAATTGGAGGACATGGCGAAGGACGCCGCTGAGTTGGCAGCTGCCACTGCCTCCAGAAATACCGTAAAGGAGCTTGCGCCCGCCGAAAAAGGCACCTCCACCTCCTACGAAGCGGATAAACAGGCCAAACGCGAGGAGCGCAACCGCCAGCGGCGGATCAATGAGCTGGAGGAGAATATCGCCGCTCTGGAGGAAGCCATTGCCCGTGTCGAGAACGAGATGACAAAACCCGAGGTTTATCAGGATTATCTCGCGCTGCAGGATCATGAGCAGGATTTGAAGGCCAAAAAAACGCAGCTTAGCGAGTATTTCAATGAATGGGAAATTCTTGCTGACGAATAGTGTAAATGAGCTGAAAACTTTTTTTGAGACAGTTTGCGATTTGTTCATAAATACTTATCCACAGCTCTATCCACAGAATTCGTGCATAACTCTATGTTTCAAAAGCCCCTTGGGGGCTTTTTTTATGCGATAAATCGCCTTTTTCACTGTCAAGCATTTTTTATCCACGGAACTATCCACATTATCCACAATTTCCACAGTAATTTGTTATTAACTGATGCTTGCCGGTTTCGCTTCAAAAAAGAGCCGTTATTGCTGATTTTACACGGTTTTTACACAACCCGGCCAGAATATGTGGATAACGTTGTCCACATCTTGACAAAAGACGCAGCCCCTCAAAATCCAAGCGTCAAACGCCAAAAAACTCACCCCTAAGCGGAAATATGAGGATTCACCCGCTATATTTGTAAATCCCTTCCTATCTGCTGCGCTTTGATGAATTGCAGCATTAGTTGAGAAGGCTATCTACAAACGGACAGTACAACTATATGCATCCTGCGTGTCCGGATACCAGAAAGAGCACCCTGTCAGCAACAGTTGCTGACGGGATGCTCTTGGATGATTGCTGGTTACTCTATGCTTGCGACAGGCACGGACCACTCTTCAAGCGAGAAGCCGGGGTCAGCAACCATGTCCAGCGGCGTGCCGCCGCTATGCTGCCACTTCACGTAGGCGGCCGCACCAATCATCGCCGCATTGTCGGTACAATAGACCGGCGGCGGAATGATCAGCTCGATCTTCTCCGCCTCGCAGCGGGAGATCAGGGCTGCACGCAGGCCGCCATTGGCGGCAACACCGCCGCACAGCAGCAGCTGGCGCGAGCCGGTGGAGCGCACGGCGCGGATCGCCTTCTCCACCAGCACCTCAACGACGGACTCCTGGAAGCCACGTGCGATGCCCGCAACGTTAGGCTCCAGTCCCTTCATTTTGCTCTGATTCACTACATTCAGCACGGCGGATTTCAATCCGCTGAAGCTGAAATCATAAGAGCCCGGCTCCAGCCAGACCCGCGGAAGCGCCACCGCCTCCGCAGCCTCCCGGGCCAAGCGGTCGACGTGCGGCCCGCCGGGATAAGGGAAGCCCAGGGACCGCGCCACCTTGTCATAGGCTTCGCCTACGGCGTCGTCGCGTGTCCGGCCGATGATCCGGAACACACCCTCCTGCTCCATGCTGACCAGCTCCGTATGTCCGCCCGATACCACCAGCGTCATGTTCGGGTATTTCAGCTCCGCCACCAGCCGGTTGGCATAAATATGACCAGCGATATGATGGGTACCGATCAGCGGCTTGTTCCAGGCAAGCGCCAGGCTTTTGGCCGCCACCACACCAACCAGCAGAGCGCCGACCAACCCCGGCCCCTGGGTAACAGCTACCGCAGTTAGCTGCTGCGGGTGAACACCAGCCTCAGCCAGCGCCTGCTCGATAACCAGGGTCATCACCTCCACATGCTTGCGCGAGGCCACTTCAGGCACTACCCCTCCGAAGGCGCGGTGCGTCTCAATCTGGCTGGAGATAATATTCGAAAGAACCTCACAGCCGTCCTTAACCACAGCTACCGAGGTCTCGTCACAGCTTGTTTCAATTGCCAATATCAGTACAGGCTGAACTTCAGCCATTTCTGTCTTCATCTGGAGTCCACGCTTCCTTCCCTTAACCCTTGCTCGCCGTATGACGGCAGATCGGCCCACATAATCAGCGCATCCTCACGGTTGTCCGAATAATAGCCTTTGCGGGTGCCGGCCGAGCGGAAGCCTTTTTTGCGGTAGAGGTTCTGGGCAACTTCATTGGATACCCGTACTTCCAGCGTAATAGAGATCATGCCGACAAAAGCAGCCGTCTTCATCAGCTCGTCCAGCAGCCGTTCGCCCCATTTACGTCCCCGGTAAGCTTCCAGCAGAGCAATGTTGGTCACATGCGCTTCATCCACAATCGCCCACATTCCGGCATAGCCGATAATCCGGCCTTCCAGCTCCATCACCATATATTTGGCAAAATGGTTGTGGGTCAGCTCATTGCGGAAAGCCTCCTCCGTCCAAGGCATGGTGAAGGCTTCGCGCTCAATAATCAGAATGTCGGGAATGTCCTCCAGCTTCATAGCCCGGAACACCAGCTCCGCATTCAGGTCCTGTCTTGGCTGTGCGCCATTCATGATGGTTTACTGCCCCCTTCGGCGCTTCGCCGCAGATTGGCTTCCGCTTCCGAAAGCTGCGTATAGTTGGGGATCAGACGGTGTACCTCGTCCTGCTCCCCTGCCGCCAGTCTCTTCTCCCCGAGAAATCCGGTCCAGCGGCCTTCAAGCTCATAAGGCACCGTGCGGTGGCTGACCCCCGCCAGCGGCTGCAGCACCTCCGCGCTGCCATGCTGCGCGGTTTCGCCCACGAACCACAGCGTGCCCGGCGCAACGCCTGCCGCTTCCGCCTGCTCCAGCAGCGCTGCCAGCTGCTGCACCCAGTCCGCCATCAGCCGGATGGCGTCCGCTTCCTGACGGCGCGGCGCCCCCGCGCCGTCCGCCACAAACAGCGCCGTGTACACCTGTCCCCGGCGCGCATCCAGCAGCGGAATGACCCAGTCCGGCCCCCGGCCGTCCTTCTCCGCTGCTTCCCCCCGGCGGCCAGCCACCAGGCCGCCCCAGGCCAGTGCCTGCAGGCTGGATACGCCTGCAACCGGAACCTCCCACGCCCAGGCCAGTGTCTTGGCCGCGGTCACGGCAATGCGGGTCCCCGTATAGGAGCCGGGGCCCACACCTACAGATATTCCGCCTAACATCGCGGCGGTGGTACCCGATGCCTGCAGGGCCTGCTCAATAATCGGCAGCAGATGCACGGAATGATTCCGCTCCCCGGAAGCATTAATCTCATGCAGCAGCCTGCCTTCCTCGGTTACGGCAACCCCAAGCACCGCTGTAGAGGTGTCAAGCGCCAAAAGCCGCTTACGCGGCCCGTTATTCTCATTAATCATGTGTCTTAACCCCACTTCTGGATCAGCCCACGGCACAGTTCACCGTAAGGCTCCCCGATTCCGGTAACCGTAATGATCCGCTCGTCCGGTCCGGCATTCTCGATATAGATATGCAGCTGCTGCTGCGGCATCAGCTCTTGTATCAGCTGGCTCCATTCCACCAGGCATACACCCTGCCCGTAGAAATATTCATCCAGTCCAAGCTCGTCCGCTTCCTGAAGCGAGATCCGGTATACATCCATATGATATAGCGGCAGTACCCCTTGATACTCTTTGATAATGGTAAAAGTAGGACTATTTACGATGCCCTTGACGCCCAAGCGGCGGGCGAAGCCCTGCGAGAACGCCGTTTTGCCAGCACCAAGATCACCGTCCAATCCGATCACCATACCTGCCTTAGCGGCGGAGGCAATCTCGGCTGCCAGCAGCTGTGTGGCGGTCAGGCTGCTTGAATGGTAAGTAAACACCGTTTCCACGTTATTATTCAACTGCAGTTCCCACCTTTTGAAGATATCCTAGCTTGTTTACATTAGTTCTAATTATATCGGTATGACACTTCTACCGCAACAACTGTCCGCACACGGAATACCCCCTCAAGCGCCAAAGGCGCGTGGGAGGGTATTCCGGTCATTCCCCGCTAAGCGGAAACCATTCTCTAGTATCCTTGCTCCTCCAGCCGGTCTACCCCGACGGTACGCGTGTTGCCCGGACTGGAGCCTACCTGTACCGTAGCCATGCCGTTCTGCTCGTCTACATGCTCAATCCATACCGACTCTCCATCCAAATGAACCGAAAACATCTCTTTGGAGCTGTATATATCCTTGGCCCGTTTGACATCCATTCTTCTCTTTCGCCTCCTTCAATACGGCTTAATACTCTTCGTCATTGTCCTCTTCCGGTTCCGACAGGTCACCGATGGTAGCGTCCGCATCCAGTCTTTTGGCATCCGCATCGCTTTCATCCGGGTCATCGTCTACAGCTACAATGCGCTCCCAATCCACCGCCAGAGCGGGAATATCCTGTTCACTGAGCGTGTCAACCCAGCCGTTCATCCGCTTACCCATCACTCGCCTCCGCTGCTGTGCTGTTGTCACCCTATATCCGGTTTAGTTGGCTGCTTGCCAAGGTTTATTTTTCCCAATGCAGTCTCCAATAATGTATCTGTTTAGAAATAGGCTCCGCGCCTCATACTAACCGGAAACAGCCATCATTCTATTCAGGAGGTGTTTCTCATGCACACGGTTTGGAAAGGCGCGATCAGCTTCGGTCTGGTCCATGTTCCGGTCAAAATGTTCTCCGCCACCGAGGATAAGGATATTTCCCTGCGTTACATTCACAAGGAGTGTGGCAGTCCGTTGTCTTATGTGCGTAAATGTCCCGTATGCGACAAGGAAGTGGCCTGGGAGGAAATCGGCAAAGGTTACGAATATGAAAAAGGCAAATTCGTGCTGTTTGACAAGGAAGAGCTGGACCAGCTGACCGAGGAGAGCAGCAAAAGTATCACGATTCTCGATTTCGTTGATCTGACCGAGATTGATCCGATCTATTTCCAGAAGACCTATTACCTGTCGCCCGATCAGGCCGGGACCAATGCCTACCGGCTGCTGATGGAAGCGATGCGCCAGAGCGGCAAGATCGGCATTGCCAAAATCTCAATCCGCTCCAAAAGCAGCCTTGCCGCCATCCGGGTATTGGAGGATTGCCTGGCAATCGAAACGATATTCTACCCTGATGAGGTGCGGCCGGTGTCCCAGGTACCCGGACTGCCCGAGCCGGGCATAGTGAACGACAAGGAGCTGGATATGGCCAAGCTGCTGATCTCCCAGCTGTCCACACCGTTTGAACCAGCCAAATATACCGACGATTATCGCCAGCGGATGCAGGATCTGATCTCCCATAAGGTATCCGGGAAGGAATTCCATATTGCGCCTGCGCGCCAGGAGAGCAATGTGATTGATCTGATGGCCGCGCTGCAGGCCAGTATTGAGGCAGTCCAGCATATCCCCACCGACCCCGGAACCGCTCCGGCCGTCGGCGCCAAGAACAAAGCTGCGGGTGCAGCCGCCAAAAAAACAGCCAAACCCAAAACCAAAGCAGCGCCTGCCGCTTCGGCGCCCCCTGCAGGCGAAGGCACGGGACCGATCCCAGTGATTGCGCCCAAGCCCAAACGCCGCAGCACCCGCACCAAAGAAACCGGGGCTTAGGTTATGCCCATGAAGCTGCAGCCGATCACGCCTTTCGAGCCTATATTGGCGGCACGGCTGCCGGAAGGCAACCAGTGGATTGCCCAGATCAAGTGGGACGGCGTCCGCATGCTGTCCTACTGTGACGGCGATTCCACAGAACTGATCAACCGGCGCGGCAACCGCCGCACCTCACAGTATCCGGAGCTTGCTGTGCAGTCCAGCTACTTCCGGGCTGGCTCCGCCATCCTGGACGGGGAGATCATTGCCTTGAAGGAGGGCAAGCCCTCCTTCCATGAGGTGATGCGGCGCGACAGCCTGAGGAGCAGCAGCGCCATCGAAGCGGTGATTCCGCAAGTTCCGGTAATCTACATGATATTTGACTTGCTCTATTGTGATGGAGAGTGGCTGACGGGTCTGCCGTTATCGCAGCGGCAGCAGCAGCTGAACGAACGGCTGCTGCCTCATCCCCATGTTCAGGGTGTGCCGAGCTACACTGACCCTGCCCAGTTGTACGCCGCTGCCGTCAAAGCGAAGCTGGAAGGAATCGTAATCAAGGATATCGGCAGTACCTATGCGCTTGGCGGCAAAGACAAGCGCTGGCAGAAGTGCAAGCTGATCTCTGACCTTACCGCCGTTGCCGGAGGCGTCACCTTCCGGGACGGAATTGTAAATGCGCTGCTGCTGGGCCTGTACGGCGGGGACGGGCAGCTGCATTACATCGGCCATGCCGGCTCCGGTAGACTGACGGCAGCGGACTGGAGAGAACTGACTGCACAGGTGCTGCAGCTTGCAGAAGACCAAATGCCCTTTGCCACCATACCGCAGCGGGCCAAGGGAGCCTTCTGGGTGAAGCCGCTGCTAGTGTTCAAGATTCATTACCTGGAATGGAATGCCTCCGGTACGCTGCGCCAGCCGGTCATTCAAGCGAGGGTCGATCTCCCTCCGTCGTCTTGCCGCTTGGAGCAGAGGAGCTAGTATCCCGTATTATTGTCCCACCCACTTAAGGAAGGAGGACTGTTATGCCGGCAACGATCAAAGGTTCAATCACCGTGGACGGCCATGAAATTGCTGTAACCAATCCCGAGAAGCTGCTCTGGCCGGAGTGCGGAATTACCAAACGGATCTATCTGCAGAAGCTGGCCGCGCTCTCTCCTTATCTGTTGCCCTATTGCCGGGACCGGCTGCTGACAGTGATCCGCTATCCTCACGGGGTGGGGGGGATGTCGTTCTATCAGAAGAATGCGCCAGAGCCGCTCCCTCCATTCGTGCGGACCGCCAGTCAGGACAATATTACCTATATCCTGCTGCAGGAGCTGCCGGAGCTGCTCTGGTTGGGCAACCTGGCCGCGCTGGAGTTCCATCCCTCCCTGCATTATGCCGGCAGCAGTCTGCCTTGCGAATGGATGATTGACCTGGACCCCTCCATGGACGTGGAGCCGCGGATTATGGAGGCTGCCGCCATCGTTGGCGGGGTCCTGAAATCGCTTGGCCTCCAGTCCGTTCCCAAGACCTCGGGCGCAACGGGCGTCCAGATCATCGTTCCCGTCAGCCCCGGAGTCACCTTCGAGGGGCTGCGCCGGATCGGCCATTTCGTCGGCCGGTTCGTGGCAGAGAAACATCCCGGCCTGTTCACCCTGGAGCGGCTCAAAAAAAACCGCGGCGACAAAATCTATTTCGATTATCTGCAGCATTACGGAGGCAAAACCCTGGCCGCGCCGTATACTCCCCGCGCCCGGCCGCTGGCCACGGTCTCCACACCGCTGCTGTGGGAGGAAGTGGAGCGGAATGTCTCCCCGCTGGATTTCCACCTGCTGAACATCGAAGAACGGCTGCGTTCGGTGGGCGAGCTGATCGGGAAGCTGCCTCCCCAGCCTGTAGAGGATGTCATTGCCCGCTTGCCATAGCGCAGCAATAAGCCCGCAGCATGAATTCCGCTGCGGGCTTATTGGACGTCCTGGTTCGGGACAGAAGGTACTATATAGGGAAATACGGCATCCTCAACCGTATTTAATGCTCGATCGTTCGTAAATATACCTTCTTTCAGTTAGGGGCACTAGTAGCTCAGGGCCGTGCTAATGGATGGATTTCTTCTTGAAGCGTCCGCCCTTGACATCATGGATATTGCCGATGGCCACGAAGGCATCAGAGTCCCAATCCTCCACAATCGTTTTGAGCTTGGCTTCCTCCAGCCGCGTAATGACAACGAAGATAACCTTCTTTTCGTCACCGGAGAACCCGCCTTCTCCGTCCAGATAAGTGACGCCGCGCCCGAGGCGTTCCGTCAGAGCTTCTCCGATATCACGGAATTTATCGCTGATGATCCAAACCGATTTCGATTGATCCAGACCTTCCAGCGTAACATCAATCAACTTAAAGGCAATATAATAGGCAATCAATGAGAACATGGCATTGTTCCAGCCGAATACAAAGCCCGCGCCGGATAGAATAAACAGGTTGAAGAACATGACTACTTCGCCTACGGAGAACGGAAGTTTCTTGCTGACCAGAATCGCTACGATCTCAGTCCCGTCCAGCGATCCGCCATACCGTACCACCAGCCCGACTCCCACGCCCAGGATTACCCCTCCAAAGACGGCGGCCAGCAGCGGTTCAACAGTAATCGGATTCACAGGATGCAGCAGATAGGTTCCGATCGACATCAGCACGACTGCAAAAAGAGTGGACAAAGCAAAGGTCTTGCCAATCTGCTTGTAGCCAATTACCAGGAACGGCAGGTTGAGCAGTGTTAGCAATATTCCCAGGGGGATGTCAAAAAGATGGGAAAGCATAATGGAAATACCGGTAATCCCGCCGTCAATCAGGCTGTTGGGTACCAAGAATATCTCCAGAGCGACTGACATCATGGCTGATCCTATAATGATCATGATAACCCGCTGCGCCAGCTTTGCGGTTCTGATAGCTCCGGATTTCTGCGGCTTGTGCTGTTCTTCCTTGGTAAATATTTGTTGACTTACAGTCATAGAACTCCCCCTATAATAACAGTGTAATTTGAAATATACGGAAGTATACTTGCACGCTATACTTACTGACATTTCTGCTTATTCACTTTATTATATCATAAAAACGGCTTAAATAAGGAGCCGATTGGCTACGTTCGTTCGAAAAGTTCAGCTTTTGTCACCTTTTCTATCATAAGAGCGGTGACAACAGCTGACAGAGCCCTTCCAGGAGCTTGACACCCCTTCCTCTCTCCCTGAACCGGTAAGGGTCAATATATTCACAGTGCTTCAGGTCCTGCTGGAATCCGGCAGCCAGCTGCTCCACTTTGCCCGGCTCCAGCAGAACTGCCGACAGCTCGAAGTTGGAATAGAAGCTGCGCATATCCAGATTGGCACTGCCCACCGAAGCCAGCAGGCCGTCGGCTATCATTACTTTGGCATGCATGAATCCCTTGGTATATTTGTAGAACTTCACACCCGCATCCTGCAGGTTGTCCATATAGGCATGGGAAGCATAATGGACCAGCTTGTGGTCGGGGATGGCAGGGACAATGATTTTTACATCCACCCCCCGGAGCACAGCGCTCTTGAGCGCCCGACAGATGCTGGAATCCGGAATGAAATACGGCGTAGTAATCCATATCCGCTGCCTGGCGGCGCACAGAGCGGCAAAATACATCTCCTGCGATGCATCCAGATCGCCATCCGGACCGCTCTTGACAATCTGTACGGCTTCAAGTGCTGTGCATGTATGCTTCGGGAACAGACGCGGGTGGCTCATACCCTCTCCAGTGGCCAGTCTCCAGTCCTTCAGGAAAGTAAATTGCAGATAATATACGGCGTCCCCTTCCAGCCGCACATGCGTATCGCGCCAAAAGCCCATTTTGGGGTCCTTGCCCAAATAATCATCTCCGATATTCATCCCGCCGGTGAAGCCGATCAGGCCGTCAACCACCAGGATTTTGCGGTGATTACGGTAGTTAAAGCGGCGGTCCAGCAGCGAACTAAGCGGGGGAAGGAAAAAATGCAGCTCAACCCCCGCCTGACGCAAGGTGTGGATAAACCGGCGGCTCATCGTTCCGCGGCTGCCCAGACCGTCGCAGAGCAGACGCACCTTAACACCCTGGCGCGCTTTGCGTATCATCAGGTCCTGAAATTGTTCTCCAATCTCATCGTCACGGAAAATATAAAATTCCAGATGAATATGCTCTTGGGCAGCTTCCATCACCTTCAGCATTTCTTCATACGCCTCTTCAGCACTGCTGAGCAGCTGGCTGCGATTATGCCCCGTAACCGGGCTTTCGGCAAGTCTGCCCAGCAGCGTCAGCAGCCCCACGTTCTGCTCGAACTGTGGGTTTCCGGTATCCGCAGACACTTTTACAATCCGGCTACGGTTCAAGACATGCATATCGATCTCCCGAAACAACGTCTGGCATCTCCTGTCTACTAAGCGGCCGTGCCTGTAATCACGCCCCAGAAAGTAATAGAACACCAGACCCAGCGGAGGACAGCATAGGGTGATGGATAGCCAGGCTACCGCTCTTTGCGGACGGCGGAACTCACAACATATAATTATGGCGAACTGAATGAACATCAGAATAAGTAGAATTGCAACCACCTTCACTCCACCACCTCCTAAGAAATAGAAACCTCCCGCATCGCCTAGATACAGGTTTTGCCGTAACTCTCTTTCTTTATTCAAACAAACGTTGTCATGTTCCTGAAAGAGACCGAATACATAGAGTAGTAAGACCCCCCGTGATTAGCCTGATTCGGAGGACTTGATAGTCCAAGTATCACAGAGGCGGCTGCAGAAGCCGCAGGAAGGAGAAGCCATGAAGAGTCAAACCGATCATAACCGGATCACACTGCTCGTCGTCAGGGAAGCCGGGCGTCCGGTCAGACAGCTTCAGCTATCCAAGCCGCTCGCTTTGGCCCTGCCGGCCGTAGCCGTTCTTTCTCTCTCCAGTCTGGTCACGTCCATGCATTTTCATGCCTCGCAGTCGATATCGCAGCTGGAAGCGGAGGCCGCTGCACTTACCCTTACCAATCTGAAGATGGAAATGAAGGTCGCAGACAAGGATCAGGATCTGCTGCAGCTGCGCAGTCAGGTTACCGATCTGTCGGAAGAGGCCGAAACGATCAAAGACAAGCTTCGAAGTGTCAGCGAGCTGGAACAGCAGCTCCAGACGCTGATTGACACCAGCAAGGGGGAGGTTTCGGGCGATTCGGCAGCCAGCGGAACTTCAGCCTCGGGCAGTGTGGATACAGATCAGATGGGCGGTGAGTATATCGCTGTTCACCAGCAGGAAACGCTGCATCTGGCACAAGTTACCAAGGACGACTTCGCAGAGATACGCACACTGCTGGACGAGATGATGAACAGCATTACCGCTACTATCACCGAGGCCAAGGAGGCCAACGAAGCCAAGGCCAACCTGGAGGCCAAGAAAATCCAGGCCGAGAAGCAGCGGCTGCTGCCTGCTGTCATCTGGCCGACTAAGTCCAAGGTAATGACCTCCAGCTTCGGCTACCGTACCGACCCCTTCAAGGGTTCCTCCGCTTTTCACTCTGGGATCGATATTGCCGGCAGCATCGGGGACCCTGTCTACGCCGCTATGGAAGGTGAAGTGACGGCTGTCGACCAGCAGGGAGCACGCGGCAAGTATATTATCCTGAAGCATCCGAACGGGCTGGAGACCTGGTATATGCATTTAAGCGGCATGCTCGTCTCCCCTGGCGACACCGTCCAGAAGGGAGAGAAGATTGGTCTCTTAGGCAGCACCGGACGCAGCACGGGCCCTCATCTTCATTTCCAGGTCGTCAAGCACAACAAGACAGTCAATCCGTTAACTTACGTCAAACCTTAAATATTCATTATCAAGAAAAAGGAGGAATGCAGTATGTGGAAGCGAGGACAATCGCTGGGGGCTTACAGGCCAACGGATTCATTGATTGGTCATGGGGGAACATTGGAGGGCAAGGTGCATTGTGATACCAACCTGCGGATTGAGGGGACCTTCAGCGGTGAGATTGTGTGCAGCGGCACGGTAACGGTAGGCGAGCAAGGAACCGTACGTTCCAGCATTCATGCAGAGGAAGTAATCATTGCGGGTAAAGTGTTCGGCGATGTAACGGCACAGCGGCGGCTGATTATGGCCGAAACCGGACAGCTGCAAGGTAATATTCAGGCACAGAGCCTTACCATTCACGAGGGCAGCCTGATTAACGGCTCCATTGAGATGCATGAACAGCCCGCCCCGGACACAGCGGGCGGGCTGGACAACTCTATAGCGGACAAGGCCAATTCACGGGCCTCCGCCAAGCAGAGCACGCTGGAAGCCGGTTAAGGAATTAGGCAGCTACGTCTCTTTTGCGGAACACAATCCAGGCAACGGCCAGAAACAACACATAATAAGCAGCCAGCACACCCACGGCAAAGCCCAGCGTGGAGCCTCCCACAGTATCCGTCAGCAAATAGCTGCGCAGATCCATATGACTGAAGATCAGATATCTCGCCCACTCAAACCGGTCCGGGTTAAAGATGGCCACGAAGATGTCCTTGGCGAACATAATAAACATGGACAGACCAATCGCCAGCCCGCTGGCACGAAATACGCTTGATACCATAAAGGCAAGCGCCGTGGTCACGAACAGATCCACATATCGGCACAGAATCTCCATAAACGCATATTCAGCCGGAGTCCAGGAAGCAGCATCCGTGATTCCCCCTGAAGTGGAGGACGAGAACAGGTATGACGCGCCTAAACCAAAAGCGATCAATACGGCTGTACTCAGCAAGCTGAACAGCACTACCGAAAGGTATTTCGAGAGCAGGATTTTGGAGCGGCTCCACGGGCGGATCAACAGCAGCTTCACGGTTCCCCAGGTGAATTCGCCCGCCACGGAGTCCGCAGCAACCACTACGGTAAAGATGGTGACCAGAAAGAAGGACACGCTGGTGGTCGTCTGGAAATTGCTCCATAATCCGATTGTGCTCTCGCCATCACTTGTGAAATATACCAATACAGGCAGCAGCGTACTCATAGCGGCCACAATCAACAGCATAATCCATGTGCGGATACGTCTGTAGATTTTGATATTCTCATTATGTATGAGCGATACAAAATTACCCAATGCCTTCACCTCCAGTAACCTCAAAGAATTGATCCTCCAGCGACCGCGACAGTGACTTAATGCTGTACACCTTAAGACCGGCCGCAACCAGCTTGGCATTCAGCTCGGCAATTTCCTCACGTTCCGCCTCAATAACCAGGCCGCCGCTCTTAAAGATACCACGGCCTATCACGGACAAAGCCGCCTGCGGGTCATCCACCTCGAATAAAGTCTCGCCCATCGGCATCGTCTTGCTTCCCACCACTTTGAGCTGCTTCACATCCAGCAGTCGCCCGTTCTGAATAATAGCTACACTGTCACACATCAGTTCCATCTCGGAGAGCAGATGGCTCGATACGAATACGGTTGTTCCTTCCTCATGGCATAGGCGGCGCAGATAGTCACGCAGCTCGCGTATCCCCTGCGGGTCCAGGCCGTTCGTAGGCTCGTCCAGAATCAACAGCTTCGGCCGGTGCAGCAAGGCCTGGGCTACCCCGAGTCTCTGCCTCATCCCCAGCGAATAAGTCTTCACCTTGTCATTAATTCTTCCTGTCAGTCCTACCAGTTCCACTACCTCGGCCATCCGTTCTTTCGTGATGCCCGGCACCATCCGCGCATATTGGCGCAGATTCTGGTAGCCGCTAAGAAATTTGTACATTTCTGGATTCTCGACGATGGCTCCTACATTGGCAATAGCTTCTTCGAATTGGGTTCTAATACTGCTTCCGCAGATCAGAATGTCTCCCCGGCTGATCGAGATCAGACCGACCATCATGCGGATAGTTGTGGTTTTGCCTGCACCGTTGGGTCCCAGAAACCCGAAGATTTGACCTGGCGGAATATCCAGCGTCAGATCATTGACCAATGTTTTGGAGCCCATCTTCTTGGTGATACCCTGTAAGCGGGCTACAGGCTCCTGCGGGTTTGCCTTATTCGGCATACTCTCACTTCCTTTCCATCTTTCATATTTTAGCACATTTACCCTTTTTACCGAAAATCACCCTGTCTTTCAGGTATCCCGGATACCTGAATATTAACCACAATCGTACTCCATCGCTCAGAACGTTGCGGACAATACAAGCAAAAGGACCTGGCCATACCGCAAGCGGGAGAGGGTCAAGTCCTTAAGCGTTACTATTATTATTCGTTCAGAACAGCAGGTCGTTTAGCCGCCTACACGCGCAAGTTCACGCATATTGGCTTCGAAGGCAGCCATAAGCGCAGCCTCGCCGGTTAATCCGGTTTGCTCTACCTTGCGGATCTGCTCCAGCATCCGTTTGTAGTCCTTCGGAATTACACGTGCGAATCGCGGCAGGCTGTCTGCCCAAGTATCCAGCACCCGTTGTCCGACACTACTTCCGGTAAGCTCGGTGTGACGGAGAATCAGGCTGCGGAGCTCCTCGGTTTCGTCCGCTTCCTCCACACGCTCCAGCAGCACCATCTCCAGGTTGCAGCGGCTGACGAAGGAATTGTCCGGATCGTAGACGTAGGCGATACCGCCCGACATCCCTGCCGCGAAGTTGCGACCCGTTTCGCCAAGCACAACCACACGGCCGCCAGTCATATATTCACAGCCATGGTCGCCCACGCCTTCCACGACTACCTTGGCCCCTGAGTTGCGGACTGCAAAACGTTCTCCGGCAATCCCGCTGATGTAAGCCTCACCGCTCGTCGCTCCGTAAAGTGCCGTATTGCCGATGATGATATTCTCTTCGGCAGCGAAGGTTGCCTTAGGAGAAGGCTTGATGATAATTTTGCCTCCGGAGAGGCCTTTGCCCACGTAATCGTTGGAGTCGCCATCCACAGTGATCGTAATCCCCTTAGGCATGAACGCTCCGAGACTCTGTCCGGCCGAGCCAGTGAAATGAAGGCGGATAGTGTCTTCAGGCAAGCCTGCCGCTCCGTATTTACGGGTCAACTCACTGCCAAGGATCGTTCCTACAGCACGGTTCACGTTCGTAATCGGCAGTGATGCCTCTACGGCTGTTCCCGACTCCAGAGCAGGTGCCGCCAGATCAAGCAGTTTGGAAACGTCAAGCGTTTCCTCCAGCCCATGATTCTGGCGTTTGCTGCGGAAGCGGGTGCTCCCTTCTGCCAGCTGCGGCGTATGCAGCAGGCTGGACAGATCCACGCCACGTTTCTTCCAGTGGTAGGAAGCATGCACGGCATCGAGGCAATCCGTGCGTCCGACCATCTCCTGAATGGTACGGAAACCAAGACTCGCCATGATCTCACGCAGATCCTGGGCCACAAAGGTCATGAAATTGACCACATGCTGCGGATCACCGGTAAAGTTCTTGCGCAGCTCCGGATTCTGAGTGGCTACACCAACCGGGCAGGTATCCATCTGGCATACCCGCATCATGATGCAGCCTACAGCTACAAGCGGAGCTGTGGAGAAGCCGTATTCTTCGGCACCAAGCAATATCGCTACCGCAAGGTCTCTGCCGCTCAGCATCTTACCGTCGGTTTCCAGCACGACGCGGTCACGCAGATTGTTCAGCATCAGCGTCTGGTGGGTTTCAGCCAGACCCAGCTCCCACGGAAGACCGGCATGACGGATGGAGTTCATCGGAGACGCCCCTGTTCCGCCGTCGTAGCCGCTGATCAGAATGATGTCGGCACGCCCTTTGGCAACACCGGCTGCGATCGTGCCTACCCCTACCTCAGAGACCAGCTTAACGTTAATATTGGCACGCGGATTGGCATTCTTCAGATCATAGATCAGCTCTGCCAGATCCTCAATAGAATAGATGTCATGATGCGGCGGCGGGGAGATCAGTCCCACACCTGCCGTGGAGCCACGGACTTCGGCAACCCAAGGATACACCTTGCGTCCCGGAAGCTGTCCGCCTTCACCGGGCTTCGCGCCCTGGGCCATCTTGATCTGAATCTCATCTGCGTTGACCAGATAATTCGAAGTAACCCCGAAACGTCCCGAAGCGACCTGCTTGATCGCACTGCGGCGGGAATCGCCGTTGCTGTCCGGTATGAACCGGGCCGGATCTTCTCCGCCTTCACCGGTATTGCTCTTGCCGCCGATCCGGTTCATGGCGATCGCCAGCGTCTCATGCGCTTCCTTGCTGATTGAACCAAAGGACATCGCCCCTGTCTTGAAGCGTCTCATGATTGCTTCAACAGACTCGACTTCTTCCAGCGGAATCGGCTCATTCTTCGAATTGAATTCCAGCAGGGAACGGAGGGTCTGGTGCTTCTTGCTCTCTCCCTGAACCAGGGCAGCATATTTCTTATACAGGCTGTAATCACCGCTGCGTACAGAATGCTGCAGCAGGTGAATGGTCTGCGGGTTGAACAGATGCTCTTCCCCGTCACTGCGCCATTGGTATTCACCGCCGGAATCCAGCACCTTGTCATTGCCGTCCTTGTCGGTGAAGGCACGGGTGTGATGGATCAGTGCTTCGGCGGCTACTTCCTCCAGACCGATACCGCCGATGCGGGATGGCGTCCAGGTGAAGTAACGGTCCACGAATTCGGAATTCAGCCCAACCGCTTCGAAGATTTGCGCGCCCCGATAGGATTGAATGGTCGAGATTCCCATCTTGGACAGGATCTTCACTACGCTCTTCGTTGCAGCCTTGATATAGTTCTTAATCGCCTTCTCATGCGAGATTCCGCGCAGCAGCCCTTGGCCGATCATGTCATCCAGGCTTTCGAAGGCCAGATAAGGATTGACCGCACTCACGCCATAGCCAAGCAGCAGGGCATAGTGGTGCACTTCACGCGGTTCGCCGGATTCAAGCAGGATGCTGACCTTCGTCCGTGTTCCCTGGCGGATCAGATGGTGATGCAGGCTGGATACGGCAAGCAGTGCCGGAATTGCCGCATTCTCGCGGTCCACACCGCGGTCCGACAGGATCAGAATATTATGTCCCTTGGCCATTACGCGGTCAGCAGCCTCGTTCATCCGTTCAAGCGCAGTGCGCATGCCTTCCGCTCCCAGCTCCGCAGGGAACAGAATCGGAATGGACATCGACTTGAAGCCTGCACGGCGGACATGACGGATCTTCGCGAATTCCTCGTTGGACAGAATCGGCGTCTCCAGTGTGATATGGCGGCAGCTCTCCGGTTCCGGCTTCAGCAGATTGCGCTCCGGTCCAATCGTTGTCGTCGTGGACGTAACGAGCTCTTCACGGATGGCATCTATCGGCGGATTGGTTACCTGGGCGAACATTTGTTTGAAATAATTGTAAAGACGCTGCGGACGGTCGGAAAGCACAGCGAGCGGAGAATCATATCCCATCGATACCACCGCTTCAGCGCCGGTGGAAGCCATCGGCTCCAGCACCTTGCGCAGATCCTCGAAGGTATAGCCGAACGATTGCTGCAGCTGCAGCACGTTGTCATGCTTCGGATTAGGCAGCTCCGGCGCATCGGGAAGATCGCTCAGGCTGATCAGATGCTCATCCAGCCATTGACGGTAAGGCTGTTCAGAAGTAATTCCTGCCTTCACTTCCTCATCGGAAATAATCCGGCCTTCCTTCGTATCGACCAGCAGCATCCGCCCTGGTCTCAGCCGGTCTTTGTATAGAATGTTCTCGGCAGGGATATCAAGCACGCCCGCTTCCGAGGACAGAATAATCATATCGTCTTTGGTTACATAATAACGCGCCGGACGCAAGCCGTTGCGGTCAAGAATGGCACCGATCTGGATACCATCGGTGAAGCCCATCGCTGCCGGGCCATCCCAAGGCTCCATCAGCGTGCTGTGATATTCGTAGAAGTCTCTCTTCTTCGCATCCATGCTTGTATGGTTGCTCCAAGGTTCAGGAACCATCATCATGGCCACATGGGGCAAAGAGCGTCCGCTGAGATAGAGAAATTCAAAGGTATTGTCAAACATCGCTGTATCCGAGCCGTCAGGATTCACAACCGGCTTGATCTGGCTAAGGGATTCCCCGAACACTTCACTCTTGAACAGCGACTGGCGGGCATGCATCCAGTTGACGTTGCCGCGCAGGGTGTTGATCTCCCCATTGTGGATCATGAAGCGGTACGGATGCGCCCGCTCCCAGCTTGGGAAGGTGTTGGTGCTGAAACGGGAGTGGACCAGTGCAATTGCCGATTCCAGCTCCTCATTCTGCAGATCCAGGTAGAACTGGCCCACCTGCTCTGTGGTCAGCATGCCCTTGTAAACAATCTTGAGACATGACATGCTTGGCATATAGAAGGATTCGCCTTCTTCCACACCGCCGTAGCGGATAGCCAGCTCCGCGCGTCTGCGGATAACATACAGCTTGCGTTCAAAGGACAGATCGTCTGTAATTCCTGCGCTGCGGCCGATGAACACCTGGCGGACATTAGGCTTGGCCGCTTTGGCCGTCTTGCCCAGCATCTCATCGTAGGTAGGCACATCGCGGTAGCCGATCACTTCCTGGCCTTCTTCAGCGATAATATCGCTCAGCAGAGCTTCATGGCGGCTGCGGATTTCTTCGTTCTGAGACAAAAAGATCATACCCACACCATACTGTCCCTGCTCCGGAAGCTCAAAGCCAAGCTTCTGCGCTTCGCCGGCAAAAAAACGGTGTGGAATCTGCAGCATAATACCCGCGCCGTCACCCGAGTTAGGTTCGGCCCCCTGGCCTCCGCGGTGCTCCATATTAAACAGCATGGTCAAAGCATTGCTAACAATATCATGGGACGGCTTGCCTTTGATATGGGCTACGAAGCCCATGCCGCAAGCATCTTTTTCGAACTGGGGATCATACAGGCCCTGTTTGCCGGGCAGTTCAGTGTGTCTCATCATATGCAACCTTTCTATTATAAAGTAGACGTTATCTGAAGTAAGAAACGGCTAAACCCTTCAAGCTGAGGCAATGTCCATTGGAGCAAGAATATAAGGCTAAAGTATATAATACTACTTATACAATCTTATATTTCAGGAAATATTTTCAGATGAAAATCTTAATAAATATTCAGCCAAGATTCGTTATATTATTTTATCATCGAGCTGACATGAGCGCAATTTAAACTTTTTTATGAGTTTGATTAACAATTGCTTTTGCGACACAGCTTTAGTGAATAAAAGCGTAAAAAATCTTATCATTGCATAAATATACATAAATAACGAATAAGTCCTTATGCAATGAAAACGTTTCAACAACTTTCAGCGATGAATTGGAGCGTTTTCCAATTCCGTTTCAGCCGGAAATCGAAGGATCATTTATAATGTGGAGCCTATCCATTACTATATTTTGCAAAATCTAAAAGAGCGCCCCCGCGGAGGCGCTCTTTTGCTTATTCCCTATTAATCTGCATGCTCAGATTATACAGTCAAAACTTGTTCACTTTTCATGGCAGCTTCACTTTGACGGTCTCTTGTCATGAAGTAGACCAGCGTGAAGGCAAGGAAGACCAGTCCATAGATTGCCAGCGTACCTGCGTCGCTCCACATTACACTATAATCTCCTGTTGAAATCACAGCCTTGTATCCTCTGACACTATAGGTCATAGGCAGCAGCGGGTTGAAGAATTTCATCCAGCCTGGAATCAGCTCCAGCGGGAAGGTGCCTGCACTTGTAGTCAGTTGCAGAATCAGAACCACAATGACCACGAAACGTCCCGGCTGGTCAAGCCAGGTTACAATCGCCTGAATCATCCACATGAAGGCAAGGCTTGTAATAAAGGTGAAGGCATAGAATAAGGGAACACTCTGCACTTCGAGACCAAGTCCGTAGAGCAGCACGGCAGCAGCCAGGATCGACTGCAGCACACTCATCATCGAGAAGGTCAGTGTACGGCTGATGAAACGGTTGAAGCGGCTGGCTCCGATGACCTCGGAATCCCGCATCGGGATCACCAGCGTACAGATCAATGCACCGACGAACAATCCCAGGGACAAGAAGTAAGGGGCAAAACCAGTACCGTAGTTCGGCACTTCATTTACACGATGCTCATCAATAACTACTGGCTCGGCAAACATATGAACCAGGGCATCGGAGGAATTCACCGCTGCAGTCTTCTCAGCTGCATCGCCCAGCTTGGTAGCCAGCTCGGTGGAACCGGATTTCAGCGCATCCATTCCGTCCTTCAGCTCGCCTGCACCGGTGTGCAGCTGCTTGGAGCCGTCAGCCACAGAGCTGATGCCGCTGCCCAGCTGCTGCGCGCCGCTCAGCAGCGTGGAGGTTCCGGCCTCCAGCGCCTTGCCGCCGTCGGCCAGCTTGCTGCCGCCTGCGGCAGCTTCCTTCAGCTTCGCGCCGAACTGCTGCATGCCGGCGGTCAGCTTGTCGCCGCCGCCTGCCAGCTTGGCTGCGCCTGCAACCAGCTGCTGCTGGGCCGAGTGCAGCTGGCCGCTGCCCTCACTCAGCTGCTGCGCGCCGGTGTGCAGCTGGCTAACGCCAACGTCCAGCTGCTGCGCACCGCTGTGCAGCTGGCTTGCGCCTGCGGCCAGCTGCTGCTGCCCACTGTGCAGCGCGACTGCGCCTTCGGCAAGCTGCTGCTGGCTCTGCTGCAGCTGCTCACTGCCTGCCGCCACACTGCTGCTGGCGGCCAGCAGCTTCTGCATGGCCGGGCTTGCAGCCAGCTGCGGATTGCTCTCCGCCAGCTGCTTCAGCCCGGCGGCCACGGCCTGAGCGCCTTCGGTAACCTTGGCGCTGCCGTCCGCAGAGGCCTTCAGGCCCGCTTCCAGCTTGGCGCTGCCTTCAGTCGAGGACGTCAGGCCGGCTTCCAGCTTCGCACTGCCGTCCACTACACCGGCGGTGCCGGCCTCCAGCTTGGCGGTGCCGTCTACGGCCGCCTGGGTTCCGGCCTGCAACTTCGCTGCACCGGCCTCACTCTTGGCAAGGCCGCTGCTCAGCTGCTTGCTGCCGGCCGTGGATTGCACCACGCCGTCCTGCAGCTGCTTGTGGGCGGAGGACAGCTGCGCAAGTCCGCTGGCCAGTGTGCTGGTGCCGGATTCCAGTGCGGCTGCACCGGTATTCAGCTCGGCCACACCTTCGGTAAGCGGCTTAACGCCATCCAGCAATTTGCCGGTGCCGTCAGTCAACAACTGCAGGTTCTCCTCCAGCTTCAGCGTGCCGTCATCCAGCTTCGAGGCGCCATCGGCAATCTTGGTGGCGCCGTCGCCGGCTTCGCCGATTCCGCTGGAGATTTCAGTAATTTTGTCAAAAACCGATTCAGTGTAAGCCTCCGTCACCTTCGCGGATACCTTCGCCTTGATGTCCTTCACTGCGGTACCACCGATCTGGCCGGCCAGGAAGTTGTAGCCTTCATTCGGTTCAAAGATAATCTGTGCCGGCTGAGGATCAGCATCCAGCAGCGTAGTGGCCTTGGAAGAGAAGTCTTCCGGAACGACAATCGCCATATAATAGGTACTGTCCTTAAGACCGGCGTCCGCCTGCTCGCGGGTGACGAAGTTCCATTGGAAGCCGTCCGTCTTCTTCAGCTCCTCCACCAGATCACTGCCTGCGGTGAGCTTACGGCCTTCATAGTCCGCACCCTTATCTTGATTGACTACAGCGACAGGCAATTCATTCATTTTGCCATACGGATCCCAGAATGCCTTCAGGAACAATCCGCTGTACAGAACAGGGATAAACAAAACTACAAATAAGGGAATCAGCACCTTGGGATTTCTCAAAGCGGAGCCGAGGTCCTTGGCAAAAACAGATAATGATTTCATTGCGGCTTCTCTCCTTCTACTCATTTGCTCTCTATAAATTACTTAGTTTTGAAAGTTACTGAAATACTAGATGACTGTTTTCCCCAATCGGTCACACAAGAGTATAAAAAAAGTACCAACCGGTACCCTTTCAATTATTCGCCTATGCTCAGAATGGAATTTCTGATCCCTGGTATAATATGCTTTAGCTGCATTGAACATTCCGACGTTATCTGCCTACAGATCCTTGTGCCAGGCCTTCGGCCAGAAACAGATGAAAATACGATTTGATCTGTTCCTTGTCAAGCTGCACCTGCATTTGGCTCAATTCAGCAGTCAGCACAATATACAGTCTGAACATGACCACCGATACAATCTTGGGGTTGCAGTTTTTGATCTCTCCCTGACTAATTGCGTATTCCACTTCACGCTCCAGATACTCTAGCACCACATTCTCAATCTTGCCAAGCCCTTCTCCTGCCTGCGGCGTTCCGAATTCAAGTTTCTCCTGGGAGAGCTTGATGAACAGCTCATGTTCACTGCGGAATTCAAGCAAGGCATCCAGCACCCGGTGCAGGTTGTCAAAAAAAGGCTTGTCACGTCTAATCTCACGATCCGCGATAATCTTCATCTCTGCCGTTACATCGCGCAGAATCTCATCAAACAGCTGCTCCTTATTCGTAAAAAAGGTGTAGATAGTCCCTTTGCCGACGTTGGCGATCTTAGCTACCTGATCCATGGTGGTTGCTTTATAACCAAACAAGGAGAACGATTTGGTTGCTGCTTGAAGCACCTGCTGCCTTCGGTCTACTACAGCCACTTAAACACTTCCTTTCATCGGATAAATTTAATGTTGATCATTATTATGACCACATTACCAATATGGTCATTTGGTCATTTCCTACTTTACCACTTCATATCCGCTATTGCAATACCTGTTCCAATCTTTTATTTTCAATTATTGCAGTGTTTTAACTTTCTATTTACGTCTTATTTGTATAATGTGGGAAGTGAAGCAATTTCCCTAGTATAATATATAGAGAGATTTCACAATTCTACCCAAAGAAAGAAAGTAGCAGGTGAACTTATGCGAAAGAAAAGAGTACTGCTGTTTTCGGAAGGCTTCGGTACGGGCCACACAGGGGCAGCCTATGCTCTCGCTGAAGGAATTAAGCTGCTGAACCCGGACGTTCAATGCCGAGTGATTGAGCTG
Organism: Paenibacillus donghaensis; assembly: GCF_002192415.1. Taxonomy (NCBI): domain Bacteria; kingdom Bacillati; phylum Bacillota; class Bacilli; order Caryophanales; family Paenibacillaceae; genus Paenibacillus; species Paenibacillus donghaensis. The sequence goes on along the minus strand of NZ_CP021780.1, from coordinate 8,479,059 downwards.
GGCAAGTTCCTTAACCCTACCGTCGCTCCCTGGATTCTTTCCGCTTACCGCAAAACAGTCAGCAGCCAGCCAAGGCTGGTAGGCATGATGTATAAGACACAATATAACCGATCTCTGACCCGGTTGACCAAGCTGGCGCTTCACCGGATTTTTTATACACATGCCTCACAGGTTATTGAACAGTTGAAGCCTGATCTCATTATCTGTACACATCCGATCCCGGCAGCCGTCATCTCCAGATTGAAGCGTCGGGGGCTGGATGTGCCGCTCTATACGCTGATTACAGATTATGATGCCCATGGCAGCTGGGTCAATGCAGAGGTCAACCGTTACCTGGTATCTACCCCACGGGTCAAGTCGATTCTTACCGGACGCGGGATCTCTCCCAAGCTGGTGACCGTAACCGGCATCCCCGTGCATCCGAAGTTCTGGGAGCGCGCCAACAAAACCTTGCTGCGCAAGGAGCTGGGTCTGGCCGATATCCCTACCGTGCTGATTATGGGCGGCGGCTGGGGCATGATGTTCGGCAAAGATGTGATGAGGTCGCTTACCGCCAGGATGGATGAGATTCAGCTGATCTTCTGCATGGGCAGCAATGAGAAGCTGATGGCCAAAATGCAGGCTAACCCCCTGCTTAATCATCCCAATGTGAAGATACTCGGCTACAGCAGCGAGATCAACAAGCTGATGGATGCGTCCGATCTGCTGATCACGAAGCCGGGGGGCATGACTTGTACAGAAGGCCAAGCTAAAGGAATCCCTATGCTGTTCTACAAGGCCATTCCAGGGCAGGAGGAGAAGAACTGCCAGTATTTCGTCGAGCTTGGTTTGGCCGAGGTGCTGGATTCGGCAGTCGTGAACAAATGGTTCTCCATGCTGCTGCAGGAATATGCCGCTCTGGAGGAGCTGCGCAGACGCCGGACCTCTCCGGAGCGTTATGAGCCGCGCAACTGTGCCACAGCCGTGCTGGAGCTGCTGGGCAAGCCTGCTGTCGGCGTCACCGCGATGCAGGAGCAGCGTTCTCAGGCGCGCAATGAAGAAGCCGTATATGTTACGCCGTAGCCTGCACCCACTATGGGGCGGGTGCAGGCGGCAACACAGGCCGTCTCTTATGCAGATGTTTCTGCGTAAGAGACGGCCTTCTTTGGCTTGTGCGGGTTTCATGTGCAGAGGGCGGCGGCTAGTGCCAGCGGATCGCGCGGCGTAATTTGCATACTCACGGCCATGCTCGACAATTTATGAGATTTATACCTTATTTTCTCTCACTCATCGCTAATCGCGACGAATTTAGGGGATTTATCCCTTATTTTCTCCCGCTCACCGCTAAACGTGACGAATTTATGAGATTTATCCCTTATCTTCTCTCACTCACCGCTAAACGTGACGAATTTATGGGATTTATCCCTTATTTCGCTCCGCCCTCCACCAGCCGCTATAATGATGGGACATAATCCGTCACGGCTTAGGTATAATGAGGATGTTAGAAGCTTTTCTCCCAGCGCTCGGTGTATTTAGCTACAAAAGTAGTGACTACTTAGGCTAGGAAGATGAGAGCATCGAAGAATCAACTCAGCGAGGGGTTACCTCAGTTCAAACCATTAATTAGTTGCGAAAGTGGTTACTACTTAGGCCCAGTGAGGAATGATAGGGAAATTCTACCGCTAGTTGGATGAAAGCTGGGGGGTGAATCCGCTCCGAAAAGCCCTGGATAGACAAATTAGTGGTAACTTTTCCCTATAGGCAACGAGAATCGCACAAAAGTCAGCAGTTAACGGTAGTTTTGGACCTCCGTCAAGAAAGTGGACACTAAAAAAGAATTATACCGACTTCTTCTTTTTAAATGTGGCTGCGAATTGGGCAGGGGAAACGTAGCCTAACGAACCGTGGATTCGTTTGAGATTGTAAAAAAATTCGATATACTGGAAGATTTCATCATAGGCTTGCTGCTTGGTTTTGAACCGGGTACAGTACACAAACTCTTTTTTCAACAGGCTGTGAAAAGACTCGATACAGGCGTTGTCATAACAGTTGCCTTTACGGCTCATGCTGGCCTTCATGCGGTATTTCACCAAGCGCTTGCGGTAGTCGGCAGAAGCATATTGGGACCCGCGATCCGAATGATGAATCAGCCCTTTACCAGGCCGTTTGGCTGTGTAGGCGTCGTCCAGGGCGCCTAGAACGAGGTCCGTAGTCATCCGGTCACTCAGCCTCCAACCGACGATTTCCCGGGTGCACAGGTCGAGTACGCTGGCCAGGTACATCCGGCCCTCGCGGCAGGGAATGTAGGTAATGTCTGTCACCCAGGTCTGGTTCGGTTTGGCCGTAGCAAATTGCTGGTTCAGCAGATTTGGTGCAACCGGTAACTTGGTTGGAATCGGTAGTGTTGACTCGAAACTGTTTAGCCACGCAGGAGCGTAAACCTAGCTCCTGCATGTATTTTCCTACGGTACGCTCACTCACTTGATGGCCTTCCCGCTGCAACAAAATGGTGATTTTAGGGCTGCCGTAGCGGCCTTGGGTATCTTTGAAGTGATACGTGATTCGCTGGAGTAGCAACGCCTTACGGGCAGCCTGAGGGCTGACCTGAGCCTCTTTCCATTTGTAATATCCGCTCCGAGATACTTCGAGAACCTTGCACATCTTCACCACTCGAAACTCGGAGCAATGATCTTCGATGAACTGAAATCTCAGTTCTTTGGTTTGCTGAAGATGTGCACGGCTTTTTTTACGATGGCGATCTCCTCGGTCAGGTCAGCATTGATTTGCTCTTGTTCTTGTAAGAGCCGTTCCAGTTCCCGAATGCGCTCTGCATTGGCTACCGGTTCGTCGGGGAACTGCCGGTACTTCCCTAACCATTGATGCAGGGTTTTCGCTGGGATATCCAGTTCCAGGGCCAGTTCCGCCACCGTCTTCGTCTGTTCTTGGATATACTTTACCGTCTGTCTTTTGAATTCGTCATTATAGCTTTTCCGTGTTCCACTCATGTGGACACCTCCTTGTTAAGACTATTATTATTGTTCACTTAACCGGTGTCCACTTTGAACTCTATCACCATTTTTCCCCATAGCATCTCTGTTTCCCTACTCCGAAGCTCAAACCTACTGGAAGAAGGTTGGAGTCCTAAGTAGTAACCGAAAGTGCATCTATTTAGCCGGTTTTTTCCGTTTTGGAGAAAATAGATGCAAATAAGCATCTAATTTCGTCTAATGAGCGTTACAGACCCAATTCACTTGAAAATAGTTGCATATTCGGTTACTACTTAGGTCCTCTAGCCCTCTTCGCTCGTAACCCTCGCCTCGATTTCAGACGGTTGCGGACTCAGGAGCCTCTATTTGCTGTACATAGGCCGTTTTGCAGGATTAACGGACCCAGGAGCCTCTATATCACAGAAAACCCTCGCTTTTGAGCCTGTTTTGACGACTTAGGGGCTATACGGTCCGTAAGACGTCAAAAGATCGCAGATAGGAGGAAATAGGGGCTATACGGTCCGCTAAAATGCAGGTTACCTAGTTCAAGGGCTTGGAGTGTCGCAGGGTCCTAAGTAGTAACCATATTCGCACTTAATCACCCGTTGGGGCGCGGTTTCGCCGAAATTAGTTGCAGTTTCGTATCTATTGGCTCCAAACGTTCCAGGGCATCATTCTAATCCTCACCAGGCCCCATACAGTAACCGAATACGCAACTAATCCGGCCCCCTAACCATCAATCCTGCCGATCACAGCAAAAGAACCTCCAGCCATCTTCCCTGGCCTTGGAGGTTCTTCTGTTGTTAATCCTGCTCTTGCATCTCTACACTGTTAAATCACTACGCTGTTAATCACTACGCTATTGTTCACTACGCTGTAAAATCCCAAGCGCTATTAGATCTCCACACTCTCCCCCGCCTTAAGCGGGAAGCCCTCGACTCCCTCCTGGCGGAGGCGGTCGCAGAACTCCTCGCCATCCTGGGCAATGTCGGGAAAGGTATTATAGTGCAACGGAATCACCTTGTCCGCCCGCAGCCAGCGCGCCGCAAGCAGGGCGTCGTCCGGTCCCATGGTCAGCACATCGCCAATCGGCAGGGCTGCCAGATCAATCGCATGGCGCTCGCCGATCAGGCGCAGATCGCTGAACAGCGCCGTGTCGCCCGCATGGAAGAGCGTCTTCCCTTCAACCGTCAGCAGGATGCCCGCAGCTACGCCGCCATAGATCCAGGAATCTCCTTCCGTGATGGAGGAGGAATGCAGGGCCTGCGTGTATTTCACACGAATCCCGGAGCGCTCCTGTGCGCCGCCAATATTCATATGCACTACCTTGGCTCCCTTGGATTTACAATATTCGGCAAGCTCGAATACAGCAAAGATCGGGCAGTCATTCTGTATAGCGATTTCGACAGCATCGCCCAGATGATCGGAATGGGCATGGGTCAGCAGGACGGCATCTACTGTAATTTCTGCGGGAGAAATGCCCGAATTGGGATTACCCGATAGAAAAGGATCAATGATCACGTTGGCAGCCGCTGTCTCTACTAGCAGGGCGGAATGTCCATAATATGTGATTTTCATAACTGCTGCGTCACCTCCAGGTTTGTATAGAATAAGTTTACCCTATATCAGGCTTTGGGTCGCATTACGGAAGTTTTTTATTTGTAGAAGGTATGATTGCCAATCGTTTTGGCATAGGTCTGTGAATGATGAACCGTCAGATCCTGCGCAAGCGTAAGCGACAGAAAGAAGTACGTATCATCTGTGACCTCCTTCACTCCTGAGAGTGCGGCGTTCACTGCTTGTACGCTGTCCTTATTCGGTTTGACACGCTTAAGACGCCCGTTCGCCACTGGACTGAACTGGCTTTTTTGATAGATAACCTTGTAAATCGTGTCGGGAAAATTGGCTGACCGCAGCCGGTTCAGAACAACGTTGGCAACTGCCACTTTGCCCTGGTACGGTTCGCCTTCCGCTTCTGCCATAACAATCTTCTGCAGCAGAAGCAGGTCTTCGTCGGATACTGTGTAGTTCCAGGTAGCTTTGCTCTGCTGATCCTGGGGTAATAGCTTGGTCCGAGTGAAGAACAATGTGGTGGGGGGATGTTGCAGAGATGCCGCGACCTTCTTGCTTGCGGTCTGACTCCCCTTCGTTACGGTTTGGGCCTGCTGCTTCGCTTTGAGCGCAGCGGCTTTGGTTGCGCTCATGACAGCTTGGGCCTGACTGGCCTTCTCGCGGGCCAGCTTCTGCTGCTTCAGGATCTCCAGATCCTTATAGCTGAGCATTTCCACATGATGCTCAGGGGTCCATGCGGGACTAAGCTGGATTACAGCGGCTTTCAGCTTCGACTGCTGTGCCGCTGTGCGGGTCCTGTCTGGAAGCAGCGAAGTGCGAAGCAGTCCGGAAGCAGTAGTGGACGGCTTATTGGCAAGCTTTGCCGTTGTTTCCTGCACTCCACCCTCGGCAACCTGTCCGTAACTCATTAAACTTATAGCAGAGAAACACACTAGGATTACGCCCACCAACAGCGCAATATAGCGGTTTTGTTTAAAAATTAACATTTTTTACCTCCTAATTTACGGCACATTCCTATTGTATGTAACCGAAACTGGAAGCTTTGAAAACTTACTGTCGATTTTTTTAGAAAAATGTCATATTTTCGATCATTTCATACATAGGAACGGCATTCATCCTGGTAGCATACACCACAAACCTGTCAACCGTCCAGTCTTCACCCCCGCCAGGCAGAGCAGAATCAGCTCCAGAACCTAGGGTGTCGGCAAGCCTGGCGGCGGTAAATGGCTCGGGATCGCGATATTTTCGGGCAAGGGTCAGATGCGGTTTATAGGGTCTTGCCTCGTTTGAATAACCCAATAGACGGGTAGTGTTAGTTACCGACCGATGCAGCTCCTCCAGCTTGTCGAGCTCACCGGAAATCCCGGCCCATAGCACACGTGGTGCTTCAGGAAGACCAAAGATTCCCCACGTGTGCAGGGATAGCTTGAAGGGCTTCATACCCTTTTCAGCCTCTTGGAGCGCTTCTAGTAAGGGCGGAATATTGCGAATTGGAATATCCCCCATAAATTGCAAAGTAATATGATAATCCTGCGGATGTGTCCATTTGGCAAACTGCAGCTTCCGGGACAGTCTGCCGCACTGCTCACCCACAATCCCCTGCAGTTCACGGGGTAAGGGCACAGCTATAAATAAACGTTCGGTTTCGTCATTGATTCCCTTCATTTCCATTGAAATTTCACCTTTTCCCGTAGATTTGTTATCCTTAATTTATCTTACCCTCTAATCTCGTCCAATATTTCTACTAACAGGAGGCACCCGCATGACTAAATCCATTGTTTGTTTACAGAAGCTCACATCCGAGCAGCAAGAGTGCATCCGAGCTGCCGCGCCGGGTTATACACTTCTGCAAGGAGACACCAAGCAGCCCGATCTTCAGCAACTTGCCGAAGCGGAGATTATAATTGGCTGGGCCAAAGGCATCAGTGATACGGTACTGCAGCCTGATTCCCCGCTGCGCTGGGTACAGGCCTGGTCGGCCGGCGTGGAGAAGATGCCACTCGGCAAGCTGGAAGAGCGCGGCATTCTGCTGACCAATTCCAGCGGAGTTCACGCCCAGCCCATTGCTGCGGTCATCTTCGGGTTCATGCTGCTCTTCACCCGCAACCTGCATACAGCCGTGCGCAATCAACAGAAACGCCATTGGGGCTCGGAGGGCAGTGAGAGCGAGCTCACCGGCAAAACAGCCGTTATTGCCGGCACCGGCTCCATCGGCAGCGAAACGGCCCGCATTGCCAAGGCCTTCCACATGAAGACGCTCGGGATCAGCCGTTCCGGCAAGTCTGCCGAGCACTTTGACCGCGTGGTCTCCACCAGACAATTGCAAGATGCCGTCGGTGAAGGGGATTTCATCATCAACACCCTGCCGCTCACAGACGAAACCACGCAGCTGTTCGATGCCACTGTCTTCTCGGCCTTCAAGCAAGGCTCGTATTACATTAATATCGGGCGGGGAGCGACAACGAACACCGAGGCGCTCCTGGAGGCCCTTAACAGCGGCCGACTGCGCGGAGCAGGGCTTGACGTGTTCGAGCAGGAACCGCTGCCTGAGGATCACCCGCTCTGGGCGATGGAGCAGGTGGTTATCACCCCGCATAATGCAGGAACAACGGATCGTTACGCGGACCGGGTCGTTGAGATTGTTACAGACAACCTGAAGACATATCTGGAATCAGGCAAGCTTGCCCGCAACCAGGTAGATTACAGCCGCCAGTATTAAATTTCAGTCTCTAATTTATGGTGTGAACCCTAAAGAATCTTATATTTGAGCAAAGGGGTATTCCGCAGCCGTTCTAACGGCCTTGCGGAATACCCCTTGTGCTTATACCTTGAAGCGGGTTACGGATTCTTCAAGCTCACCGCTCAGCTGCTTCAAATATTCAATTCCTCCGGCCAAATCATCGGTGGCCTTGACCTGTTGAAGCGCAGAGGCCGAGGTTTCCTCAACACCGGCCGCCGATTGCTGGGATAATGCTGAGGTATGCTGGCTGAAATCCTTCATCGATTCACTGGCCTCGTTCATCAACTGCAGCTCAGCCCCCATCGCATCTATGGTTGCCGCCATTCTGCCGACAGATCTGTTGATCTCTCCCAATGCCTCACCGGTCAGCCTAATTTGACGGCTGCCTTCTTCCGTTTGGGATACGCCAGCCTCCAGCTGTTCTACCACATCCCGTGAGTCCTGCTGAATGCCCTCGGTAATGCCCGTAATCTCGGCAACCGTCTGCTGAACCTCTTCAGACAGCTTGCGGACCTCCATGGCGACCACCGCGAACCCGCGGCCTTGCTCACCGGCCCGGGCGGCTTCAATGGCTGCGTTAATCGCCAGCAGATGGGTCTGCTCTGCTATATTGCGGATGGAGCCAACCAGCTGGAAGATGCCTTGATTCTTGAGATTCAGCTCTTCTACTCTTATCATGGATTGGGCTACAGCACGGGAAATCTGCTCCATCTGCGCCACAGAGCTGTCCATTAAAGTCCGGCCCTTCTCCCCTTGGAGCGATACCTCATGGGAATGAAGCGACAGCTCTTGCCCTTTGCCTGCAAAATCCTCAATCAGCGCGTTCAGATCATCGACCGCCTTGGAAGCGTCCACAGCCGCCTCGGCCTGGCTGGCAGAGCCGGCTGCCAGTTCTTCCATGGTGGCTGCGATCTGCAGACCGCCTTCCTTGGTCTCCAGTATCGCCTGCTGTAAGGTTTCACTCTGTCCGCCGATTCCTTGCGACACTCCTCTGATCTGCTGCACAATGCCCAGCAGAGCCTTGTTCATTTCATTCACCGTTGCTCCCAGCTGACCCACTTCATCTGTATTTGTAATCAGTGTATCCGGTTGAGTCAGATCACCGGCCGAGATATGCTTCAGATGCCCTGTTACTTGCTTAAGCGGTTTGATCATATTGCGGTGAATCACCAGGTTAAGTCCCGCTATGATAAGAAGCACTACTGTTACAATGATGTAGATCAGGGTGCGAGACGTGTGAAACTTGCTTACGGACAGGGCTCCCAAGACTGCTGCTTCATCCTGGCTGTGCTTAACCAATGCCTCCAGATCAACCTGCATGGAATTAAAGGCGGCGACTCCCTTGTTCGACACCTCCAGAGCCAGCTCCTGATCGCCTTCGGCGCTAAGCTTCACCGCTTGAGAATTCATCATCATGTACTCATCCCATTTTTTGCGCAAGCTCTGAAATTGCTCCGTCTGCGCTTGAAGGTCGAGGGATTGTTCGTAGCTCTTCATCGTTCCTGCGACTTTGTGGATAAATTGATCTCTTTCCTGCTCCAGCTTTTGTTTTACCGCCTGATCCTTGCTTTGGAAATGCTGCAGGCTTATAGCCATAATATGCTCCGTGGCATAATTGATCTCCTGAATCTTGTCCATATCGGGCAAGACCTGCTCTACAATGGCGCTGGTATTATCTTGCATTTGGTACATCTGGAACAGCGAGATTCCGCCGATCAGGATCACAAACAGGGCCAATGCTGCATAACCTGCTGCCATTTTGAAACCAATGCTTTCCATGCGCTTTTGCACAGATCTGCCAAGCTTTCCTGTGAAACGTTTTTTGTTCTTTTCTGAAGTTATCAGTTCTGTACTCATATGTACGCCTCCCAGGTTTAGTTACAGCTCCATTTTCAGGAAATTTATATAATTTTCAACATTCAATTTTCATTTTCATAAAAATTCAAAAAGAGGAGGCTCCACCCAGCCCCGCCTCCAGATCTACATTCCTCCCGAAGCGGCCGGGGAGCAGCCTCTGCCTCTACAACCTTATCTTTTAATCCAAATCATAAATGGAGCCTACCTTAAGTCCGTACAATTCATTGTATATTTTCTCGGCAAAAGCATCGGTCATGCCTGCGATATAATCGATCACCATATGCTCCCAGGTCCAGATCGGCTTCTGCTGTCGTTGGTCCTTCTCGAAGCGCTGCAGCCAATCGGAGGGAATAATCGCCTTGGACGTGTCCGGATCGTTGAATGCGCCCCAGAGGCGCCGCAGAATCCATTCGCTCCTCTTCTGCAGCCGCTGTACACGCAAATCACGAATCATCGTCACCCAGGCGAAGCTCTTAAGCACACTTACAGTCCGCAGCATGTCCTCATCCTCCCGGCCGTCCTTGATGAAGGTGACCTTCTTCCAGTCTCCATCCTCAATGACCCCCAGGCTTGCGACAAAGGTGCTGACCCAATAAGCCTTCACTTCACGGCGGGTACGGGAATAATCATTCTCACAGGTGGGCATCTTCTCCATCCAGACGCGCAGAAAGGAACTGAGCACCTCCGCCACTTTCACTCTGATGTTCTCTTCCTTCCACCCCAGCCAGAAGAAATCCTCCAAGGTGGTGATTTTCTCGGCGACCAGCTGCTGGGTATACGCATCATGCATAAAATGCTCGTGGACCTCAATCTTGCCCGCCTTGATGCCATCCTCCAGGTCATGGGCCGAATAAGCAATATCGTCGCACAGATCCATCAGTTGGGCCTCCAGCGTCTTCTTGCCGGCAGGAATGCCCCACTGGCTGCGAATCTCAGAGATATACTCCCATTCATGCAGGTACATCCCCTTCTTCAGCACCGTACCGGGAAAAGGATATTTGTTAATTCCCAGCAGCACCGCATCGGACAGGTTCAGCCCGTCGATATTCTCGCGTTTCTCCAGGAACATAATTAGCCGGAAATTATGGGCATTACCCTCAAAATGCTCGTAGCGCCGCTTCGTAGTCTCCTGAATCAGCTGCTGCTGCACCGGACCTGCGCCTGCCCGCCGCGCCTCTTCCAGTGTTTTGTCTTCAATCAGCCGCTCCAGAATGCTGTCAAGCACCTCTTCACCCTTGTGCCCAAACGGCGGGTGGCCGAAATCATGGGCAATTGCCGCACATTCCACCACCTCGGGATCGATGACCAGTCCCGGATTCTCTGCCCGTCCGGTTTCTACCTCCGGGTAGGAGCGGAGCAGGCTTTTGGCTGCCTCGCGGGCAATCTGCGCCACCTCCAGCGAGTGAGTGAGGCGCGTCCGGTAATAATCGCCGGTGCCTGCGCCAAAAACCTGTGATTTGCCCTGCAGCCGGCGGAAGGTCGGTGAATGAATCAGACGCGAATAATCACGTTCGTAAGCAGCTCTTGAGGTTTCCAGGCGGGTGATCTCCGGATACTGCCGATGCTCTCTTTGTTCGATTAGTGTCATACTCCCTGCCCCTATCCCTTAATCTGTATTTAGGTTTTCATTATAAGACATTTTCATATCTGAAAGTGAAAATTTTATCAACCTGACTGCACGTGTTAGGTTATCAACCCGCTTGGTTCCGGCAATTGCGGAGGATAACAAAATAAGGTAGTCTTGTGCTATTATAATGTACTTTGGAATGCCGTGTTAAACCATCCTAGGAGGCTTTATTTATGTCTGAGCATACATCCTTCACAACCGAAGAAATCGCCGGGCTGCTGAAGATTTCGAAATTAAAGGTTTATGACCTGATCAAAAAAGGCGAGCTGCCCTCCTACCGGGTCGGCAAGCAGATGCGTGTCGACCTCTCCGACCTGGAGGCTTACAAACAGAATTCGCGCAGCCTGACTTCAACCGCCACAGCAAGCGGGCATGGCGTGGCAGCATCGCCTTCACTCTCCGCCTCCTCCAACGAAGCCATCGGCCCCAGATCTTCACAGCTCCATAGCGGCAAAACAGCTCCGGTGAACATTGTCATAACCGGCCAGGATATGTCGCTGGATATTCTGGCTACCCATCTGGAGCGCTCGCTGCCTTCAGCGCGTCCGCTCCGCTCCTATGCCGGAAGCCTGGACAGCCTGATCGCGATGTATCACGGGGAATCCGACATCGTCAGCACCCATCTGCTGGACGGCGATACCGGCGAATACAATCTGCCCTACATCCGCAGGCTGCTGGTGGGATTCTCTTATATCGTAGTCCGCATGCTGACCCGCAGTGCCGGACTCTACGTCCGGGCAGGCAACCCTTTGGGATTACGCGAGTGGTCCCAGCTGGACCAGCCCGGTCTGCGTCTGGTTAACCGTGAACAAGGCTCCGGAGCCCGCGTGCTGCTGGATGAGCAGCTGCGTCTGCACGGCATCCGTGCCACGGACATTCAAGGCTATCAGACCGTAGAGAACAGCCATCTGGCCGTAGCCGGACGGGTGGCCAGAGGGGAAGCCGATGTCGGCATCGGCACAGAGAAGGCTGCCAGAATCATTGATGGCGTTGAGTTTGTTCCGCTTGTTCAGGAGCAGTATGATCTGGTCATGGTCAAGCAGCCCGGTCGTGAGGGCTGGATTGCCGCCGTGCTGGATACCCTGCGCTCCGAGGCGTTCCGCAATGAGCTTGGCTCCATTCACGGCTACGATCTCAGCGAGACCGGAACCATCATTTATGAGACGCCTTGATTAGCGTGTAGCCTCTACATGTTTAGACTTCACACAACAAACAATCCGCAGCAGATTCGCGTGCGGATTGTTTGTTGTGATTTTTTTCATTAGAATGTAACTTTGCTATTTATCGGCGTCACTATCGTTCTCCTTAACTTTGGCGAGACTGACCTCAAAGCTGCCTTTGGCTTGATCTCCATGGATCTTAAGCTTGTATTTCCCGTCCTGCTCGGCTTCCAACTGCAGATTACCTTCCTCATTCACCGGGAGCTCTTGCAGCAGCTCATTCTCCGGACTAAACAGCTTCATCGACAATTCACCTTTGTCTACCTCAGATTTATAATCAATAGTTAAGATGTCACCGCTCTCCAGCTGTATGCTCTTCTGATCTGTACCTGTAAACAGCTTATATGAAGCTTTGATATGGCCTTTGGTGCTGGAGCCTGCGTACATCATTTTTAAATCACAGCCTGTCAGCAGAAGAGCCGTCAATATCCCAAATAACAGCACAGTGCTCCATCTTCTGATTCTCATCGTCGTCCACTCCCTTAATAGTAATTATATTGGCTTGCCGCAATGCGGGCAGGTCTGTGGCAGCGGCCTCTCCACAGCAGGCGGTCCTGCCTTCTGCTGCCGCACAAACATATAAATAATCAGTCCGATCCAATTGGGGATATACAGCACCACACTCATCCAGAACCAGCGGTTCAGCCTCCGGCGGGAGGCATCTCTGTAGATGAATACTGCAATCGGCACATTCAGTCCCAGCCTCACCAGCAGCACTGCCCCTACAAGCATCACCCAGAGCATATTGTCGCCGTAGACATCCTCAATGTAAGGAAACATCCAGTAGGCGCCGAAGCCAAGCGTCAGTAGCAGCGCGATACTAAGCACCCAGAACAAAATCATGGCCAGAGAGAAACGGCGCGTCATCTCTTCACCTCTGTACTCGGTCCGCCCACGGCCGATTTCATGATACAGAACAGCAGCACCGCTGCCGCAACGCTCTGCCACAGCATCATGCTGAGTAAGGCCGCCAGCTTGCCCGGCAAAGGCAGCGGAGCGAACAGTACCCCTAGGGTTACTGCAATAAGCAGCAGTGAGTTCAGGAGACCCAGTCCTACCATCAGCCAATAATTCATTCCCTGCCTATTGCGGAGATGCTCCAGCGTCTGCGGAACCAGATGTGACGGCGCGGCTTGCGGCTTGCGGAAATAGTCACTCCAGATCTGTTCCTGCGGTTCCACCATTACGTCCCTTCCTTCCCTTGCTTAAGTATTTCCTTCAGCAGCTTTTTCCCCTGATTCAACCTCGATTTCACCGTCCCAAGCGGAATGTCCAGCATATAAGCAATTTCTTCATAGCTGAATTCCTGATAATAATAAAGAGTCAAGGGTGCCAGATAACGTTTAGGCAGCCGGCGAAGGCTGGTCTCCAGTTCCGCACGCTCCTCACGTTGCAGCAGCGTCTCCTCCATCAGAGGAGCAGTGTCCTTGATTCGGAGCAGCGTGGCATCTGCAGCACCCGGCTCAAGCGCCATTAGCCTCCAGCGTTTTTTCCATTTCCGGTAGCTGTCCCTGTAGAGATTAAGGGTGACCTGAAACAACCAGGCTTTAAACGGCCGCTCACAGTCATATTGATGCAATTTGCGGATCACGCGTACCCATACGTCCTGGAACAAATCCTCAGCATCGGTTGAATTCAGGGTCAAGTGGCGGCAAAAGCGGTACAAATCGTCCTTATATCTGCCGATGAGCGGCTCCAGTGCCTCCGGGCGGCCTTCATAGATTCGTTCCACCAGCTGTTTGTCGCTAATCATCTTCTCCGCCCGCCCTTTCCCTTCCACCCGACATTACGAAACTGCGCCCACTTTGTTCGAAATTTCACAAAATAAGTATGGAGCAGTTTGTTTCATCCTGTATATAGCGATCCGCACACAGAAAAACGGACCTCAACAGCAGCTGTTGAAATCCGTTATTCAGTCATTAGTTATCCAGTTATTAAATGATGTGATGGTCTGCTCAGGTCCAGCGACGGTTGACGAACATCAGCATGGCCGCAGAAATGGCTATGATAGAACAAACCCACAGCCAGGCCAGCGTCATATTGCCGCCGTCCACGGCCACATAGATCGCAGTGGGCACCGTCTGCGTGCGTCCGGGAATATTTCCAGCCACCATGATCGTAGCGCCGAATTCGCCCAGTCCTCTGGCGAAACCAAGCACATACCCTGCGGCAAGCGACCGGCCGGCCAGCGGCAGGGTGACATAACGCAGCACCTGCAGCTCACTGGCGCCCTGGGCACGCGCCGCATCCTCAAGGTCCTTCTCGACCCCCTCAAATCCCGCTTTGACTGTCCGGTATACCAGCGGGAAGGCGACTACAACTGCAGCAATCACCGCAGCCCCCCAAGTAAACAGGATGGTCTGCTCCGTCCACTGCTCATACCATCTTCCAATCCAGCTCCGGCGTCCCAGCATGACCAGAAGTACGAAACCTACAACCGTAGGCGGCAGTACCAGCGGCAGCAGCAGGATAGTCTCGACCAGACTTTGTCCCGGGAACCTCCTGCCTGCCATCGCCTTAGCCACAGCGGAGGCCAGGATAAATACAATGATGCTGGTAATGACCGAAATTTTGAGCGAAAGCCAGACTGGGGCAAGAAATTCATTCCAGTTCAACTCCATCTGCAGCCCCCGCTTGTTCAGAGTTTAGTTTATTGTGGAAGCTTAAATCCATAGCTTGTAAAGATGTCCGTGGCGGCTTTGGACTGCACATAGCTATAAAAGGCTTTGGCTGCCGTCCCATTCTTGCTGCCCTTCACAATCCCTACCGGGTAGTTGATTGCCTTATGCACATGAGGGCCTACCGTCAAAGCGATTTTCACTTTAGAGGAGGTGAGCGCATCGGTCTTATAGACGAAGCCGGCATCCACATTCCCTGTTTCTACATAAGATAACACCTGGCGTACATCCTTGGCAAAAACCAGCTTGCTCTGCAGAGGATCCCAGAGTTTCTTGGCTGTGAGCGCCTGCTGTGCATATTGGCCCGCCGGTACCGATTCAGGCTGCCCTACGGCTACCCGCTTAAACGTTCTGTCGGCAAGCTGGGCAATCGTCGTAAGCTTGGCTGCCGAATCTGCCGGCACAACCAGCACCAGTTGGTTCTTCAGCAGCTTGGTATGATCGGTGATCAGGCCTCCCTCCACCAGGGCATTCATCTGCTTGTCACCAGCCGAGAAGAACAGATCCGCTGGCGCCCCTTGTTCGATCTGCTTCTGCAGGGTGCCGGAAGCGCCGTAGTTGAATATCAGGTCAATACCCGGATGCTGCTTCTCATAGAGAACGGCGATCTTGTCCAAGCTATCCTGCAGGCTGGCTGCTGCCGATATCACGATCTCCGTCTTCTTCGCGGCAGCCTGCACCTCAACCTCAGGTACCGCAGATATCCCCGCAAACAGCATTACAGCCAGCATGGTCATCGCCAATTTCTTTAACATTTTCCATTCCTCCCATTTATATATCTATATGTTTAGATGCTATTCTAGCATAATAATATCCAGTTATCTATATGTTTGGTTATGTTTATATATAATTAGATATGAATAGCACACAAAAAAACCCTTAAGGCAGCAACTCACCATAAGGGCAGCTTATATAAGTCTAATTCTTCATCCGCGGGTCCAGCACATCACGCATGCCGTCTCCCATCAGATTAAATCCAAGTACAGTCAGCATGATCGACAATCCCGGAAAAATAACGGTCCAGGGTGCTTTTTGAATAAACTGGCGTGAATCGGAGAGCATTTTGCCCCATTCCGGGTCAGGCGGCTGCGCCCCCAGTCCGAGAAAACCCAATGCTGCCGCTTCAATAATCGCCGTCGCTATCCCGAGCGTACCTTGCACGATAATTGGCGTAAGGCTGTTGGGCAGAATATGGGTCAGCAGAATCCGGCTGTTCTTCATCCCGATTGCCCTTGCTGCCGTGATATACTCCTCGGACTTCAGACTCAGCACCTTGGCACGCACCAGCCGGCCATAGGTGGGAATATTGACGATAGCGATAGCGTAGAGGGCATTCTGCAACGATGGCCCCAGAATGGCTACAATGGCAATGGCCAGCAGAATACTCGGGAACGCCAGCAGAATATCGAACACTCTGGAGATCAGCATATCGAGCCATTTGCCGTAATAACCGGCCAGCACCCCCAGGAAAGTACCGGTAATAATTGAGCCGATGACGGAGAAGAAGCCTACCCACAGTGAAATCCGCGCGCCGTACAGGACCCGGGTGAACAGATCCCGGCCGAGATCATCCGTACCGAACCAATGCGCCGCAGACGGCGCTTTCAGCCGGTCTACCAGCACCTGCTCCTTATAGCCATACGGTGCAATCAGCGGCGCCAGCAGAGCAATTAGAATAAAGAATACAATAATACACAGTCCGAGCATGGCCGTTTTGTTCTTGCGGAACGCCTTCCACGCATCATGCCAGGGACTGGTGACCTTCTCGGCAAGCATGGGAGGCGCCCCGTTTAATGATGCCTGTGCCATAGGTTCACCCCTCACTTGTAATTGATGCGTGGATCAACAGCGGCATACAGCAGATCCACCAGCAGATTAATAAGCACAAAGATAAAAGCGATCACCAGAATGCCTGTCTGAATCACCGGATAGTCGCGTGAGCTGATCGCCTCAAATATGTATCTGCCCACGCCGGGCCAGGCGAAAATCGTCTCGGTCAGCACCGCTCCTCCAAGAAGGGCTCCAGTCTGCAGGCCCACCACGGTCAACACGGGAATCAGCGCGTTCTTGAGCGCATGCTTGTAGACTACAAAAAATTGAGACAAGCCTTTGGCTTTGGCTGTACGGATATAATCGGAGCTCATCACTTCCAGCATGCTGGAGCGGGTCATCCGGGCGATAATCGCCATCGGGATGGTCCCCAGCGCGATGCTTGGCAGAATGAGATGTTTAACAACGATCCATAGCTGGTCCCAGCGTCCCGCGATCATGCTGTCGAGCACATACAGATTCGTAATGCTCTCTATCGGGTTACGCTGGTCCATCCTTCCTATGGAAGGCAGCCAGTGCAGCTTCAGCGAGAATATCAGCTGTTCCATTAGACCCAGCCAGAAAATAGGCATCGACACCCCGACTAGCGCAATAATCATCGCGGTATAATCGAACCACGAGTTCTGCCGCCAGGCGCTTAGAATCCCCGCATTTACTCCTACCACCGTCGCAAACAGCATGCTTGCCACGGTAAGCTCCAGCGTAGCTGCAAGATAAGGCATTATTTCTTTGGCAATCGGCGTTTTGGTACGGATAGACGTACCGAAATCGCCCTTCAGCAGATCGCCCATATAGTTGAAGTATTGCTGCAGCCACGGCTGGTCAAGACCCAGTTGCTCCCGCAGCGCCTGCTTGGACTGCTCCGTTGCTTTTTGGCCAAGAATCGTTTCTGCCGGATCACCCGGAATCGCATGGATAATGGAGAACACGATAATGGTCATTCCAATCAGCACCGGGATCAGTACCATCACACGTTTTAATAGGTAGGAGTTCAATTCAGCTCACCTTCATTCGAAATAAACTTCACTGTAATATTCCGTCCCTGTAGGTCCGGGAACAAATCCTTTGAGGTTCGCCTTGCCGGCAAGCAGCGGAGTTGTATGCACCAGCGGAATCCAAGGTGCATCGGCTTTGATGATCTCCTGAGCCTGCTTGTACAGGTCAGAGCGTTTCGCCTGATCCGTCTCCTTCTGTGCGCCGATCAGCAGCGTATGCAGTTCCTCATTGACATAGAAGGTACGGTTATTGCTCGGAATCGCATCCTTGTCCAGCAGCGTATAGAGGAAGTTATCCGGGTCACCGTTATCCCCGGTCCAGCCCAGCATGTAGATGTCATCCTTCTCGCCTGCTTTGGTATCATCCAGATAGGTAGCCCATTCCGGAGATTCGATTACGGTTTTGACACCGATTTTCTCCCAATCGGCTTGAATGGCTTCCGCTACCTTCTTGCCGTCAGGCATGTAAGGGCGTGGTACCGGCATGGCATAGAGGGTTACGGGTTCCGGCAGACCGTCAGGATATCCGGCTTCGGCCAGCAGCGCCTTGGCCTTCTCCAGATCATATTCATAATCGGCAATCCCTTCATTAAAGCCCCACAGTGACGGCGGCATTGGATTGACTGCAGCGGTTGCCTGGCCGGAGAAAAATGCATCAATAATAGCTTGTTTGTTGACGGCATGGTTCAGCGCCTGTCTAACCTTTACATTGTCGAACGGCTTCTTTTTGAAGTTGAAGCCCAGATAAGAAACGTTAAATGGCGGGCGTTCAATTTTTTGCAGCCCGCTATTGCCTTCCAGCGTGGACAGATCATCAGGACTAAGATCCTCCATCAGGTCGATCTCCCCGTTCTGCAGCGCATTGAACCGGGCCGAGTTGTCCGGGATGGAACGAACAATAACTTTATTCAGCTTCGGAAGGCCTTCCTTCCAATAGCTGGCGTTCTTGTCCAGTGTGATGAAATCATTGCGTTTCCATTCCTTGAACACGAACGGTCCTGTTCCTACCGGCTCATTCTTGAAGTTCTCTTTCTTCTCCTTGATCGCCGTCGGACTGGCGATGCCAAAGGAAGTCATGGCAATATTCTGCAGGAATGGAGCCTGCGGCTGGTTCAAGGTGAACTGGACGGTGGTCGCATCAACCGCTTTAACTTCCTTAATTACGCGGCTGTCCTCCGGTCCAAACATGGAATCATAATAATCGAAGGAATCGCCTTCGAATTTGAATTCAGTCGCCGGATCACTCCAGCGGTTGAAGTTGAAGGCTACCGCTTCCGCGTCCAGATCCGTCCCATCATGGAACTTCACACCCGGATGCAGCTTGAAGGTGTAGCTAAGGCCGTCAGGCGCAACTTCCCAGCTGTCCGCCAGTGATGCCTGTACTTCTGAAGTGCCTGGTTTGTATTCCAGCAGTGAATCGAACACCTGATGGGCAATCTTCAGGGATTCACCATCCGTTACAATCGCCGGGTCGAGCGAGGCAGAGTCACCGCCGCGTCCCAGTATCAACGTATCCTGCGCAGTTTCTGCAGCAGTTGTACTCTCAGGAGCTTCCGTTGCAGCCGCATTAGTCGGCGTACTGGCATTTCCTTCTGTCGGCGCATTGTTGTTCCCCCCACAGCCGCTCAGGGCAAAAGCTGTGCTAAGCATTACGGCAAGTGCAAGACTACTCCATTTCTTCATCTCCTGAAAACTCCCTTCTCTCACTTAAAGTAATAAAGCGTTTATATGGAGCCGCGCCTAGGCGCAGCCATAAACCGGGGCCTGTATAGCAGAAATGAAGCTTCTAGCGCAGCCTAAGCATCATATAAATGACAGGCTGTCAAATGTCCGGGATCTGTCTCCAAGAGAGGAGGCCGCACGCTTCTGCAGACATCCATCACGCGCGGACAGCGGGTGTTAAACGCACAACCAACCGGCGCGTTGGACGGACTTGGCACCTCGCCCTGCAGAATCACACGTTCCTTGCGGACGTCCGGGTCTGGCTCAGGCACTGCCGACAGCAGTGCCTGGGTATACGGATGTTTGGGCTGTGCATAGAGCTTGCGCTTATCTGTAATTTCAACAATTCTGCCAAGGTACATCACGGCTACACGGTCACAGATATGCTTCACTACACTGAGATCATGCGCAATAAATATGTAAGTCAGACCAAACTCAACCTGCAGATCCTGCATCAGGTTCACAACCTGTGACTGGATGGATACATCCAGCGCCGATACCGGCTCATCGGCGATGATCAGCTTCGGCTGCAGGGCAAGCGCCCTGGCAATCCCGATCCGCTGGCGCTGTCCGCCCGAGAACTGGTGCGGATAGCGCTGCAGATGCTCTTTGGCAAGACACACAACATCCGCCAGCCTTTCCACTGCCGCCCGGCGTTCCTTGGCATTCCCTACGCCATGCACGATCATCGGCTCTTCCAGAATCCGCTGCACGGTATTGCGCGGATCCAGCGAAGAGAACGGGTCCTGGAATACAATCTGCATCTCCCGGCGCTGCTTGCGCATCTGTTCCAGCGACAGCTTGGTGATCTCCTGTCCCTCGAACCAGACCTCGCCTGCCGTCGGCTCGATCAGACGCAGGAGCGCCCGGCCGGTTGTGGACTTGCCGCAGCCGCTCTCCCCTACCAGTCCAAAGGTTTCGCCGCGCTTCACCGCGAATGAGATATCATCCACCGCTTTGACATAGCCCTGTGCCCTGTTGAAGAATCCCTTGGTGATCGGGTAATACTTCTTGAGATTCTTAACCTCGAGCAAACTCTCACTCATACAGCATCCTCCTGTTCACTGTCGTGCAGCCAGCATCTGCAGCTGTGCTGCTCCTCTTGCAGGGTTAGCTGGGGCAGCGACCGATGGCAGATTTCCATAACACTCGAGCAACGCGGAGCGAAGCGGCAGCCTTGCAGCTCATTGCTGAGAATCGGCACATTCCCGGGAATCGAATAGAGCCGTTCAAGTTCCACATCCATTCTGGGCACGGATTGAATCAGCCCGCGGGTATACGGATGCAGCGGTTTCTTGAAAATATCACGTACGCTGCCTTCCTCTACCACCTTGCCGGCATACATGACGGCAACGCGGTGGCACATCTCGGCTACAACTCCAAGATCATGGGTAATCATCATAACTGCGGTGCCCTGTTCTTCATTCAGCCTGCGGATCAGGTCCAGAATCTGCGCCTGAATCGTCACATCCAGTGCCGTTGTCGGTTCATCCGCAATCAGCAGCTCCGGGCTGCAGGAGATGGACATTGCAATCATCACCCGCTGGCGCATACCGCCTGACAGCTGATGGGGATACTCATCAATGATCGCCTCCGGCCGGGGGATGCCCACCTTGCCGAGCATCTCAATGGCATGCGCACGTGCTTCCTTTCTGGAGAGGCCGCGGTGTAGCCTCACAGTCTCCATAATCTGCTGTCCTACTGTAAACAGCGGATTCAGCGAGGTCATCGGCTCCTGAAATATCATTGATACGGAGTCGCCACGGATCTTGCGCATTTCCTTTTCCTTCAGCGGAACGATATCCCTGCCCTTGAACAGAATCCGCCCATCCACGATCCGGCCCGGCGGGCTTGGAACCAGCCCCAGGATGGACAGCGAGGTGACGCTTTTGCCGCAGCCCGATTCCCCTACCACACCCAGAACCTCACCTGGATTAATGTACAGATTCACTCCGTCTACGGCAGGAATTTCGCCGCGGTCACTGAAAAAATGAGTATGCAAATTCTCAATCTTCAGAATAGGCTGGATCAAGCCGACCCCTCTTTTCCATTAAAAATTAAACTAAGGTCAATAATGTAATACAAAGTCTCATAAAGAGAACTTCGTTAACCCAAACCTAACATAAAAAGAGTTGAATTTCTTTCGCAAAGCTATATATATGTTATATAATGTATAACTTACTATATAAACCATGGGTATACAAGAAATATTTGTATGTTTAGCTAACACCATAGAAATTGTTGGAATAAAAGCATCCGTTTTGTAGAAGAATTGCGCTATTTGTAGATTGACAGCCACTTTTCCAGCTGATTTCTGAGTAATTCCCGATAGTGTACAGGCTCAATGATCACTGCTTCCTCTTCAAAACGCATGATCCAGCGCACAAATTCTATATCTTGCTCTACTGAAACCTTGAAATAAACATAACGGCCCTGGCGGTCCACCTTGCTTGGCTTGATGAGCATATTCTCTTGCTTGATCCATTCCATCATCCGTTCTGAGAATCTGACTTTAAATTCCAGTTGAAGACTGTCCTGATCCAGTGACCACTTCTGCTCCATAAACTGCTTCAGATCAAACTTTGCCTTGGAGAACGTATGGCCCAACACCTTCACAGTGGAGAACCCTCCCAGATGGAAAGTGCGGATGCCTTTATATTGATGACAGTAACCGATCAGATGAAAACGATTTTCCAGCGGAACCAGGCAATAAGGGTCGATCTGAATACTTTTTTCTATAGAGGCATTTTCGCTATAGTCAGCCTGGATACTTTTTTGTTTATAGACGGCAACCAGAATTTCAGCTAAAAAATACTTAAATTCAGTACGGGAGCCCCTTCGCTCAATCCAGGGAAATCCAGTTTCCCTCCTCACACTCTCCATAGTTTCTTCCCTCTCCGCCCTATACTTATAATCTGCTGCCATTACCTTTTCGTAAGCCCCTTCGAATCCCGCTGGCAGCAGAGGTCTGATCTCATTCAGCGTATGGCCGAACTGGGAAAAACCAGCCGCTTCCTCCTCCGACCAATCCAGCGGATAAAGCGCAAAATTCCCAATAAAAGCATAGCCTTTCCCGTGTCCCAGGTGAGTGATAGGGATATGCATTGCACTCAGCGCATCCATATCCCGGTATATCGTTCTTTCGCTGTTGCCGCAGCGTTCTGCCAGCTCGCGCGCTAGAATTCCAGGCTTCGCTTGAACCAGCGTAATAATGCGCATCAGCCGAATTAATCGGTCTGTCATATTCAATTCCCCTTGATTCATGGTAAAATAGAACCATTATTTTAGAATAGACTAGTTATATATATCTATAATCCGGGTAATCTTAACCAAGATCAGAAATAATATAATAGAACTATTTTACTATATTACCCCATTTATATATAACATTAACGCTCAGTCCATCTTCACAAAAGCGAAAGAAATATGTTATGTATAAGCTTCAGACCTCATTCTCTCCCGCCGCTTTGCTGTGTGCTTTATGCACACTGTCCAGCTGTTTGTATAGCGTCTCCGCTTCTTTAAGCAACTGCATATCACCACTTCGTGTAGCCAGCAGCAGCAACTGGTCGGCCTGGGTACGGAGCTTATCATACGCACAAGTTTGCCGGCCTGTGCTCTGCAGGACCATCACTTCCTCCAGCACCTTGGCCGTTTTCAACAGCTCCAGATGTTTCTCGACATGGAAGCTGTGAGAAACTGTGAGCACGTCGGTGTGGCGGGTGTATTCGAGACCCAGTTTTTGGACGGGCAGCTCACGAATCCGCTCCACCGAAGGCTGCTTGTATTGCCATTGCAGCCATAACGCATCATGTTTGCCGACAGCCATAGGGCTGAGAATAAATTCAAAGCCGATAAACTTGCGTTGTCCTGCATGTATTTTACCAAGCTTTAGGAGCAGTGATCGCCCCTCTCCTGCCTCAATTTCACAGCCGTGGCATCCCGACAGCCGGACGTGGGATTCCAGCCAAATTCTTAGCTCAATCTCACGGGCCACTACCTTGCGGCTCTGCTTGCGTTGAGGCTCATTCTGGGTAATTCCTTTCCATTCGACAAGCAGAGCTATATTACGCGCTCCTCCTGCAAAGATACGCTCCTGGCTCCATGTAAAAACGGGTTGAATACTGGCTTGCATATTTACACCTCTTTCTAATTTTTGGGTCTTCTATTAATGTACCAATATTGGCGGACAACTCCTTGTCATGGAATATATGTTCGGCTTCAGAATATCGACAAAAAAAGGGCCACCTACCTTATTAGTAGATTGACCCTTTCAAAAAACAACTTTCTTTGTCTAATCATGTCGAAATATTTCCGATATTTCACCTAGTTGCCTTCACTGTATTTGAGCGTACCCGTTCGCGCGTGAAAAACTGCTGCAGCGCGAGCTTAGCACAGACCAGCGAAATCATCAGAAACAGCAGTGCCCAGAATAGGGCGGGTACCGGGGTAAGCCGGGCCAGATTGGCGGCATCGCCGGCCCTTGACGGCGAAGTTACAGCCGCATAGACCAGATAAAGAGTGCCCATAACCGATTCCTCCAGTGTCAGAAAAGCCAGGAATAAGTAATAATAACGGCTGGCTTTCTTCCACGGAAAGAGCATCAGTAGATTGAGCAGGATGAACCCTGCCAGCCAGATCATGCCAAAGCTCCCGCGAACGTACAGCAGCAGCATCATAATGGCGATGGCCGAAGACAATATGAGTCCCCAGTTCTGTTGCCCTTTCCGGTACAGATAGAATAGGAGCAAGGCGAATAGTGAGGCAAACGGGTACCCCGCAAGCGATAGCACAATGGCCTTGCCCCCGGCCTGAATGGCTGAATAGGTAACTCCGCTATGGTTCATATACAGCTCTACTCGCAGCACACGTCCTGAGAGCAGCAGCGTAGCCAGCGCATGGCCAAATTCATGGACCATGGTATCCAGATTGCGGAATAACGAAGAGAACGGAATCCAGCGGGTTAACAGTGCCGACCCGGCCAGAATCAGCAGCGTTGTAAGCCATTTATTCATAGTTTGCAGCCTCCCTTCCGTCAAAGTATACGATAATTGGAGGGGCTTCTCAATTCTAATCCATGCCGTATGCACAAGCTGTCGGACGGTGTCCAGCTATGATAGAATAATAAGTAGAAACGGCAGGCTGTCCTCTGCAAAGCGTATGCTTCCGAAGCAGCGATCCTACGTATCGCTTTCAGGTATCCGTTTCTGCGAGAAATAGAAGGATGATGGATAGCGTAAAACATATAAATCCTTATATTTTAAGAAATAATAGCCTATGCAGGTGGTGACTATGAATGAATAACTCTATGATTATCCGCAGATCTATACGACTGCTCTGCCCGCTTCTGCTTGTGCTGGGAATTTCGCTGAGCCTTCCGGCCCCTGCGGCCAATGCCAACTATTTAAATGATTTATATAATGGTTTGGAAACCTTCTCCGAACTACCCGGAGAAGTCAACAAGCTGCAGGACAGCTACCAGCAGACGATGGAAGAACTGCAGCAGACCAAAGACGAGCTTGGCAACACGATGAACCAGTTGGGACAAACGCAGCAGGAGATGGAGACCTACCGGTCCCAGAATGCTGCACTGCAGGAGCAGAACCGCCAGCTGACGCAAATGGTAGATGAATTAAGGGATGACCGGGCGGCACGCGAGAGTTATCTCAACCGGATTAAGGTTACTATTTTTACCGGAATCGGCCTTGTACTTGGCTATTTCGTGCTGATTCGACTGATAAGGTTCGGGATGCGCCACCGCTCTCGCAGAGGGGACCGGCTGCTATAATGAACTAGGGAAGGAATGTGAGCGATGAACGTCGATATCCAGGATGAAGGCGACGGCGGAGGCGGACAGGCAGTCGCTTTTACCATTGCCGAACACGAAGAGGTTCATGTTCTTCACCCGCAGCAGATTATCGCCTACCAGGGCCCTTCTTCCGGCCGCGCAGATAGAATTATGGATGTTAAAGGCATCTACCGCAAACGCAAGCTGATCCGCTCGGACCTCTCCGGTCCCTGCAGATTCGTGGCTGCGCTGCCTCCCGGCTACCGGGTCAAAACCATGCAGCTGGATGGCAAAAGCGATCTGCTCTATGATTTCAGACATCTGTTCTATTACAGTGAAGGGATTACCATGCAGACTCGGATGCTGAGCATCAAGAATATGTTCATCACGCGTGACGTTGTAAAGGTCAAGTTCTCCGGCAAAGGCAGCATCGGTATATTGACCGAAGGCACAGTCTGTGAAGCGGAGCTCGACCCGTTCGAGCCGCTGTATGTGGACGCGGGCAGCATCGTCGCCTATCCCGAGAATGCCAAGCTGGAGCTTACCGTATACGGCAACCATCTGGCCAGTCAGCATATGAGCTATCATTGGAAAATGACCGGACATGGGTCTGTGCTGTTTCAGGCGGGCAGGCAGAGCCGCCGCTTCGAGCGTGACAACAGCGAAGACGGAATCATCAAACGTTTCCTGCGCGAAGCCCTGCCTTTTGGCGGCGTGTTCATTAAATGACCGCCGGCCTTGCGGGGGCAGAACTGGATGGGCGTGGTGAAAATAACGGATTTAGGTTACTACTTAGGCCTCCCGCCTTCCCTCTATAGGTTTGAGCGTTCAAAGTCGAAACCCCGTCCTCCCCCATCTGCCATTTCAAGTAACGGACTGTATAGCCTGTATTGAGCTCAAAACCGCCGAATCGAAGGGTGTTTGGAGCAAATTAGGGCCTTATAGAACGTGAACTTAAGAATGTTACATACGGAGTTGCCAAGAAACCCTATGAATCAGGCTTTCTGACAACTCCACTACTCTATTCTTAAGTTCATCTTATATAGCCGTGAACTAGCGGTAGAATTTTCTGCCTGGACCTAAGGAGTAACGGATTTATACACTATTTTGCGCCTCATATGGCTGAACGAGCTAAATTTAGAGGATTTATCCCTTATTTTATGGCACACACTGGTTTGACTGGTGTTCCTCTCAGTAATGGGTTGAGTAGCGGCAGCAGTCTTTATGTTAGCCAAGTAGAAACGGCTTCGCCGCCCTCTGTAAGAGGCGGTATCCGTTTCTGCGAGAAATAGAAGGATAATGGATTGCGTGAAACATATACATTCTTATATTTCAAGTAGAAACGGCTTCGCCGCCCTCCGAAAGAGGCGGTATCCGTTTCTGCGAGAAATAGAAGGATAATGGATTGCGTGAAACCTATACATTCTTATATTTCAAGTAGAAACGGCTTCGCCGCCCTCTGTAAGAGGCGGTATCCGTTTCTGCGAGAAATAGAAGGATAATGGATAGCGTGAAACATATACATTCTTATATTTCAAAAAAATCGCTCTGCTGTAATGGAGGCATCCATTTCAAGCAGAGCGATTTGTTTATGAGCTGAACTGCGGGCTGGGCTGAGCATGCCCGCCGGTCAGGCGCTATTAAGCCAGGTAAGCGTTCAGCATCCAGGCGTGTTTCTCCACATTGCTGCGGATTCCGATCAGCAGGTCGGCGGTTGGCTGATCGCCAAGCTCTTCAGCAACAGCGATGGCTGACTGCAGCTCTGTGGCGACAGCGGAATAATCGCTGACCAGCTCGGCCACCATTTCTTTGGCATCCTGGCCGGATTTCGCTTCCTGCAGCGCTGACAGCTCCAGGTATTGCTTCAGCGTAGATGCAGGTTGTCCGCCAATAGCCAGCAGGCGTTCTGCCAATTCATCCACATAACCGGCGGCTTCATTATAGAATTCTTCGAATTTCTCATGCAGGGTGAAGAAATGCGATCCCTTGACGTACCAGTGATAGTGGTGCAGCTTCACGTACAGCAAGGACCAGTTGGCTGTCTGGCGGTTCAAGGCAACATGCAATTCAGTGTGGCTCTTCGTTTGGATACTCATCATTAAAAACCTCCTTGGTTAGTGTCTATATGTTATTGTATTTAGACTCAATCTAAATCTATATACAATTTAACATAAATAATCTTCTTTTGCAACCACTCAGTTACTCATGTTGCTGCAGATTCTAGCATAAGCTACAGCCACTCCCCATACCTGTTAGCTCTGTCACAAAAGGCCACTTGCTTGCGAAATTGCCATAAATAACCCAGCTGTGGAAGGAAAAGCTACACAAGCTTCCTCTGAAGGAAAACAAGCTGGTCTGCAAGATGGATCATTGCGATATCTCACGCCTTTCCTGTCTGCTCAGACAAGGAATAGTATGAACAAGCCCGGATATTCAATACGCAACGGCTTCGCCGTCCTCTGCAAGAGACGGTATCCGTTTCTGCGAGAAATAGAGGCTCAAAATCAAAATCAGCGGTTGGCCCCTTGTGAATGATGCCCGCTACGGGTTCGGAGGGTTCTTCCGATCGCTGTTAAAGCCCGATTTCCTGATTGTAACCTGCAGATTCAGTTCCATGATATAGAACGTGAACTTAAGAATGTTATATTCGAGTTGTTCGGGTAGCCCTATGCACCAGGCATTCTGACAACTCCACCGTTTCATTCTTAAGTTCATCTTATATAGTCTCATATGTCCAGTCCAAAGAATTAGTTGCGAAACTGGTTATTACTTAGAGCCCCCTTGTTTTCCATGTATTACTCGTTCGAGCCTGTCATACCACACCACGCGACAAGGAGGCTAAGCATAACAAAGGAAGGCTGTCGCCGGTAACCAGCGATTACCTTTCAGACTATTAACGGACTCAGGAGCCCCTATTCAAGCCGAACCCCACTAGGTAAGGCCTGTTTTTCCGATATAGAGGCTATGCGGTCCGCTAGACTCCAAACCATCGCAGGAATGAGGAAATAAGAGCTATACGGTCCGTTAGCACGTAGGTTACCTGAAGTTCGGGTGGGGAGGGTTGGGATTTCGGTAGTGCGATCCCCTAACCTTCGCAAGTAAACCTTCTATATCCTCGCAGGGTTCTAAGTAGTAACCGAAACTGCATCTATTTAGCCGTTTTTTTCTGTGTTGGAGGAAATAAGTGCGAAAACGCACCTAATTTAGGATTTTGAGCGTAATAAGCTTGCTTTACTCGAATTTAGTTGCAGATATGCACTTATTATCCCGATAATGGGTGTTTCGGCGGAAATTAGTTGCAGTTTCGCATCTAATTACTCCGGAGGTTCCAGGGCAACACTCTAAATCCTGGCTGAATCCTAAGCAGTAACGAAATGTGAGAATAAGCCTCTCTTCCTATAGCGGAAGAGAGGCTTATTTGATGAGGTATAGGTTACTACGTAAGGCCCCTTGCCTTCTGATAGAGGTTTTAGCTTTCTAAGGAAGCGAACACTACCGTTTTTCCAGAATCCCGTAAGGCCCTCCGCTCTGTTCACTCGTATAGTCAACCGCTGATTTTTAGATTGAGCCGAAATAGAAGATTAATTTATGTCGTTAAATCTATAAATTATTATATTTTCAAAAAAACCCCAGCAGAGTATTCTGCGGAGGTTTCTTCCAGGTTATGCTATGATTCCCGTGAGAGCACCTCCAGTTCCTGAATCGACCAGTAGTTGCCTCCTGAGCCAGTCTGCACGATTCGGACATACCGCGTCTTCACCTGGGAAAATTCTATTCTTGAGACACCCAGCTTGCCTTTGCCAGAAGCAATTCTGCTCCAGCTAGCTGCATCGTCAGAGACATAAATCTCATATCCCCGCGGATAGTCGTAGGTTGAGAGGGAAATGTCCAGATCCAGGGCTTCGATGGTATGAGCCTCACCCATGTCTATCTGGAAATACTCGCCTGATGCCTGATGTTTGCCGCTATCCCAGCGCGTATGCAGGTCGCCATCAATGGCGCTGGCAGGCTTCGAGCCCTGAGTATTCACATTAGAGGTCACCTTCCACGCTCCGCGATCCAGCGGAACAAGACCGGTGGCCGTAATCTGCAGCGTCTGCGACATGACCCGTGAGTTAGTTGCTTTGACGGCATAGGTGTAGAGGTTGCCCTCCTGGAGATTCCGGTCGATAAACTGCGTATCCTTAATTCCTGCTGCAATCACCTTCAGCACTTCTCCAGGGCCATCGGCGCGCAGCAGCTCATAGCTTGCTCCCGGCGCCTCCAGCCAATTCAGCTTGACGGTCAGCCCTTTGGCCGCCGTCGCTTTCAGCCCTTTCGGAGCTGCAGCCGTCATCTCAGATGACGGCTGCAGAATATACTGTACAGCCTCGCCCGGTTTCAGCGTTTCCTGGAAACGCAGTGTAGGCGAAGCCTTCAGTCCTGTTACATATCTCCGTGCTTGTTCATAGGTATCCCCGCTGCCGAAACGTTCACCTTCATACACCGTTTCTTTCGGCATTGCCACGTCTACCGTTACGGTCTGGGGCGTGTCCTCGAAATTGACGAGGTTCACCAGCACCTTGTTGGAGGTCGCGCCGCTGCCCGCAAGCGGTTTAAGGGTAGAAGTATCCACCGCACGAACATATACCAGCTTGTCCAACAGAGCCTCCTTGTTCGTGATCTGGTAGCTTAACGGCGTGCCATGCGTGGCATAAGCCACACTTAATCTTCTCATAATACTGACACGCGATTCCTCGTTTGGTTTCGTATAATAGATTTCCGTCTTGGCTGGATCATGCCCCTCCAGGCTAAAGCCATATTTGAACAGGCTGAACTCCTTGAAGAATGCGGCATGCTGCACGAACATGTCTGCATAGCCGATATGCCCGCGCATAATTCGGTCGAAGACAGCAGCTGTCGGCTCGGAAGCACCATATTGATAGGCATCGACATGGCTGTCGGAGGTGCCGAATTCAGTAGTAAGCATTTTTTTGCTGAGTCCGTCGGCAGCTCCGCCAAAGGTCTTCAGATTCTCGGTGAAACTTCCGCCGCCGCTGAAGATGTAGGACTCGCCGTAGGAGTGGCCGTTGGTCAGATCCGTAACCTCTTCCAGCTCCATACGCTGTTTTGGATCACGCTCCCACCCGTCCGGGTCTCCGCACTGCTGTGCCCCGCCTTTCTTCTGATTCCCGCAGGAATCCTCGCTGAAGCCTGGCCAATAAGCCCAGCCCGGCGCCACTGTCTTCAGATGCGGGGCAAGTTCCTTGCCCTTCCCGTTCAGCCATTCCGCAATGGCCAGATTGACCGCCTTGGAACGGTTGAACAGCCCGGGCTCATTATCCACCTCATAATACTGGAAATAGCGGCTATACTTCTGGAAATATTCCGTAAGCTTCTTCTCAGCATCCTCCGGCAAAGAGCCGTCGGCATTCAGCTTGATGTCACCGGTATGCAGGTAGAGGGCAACCGCCTCCATGTTGTAATCCTGCAATACCTTGTAGTAATCTTCCATATTGGAGCAGGAGCGGCCGACATCACTGGCACAGCTGGTACGCATGATGTTGCCGCTGTAAGCTACACCCAGCCATTTCATAATATAGGGCAGATGGTTCACTGCACCTTCATCGAAATAAAACTGCTTATTGTTAACCATAGTCCCCGTCTGGATATAACTGCCGTGAATCGGCTCCTTGATCGGAGTCTTCAAGGATTCCAGGCTGAGGTTATCCCAGGTCCACCACGTATAGGGGTCCTCCTTCTCCGAGGAGTAGATCCCGCGGGCTGTCTGCAGCTTCAGCTCATTGGTGCCCTTCTGCAGCTGCTCCTTGGGGATATACAGCTCATAGGTTTTGCGGAAGCTGAATTTATTGTCTGTCCCCGATACTCCGGCGATCTGGATAATCCCTGACAGCTGCCGGTTGGAGAACACGCTCATCTGCGGAACCGATTTGTAGGCATCGGTAATGCTTACGCGAAATAAGACCCCGTTTGCCGGGATCTTATCGAGCTGGTACGAGATCCGCAGTTCAGGCTGGGTAGACCCGTTCAGCCCGGAGGGCAGCTGCTGAAGAACGGAAGATTTAGGCGTTGCCGATGTAATCGTGATGGCAGATTTCGGGGAAGCAGAGGATTTGGCGGCTGTGAATTCTCGCGCGGATTCATCGTGTGTGCCCAGCTTCCACAGGAACTCGCCCTCCGGAAGCTCCGGCCCGGCATCGTCAGCCACCGGGAGGTCAGCCAGTCCGGCATCCTCCACCACCTCGTCATGGGGCGTCCCGCCGCGTCCGAACACTGAGATGGACAATAGAAGCAGAACGGTCAGAGCTGCGAATTTGAGCAATAGCTTTATAGGTTTGATTCTGGTCTTTGGTCTGGTCCTTTTCCTCATGTCCATGTCCTCGCTTTCTTTCGGAATGTCAGAATGTCTTCCTATGAAGCTGCTTCTATTTTAGAAAAAGAGCCTTCTGCGGGATAATCGACTGCTTCTGGCGTGCGCTTTTCCACTGCAGCCGGATGCTTGCGTCTCCTCGGTTCTCGTAATATTCCACTTTGATATCGTACAGCGTGCCTGCAGTCAGAGTAATACTGCCTTCACGACCAACACCGCTCTGGTTCTGCCAGCTGTCGATAACCAGCTTCCCGTCGATCCAGACCCGCACTCCATCATCGGATGAAGCAGAGAAGGTGTATTTCTCGCTGTACACGGGTTTGACCTTTCCTATCCAGCGGATGGAGAAGCTGTCCTTGCCAATTCCCTCTGCCGGACCTTCCCCATGCCAATTGAAGTCAATATTGCTGTCCTTGCGAATGACTGCAGCTGTCCCGGACAGCTCCGCATTGTTGAAATATTCGCCGGTCAGTCCATTGCGGGAGACCGGAGCTATAGCGGCTTGTTCCGTGCGCACGAAATCTTCACGGGACACGGTATAATTGCTGCCCATAAAGCTCTTAATCTGCTGCATGTTGTTGTTCTCGGTCAGCATTTTGCCCCAAGTCATCATATAAACCCACTGGCTCTGTTTCTTGGCCAGCATAGCCGGGTCAGGCAGCTCTCCGCTCTCGCCGATGCCAATCGGCTTGCCGTCGGCAAGTTTAAGCAGGTTGTCGTAATAGGATTGTCTGAAGTCATTGTTGTAGATATCGGCAGCCAGTACATCTACCTTATCCGTTCCCGGATAATACGGCGCATACGGATCGGCCTCCTTGGTCGGCGCGTTCGGATTCCATACCCACAGCAGATTATCTAGCTTGTGCACATCGGTAAACCGTTCATACATAATGTTCCAGAGTACTTCGAAATTGTTCTTCTTGCCCCACCAGAACCAGCCGCCGTTCATCTCATGATAGGGCCGCCACATTACAGGTACACCCGCATCACGCAGCTCCCCCAGATATTCGGCGATATCATCAAGCTCCGCCACCAGGCTCTGATATTCCTTAGTACCTGGTGTGACATAGGCATTAAATTTGGCCTGGCTCAGATTCATCTGAACCCTGGACCATTCCGGAGAGGTGCCGGGCAGGCTCTGATGAAAAGTCATCGCCACGATGCCGCCGTCTTTATGCCATTTGATTGCGCTGGCTACAACTGCCTGACGCTGGGCGGCAATGGTTGCCGGGGACTGGTTATTCAATGCTCCCAGCTCATAGCCGTGCAGCACGGCTTGTTTGCCTGTAGCGCTCTTAAGCTTGCTGTTGAATTCATCCGGGCTCTCCAAGTAATCATGCTGGCCGGAGAGGATTCCCTTGCCGCTTAAATTGACCAAATCACGCAGCAGCTCACTGGCTTCATCGGATGCTTCGGGATTTACGGGAGCTATCGGCGCAGATGCGGGAACCTTGACTTCCGTCAAGGTGATATCCCCTGACTCTGTCAGATTCCTCGCCTCTGTCCAGTGTAATAGGGTCACCATAAGAATAACCGGCAATAGGGTCGTCAACAGCATATATTTACGGTAATTCTTCAAAGTATTCCTCCTTCTAAGCGGCTGTAAGTCAAACACCTGCAGGAAGGAACAGCGCACTCGCTGGTACGGTTCCTTTGGACTGACTGGCGCTTTCCCACATCAGACGCACTCTGGCATCACCCTGGTTCTCATAATATTCAACCTTAATCTCATACAGCTGGCCTGCGCTTAGACTGATCTCACCCACACGTTCGGTGCCGCTCTGCTTGGTCCAGCTGTCGATGATCAGGCTGCCGTCCACCCAGACTCGGATGCCATCATCTGATGTGGTATAAATCTGGTAGGTTTCACTGTACTCAGGTTTGATCAGTCCGCTCCAGCGAACGGAGAAGAAATCAATCCCGAGCAACGGGTCCGGCGAATTTTGCCGCCAGTTGAAATCAAGCTTGGCATCTTCACGCATCAGCACCGGGCTGCCCGACAGCTGCATATTGCTGAAATATTCGCCATACAGACCGTTAGCGGCAGGAGCGGCAGCTTCGGGAGATGCAGCCTGCTCTGGCATCGGCAATGGCATTGGCTCAGGCTGAGCTTCCATAACCGGCGGTAAGCTTTCGGCGGGGACCGGTGTTGGCGCTGCGGCTGGTACCGGTGCAGGCGTTGAGTCCGGTGTTGGTGCTGCAGTTGGTGTAGGCGTGGGCACTAAGGTCGGTTCAGCTGTTGGTACGGGCGTAGGCGCAGGCGTGGATACAGCCATCTCAAGCGAATTCGCAGCAGAAGTTGCCCCGTTAAACAATGCGCTCGCCGGAACGGTTACCTTCGCCTGGCTGGGACTCTGCCACATCAGCTTCATGCGGGCATCGCCCTGGTTCTCGTAATACTCCACCTTGATGTTATGCAGTTGCCCGGCTTGCAGGGCAATCGTGCCCATTCGCTCGGTGCCGCTCTGCTTAGTCCAGCTGTCGATAATCAGGCTGTCGTCCATCCAGACGCGAATACCGTCATCCGATGCCGTATAGATCTGATAGGTTTCACTGTAGAGCGGCTTAATCTGGCCGCTCCAGCGAATGGAGAAGTAATCCACGCCAAGCGATGAATCGGGCGCGCCCTGACGCCAGTTGAAATCAATGTTCTTATCATTGCGCACCAGTACTGGCGTTCCGCTAAACTGCATATTTCTGAAGTATTCGCCCGTAAGCCCGCTGGCCGGAACTACCGGATTACCGTCTACAGGCATGGGAGTTGGTGAAGGTGCTGCCGTAACCACAGGTCTCGGAGCAGTGGTTGGTGTAGGTGTAGGTGTAGGTGCAGGCGTGGCTGTCACCACCGGTGTTGCCGCTGGAGTTGCCGTAGCAGTCGGGAGCACCCCCGATTTGTATTTATCCCGGGTCAGCGTATAACTACTGTTCATGAAAGCATGGATGGTTTCCGTGCTGTTTTTTTCATATAACATCTTTCCCCAGTTCATCATATATACCCACTCGCTCTGCGATTGCAGCAGCTTCGCGGTATCCGGCATTTCTCCGTTCTCCCCAATGGCAATCGGCTTGCCGGCGGCCAGACTGAGCAGGCTGTCATAATAGTTCTGCTGGTAATCATTTTCGTATATGTCTGCTGCAAGAATGTCCACCTTATCCGCCCCCGGATAGGAATGGGAGTAGGGATCAGACCATACATTAGGCGCATTCGGATTCCACACCCACAGCAAATTGTTCAATTTATGAACGTTAACAAAACGGTCATACATAATATTCCACAGGTCAGGGAAGTTCGTTTTGCGGCCCCACCAGAACCAGTCGCCATTCATCTCATGGTAGGGTCTCCACAATACCGGTACACCGGCATCACGCAAGCGTTTGAGAGATACCGCGACCTTGTCTAGCTGGGCAATCAGGTTATTATACTGAGGAGTGCCGGGAGTTACATATTTATTGAATTCGCTCTGACTAAGCCCTCTATGCACATTGGACCAGTCATAAGAGGTTCCGGGCAGATTGGCATGGAAGGTCATCGCTACAATCCCGCCGTTTCGGTTCCAGTTGATCGCACTGTTCACCACATTCTGGCGCTGCCAGGCCAAGGTGCCTTCGGTTTGCCCGCTGATTCCTCCCAGCTCATAGCCGTGAAGCGCAGCATATTGTCCGCTTGTATTCTTCAGCTTGTTGTTCATCTCGTCCGGGCTCTCCAGGTAGTCATGCTGGCCGGCAAGAATGCCTTGTCCGGACACAGCGTTCAGATATTCTAGTAGTTTAACTGCTTGGGGGGAAGCTTCACGGTTTACGGGGGGCATGGAATTTAGAGCCCCTGCATCTACAGAAGGAATCATCCCTCTGCCCCAGGGAATAGCAGTCATAAATAAGGCAACAGCGGCCACAATAAACAATAGTCGATACGTGCGGTAAGATCTCAATTTCATCTCTTCCTTTCGGTAGCCAGGCTGCCACTCTTGCGAAGGCCCTATAGCTTTGCGTCCCAGTCTTTCGACAGGTTTGCCTTTATCGTTATTGAAGGATTGATCCCTCTAACCGTAAGTATCGACTCTATTTAGTTTTTATTTAGGTCATTAATTGACTAATTTCGAAAAATAAGGCTTAAGACCTGTTTTGAATCCGTTTTATTTGTTTAAATAGTTAGTTTGGACCTAAGATATAAACTGCTGTAATTCGATATCTTCCCAGTTCAGGGTGATGCGGATATTATCCTCTTCCACCAGCTCCGAGCCAGTCTGGACCTCAATAAACTCCATATCCGTCACCGCCAGAATCGCATGCTTAGTGCCCTGCGGAATACGGACCACATCGCCCGCCTTCACATTATGCATCTTCTCATTCAGCACAATGCTCGCTTCTCCGCTGACGATTGTCCAGATCTCACTGCGCTTGTGATGCAGCTGATAGCTGATGTTCTTGCCCTCGGAGATAAAAATCCGCTTCGTCAGCACCTCATTGCCCTCATCATATTTCACATAATCAATCACTTTATAATGGCCCCAGCGGCGCTCCTCGTACATCGGTCTTTGTTCAAAAGCCTTCAGCACTTCCTTGATTCTCGGGCTTTCCGCCTTGTGGGTCACCAGAATGCCGTCCGGGCTGGCAGCAATGATCAGATCCTTCGCCCCGATCACCGTGATTGGAATATCCAGCTCATTGATCAGGCAGGTACCTTCCGAATCGGCGGTCACAAATCCTTTGCCCACATGGTTGCTGGTCATCTCCTCGGTCAGAGTGTTCCAGGTGCCAAGGTCTTTCCAGAATCCGTCGTACGGCTGCACCACGATATTCTCTTCCTTCTCTACCACTTCGTAGTCGAAGCTGATCGACGCCAGCAGCTTATATTGCTTCTGCAGTTCTTCATAATTCAGCGGCAGCCCCTTGCGCTGCAGGATATCAAGCAGATACCCCAAGCGGAAGGCAAACACGCCGCAGTTCCACAAGGCATTGCGGCTTATGAGCTCTTCGGCCTGCTTACGTTCCGGCTTCTCCTGAAAATGACTGACCTGCATGTACCCGCCCGGCCCGGCTTCGGCGCTGGTAGGGATAATATAGCCGTATTTCTCCGACGCGTGCTCCGGCACCACGCCAATCAGGGCCAGATTCGCCCCGCTATCCTGCATGGTCTGCTCCAGCTGGGCCACCGCCTGGAAGAAGGAAGCCTCCACATAGGGATCCACCGGCAGGATCGCTACCGTCTCGGCCGGGGATACACCAGCCACCGAATACAGATAGGCCGCTGTCAGCGCAATTGCCGGGAATGTGTCCCGCCGCGCCGGCTCCACAATAATCGGAACGTCATGCCCCAGCTGGCTCTGGATCATCTCCACCTGGCTGCGGCCTGTGGCCAGATAACTGGAATCCGCCATGCCGGTTTCCTGAAGCTGTCTCCATACCCGCTGAACCATCGATTCCGGTTCACCTGCGGGGTTTTCCAGTACCTTTAGGAATTGCTTCGAACGTGAATCGTTGGACAAAGGCCACAACCGTTTTCCTGAACCGCCTGACAAAAGTACCAGTTTCATAAGTGAACCCTCCTCATGGATTAGGTGAAGCATATTGTAGAAGCCTGTAATTAAACCACGCCTGCCACACTTGGAGAATAGCCGCTGAGACCGCCCATCGCCGGGCGTCCCACCGAGTGGTATTCCAGCCCTGTGCCTTCAATCTGCTCCTTGCCGTACACATTGCGGCCGTCGATCAGCACCTGGCGGCGCATGCTCTGGGCCAGCTGATGCAGGTTGAGCTCCTTGAACTCGCTCCAATCGGTCAGCAGACATACCGCATCGCTGCCTTCCGCCGCTTCCTGCGGCTTCGTGCACCAGCGCAGCTGCGGGTGATCATATTGCTGTCTGAAATTGTCCGCAGCAATCGGATCGTACAGCTTCACAATGGCGCCTTCGGCTACCAGCGCTTCAACGATTTCACGGGCAGGCGCCTCACGGACATCATCCGTATTAGGCTTGAACGCCAGGCCCCAGATGCCGATGACTGCGCCGCGCAGATTGCCGAGCGATTCATGCAGCTTGGAGAGAATCATAAACCGCTGTCCCTTGTTCACCTCAACCACCGATTCCAGCAGCTTGAACTCATAATCGACGTTGCCGGCGATCTGGATCAGCGCATTGGTGTCTTTCGGGAAGCAGGAGCCGCCATAACCGATACCGGCCTGCAGGAACGAGGAACCAATTCTGCGGTCCATGCCCATTCCTTGCGCCACCTCGGTTACATCAGCTCCCACTTTTTCACAGATATTCGCAATTTCATTAATGAATGAGATCTTGGTGGCCAGAAAGGCGTTGGAGGCATATTTGATCATCTCTGCGCTGCGGATGTCGGTTACGAATACATTCTCCGTGAAACCCTTATGCAGCGTACGCATGGTGGACTCAAGCTTCGGATTGTCAAGGCCGATAATGATCCGGTCCGGATGAAGCGTATCCTCGATGGCTGAGCCTTCCCGCAGGAACTCAGGAGCGGATACGATGTCAAAAGGATGGCTGGTGTGCGCGGCGATCATGTTGCGGATCTTCTCATTGGTGCCTACGGGAACCGTCGATTTGGTCATAATGATCTTGTAGCCTTCCATCGCTTCGCCGATCTCGGCGGCAGCGCCTTCGATGTAGCGCAGATCCGCTTCGCCGTTAGGCAGAGACGGTGTTCCCACAGCCAGGATGACAATATCCGAGCGGCGTACCGACTCTTTCAGGTCGGAGGAGAAGGACAACCGTCCTTCGCGGAGGTTCATCTCGATCAAAGCCTCAATCCCCGGCTCATAGATGGGAGATTCCATCCGGTTCAGCTTGTTTATCTTATCCTCATCCTTGTCGACGCAAATGACATGATTACCATTCAGTGTGAAACATACGCCCGATACAAGACCGACATAGCCGGTGCCGATTACTGCCAGCTTCATACATTCATCCTCCTTTTAGGAAATTGACGTAGGCCTGTTCAACATACTGCTTGAACTGGACCATAAACGTCTGCTCATCGAATTTCTGTGCGTGGCCGATAATCTGGCCGATATCCCAGGCATAGGCTTCCACTTCGTTGATCGCCTGCTGCAGGTCTTCCACTTCCTGATGCTGAAAAAATACGCCGTTCACATAAGGCACAATCGTGTCCAGCGCCCCGCCTGCCTGATAGGCAATGACCGGTCTTCCAGCGGCGTTGGCTTCCAGCGGGGTAATTCCGAAATCCTCTTCTCCCGGAAAAACAAACGCCCGGCACTGGGCCATCAGCCCGGTAACCTGCTCATCCTCCAGCCTGCCCAGAAACTGCACATTGTCCTTGGCCATGCCCTCCAGACGCTTGCGGTCAGGTCCGTCGCCGACAATCAGCAGCTTGAGGCCGTTGCGGCTGAAGGCTTCGACAGCCAGGTCTATCCGCTTGTAGGAGACCAGCCGGGACACAATCAGATAATAATCGCCGATGTTGGCCGAGCTTTTGAAGCGTGAAGTGTTGATGGGCGGAAAGATGACATCCGAATCTCTGTGGTAGTAGTTCTCAATCCGCTTCTTGACGACAGACGAGTTGGCTACGAACTGATTCACATTCTTGGAGGTCTTCTGATCCCAGCTCTTGAGCTGCTGCATATATACCTTCAGCATCTTCTTGAACAGACCGGAATTCGACTGACGTTCCATGTAAGTGTCGTAATCCCATGCAAACCGCATTGGAGTATGGCAGTAACAAAGATGAAACGTATGTTTTGGCACCTGAATGCTTTTCATAAAAGCACTGCTGGAGCTAAGGACGATATCGAAACCGCGAAAGTCCAAATCACGGATGGCCATGGGATAAAGCGGCAGCACCCCTTTAAAATTGGTCTTCACACCCGGAATCTTCTGCAGCCAGGAGGCCCGGATATCCGCGTCTTTGAGGTTGTCAGTTAGGCGGCTTCCGTTAAAAACCGTCGTGAAGATCGGAGCTTCCGGGTACATCTGGTGGAACACCTCCACCACACGTTCCGCTCCGCCCATTTGGATTAAGTAATCGTGCGCTATCGCAATTTTCATGTGAATCATCCTCAAAGTTTTATGGAGCATCCTCTTCAGCATTGCTGTGTAATCCATTGCCGCTAGGTCTATCCGCTTCGTTAAGTCTGCCGCGTAGGATCAGGTCCCAGCCAGCAGTCCCTTATAATAAGCTACAATGTCTTTGACGGTATTCTCGATTACAAAATGCTCTTTCACCCGCCGCATGCCCTGATCTGCCATCCGTCTGCGTTCCTCGGGATGCTCCAGCATCCAGGTGATCGACTCTGCCAGCAGGTTCGGATCTCCGGGCTGAATCAGCAGCCCTGTCTCTCCGGGTACCACGATCTCTACCGGTCCGCCTTCATTGGAGGCGATCACCGGAAGTCCCGCAGCCATGCCCTCGACAATAACCTGGCCGAACGGCTCAGGCGTTATGGAGGTGTGGATCAAGAGATCCGCTTTATTCATCAAGCCCTGAATGTCCTCAACATGGCCGAGCAGGCTCACATTGGTTAGTAGGTCATCGTCCATCTTCCGCAGCAGCTCCTGCTTGTATTCCTCTTCACCGAACAAGGCGTCTCCGGCGAGCCAGAACTTGACCCGCGGATCGTACTTGAATGCTTTGGCTGCTTCCAGCACAACATGCTGGCCTTTCCAGTGCGCGAGCCGCCCTACCAGCAGTACGTTGAAGTCCTTCTGATCGCGGATGCCGATGCCGCTTCCGATCGCTTTGGCAAAAGCGGAATACACCACCAATGTCTTCTTCGAGCGCGGCAGCTCCAGCGCATTCAGCGTGGACTTGGAATTGGCGATGACGCCATTGGGCAGCAGCCGCGACAGCAGCCTGATCACCTTGGCGACGACCGGCTTCAGATAAGGGGCACCGATATGGTCACGGATATGCCAGATCAGCGGGATACCCGCCTTCTTGGCGGCAACGGCTCCATAGAAGGCTGACTTCAGGGAATTGGTGTGTACACAATCCACCTTCTCCTGCTTCAGCAGCGGTGCCAGCTTGCGGCCGTAGGCCAGCAGCTTCATCGCCGCTGCCAGTGCGCCGAGATTCACGGCATTGCGGCCGCGGCTGCGGATGCTCTCGTCCAGCGGAATCACCCGCACATCGATGCCTCTATCGCGCAGCCGCTCTGCCAAGGTGCCTTCCTCGGCCAGAA
This sequence comes from Paenibacillus donghaensis, assembly GCF_002192415.1. Classification (NCBI taxonomy): domain Bacteria; kingdom Bacillati; phylum Bacillota; class Bacilli; order Caryophanales; family Paenibacillaceae; genus Paenibacillus; species Paenibacillus donghaensis. The sequence continues at coordinate 8,438,531 of NZ_CP021780.1, read as the reverse complement.
TTACCAGCGGGTCGATCTGATCACCTATGTTGGTAAGAATATTGAACAGAGCGACTTCGCCTCCGCTCCATTTGGCGGTGTGATCGATATAAGCTATTCTTAGCATCCTGCGGCCACACCCTTTCCCAAGGTTTGAAGGAACACCGTCTCCACCTGGTCGGCTACATGCTGCCAGGTGTACTTCTCCAGCACATGCCCCCGGCATTCCTCACGGCTGGGCAGCAGCTTGCGGTTGCTCAGCATATGGATCATGCCTTCAGCCATATCCTCGCTGGCCGCACTCTTGAACAGCAGCTCGGGACGGAAGCCCTGCAGAATTTCTTTGTTGCCGCCGATGGGGGTCGCCATCACCGGCAAGCCAGTCGCCAGTGCCTCTACGGTGATTAGGCCGAAGCCTTCCAGCGCCTGAGAGGGAACTACAAACATGTCGGCTGCCTGGTAATACGAGGTTAGTTCATGGTCCGGGATATAGCCGAGCAGCCTCACCTTGTTGCTCAGCCCATAATCGGCGATTTTCTCTTCCAGCTCTCCGCGCAGCGGACCTTTGCCGCCGATCAGCAGGATCGCGTTCGGGAAACGCTCGGATACCTGCTTCCAGGCTTCAAGCAGCTGCAGCAGGCCCATCCGGTTCACCAGTCTGCGGACCGTGAATACGGTCGTGGCGCCTTCCGGCAGATTCAGCGTTCTGCGGATCGCCAGCCGGTTGGTGGCCGGAACAAACCGTTCGATGTTCGCCGCGCCCGGTATAATAATGATCTTGTGCAGCGGCACATCATGCTGCTTGTGCAGAATGTCACGGAACGTCTCGCTTAGCACGATGAATTTATCGGCCAGCTTGTAAGCCTTGCGTTCAATCGATTTCGCTATCGTTGTCTTGACCCGGTGCTTGATGCCCTGGCCTTCGATCTTCATTTCTTCATTCCAGGGACCATGGAAGGTCATGATCACGGGAATACCGCGTTTCTTCGCTTCAATCGCGGGGCCAATGCCGTAAGGGGCGAAATGGGAGTAGAGGATATCAATACGCCCACTGCCGTTGCCCATTAGATCAGCCGCTTTGCGTTGGAACGCATCCTTGCGTTTCCAGATCGTCTCCTTGGGGTCTCCGGCATTGTGGATAATCAAATCCTCAGGGGTAGGCGGCGTTTCCGGACTGCAGATCAACGCATGTACCCGATTGCGGGAGGAGAGCTGCTCGCATACGGATTTGAAATACGTATTCAGTCCGCCGGGCTGCAGGGAGGGCCAGCTGAGTCCCGTCGTCATAATGTTCAACCCGTCATTGTACGGCATAACTTCTCTCTCCTTTTTCTTCTTTCGTGTTCTGGCCTTTGGCATTATGCTGGGCCAGCTTACTCGAGCTGTTCAATTCGTAGAGCTTGAAGCCGACCATGAATTCATACATCACCCAGAATACGGAAACCGCGAAGCCGGATATTCCTTTCTTGAACAGACCATGCAGGAAATACTTCTGCAGGAAGCGGGCCGGCGGTCGGAGCAGCAGATGGCTGAGCCGGAATGGTTTGCCGCTCTCAAAGGCGCTTTGCGCTTCCAGATCGGTATATTTATTGAACCGGGCCACATGGTCATTGATGCTGCGGAAGCCTTGATGCCACAGTGTCCCTGTCAGGCGGACCGTCCGGTCCTCCGAGACGTCCGGCATTTCATGCACCAGACTGTTGCGGATGCCATACTGCTTGCGGTTGTACAAGCGGACCAGATATTCGCCCCGGTCCAGCCATCTGCCGAGAAAGTCACCAATCCGGTAGAGCGAATACGCTATGCCCGGGTCCGTCAGCGCAGGCTTGCGGGCCAGAATATCGGCGCCCAGCTCGTCGCTGACCACTTCGTCGGTATCGATAAGGAAGACCCAATCATGGACGGCACGTTCCACCCCGAATTCTCTCTGCTTCGCATATCCGGGCCATGGGTTGACGTATACCCGGCAATCCAGGCTCTCCGCCAGCTGCACCGTCCCGTCCTTGCTGCCTCCGTCGATCACAACCACCTCGTCGGCGAATAGCCTGCAGGACTGAATGGCTTTGGCAATTCGAGTTTCGTCATCCTGGGCAATGATTACAGCCGAGATGGGAATACTGCCCGGGCTGCCAAGCACACTTGTCACTGAATCCATGAAGGTTTCCTCCTTTGTCTTAGGTCTCGCTAGGTTTCTTGCGGATATAGGAATTCATTGTCGTCTTCATCCACTGAATGTCCTCCCGGTTGATAAACATCCAGGGAAGCTTCACCTTCAGGTTGTATTTGATATTAAGAATAATAAACAGCAGCCGCAGCACGGCCGAGGACAACATTGCCGCGCCCGCTCCCAACAGGCCGAACTTCGGCACGAGCAGGAACAGCAGCGGAATGACGAGGATCAGGCCCACACCCTGGAGCATCGAGACGAACTTCGGCTTGCCGAGCGCCATGAACACCTGGGCCAGAATCAGTGTTCCTCCGCTGATCGTCACCTCCAGCAGCAAGAGTCGGAATACAGTCAGCGCCTCATTGAACTCCTTGCCGTACAGGAGCGGGATGACCAGTGGCGCAAGCACCATCAGGAGCAGCGAGCCCAGCAGCGTGAAGGTGGTGCTGATGCGGAAGGCCTTGAAGGTAAGGGCTACCGCCTCCTCCTTGCCCAACTCGGAAGCCTTCGGGAACAACACGACCGTAATCGAGTTGGAGAAGAACTTCACCATTCGCGACAGGCTCACGGCTACGGCGTACAGCCCGAGATCAGCGGGCCGCAGCAGCCCGGCAATGACAATCTGGTCAATGTAATAAGAGAATTGACCCAGCAGATCGTTGCCGTAGGAGCCCAGACCGTAGGTGAACAGCCTGCGGAAGTTCAGGTAGGCATCCTTCATTTTGACCCTGTAGGTGCGCAGCAGTACCAGCGTCATTCCGATGAAGAGCGGTGCTCCGGGAACCAGGTAAGCCAGTGCCGTAGTGAACGGGTTCATCCAGCCGCCAAGGATCAGAACGATGATCATGCCCAGTGTAAGCAGCGGAGTCAGATAACGAATCCAGTTAAATTTCTTGTAGTCGCCTCTGAACTGATACGCCGCATTGTTAATCTGTGACACCACTACTATAGGGCACAGAATCATCGACCATTGCGCGAAGCGCACTACCTCCGGGCTGAAGGATTTCAGCCAGTAGGGCAGAACCAGAATGCCGATGATCATTGCGGCTGTCCCGAAGACAATGCCGAGCAGCAGTGCCATCCGGTAGAGCACCCCGGCGTCATCCGGGTTCTTTTTGGCATTGTAGATCAGAGCGGACGGAATGCCGAAGCTCATGCTGAACGCCAGAAACTGTGACCAATTCACCATAGCTGTCTGCTCCCCGCGTCCTGTAGGTCCAAGATAACGGGCTGTCAGCACACCAGTGAGGATATTCACCAGCAGGATCAATACGCTGACAAACATGGTCTTCACGGCAGCCGAGCTATTGTCGTTGCTCTTTGAGAACCGCTTCAAGGAGGACCAGACTGTGCTATTGGGAAGTGATTTTGCGTTCAACTGCTCCATGGGGATTTCCCTTCCTTCTGCTCTGTGTTATCTCTTTCGCGCTGAGGCCAAGGCCGACCAGCATCCAGATCAGGTACCCCTTAAGTCCGGGGAACCCATTGTCCGACACCAGGCTGACCACTGCGCCCGTCCATGCAGCGAGTGCCAGCCGCGAATACGGCTGAAGGTTATCCTTGCTGATCACCCTGGACACAATTTGTTTGGCTACAGCCGCCAGGGCACTGAAGAAGAATAGCCCTCCCAGTACGCCAAAGGTGAGCAGCAAGGCGATCACTCCGTTGTCCATATTGCCGTATTCACCAAGTTCGCCGGCATTGCCGATCTTCGTTCCCTGCCCCACACTGCCGATGCCCTGCCCTACAGGGTTGGAAGCCACCATCGGCAGCATATTCTGCCATAGGCTCAGCCGCTCATTGTAGGAATGGTCCTCCGAGACAGAAGTCAAGGTCTCTACCCGGGCTACCAGCCCCTCGGCTCCCGGCAGCTTCGGCACAATCCAGAAGAGTGCGGCCGCAACGAATACCAGCTGGAGCAGAGACTTCCATTTCCCCTTGGAGGAAGAGGAAGCGATATAGACCAGCAGCATGACAAGAAGGACAAGCCAGGCTGAACGGACCAGCGTAGTCAAGAGGCAGATCACCACCAGCAGCACACCGATCCAGCGCAGCGTGCCCTGCCATCTCTTCTCCAGAATCATCGGCACCAGGGCGAATACCAGGAAGGTAGCCGCCGGACCCGGCGAATTCAAGGTAGAGAAGACCCGAACCTCCAGCGGATAAGGGGTTCCGATGGAGATCATATCCGCATTTCGCATCCAAAAGGCATCCCACGGCGGAACGGTCAGATACTGCACTATTCCGTAGATCGCCACTAGTACAGCGATGTTGGCATAAGCGTAGAGCAGCCGGTCAATATCCTTGGCCTTGAACCGGGTTACTGCGAAGTACGGCAGCAGCAGCAGCGGAACAATATAATTGGCCAGATCGTACACCGAGCCCATCCCGTTCTTGGCCAGCCCGATCAAGGCGCCATATCCCAGGGCTACAGCGAACAGCAGGATAATCCGGGTGGAGGATTTCTGGATTCTGTGAATCTCCTTCAGCACCGGGATCACCAGCGTCGCTCCGGTCAGCAGCGGTGCGAGACTCAGCAGGGATACCGAATGGTATACCCCTTCACTCCAGTCGGAGATCCGCCGCAGCTCCGGTGCCACCGCCCAGATCAGCAGGGTGTAAGGAACCAGCTGCCGCGGTCTTACCAATGCAAGCAGCAGGGCCGGGAACAGAATTCCCGCCAGCACCACACCTTGCAGGCTGTTCGAGGCGCTTAGCTTCGCGCTGACTAATCCGATCATCATCGGCAGTCCGAGACATAGGGCAATGAATCCTGCCAGAACGGCAGCTGCCTTGATCGATGTCAGCGACGGAAGTGCCAGGCTTCCTTCATTGCGGTTCATCTGCTTCACCCCCACTTCACTGTAAGCCCCGGACTTTCCGGCTACTCTATTTTTCCGTCTCTTGCTTTATCCCGTTTGCGCAGCTCCTTCAACAGCAACACCAGGAACTGCGCATCGTCCACCAGATATCTCTTCCAGAGCCGGCCCGGCTCCTGGCTAAGCCGCCAGAACCATTCAAGTCCGGTCTTCTGCATGAAATCCGGTGCCCGCTTGACCGACCCGGACAGGAAGTCGAAGGTAGCTCCCACTCCGATCGAGATCGGAGCCTGATAGGAGGTGTAGTGGCGGTAGATCCACTTCTCCTGCTTGGGTGCCCCGACACCGACAAATACAATATCCGGCTGGGCTTCTGTCAGCATCCTTACAATCCGTTCATTCTCTTCCGCGTTGTTCTCAAACCCGTAGGAGGGAGAGTAGCATCCAACAATGTTCATGCCCGGATAGGACGCCTTCAGATTCTTGGTTGCCTGCTCCGGCACACCTTCAGCAGAGCCGAGGAAGAACAGCCGGTACTTCCTTTGCTCAAAGGCTTCTCCCAGACGGCTGAACAAATCCGCCCCGGATACCTTCTGCTTCAGCGGCTTTCCGAGCATTTTGGAGGCCCAGATGAGCGGCATTCCATCGGCGACAACCGCTCCGGCTTCAGAATATACGGTCTGAAACTCTTTGTCCTTGCGCAGCTTGATTACATGATCGACATTGCAGGTGAGAATGTAGGATTGATTCCTCTCCTTAATGGTCCTGTCGATGTATTCAAGCAGATCCATGAAATCATAGTTATCGAAATTGACATCGAACATATTCACTTGGTTCATCGTATCACTTCTTTTTGTGGGGAATCGGTTGGCTGTGAAGACCGGTACAGACAGTTTAGGTACCAACAGAACGGAATAATAAATTGGACCGTCGACAGCGTATTGTCTGAGAACGAATAGATTAGAAACGCTGCAATAAAAAACACATAATAAGGTTTGACCTTCGGTGCCAAAGCTCTGTAAACCAGAACGAACACAGCCAATAAGGAGAGCAGCAGGACAATGGCGCCGATATACCCCCCATCGTAATAGAAGCGGATGTACTCATTGTGGGGAACGACGAAACCCTTGTAGAGCGTTCCGTCATTCGCCACAGTAACGGCTCCAAGTCCCCTGCCCGACCAAGGGGAGTCCGCAGCCTTGTTCAGGAAATATTCCCAGGCCTCGGACCGACCCGAAAGGTCCACAGCCGTGTCTGTTGTCCGCTCAAAGGAACGTTTCCTGAAGTTATCCAGCTGCATAAAGACGGCTGCGAAGATCAACAGAAACGAACCCATCAGTGGAATCAGATAAGTGGTCTTGCCCTTCAGATACTGCCGGGAAATATCATAGAAGTAGTACAGCACCATCAGCGCCAGCGCCAGAATCGGCCCTCTTGTCCCTGTAGCCAGCAAGATGAAGAAATTGAGTGCCAGCATGATGTAGAAATAGCGGATATGCTGCGGGCTGCGCTTAATCTCGATAAACGGAATGCCGACTCCCATGAAAGCGAGCATCGCGAGATGCGCCGGGATATTCGCCCCCTGAACCCGCACCGCCCCCGTAAATTCCACATCCAGGAAGGGGTGAATGCCTGCAAGCTGCAGCAGCACTCCGACAGCCACACTGACTAACGGCAGCATACAGAGGATTCGAATCTGCCTGTCAGCCACTTCCTTCTTCCAGTTGATCAGCAGAAACACGAACGGCAACGATAGACCGATGAAGGCTTTGACGGCAATCGATGAGGTCATCTCCGGCAGCCAGATGGACAGCCCGAAGGTAATGAAGAGCAGGGCGACCATCGCCCAGAGCGGGTGGCTGAGCCGAAACCGCACGCCGTTGACCAGTATACAAGGCACCAGCAGCATCACTATGACCAGCTTGTATAAGGACAGAATCTCCACTCCGAACAGGCTGCCTGCATAGAGAAAGTTGATCGACACCGCTGTCGTCAGCAGGACGAAATAGCTGATAAGTTCGGGACGCGAGATCGAAACACCCAGCAGGATGATCAGCAGAACGGCCGCAACCGCAACCGCCGGCTGGTAGATGACCGCCGTTCCAAGGAACAGGGCGGACATGAGATAGAGCATCCCGTATGGCAACACATGAAATTTGGAGCCCCACTCAAAATTGGTCATTGGTCTTCCCTCACCCCGCTGCAGATTCCCGCTTCCGGTTCCAGATCATATGAAGCGTGCCGCGAATACTTTCGAGCCTGCATTTATTCAGCAGCCTCTTCCCCTGGCTTCTGGAAAGCACAGAGTCGGTCATGATATACACGATCTTGGCAGCTGTTTTGGCCAGCAGAAGCAGATTGCCCTTCAAGCCTTCGCTCTTCATCGCGTTCGAAATTCCCTGGCTGTAATACCGCTTCATAATCCAATCCTCGGTCAAGCGGTTAGCCGGTACAAAGTGGTCCACCGCCATCAGCGGATGGTAGAGAATGGACTGCCCCGCCTTGCGGATCTGTTCAAAAATCCAGGTCTCTTCGCCGGAGAGCAGCGAATCGCCCTTTCTTCCCAGATCCAGCGGAAACAGGCTGATATCGAAGGCCTCCTTGCGCATGGCCATATTGGCCCCGCAGGGATGCAGACGCCCCGGATATTCCTTGATCCGGTTGCCCAGATCAACAATTGTATAGGGTAGCTCGAAGGGCTTGATCAGCCACTCCGGACGTTTGGTCTCGAACATGGGAGCAATCTTGCCGCCCATAGCCATCACTTCCGGCCTGCTCTCAAAGGTGCTGGCGATCGTAGTGATCCAGGTCCGGCATGGAATTGCATCATCATCAAGAAAGGCAATCCATTCCGACTTAGAGGCCAGAATCCCTGTATTCCGGGCAGCCGACAACCCCTGCACCGGCTCCATAATGTAACGTATATCAAGCTCTGATCCGTAATTATCCATGAACACCTGAACCGCGGCCGCCGTATCATCCTTGGAACAATTATCGACAACGATGATCTCAGCCAGATCCAGATTCTCCAGCGGCAACAGCGACTGCAGCGTCTTGATCAGCAGAGCCGACCGGTTGTAGGTGCAGATGATAATGGATACCTTAGGAATGACTCCGTGTTCACGCATCGGTATTCACCTAATTTCCATAAATTTAATAAGCATCTTTGGAGCCCAGCAGCATGATTGCCGTCTTGGCAATAATCCGCAGGTCCAGCATCGTGCTCCGCATGTGAATATAAGTCAGGTCCAGCTGTACCATTTCATCGAAGCCGACACTGTTTCTGGCATTGACCTGCCAGTAGCCGGTGCAGCCGGGTGTAACGGTCAGGCGCTGCTTGTCATATTCGGAATACTGCTCCACCTCTTCCGGCAACGGCGGGCGGGGTCCTACAAGACTCATATGTCCCAGCAGGACATTCCACAGCTGCGGAAGCTCATCAATGCTGGTCTTGCGCAGGAATCTTCCGGTCCGCGTAATCCGCGGATCATTCTTGATCTTGAACATCGCACCACTCACTTCGTTAAAGGCAAGCAGCTCCTCCTTCAGCTCCTCGGCATTGGATACCATCGATCTGAACTTGTACATCGGGAACTGCTTTTCTCCTTTGCCCACGCGGTTCTGCCGGAAGAACACCTTGCCTTTGGGGTCCTCCAGCTTGATCAGCACAGCTACCAGTACAAACAGCGGGAGCAGTACAAGAAGACCAAGGGCGGAACAAAAGATATCAATTATCCGCTTCATGACCAGATAGGAATCCGTTTCTTTTTTCCCCTCATTGGCATGCAGCATGTAAAGTTTCGGCAGGACGGCGTCGTAATCTTCCGGCAGTTTTTGCATGCTCATTCCTCCTAAAATTTTGGTAAGTATAATGGTGTTGCAGGTTAGCTTCCCACCGTGGTTTGTCCCGCTTTGCTAAGCCATTCGGCCATCGCGTCCATCACCGGATACCGCAGATCCTCTTCTTGCAGTGCGAATTCCAGCGTGGTCAGAATATAGCCCAGACGTTCGCCGACATCGTATCTCGTTCCATCGAAGTTATAGGCATACACACGTTCACTTTGATTCAGCTTCTGGATGGCATCGGTCAACTGAATTTCGCCGCCTGCCCCTTTTTCCTGCAGATCAAGGTATTTGAAAATCTTCGGTGTGAACACATACCGTCCCATGATTGCCAGATTGGAAGGCGCTGTGCCCAGCGGCGGCTTCTCTACGAAATTATTTACCCGGTACAGCCGTCCATCCTGTAAGTCCGGCTCGATAATCCCGTAACGGTTCGTGAATTCATCAGGAATTTCCTGAACCCCGATAACTGAATTCTGCGTCTCCTCATACTGCTCAATCAGCTGTTTGAGGCAAGGAGTCTGACCGGTGACAATATCATCGCCAAGCATGACGCCAAACGGCTCATCGCCGATAAAGCGGCGTGCGCACCATACGGCATGACCCAGTCCCTTGGGTTCCTTTTGGCGGATATAGTGGATTTCGACCTTGGATGAACGCTGTACTTCCTTCAGCATCTCCAGCTTGCCGTCCTCCAGCAGACGGGATTCCAGTTCAAAGGCGTTGTCGAAATGATCCTCAATCGCCCGTTTCCCTTTACCGGTAACAATGATGATGTCTTCGATTCCGGATGCGATGGCTTCCTCCACGATATACTGAATCGTAGGTTTGTTAATGATCGGAAGCATTTCCTTAGGCATTGCCTTTGTCGCAGGGAGAAAGCGCGTTCCTAGTCCTGCTGCGGGGATAATCACCTTTTTTACCTTTTTCATGAGATTCTTCCTCCCTTAGCTTCCGTTATTTAGCTTGGTTCATAGCAATTCCGAGAATGGTCGAGCCTGCTTGTTCCAGTAACGATTTCACCTTGCGGAGCGATTCCCTCTTCGACTTCCCTTGTCTGGCAACGAGGATAACCCCGTCAGCCTGTGGTGCTATAATCCGTGCATCGCTGTATTCCACCGCAGGCGGCGTATCGAGCAGGACCAGATCATGTGTGGCCCGAAGCTCCTCCAGCAGCGAAATCATTCTGTCGCTGCCCAGCAGGTCCGGCGGACTGACATTGGTGATTCCGGCCGGAATCACACAGAGGTTGGCCAAGGTTCCGTAGACACCGATGTCCTTCACTTCTTGACGTCCGCCCAGATAGGCGGCAAGCCCTTCGCTGCCCTCCACCGCAAACACGGTATGCAGTCCCGGTTTCCTCAGGTTGCAATCCACCACCGCAACCTTCTTGCCATCCTGGACGAAGGAGACTGCCAGGTTGGACAAAATCGTTGTCTTGCCTTCACCGCCTTCGGCTGAAGTGAACAGCAGGACCTTGCCTCCGCTGCCTTGCAGCAGGGCAAGCTGGCGGATATAGGTGCGCAGCGAGCGGAATGACTCCGAGATGGGTGAAGCTGGATTCAGGTCAGCAATCAAGCTTTTATTCAGCGGTAGCATAAGCGCCCTCCCCTACTGTGGCATTGGCATTGGCATTGGCATTGGCCGCCTTGCCCAAATCGCGTTTGCGGATGGGCGGGATGGAGGCAATGACCGGAAGGCCCAGATCATACTCCGCTTCCTTCTCGGAGCGAAGTGTACCGTTCAGCGTCTCCAGCAGCAGGATGACGCCCAGTGCTGCCATAAGCGAAACTACGAAGCTGATCACAAGATTCATCATGTAGCCGCCGTTTACAGGTCCGGGCACATCAGATGGATCAGCCGGTGTCAGGAATGACACATTGTCCACTCTCATCAGTGAAGGCAGGCTGCGGATGAAAGTCTGCGAAACCGCGTTTACTATTCCTGCGGCCTTAGTGTAGCTCTCATCCTCGACGCTCAGGTTGATCACCTGGCTCTTCTCGGATGATTTGATCTGCAGCTTCGACGCGAGCTGATCTTCCGTCAGGTTGAACTCCGGATGAGCCGCGGCCACACTTTTCATAATCGTTGGCGACTTGATAATTTCCTTGTAGCTCTCAATCAGGTTGAGGCTGAAATTCAGATCGTTCAGATTGTTGCTCTCGGGCATGTTCGCGATGTTGTTGACCAGCAGCTGTCCGGAGGCGGAGTAGACGGGTACAACGAAGTTTTTGCTGACATAGAAGGTGGTTGCACAGGAGATCAATACGAACAACGCGATAAGCCACAGCCTTTTCTTAATCAGGTTAATGTAATCCAAAATCGTCTTTTCCACAGTAACCCTCCTTCCACTTAAAGTTCATTCTGAAAGCATTCATGAAAATTTCAGTTATCTTACTTTTATTCTATCAACCCGCTCACTTTCCCACATGGGCCATATCATCACTTTCCGATTCACTTTCGAGTAACCCTTACTACCACTTTGGAGGGGGGGGTGGTATACTTTTGTACCATAATTCGGTGGCGACCCCTCCCAAACCCAGCTTCGATCCCTCCCAAGCCCTCCCTTCCAAGGGAGGGCTCCAAAGGGTTGCACCCTCTGGACACCTGCAAGTCTGGCGAATGAGATTGGCGGTACTGTGATTAAAAGAGTGCGATCCCTCCCAAACCCTCCCTTCCAAGGGAGGGCTCCAAAGGGTTGCACCCTCTGGACACCTGCAAGTCTGGCGAATGAGACTGGCGGTACTGTGATTAGAAGGGTGGGTGCGAGGACCGCTTATCCCTGCGGGACCGCTTGGACGCCGCTGGGGCTGACCTGTTATCCCTGACGGGATACAGGCCGAACTGAATAAGGACAAGAGCCCAACGGCAAAAGCCGGCTGTTCCTTCGGAATGCGCGAGGCCCTAACGGCAAAAGCGGGCTGTTCCTGCGGAATGCGCAAGACCCTAACGGCAAAGGCGGGCTGTTCCTTCGGAATGCGCGAGACCCTAACGGCAAAGGCGGGCTGTTCCTGCGGAATGCGCGAGAGATTGACTGGAGCTCTCCTCCTATATCACCACACCGCGCGACAAGAAGGCTAAGAATATCAAGTGTTGGCCGCAGCCAGTAAATTCTACTACAGCGTTTCAGAAGTTTTTACCCGGCCTGTGCAACCACCTCCTGCCCCAAAAGCCTGCAATAATACAGTTTTTTTCGTGTAAAAGCGGCTTGGAGACCCAAAGCCTGCATAAGTGCAGGCATTTCCACCCCCGAGACCGTTTCACAGCCCGAAGGGCTAAAAAACCTGCACTATTACAGGTATTCCGCAAAAAAGGAACAAAGGAGAATAAATACCTGCACTTTTGCAGGAATTTCTTTTTATTTTCTCTTCGGACCCTGTGGTCTATCTAACTTGGCCCTGGAGACCGGGAGAGGAGAACGGGGAAGGAATTTAGGAAACAGACTACTACGGTCGCTCTTATTGCTTAAGAGCCTTTAAGGTTAGAGCAGCAGGCGTAACCGGTCGCCAGCGCTCTCCATTCGCTGAATGAGTGGCGAATCTGGTTATTGCTTAGGTTCACAGCGAGAGATTATAGAAAACTCCCCTATTATGTATTAGTACATTGTTTAGGAGCGCTTTAGCGCCATAACAGCCATCCGGAGCGTGTCGATTCATTGTGGACAACTGTAAACTTGGTTCTCTCAAATCGATTTTTGTGTTGGAAAGCGAAAATTTCCATCAGAAAATGGATCTGAGCGTCTCTGAGAGGAGATTTTTGGGTTGCTCAACTGCATTTTTGATTTATCCACAATGAATCGACAGCCTCATCCGGTCCGTTAGACTCGACATCAGCGCAGAAATGAGGAAATAACAGCTGGAGAGTCCGCTAGAAGAGGGGTTACTTAAAGTTCGGGAGCGCTCCCCCAGCTGGGTCATACTCAAATGTGCTGTATGTCGGTTTCCGTACAGCTCGAGTTCTTCTGTGCTGGATGTGGGGTGCTGGGTGGGGATTGCTGGGTGGGGATTGCTGGGTGCTGGGTGTGAGTGCTGGGTGCTGGGTGGGGGGTATGGGGTGTGAGTGCTGGGTGGTGGTGCTGGGCATTATGGAGATGCTGAAGCTTCATAAGCTTCAGGGGTTTCAGGGGTTTCAGGGGTTTCAGGGGTTTCAGGGGTTTCAGGGCCTATTTTAGCCGGGCTAGACGCGCAAACAACAAAAAAACACGGACATCATGTCCGTGCTTCCGAATAATGGCTACTGCCGCATTACTTAATCATAAGACATTTCGTATTTGGTCAAGCCTACAGCATTCGCAAATAGCGCCGCTTGTGTGCGGTCGGCTACCTGCAGCTTCGCTAGAATCTGGCTGACATGCTTCTTCACGGTGAATTCGCTGATGAACAGGCGTGAGGCAATTTCGCGGTTGCATGCTCCCTGTCCCAGCTCGATCAGCACTTCTTTCTCCTTAGGAGTCAGTTCATCGGTAGGACTGCCGCCGCTCATTCGCATCTTATCTTCCATCAGTCCAGGATCATAATACTTTCTTCCCTTATAGACCAGTTGGATAGCGAACAGCAGCTCTTCCGGCAAAGCCTCTTTCAGCACGTAACCATCTACCAGCACTTCTTCGGCCTTCAGGAAATCCTCTCTGCTGGCAGAGGAGGTCAGCAGAATAAACTTGCTCAGAATTCCGCGTTCCCTTGCCGCTTTGATCACATCCAGACCAGATTCATCAGCAAGCTTCAGATCAATTAACACCAGATCAGGCTGTGTTTCTTCAATCACTTGTAGAGCCTCTTGGCCATTCGTTGCCTCGCCAGCAAACTGTACATCAGGTTGCATAGAAATGACTGCTGCCAGTCCTCTTCTCACCAAAGGGTGATCATCTACAATGACGATTTTCACTCAAACGACCTCCTGCCTAAAGTTTATGCATTTTTTAGTTCAGCAACGCCAACCGGTATCGATATCAAAATTCTGGTTCCAGCATTCTCATTACTGGATAACTGGAAGTCACCGCCAAGCGACTGGGTTAAATACTGCATATTCTTCATGCCGAGTCCACCGGTATTATCCTCGGATTCCGTCCAGATCAGATCCGTATCGAACCCGACGCCATCGTCGCTGATCGAGAGTCTGATCCATTTCGGCTTGAGGGATAATTCCACCTCTACACACCGGGCTGCGCCATGACGAATGGCATTGCCTGTAGCCTCGGATATAATCCGGAATAACGCTTTATGATAAGGGTAGGGCAAGCTGAAATCATCACCGGTAATCTGTAAATTAATCTCTACGTCGTTTAACCTCGACAGGCTGTTCAGATGAGACCTTACCATACTCAGCCAAGTGGAACCACCGCTCTTCTTCGAACTCAGGCTGTAGATCGTAATCCGCAGCTCTTTGGCTACCTTGGTAGCCGAGTCATGAATCAATTCGATCTGTTCCTCCAGCTCGGCATCGGCCATCTTCCGCCAGGTCTGCTTCAGAGAATGGGTCGCATAGACAATCCCGAACAGGGACTGGGACACGCTGTCATGCATCTCGTCGGCAATCCGGTTCTGCTCGTTCGTGACAATCAGCCGGTTCTCAATCACACCCAGCTCATGGCGCTCCAGGATAATGGCACTTAGCTCCGAGAGAAACATCAGCTGCTGAATGTACCATCTGCGGCCCTCGAGACCCTCCGCAGCTTCCAGCTTCACACCGATCATCCCGACAAAACGGGTGCTCATCCGCACCGGCATCAGCAGAAAATCACCCAATCCCGGCAGGCTCTTGAATACTGGCTCCCGCTGGAGCCTCCACTCATGCTCGTTCTTCTCCAGCTCATAGAACAGGAAACGTTCCTCTTCCTGCTGCCAGCCCGTCTGCCTACTCTGCGGAGCCGGTTCTCCGCTCTTCTTGGCAAACCAGAATAATGCTTTGTCCAGCTTGGTAAGCTTCACCACATAATCCGTAATCACCTGGCCAATGTTCATGAAATCATGCTGGCTTGAGGTCTCCACAATGTGGTATAGCGATTTAATATGCTCCATCGTCTCATTCGTGCGTGCATCGGCTTCCTCACGCTGACGTTTCAACCGATTGACCATCTGCATTACTATAACCGTAAGTACCAGGGCTAGAAACAGGTTCCCGTTCTCAAGCACCGCTTCCGTGAAAGAAAGGTTGGCTGAATTGAGAAAAAGATAACAAAACGCAACAAAAACTCCAATATAGCCCAGAAGCAGGCTCCACCCAAAATAAAAGGATAAAGAACCCGCAGCAATCAACAAAGGATTAAGTACATAGAGCCTAAACGGGCTGTCATAACCTCCCGTATATAAAGTCAGGCCGATAATTGCTGCCAGCTCCAGACTAATAGCCAGCATAAGCGTCCGCGGATTGCTCCGGTACCGCTGATAACACAGGGTAAACAGATAAGCTACTATGAATAAAATAACGACTGTTAGGAATCTGTATATGACGGAAGGTCCCGAATGATCAAGGAGATACATTAGCGATGTGAGGGACAATGAAAAAGCTCTGTAAAATTTCAATAATCGTTCTTCTGTGGTTGATCTTGTTTTCATCCCACCACCCTATTCTCCAGTTTGTGTGGAAAATGCGAGCTTTCAGCGCTTTGTTAAAAGCATCATACATGAGATAAATCACAAGCACAAGTTACCCTACTCCCTGTGAGCGTTTACATTACAAAAAAATAACAAAAATAATCACACTTTTTTCTGGAAATTCTTCTTCTATGCCCTTATTTACTAAAATATGTCTATTTCGTGTAACTTCCATGTTACCTCATTATTGAAAACAGCTCTATCTCTGCTTGAATTTAGAGTTTAAAGAGTTATGTTAATTAAAATTTGCAGGTGAAAACGCTCCAATCCACAATTGATGTAAGAGTTTGTAACGCTTTAACGGATTTATTTAACCTATGCCTTAAGTAGGATATATCCAGCCTTAGACCTCCTTGCGGCAGGTTTGGCGTGACTGCTCCACCAACTGAACTAAGAATTTGGGCCATTTAGAATTTTTATCTTCTATTATAAAAGAACACTCCGGCAGCAAAACCGGGACGGCTCAGCTATATTGCCGCTATATATAGAAGGTTCTCCCGCCGCCGACCCGCGATCCTCTTTATTTATCCTCCAAAAGTCCTTTTCTCAGCTCCAGATACTCCTCGCGAAGCGCTTCATACTGATTCTCCAGCATCTCCCGCTCCCGGCGCTCCCACTCCTCACGTGCTCTGCCTGCTTCTTCGTCCGGTTCATCCTCCACGATTCGCCACAAATCGGAGAACAGGTAGTTCTTCATAACTACCGGCTGGCCCGCAAGCTGGCCCTCCGCCCAGAAAAGTCCCTCTAGCGTACGAAGCACAGCGCGACCATCGGGTGTAACCGCCTTTTGACCGAGCCGAATGACCCTCAGCATCTGCCCCAGTGTATACCATTCCATCAGCCTTATTCCCCTCCAAAATATCATTGTCAGCAGACTTCACACAACGCTATAATCAGTACAACTATTGATATCTGATCTATTTCAGAACAGGAGTGCGTCCTATGGAATGGCTACATAGTTACGATAAAGAGCTGCAAGACGTATTTGCCGAAGCCCGGCAGCGAATCGCTGCCTTTCCCGAGCCACTGAATACCAAAGGCTTGGCCTATCTGGAACAATTCAACGTGTTTCAGACGAACAGCCACAAGAATTACATCTGTTATCTGCTGCCCTTCTGGTTCCGGGAAGGCTATGGACTCAGCAACCGCGATACCTCGCAAATGGCAGTAGGCAATGTACTGATCATGCTGTATTTCTTCTTGCAGGATGATCTTATGGACAGCAGCTCAGCTTCGGCACAAGAGATCTTGCCTCTGGCTAATCTGCTCTATATACAGTTTCTGCAGATTTATATGGAGTTATTCGCGGCGGAGCCTGTGTTCTGGTCGTCCTTTGGCCGTTATATTACAGAGTGGGCAGACAGTGTATCCCGTGAGAACATGGCTGATTACTTCCTTACCGACCAGACAGGGATTGCCCGCAAGGCCAGTCCGCTGAAATTATCCAGCACAGCTGCTCTGCTTCTGTCCGGTCAAGGCGACAAGGCCGCAGAAGCGGAGTGTATGCTGGACACTGTGCTGCTTACTCTGCAGCTGCTGGATGATTACGAGGATTGGGAAGAGGATCTGACGGAGGGCAGCTACAACACCTTGCTTGCCATGGTTCGGAACGAGCGCGGAAGCAGTGGAAGCCTGCCCACGTCCGCCGAGGTCAGAGAATTCATCTTCACATCGGGCGGACTTCAGCGATATATGGCGCTTGCTCAGACCAATCAGAGCAAGCTTGCCACTTCCAGCTTGAATGTGCCGCATCTGCTGGCGTTCCACCAGGCACTCGTCTCCAGCCTGCTGCAGATCTCTGCAGCGATCGAAGAAGAGAAGCTGCGGCTGAAAGGCGGCGGACTCTTCTATTGGCTCTCTAAACAACAGGATTTGTGATGAAAATAGTAATAGAAATAGAGTAAAGGTCATGCTATACTTGCAAGGAAAATATAACCATTTGTGGAAGGGTGATTGTTATGTCAGAAGCCATTCTTAGAAATCAAGTGATTCAGAAAGCATGGGAAGATCCCGGTTTCAAACAGAAATTGCTTACCGATCCGAAGGCAGCCCTCAAAGAAGCACTTGGTATTATCATTCCCGATCATGTAACGTTGAAGGCTGTGGAGGAAGGCTCCGACGAATTCTATCTGGTTATTCCGCCC
Organism: Paenibacillus donghaensis; assembly: GCF_002192415.1. NCBI lineage: Bacteria > Bacillati > Bacillota > Bacilli > Caryophanales > Paenibacillaceae > Paenibacillus > Paenibacillus donghaensis. The sequence goes on along the minus strand of NZ_CP021780.1, from coordinate 8,420,986 downwards.
AGTCCTGCATCAGGATTGGTGAAGGCAGACATTCAACCCCTTGGTTCTTGGTAATTACAACGTCCCGGCTTCACCCGGAGCAGGAATCGTCCGCCCCTCTGCCAATGGCAACAGGGTAATGGATTCGGTTCCTGCTCCTTTTTGACTTACGAAGCGGATTTCCCCCTGCATGGCTTCGATAATCCGGAACGTCACCATTAGACCCAGGCCGGTGCCTTTGGATTTGTTGGAGAAATACGGCTCGCCCAGTCTTGATAATACCTCCGGCTCCATCCCTTCTCCATTATCCTTAATCCGGATAATTACCTTGTTCTCCTTGCGGGCGGCATACATGTAGATCACTCCGTCTTCCCCGAAGGATTCAATGCTGTTCTTGATAATATTGATAAAAGCCTGCTTAAGTTTCGAGGAATTGCCTCTAACCCACAGATCGTCCGGCACATCCAGCACCATCTTGCCGCCGTTTAAGTGACAGAGCGGGAGCAGAATGCTCTCAATATGCTTAAATTCATCATACAGGTTAAGCACGGATATCTGCTCGAACTCCGGTTTGGCAAAGGTCAGGAAATCAGTGATAATGTTTGACGCACGATCCAGCTCGCTTAAGGCCATGGTTAAATATTTTTTGTCATCGCCGGCCGTTTTTTGAGTCAGCAGTTGGAGGAAACCACGTGTGACCTGCAGGGGATTGCGTACCTCATGGGCTACTGAGGCGGCCAGCTCACTGATAATTTCCATTTTCTCAGAACGCTGCAATTCATTGTTAAACAGCTCGAGCTCTCTGGAATACTGCACCACCTGCCGGTGATTGTGGGCCAGCCTGCGGCCAAGAATGGCTATCAGTGACAGGATGAACACGACTAAGGCCCATTTCCACATAAACAGGTCATAGTTACGTCCACGAATGTAATACCACACCAGCTCACTTACTCCGGTAACTGCCGCTGTCCCGAAGCCCACCGCAAAAATGATCGCATCCTTGTTGCCTTTGGCCGAATAGATAATGACACAGGCAATCAAGAGAAGGAACTGCAGAATCAGGATACCGCCGACAATAGTGGTAGAAATAAAGTAATACCATTCGATCCACTGATTGCCTGACAGCAGATTGACCATAAAGCAAACCGCACAAAACAAGGAGTAGGCTACCTGAAACTTGCGGAATTTGGTGATCAGTCCGAACCGGCCGCTGCCAAATATCGACTCAAACAAAAAGGTCAGTGCAGGAAGCAGAGACAGCAGACCCAAATCCAGCAGCGCAATGCTGAGCGGCCCCAGGCCGCTGTAGAAGGTATAGATAAACGGAGAATAGGTAATCGACAGCACACCCGTGGAGGCAATAACAATGGACAATGAGACAGCGATGGAGAAATACTCTTTGTTCAGGTAGAACGCGCACACGAATAAAACGACAGCCAAAAAGAAAAATGAGCTGCCCAGGATCACATCGATCAGTCCGTGATTGATATATTCCTTGACGAGCACATCGTGTTCGCCTGCGATTACAGCTTCCTTAATGCCCATTCTGTCTTGAAGCGTTTCGGTCTGCACATATAACATCTGGCCGCTGTCCTCAGGACTTAGCGGAATGAACAAGGAATAATGGTCTTTGATATAATCCCTATTCTCTTCATACACCAGATGCTCCCCGACAAATACCTTCACATGAAGCGCATATAAGGTCTCAATATAAATCGAAGGAGCCGTATAATTCAGTTCCGGCAGCGTAAGGCGTGTCCAGGCAGCGGAAACTCCGGCAGGCAGCTCGGGAATCTCATGTGAAGAGTCTACCTTAATCCAGCCCGCTTCATCGGATTTCGCCTGCAGCGCTTGGTCTGCCGCGTCCGGCTGAATCCATTTCATCTGCCACTCTGTGATGTACTGTGACGCATGCCTGACGTTGGGCGCTGCCGAAGCCGTCCAGCCCCCCAAGAACAGGCTAATACATAACATAATTACACTGATTGAGATTAGGGAAGAGAGTTTTTTGATCAGACGCATGCAAGCACCTCAAGGAATAGTTTCAGAAACATGTTCTTTCCTAGACTATTATTTCGCTCAAATACGCCCCATTCCTTCAAAAAAACGGAATATCCAAAAATTTTTCCTAATTATTGTGCGCCATTGGCAGCTTGATAATGACTTCCGTTCCTTCATCCTTCTTGCTCTGAAACTTGATGGTTCCATCCATAGCCTCTATAATCCGGAAGGTCACCATCAGGCCAAGCCCGGTTCCTTTGGTCTTATTGGAATAATACGGTTCACCCAGGCGAGACAGCTCCCCGGCCTTCATTCCCTCTCCGTTGTCAAGCACACTGATGATGACATGCTCGCCTGATTTCCAGGCCGAGATCGTCACAGCCCCCTGATCCTTCAAGGCTTCAATACTGTTCTTGATCAGATTAATGAATGCCTGCTTGAACTTGGAGGAGCTGCCGCGTACCTGCAGTTCCGGCTGCATCTTCAGTTCAATCGTCCCTCCCTGCAGATGAGCCAGCGGCACCAGAATGCCTGATACATGCCGTAACTCTTCGCAAACATCCAGCACCTCGACGGTCTCAATTCCGGGCTTGGCGAAGGTCAGGAAATCGGTGATGATCAGGGAAGCCCGGTCCAGCTCCGTCACAGCCATCGCCAGATATTCCTTCTCCTTCTTCTCCGAGCGTTCCCCCAGAATCTGTAGAAATCCCCTGGTAACCTGCAGCGGATTGCGCACCTCATGAGCTACGGAAGCAGCCAGCTCACTGATAATCTCCATTTTCTCGGAGCGCTGCAGCTCATTATTGAAACGTTCCAGCTCGCGCGAATATTCAACCACCTGATCGTGATTCCGCGCGAATCTCCGTCCGGACACCATGATCAGCCCCAGCACAAACGCCATCATACCCCATTTCCACCAAGTGAAATGATGTGCGCCGCCAGTCGTGTAATACAATACCAGCTCAATCACCGAAACGGCAGCAAATACACTGAAACCCACAGTGAAGATGATGGCATCCCAGTTGCCCCTGCAAGCTTGCCTCACCGACAGCAGCATCAGCATGCCAAATTGCAGCAATATCAGAACTCCCGTAACGTCCACGGTGATCAGGCGGTAGAGGCCATCAAGACGATAGGCCAGCAGGACATTAACAGCCAGCAGGAGCAGACACATCAGCGAATACCCGATCTGGAATTTACGGACCCGTGTCACCCAATCTCTGCTGCCGGAGCCGAATATTTTCTCGAAATAAAAGGTCAGGCAGGGCATTAGTGTAAATAAAGCTAGGTCGAAATAGATTTCGATATGCCTTCCATAGCTGCTGATCAGCAGCGGCAGAAAGGACGAATAGGTCACAACCAGCACGCCTGTGGAGAAAATGACAAGCACCAGCAGAATTCCGCTCGGAAACAGCTCCCGGCTGACAAAAAAAGAGCAGCCCAGCAGAACAATTGCCGCAAAAATTAGTGTTCCGCCCACAATCAGGCCCAGAAAATCCTCGCGTCCATAACTTCCCAGCTCTGCGGCGAAATTCTCTCTGTCATTCATGCTCACAATGTTGACAATCCCTTCAGCTTCTCCGCCCTTGCCCTGCAGCGCGTCTTCGGTTGCGGCTGTTAGCGGAAGTAGCTGGCTGTACTTCGTGTCCTGAGTGGTAGCCGAGGCTTGGGGATAATAGAAAATGCCGAAACCGGTTGCCGTTCCAACCCTCTGCAGCCCTGAGCCGGATCGATCTTTGCTCTCCAGAGCAGCAACATTGGGCAGCAGAACCGCTAGCAGCAGAATAGATAGAACAAAAACCGCAAATTTATGTAATGGCAACAACTTCATCATGTGCACCTCAGTAAGTCATTAGTTGGATTTATCTGGTTCTTATGATTCTTATTTTCGACAACCTTCGCGCTATCCCTGCCTATATTTGCAAATAACCTCGAAATGAGACGTTTTTCTTCTAACCGGCGGTTAATTCACTCTGAAATGAATATATTAAGAGCAGTACTGACCTCCCCCTTGCCGATTCGCTTCCGTGTAAACGGGTAAACTTCTACTATACATCTCTAGACATCTCTATTCAGAAGGAGAAGGTATGATGAGCGACAAAAAGTATAACGCCAGAACAGAAGAGGAATCAGAGGATCTGGTTACCGAGCGGGATATTGACGAGGATTTCGGCCTGTTCCAGGAGGGCAGCTTCCCGGGCGCCCTGCCGGATGACGATCAGATCGACGCCATAAACCATGCGGTTCCGGAGAAGAAACCGGACTAGCTTTTTAAGAGCCTCAGCACACCATTATAATAAGAGGAGTTGACGGATATGGGCAACGAATTTAACAAGACGGAAGCCGATTTCACCTATGAGCGATATAACAAGATGGGTGGTGTATCCTCTGAGCAGGATATTCCGCTGGAAGAATTGCGGCACTTGGGAACAATCACGGAGCAGAGCCACAGCGAAGACATTGAAGCAGACGATAAGCGTCCGCTCGAATCAGCCTTGGCCAGCCATGAGCAAGCTCATGAAAGACCGGTGGATTTCGTCGACGGTATTGCGGATGACGGCGCCGATCAGGCACTGGTCGGCGATGGCTATCTGGCCGCCGACATCGGGCTGAACCAGCTGGAGCCGGGTCTTGGCCGGCGGGCTGACCGCGAGGATATCATCGCCTCTCCCGCACCTGAGCGGGATGAGTTGCTGGAGTCCGACGCCGTATTCGCCGCCGGAGCGGCAGGCCTTGGCGGAGGCGTAATTGATTATGCCGAGGAAGGCGAGCGGCTGGGAGATGAGCGGCCAGTGAGCGAAGAACAACTGCTGGTTGAGGAGCCCGATGCTTATGAAGAGAGCGCTGCCGATGAGGAGCAGCCGCTGGAGGATATTCCCGATGCTGATGAGATCCAGCCAGGCAGCGCAATCGACCCCGCCTCTCCACCCGTCGATGTCATGCCGGGAACCGATGTGCTGAATGGATCGAATGGTGAGGATGACCGCTAAACCCTTCCTCAACACCTTTACATTTCGTGACCACTTAGGTCCTTAGCGACTTAGATCCCAGCGAGGAACGAGTAGTTAGAAGGTTATCCTGGTTCCATCGGAGTTAAATAGATGCGAAACTGGTTACTACTTAGGTCCCTCTGAGGATGTAGAATGCTACATTAGAGATTTCAGAGGAATTAGATGCAAAAGTGCATTTAATTTCAGCTGAAATTCCTGTTATTGGGCAAATAAGTGCGAATCTGCAACTATTTTCGAGTAAAACGATTGTTTAAGGCTCAGAATCCGAAATTAGATGCCTTTTTGCACTTATTTGCTCTAAAACAGAAAAAATCTTCTAATTAGATGCAGATTCGCAACTAATTCGGTGGATTGGACTTATGTGGCGATCCGACTTTGATGCTCCTCGATTACAGCTGTTTCCCTGCGCCCGTCAGTTCCGCGTCCCATCCCCTTTTGAATAACTGCACCCCTATTTCCTTTTCTAAACGTTGAATTTGATTCGATATGGTTGCCTATAGTATTGCCGTCGGGTGTTCTCCAGAAGACGAAGCAATGGCACCGGTGCTTGAGTGGATTAAGGCCTCGAATTTACTAAGTACAGCACGTTTTTTCGGTGGCAATGTTAAACCGATGCCAAGCAATCGCGGAAAGCCTTATGGTTATGGAATGATTGTGACAATACCAGATGGTGTTTCGGTTCCGATGCATCTAAAGGAAATGGTGCTACCCGGTGGTCTTTACGCTATATTTGAAAGTAGTGAGGATGTTAATTTATCTTGGAAAACTTTTATGGGGAGATTAGCAAAAGACGGAATTTACAAATCTGATCGATCAAGACTATGCTTGGAAGAGCACATTCGTAATGAAAAACCAAGCGGGTGTGGGAACGAGTATCATTTGATTTTGTTGGAACCTGTAAAGGTAATTAAAAACTAGGAATACGAATAGCTAAGTACAAAAAGGCCATACTTTGTGGGGTGGCCTAAAAACTTGCCGTTACAGACAGCGCGGTGAACCGTATCACAAATAGGGGCAAGTTTTTTAGGGTTGAATTCGCAAGAGGCGTGAAACATCCTTTTGTGCATGGACTTGCGCTCAATAGCTCTGACTATCAGTTATCAATTCCTCACATAGATTTTCTACATCATTCAGCAGATCGGGTATCCAAGCTTCTGATCCTGGGATTATATCTTTACCACCATATACAAGCCAACGTAATGTTTTAATCAGCCAACATAAACCGCCAATTCGCACTTGCCAGTTCAAATGATCAATGTGCAAATTAGTTACCTCTAAGAAAGCTGAAAAGCATATTGGAATCATATTTTCATTCCCTCCCATACATTTGTTAATGAACGCATTTTTACATATATAGTCAAAAAAGTATAGACTTATTATTTCTCGTTTAGTATGATGTTGAATAAGGTCTTGAAAATTATCGGGACTCTTTTTTTTTTGCAAGAATCGGAGTCTTCCAACCTATGCTTACAAGTTTGATACGTTCAAAGTGAAAATATTTTATAAAGTGTAGGATACCCAGACGCAAGCTGTCTTTGGTCCGCTCAAAGAAGATAATCACACCAACGGAAGTTCGTCGAGCCGTTCGTAAATCGACAATCCTTTCTCTTTGGCAACCCTTACCATTTCATCGGCACCCTGAGACGTTTTTCTCGATTAATACATGATCATCATTCGTTCCAGAACGATACGGGCCTGCGATGAGGATATGCAGTGGTTTCGATTTCACTTTCAAGAGACCTTGGATCTGAGCGTATTGGAGCAGCATTATCGTCTTAGCGTCACGAATCTCGCCGCTTTCGACCATGTCTAGCGCTTGAGCAAATGGAAGTTCCACCACTTCAATGTTCTCCTGCTCCTCCTCAAGGCCCCCACCGTGACCCGTTGTCATATCTTCACTATACTCAGCTACATAGAAGTGCAGGATTTCGGTAACGGAGCTCGGTGACATATAGGCCTCGCCCACTCCTACGTTACCCAGGTGGAACCGTTTAATAGCATGATCCAACACGTGAAAGTCGGAGTCGAACGAAACCGCCAAGTGTTCGACCTCTTGTAGGTGTTGAGTGCTCATCGTAGAGGTGCACACTACACCTTCTCGCTTTAGGACACGGTGCATCTCACGGATTGCTCTAGGGATATCCGGCACGTGATACAGCATGTTGTTAGCGATAACCATGTCAAATTGCTCATCATGGAATGGGATCTGTTGTGCGTCAACAGAATCCATAGTGCCAGGTGAGATAAAAATGTCTATAGTAATATAAATTTACAGCACCTACACAACTCAAGCACGAAGCGCAGATATGGAAACTACCCTGCTATAGATAATATCAAAGGAGTCATTTCACATTGGGCAGGTGCTTTTTATTGATTATGACTTCCGCACTGGTCTGATATACTTAAAAAACCGTTCCGGATTAAAATAAAAGTAAATTATTCTACCGGGAGAAGTATCAAAGCAGTAACCAGTGCCTGCAAAATCAAAAGTTGCCATTGTCTTTTCGATCTTTTCCTCTACACTACGATTTTCCTGCTCATAATCGAATGGACCATGTTCAAAAACAATATACTCGGCTTCGGGAACATCAATCATAAGCATTTGTGGTGGTACTTCGCCTTTATAATCAAAAGGAAGACGTGTACCATGACACTCTGTACGCGGAATACCCCAATCGCAAAGTCTACCGTCCGGGTCATTGATATACGCCATAATTTGACCACTGCCGCTGTTAGCTTCGCTCCCTCCATCGTCGTCCAATTTGCCCTTAATACTATCGAGTAAGCCGCAAATTGTTTCGTAGTCCTGTCCGGGAATAAGACTTTGCTTTTGCCAAAAATCCCAATACCCATTACTCTCATAGTTTTTAATGTGCAAAAATTTGTGTGCGGGAATCGTTACAAAATAAATTTTGACATCATCCGTAGATTTCATCATACCAATCTCTCCAAATCCGAAAAAGTAGCGGTCGAAAGAGTTTATTTTTGTACGAAGGGCGACAGGCATAGGCTTTTTTCGGTATTCACTTGGAGTTACACCATATGTTCCCTTGAAAGCTCTGGTAAAAGCTTCATGTGATGAAAAACCATAATCAAAAGCAATATCCAAAATGCTTTTTTCACTATCCCGAACCTCTTTTAGTACAAAGGCTAATTTTCTATGCCGCAGATAATCCCTAAATTGCATACCCGATATTTCCTTAAATTTTCTCGTAGTATGAAATTCGGAATAACCTAACTTACGAGAAAGAAATCGCAGCGTTATTGCTTCACCGTTACGATTTTTAATACACTTGTCAATTTCATCAAGAATTATTTGAATTTGCTTGTGCCACTCGTACATTCGTCTGTTCACCTCGTTTCAACCACTCTATAGTCATTATAGAGTGGTTGAAATTGCATTGCTTGATTTCACTTGCGGAAAAGAGAGGATATATTTTATTCCTTAACTCGCCTAATATAAATTTTCAACGCTTACACAGCATCAAACACTAAGCGCAGATAAGGAAACTACTCTGCCTTGGATAATATCAACGTTATCATTCAATGACAATTCAAACGTTTTGGTCCTAACCAAACATCAGCCCCACCTTATCGTAATATCGTAATGTCCTGACCGTTATCCCTGTACGCTTGGCAAGCTGTCCTGTCGTCAGATAGTTCTCTTTGTTCATCCATTCCTCACATCCAATTGATTGCTCTAGCATGTCATTCTCAGTCAGTATAGCAAGTGACGTAACGTCGCCTTCAAGAAATATTTATCCAATAAGAAAAAAGAGAAAACCACCCTAGCAACAGGTGGACTTTAACTTGCCGTTACAGTCAGTGCGGTGAACCGTAAGTAGGGGCATTTTCTGGGGTGACCTCTAAATTGTTCTATTACAAAGAGGTCATTCATTACGGTGACTTTATCCGCTTTCATAGTGCTGAATGTAAAGAATAATGTAGAAAAACCGACTAACTCTCCATTTTGTTCTGCCACAAACTGCACACCATTTTGCTGGTCAAAAAAGGCTTTATTTGTTACTACTTAGGACTCCGTATGATAAGAACACTTCAGATTCAGTTCCATGCACCAGGCATTCTGATAACCCCATCGTTTCATTCTTAAGTTCATCTTATAGAGTCTCATATGTCCAGTCCAAAGAATTAGTTGCGAAACTGCATCTATTTAGTCATTTTTTTCTGTGTTGGAGAAAATAAGTGCGAAAACGCACCTAATTTCGGATTTTGAGCGTAATAAGCTTGCTTTACTCGAATTTAGTTGCAGATTTGCACTTATTCTCCTGATAATGGGCGTTTCGGCTGAAATTAGTTGCAGTTTCGCATCTAATTACTCCGAAGGTCCAGGCAACACTCTAAATCCTGGCTGAATCCTAAGCAGTAAGCGTTATTTCAACTAAAATGAAGGAATCGCATCTTGGATTCCTTCATTTTTAATTGCCAGGCTACTCTTTATACGCAAGTAAATTCGTTCCTTCAATGAGGTTTTTATGCGCGATAGGTGCAGACATCACGATTAGAGTTGTATAAGTTCCGTATTGATCGCACTGGTTTTCAAACTCTTCCAGTCCAAGAGTGGAGTCCGTCATGACTTTCAATAAATAGTTGTGTTCTCCACTTATTCGATAACATTCCACCACTTCAGGCGATGAACGGCAAAAATCAAGAAAGGCATAACAATCTCGCGTCCGAAAAAGAATATAGGCTATGCTTTGCTTACCCACTTTTTGTGGGGAGATCACTGTACGGTATTCCTCAATAACTCCTTTTTCTTCCATTCGTTTCACACGTTCAGTTACGGCAGGCTGGGATAGACCTACCAGCTTTCCTAAGTCGGTCATTGATAACCTAGCTTGGTTCTGTAAATGAGACAGAATGTTATTATCAATTTCATCCATGATATCGCCTCCTTATGTAAATCCGATATTCATATAATAAACACACTTACTTTAAATAATCAATCAAATAACGTTAGCTGCTTACGCTGATAGCTGTGGGGAACCTCGCCGTCTACTCGATTTTGACACTGTTCCTTTTATTGATGGCACGGCAGGTTTACGCCTTGCACCCTTGCAGAACGCGCGGCAATATGAATTACTGCGCCGCCGATTGCCTTGCAAGGCGGGCCGCATCGATCTGCTGCTCCAGCTTGCGCGTCTTCACCAGCACGGCAGCCGCAAGCAGCATCACTCCATTGATGACAAACACCCATTTGATCGGAATCAATCCGCCCAGTAAGCCGCCCATAATCGGCCCGGCCATCGTAGCCAGTTGGGCCGCAGACTGATTCAAACCGAAAGCCCGCCCGCGGAAGCCCGGCTCAATTACCTGAACAATCATGGCGTTAACCGCAGGCAGCACACCGGCGTAGAACAGGCCATAACCAAAGCGCAGAATAGCAAATCCCACATACCCGGTTACGAAATATTGCAGAATATTACCGATTCCGCCGCCGATCAGCCCGATAAAGAGAATCAACCCGAAACCCTTCTTGCTCCCCAGCTTACCCCACTGCGGCGCCATCAGCACCGTCGCTATCCCTACGGCAGAGAAAACAATCCCAGAGCTTAAGGAAGCGCTATCCTTAGAGATGCCCATGTCCAACAAATAGATCGGAATCAGCGGCTCCAGAATCATAATGGAGAATGTGCTGATCCCGGCGAGCGTCAGCAGTGTGATAAAGGCCCGATTGCTCCGGGCTTCCCGGATATCATCACTCACATGCGACCTGGGAGCTGAACGGTCGAAATTATGCTCCTTGGCGAAGAAGGTAGCAATCAGCGCCGACACCAGTACGATCACCGCAGAGAACAGAAACGCATCGCGGTTACTGGTGTAATAGCTGACCACCCCGCCAATCAGAGGTCCGATGATGCTCCCGGTTGCTCCCGCTGTGGACATGATGCTGAGCGCATATCCCGTCTTGTCTTCAGGAGTATTGGTCGCCACCATGGCAATCGCCGCCGGCACGAAACCGGCCAGCAATCCCTGCAGCACACGCACCAGCAGGAAGACATAGGGATCATGTACAAAATAATTGATCAAATAGAGTGCAGCCAGACTGAAGCCCGAGCGGATCAGCATCGGCTTGCGGCCGTACTTATCGGCGAGAGATCCCCAGAAAGGCGATATCAGGGCGCTGGCCAAAAAGGTAATGCCAAAGCTGACTCCTGACCAGAGTTCCAGGTGATTGGTTACGCCCAGCTCATCTGTCAGAAATATGGAAAGAAACGGGATAGAGATCGAATACGCCGTGCTGCAGAAAAAAACGCCTACCCACAGCACGATCAAATTGCGACGCCAGGAGAAATTCAAACTATGCACAACCTTTCTCGATGTGATCATGATCGCTTCCTGTAATTGTAAGCCTACCCGCATATGCTGCCTATTCAAAAGCGCACAATGTATTTTTGCAAGTAAGGGGACAAAGGAGGTATTATGTAAAAAGACAACCTGTTTACAGAAAGCAAAGGAGCGATTAACAAGTGAAAAGTACACGAACGAAATCAACAGCATTGCTAATTATGCTGTGCCTGGTCATGGTATTTGCCGCAGGTTGCGGCAATAAACCGGCTAACAACAATGCTGCAAACGGCAATACCAGCAGCGGTGCAGGCAATACGCCGGTGACTGAAGCAACAGCAACACCGGCGGCTACTCCCGCTCCACAGGAAACTGCTGCTGCGGCAACAGGCACTGAAGGTCTGCCCGATGAGAACGCCAGCCATCCTGTAGTCACCATTGAAATGGATAACGGAGGCATCATCCAAGCTGAGCTATACCCTGAGTTAGCCCCGAACACGGTGAATAACTTCATCTCCCTGATCAAGAAGGGCACCTATGACGGCACGATCTTTCACCGCGTCATCCCGGGCTTCATGATTCAGGGCGGTGACCCCGATGGCAACGGTACAGGCGGTCCTGGTTACAGCATTGCCGGTGAATTCTCCCAGAATGGCTTCACCAACAACCTGCTGCATAAAGAAGGCGTCCTCTCCATGGCAAGATCACAAGAAAACGACACCGCTGGCTCGCAGTTCTTCATTATGACTGCCGAGTCTCCACATCTGGACGGGCTGTATGCCGCGTTCGGCCAGGTCACCGAGGGTCTGGAGGTCGTCCAGGAAATCGTCAATCTGAAACGTGATGTCAATGATCGTCCGGAAGAACCTCCGGTCATGAAAAAGGTAACTGTGGATACTCTGGGCGTTACTTACCCGGAGCCGACAACCATTCAATAGTTATTATTACCCGTATAACCCGGCAACCCCAACCTGTTCTACAGGCGGAACATTGCCGGGTTTCTTCATAGCCGCAGCTCACAAGTGATTTCACAGCCTCCTTGAATGAACAGGGAGGCTGTGAAATCTATCTAAGCTGCGGCTATCCGCGCAGGTTCCGTCTGCTGAGCGCATGCTGTCCATTGCGCAGGAAGGTACTGCGGCTGTTTCTGAGCAGATGAATCCGCTCCTCGGCAAGCTGATCCGCTGCAACATAAGCTGGAACCCCGCTGCTCCGTGAAATGTCCAGCACACGGGTAATGTTGTCATAAACCTTGGCTACCTGCTTGAAAGCACGCTCCCTGTTGTACCCGTTCAGCTCATCGGCAATGTTAATGACTCCGCCTGCATTGATCACATAATCAGGAGCATACACGATGCCCATCTCATGCAAGGCATCCCCATGCCGTTTCTCCTTCAGCTGATTATTCGCTGCGCCGGCAACCACCTTGGCCTTCAGCAGCGGAAGGGATTCATCATTCAGTGTCGCCCCCAGTGCACATGGCGCATAAATATCACAATCCACCCCAACAATCTCGCGCGGATCAACACCTGTCGCTCCGAATGCTTCCACCGCACGGGCAACAGCCTCTTTACGGATATCCGTTACAATCAGCCGTGCGCCTTCTTCATGTAGATGCTTGCACAACGAAAAAGCCACATTGCCTACACCCTGAACAGCGACCGTCTTCCCTTCAAGCGAGTCTGTGCCAAAAGCAGCCTTGGCCGCCGCCTTCATTCCCTGGTACACGCCATAAGCGGTAGCCGGAGAAGGATTGCCGGAAGAACCGTATGTAGGAGAAGTGCCAGTCACATAATCCGTCTCCTGATAGATGATGTTCATATCCTCTTCAGTGGTTCCTACATCCTCAGCCGTGATATAACGGCCGTTCAGTCCTTGTATGTATCGTCCAAAAGCCCGGAACATAGCTTCGTTCTTGTCTTTCTTGGGATCGCCGATAATGACCGTCTTGCCTCCGCCTAGATTAAGGCCGGATACGGCATTCTTGTAGGTCATTCCCTTGGCCAGGCGGAGCGCATCCACAATGGCTTCCTCTTCCGTCGCATATGTCCACATCCGCGTTCCTCCGAGAGCGGGCCCAAGTGTTGTGTCATGAATAGCGATGATTGCCTTTAATCCGGAAGCTTTATCCTGACAAAACAACAGCTCCTCGTAGTCGTCCCGCTCCAATGCTGCGAATAATTCCATTTCTCCCTATCTCCTGTCTCTTTATCTGATTCGTGTTAATTGCCTTGTTACTCCCAATACTGATCCGGCCGGTATTCAATCTCCGATTGCACCGTCAGCGTCAAGGTATTGGTCGTTTCATCATACCGCACAGGGTTGTCTCCTACATAATACCAATGCTTCACAACAGGGCCGTCTGGCGGCTCCTCGAAACGGAACACATTCAGCTCCGACGCAAGCCCCACCACCGCTGCCCCTTGATCCGCAGTGACACCTTCGATGGTAATGACGGTCAGCGCTCCGGCTTGGTCAAAAGAATAGGTCAGCCCTTCCGTGCTGCTGAGCAGCATCCGTCCGGTTACCGCGTGTTTGACGAGTACTCTTTCCATGTTTGGCCCTCCTCAAAGTTTTGCGTAGCAAAACTAGCATCGTAAGCATACACTTAGCTTTGCGCAGCAAAGCTATCTTCGTAAGCATCCACTTAGTTTTGCGCAGCAAAGCTATCTTCGTAAGCATCCACTTAGTTTTGCGCAGCAAAGCTATCTTCGTAAGCATCCACTTAGTTTTGCGCAGCAAAGCTATCTTCGTAAGCATCCACTTAGTTTTGCGCAGCAAAGCTATCTTCGTAAGCATCCACTTAGTTTTGCGCAGCAAAGCTATCTTCGTAAGCATCCACTTAGTTTTGCGCAGCAAAGCTATCTTCGTAAGCATCCACTTAGTTTTGCGCAGCAAAGCTATCTTCGTAAGCATCCACTTAGTTTTGCGCAGCAAAGCTATCTTCGTAAGCTGCCTAAGGCAGGTCAATCAGCATAATCAGCGCAGCGTCATCGCCCTCGGCCGCCAGCGCCAGCTCATTTGTGTCTGTGATCCGCGCCGAGTCACCCGGATGCAGCAAAGTATCTTCGCCTGCCCGCAGCACACCTTCAATTGCATAGATAAATATCCGCCGTCCCGCTTGCTGGCTGAATCCCAGCTTCTGCCCCGCAACCAGCCGTCCCAGGTAGATCGTCAGCTGCTGGCCGATGCTCACGACTTCATCATCGCCTTGCGCCACCACAGGCAGCAGTTGCCCCTCCAGCTTCGCCGGGTCGAAGCTTCCCGCCGCATAGGATGGCGCAGTTCCCCGCGTCTGCGGCATGAACCACAGCTGCAGCAGCCGTACCGGTTCATCCGCTGACGGATTATGTTCGGTATGGATCGCGCCGGTGCCCGCGGACATCCGCTGAATGCCGCCGAACCCGGTCTCCATTACATTGCCGAGGTTATCCTCATGGCGCAGCCTGCCGGACAGCACGATAGAGACAATCTCCATATCGCTGTGCGGGTGCGCTCCGAAACCTCTGCCCGGAGCAATAGTATCATCATTGCATACCCGCATCGGGCCAAAAGCCGTATTGTTCTCGTCATAATAATCCCCGAAGGAGAATACGTGGCTGCCCTGCAGCCAGCCATGGTCGAACTGGTGGGCCATATCCGCCGAATAACGTGTAATCATGAGATCGCCTCCTTGTCATAAAATGATTGTAGCATAAAGCATGGTAAAACAAGAAAAACGGCTTTCTGCAGATCCGCTACGCTACCATATACAAAATAGGGAACAGCATCCGGGCAGAGCTGCCCTTTTGCTGTTCCCTTCAGGATGTAACTTACTGTGTTAACGACCCCAATGTCCAGAATCATAGGTCGGCGCGATAACACCGATATCCGGGCCCGCTTCAAAGCCTCCTATCGTAAAGAAGAGCTGTTCATTGCCTTTGACGGCAACAGTATACGTCTTCCCTTCCCATTGAACCAGGCCTTGTGCAGGCTGAGCCATCATGCCCACCAGTGCCTTCAGATTTCCTGCGCGGTCTGTCACCGCTCTTGTTCCATAAGGAAATCCGATATGGACGTGACCCTCCCTGTACAGCATGGCTCCTTCCCGAGTATTCACCAGCTCATAAGATACCCCATCGACGATGCGGGCATAAGCAGTCACACTTGCGAGCTCCTCCCCATGATCCATGGAATAAGGTACAAGTCCGGTAAACCACAGCTCGCCTTCCGGTGCCGGCAGGATACCGCAGGTCCGTTCCACGAAATCAAGCACACACAGAATAGCCGGGGAGTAGGTGTCGGTATAGCCTTCCGTTCCGGTCCATGGGCTTATCGTCTGGGCAAAGTTCTTCATCCTTGCCATAGCATTCAGAATAGGAGTGATGATCCATGTCAGTTCTACATACCGGCCATGGGCTTCAAAGGCATGTGGTGTGCGGATCAGGGTCAAGAAATTGGTTGTGCCCGCCCAGCTGTTATACGCCGATGAAGGGTCAAACCGCGG
This sequence comes from Paenibacillus donghaensis, assembly GCF_002192415.1. NCBI lineage: Bacteria > Bacillati > Bacillota > Bacilli > Caryophanales > Paenibacillaceae > Paenibacillus > Paenibacillus donghaensis. The sequence continues at coordinate 8,405,203 of NZ_CP021780.1, read as the reverse complement.
ATCATCCATCGCGATGGACGTCAAGGGATATTTGGCGAAGAACTTTGCGGTATTAAGCAAATACCGCTTCAGTGCCGAGTCGAACAAACCACGGTCACCCACTTCGCAAGCCAATACGCGCAGCAGTACATCGGATTGGACCCGGACAAAGCGGTCATTGCGGTCCAAGTCATAAAAGAACTCATCGGTTTCGTCATAGCAATATTGAAACAGGCTATCGAGGCTTTGGGCAGCTTTGCGTTCCCAGAAAGAGCCATCCTCTCCCAGAATGTCGGCCATCCGGGCCATATATTTGCGCTGGCAATATACATTGGCCGTGAGGTCAGGCGCAAGCAGCGGCAATACAGGCGATTCAGGGCTGAAGCGGCGCGGGTCATCCCTATGCGGGGTATCCGGAATATGCCAGAACCGCGGAGACAAATCGTGGCCGGTGTCAAAGGTGCAGAACGCCTCCACACAACCCGAGCCGCGTGTATTCCTATACTGTTCCAGCCACTCGTCAAATCCGGCCATAGCCTGATACATCTCCCGCAGGAATTCTGCATCTTGTCCGTTCAGGGAATAATGATTCCATACGCTTCTTGCGAGCGGCGTCACCATCTGGATTTGCCTGTAGGCCGGACCCTTGTCCGTAATCTTGTAAGGAAGCAGACCATCCTCCCTCCGGTATTCGGCGAATAGGCGAAACGTAGCCTGCGCAACATTCGGCATATAACGGGACAGAAGTTCGGCGTTGATCGTCCCCGTACTCTCCAGCCAGGTGCCTAGGTAGGCTCCCCCTTCATGAAGCACCGGTGCGCGTTCATGGACAGAAACAATGCAGTCCAGGAGTTTCTTAACCGCGCTGTAATAGACCTTCTCCAGGCTTCCGGAGGAAGCTGCGAATTTCACACCGGAGTTCAGCCATTCCTCCAGCACCCCTTCATCGGATGATTTCTTAAGTTCCCCTATGACAGCGGCCGTATCGATGCTTCTTAGCCGGTCAAGCAACTCCTTCATCGCTAGGCGCCGCCTCTCTGCACGTCGTATTGAAACCAATGGAAATCTGCGTTGCCGCCTGTTTCCTCACGGGTATAGCTGAACAGGCCCAGACGCGCCCCCTTCCAGAACCCCGCCAGCATACGGCAAGGGCCGCCGAACGGAAGCCATTCCTCACCCAGGCTGAAGATGAACCGGGTCTCCCCGTCCAGATCCATGAGGCTTCCCAGTCTCACCGTCTCTCCTGTCAGCTTCGGACCGTGAAACACGGTTCCGCCGGTGACTGCACGCAGATAGATTCCTTCCCGCTCCGAGACAGCCCCGATCCAGTTCTCCTCCCGGGCGCACAGAAAAGCAAACCCGGCGCGCTGGCCGATCTTCATGCCGCCGATGAACAGTTCAGTGCTTGCTTCCCCTCGTTGGCCGATCATTTTCTGGGTTAACGTATTCCTCGCGTGCAGCAGATCCGGTGCCTCGAGAGCCAGCAGCCGCAAGCCATTCTTCGTAAGCGACCAGTTTCCGTTGACGGGATTATGATTCCACTGCCACTGCAAGCCCAGCTCCGGCCCCAGAAAGTCATCCGATGTCGCAGGCAGTCCGGGCAAATGGCTTCCGGCCACCTCCGGTTTCGCATAGATGTCCACCGGTTCTCCGTTCCTGCCTATGACCGGCCAATCGTCCTCCCAGCGCACAGGCTGGAGATGGCAGACTCTCCCCAGCGCACCGGTGCTGCTGAAATGCAGAAACCAGGTTTCACCGCTCTCAAGTTCCACAATCGCTCCCTGATGCGGACCGTTAACCACAGTAGCCCCTTGCTGAAGAACCACCTTTCGTTCGTAGGGTCCGTACAGACTGGCGGAGCGCAGCACGGTCTGCCAGCCGGTTTCTACCCCTCCTTCGGGAATAATGAAATAGTAATAACCGTTCCTCTTATAAATCTTTGTCCCTTCGGCAATTTTACCGACGTACACGATAGTCCCTGCATCGAGCAGACGTTTACCGTCCGTACTCATGCGGTGAAGAATAATGGGTCCTGCTCCTACGGTACTGTGTCCAAGATAAGCCTGGCCATCCTCATCCCAGAAGGGGCAGGGATCTTCCCAGCCCGATACCCGGACCACTTCATGAAGCGGCTCCCAGGGTCCGGCAGGATCAGCTGCTGAACTCATATACAGCCCTTCATCCGGTGTGCAGAAGTAAACATAGAATCGCCCGTTATAATAACGGATCGCAGGCGCCCAGCTTCCTTTGGCATACGCGTGCATTTCGTCATAGGCCGGGTCGATATCCAGCCGTTCGTACACTTTTCCGATCAGACTCCAGTTCACCAGATCCTTGGAATGAAACACCTGCATGCCCATGAAGTGAAAGTCCGAGCATACCATATAGAAATCGTCGCCCACGCGAATGACATCGGGATCGGATACATCCGCATTCAGCACAGGATTACGATAATAGCCATTGCCTAAATCCCCCCAGCGGGGCCATTCAGCCAGGTCGTGTATATTCACAAATTTCTCTCCTTGTCGTCTAACAGATTATCCTTTGACACTGCCCATCACTAGCCCCTTCATAAAATACTTCTGCAGAAATGGATACACAATAAGGATGGGAAATGCCGCCAGAAACACTTGGGCTGCCTTGAAGGTTCTATCCGAAATCGCGGACATATCCAGCAGATCATTGGTGGTCGCTGTGCTGGGGTCCACATTGATAATGATCGTCTGCAGATAGCTCTGCAGCGGGTAATTGGTGGTGGAATTCATATAGATCAGACCGTCAAACCAGGAATTCCAGTGAAATACGACAATGAACAAGGTAATCGTCGCCACGGAGGGCATGGATAATGGAAGGTAAATACTCCACAGTGTCCGCCAGTGGCCTGATCCGTCCATATTGGCCGCCTCCTCAATCTCCTTCGGCAGCTCCCGGAAGAAATTCATCAGCAGAATGACATTAAAGACCGAGACGGTAGACGGCAGGACCAACGCCCAGAGTGAATCCAGCAGCCCCACTGATTTAATCGTCATATAAGTCGGAATCAGTCCTCCATGGAATAACATGGTGACAATGAAGAACCAGGCGTAGATGTTGCGTGAGCGCAGCACCTGCTTCTCTTTGGACAGCGGATAAGCAATCAGAATGCTTACGACCATGCTGATGGCATAACCCAGTCCCACTCTTTTGAGCGATACGAGAAATCCGTCGAGAAACTCATGTTTGGTTAAGGCAAACTTATAGGAGTCGATCGTGAAATCTACAGGCCACAGCTTCACATAACCTGCCGCTGCGGCACTGCTGGAGCTGAAGGAAATCGCCAGCACGTTGATCAGCGGCAGAATGCAGGCAATGGCGGTAACACTCAGTAATATATAATTCACAATCAAAAACACTCTTCTGCTGGCAGTTAACTTGTGCAATTCCTCTCCCCCTTAAAAGATTCGATATCCGGCATACCGGTTAGCCAGCTTATTGGAAATGACAATCAGGAACAGCGAGATTATCGATTTGAATAATCCTACTGCCGTGGCAACCCCGTACTGCGCTTCCACTAAACCAAGCCTGTACACGAAGGTATCAATAATATCGCCGGTGCTGTATACCATCGGGCTGTAGAGATTAAAGACCTGTTCAAAACCTGCGTTGAGCACATTCCCCAGGCTCAGTACCGTCATCAGCGTAATAATGGGGAGCATGCCCGGCAAGGTGACATTCAGCATTTGCTTCCAGCGGCCCGCGCCATCCACGGTAGCAGCTTCATACAGACTCTGGTCAATCCCCGTCAGGGCGGCAAGATAGACGATGGTGCCGTAGCCGAATCCTTTCCATGTGTCCGTCAGAACCAGTGTGAAGGGGAACCATTGGTCATTGCCCAGGAAGAAAATCGGCTTCACCCCGAACATCCCCAGAAACTGGTTCACTATTCCGCTGGAGGGAGACAGAATATCGATGAGTATTCCACCCAGAATGACCCACGACAAGAAATAAGGGAAGTAAATGGTCGTTTGAATCGTGCGTTTGAACAGCGCTCCGGAAACCTCATTGAGCAGCAAGGCGAAGATGATCGGAATCACCAGACCAGCAATGATTTTGAGAACGGCAATAAAAATCGTATTCCACACTACACTTGTGAAATTCGGCATATCAAGCATATAGCGGAAATTATCAAACCCAATCCATTTCGAATGGAAGATTCCCTTGGATGGCACAAATTTCTGAAAAGCTATTACAATCCCCATGATGGGAATATAACTGAACACAAGAGTCAGAATAACTCCGGGCAGCAGCATCAGATGCAGCGGCAACGACTTCAGCTTGTTTCGGGTACCCATCTGTTCAAACCCTCCATTTCTATCGCATCCCTTGCATTCCGGGGAAAAGGCGGCCTTTCCCCCGTCAGGATTGAACTGCAAGCGGCTTTATTTATTTTTGTCCGCCCATTCATTGATCTCTTTCTTAATCTGTTCTCCACCGAGCTTGGTCCAATCCTCCACAAATTTATCGAAGGTATCAATGGACTGTCCCATCACGATCTTGGTGAAGACCTCCTCCTCCATCTTCTGGAGTGTGGCATTCTTCTCGACCATAGTGGCGGTTGGAGAACCGTAGAAGGCGTCGAAGATGTAATTCTCATCATTTACATATTTGTCTATGACATCAAAGCTGCTTGGCGAACCGAAGACGCGCTCCGTTCCCCAATTGGTTCTGTCCCCGCTGCGGTAGGACATAATCCGCTCATAATAACCTTTCTCTTCAGCTGACAAACCGGATGGATCATTGGCTTCAATTGCTTTTATTGCGTTGTTATGCGCATTTAGATTCTTCTTGGCAGGATCGGCGGCGATCAAATTGTACAGGTACACCGGAACATTGTTCTCGCTGATCCCGAATTCCGAATTGGATTCCGCATTCTCATCATAGCCCTGCATCCCGAAGTTCAGCAGCTTGAAGATGGCCTCCGGATGTTTGCTGTCCTTGCTGACTCCATAGTAAGTGGTAATCGGCATAATACCAATCGGCGTTGCCGGCCCGGTGTCAGAGGAAAGAATCGGCAGCGCTTTCCATTCGGCGTTCGGATCATTGTCCACATTCTTCTGAATGACCGACAGCGGTGCAGACATGGAGCCGTAGAACAGCCCCACCTTACCTCCGGCAACCGACTCGGTTACCTTGGAACGGTCCTTGACACCAAATTCCTGATCAAGCATTCCGGCCGCATATAAATCCTGAAGCTGTTTCAACGCTTTTTTGACTCCTGGCTGAATGCTGCCGTATTCCAGCTGGCCGGACGAGTTTTTCACCCATTTGCCCGGGTACACATGATATCCTGAGAAATAGCCTGAAGTTCCAAAATGCGAGTCAGTTAGAAAGGTCTTGGTGAGCGCGAGCCCAAAAGTGTCCGCTTTTCCATTTCCGTCCGGATCATTGTTGGTGAAGGCTTCCGCGACCGCCATCGCCTCCTGCATCGTCTTCGGCTCGGAAAGCCCCAGCTTATCCAGCCAATCGGTACGTACATACAGAATCGGCAGACCGTCTACGGCAGAGGAAGTCCGCGGCAGAGCCATCAATCTTCCGCCAATCTTGGCCGTATTGAAGCTGGCTTCATCCTGAAGCATGATTTTCTTAGACAAAGGCGAAGCGTATTTCTCGAACAAGTCGGTCAAATCATACAGCATATCGTTCTCAGCCAAATCGGTAAGCTGTTTATTCTTCAGCCACATGATATCCGGCAAATCCCCGGAGGCAATCGAGACGTTCATCTTCTGGTCAAACTGTTCGATCGGCACCGTCCATGCGTATTTGAGATTAATGCCAAGATCGCTGGCATAGGTCTTTGTATAGATATTGTCTTCTATGGTATCGCCATTCTCGTATTTGTAAGTCGATTCCGTATATCTCCAGGCAGTGACGTCAACCGGCGGATCATATTTGGCGTTGATATCAATGGCCCTGTTCTCGGCATTAGCACCATTCTTGTCCGTATCCGCTGAATTACCGCTTCCGTTGCCGCAAGCGGCAAGCATAAGCATTCCCGCCGCACTTAGAAGCGTCAAGCTCTTGATTTTATTATTTCTCTTCATTTGAACCTCCCTGATGAATGTACTGTTGATGGGCCCCCGGTACTTTCAATGATAGTTCTGTTACCGCTTTCATTCAATATTCATCTGTTTACTTTTGAATCCGCTGTTTACCTACTCAGCACAAGAGAGCGGTATTCCTGCGGTGTCATGTTCAGGCTCTTGCGGAAGGAACGGGTGAAGTTTGTAGCTGTTCCGTAGCCCACAAGCTCAGCTACCTCCTGAATTTTGATGTCAGGATTGCCGAGCAGCTGCTTGGCTTTGTTCATTCGCGCGCTGGTGATGTATTCAGAAAGGTTAATCTCGGTAACCTGCTTGAACAGCCGTGAGAGATAAGAAGGATTAAAGTATACGAGCTCCCCTAGCCGGACCAGTGAGATTTCATCGGGATCATGCAAATGTTCCAGGATATGCTTCTGAATAATCAGGATCACCGCTGTTGCTCTTCTCTCTTCCTCCTGGCTCTGAAGACTGAAGAGCAGCTCGCCAACCTGGATCAGGTACCCGAAGGCTTCCTGCCAGGACTCGTGTTCACCGGGCTGCATGAGCTTATGCATGCCAACCTTTGCCGCTACGGTGTCTACCAGATTCCAGCGGTTCATGTACGTCAGAAAGACCAGACCTATGGCATAATAAACTTCCATAGCCGGAGTGTAATGCATGCTGTCTACAGCGGCGAAAGTGACCGCGCACTCCTGCAAGGTCTTCTCAAACTCCTCGCGCTGCCCGTTCTCCAGCTGATCGCGAAGCAGCTCCAGCCGGGAATGACGGAATGATGGCTTCTTGGCTCCCATTTTCTCCGCCTGCCTCATCTCTTGCCGGATCAGCTGTTTGTCGAGCAGCAGCATCCCGCTGCCCTGTCCGATCCGGTAATTCATCAGCATTTGCAGGATAGAGAACCGGTCTGCGGCATGCTCCCAGCTGACCGGACTGTCATCCAGCACGAACGAAAGCACCTCGCCCACTGACTCACGGCAAGCCAGCTGAATCAGTTCCAGATTCCCCTTGATATAGGTCAGAACCTGGCCCCAGCCATCCTCCGCAGCATGACCAGGCAAGGGCTGTATTAACCAGATGAGGTCGGATTTATCATTTACTGTCTCCACAACTACGGCATGCGCGGAGATATATTGCCTTGCAATCAGCTTGATTCCGTAGAGCTGGCTGGTTCTATAAGAATACATGGACTTGTTCTGGAAACTGTTGACCCTGCCGAGCAGAATTAGCACGGACTCCTCCGCACGAAGCGGGATTCCCAGTTCGTCCAGCTGCTTCTGATTGATTTCCCGGATATTCAGCTGCTCGTTCAATATGCCTTTCACATAATCGTTCTGCATCATTTCCCGGGTGGTGTATAGTTGTTCCTGAGCCTGCTTCAGGAGCGACTCATTTCTCAGCTCAATCTCGATCTCTTTGACGGACTGCTCAACCACCTGGATCACTTTTTCATAGCCCTCTGTTTTCAGCAGATAGCTTACACCGTCATACTGAATGGCGGAATAGATATAAGAGAACTCGTTATGGCCGGTCAGGAAAATAACTTTGCAGGTTGGCCATTTATCCCTGATCTTATCCAGCAGCTGCAAGCCGTTGATGCCCGGCATCCGAATATCGGTAAGCACAATATCAAAGCGTGTCCGGTCAAACAGACGGACCGCCTCTTCCCCTGAGTAGGCTTTATACACGTCGAGCTCCAGATTTGGCAGGTTCTTCAGAACCTCATATAAACCGTCGGCAATAATCTTCTCATCGTCCACAACCAAAAGTCTGAACATGTTATACCCCCTTCTCCGCAAGGTTCATGCGGATCGTTGTCTTCAAGCCTCCAAGCCCGCTCCGCTCCAGCAGCAATCCGCTGCCTTCACCGAATTTCAGACGGATGCGCAGATGAATATTAAGCATTCCGGTAGTTTCCACATCATTGCTAGCCAAAGAGTGGCTTAAGTGAATAAGCTGCTCCTCGCTCAACTCATTCCCGTTGTCTTCAACAATCATTTGCAGCTCATCTGCCATATGCTGAAACCGGACCCGCAGCATCCCGTTCATCGATCTTTGCTCCAAGCCATGTTTGAACGCGTTCTCAATAATCGGCTGCAGAATTAGCCTTGGCACCATAACCTCGCGGATGGATTCCGGCAGCTCGCCGAATTCGACCTGATTGCGGTTGGAGAAGCGGGTGGACTGAATCTCCGCGTAGACCTTCGCATGCTTCACTTCATCGGCAAGGGTCACTTCCTCCGCATGGCTTCGCGTGATGAATTGAAAATAGACGCCAAGCTGGTTGGTGAACTGCTCCAGATTCTCATTGTCCCCAAGCCGGGCCATGGTGTTAAGAATAAAAAAGCTGTTGTACAAAAAATGAGGGTTAATCTGGGACTGCAGCTGCTTCAGCTCCGCCCGGTGTGTCAGAATCTGCTGTTTGTACACCTGGTCAACCAGAGACTCCAGATTCTCCAGCATGCTGTTGAAGCGGGCATAAATATATCGGAACTCATCATCCGCATCATGATCGATCCGTACAGCGAAATCCTCATGCTCCACCCTGCGGAAGGCTTTTACCAGATTAAGCAGCGGCTTGTGGATATACTTATAAGCGTAAAGGGAGTACATGACAATAATGATCACGGACAGCGCTGCCAGCAGCAGGAACCAGTTCTTGAAATTGTCCAGTGGCGCAAAGACTGCGCTTACAGGAACATACTTGCTCAGCACCGCGTCAAAAAACGGGGAATAGGAGTATACCGCCAAATAACGGGCATTCACAAAGTCAATGGTTCTCACCAAATTCTGTTCGGAGTGGTTGGACAAAACGTTCGCAATCGTGGGATCAGGTCTGATTTCGCCATTAGTGGAGATCGTATACTCCGGATTAATCAGCATGAGCTGCTCGTCGGATGAGTTCACCATCTTCTTGAGGTTCTCGTTCAACTTGCTTTTGGAAAATTCAACAGAGAGGATGAACAGCGGCTTTCTGCTACCCCCCGGTGAAGTCGTGGGATAGGCTGCGCTTATAAAGAGCCTGTCATTAATATCCCTCAGCTGCGATCCCGGAGAATCCATGGCAAGTTTCAGCCCATCCCATTCCTCCTGATTAAATGCAGAAACGGTCAAAGCCGAAACCTTTTTCTGAACTGACGGTATGTAAGCGTACACATCAATAATGTAAGTGCTGCTGTTCCTTATCGCATTGAGCCGCTGCTGCAATCTCAGGATGCTCTCCATCCGTTCAATGTTGTTCATCGATTCAGGAATGGAGCCGAGCGCATTCAGATTATCATCGGTCAGACAATCATACTGCAGCAACTGGATTCTGCGGAATTCCTGCTCCAGGTTGCCGAAATATTGCGACACCTGCGAACTCATGGACTTAGAAATCTCCGCCTTTAACGTATGAACGCCCCAGTTATAAATAATCATACTGAGGATAAAGAGCGGCAGCAGAATACAAATAAACGACAGCATCAGTCTTCGAAACACATTTTTCTTCCATGGAAATTTCTTTATGTTCATTTCGCCCTCCACCGGTTGCAGTTTTTCTTCACTTTGATTTTTAGCACAGGGAAGCTTCTGAACGCAATGAAAACAAGTGGAAACGGCTTTCCTTTTATAAGGACGGTATGGTTTCAGCGAGAAATAGAAGGATAAGTTATTGTGTGAAACCTATAAGACTCAAAACCAAAATTTGCGGTTGAAAATTGAAGAACTGAAAAACGAGGATAGAAATGGAAAAACATCTGTACTTCCTGTATTGTTGTAAGTCCTACCCCACAACAAGAAAAGGAAATGACAGATGCCCCTCCAGTATATCAACGAAATGCTCGGATTACCAGAGCTGCAACTGCATAGTATTCTCTCCCTTAATGCAACGGAAGTACATTGGAAGCCTCGCCGGTGGCGTATAAACAGCCCTGCCCAATCTGCTGTTCCGAACAATCGGTGAAGCGAGAGGGCCGCAATAAGTCACGCAAGATTCGTCATGAAATTGAAAAACCTGTCATTGAACAAGGCTATAACTCTATCTGTTCTGTCTGTTTCCTTATTACTTCCAGGAACTTCATTTGCTAATGTTTACGAAACAAAAGAAGCTGTTTCAACTTCATTTGCTAGCATTGTTGAAGTAGCTTCAAATGAAAATCTAGAAATAAAGAAAAATGAGATTAAAGCGCTGTTAGAAGCAAATGGTGGTTCATCTCAGAATTTTGATGAACTAATTAAATACACAAATCAGGGTGATATTGAGTTTATTTACAGTATAATTGAATTAAAAAAAGCTAATCCTCAACTCAGCCCTGAGGAAATTGTTGAACTTGTATTTCCAGTAGAAGATAGTATAGTACAAGCTAGAGGTCAATCTAGTTCAGGTTGGAACTCTTTAACAACTGCTGAAAAGTGGTTAGTTGCTGGCTATCCAGCTGAAGCATTAATCGTGAATGCAGCGAAAAATAACACAGATGAGATTACGAGTGTTCGTTATCCAGGCTGGACAGATGGAGACAAGGGTAATGCATTTAGACATGCTTTATGGAACGCAATAATGGCTTTAAATATTACTAAAGTGATGGCGGAACAATTTGCATCTGCTCATGAAGATGTCGGATTAACGAATGCTGAATTAAGCGCAACGACTTGGAATGGATATAACGGTTTACAGCATAAACAAATGGACTTGCATAATAATCAAAAGGGTAGAGATTGTGTGAGCTGGTATGAAATTCCTTTTGCTGTGACGAACACAGATCTAGCAAACAGAGTTCAAGCAAAAATGTTACACTTAACTACTAGAATTTTGATAGGAGGAGGCATATGAAAAAAAACATACTGATATTAGCTGTATTAGTCGGACTAATTTCTATAGGATATTTGGCCTTCTTGCTTACAACTAACGAAAATACTAGTAACAGCACAAAAATTATTGAGCAAAATATTGTTAAATTAAAGAATGAAAATAGTACAGCTAAATTCGCTGATATTACTCCTTTTGTTTGGGATAAGGCTTTTATAATCAAGGATCCTTTTCTCGATGAAGAAGCTCTAGATAGGATTGTTGGGGTTAAATGTAATTTAGATAGGTTAGAAACTGATATTAAACGTAGAATTATTTTTGTGAATGAAGGGGAATTTGTATTCGATTACATTTATGATATCAGAGAATTTATGTATAAATATGATGGAACAACCGAGCTAACAAAAAATAGTTCCATTATTGTAGAGAATGGAACTAATAAAATCATGGTCTTAAGAATAGAACAATGATTGTATTTAGACGTGAAAAGACCGCAGAAATGCGGTTTTTTTATTTTAGGAATTAGTAGCGCCGTAAATGGTGTTGTGGCACAGTATAAGAGAACATATTCTATCTGCAGGAGACACTGCATTCCCAATCAAAAAGTATTGGCAGCTGCCTGCTTCTCCTTCAAGTACAGCCGTACTAGCAGTTCGTACAGGCTCGCTTTCTGCTGCATCAAAAACATGTGTAACCCCTTCTCCTGAACATCGTCAAAGCTGGTTGGGATTTTAATCGAATACAATCGGCAACGCTTATTAGGATGAAAATATCAACCGCTAATTTTTAGGTTGAGCCACATATAAATTGTTATATTTTTAAAAAAACCTGCCCATCCAGTTAAGGAAGTGAGCAGGGCTTGGTATGATTATGAGCAGCATATTCCAATCTTACAGCTTGGCGATAGTCTCGGTAAGTACAGGAACAATCTGCGATTTGCGGGAGACTACACCTTTGAGCAAGGCTTTGTTGTCATCAAGCTTGACGTTGTAAGCCTGCTCAACCGCTCCGGCCACACGGCCAAGCGCCAGTCCGGTCGAATCGTTGTTCAGAATGTCCGTTACCACGAACAGGAACAGATCCAGACCCTTCTCGTCAATGATAGAAGTCAGTGCGGCTTCCAGCTCGCCTTGGCGGGAAAGTACATCATTGATATCAACCGCGTTCACCTGAGCGATCTCCACCTTATAATCCCCCATCTTGAACTCTTTGGCGTCCAGGGAAACCAGCTGGGCAATCGTCTTGTCGCTGAGATCGGCACCAGCCTTCAGCAGCTCCAGGCCGTAGCTCTGTGCATCTACACCGGCAATCTGAGCCAGCTCTTCAGCAGCAGCCACATCTTCAGCGGTGCAGGTAGGGGACTTAAACAGCAGAGAATCGGAAATGATGGCTGACAGCATTAGTCCGGCAATGGCCTTCGGGATGGCTACGCCGTTCTCTTTGTAGAGCTTGTTCAGAATCGTAGCCGTACATCCAACCGGCTCTGCACGATAGTACAGGGGATGGGCGGTCTGGAAATTGGCGATCCGGTGATGGTCAACCACTTCAACCACACGCACCTGATCGATATCGTTAGCACTCTGCTGGCTCTCATTATGGTCAACGAGAATGACCTGCTTCGCTTCACCAGCTACATATTCCAGCAGGCGGGGAGCTTCCACTCCGAAATGATCCAGCGCAAATTGCGTTTCGCCGCTGACTGCGCCCAGACGGATCGGCTCGGCATCCCAGCCCAGTTCATTTTTGAGTGCCGCATAAGCAATTGCTGAACAAATTGTATCCGTATCCGGATTTTTGTGACCAAACACCAATGTTTTTTCCATTTCCAATCTCCTTACTATGTTTTATGTGAGAATAATATACCATAGATTGATAGGGACTAGCCAGAATAGGAAAGAAGGAAGCCGGAATTAGGCTTCCTTCTTCCCTCCACCGTCGATCAGCAGCTGGCCTAGCCGCTCCGACAACGTACCTCCGCCGACCAGCGAGACATTCCCGATTTTCTCGCTGATCTTCTCCAGGAACTCCAGCTCCTTCAAGCGGTAGAGCGTCTGGTTCTCATCCATCAGCTTGGCGGTATTGAGCAGGCTGCGGGTGGACGCCGTTTCTTCGCGGCGGGTGATGAGGTTGGCTTGCGCTTTTTTCTCAGCCAGCAGGACGGTGTTCAGAATGTCCTTGACCTCGCCCGGCAGAATAATGTCCTTCACTCCAGCCGAGTGGAATTCGACGCCGTAGCTCTCGCTCTGCTGCCGCAGACGCTCCAGCACAAACGTGCCGACCTCCTGCTTCATCCGCAGCAATTCATCCAGCTTCAGGCTGCCGACATATTCGCGCAGCGCCAGCTGCAGGCTGATATATATCTGTTCTTCCAGCGATTTGATCTGCAGCATGCGCAGCGGACTGACAATCGAATATTGGCCTACAAAGTTCAGCCGCAGGCTGACCTTGTCTTCGGTGAGCATCTCCTGGCCGGTCATATCCAGCTGCTGCTGGCGCAGATCGACTGTCTTCACAGCTACCTTAACAGGCCCCCGCCAGAAATCATATCTGCCAGGCGCAAGCTCACGCTGCAGCACATTGTTGTAATAGAGAACGCCGACTTCGTAATATGCTACCTCGAAGCTCTGCACATATTGGACCAGATGGCCCAGCAATGCCCGGTTGACCCCTTCGGGAAGCTCGGGCTGCCGGATATCGGCCGACACGAACTGGTGATTCTTGAGCGCCGTCCAGAAGGCATATTTCCCTGGAGTCAAGAGCCCTTGGAATCTTCCATCCTCATAGAGCAGCACATATTCATTGTCTGCGACACTTACTACCTGCAGATCCCCACGCAGCTCTTCGTCCAGCAGAAAGAGATCCAGGTCCTTGCCGGGTACCATAAAAGGTTCACGCAGCTTCAGCTTATGTATGGACTGTTCGCCAAAAGGAGACAGCCGGTAGGTGCCCGGCTTCAGATATTTACTATAGCTTCCGTCTTTAAACAGCAGTCCCCGTTCTTCCGAGGTAATTGTGATTTTGTTAAACATGGCAGCCTCCATTCCTTAAGTTGACCCTGTAAGGCGGGAGTTCTCCCGGAGGCGGCAGCGGAGCCGGTCTTAAGGAGTGTGCAGGCCAGCGGCGTCAGGCAGGCAGCGCCGCACCCCGGGCGAAGCCGCTAGCTTCGCTTGCACCCGGTCTTGCAGTTGCCTTGCCATCGGCCTGCGGCCTCCCACACCCCGGTATCCGCCGTCTTCAGAGCTGCGCCTGCCAATCAATAAATAAAGGAATATTATTCCGTATCTCTCCCATTCAACCCAAGAACACTCTCCCACTTGAACTTTAGGTAACCCACCCTACTTGTGTCCTCCCATAGCCGCTATTTCCTCATTCCGGCGTTTTTTTTGAGTCATGCGGACTGTATAGCCGCTATATCGTCAACACAGGCCACAAACAGAGGTGTTTCGCTGGAATAAGAGCCCCTGAGTCCGCTAATCCTGCAAAACAGCCTGTTTACAGCATATAGGGGCTCCTGAGTCCGCAATCATCTGAAAGTTAAGCGATGGTTACTGGAGGGCGCGGCCTTCATTGGTTATTCTTCAGCTCTGTTCTAAATCAAGCCTTCCGTCCCCGGCAGCGGCTCATTGTCCGAGAACAGCTGCGGATTCTGCCGGAGCATCGGGCCCAGCACAGCAGCCGTCTCTGCCGCTCCGCATACGCGTGCCTCCGCCATGCCGAACCTGCCTTTATAGAGAGCACCAGCGGATTCCAGCACCCCCTCCACCTTCCAGAAATGCTCAGACCAGGAGAGGCCGCAATGCCTGAAGGAAGGCACGACGAGTTCTTCGCCGTCAGGGGTTATGGTGAAGAGCCGCTCCGGCTCCTCCGACAATCTGCCGGGGATATCCTCCCACTCCTCAATGCCGTGGATGAAGGTATTCCGCCGCAAATCGACGCCCACCAGCAGAATCTGCGCCTTGCGGTCCAGCAGCCGGCCCCATGCCGAGCCGCGTGCGCAAGGCGTGTCCCACCGTTCGTCGCCCCGCGTGAAAGCCTCCGCATCTGCGCCCAGTGCAGCTACGGAGTGGGTGGGATGCCACGAGCGGATCACTCCCTCCCGTTTACGGAACAGCTCCGGCAGAATGCCGACACAGCAGGGCGATTCCAGCACAGAGAATCGCGGGTTGCCCGCTCTTATGTACCTCCAGGTGTGTGTCGGCAGCACCAGCAGACCGTCCTTCATATACAAGCTGAGCGCATCCAGCACCGTATCCGGGCCGCCTTGGACCAACCCCATGCTTTTGAAGGAAGAATGCACCAGCAATGTCCCGTCCGGTTTAATTCCCAGCTCCCCCAGTTGTCTCATCAAATCTTCCTGCGTATACATAGCATCTTGCTCCTTGTGTTAGATGGATTAGGATAATTATACTTCATTGCTCATGTGTACATAACAAGAAGAAACGGCTTCGCCTTCCTCTGAAAGAGGCGGCTTCCGTTTCTTCGAGAAATAGAAGGATAAATTAAGACGTGGAACATATAAATTCTTATATTTCGAGAAAAAAGGTTACCCTGCAGCAACAAGAGCCTGCCATGGATAACCTCTTGCTGGTTCAACTTCCGTCTATTCGGCTTCTGACCAGGTAACCGTATAATTGTAGTAGCCGGGACGTGTTGTGGAGACTGAGCCTGTAATCGACAACGGATTGATGCCGCCCAGTCTTCCGGTGATGTTAAGCGTTGTGGCACTAACCACCTGCGAGGCATTCTCCAGCCGTTTGATCCGCGCATACTCGCCGTATACGAAACCCATCGTCTCCAGCGATTCCTGTGAAGAGTAGCTGAAGGCTGCCTTCTTCAGTCCATCGACTTCCGTATCTAGGGTCGTTGCTATAACTGCATCCGCAGGAATCGGGAAATCCTGAGGCATATTCTCCGGCCGCATCGTGCTGATGACAGGAGTTCCTCCATCGCTGTTGCCCGGATTCGTGGTTGCCGGAGGTGTTACGACATTCGCGCCCGTCCCTATTCTGACCTTGTAATTGGCCGCATCATATACGATTGGCACGTCCAGCGCACCCGCCACAGAACGGATCGGCAAATAGGTCAATCCATTGTATGTAATTGGAGTCAAGGTTTTGCCGTTGCCGTCTTTCATCCAATAGGGTGTACCATCCACCACTACACCTATGCTGTGATTCAGATAAGCTTTAATCTGTTCCAGTTTAGCTCCTGCGTACACGCCGGCCGAACCCGTAACGGCCATACCGGAAACGACAGCTGCAATCAGCCACTTCTTTTTCAATAGTATTCCCTCCGCTGTTTAGAATTATAGAATGTGAACTTAAGAATGTTACAATACGGAGTTGCCAGCGAGCCCTATGCACCAGGTCTCTGGCAACTCCACTACTCCATTCTTAAGTTCATCTTATATAGTCTCTTAATATACATACCACTGGGAGCACATTCTAATCTAATTTGGCAAAAGGAAGTTCCCAAGAAGGCGCTCAATTGACAATTTTCAACAGCTCTGCGAGACTACGAATTTCGTATTGCGGCATAAGACCGGTTTCGTTCTTCTTGCCCAGCGGGTTGAACCAGCAGGTGTCAATGCCGTAATTAATTCCGCCTTGAATGTCCGAGGTCAGGGAATCGCCCACGATAAGCACCTGCCGTTTATCCGCTTCCGAAATCCCAAGTCTGGCAAAGGCATAATCAAAAATCCCCCGCTCCGGCTTCTGGCTGCCCGCTTCCTCGGAAATCACAATCTGCTCAAACACTCCGCTTAAGCGCGAGTTGCCGATTCTAGCATTCTGCACATCCTTAATCCCGTTCGTGATAATCGCCAGCCTGCAGTCTCCAAGCTCTGCGCATAGCTCTACGGCTCCCTGGATCAGGTAGGTGCCCTCTCCAAGCAGACGCAGGTAGGTCTCGCTGAACTCCTGCGGATCATGGCTCAGCCCGTGAGCGGTGAACAGCCGATTGAAGCGCTCCACCCGCAGCGCAGGCGAGCTGATTCTGCCCAGCTCCAGATCCCGCCACAGTGCCTGATTAATTTGTTGGTAGCTTGCTGCATAATCCTCTGCCCCGGTGGGCATGCCAAAATGGGTAAACACTCCGGCCAGCGCCCGGCTTTCAGCCAATCCATAGTCAAACAGAGTATCATCGGCATCAAATAAAATGATTTCGTATTTCATTGCGACTCCTTTCAGCTGCCACAGTCTATCAATAAGATCATCGACAATATCTTATCTTATAGGATATACTTCGATCAAACAGGCTTTGAAATTCTAACCTACGGTGGTGAGTGTCATTTTATATGTTTTTTCGTTTTTGGTGTCTTTTTTTATCGTCTATCTGTTGATCCCTCCGCTTGGCAGACTGGCCTTCAGGCTTGATTTCGTGGACAAGCCCCGGCAGGATGTGGAACGCAAAATACATAGAGAACCCATTCCCCTTACAGCCAGCTATGCCATCTTTCTTGGCTTCTTCATTACCTACCTGCTGTTCGCACGCGACTTCTCCATGGAGACGGTAGCCTTGTTCGCGGGTGGTGTGCTGCTGCTAACCATTGGCACGGTAGATGACTGGTACAAAACCAAAGGCAAGGACTTTCCGGCCTTGCCCAAGCTGGTGGTGCAGGTGAGCGCGGCCATTCTGGTCTATCTGTCCGGCAATGCTTTTACCGGCTTCTACAATCCGTTCTCCGGCGATTATATCATTCTGCCTGTGGTGCTGTCCTTTCTGCTGACGATTATCTGGATCTTCGGCGTGACGACGGTTATCAATTTCTCGGACGGTATGGACGGGCTGGCAGGCGGGCTGACCGCCATCTCTGCGGTTACGCTGTTCGTGGTCGCTCTGGCCAAAGGGCAATCGGCTTCGGCGATCATGGCCATTTCGCTGGTCGGAGTCACCATTGCCTATCTGCGTTATAACAAGCCGCCTGCCAAAATATTCATGGGCGACGCGGGCGCCACATTCCTCGGCTTCATTCTGGCCGTAATCGCACTGGACGGAGCCTTCAAGCAAGCTACCGTGCTATCGCTGTTCATCCCGATCCTGGCACTGGGCGTGCCGATCTTCGACAATATCTTCGTCGTGATCCGCAGATTCGTGCAGGGCAAGTCGATCTATCAGGCCGATGCCACCCAGGTGCATTACCGCCTGCTACGCGCTGGCCTGAATCAGAAGCAGGTCGTAGCCGTACTCTGCCTGATCAGCCTCTGCCTGTCCTTGTCTTCGATCATTCTGCTGCTGATCCAGACCTGATTCAACAGCCCTAAGGCTGCCTTTACACAACAAAAGCCGCCATTCTCAACTAACGGAGAAAGGCGGCTTTTGTTGTGTAATATAGTAGCTGCTTCGGTCCGTGAGAAGATTTAGATAGCTATTGTGAGAATCTTCAGCGAAACTAGCCGAGTTCATAAGCAGGCGTCTAAGTGCAAATCTGGTTACTACTTAGGACTCCAGCCTTCTTCCAGTAGGTTTGAGCTTCGGAGTAGGGAAACAGAGATGCTATGGGGAAAACTACCGTTAACTGCTGGCTTTTGTGCGATTCTCGTTGCCTATAGGGAAAAGTTACCACTAATTTGTCTATCCAGGGCTTTTCGGAGCGGATTCCCCCCCAGCTTTCATCCAACTAGCGGTAGAATTTCCCTATCATGCCTCACTGGACCTAAGTAGTAACCGTATTTGCAAATAAATTTCCATTCAGGACAGCGGCATATGCTCCCGGATATAATCAGACAGCTCGCGGTAAATCCCCACGATGCGCGGCATCGGCATCCGCACCAGCCCGCTGGAGGACGGTGCGACGAACTCTTTAACCCCATCCACCACCGGATCGGAAGACTCCTGAAACCCCCAATCCGCCTGCTTCCTGCGGCTGAATTCGGTATACACGCCTTTGCCCACGAAGCAAGTGATCTCCGGGCGGTATTGCTCCAGCTTCCCACGGAGCAGTTCACGTCCCTCATTATACTCCTCACGTGTAATATCCTCCGCCCCCCGCGTCGGCCGGGAGACGATATTCGTGAAGCCATAGCCCAGCTTCAACAACTCGCCATCCTCTGCAGCCTCATACAATCGCGGCGTCAGCCCTGATTGGTGCAGAATTCTCCAGAAGTTGTTGCGCAGGTTAGCGTAATGATGTCCCAGCTCGCCGGAGAGCAAGCTGGGATTGAAGCCGACAAATACGATCTGCAGTCCGTGATCCAGATGATCCGGCACTTCCTCCATAGATACTCCTCCTTAAGGCAAACTTTGACTGGATCATAAATCGCCTTCGACCGGATGTCAACCTCCGAAGTTGTCCCTTCCAGACTGTCAGATTCGGCGATCCTATTATGCTGTATAAGATGAACTGAAGAATGAAGCCATAGAGTGGGCAGAAAGTCTGATACATAGGGCTTCCCGCCACTTCGCATGTGACATTCTTAAGTTCACGTTCGATATGCTATTATTATCTGAGAGAATTGCAGCTTAGGAGGTAGAGGAATGGACGTTTTTAAATACGAAGTGACATCAGAGTCAACCATCAATCTTAAATATGAGTATGGCGGAGAATATTTCACCTTCAATCTGTTCCGCAGCGACGGCCTGTGGATTCTTCACCCGTTCGACGGTATTCTGATCGGCAACCAGGCCATGTGCCTGCTCGTCGTGCAGGAGCTGTTCAAGCACAAAGCCTTCCAGGTCATGCTCGCCAAAGAAAATATTCTTTTCTCCAACATCCGCTCCTCCGTGGAGCTGGACAGCATGAATTCCCCGATAGCTGTGCGCAATGAACGGGGCGCGTATGAGGAAGATCCGGAGCCAGCCGATGATCTGATGGACTTCGTGCAGGGGCATACCCTTGAAGAGATCATCGATTTTGAAGCCAGCCAGGTTAAAGAGCGCTGCTCCTTTTATAAAGATATTTTGCAGCGGATGTTTATGGATGATCTCGGTCCTTCGGACCCCGAATTCCGCAAGGTGCAGGAAATAGTGAAGATCTATGAGCAGACTGCGGACAAGCTGACCCAGTTGAACGGTCCCAATCTGGATACAGGCGGCGGCAGACGCTGGTGATCCACCAAGGCAGGAAAACTAAGATATAGCGGCAACGGCATCATCTTCATTATCTTATTGAGAGGCTGGTAATCATGACGATTTCATTAATCAAGGGACAGAAGGCCGATGTGACCAGAAACGCCCCTCAGCTTACCCGCGTCATTGCCGGGATGGGCTGGAACCATTCGAATGCAGCAGTTGAGGTTGATTTCTCGGCATTTATGCTGGGAGGCACGCAGAAGGCCAGTCGGGATGAGGATCTGATCTTCTACGGCAATCCGTCCTCGGTTGACCGTTCGGTGACTGTAGTCCAGTCCTCCCCCCAGGCCTATTCAGGAATTAGCGATCAGGCCCAGCTCGTGATTGAGCTTGGCGCGGTTTCTGCCGTTTATGAGCGGATCGCTTTTGCGCTCACGATCTATGAAGGCGAGCAACGTCAGCAG
Organism: Paenibacillus donghaensis; assembly: GCF_002192415.1. Lineage (NCBI taxonomy): Bacteria > Bacillati > Bacillota > Bacilli > Caryophanales > Paenibacillaceae > Paenibacillus > Paenibacillus donghaensis. The sequence continues at coordinate 8,384,891 of NZ_CP021780.1, read as the reverse complement.
AACTTCTCGCTGCTGGACGGCGCCTATATCCGGATCATCGATCCTGCGGCGGGTACAGAACTGGTGCGTTACGATATCGGAAAGGCTTTTACGGTGGAAACCGCTATCGTGGCTGGAGAACTGTACCGCTACCAGCAGGACTGGAAGTTCGGGGCTATCGGCTCCGGCTACGCCGGCGGGCTGGCCGCGCTCTGTGCCAGCTATGGCCTTGAGGTTAGCGGCGGGGCCGGGGGGAGTTCGGATGCTAGCGCAGGAGCCAATGCAGGGGCGGGTGCCATTGCAGGGGCGAGTGCCATTGCAGGGGCGAGTGCTGATGCAGGGGCGAGTGCCATTGCAGGGGCGAGTGCTGATGCAGGGGCGAATGCCAATGCAGGGGCGAGTGCTGATGCAGGGGCGGGTGCCATTGCAGGGGCGAGTGCCATTGCAGGGGCGAGTGCTGATGCAGGGGCGAGTGCTGATGCAGGGGCGGGTGCTGATGCAGGGGCGAGTGCTGATGCAGGGGCGGGTGCTGATGCAGGGGCGGGTGCCATTGCAGGGGCGAGTGCCATTGCAGAAGCGGGTGCTGATGCAGGGGCGGGTGCGGGAACGAGCCCGGATGCTAGTGCGGGAGGAGCGGCTGCTTCGAATGGGACTCCGCAGCCGCAGCCGATGCCGCTGCCGGAGCTGCGCTCCCGGCCGAAGCCTGCGCCGGACGCGGTACCTCCAGCGGGCGATGCTGGGCAGCCTGCTCCTCCGGCGCCGCAGCCGATGCCGCTGCCGGAGCTGCGCTCCCGGCCGAAGCCTGCGCCGGACGCGGTACCTCCGGCGGGCGATGCTGGGCAGCCTGCTCCTCCGGCGCCGCAGCCGATGCTGCTGCCGGAGCTGCGCTCCCGGCCGAAGCCAGCGCCGGACGCGGTACCTCCGGCGGGAGATGACGGGCGGCCTGCTCCTCCGGCGCCGCAGCCGATGCCGCTGCCGGAGCTGCGCTCCCGGCCGAAGCCTGCGCCGGACGCGGTACCTCCGGCGGGCGATGCCGGGCGGCCTGCTCCTCCGGCGCCGCAGCCGATGCCGCTGCCGGAGCTGCGCTCCCGGCCGAAGCCTGCGCCGGACGCGGTACCTCCGGCGGGCGATGCCGGGCGGCCTACTCCTTCGGGTGCTCCCGTCAACCTGAACAAGATCACGCTCAAAAAACGCGGCGACAGCATCAATCTTCTCAAAGGCGCCGGGTCCAGCGGCGAGATCGTGGTCAACCTGAACTGGAACCAGTCCAAGTCATCTGGCTGGTTCGGCAGCAAAGGCATCGATCTGGATCTGGGCTGCCTGTTTGAACTGAAGAACGGCATGAAAGGCTCAGTCCAGGCATTGGGGGAATCCTTCGGCGAGCTAAATCGGCCGCCTTATATCTCCTTAGATGGCGACGACCGCACCGGCTCGGTCAGCACTGGAGAGAACCTGCGGATTAACAGCCGCCAGCTCTCCGAGATCAAACGGATCGTGATCTTCGCCTTCATCTATGAAGGCATCACGAACTGGTCGCAGGCCGACGGGATCGTCACGATCAAGCAGCAGGGCGGACCGGACATTGAGGTCCGGCTTGATGAGCACAATAACAACAAAGGTATGTGTGCCGTAGCCATGTTCACCAATGTGAACGATCAGACGCTCAGTGTGGAACGGCTGGTGGAGTATTTCGGCGGACACCGGGATCTGGACAAGCAATACGGCTGGAACCTGAACTGGCAGGCCGGCAGCAAATAGCCAGCTTGTGCTGAAGCCACCGGTCGAGAGTAAAGCTTTTACTTCCACTCTTTTATTTCGCAGGTAAGTCAGCCGCTAACGTTGTCTAAACCCAATATTTGGAGCACTCCTATTGAGAATACTAGGAGAAAAAGCGGCTTGTGCCTACGAATGGAAGAGCCTAATTCTCTGCAGAATCACCTCTGGAGCATTATATGAAATATGACTTCTCGGAAAACCTCTAGGCATGCAGCTGATTATATTTTATAATCAGCTTAACGAGACGAAGAACGTCCCGGTCCATTCTGATGAATGGGCCGGGGCGTTTTTTGATGCAGAAGGAGCTGGGAGTTATGAATGTTGAAGAAGCGCATGCCGCATTTCTGGAGAAGCATATCGGGGCAAGAACTGGAGAACGAAAAGGCGGCTGGAGCGGGGGCATCGTGAAGCGGAGCAGCTATTCTGCCGGCAGGTGTGGTGGCCGCTGCGTGGACATTTTGAGGAACTGCACCCTGAATATGAGGTGGTGGATTGGCGCGGACTGTCTTATTTCTGCGATTTTGCTTGGCTCACCCCCTACACTCGGCTAATCATTGAGATCAAGGGATTTGGTCCTCATGTCCGCAACATGGATCGGCAGAAATATTGCAACGAGCTGAACCGCGAGAGCTTCCTGGCCGCGATGGGCTACCAGGTGATTTCTTTTGCTTATGACGATGTCGCTAGCCGTCCTGAGGTCTGTATCACATTGCTCCGGCTGCTGATTGCACGCTACCTTCCCGAGTCCTCCCCGCTGCCGCTGCCTGACGTGATTAAAAAAGAAATCGTTCGGCTGGCTTGTCTGCTTGCCCGTCCCCTGCGGCCTCTTGATGTAGAACAGCATCTGGGCATCAACCACCGAACGGCAGTGAGAAGCTTGCAGTCGCTCTGTGCAGATGGTTGGTTCTCTCCGGTGAGCGGAGCGGAAGGCAAACATATTGTCCGCTATCAGCCTCAGCCCCATGTCTTGCAGCGCTTATAGATGATAGCTGGTAAAGGTAGGATAGTAGCCCAGAAGCGAAGAAATTGCGTTGGTTCGGTGTAGAGTGACTGTTGCACGTAGGATGGTGCTAGGTTGAGGCGCGGGGTGAAGTAACTGGTTGCTTAGTGATAGGACTGACGGCTGCGCGTTGGGCAAACTACGCTGGGGCGCTGGGTGGAGTAACTACTTCTATTTTTTTGCTGTAACGTCGGCTCACCTCCAGCAAACCTGCAAAAGTGCAGGTATTTCCAGCGGTTCGTTCTCTCATCTGAAAATACCTGCGAATATACATCTTTTTAGACTACAATCGGCCCTTTCTTGCTGTTTCGTTCATTAAACCTGCACTTTTGCAGGTTTTTCGTTCAAATGGAATATTTCAGGCGGAATACCTGCACTTTTGCAGGTATTTTCTGCTGGCTGTTGCTCGGAGCAAGACTGGTTGGTTGGGTGGGTGGTTGGTTGGTTGGGTGATAGACTGACGGCTGCGCGTTGGGCAAACTATGCTGGGGCGCTGGGTGGAATAACCTGGTTGGTTACGCTGGGCAAACTATGCTGGGGCGCTGGGTGGAGTAACCTGGTTGGTTAGTTATAGGACTGGACGGCTGCGCGTTGGGTAAACTATGCTGGGGCGCTGGGTGGAGTAACCTGGTTGCTTAGTGATAGGACTGACGGCTGCGCGTTGGGCAAACTATGCTGTGGCGCTGGGCGGAGTAACTGGTTGCTTAGTGATAGGACTGACGGCTGCGCGTTGGGCAAACTACGCTGGGGCGCTGGGTGGAGTAACTACTTCTATTTTTTTGCTGGAACGTTGGCTCACCTCCAGCAAACCTGCAAAAGTGCAGGTATTTCCAGCGGTTCGTTCTCTCATCTGAAAATACCTGCGAATATACATCTTTTTAGACTACAATCGGCCCTTTCTTGCTGTTTCGTTCATTAAACCTGCACTTTTGCAGGTTTTTCGTTCAAATGGAATATTTCAGGCGCAATACCTGCACTTTTGCAGGTATTTTCTGCTGGCTGTTGCTCGAAGCAAGACTGGTTGGTTGGGTGATAAGACTGATGGATGCACGTTGGGCAGACTACGCTGGGGCGCTGGGTGGAATAACCTGGTTGGTTAGTTATAGGACTAACGACTGCGCGTTGAACAGAACTACGCTGGGCGCGGGTGAAGTAACTGGTTGGGTGGGTGATAGACTGACGGCTACGCGTTGGGCAAACTATGCTGGGGCGCGGGTGGAGTAACCTGGTTGGTTAGTGATAAGACTGATGGATGTGCGTTGGGCAGACTACGCTGGGGCGCTGGGTGGAGTAACTACTTCTATTTTTTTGCTGGAACGTCGGCTCACCTCCAGCAAACCTGCAAAAGTGCAGGTATTTCCAGCGGTTCGTTCTCTCATCTGAAAATACCTGCGAATATACATCTTTTTAGACTACAATCGGCCCTTTCTTGCTGTTTCGTTCATTAAACCTGCACTTTTGCAGGTTTTTCGTTCAAATGGAATATTTCAGGCGCAATACCTGCACTTTTGCAGGTATTTTCTGCTGGCTGTTGCTCGGAGCAAGACTGGTTGGTTGGGTGGTTGGGTGGTTGGGTGGTTGGGTGGTTGGGTGATAGACTGACGGCTGCGCGTTGGGCAAACTATGCTGTGGCGCTGGGCGGAGTAACTGGTTGCTTAGTGATAGGACTGACGGCTGCGCGTTGGGCAAACTACGCTGGGGCGCTGGGTGGAGTAACTACTTCTATTTTTTTGCTGTAACGTCGGCTCACCTCCAGCAAACCTGCAAAAGTGCAGGTATTTCCAGCGGTTCGTTCTCTCATCTGAAAATACCTGCGAATATACATCTTTTTAGACTACAATCGGCCCTTTCTTGCTGTTTCGTTCATTAAACCTGCACTTTTGCAGGTTTTTCGTTCAAATGGAATATTTCAGGCGGAATACCTGCACTTTTGCAGGTATTCCTCTCCTGCAGGCGACCAGCTGCACGAAGCCCGCCCGCAGCAGCCTGCGGACAGCAAAAAGAGTGCTCAGTCTCCTGTGCACTCCCTCCCGCCTGCGCCTGCAGCTTCTGCTTGCAGCTTTTGCTTACTCCTGCAGCTTCTGCTTACGCCTACAGCTTCTGCTTACGCCTACAGCTTCTGCTTACGCTTGTAGCTTCTGCTTACGCCTACAGCTTCTGCTTACGCCTGCAGCTTCTGCTTACTCCTGCAGCTTCTGCTTACGCCTACAGCTTCTGCTTACTCCTGCAGCTTCTGCTTACGCCTACAGCTTCTGCTTACGCTTGCAGCCTCTGCTTACTCCTGCAGCCTCTGCTTACGCCTGCAGCTTCTGCTTACGCTTGCAGCTTCTGCTTACGCCGCAGCTCCCGGCGCAGAACCTACTCCCGCTGCAGAAAAGCGCGGGTGCGGGCCAGCTGCGGATTGCCGAACAGCTGCTCCGGCGTACCGGATTCGGCAATCTCGCCATTGTCCATGAAGATCACGCGGTCGGCGACATCGCGGGCGAAATTCATCTCATGCGTGACGACAATCATCGTCATGTTCTCCTCTGCCAGCTGGCGGATGACGCGCAGCACCTCACCGGTCAGCTCAGGATCGAGCGCCGAGGTCGGCTCGTCGAACAGCAGGATGTCCGGGTTCAGCATCAGCGCGCGGGCAATCGCCACCCGCTGCTTCTGGCCGCCGGACAGCAGCGACGGATACACCTCCGCCTTGTCTTCAAGGCCCACCTTGCGGAGCAGATCCATGCTCCTCGCTGTAATGGCCTTGACGCTCTCCCGCTTCAGCGTCCGGGGCGCAAGCTCCAGGTTGCCGCGTACCGTCAGGTGCGGGAACAGGTTGAAATGCTGAAAAACCATGCCCATAGCGGCGGTAATCTGCTTGACCTCTGCGCCGCCGGCATATTTGCCGTCCCATACCAGCGGCTTCCCCTGGATGATGATGCTGCCGCCGTTCACCTCCTCCAGGTGGACCAGACTGCGCAGCATCGTGCTTTTACCGGAACCCGAAGGTCCGATTACCGCTACAGCTTCCCCTGGATTAACGTTGAAGGTGACTTGCTTCAGCACTTCAAGGCTGCCGAACGATTTGCGCAGCTGCTGGACTTCTATAATCGGACGGGCGGGGTCTGCCTGGTTGTTGCCGGGCATGCGACCCACGCCTGTTGTATTCGTGTTAGTGAGGTTATTCATCCTTCGACAGTCCTTCTACTCGAATTTGAAACGTCTCTCCAGCGTCTTGAAGAATAACGTCAGCACCAGTGTCATCAACAGATAGATTACACCAGCAACCACAAACGGCGTTACCGTGAAATCACGGTTCGATGCCGTCTTGGCGAAATACAGCAACTCTGGCACGGCAACCGCGTAGAGCAGCGCCGTATCCTTGACCAGTGTGATCGACTCATTGGCCAACGCCGGCAGCGCTACGCGGAACATCTGGGCAATAATAACCTTGCGCAGCGTCTGCCATTTGCTAAGGCCAAGCACCTTGGCCGCCTCATGCTGCCCCTTGTCGATGGACAGCAGTCCGCCGCGGAAGATCTCGGCGAAATACGCACCGTAGTTAAGCACAAATCCCAGTGTAGCCGCCGCAAAACGGTCCATCACCAGATACTGCCCAATGACAGGAATCTGCGGCAGCCCGAAACAGAAGAACAGCAGCTGCAGCAGCAACGGCGTGCCCCGCATGACATAAATGTAGCTGTGGGCCAGCCATTGCAGCGGCTTGATCACGCTTTTGGCCATCAGGGTAACTATGAATCCCAGTGGAATCGACAGCACGATCACGATTAGAAACAGCAGCATCGTCGTCCATGCGCCTTCCAGCATAGGTCCCGAAATACGTACAATATAATCCAAATCCATTCTCCGACCGACTCCTAATAGTATAACAATCTAGTTTACATAAGCTCTATAGTACCTTATTCTCTCCAAACCAGGTATTGGATATTTCCGCAGCCTTGCCGTTGCTGCTAAGCTCATCAAGCGCCTTCTGCAGCTCTTCCAGCAATGCTTCATTGCCCTTTTTGATCCCAATGCCATATTGCTCCGGTGCAAGTGATTCTTCCAGCAGCTTGAACGTATCCGGCTCTTTGGAAATATAATATCTCGCTACCACTTCATCAATGATCACTGCGTCCAGACGTTTCGTCTTCAGATCAGTCAGCGCCAGCACATTGTCAGGAAATTCCGACACATGGCCTACGGTATCGTTGATCGGACTTGCGGCAAGTGCATCCGCAGCCGAGGACAAGCTCTGCAGACCGATTTCCTTGCCGGCAAGATCCGACAGCCCGCTCAGCGGTGAATCTGCAAGCACAACCACTACCTGGCTGTTCTCCAGGTAAGGGCGGGTGAATAGCACCTTCTCCTTGCGCTCATCCGTAATGGTGTATCCGTTCCAGATCATGTCGATCCGTCCGCTGTTCAGCTCGGACTCCTTGGCCGACCAGTCAATCGGCTGAAAGGTAACTTCCTTGCCCATCTGTGCCACAGCCGCTTTGGCATAATCGATATCGAATCCGACGATTTCATTATTATCATCCCGGAAGCCCATCGGCGCGAACTTGTCATCAATGCCGATAACCAGCTTGCCGTCTTTGGCCCCCGAGGCCGAACATCCCGCCAATACCGTAATGGCCATAATCATCAATAAGACCCACATTCCAACTCTCTTCAACTTTTCTCCCCCTAGTAATTCACACACTTCAGCGTGCGCTTTAGTTCATTAACACGTTATCAGAGTATCATAATAACACAGCACGTAAACACCGTCGATACCCAGCAGAATACATCTGTGTCCAAAAAAGCAAAACAACGGCAGACCCTCATTCACAGGGTACAGCCGTTGTTTGATCACTCTCTTATTTTGTCCCAGCCTGTTAGTGGTTAACCTGAACCGCCTCTTGCAATCGCTTGGCAGGCATCCTCCGCCGGTCGCTTAACAACGCGAACAGTATGCCCGGAATCAGCATATAGCCGGCCATGGCAAAGGTCCGGCTGAATGCCTGCTCGGGAGCCTCCCGCAGCAGTTGGCCGACTCCAGGCAGCACCAGCTGCACCTCCGCATACTGCTCTGCCCTGGCAGCTCCAAACGCAGCTTGCTGCTCGGCTGTAAGACTGGCAGCCGCAACTTCGATATTCTCCACCGCCGCGAGATACAGCCCTTCAGCTGAACCCGCTTCTTGCTCTCCTCCTGTCGTTATCCGGGTTGAGGACGTCCCATTGCCAGCCCAGTTGTCTAGCGTCCCACTAAGCGACTCACGTACAAAAGGCAACATCGCCTGATCCTGCTGCACAACCGCTATAGCTTCTGTATGGGCAGATTCAAGCCTGTTGTCCATATTTTGCTGAAGCACGGTTACTATAATGGCTACACCCAATACACTGCCCAGCGCCTTCATCATATTGATCACGCCCGAGGAGACACCCACCTTGTCTGCCGGCACATTGCGGATTGCGGAAGACATCACTGGCGCCATGGTAAGACCCACGCCGAAGCCGGCTGCTATCAGCCGCAGCAGAACATCTCCTACCGATGAATCTGCATGCAGCCCGCCAAGCGAATAAGTGGCCCCCGCCATCAGCACTATCCCTGCCGCCGCAAACCAGCGGCTTCCATACTTATTGGATAACGGCCCGGCCAACCCTGAGCTGACGATCGAGCCGACGGCCAGCATTGAGAGCACTAAGCCGGCCTTAAGCTCGCTCATTCCCATCATCCGGGTCAGGAAAAAAGAAGTCAGCAGCGCAATATTCATCAGCGCGGCCCCAACGACCAGCATCGTCAGCGAGGCACCGTTGAAGGTGCCTATCTTCAGCAGCGATAGCGGCAGCATCGGTTCCTTCCCCTTCCACTGGGTCAAGAAAAAGAACAGCAGCGAAATTACAGCGGCCGACAGCAGCATCCAAATCACCTGCGAACCCCAGCCATACTGCTCCACTTTGATCAGCGCATAGGTCAGGCAGAACATCCCTCCGCTGATTCCCAGAATTCCACCCCAGTCTATATTGTGTCCCGCAGTATCATCTCTGGACTCTTTAATGAATATCAATGTCAGCACTATGCTTGCTATGCCCAGAGGAACATTAACGAAGAATATCCACTGCCAATTCAGCTTCTCCGTGATCATTCCGCCAAGTGCTGGCCCACTGGCCGCCGCCAGTCCCGAGACCACTCCCCAAATACCAATAATCATTCCGTGCAGCTCTTTAGGGAACGTGGTCGTGGTAAGCGGAATCGTAACCGGCACAATAATCGCACCCGCCAACCCTTGAAGGACTCTGCACACAATCAGCATTTCAAGCGAGGTCGACAGACCAGCCAGCAGCGAAGCCACGGTAAATAAACCAATACCGATAAGGAACACTCTTCTGCGTCCGAATTGGTCAGCCAATCTTGAAGCCGTAAGTATAAAGACCGCAAACGCCAAATTGTAGCCATTCATTACCCAAGAGAGCTGTGACACATCCCCACCAAAATAATGCGTCATCTCCGGCAGAGCAACATTAATAATGGTGGTGTCCAGCAGGGCCATAAAAAAACCCAATACAATCGCTGTAAAAGATAAAATTTGCTTCGCTCTTGATCCCATTTCCATTCCCCCTCAAATATATGAACCATAGTTCATGTTCAGATTATATGAACTATGGTTCACCTTTGTCAACACAAAAAATGAACTTTGGTTCAACTTCCGTTGACAGCTACCTTCTCCTCCTCTACAATCGATAGTAAAAGGGGGCTGTGCCTTGAGTGAGATCGAAGAGAAAATAAGAACGCCCCGGCAAAACCGGAGCATCAAGACCAAAGAAGCCATAACCGAGGCGGCTATGAAGCTGTTCTCCGAGAAGGGCTATCATCAGACCAATACGAAAGAAATTGCCGCCGCCGCAGGGGTATCCACAGGCAGCTTTTATTCCTATTTCATAGATAAACGCGCTGTTTTTATCGATGTGCTCAATATATACAATGAAGCCTTGCTGTCCCAAATTAAGACCTCGCTTGCCGAAACCGACCTTGACCAACTCGACAAAAGCGCACTGATTGTTCACCTTGTAGATACTCTTATAGAGTCTCATCAGGTCTACACCGGGTTCCATAAAGAACTAGCGGTAATGGTGCTTATGGATGAGGGCATACGGCAACTGATGGAGGAACAATACGAATTAGGCCGCCAGCTCACGCTGCAATATCTCCAGCAAGGCCAGAAAGAAATCAAAACATCTGATTTGGAAGCTACATCAGTCGTCATATTCGAATCCACTGGTGTTATCGTAGATAAAATCGCCTTCTCCCCAGGCAAAATCTCCCCTGACCGCTTGAAATCGCAGCTTGTCCAGATGATTACCGACTACCTTTACAAATAGACACGAGTACAGTGGTACGCAAAAAGGCGGCAGTCGAGACTGCCGCCTTCTTATTAACTTGCTCTATTCTCCAATGCCAACCCCTCCCGCCTACCGGACATCCTTCCAGAAATTAAGCGGACGGGTATCCTGCGTGATTACGCTGAACTGGTAGCCCTCCTTCTGCAGGGACTCCAGAATGCGCGGCAACACCTTAAGGGTCGCCTTCTGGTCATGCATCAGGATAACCGGGTTGGTCTTGGACTTCTTCAGCTTGTTCACCTGATTCATCACCGAAGTATAGATTCTGTTGCTGTCCTCTTTGTATCTCCAGTCTTCCGAATCAACGTTCCAGTCCCACAGCTGGTAGCCTTGTCCAAGCACCTTGTCGCGGAAGGCTTTGGTGAAGTAGGGCTTGCTGCCATAGGGCGGACGGATTAATGTAGTCGTCTTCCCTGTAATCTTCTTCACAATGGCTTGATTACGGTCCATTTCCGACAAGGCCGCGGACGGCGAAGCGTAGAATTTCTCTTTGCGGTGAGTCATGCCATGCAGTGCCAGGCTATGCCCTTCTTCGGCCAGCCGTTTCACCTGGGTAGGATAAGTGTTCATATTAGGCCCGATCATGAAAAAGGTTGCCTTCACCTTATAGTCCGCCAGCACATCCAGCAGTTTGGAGGTTGATGCCGTTGGTCCGTCGTCAAAGGTCAGATATACGGTCATTCCCGGCTTACCGCTTGTCTTTGGCGGATTCGCCGGACTTGCCGGAGACACCGGTGGCACTGCGATAACCTTCGGCTTCAGCTTTTCCTTGTACTGGGCCACAAAAGCAGCATCATCCAGCTTGGCCGAGGCATCCCTAACTCTCAGCAGGTAATTGCCCGACTGGTATGAAATCTGCAGCCCCAAATAAGTGGTCAGCTTCAGGGGGGCCATCAGCATGCCGCCACGCAGGAAGGTGTGCAGCTTCACTTCGCTTCCATCGTGAAGGAGCGCACGCTCGTGATCATTCAGCAGCAGGATCGATCTGCCTTGACTCTTGACCTGGAAGCCCTCCTTCTGGCCGGTCAGGCTCAGACTCAGTGCCTGGGTAAGCTCCCGAAGCGGAACATAATACGTATTATCGACGGAAATAGCCTCAATCTCCGTTAATTCATCATTAACTCCCAATCGGAGCGTAGCCGAACCGGCTGCCTCAGCCGTACCTCCAACCTGCAAGAGTCCCACACATACGAATAAAGACATCAATATTAGACATACTTTCTTAAAGGGCACAATCAGCAATCTCCCATCTATGTATATTTTCTATAACCATAGCATATATAAATAGACTGATATTTGAGAGATTGTAACCATGTGCAGAAAAAATTGTTACCTTTGTCATGCATAAAACGCTGTTCTCATGCAGCCGTAAAAAATGTGAAAACCCTGTCAAAAGCTGTCGTATCAGCGTTTTCGAGAAAAACCAGCCATTGGGGACAGCTTATAATTGTGACGAAATTAGTAACAATAGTGAAATATTGAACAAATGATGAACACATTTTTAAATCCTAAAACCTGCGCCACTACAGTGATCTATGTCATATCAAAAGAAATTAGTAGTGAAATGATCACATATATTTAACGAAATCGCCATTTTTAAGGGTTAAAATAGCCTTTTTCCTAAAAAATGTATTTTGCATTATGGGTAAAGAGTTCTTACTATAGATACAGGTTAAGTTTGTCGGCCACTACTTAGAAGTATTGAAGGAAGGAGCTTAAGCATGAATAAAAAGGGACCGTTATACGCTTTATTTATCAGTCTGGTTTTACTGTTGCCGGGGTGCAGTTCGATTGCTGTACTCAATCCGAAAGGACCGGCTGCACGGACATTGTCTGACACCATCATTCTTTCGATTCTTGTCATGCTGGGTGTTCTGGCAGTTGTCTACATCTTATATATCTTCATTCTGGTGAAATACCGGGCCAAAAAAAGCAACGAAGGCTACATTCCTCCTCACGAGGAAGGCAACAAGTGGCTTGAAGCACTCTGGATTGCCATCCCGATTGTGATCGTGGCTTTCCTCTCCGTGGTGACTGTCAAATCCACATCGGCCGTAGAGAACATAGCAGAGGATTATAAAAATCAGAAACCTCTTGTGATCTACGCCTCCTCTTCCAACTGGAAATGGCATTTCAGTTATCCAGAAGAAGGAATTGAAACGGTCAACTACGTAAACATGCCTGTTCACCGTGCCGTTGAATTCAGAATGTATTCGTTCGGTACGATCACGAGCCTCTGGATTCCGCAGCTGGGCGGACAGAAATACGCGATGAGCGACATGCTTACGAAGCTGCACCTGTCCGGCGACACTGTAGGTTCTTACATTGGTAAGAATGCCAACTTCAGCGGCAAGGGCTTTGCCCACATGGAATTCGAAGCACTCGTCATGAGTGATGCGGATTATGCGGACTGGGTGAAGGAAGTCAAAGAAACTGCGCCTGAGTTGACCGAGGATGAATTCAAGGGACTGCTGGAAATGGATTTTGCCGGACGCAAAACCTATTCCTCCACTCACCTGACCTTCAGCCCTCCTCCGGGTGATCACAGTGAACATATGAGCGGTGACGGTACGGAAATGGATATGGACAATGGCCATATGGACCATCAGGACAACAAGGATATTCATCCTTCACCTGAACCGTCCAGCCAGACTGAATTTGACGGCGAGCCGAATCCTGAGCTGGATCAGCCACTTCCAACCTCTGCTGTAGATGAAGAAACTCATGAAGGCCACTAACAGCGGCTTATAAGAAACAACCTGAAAGGAGCCATCCTAATGGATTTGGAAAGATTTAAGGTTCACGGCGAACCCTTGATATACGGAGCTATGATTAGTATCGTTCTGGCTACCATCGGCATTATCGTCGGCCTGACCTATTTTAAGAAATGGGGTTATCTGTGGCGTGAATGGCTGACTACCGTTGACCACAAAAAGATCGGGGTTATGTATATCCTGGCCGCTCTGCTGATGTTGTTCCGCGGCGGGATCGACGCCATGATGATGCGTCTGCAGACCGCAGCGCCCGAGATGAAATTCCTTGATGCCCAGCACTATAATGAGGTCTTTACGACCCATGGCCTGATCATGATCCTCTTTATGGCCATGCCTTTTATCATCGGTCTGATGAATGTGATCATTCCGCTGCAGATCGGCGCAAGAGACGTTGCTTTTCCGCGGCTGAACGCCGTCAGCTTCTGGCTCTTCTTCTTCGGGGCGATGCTGCTCAACATCTCGTTCGTTATCGGCGGTTCACCGGATGCCGGCTGGTCCGCTTACTTCCCGCTGGCGAGTCTGGAGTTCAGTCCGACCGTCGGGAACAACTACTATTCACTGGCCCTGCAGATTTCAGGGATTGGTACCCTGATTACCGGGGTTAACTTCATCGTCACTATCCTTAAGATGCGTGCACCTGGCATGAAGCTGATGAAGATGCCGATGTTTACCTGGTCCGTTCTGATCACCAACGTGATTATCGTCTTTGCCTTCCCGGTACTGACGGTTGCACTGGCGCTGATGATGTTCGACCGGATCTTCGGCTCTCAATTCTTCACGATGGCCAACGGCGGGATGGATATGTTGTGGGCCAACCTGTTCTGGGTGTGGGGACATCCCGAGGTGTATATCGTTGTCCTGCCTGCGTTCGGGATATATAGTGAGATTGTCGCCACCTTCTCCAAAAAGAACCTGTACGGCTATACCTCCATGGTATTCAGTATGATAATCATCTCGCTCCTGTCCTTCCTGGTATGGGCTCACCATTTCTACACGATGGGCCAGGGCGTGATGGTCAACAGCTTCTTCTCGATTACCACGATGGCGATTGCCGTACCAACCGGGGTCAAAATATTCAACTGGCTGTTTACGCTAAGGAAGGGCCGAATCTCCTTCACGACCCCGATGCTCTATACCCTGGCGTTCATTCCGATCTTCACGATCGGCGGGGTGACCGGAGTCATGCTGGCGATGGCCAGTGCCGACTATCAATACCACAACACCATGTTCCTGGTAGCGCATTTCCACTACGTGCTGATTCCAGGTGCCGTGTTCGCCGTCATTGCGGGCTTCCATTACTGGTTCCCTAAGGTCTTCGGCTTCCGTCTGAACGAACGCTTGGGCAAACATGCTTTCTGGTGGATCATTATTTCCTTTAACGTCACCTTCTTCCCGCTGTTCTTCCTGGGACTGATGGGAATGACACGCCGGATGTACACCTATTCCGAGGAAACGGGCTTTGGTCCGCTCAATATGCTCTCATTCGCCGGGGCTGTCGGGCTGGCCATCGGGTTCGTGATTCTGGTCTACAATATCTACTGGAGCACACGTTACATGCCGCGCGATACTACAGGCGATCCATGGGATGGACGTACGCTGGAGTGGGCAACGAACAGCCCGATTCCGGCCTACAACTTCGCTGTGGTGCCTAAGGTGCAGACACGCGACGCGTTCTGGTCCCAGAAGGTCGACAACATCCAGCTGTATGAGGAAAAGATTACCAAGATCCATATGCCGAGCAATACAGGTAAACCTTTTATACTCGGTGCCATTTTCTTCGTATTCGGCTTCTCGCTCGTCTTCAGTCTCTGGATTCCGGCTATCCTGTCGGGGATCGGCATCCTTATTGTAATGGCTGCGATGTCCTTCGACCGTGATCACGGGTTCTACATTCCGGCTGAAGAAGTCATTGCTACTGAAAAGAAATTGCGGGGTGAGACTGTATGAAAATAGATGCGTCCAAGCCGCTTGAATATTCAACAGAGGAGAACAACAACAAGATCTTTGGCTTCTGGATCTTCCTGGGAGCGGAAATTGCGCTGTTCGCCACATTGTTCACTGTTTATTTTGTAATGGTTAACCGGTTCGCCAGCGGACCTAGCGGCCCGGAGATTTTTGAAATCGGCCCGGTGCTGATTGAGACCTTCCTGCTGCTGAGCAGCTCGTTTACGATTGGTCTGGCGGTTCACGCCATGCGCCACGGCTACAAAAAAGCGATGATGGTCTTCATGGCCATCACGCTGCTGATGGGTCTGGGCTTCCTGGGCATAGAAATTATGGAGTTCTTCACTTATGTTCATGAAGGAGCTACACTGCAGACCAGCGGGTTCCTCTCCAGTCTATTCGTCCTGCTGGGCACCCATGGAGCGCACGTTACCTTCGGCTTCCTGTGGGGCACAGGGATTATGATTCAGTTGTGGCGTCAGGGCATTAATCCGGCAACAGCAAACAAATCGTTTATCTTCTCGCTGTACTGGCATTTCTTGGATGTTGTCTGGATCTTTATCTTCAGCTTCGTCTACCTGAAAGGAATGATGTGACATGATGAAGCAACTGTTTCCGATTCGCCATGTAATGGGTTATATCGCCTCTCTCGTCCTTTCTGCGGCCGCACTCACAGTGATCTATGCGGACTTCTCCGATACAGCCAATATGGTCATCCTGCTGATCACAGCGATCATTCAGGCTTCCTTGCAGCTGTTCGTGTTCATGCACATCGGCGAGAATGCAGATACCAAAAAAGAGCTGTACCTCAATCTCGCGTACGCCCTGTTCGTCGGGCTGGTCACGATATTCGGCACACTGTTCATCTTCGTATGGGGCTGGTACGCTTAAGTTCTTGCATCAAGGTTATAAGCAGAAGCGGATACAGCCTTTGATGGTCAACACCTGCTTCTACAAGTAGAAACGGATATCGCCCTCTGGAAGAGGCGATATCCGTTTCTGCGAGAAATAGAAGGATAATGGATAGCGTGAAACATATATAATCTTATATTTTGAGAAATACAGCAAGCCCCCCACCTGCCAGAGTTCTGGCGGATGGGGGGCTTGTTCGTGCTTTAATGCTTAACCTCTGCTCGTCTCTCTTTACAGACCAAACCGGTTCACACTCTCCTGCAGATCCTCCGATAGCAGACCCAGATACTGGGCCTGTGCGGAGATTTCCAGCATCGCCGACATTTGCTCCCGCGCCTTCGTCCCTGTGCCAAGCACAGCCTCTGCTCCTTGGTCCAGAAATAGCTGCAGCTGCTTCAGAGCCTCTGCCACCGCTTGCGATTCGCTGGCGATATGTGCCACAGCACCTATGATTTCTCTGGTGTGCTGTACGGTGTCTACCCCAAGGTCCGCTGCTGCCGGGTCCGCCCGCTTATAGAAGACAAGACTGCTGCTTTCGATTGCGGCGGCTTCAGCGGCTATCCGCTGCACAGCCTCCAGGGCCTGGCTCACGCTGAATGCCTGCTGCTTATAGCTTGAAGCAGCAGGACTGGCAGCTTCGGCCATAGCATCGGCAGTCAGCGAGGAGTGTCTGGCGCTGGCGCTCATCTCCTCCGACGAGGCGGCTATCATCTCCACACTTTCCGCCACCCTATGCATGATGGAGCGCAGACTGCCCAGCATATGATTGAAGGAGCTGTTGATTCGGCCAAATTCATCGTTGGCCTGATAGACATCCGCCGCCTTCAGGTCCCCTTCTTCGGCACGTTTCATCCGTGCCTGCAGCAGCTTCAGCGGATTCGCAATCTGTCGTGCGACGATACAGCAGAGCGCGGCGCATATCATCCAGATGACCAAGGTCAGCAGGATATTCGCCCTCTTCGCATACGACGATTCCGAATGTGCTGCCGCCAGATGGGCTGCCGCCTCCTGCTGCAGCCCATCATTCAGCTTATGAAGCAGCGCACCCATCCGCTCCCGGGAGGTGTGGAATGCCCCCGAATACAGATCGTATGCCTCCTGGCCATGGTCACTGAGACACAGCCGCAGAATCGTATCCCGCTGGGCGCGGTAACCGGGAAGCAGCGCGGCATATTCATTGATTGCGCCGCCAATCTCCGGTTTATCCTCGAAAGAAATGTCCAGCAGCTGGTTTAGCAACCCGTCGTTGCCGGCAATTCTCTGCTCTATCCCTCCCTGCAGCTGCAGCTTCATAGCCGAATTATGAGTAATCAGCAGCTCCAGGATGGAGGACTCGATCTCCTCATTATTTATGCGCATTTGACCCAAATAGGAGATGGGCAATACATTTTCATTGTAGGTTTCCGTAGCCCGTTTAGCCGTCCGGTCTGCAATAAGGATGCCATGGGTTCCGATTCCGACCATCATGATCATAATCAATACCATCAGCAGCGTCATTTTATTTCTGACCTTTAGGTTCTTCATTCCAGTTTCCGCCTTGTCTGTGTCTTCTCTATCGTTTTATCGGCAAGGAAAGTCATTATAATGATGAATTTAAGAGAAATTTGTCGAAAAAAACAGTTTTATTATCGTTTTTTTAGGCTCAAAACCAAAATCAACGGTTGCCCCCTTTTGGAATGATGCCCGCTACTCCAGAATCCTGATTTTTAGATTAAGCCGTTTCTTATTCAAGTTCGCTTAGGAAGGAAGCGGCTTGATGGGAGAGCGAAGAGTTTGCTCTGCCGCCGAATTAGTTGCGAATCTGCATCTATTTCGCCGATTTTTTCCGTTTTAGAGCAAATAAGTGCGAAAATGCATCTAATTTTTGGATTTGGGGCGCTAGAGAATCGATTTACGCGAAAATAGTTGCAAATACGCACTTATTTGCCCGATAACAGGAGTTTTCACTGAAATTAGATGCAGTTTCGGTTACTACTTAGGACCCTGCGACACTCCAAGCCCTTGAACTAGGTAACCTGCATTTTAGCGGACCGTATAGCCCCTATTTCCTCCTATCTGCGATCTTTTGAAGTCTTACGGACCGTATAGCCCCTAAGTCGTCAAAACAGGCTCAAAAGCGAGGGTTTTCTGTGATATAGAGGCTCCTGGGTCCGTTAATCCTGCAAAACGGCCTATGTACAGCAAATAGAGGCTCCTGAGTCCGCAACCGTCTGAAATCGAAGCGAGGGTTACGAGCGAAGAGGGCTAGGGGACCTAAGTAGTAACCAGTTTCGCATCTAATTTCTCTGAAAGCAGCACTCTACACCCCTAGTGGGACCTAAGCAGTAACCGAAAGTGCAACTACTTTCAGCCGGATCATGCGCCAGCGGACGATTAAATGCAAATATGCAACTAATTTCGAGTAAGTCAGGCCTATTAAGCTTAAACGCCGAAATTAAATGCCTTTTTGGTTACTACTTAGGACCCTGCTAGGATATAGAAGGTTAGGGGATCGCCTACCGTAATCCAAACCCTCCCCCACCCGAACTTCAGGTAACCTACATCCTAACGGACCGTATAGCTCCTGTTTCCTCATTTCTGGGCTGGTTTGGAGTCTAACGGACCGCATAGCCTCTATATCGGAAGAACAGGCCTTAACTAGTGGGTTTTGGCTTGAATAGGGGCTCCTGGGTCCGTTAAAGCTGCAAAACAGCCTTTTTACAGCACATAGGGGCTCCTGAGTCCGTTAATAGTCTGAAAGTTAATCGCTGGTTACCGGCGACAGCCTTCCTTTGTTATGTTCTTGTCGCGCGGTGTGGTATGACTGGCTCGGACGAGTAACACATGGAACACAAGGGGGCTCTAAGTAGTAACCCATTTTGCACTTATTTGCTCCAAAACGGAAAAAAATCGCCATTTAGATGCGTTTTCGGTTACTACTTAGGTCCAGTGAGGAATGATAGGGAAATTCTACCGCTAGTTGGACGAAGGTTGGACGTTCTGGTGAGCTTATAGGGAATTTCACCACTAATGAAGTCCTATCCGCTCCGAAAAGCCCTCAATGGACGATGTAGTGGTCACTTTTCCCTATAAGCCACGACAATCGAGCATGAGCCAGGTATTAACGGTAGTTTTTCCCCATAGCCACCTCTGTTGTACTACTCCGAAGGCGCAAATCTAGTTGGGGGATGGCTGGGGTCCTAAGTAATAACCGTTTTCGCAACTAATTAAATATCCTGGAGTTACTGGTTATGGCGCCAATTAACGGTGCTCATTCCCCGTAATCTGTCTGCGAAAGTGGCAGTCGAACGGTGACAGACGGAGAGGCTGAGCGTCACTCCTCCTGCAGCAGCCCATATTTCTTGCGAAAACGCATCAGCACTTTGGTCCACCCGCCAGCCAGCAGCGACAGGAACAGCACATTGGAGATCGCATGGGTCAGATCGAAATAAAAGCTGGCCGCATATGTGGTGGCCACCAGTCCCCAACTGAAAGCATCGGGCAAGCTGATGATATGCCAGATGTTCATAATCCAGCCGAACAGGAAACCCCAAACGAAGCCGAAGCTAAGCAGACCCACACGCGACCGCAGCAGCCTGGTGTTGCGCAGCCAGCCTGCGCTCAGGCCGACCATACCCCAGGCAAACATCTGCCAGGGTGTCCATGGCCCTTGTCCAAAATAAATATTGGACACCAGCGCTGCCACCGCGCCGATAATGAATCCGGCCTCTGCGCCAAATACATAGGCAGACAGAATCACAATCGCGGATACCGGCTTGAAGCTCGGTAGCGCAGCGAACGGAATCCGGCTGACCGCGGCAATCGCCGACAATACGGCGAGCAGCACCAGCTCGCGCGACTCCAGCGGCCGGCGCTCCAGCCGCACGAACAGGGGAATCAGCGCCGCCGCCAGCAGCACCAGGCTGAGCAGCACGTAATGGCGGTCTTTCAGCGCCGCAGTGAGCGCAAGGCCCGCTATAAATACAGCCAAAGCAATCAGGAGCGGGAGCCGGAATCTGGCCATTGCTGAATTGCCTCCTTCACTGTCAGGACTTGAGGCAGCCACTCGCGCACCATGCGGTTCACGGCTGTCGTGTAGAAATAATTGCTGCCGAAAAAATCACCGGGAGAACCCTCCGCCGTAATCGCGCCGTCAAACAGCAGCGCACAGCGGGAAGCATATTCTGCGGCAAACTCCACATCATGCGTAACAAGAACAATACTGACGCCTTGCTCCCGCAGCAGCTGGAGTGTCGAAGCGAAACGCTCCTTGGCCTCCGGGTCCAGCCCCTTCGTAGGCTCGTCCAGCAGCAGAATATCCGGCTTCAGCAGCAGCACCATCGCCAGGGCAGTCTGCTGCTGCTGTCCGCCGCTGATATCATGCGGATGGTTATCGATTACCGCCTGCAGCTGGAAGATATCCAGCAGGCGCGCAATCTCGCGCTGCGCCTCTTCGCCGGACAGCCCGGCATACTCGGCCATCTGCGCAAGCTCGGCGGCCACGGTGTCCTGGCTGAAGTAGAGCAGCGGATTCTGGGCCAGGTATCCGGTATGGATGTCCCGGCCCAGTTCTACCTTGCCCCGCTGCGGCTTCGCCAGTCCCGCCATCAGCTGCAGCAGCGTCGATTTCCCGGCGCCGTTGCCGCCCATAATGGCGAGCAGCTCTCCCGGATAGAGGGAGAGCGTAAGTTTCTTCAGCACTTCCGCGCCGTCCTTGGCGTAGCGGAAGGTCAGCTCGCGGCAGCGCAGCAGCGCGGCTTCGCCTGCGCGGGCTGCCGCTCCAGGCTGCGCCGTCGCCGCGCTGTGCGGCGCAGCCGCTGGGCCTGCGCCTGCGGCAGGCAGGCCGCGCAGCCAGGCCTTGCCCTCTCGCACCGTGAGAGGGCTGGCCCCCGGCGGCGGAGCCGCAGCCTGCGGCGCAAGGCCGAGGAACAGGCGCGACGCCGCCGGCAGATAGGCGAGCTGCGCCGGGGCTTGCCCGGCGCCCAGCCTGCCCACGATCTCGCGCGGGCCGCCTGCGGCCTGCAAGGCTCCCCGGCTGAGCAGCAGCACCTGGTCAGCCAGCGGAAAAACCTCCTCCAGCCGGTGCTCGCTGATGATCACGGTCATAGACAGTTCCTCGTTCAGCCGGTGCAGCAGCTGGATGAACTCGCGCGCCGCGACCGGGTCCAGCTGCGAGGTAGGCTCGTCCAGCAGCAGCACCCGGGGCTGCAGCAGCAGGACTGAAGCCAGATTCAGCAGCTGCTTCTGGCCGCCGGACAGCTCATGCACCGGCTTATAGAGCAGCGGCTCCAGCCCGAACAGTCCGCATATCTCGGCCAACCTGCTGCGCATCACTGCCGGGGGCAGGCCCAGATTCTCCATGGAGAACGCCAGCTCATGCCAAACTGTGTCCATCACAATCTGCGCCTCGGGATTCTGGAACACCATGCCGATCTCTGCGGCAGCCGTTTCGGGCGCCAGCTCCGCCAGCGGCAGCCCCCGGTACAGGATGCTGCCATCCATCGTGCCCACCGGAGCAAGCTCGCGCTTGAGGTGGCGCAGAAGCGTGGTTTTGCCGCCGCCCGAGGGTCCGCAGAGTACGACGAACTCGCCTTCTTTTACCGTGAACGAGAGCTCATCCAGTGTGGCCCTGTCTTCTTCGGGATACCGGAAGGATAAGCGGTCGACCTTGAGGATCTCCATATCCATTTCTCCTTTGCTTCCAGAGCAAGGGGCAAGAGCACGAACAGACCGAAACATCCGTACATCGCCCCCTCCTCCAGGCTAAAATCATGAGGTCTCAGGCGCGGGTAAATTTCCAGCACGCCGTACCCCTGCAACCAGCCGAACACAACAGCCGCTCCGCTAGCCGCAAGCAGCACCAATAGAACGATGTCCTGCCGGTCCAGCTTGTAGATGGCATAGCTGCTGCGTTTGCGGATGCCATAGCCGCGTGCCTTCATGGAATCCGCGCTCTGCAGCGCCTCCTCCAGCGACCAGGTCAGCAGCACCTTCAGCAGCGTCAACCCATCCTTGATCCGTTTGCGCACACTGCCCGAAGTTACATCAATGCCACGTGTGCTCTGTACCATACCAATCTGACGCAGCCTCCGCTGAAACAAAGGCACGAACCGAATGGCCATCAGGGTCAGCAAGGCACTTTTGGGAGCGGCGGCAGCGAACAGGTACATAAATTTATCCGTAGTCACCGTGTGGTTATAGGACAGGAATACGATAAAAATGCTCAGCAGCACCAGCATCATCATCAGTCCGTACAGCACGGATTCCAGTGTAATTGGTTGGTCGAGAAAATAAAACAGGATGCTCGCGCCCCTGTGTGAGAACAGCGGATTCAGCACTGCCACCCCGCCTGCCATCAGCAGATAGAACGGCAGGGTGCGCCGCAGACTCCGGCCTTGTCCCTGCATCAGCAGCAGCACCAGCAGCGCAGCTATCTGGGTCAGCAGAAACAGCGGATGAAACAGCACCGCTGCAAACAGCAGCAGTCCGCCATAATACATTAAGGCAACCGCAGGGTGGACGGCGCGGAATCCTCCGCTCATGGAGACTCTGCCCCCAGGTCTTTGCCGAGATCCAGCGTATACAGCCACTCGATCGTATCGCCGGGGGTCACCTTGAAGCTTCCGGCGCTTTTGTCGGGAAATTCGCCGTTTACGCGGTACATCCAGCCGCTCTTGGAGCCATGGTCGAATTCATACAGATTGTCTATGCCCTCCACATAGGCAAAACCCTTCGTCCCCTGATATTCCATCGGAATCTTGTTCTTGCGAGTGATCCGCTTCAGCAGATCGAGCACACTTTCGCCCTGCTCGACCGTAGCTGCTGTCGCAGACAGGATCGTGCCGTGCTCTTCATCACCGGTGATCGAGATCGTCACCGTCTGTGTATTCGCCGGCGGCTCAGCCGCAGGCGCCTTGGACGGCGCGGCTGAGCGCGCCGGTGCTGCGGTGGCCACCGGCTTGACGGTTGCCGCAGGCGCAGCGGACGGCTTAGCCGCTGCTGTAGCCTGCGGTTTCACGGCAGGCTGTGCTCCGGCCTTAGCCGTTGCTGCCGGAGCGGCCGAGGCTGCAGGTTGGCCCGCAGACTTCGTCGCAGGCCGGGCCGTTGCCTCCTGGGCGGACCCCGGCTTGGCGGACCCCCGCTGGGCCTTCGCTGACTCGGCTGGCGCGCCTGGAGCATCCTGCTGCCCGGAAGCAGCACCCTCTGCTGGCGCAGATGAAACCGCTGTGGCCCCAGGCTTAGATGCTCCCACGGGCTCCGCTGAGATCCCCGGCTTCGCCGCCCCTTCATCAGCTGGTTCAGACATCGCTGCCGCCGCAGGCGAAGGATCAGGGCTGTCTATGCCCGGACTCGGGGACTCCCCGGGCGCAATTCCCCCGGCAGGCGTTGCCGATGGCATGTCGGAAGGCAGCGCTGTGGCTGCAGCATCCATGTTGCTGGTATTGCCATTCTCCGCAGACTCTGCCCCGCCATCGCCGGAGCACCCGGCCAGAAGCAGCAGCATGAGCACAGGAATCAAGAGCATTTTCACCCATCGGGTGGTTAAATTGAACATTACACTTGCACCTCCGAAAAAGGGAAAAGAACGAGGGCTTAGCATTCTCCCCCGTTCTATTTCTTCATTTGATCATAGTCTATGAAATTACACAGCGCGTCTTACCAGCCAATCGGCTAAATTAGTTGCGAAAACGCATCTAAATGGCGGGTTTTTTCCGTTTTGGAGCAAATAAGTGCAAGAACGCATCTATTTTGGTCTTCAGAGAACAAAAAACCTGATTTACTCAAAATTAGTTGCAGATTCGCACTTAATCACCCGTTGGAGTACGTTCCAGCTGAAATTAGTTGCAGTTTCGCATCTATTTGCTCCAAATGATCCAAGGTAACATGCTTAATCCTCACTAGGGACCTAGTAGTTACCAGTTTAACATCTATTTACTCCGAAAGTTCCAGAGCATCATGCTATATCCACGCTGGTCCTTAAGTAGTTACCAGTTTAACATCTATTTGCTCCGAAAGTTCCAGAGCATCATGCTATATCCACGCTGGCCCTTAAGTAGTAACTAGTTTCGCATCTATTTCCTTCAAACGTTCCAAACCAAATTCCAAAATGCTAGCTGGATCTTACTAGCCGGACCTTATTAACTGGACCTTACTAGCTATCTCTGGCTCACCATTCTTAAAAAGTAACCTTCCTTTAAGGCAGTCTGACAGCGACTACCGCCGCCATCTCCCGCGTAACCGGGGCGGACGGGTCAAAAGCTCCGCCGAATCCGCTCATATAGCCCAGTTTAGCTACCGCATGAACGGCTCCTGCCGCATAGGTGCTGATCTTCTGCTCATCCTTGAAGCTCTGCACATCCATCGGGAGCTCCAGCTTATAGGCTCGGGCAATCATTACCGCCATATCCTGGCGGGTAATCAATCCGTTCGGATTAAACGCTGTAGCGCTGACGCCGTCGATAAAGCCCAGCTCTTTGGCTTTCAGCACCTCTTCATAATACCACGCTCCCGCCTTCACGTCGCTGAACACCGACGCAGCCGAAGTCTGGGCAGCGGTATGGCCGGTCAATCGCAGCAGCAAGGCTGCGAACTGGGCACGGGTAATGTTCTGCTTAGGCGCAAATACCAGTGCGCTGCTGCTGACACCTTCCATCAGCTTGCGGTCATACGCTGCATGTACAGCCTCTGCCGCCCATGGAGCAATCTGCTGCTCATCTGCAAAAACCACACCTGTGCTGCCCGGCAGACCTGCCGCGGAGGTGATGCTGTACAGCTTGTCTTTTCCGCTCAGGAAGCGGTCATAAGCTGCCAGCGCAAGCAGTGCTTGCTCACTCGCCAGCCCGTTGCTGGCCTGGCCTGCCGTATGGGCATAGCCGCCGTCCTTCTGCTTGTAAGCCTCCAGGCTGCTCAGCAGCCCGCCTTTGGCTTTTACAAACCTTGCATCGTTAGGTCCTGCGCCAATGGCCGATAAGGCAACGATCACCTGCGCGACGCTCTCACTGTTCTCTGTACCGGAGAGCTTATAGCCGCCGTTCTCCAGCTGCTGCCCGGACAACCAGCCGAGTGCCGTATCCACTGCTGTCTTCACCTTGGACTGACCGAGATGGGTAGAGAGGGCGGTCACCGCCATGGCCGTAATGTCGACATCGCCTGCTTCTCCTGCAGCCAGCGGGAAGCTGCCGTCCTTGTTCTGCTGATCGAGCAGCCACTCCACCAGACGTTCCTTGCTCCACTCAGCGTCTGCCGGAATAGTGTAGGCACCACTGTCCAGCGCGATCAGGGCAAAAATCACACCATTGCTGCCCTGATTCGTCATAGCAGCATTATTATAGATGCGCTCAATCAGGTTATAACCGTAAGCCTTCTGCGGATCAAGTCCCGCTGCGGCTGCGGCCAGCGCCAGGCGCTCATAATCGGTGACCTTGCGGAATTGGCCTTGATTAGCCGCCAGCTGTTCCTGAAGAGCCTTCAGGTAGCTTGCTGGTACGGCATTTCCGGAACGGGCCAGGCCAATTGCCTGCCAGTCGCTGATCTCGCCTGCCGCCTTCATATAAGCAGCCAGATTGGCAATATCCTGCTTCAGCTGCTCCTGCTTCGGCTCCCACTTGCTGCGGTCCACCACCGCATACGCGGTGAAATGGCTGATCTTGCCGGTCATCATGCCGCTCTTCATATCCAGCGTGGAGGGTACCGGAATCCATTGCCCTGTAACTGTATCCAGCCAAGCCAATGCCAGATTCTGTGGATAATCCGTCGTTACCGGAACCTGAATCGATAGTTCCACTTGCTTCAGGAATTTGGTTCCGTCCGGAGTGAATTCATACAGGCCGGACACCAGCTCCTTACGGGTGGAACTCTGCTCCTGCACCTTAATTGTTACTGGTGCCGCAACCGAACCTGCCGGAAGCTGCAGCTGCACTTCATTGGCAGCATCCTTCAAGATCGATGCTGCGCCTGGAGCAACCGCCTGCTCCAGCGTTACGCTCTGAGCAGTCAGCTTTTTGGCAAGCTCTGCCGCCTGTGCCGCTGTCATTTTGTCAGCCGCATTCACGACTGTAGTGGTCTGGCCAACCTGACTCAGCGGAGTGGTATTCTCTGCTGTAATCGCTACTGCCTGAGTTCCGCCGGAAGTGTTTCCTGTTGATGAACCAGGCGCACTGGTGGTTTCACCCGTGTAATACCAGACCAGATTATCCCCGTTCTGCAGCCGGTAAATACCGGCACTGTCAGAGGACTCGGCATCCCGGTTCGTTTTGTACTTCCAGCCACTGAGCGGGCCGCGGTCAAACTCGGCCAGCCCGTCGATGGCAGACACATACAGCGTGGCTCCCGATCCAGTTGAAACCACTTTGCTGCCGAGAAGACGCACTAGTACGCTGTAGGCTGTATCTCCTTGTTCCAAAGCCACGGTTGTGGTATTCAGAATCGTTCCACGGACGCTGTCACCCACAACCTGAAGAGTAGCCGTTTGTGTTGTTGGCTGCGTTGTTGGTGACGTTGTCGGCGGTGTTGTTGGCTGCGTTGTCGGCGGTGTTGTCGCCGCTTTAATCTTCAGCGGAGCCGTTTCACGCAGCACAGTAGGATAACTCCCCGGCACATAACCCGTTACTTCCAGGGTATATTCCCCGGCGGCCAGGCCTTCCGGGAACACAGCCAGTCCATAGGTATCCGTTGTAACCGACTTGCTGCCTGCAGTTACCTGTACATTGTCGGCAGGCTTCTGTTCCGTTACCTCAGAAACTCCATTCCATGTAGTCACATTCTTGAGTACGGTTACGGTAAATTCTTGGCCTTCCTGCGGCTGCTCTGGTGTTGCCTTGATGGAGTGGATCAGCGAGGTGCCGCTGTAATCTCCATAATAGAACTTGGCCGATTCTCCGGCCTGCAGCACGTATTTGTCAGCACCGACATTCGGCGCAATACGTTGTCCATCCTTGTAGATCAGGTACATCCAGCCTGCGCCGGGACCGTATTGTCCGGCTTCTATTCCGTCAATGGCCGTAACATAATCTCCAAAGCTTGAAGCTGTAATCTCCAGCGGAATATTCTTGGCCGCCGTCAACTGCTTCAGCGCATCCAGCGCGGTAACGCCTTCCGCTGCGCCTGATGCAAGGGTATGGTGCGGCCCTTCAATACTTACTTCCGTCAACGTGCTGCTCGGTAAGACTTCGAGCGGAGCCGTCTCACGCAGTACAGTCGGGAAGCTGCCCGCTTGATAGCCGGTCACTTCAATGGTATGTGTTCCTGCGGCTACGCCCGAAGCAAAGGTTGCCGTTCCACTCTCATCCGTGGTGACGGATTGGCCCGCAACCGTGACTTTTACCGCTGCGGCAGGCACCTGTGTGGTCGTAGGTACATAGTTTGCATCATATGTTGTAACATCTTTAAGCACGGCTATACTGAATGCCTGGCCGCTCTGCGGCTGCTCCGGTGTTGCCTTGATCGAATGGATCAGCGAGGTGCCGCTGTAATCACCATAATAGAACTTGACCGTCTCTCCGGCCTGCAGCGCATAACTTGCAGCACCCACATTCGGTGAAATGCGTTGTCCATCTCTGTAGGTCAGGTACATCCAGCCAGAACCGGGACCAAATTGAAACGCCTCTATCCCGTTAATGGCTGTAACATAATCCCCGTATTGCTGATCCACCGTAATCTTCAGCGGAATATTCTTTGCCGCTGCCAGCTGCTTCAGCGCATCCAGCGCAGTAACGCCTTCCGCTTTGCCTTCAGCTATCGTTCCTTGCGGCCCTTCAATACTCAGCGTAACCTGAACTGGCTGAGGCTGCGGAGTTGGAGCTGGGAAATCATAGAACTTCTCACCCTTGAGGAACAGATCATAAGCTGCCAGTGCTTGCAGCGCCTGTTCCGTAGCCATTCCATTCGAGCCGCCTTCAAGCGTATGGCTGAAGCTGCCGTCCGGCAGGCTGAACGCAAGCAGGTGATCCAGCAGCGTCTGGCCATTCTTGGTGAACTCAGTGCCCGCCGGATCGATTCCGGCTGAGGTCAGGCCGATGATAACCTGGGAGGTAGCTTCACTGGAGCTGTCATACCCTCCGTCTTGTTGCTGTCTTTGCTTCAGCCATTGTACCGCGCGGTCTCCCGCAGACTTCGCTTCAGCATCGTCTCCGTGTGCCGCCAGTACGTTCAGAACCATAGCGGTAATATCGACACTGCTCGCAATTTCTGGAACAAGCCCGAAGCCGCCGTCTGGTTTCTGCTGTGACACAATTTCCTTCAGCAGATCCGCCTTGCTGCGCAGCGCCGTATCCGGAACTTCATATGCTCCCGATTCTATAGCCAGCAGGCTGTAGACCGGGCCGTTAATGCCTGTGTTCAGCAGCGTTTCTTGACTGTGCAGCGGTCCGATCAGATCGTAACCGGCGTAATCGGTCGCATCCAGACCGCCTGCGGTTACCGCAAGTGAAATTCTTGCGTAGTCCGTTGCTTTCTTATAGAAGCCGTTGGCATCCTTAACCTTCTCCTCCAGCCCCGCAAGGTAGCCGGCCGGCAGCTGATGGCCTGTTCTTCCCAGGCTGACCGCCGTCCAGTCTGAGATGCTGTCTTGCTTCTGCACATACGTAATGGCAGCCTGCAGGGCTGCCGCAGCGCGGGTCTGCACCGGAGCATCTGCGGCCGATATGCCTGCTTGGGTAAGCGTGCCTGTTGCACCTCCACCCTCCTGAACAGCAGGTGTGGCAGATTCAGCAAATACCTGTGAAGAAGGAACAAGCGACGTTCCCAGAATCGAGATGACCAGCAATAAGGCCAGTCCAAGGGCAAAAGCCTTGGAGGAAATGATTTTCTTCATAATTAACCTCTTTCTGTGTATAGATTGGATAGCTTGCAGCACGGACAACAGGAGAGCAACATAAAAACCGCCCTGTAAGGGCGGTCCGGGAAGAATCCAAATTCAGAAGTGCGCGCACGAAGGCACACAGGGCACACTGTACTTGTTCCGATTCTTACCCCACGAAGAATAGAAACATAATGGAGCAGGCAGGTCTCCTGGCTGATGCTTCATCGCTTCCCCCGCCTTCCCGCCCCTCACAGGGACAGTGGCTTATCGTGGAGACGCTCAGCACGTACAGTGGCGGGACCGCGCCGGTTTTGGACCGGACTTCCCTTTTAAGCAGGACCTACGCAAGCATAGAACCCGCACCTTCTCCAAAATTAAACTATTTTTTTATTAATCACAATCATATCTATTATTCTACTACATGTCCATAGATAAACTGAGATTTCTGCTCTCTGAGCCATCGGCCTATTCACGTGATACAACGTATGACTGCCTGCTTGTCCAGATCTATTTCACTTCCGAGAGGAAGCGTTCGATAAACTGCTCCGCCTTCTCCATCCGGGCCGCATCATAACGTACCCCTGCAATCAGCTCACCGTGATTCAGCGGCAGATCGGCGCTCAAGGCGCTTGTGGTCAGATCCATGCCATATATATGCGGCGCGGTGTCCTCTTCGGTCTGCTGCTGCTTGGCGAGGCCCTCCTTGATCAGGTCCTTCCATTTGCCAGCCGCCTGCTCATCCAGCTTGCCCAGCACCGTCTGTTTGCCCAGCCATTCAAAAGACCAGTCATCCAGCACATAGATATCCGGCTTCTCCATGCTCAGCTCGGCTACCGCCTTCTGCAGATAGGCCGAATCCATCATCCCGCCGCCTTCGCCACTGGGCAGGTACGTCACTTTGGTCTCCACACGCTTCCACTCCGGAAAAGCGGCCAGAATCGCCTTATTTAGCGCTTCCGCTGATCCGCTCTCATCCTGCAGCTGGTAGTTGCCGAGGAACATGATCGACAGATCGAGCGGCGGCAGGCTGGCCAGACGTTTCTGCTCGGTTCTGTGGTTCGTGAACAGGGCAGCGCCTCCAATAACAATCGCCAGCGCAATCAGACTAAGCAGCACATGCACCTTGTACAAGCGGAAGAACCGTTCCGTCTTCTCCACCGTTCCGCCCAGCTTGCCCCATTTAGCCAGCCGCTTTTGGGTCGCTTCCTCAATTTCCTGCTCCCGTCGTGCGTTCAGGATATAGCGGATGGCCTTGAAATCCTCTTCATATTCGCTCTCCTGCTGCTTGCCCGCATCACCGGCCTTGGCATTGGAACGCGACTTGCGGATCAGTAGATCAAACTGCTTGTCCAATTCTTCTTTGGTAACATCCTCTGAAACGCCTAGCCGCTGGTACGCTGCCTTCAATTCATCCATACGTAGAATCTCTCCCTTTCCTTAAGCAAAAAACCTCGGTTGACTAGTATCTGCACATTGCTGAATCCTGCTTTTATGCTTGAAGGATGCCGCTGCAAGAAGAAATGGCTTCGCCGTCCTCTGCAAGAGGCGGCATCCTTTTCTGCGAGAAATAGAAGGATAATTTATGGCGTGTAACCTATAAATTCTTATATTTGCGCATAGGCTGCACTGCAGCCCTTATTCTACGGTCGGCTTAGGGCTTGGGGTAGCTTCAGCTTCAAGCTCCTCGTCCCCAGCCGGATCGCCGGACGGAGATGGCAATGGCTGAGGATACGACTTCACGCTCAGCGTCATCCCACCGGCCTTGATCATGCTTCCGGCCGGGATCACTACTTCCTGCGCCAGCGTTACCTCTACGCGCAGCGCAGTTTCCGGCTGCACTTCAGCCCCGCTGCCCGCTGCGGGCGTCGCAGACGGCTCTGCTGTGCTGCTGTCCGCTGTCTCCGCGGTTTGCCCGGCATTGTCTGCTGTGCCACCGGCAGCTTCCGTAGCTGCCGGATCGCTGTTATCCCCCGCCCCTTCCGTAGGGCTGGCCGATTCCTCTACTCCGCCTGCAGGGTCTGCCGTAGGAGATTCGTCATCGGCTCCTGCCGCAGGCTCGTTCCCGCCCGCCTGCGGCGTGGCTGCCGTGCAGCTTCTCATTGTCGCTTCCACATCATAACTCTGCGCCACTTCATCTCCTGCCGCGTTCATCAGATGCACCTGCTGCGGATTGAACAGGTCACAGGCCGCGGGATCGGTGAAGGTGAAGATCAGCTCGTTGCCGCCTTCACCTGCTCCCCCGCTGTCCAGCACATAAGCCGCCACCGGCGAGATATCTCCAGGTGCACCTGCTGTAGTTACAGGAGACGGGCTTGGTGTTGCCTCCGGCAAGGCAGTCTCCTGCCCATCCGGCCGCAGCAGGCTGATCATCACGATCGCCGCGATCAGCACAAGGCCAAGCAGCGAGCCGGTGATCAGGAGTTGAAATCGGCTGCGGCTGATCCACCGCGCCAGCGGCGAAGCCAGCTGGGAGCGGGCTTCGTTGTATACATTTTGCAGCGCGGGCCGGGCCGTATCTGCGTAGGTTTTGCGGAAATCACGGTTCTTGAAGGCCTCGCGGTCATGATTCTGGAAGTACCTCAGAATGGCTCGACGGTAGCCCGTATGGAGCTTCTTGTTCGATACGGTAAACAGCGGATTGCCCTGCGACCAGGCCAGGAAACGGTATACCGTCTCCTTGTTCTCCCCGGCCTTGACTCGCACCAGCTCCAGCAGCTTCTCATAATCCAGCGGCCCGCCTTCACGGTCATTGCTATAATAGAATGCCAGCGGCAGCCGTTCGAACGGCTCCGCCCCTCTGGCCTCCTGCAGCCAGCGGCGGCCCAGCAGTTGCACCTCGTCCAGCTCCTTCGGCGACAGCTTGGCAAAAATCGTTGCGTCGGGATTCTCCTCACCGAACCAGCGGTAGGCGGCCCGCAGCGCATTCGCTTTCTGCTTGCTCATCAGATCAAGCGGCGGATGCCAATCTGCCGCGCCCCGGTAACGCAGGAAAGCGATCTCCAGCAACTGCTCCTGCGTAAGCATGGACATCGACAGCCGGTTCAGCAAGAACCGGTCCGCCGCCGTTGCCAGCTCCTCCAGCAGCGACAAGGCCTCCGGATGGACTCCGGCCCCCCTGCGCTGTTCTTTCTCCGCTTGCTCTATCGTATCATGGATAGCCGCTACTGCGGACACCGGTTCCTGCTCCTGCAGCAGCTTCTCCCCCAGATAGTCCCTCACCGCATCACGAACGAACGCCTGCTGCAGCGCTTCCGGCAGGAAACGGCCCCAGTGAAGCACGAACCTCAGAATATCGGCCGATCTCGCCGCAGACGCCAGTCTGGATTCCATATACGGCTCCATCAGCTGCTTGCGGAAGACCGGCTGGGCCAGTACCCGCTTGAAGAACGCAGCGCTCAGCTCATCTTCGCTCTCGATAATATCATAGGCGCTACTAAGCACATCCTCACGTCCCGCCACTGCGCTGTTCAGCAGCCCGTTGATGAAATAATCCACAACCTTCACCTTGTAGCTGTGGCCCCTGAGCACGAAATAGTCCTTGAAGCTCTCCAGAATCACCGGCTCGGGAATACCCTTATGGCGGATCAGATCGAATTCACGGTCAAACCGTTCCAGGAACATATCGTTCAGCCGCATTCGGGATTCAATCGCCCCCTCGGGCTTCAGATAGGACAGCAGCCCGCTCAGCACCAGGCTTTTATTCTCCTCATACAGCCGTTCCTCACCCTGCTCAATCTCATAGAATAAGGCCAGCTCATTGTACAGCGCCAGCGACAGCCTGCGCTCCGGGTGTTCGCTGCGCAGCATCTGGTCCGCGAACCTTGCGAAGTCTTCTCTTCCGGCAGCACTGCGCGTCAGCAGCTTCCAGGCCAGGTCGGCGTAAGGTACATTTGTATCGCCGAAGTCGGCATTCCCGATGCGGCCCGAGACCAGATCGAACGTGAAATCCTTCTCAATGCTGCGGTCGCCGGGGCGCAGGGAGCCTTTCTCCACAAAGGTCAGGTGGATATATTTGCGGCTCTGCGGCTCCTGGGCGTAGGTGATTACGCCGAGCCTGCGGCGGTATTCATAAGGCAGCACGCTGTAGAGGATCTCCGTCAGCTCTGCGGCACGGATGGGCAACTCACGGACAGGCACGTCGAGCGCGATGTAGATTTTTTTCTTGCCGGCTACAGCGGTCATCACCGCCTGCAGCAGCGATTTGAACAAGCCTTCGCTAAATCCGAGCGCTTGCAGCACCTTAAGCGGTTCCGGCCGTTTGCCGGCCGCAGCAGGAATAGCCGCCAGCTCCGGCAATGTCCCTCCAGGCTCCCCCTCATAGCTGTGCGCGAAATCCGCAAACAGATAGTCGCCATAGCTCTGCACAATCTCCTCGGCACGGGCTGCGGGCACCACATAGTTATGGGCAAAAAAAGCGCTGCGCTGACCCGTAAAATCCGCCGCCTGATAACGGCTGGTTCCAATTACCGTCTCGCCGTTGTCTGCATGGAACAGGTGCAGCGCAGCCGGATACTGTGATTCCTCCTTCTCGCCGCGTGCCGTCAGCTCGGACGGAGCAGCGTAGACGCAGAAGGGATGAAGTATTTTTTTGACAAAATTATGTTCAAGGGCCTCGGATTTCGCCACGGTGTCGAAGCCTTCCGTAGAACGGTAAACCCCGCGCCGTTCGCGGGTGTACATCTGTTGGGTAATCATCGACCCTGATAGCCTGTTCACCGGCCGTCGCTCCCCTCAATGTATTTCAGCTTGTGCATCAGCCAGATGAACGGCTCGTCCACCCGGATCGGGCTGACCACCCCTTCAATCTTCTGGTTCACCGGATTGCTCCCGAGTGCAGACACGGCGAAATAGCCGGTATTGGCAAAATACACATCCATCGTGTCCTTAAACGGACGGTCCACCTTGCCGATGAAACGGCGGATTTCGCCGTCAATATTCGCCACCTCATCCAGATTCAGCGTCTGGCGGTGCACATAGTTGTTGAACACATTGCTGTTGGATTTGATATAGTCGCCATCCTCATCCTTGAGCGAATGCAGCATATCGCTTTTGGCGAGTACAATGGCTGTGGGAATCTCGGTTTTGCTCTTCTCCTGGTAGGCGATGAAGTCGCCGAACATCGTCAGCACCACATCGCGCGGCTCATCATATTGCGAGACCCATTCCCCTGGACGGTCACCGATGTTAATTCGGATCTTCTCGCGAATGGAGCGGATCTGCAGCGGATCAACCATAAACAGGATGCCCGCCGAATTCTTGATATGCTGTCCATGCAGTCCAAGGTAATCCTGATCGACCATACCTTCACCGGCTACATCGAAAAAGACCAGCAGCAGCGGCGGTTTCGACTCATCCTTGAACACAAACTGAAAAATAAACGGTTCCTGCATCCGTTCCTTCTGCGTGGAGGCCAGCAGGTCGCCCCGCTCAAACAGCGGCTCCTCGTACAGATTGCGGAATTTGCGGCTGATCTCGGCATTCAGCGGCATACAGGCAGCGTCAAAATGGCCTGCCGTCGTATTCTGCAGCGTATGGATCAACGAGGTCATGTACACCGACTTCCCCACCTGGGAAGCGCCGATAATGGAGATGATGTTGCTCGGCACCTTGCCGGAGGTAACCGGCAGCTCATTATGGCAATGCGGACACAGCCGTCTGCGCGTCAGCACCCCGTAGCGGTCGGTAAGGCCAGTCAGTATATTGTCGGTGTAGTGATGATAGTCCTCGGGAATATCGGCCGGGTCAATGATCGCTTCCACGTCGTCGACGGTATCCAGACCGAAGCGCTCGCGGTATTTGTTCAGCGCATCATCCTCGCCGAGCGCGTAGTTCTCGTCATCCTCACGGCTGTGCATGGCCCGGAACACCACCTGTGCCGGCTCAAACTTGGAGAAACAATAAGGACATACGATATCGTAGAACGGCGGCCGTTCCTCTGGCTGCGCTTTCTTCTTGAATCTGCTGAAAAAGGACATTTCTTTTCCTCCTAAAAGTTTTGTAAGCATCATCTTCAGCGACTCTGCTTCGTCAAAACTTGCTTCGTAAGCATAATCTTAGTTTTGTAAGCATCAGCCGCGTGACTCTGCTTCGTCAAAACTTGCTTCGTAAGCATAATCCTAGTTTTGTTAGCATCATCTTCTGCGATTGTGCTTCGTCAAAACTTGCTTCGTAAGCATCATCTTAGTTTTGTAAGCATCATCTTCTGCGATTGTGCTTCGTCAAAACTTGCTTCGTAAGCATACTTTAATCATCTTATATAACTGCATTTTGTACAGCTATATGTGTGCTTATCACCCGTTCCGACCGGATAGCTGCATTCTGTACAGTTATTCGGAGCGAAATCGCCGGAAAAGGCTGATATACCGGAATATAAATGTACAAAATACAATTAAACCCTCTTCTCCACAGAAAAGAGGCATTATAACTGTAGCTTTTGCAATTAAAGCAACTTCCCTGAAGCAGCTGCCTGCAAGTAATGAGCATAAGCGTTGTATACCGAAATTTCCGCCACTCCCACACCTTCAGTCATAAGTTACGCTAGTGGTTACTGCTTAGGTCCCAGTTAGGATCAGTGTGTTGCCCTGGAGCTTTCAGAGAAATTAGATGCTAAAGTGGTTACTACTTAGAGCCCCCTTGTGTTACTCGTCCGAGCCAGTCATACCACACCGCCCGACAAGGAGGCTGAGCATAACCAAAGGAAGGCTGTCGCCGGTAACCAGCGATTACCTTTCAGACTGTTAACGGACTCAGGAGCCCCTATTTAAGCCAAAACCCACTAGTTAAGGCCTGTTTTTCCGATATAGAGGCTATGCGGTCCGTTACATTCCAAACCAGCGCAGAAATGAGGAAACAGGAGCTATACGGTCCGTTAGGACGTAGGTTACCTGAAGTTCGGGTGGGGGAGGGTTTGGATTACGGTAGTGCGATCCCCTAACCTTCGCAAGTAAACCTTCTATATCCTCGCAGGGTCCTGAGTAGTAACCTAAAGTGCAACTAAATTCAGAAAAAACTCCTATCAGCGGGCGAATAAGTGCGATTATGCAACTAATTTCGAGTAAATCAATCATTTTTCGCTCAGAAGGCCAAATTAGATGCCATATTGCATTTATTTGCTCCAAAAAGGAATAAATCTGAAAATCAGATGCATTCTCGCAACTAATTCGGTGACCAAACTTATCCAATCAAAAGTTCATCTATTTACTCCAAAAGCTCCAAACCAATTCTAGCATCCGCCCCTACCTACCCGTCACTCCGGCACCAGATCATAATAAAGCCCGTATTTGCGGCCATCGGTGAAAAAAATCCGCACATAGTCATCCTTGCCGATCTCGATCGGCGGAAGCACATTGCGTCCGGCGGCGAAATCCTGCACGAACGGGAACTGGATGCCATCCTCTTTGCCCGCAGGCTGGCCGCCCTTTTTCTTGACATAACACAGTACATCGCGCGTGACCGGCACTTCTGCCGTGATCGTCATATGTACTGCTTTTTGCTTGCTGAGCCATCCCCGCTTCTGCACGATGGCATAATAGATCCGGGCCTTGCCCGCGCTGACCGAAGTCGTGTTCTCTCCGCCCGGCTGGCGGGCCAGCACCGTCTCACCCGCTTCACTGAAGCGGGCAAATACCGTGTAGGTGACCAGCCCGATATCATCGAGCCGGTCGCGGTATCCGTTGTTCGCCTTATATTCCTCACGGGTGTACAGCTTCATTCCGGCAGGCGGTTCGCTGCCGGAGTCCGCACTTCCTGACGCCGCTTTATGAATATTTACCGCCTGCAAGCCGTCCGGCCAGTGCCAGCGCAGTGTGCAGATGCGGTCCTCCACCCGGGCAGATACCTCCGTAATGGCCGGTGCAGCCGTATTCGGCTCGGCGTACCTCATGGCTGTTAACTCCTCTCGTTAACGGTTAGAATCCTTTGCTGCTGCGGTTTCTGCGACCAGGCACTTGGGTTTGGGCTGCTGCTGCGGCTGAATCTCTTCTGCCTCTGCGGGACAAGCGTCCCTCACCTACCGGAATGATTCCGGTAAACAGAGCGATTACAGCGGCCAGCACCAGAATAGCCGACAATCGGATCAGAGCATCCTGGAAGCTGTCTCCGCTGAGGCCATATTCCAGAATCAGTCCGGCGATCAGGCCCGCCACGCCGCCGCCGACGCCGAAGCTCCGGGCAAGGTGGCGATTGTCAAAAATAATCCCCAGCCCCACGCCAAGCAGTGCTCCGATCAGCAGCAGCGCAAGAATGTGGACGGCGGCATAATAAGGACTGTCCACCGTTTCATCCGTCCGCTCCGTCAGCAAGGTCCGGTCTCCCAGCGCATCGTAGATCTGCTGAAAAACATCGCCCAGCCGGTCTGCGTCGGTCACATCATAATATTGCCCGCCAGTTTCTCTGGCGATATCCTGCAGCAGGTTCGATCCCGGCTGGCCCCCAAGGCCCAGTCCAATCGTATTCACCACGATGCCCCGTTCCACATAGGGCTGCAGCTCGCGCTGGGTATCGAACACGCTCACTCCATCGGAGAGCATGATCACCATCGCACCCTGGGTGGAGGCGGAGCCATTGCCATCAATAACCTTCAGCGCCTCCGCTGCGGCAGCACTGATGTTGGTGCCGCCGGTGTTCGTCTCCAGCTGGTCAATCGCTGCCAGCACCTCGGCCCGGTTCCCCGAACCGGAGAGCTTCGTCAGCGGCTGCACCAGTGTGGTGTCATCACTGAAGGTCAGCACTGCCACCTGATTGTCCTCATCCATCTGTGCGACCAGATCCTTGGCAGCCACATAACGCCGGTTGTCCGGGTCATTCTCCATCATGCTGCCGGAGTCGTCGATCGCCATCACCACCGCCTTGACCGGCTTGACGCCGCCAAAGTTAAGCTCATAGACAAACTCCATCAGCGCCCCTGCCGCCAGCGCCATCACAAGAGTCAGCGGCAGCAGCTTCCAGGACAAGCCCAGATATCGCTGCTTCCAGGAGGCCCCGTTCAACCGGGGCGATACGATCTCGGCCAGCAGACAGCCCAGCCCAATCCCCAGCGCTACCAGGGCAAAATACAGACCAACAATCAGAATGGAAGGCAGCTCCCCAAGCCAGCGGCCCAGCAGCCATTCTCCCAGCAGAAAAGCGGCCACACCTCCGATCAGGCTGAAGAGGAGCAGGAGCAGATTGATTTTTCGCTGCATCATTATACTTCCTTTCCTGGTACTTTCTTCATTCGTTAGTTCAACACTAGAGCTTTCAGAGAAATTAGATGCGAAAGTACATCTATTTCCAGCTGCAACATCACTTCCCGGGCAAATAAGTGCGAACCCGCAACTATTTTCGAGAAAAACGGTTGTTTTAGGCTCAGAATCCGAATTTAGATGCGTTTTCGCACTTATTTGCAATAAAACGGGAAAAACCAGCGAATTAGATGCGTATTTGCAACTAATTCGGTGAAACGGACTTGTGTGGTGATCAGACGCTTAAAACTTGATGCTCATATCCTACGAGGTCCTAAGTAGTTCATGTTATATGCGTTCACTTCAGCGCAGGCAGCTGCTCTTCCGGCAGCCCATGCAGCAGATAGCCGTTGCTGGCATAGGTCTCGTAATATACCTTACCATTGCGGTAATAGAGCAGATCCTCCAGATGGAAACCGCCCATCAGGTTCAGCTTCTCAACCCCGCTCCGGCGCTGCTCATGCACGAAGCCCAGCCGGTAGATGCGGGTCGTCTCATCCGCGCCGAAGGCATAGCGCAGAAACTCGGAGCCGCTGTCGCCGAAGAAATATTTCTCCTCATGGCGGTGCTCCTGGGTGTATTCGAACAATCGCACATTCACCACTGCGCCTTCCTCCAGGCTGCGGTAGAGCCGCTTGAACAGCTCTTCCCGCGACAGCACCTGGCGGTTCTCGTAGGCCGCTGCCACATTCGCCCGCCGCAGCAGCTCTTCCTCGAACGAGAAGGTGAACGGCTCGGCTGCCAGCAGCTCCTTGCGGCATACTTCGATCAGCCGCTCAACCACCGCAGTCCCGCCTTGCTCCAGCAGTTGGGCCATGCTGCCCATATAACGCTCGCTGAAGAAGATCCCGGGGCCGCGCCGCGTCTCGATATCCTTCATGACCTGCTCCGTAACGGTCCGGTAATATTCCATAATATTCTCGCCGGTAGTTTCGCTGGCGCGCCCGATGCTCTCCAGCGCCAGAACACGCAGCTCCTCCTCCAGCGCTTCCATCTGCTTCACCCGCCGGATACTCTCGGCGTGCAGCTGCTCCAACGCAGCCTCCAGACGGCGGCATAAGGCCAGCTCGCTCTCATAGCGGAGCAGCTCATATCTCTTGCCGTATACAGCCGAGAATAGATAATGAATGAAATTGCGCACCGTGCGTTTGTCCAGCAGCGGTACCCGCTGGAACGGCTGGCGTTCCACGCTCTCCGCATACAGCTGCTCCAGCTCCTCCTCGGCGGCGGAGCGGACCGCCCTCAGCCCCGCCATATGCTGGCGCAGCTGATGGAGCACACTTCCGGCTTCATCACGGTCAGCGGTCCATCCGGCCAGCTGATAGAAGGTTACCGCCGGAACCGCCGTCTCCTGCGCCGCCAATACGGCGCGCCACTCGCGGAGCGGGTCGGCGTCTGCGGTCCGCCTCGCGGCTTCCGCAGCGAAGTTGCTCTCGAAATACGCCTCCCCGCCCCCGCCGAATAACAGCTGCTCCGCCTCCTGCAAGGAGAGCTGCTTCAGCTCCCCATAGGACGGGCGGCCATGGCTCATCAGCCCGGTCATTTCGCTTAAGCCCGCTTCATCCGGGAGCAGCGCCGCCGCCCGCTCGCGCAGGGCGGCTTCATCGAGGCCCAGCAGCATCTGCCGCTCCCGCAGGCTCAGCTGGCTGCCTTCACGCATCTGCGCGGCCAGCTGGCGGAAGGCATGGTAGAGCACCGCCAGCGCAATCTGCAGATTGGGCCTTCTCACGCCGGAGAATCCGGCAGTGGCATACCCCTGCCTGCCGGTGCTGCCGCGGATACCGCTTTTGAAGGTCATGTTGTTGTAGCCGCCATGACCGGCATCGGCATCCGCAGCAGAAGTGACGCGATTCTTCAGCAGGCTGATATGGGAGATGATCTCATAATTGTCATTCATGCCCCCAGGAGACATCATGCCGCGTTCGTTCTTGTCCGACAGCACGTAGACCAGGTCGAACAACGGAGACGGCCCATGCTTCACCGGAATGGACAAATCCTCTTCCGTCACCAGCAGCGGCGCGGCGAAGGTAAAGTCATTCAGCTGCATGGCTTCCAGTTCACGCAGAAAAGCCAGCCCTACCGAGCTGGAATAGCCAAAATTCTCTCCCTGCTCCCGCTCGTTGATCAGCGTGTATAAATCGCTCTGCACCGATTTGAACGACTGGCTGAGAATGGCCCGGGCCAGCAGCGTAATTTCGGGCAGCAGCACATTAAGCGGGTCATCGACCCGCGTAATGACTGAGAGGTGAATCACATCGAAGGAGGAGTACAGCCGGCCATAGTCCGCAATGCTGTTGCTGAGCCGGCGCAGCACCCGGTTCATCTCTGCCAGATAGCGGCTGTCCTCATGAAACTGGCGGTAGACGGCCTGGCGCACGGACCGGTTGTCATGCCCTGCCGCTAGCGGCAGCGGCATCGTCATTACCCGCTCTTCGCGCCCCTCCTTCTTCCCGCCGCCGGCAGCACCGGCTTCCTCCGCTGCCGCATGGACGGCCATAATGCCGCCCGCATTGTCCCATTTGCGTTCACAGCTGTTCAGCACCGGAGCGATGGCCGGGGCCACCTTGTCGCCCACAAACAGAAACAACGCAGGGTAATGGATGCTGCTGCGTCCATCCCCTTTGCTGCGCTGCGCTTCTTCCTGTGCCGCATATTGTTCTGCATAGGATAATACTTGTGCTTTATCCATCCGGCTACTTCAGCTTTCTGCGGATGCTGGCAAGCTTGCCGGTCAGGCTTCTGTAGAAGCCGTACATCTCATCGCCGTTCTCATGCTCAACCTTCTCATATTCCAGACTGTCCCGCGCTTCCAGGAACGACACATACAGGCCTTCCAGCTTATATAGCAGCGGCGTTACATCCTCGGCAGCTGTCATCTCTCCGGCGCGGCGCGCTGCTTTGCGCAGCAGCACACTGCGGCTCTTGTCATCCAGAGCGCGGAAATGGCGGTACACGGCATATTCGACGTAGCTGCGTTCCTTCATCAGATTGGCGAACGGCTCCCAGGCATCCTCCTCTTCGTCACGGTCATAGACATAGAGTGCACCTTTTTTGACAATGCTGTCTGTATATAATGCCTCAATGAACTGGTCAAGCCATTTCTCCTCATCCAGATACTGGTGCAGCAGCTTATCCAGTTCGGCAGCCTTGGCCGTCAGCGCGGCGTATTTAGCCAGCTCCTCACGGACACGCGTAATCAGCTGCGGCGAGCGGATCAGGTTCTCCTGCGCCATATCCAGACTGATGCTGCCGAAGATATCCTTCACACTTTCGCGCTCCAGACCTTTCTCACTCAGGCTTCTCAGCTCATCGGCCGCCTTCTTCACCTCGCCCAGATTCGGACGCGTGGAGTCCAGCTGGAGGTCGAACGCGCTGAGCATTTTGTCCAGATCGAACGGCTTCGTGAACACCACGGAATAGCGGCTGCTGGTATTCTCATCCAGCCCCTTCTCGATAATAACGCCAGCATTCAGCGCCAAGGTGAAATCAGCACGCACCCGCGCATTGTATTCACGCACACGCGGATTCACATACGTATCGCCCCAGGATTTCTCTGGAATCGGCGAAGGCAGATAGGTCCAGTTGTTCTTGTCGGTCATCACCAGATGGCGGCCAATGCCTTCCTTGTCCAGGATCGTCCGCTCGTAGTTCTCCTCGAATACGCGCAGCGGCGTATAGACGAACAGAGGCACCCCGTTGCGGGTATTCAGCCAGAAAATCCGGTTCTTCACCTGGCTCTCTTTAATCGTAAATTGCGATTTGCCCAGCGCATTATTCTGATAATTACGGATACCCTTCAGGATGCCCGGCGCCTTGACCGGTACAGAGACGAACCCCCAGGAAGGGAAATGAAGGCTGCCCGAACTGTTGCTAAGGTGAAAAATCGGCACCGCATCCTCATCCAGACGGCCTGCGATAATCCGCTCTACAAATTTATCCAGCGGCTCGTCGCGGCCGTATTTCATCACCAGGAAATCCTCCATCGAACGGGTAATGAGATCGCCGAACTTGTCGCTCAGGAATTCGGATATCGAACGCACAATATCAATCTCCTGCTCTTTGACCCAGCGCCCGGAGTTCTTCAGCATTTCGCGGGTGAAGTCACGGATCAGGTCGTCGCCGTCCTTCTGGTCCATAATCTTCGAGATCGTCGCCGAAATATCGGGCACATTGACGATGTTCCAATAATAGGTTTTGTTGCCCTTGTGGTCCGCCTGCTCCTCACCGTTAATCAGCAGATCACCATTTTTGGCAAAAATCGAACTAAGCGCGCTCAAAATCTCCGTAAACACGCCGTAAATCCGGTTATTCTCCTCGTTCAGCAGCTCATACAGGTCCTCATAGAACTGAATCATCTGCTCGGTACGTTCCACATCGGCATGCAGCCAGTATTCGTTAATCTTGGCATCAATGTAGGCGTTCTTCTTCTTCTCCTTGGAGACAAAAGCGCTGCGGGCATCGCCCAGCTTCTCATCCGCACTGTCCTGTGCCGTCTCAATGTCGCGCGGCAGGCGCAGCAGGCTCTCACGTAATGCTTCAATGTAGGATTGAATCAGCTTCAGAATGCAGAAGCCCTTCTCGGTGTACAGCAGCCGCGACACATAGAATGGTCCCTGCTCCGGATGCAGGAAGATCCGCTCCAGCTCCTCGCCGAAGTTGCGAACAATCTCGCCCGGCAGCTGCTTTTTGGCTTTGATATATTCCTCACGGGCACGGGCCAGAAAGTTCTGCTCCAGCTCGGTATCCATGCTGACCACCTGGTTCTTGATCACATTGGCATGGTTCAGCCGTTCGCTGTTCTGGAAGCCCGGCAGGGGCTCAGGCACACGCGATTCGAAGGTTTTGATCATGCTGTCCAGGTCGATGCCCAGCTTGCGGGCCAGCTTCTCCACATCCTCCTGGCCGGGAGCCTGCTGGAACATTTTGTCCATTTTGTCGAATAGGCGGAAGGCCAGATAAGTGGTCATTTCTTCAATAGGAAGCACTGCCGATGAAGCGCCGATAATGTTGTATTCATAATTGGCAGGATACGCCTTGTTCATCTGGGCAATGTTGGTGCGGATGTTGCTGATATAGTCATGGATGGCGAATTCCTCGCCCGATTGCTTCTCTTCACTGGCCATGAAGTTGGTGATATTCTCTGCCGTCACGTTCATGCAGTAGTCATAGGCATTCTCCAGCAGCTTGCCTTCCGTGTTGGTCGCGGAGATCAGGTGGCAGAGGTTAAACGGCGGCAGCGGCGAGTTGACGGTCAGGATATTGCCGTACTGCTGGCGGAACCGCTCGCCCCGGCTGTCCACATTCATCCAGTAATCCAGTTCCTTCAGCGCAGCATAACCGTTCTTGCGGATATATTCGCGGGTGTGCTCGCTGAGGCTTTTGTTAGCCAGATTGACGTCCGGTGTGAACAGATAGCCCAGCGTATTCACACGGTCGATACCCGCAGAGCCATAGTCACGTTCAATGATGCCGCGTACGATATAGGCGATATCCAGAAAAGCGCCGCTGCC
Source organism: Paenibacillus donghaensis (assembly GCF_002192415.1). Taxonomy (NCBI): domain Bacteria; kingdom Bacillati; phylum Bacillota; class Bacilli; order Caryophanales; family Paenibacillaceae; genus Paenibacillus; species Paenibacillus donghaensis. Next base: position 8,341,629 of record NZ_CP021780.1, on the reverse strand, counting down.
CGTCCCCCCGGACAGACCGGTCAGCAGGAACACCATCAGCTTCTTACTGGTGCCGACAGACAACGTCTTGATCTTCTTGTCGATGGCTCCAACCACCTGGTTGATCTTCGTGAACAGCAGCAGACGTCCGGCCTGCCGTACACCTGCGGCACCGTTCATGCCATCGGTAATGCTCAGCTCCGGCGACAGCCAGTCTGTAATGTAAGGCTCCAGAATGCTGCGGTTCTGCAGCAGTCCGCCGATTTCAGCGTTGGCCAGCAGCACGAATTCATTCTGCGGATCCAGGCCGATGCCTTTGTATTTCTTGGCGCGGTCCTGCTCGTTGGTCTCGAAGGCGAGGAATTCCACGTTGTCGGGCTTATCCCGTTTCTTCTTGGACAACGGATCTTCCGGCAGCTTGAAGCGGCGGTTGATCTGGTATTTCAGGCGCAGCAGCGCATCGATGCCCGTGCCCCCGAGTCCGATGATCAGAATGGGGTTGTCGATCGTGTCTACGCGGATTTTGTCGCTGACGATGCCGCCGCCCAGGGAGACGTCCAGCTGTTGTATATGCTCTCGTACGATTGGTTTCATGTTTGTTTCCTCCTAAAAGTTTTGTGAGCCTTAGCTTGATTTAAGGAATCAAGCTTCGAACAAAACTCACTTCGTAAGCATAATCCTAGTTTTGTGAGCCATCCTCACTTCGTAAGCATAATCCTGGTTTTGTGAGCCATTCTCACTTCGTAAGCCTAAGCATGATTCTACTATTATACTAAATATTCCAATAGAATGGTTTTGTCTACCATTTGCAGTGCAACGGATACACGGTCGCCGCTCTTCAGCTCCAGCCCGCGCGAAACATCCGCCGCACGTCCGGACTTCTCAACGGTAATGCCTTCTCCGGCCCGCAGGTGCAGGCGGTCGTTTGAGGCCGGGGTAAAGACCAGCTTCTCGCTCTCCTTCAGCTCCGGTGCCAGCTGCAGCAATTGGTGCAGGGTGAACTTGCCCTTGAAGCCGGTCAGCTTCTTATACTGCGGGTAGGTTTTCTCGCCGGTATTGCCGTCTACTACCTCGACTACAATCTGCCCGGCAAATCCCTGGCCCGCTTTTTTGAGCCACAGGCCCAGCGCCACACCTGCCGCCGCCAGCAGTACAATCCCGCCGATGATGTAATAGAGCAGACCCGAGGATTTCTCTTCCTCTGCTCCGCTGTTCCCGGTTGTTGTACCGCCTGCGGTTGTCCCGCCGGTGCTTCCGCTCTTCGCGCTGATCTGGACCGGTTCACTTTCACGGTAGAAGCTGCTCTCCTCCGCACGGACCTTCAGCTCATAATCATGGCTGTCCTTAATCTCAAAATCAGCCTTGAACACTCCGCCGGTATTATCCATCTCAATCTCCTGAACCGTCCCGGTATCGACGTCAGTAGCGAGCAGTACCGCCTTCATATCTTCGTACAGATTGCTGAGAGTTACCTGAGCACCGCCGCTGAACAGGTGGGAGCTGACCTCCACCTTATCGCCTTTTTTGTAGGTTGCCGATGGCAGCGCGTCAATTTTCAGTTCCATATCATAGTTGAACACAAGATTAATATCTATTTTATCCTTCGCCACACCCTTGATCTGCAGCTTCCAATCTCCCTGTGAAGGCTTCAGCAGCTTAAGCAGACTGTAGGAGGAGGATTTCGAGAGCAGCACATCATTCGACGGAATCGCCACTTCCTTCCCGGACGGGTCAGTGAGCTTCGCGGTCACGGGCTGCGAGGACATAATCGAGATGTTCGCTTCCAGCACACTTGCATTCGGCACGTTCACTGTAACCTCCTGATAGCTGCCGTTCGCTGTGATCGACTGCACAGGTACTACCTTCAGCTTCAGATGGCTGGCAAAAATCTCACTAAGAATCTGCGGCAGATCATCGGCAGAATCCGTAGAAAAAGCCTTGCCCCCCGTTTGGCTCGACAGGTCGGCCAGACTCTGCTTGTTCAGTTTGCCATCGGCATTAAGACCAATGGTGTAGATGGGATAACCGTTCTGCTTGGCCGTTTCCACCGCTGTCTTCAGCTCCGCATCCGATTCGCTCTGCTTACGGCCGCTGGCATCGTTGAAGTCATTGTTGCCGTCGGCAAGCATGACAATGATCGGCTCATGCGCCGGATCACTGCCGCTCTGCAGCACCTTCACCGCTTCATCCATCCCGACGGCAATGTCGGTATAGGGTCCGCGGTCCAGTCCATCGATGAAATTCTTCAGATCTTCTTTATCCTGCGCAGAGTTAATCTGCAGCAGCGCCTTCTCCCGCTGGATCTTGTCGGTATAGGCTACAATACCAACCTTGTCTCCCTTGGTGGAGAGCATGTCTATGAACATCTTCATCGCCTCATTGGCGATCTTGTTCTTGTCGCTGTTCTTCATCGAGTTGCTGACATCAATCAGCAGCACCGCATCAATATGCGAAGATGCGGAAGCCGCCGGTGCCGCGCTTGACGCATACGCCCGCAGTGAAGGGGCAGCGGCAAGGCACAGAAAGAGCAGCAGGGCCGGAACAATACGCCATATAGCAGTTCTGGTAGTTAGCTTGCTTGGATATTTACGAAACATAGAAATGACTCCTCTTGTGTTATATTAGGCTCATATGGCAGGATCGGCTGTACAGCTAAATTCTGTAAATAGTATGCCATTATGATATAATTAAACCTTGTAAACTTCAACTTTAGGACTACCGGACTGGCAGGAAGTGCCAACTATTTTACGTTCAACAGACTCCGCAGATGCCAAATTTCCAAAAAGAAAGGATCGTTCCATGATTTCATACGTCATTCTCGGGCTTACGTTCCTATATGTCACGATTCAAATTATTGTTTATGCCTTGCGGCAGCGCAAGCCGCTCAGCCATGACGACATTCAAGAGAGGCTGCTGTCTGCTCTGAACGGGGGCGATCAGCGGCCATGAGCAAGAAGAAACCAGTCACCTTCCACCCCTTCAAGACTCCCCGTTATGCTTTTGACAAGCTGCGGATCTGCCGCCACTGCGGCCAATATACCATACTTGGCGAGGAGCGTTGCACCGCCTGCGCCAAGAACACACTGGTTCCGGTAGAGCAGCACGCCGTCTCCATCGCGGGTCGCAAGCAGCATACCCGCCTCCTGCTGGTTCTGCTGCTCACACTGGCCTCCGTCTATTTCGGCAGCACCCTGAACCAGATGCTGCTGTGCGGTGCCGGAGGGCTTGTGCTTGGCGCCTTGCTCTACTATACGCAGCGCAAGGTGCGCAAGAACGAGAACCTGCGCTCGCTGAACGAGCTGCTGGGCCGGGGCATCGACCACCTGCGGGACGGCCTGGAGGCCAACCGCAAGGAGGCCGTCTCCGTCCTGCGCGAGAACGATGTACTCGCCTACGAGAAGCTGCGTGAGGTGGGCATCCTCCTGCAGGGAGACCGGATTGCCAGGCAGCGCGTGGCCCTGCTGCACGGCTTCCAGCTTCGCCGGGACATGCAGCTGGAAGTGGAGGAGCTGCTGCTCAAGGATTTCGAGCCGCTGCTGGCCGAATACATCGGCGAGATCGCCAGAGTCCGGCCCGAGCTGATCAAGGAACGCACCCTCCAGTATGTGAAGACCTATGAGGTGCAGATTCTGCAGATGGACCAAGGATTGGACATTCTTGCCGGAGTAGCCGCCGCTGCCGTCCGCATGAAACGGTATGTGCTGCTCTATTCCGGCCTGATCGGAAGATATGTGCAGGATCTGCCCAAGGACCGCTTCCTGCGACTGTCCAGAATGGTCGCAGAACATCCGGAGGAGCAGTGGAACGGCCTGGAGGTCAAGCTCGCGGAAATGCGCGAGACCAAATACCACTGGGACCCCGATGTGCAATCGGATAATTAATGAGACTATGTGATGAGGCTACCCTATATGACGATCAAATCCTGGTTAACCCTGCGCAATTTTATGATTATTCTGTGTATTTTGATGATTGTCATGCTGGGAGAGCGTTCCCTGCGGATCGCCGGCAAAATCAAAGCCGTCGATGAAGCCGACCGCCTCTACGCGGCCGGTGACCTGATATCCGCCGAGGAACAATACCGGCTGGCTGCAGCCAACACGTCCATCCTATATATGGAAGAAAAAATATCCGCCCGGCTGGATGAGCTGTCTCCGCTCTCGGCCATCCGCAGAGACCTGGATACTTTGGTGAACCAAGCGAAGATACAGGCACAGTCCGGGGACTTCGACGGCATGATGCTGAGCTATGAGTCTCTGATCAGCCTGAAGGCGAAAGTTCTCAAGCCGGGGGATTCCAACCACGTCTATGAGCTGGAGCTGCTGGCCGCTTCGGGCATCTCCGATCAGTTGACTGCTTATCTCGGCCAGTTCCGTGAGCAGTTCCTCGCTGAGCTGGCGCAGACACCGGCAGATGCCACTGCTGAGGAGAGTGCCGCTGAGGCCAAATGGAAGCTGCTGCGGATTCCCGGCGATCTCTATGGAGGCGAAGCCGTCAAGCAAAAGCAGCTGGCCGCCAGCTTCAAGGCGCACGATACCGCCAAGCTGAAGCTGCTGGCCGCAGCGGGAAGTGTCGCGCCGCTGTTGGAGCAGGCCAAGGCGCTGACATCAGCTTACAGCAGCCATAGCTATGACGCACCTTGGGTAATGGACCAGACTGAAGGCAGCTACCAGCTGCTGCTGGATAAAGACCTGAAGCGTGATACCTTGACAGCTTTCATAGAGCATGCCGCCGCTTACCGCAGCTTCATCCTCTCGACAGGTCTCCATTCTGCCAAGGTATCGCCGTTTATCGAGAAGCAGAGAGTGAAGCTGATGGCTCGCGGAGAGCGGCTTGTCCGCACCGGTGACTATGTCAGAGCCATTCAGCTGTATGCGGAGCTGGACCTGCTGCAGGACACCAGCGCCGAGTCGGAGGCGGCTAATCTGGCCTGGAACGTAGCCGAACCGGTGCGCCTGCTCCCTGGAGGCGAGGAACCAGGCCGGTACGGCTACTCGATTTCCGCTGCGGGAAGCAGCGGCACGCGGGTAATGGCAGCCGGCGTGGATAGCAGCGGGGTGCTGTATTATGCCGCGCAAGGCGACAACGGCAGCGTGCTTACGCTGCCGGGCGAGCCGGTGCCCGCCTACGAAGGGCTGCGCGGCCTGGTCTGGGACGGCCGGCTGGGAGCCGCCTCGGGCGTGCCGGTGGTTGTGGCCGAGTCCGGCAGCGGCAGCGGCCGTACGGTGTTCTCGGCCTATGAGATGCGGCCGGAGGGGATGACGCGGCTGTTCTCTTTTGCCGGAGATGCCTATGAGCTGCTGGATGATGAATCCATCCAGGTGACGAATGCCGACCCCGGCTTTGTTGAAGGTTTGGATGGCGCTGCTGCTGGCAGCGGGCAGACCGCGCTCTACCGCAAGGTCAGCGGAGTCTACCAGTTCGCCGAAATATTGCAGCAGTATACATCAATCAACGCTGTAGAACTGGAGTCCCGGCCTTTCCAGAATATCTCGCTAAACTGTGAGATTGCTGAAGACAGCAACGGCAGAACCATCGGTTACTGCGACGGACGTTATCTCTCCTTGCAGGGACAAACAGAAGGCGCCACAGGCAATAGTGTAATCAGCGGCCAGTATCAGTACGGCAGCGACTACATTATCACTGAAGCCGGGGAGCAATATGTACCAATATTTGTAGTAGACAGTATAGAGAGCCTTGGCTCAGGGACTGTAAATGAAACTGAACTTGATGCTGAAGCGGATGCTGGCGTTGACAATGCGGCCGGAGCGGAGATCGACACCGATGCGGGTGGACAATAAACGCCAACGCAACACAAAGACGGCTGCTCGCCCTTTCGGGGCTTGTGGCCGTCTTTTTTGTATACTGTCTGCCAGGGTTGATGAGGGTGAGCGGCGAGTGTGGTCGTCGGCGATGGCGGTGAGCGGTAGCTTGCAGGCGCATAAGTAGGAGCATTTATGGGATATATCCCTTATTTCGTTCCACATTGGCTCACGAACGCAGAATTTATGGGATTTATCCCTTATCTTCCTCCACATTGGCTCGCGAACGCAGAATTTATGGGATTTATCCCTTATTTTCCTTCACATTGGCTCACGAACGCAACATTCACGGGATATATCCCTTATTTTCCTCCACATTGGCTCGCGAACGCAGAATTTATGGGATTTATCCCTTATTTTCCTCCACATTGGCTCGCGAGGGTTTCTCTTCAAGTAAATAGATATAAATCAGCACTTAATTCTGCCCTTTTGTTGGAATATAAAGAAATAAGTGTCAAAAGTGCAACTAAATCCATACTCGGAGGGGTTTACACTCAAATGGGCTGGATTAGTTGCAGTTTTGGTTACTACTTAGGACCCGGTTTTTTCCCAAAAGATAAGAATTTATATGCTTCGCGCAATGAATGCCCCTTATCTTTCTCGCTGATACGCCCCGTCCTATAAAAGGACGGCGTAGCCGTTTCCACTTGTATAGATTTGAGCGTTCTAAGTCCAAACACGTAGGTGGCTATGGGGAAAATCTACCGTTAACTCCCAGCTAGTGTTTGGTTTTCATGTCATATAGGGAAAGTTACCACTAAATTGGCTTTCGAGGGCATTATGAAGCGGATAGCACGTAATTAGCGGTAGAAACTCCCTATAACCCCATCGAATCCCCATTCTGAGACCAACTAGCGGTAGATTTTCCCTATCATTCTTCGTTGGGCCTAAGTAGTAACCCGTTTTGCAATTAATTAGTTGAAAGCTCTGCAATAGGCGGAATTTAGTTGCACTTTTGCACTTAACAGATAGGCTGGACGCTCGCGATGTTCAGAAATCTATGGCTATTGAGGACCCCACTTCATGCTGAAGTCTTAAAGTGCTCAGTGCTGAAGATCCTGCACCAACAAGTTAGAACGAATGCGATATTTATAGAATTTACCTCTTATTGATCTCCACTCTTCGTACCCGCTCTATACTCTCACCCCATCTGCCCGCTCTGCATACAAGCGGACCGCGTAATTCTCGATTAGCTCCCGCATCGCCAGCTTCTCTCTCCATGAGGCCGGCAGGCCGTCGAGACCATAATAGGCTCCTGCGATCTGGCCGTACACCGCGCCGGTGGTATCAGCATCGTCTCCCAGATTCACGGCAAGCAGCGCTCCCTCCTCAAAGCTGGAGGAATTGTGGAACGCCCACAGCGCCGCCTCCAGCGACTTCACCACATAACCGGAGCCTTGAATCTCCGGCGGCTGCTTCAGCTTGTAGGAGCCATGCTTAATGCTCAGGATGCCGGGCGCAAGCCCATCCTCCTGAAGCCACTCGCTGAAAGCCTGCGGCTCCAGCATCTCGAGCTTGCTCCAGCCGTGCAGCGCGGCCAGCAGATAGGCCCCCATCAGCCGGCAGGCATCCAGGCACTCCCTGGCGGCATGCGTCGTTCTGGAGCTGCTTACCGCATAGTCCAGCGCCGCTGCCGGGTCTGCAGCATAGAACATCACTGCCGGGGCCAGCCGCATGATCGAGCCGTTCCCGGCGGCGCGGGGGTCCTGCGAACCGCTGAAGGCTTCGCCGCTGGACTCATAATGCTGCAGCGCCGCTTGCGTAGAGTTGCCGATATCGAAGCAGGTGCCCGTGCTGCTGAGATAACCCGCACGGAACCATTTCACATAACGGTCCATCTGGTCAGCCGGATCGAACCCCTGCCTGGTAAGCAAACTATCTGCCAGGCAGAGGGCCATGGACGTATCGTCAGTCCACTGTCCAGGCTGCAGCCCGAACACACCTCCGCCCACTATATCTTCAACCGGCACAAAAGTGCCGGGGGCCTGGAACTCGACTGTCGTGCCAAGGGCATCGCCAAGTGCCAAGCCGCTTAAGCAGCCCTGGTAACGGTTGATGTCAAGTGTCATGTTCTGCCTCCTGCTTTGATTTGTCGATAGGTTAGTGCTGCTTAAGCTCTGCTTCACCCGGATAGACCAGCCCCCATTGCCCCCGCACCCGGTCAAGCAGCTTCAGGATGGCAACCGACTCGTCCAAGGTGATAACCGGACTTTCGGTCAGTCCCGCTTCCAGACACCGGCCGACTTCTTCCGCTTCGTACGCATAGCCAATCGACTCTCGTTGTTCCTCGAAGGTCTCTGTCACCCCGTCTGCGGAATGCAGCACAGCCTTGGTCGGATTCACCAATGTACCCGGCACCATAATATGACCTTCCGTGCCAAAAATATAAGCCTCATTCAGCAGATTTAACCGCACTCCCCCGTTGATTGAAGCCGTTACACCTCCGCCGTAGCTTAACAACAGCGAGAAATGCTCGTCCACTCCGGTCTCACCGATATGCACAGTGCTGTGAATCTGCTCCGGATGAGGACCCAGCACCATAGAGGCGAATGATATAGGGTAGATGCCGACGTCAAGCAGCGCTCCCCCGCCCAGCTTCGGATTCAGAAGCCGGCCTTCGGGATTCCAATCGGCGCGGAAGCCGAGATCAGCCTTGACCAGACGCACCTCGCCGATCCGCCCGGCGGCAATCCACTCACGCACTTTGGCAATTGCGGGGATAAAGCGGCTCCACATCGCCTCCATCAGGAACAGTTTATTGTGCTTGGCATATGCGGCGATCTCCTCCAGCTCTGCGCTGTTGACGGTGAACGGCTTCTCACATAGAACGGCCTTGCCGGCGCGCAGCGCGAGCAGCGCATTGTCCTTGTGCAGCGGGTGCGGGGTCCCGATATAGACGGCATCGACCTCCGGGTCGTTCACCAGCTCCTCATAAGTGGCATAAGCAACCGGAACTCCGTGGTCAGTGGCGAACTTCTCCGCACTTTCCAGACTGCGCGATCCCACTGCATAAGCAACACCATTCGCCGCATGGGCCAGGTCTGTTACGAACTGATGCGAAATCCAGCCGGTGCCGAGAACCCCCCATTTTACCTTGTAAGCGTTATCCGTTGTCATGAACAGTCTCCTCTCCCTTTGTGGGCTTTGTCCTTTAGATTCTACCAAACGTTCCCTCACCAGAACAACCCGGGCGCGTTCCCGCCGTAATAAATAACCACCTTGATTCATTAAAAAATAAAACACCAGCACAGCTGGCGATCCCGGATAGGTGATGTTTATTCAAGATCCGTGACCGCCTGTTCCTGCAGTGCTGACAAGTTACTCTATACTCCTAGATAGATGCGAATGTTGTTACTACTTAGGCCAGCGAGTATTTAGAATGTTGCCGTGGTGCGTTCGGAGCAAATAGATGCGAAAGTGCACTTAATTTCAGCCAGATCGTTAACCAGCGGGTGATTAGATGCGAATCTGCAACTAATTTTGAGTAAATTGGGCCTAGGACGCTCAAAACTAGAAATTAAGTGCCTTTTTACATCTATTTCCTCCAATACGCAAAAAATCCGCCAAATAGATGCACTATCGCAACTAAATCACAATGGTTCGAACTTAGCTAATCCCTCTACGAAGATTAAAGAAAACATGATTGGGAGCGTGCCGTTAAGCTTGGAAAAGCAAGACTACTCTTACATGGAATGTTGCTATAACATAGAGTTACGCACCTTTTTTTGTGGGTATGGTTGCTCGACACTTCCATGGCGCTAACCGAGCGAGGTGTTTTTTTGGTAAACATGTACAATCACACGAGGTGAAGAGATGCAGTGTTTTATAGGAATTGTTCCGCCGCAGGATTACAAAGAATCGATCATCCACTTTCAAAATCAGTGGTCAAGCAATCAGCTTCCGCAGGTATGGTTCGCTTTGTTAGATAGTGGCGTTCTGAATGCTATTAAGCATCATGATATTTACGAACCCATCATCAAATTATTTGAAAGAGGCGGGGGACAAATCAGTATTCATCATCATGAATTGGTCGGAGGCTTCGGTGCGTTTCCTCGGACTATTTCTGCCGGAAGAGGAGACATGGGACAATTCGACATTAGCGATCAAGCCCTTCAACAAATAAGAGCCCCGATTGAATTGCATCATCAGGACCCTCTGAGCTCTACTTTATAACTTTGCTATTAATTACCTATCCTCTGGATCTAAGCAGCAACCTAAATTTAAAGTAAAATAGTTCTGCAGTGCAGCTGCATTCAGACGGTACCGCAATACGTTTATAATGCAGCTTTTTCTTCGCTTTGTTTAACAGCTCACACATCCCGATTCGCCGGAGACAACGGACGACGCCCGGCTTCTGCGGCATTGCCGTTACGGCGCAGCGCATGCACCAGCCAGCCCCATGAGAGGGCTACCCCGGCCGCACAGACCACAAATACAGCCATGGTACCGCCGCCCGTGCCCGCCATTCCACCTGCCAGCATCATCCCGCCTGCGGCTGTGCCGAACATCATGCCGATGTTGCGGGACAAGGCCAGCAGACTGCTGACTCTGCCTAGGCTGGCCTGCGGGGCCAGCCCCATCACGATACTGGTATTGGGTGAGGTAATCATGCCCATCGAGCAACCCAGCAGCACGATGGGCACAACCATGGCCTCCTGGCCAAGCGCCTGGCCGAAGAAGCCAAGGCAGAGCAGCGTCGCGCTCATCAGCAGCAGTCCTGCGGACAATATGCCCAGCGGCCCTTTCCGGTCGGCAATCCCGCCGCTGAGCGGTGCGGTCAAGACCAGCGCCAGCGGGTAGCCGATCATGACCAGGCCCACCCAGGCAGGCGGCGCGCCGGCCAGACGCAAGAACACAGGCAGGGCCAGCTGAGCGGTAAACGCAGCCATGTAAGTAACAACCGTAACCACGATCCCGGCCTGAATACGTTGGTCTGCGAATAGATCTGCATCAGTCACACTACGCCTTCTATCGCCCAGTTGCCCTGCACTACTCTCGTTCCCTTCTCCATCACCTGCTAAACGTTCCCTATCAGCCACGCCACGTTCACCAATACTCAGTCTCTTTCCAGCAGTATCCAGCCCCCAGCTACCACTATCCCGCCCCCGCTCACGATAATCAGGCTGCGGCCCGCCAGCCGCCTTCTCCCGGACCTGCCTGCCAGCCTTCCGGCGGAACGTCCAGATCCAGGCGGCAATCACTGCCGGGACCAGCAGCAGCAGGAGAACGGGCAGGCTCCGGAAGGAGGTTCGGCCCCCCAGATCGACGGCCACCATCAGCGAAGACAGTCCGGCCGCGAATACAAGTGTCCGTCCGAGCTCAAGTCTGCCTCCGGCTGTCTCCCGGTCTGCGGGAATGATCCGCTGAGCCAGCGCGCCGGCAGCGGCGGCGATAACGGCCAGCAGCCAGAAGTTGCTCTGCCAGGAGAACCACTGAATCAGGAAGCCGCCCACCCCCGGCCCGGCCATCGAACCGGCAGCCACGAAGGTGCTCATCAACCCAAGCGCACGCCCCCGCTGCTCTTGCGGGAACAGCGAGACGATCAGCGCCATGTTGGTCGCTTGATACATAGAGGCCCCGATGCCTTGAAGGACGCGGAAGCCCAGCAGCATCAGTGCATTCGGAGCCAGCGCGCAGCCGAGCGCCCCGGCGGCAAAAGCGAACAAACCCAGGTTATGGATTCTCCGCCTGCCCAGCATATCACCCAATCGGCCCATCACAGGCAGCAGCACGGAGATAACCAGCAGGTAGATGCTGACCACCCACTGCACAGAAGCCACAGGCATGGCCAGATCCGCGGAGATATCCACCAGCGCAATATTGAACATCCCTGCCGACAGATTGGATAGGAATGCACCCAGGCAGATGACCAGCTTCACGGCGGTACGGTTGATTCGTGGTTCAGGAGCCAAACCGTCCAGGCTCATAATATCTCTTGAAGAGCCGCCTGTTTGCGCATCCTCCATTGCTGCTGAATCGCCTCGGCAGAGGCTACCGCTCCGAAGTAGCCCTGCATATTCTCCAGTGTCATCTCATGCGCAGCCCGTGAGTAGGATGCGCAGGCATCCTCAACCATCACAATATGGTAATCGAGCATAAAGCCGTCCCGGGCAGTAGATTCCACACATACGTTAGTGCTTACACCAGTCATAATCAGCGTCTCGGTACGCAGCGAGCGAAGCACGGAATCCAGCCGAGTGTTAATAAAAGCACTATACCGGTGCTTGTGGACCACAATATCCTCCGGCAGCGGCGATACCTCATAGAACTCGGCACCCCAGCTTCCCTTGCGGCACACCCCCAGCGAGCGGCTGCCTGAACGCGAGGACCACACCTCAGAATCTGTAGCCTGTTCATGATAAGTCTGTATAAAAATCACCGGTACCCCATGCACTCTCGCCGCCTCAATCAGCCCATGCAGCTGTGGCATCATCTCTCCGACCGCTGAGACATCATTCCCGCCTGAGGCCAAGGCCCCGTCCGGATGGCAGTAATCGTTCTGCACATCCACTACAATCAAGGCTGCCCGTCCGGGCATCCATAGCTCTGTGTTCCATTCCATCCTCATTTCTCCTCCTTGTCAGGCGCAAGCCTTATTTCGCAGTCTTGTTCACAAACTGCATATCCACCAAATCATCGTACGTGTATTCGGCTTTATAGATCCCCGTCTTGATCATGACGTCCATGTCCTTATCAAGCGCCTCTTCCGATATCTGGCCGTCAGGGCTCCACAGCAGATCCTCATAAGCCCGGTCCAGCGAAGCCTCAGCCGCTTGATCAGACAACGTCGGGAATTCTGCCTTCAGCACTTCCATCGCCAGCGTACGGTCCTCTTTGATCGCCTTCAGCGCCTTGACCAGCGCATTGACCACTTTCTGCACCGTCTCCGGATCTTTGTCAATCGTCGATTGTTTCACGCCAAGCACCGAATAGGCATAATCGCCAAGGTCATGGAATTTATAAAATGGCTCGTCCCACACACCTTTGCCCATCCCGTCGCTGATCTGCGGCTCCGCACCGTTCGCCACCTCGGCCGCGCCTTGCTGAACCATTGCTACCACAGTCGAACCATCCGCTGGCTCCAGCAGCCGGACATCCTTCTGCGGATCAAGTCCCAGTTCCAGCAGCAGGTATTGAGTCAGCAGGTTCGGGGTTCCGCCGTGGCGGCCTGCATTGATTTTTTTGCCTGCCAGGAAGGCCTTCAGCTCATCCTTGGTGCTGCCCGCAGGAGCGGTCCCCTTGGCAGCCATCAGATAGACGTTGGCCCGGTTAACCACATTGCCCACAGCAATAATGGGGTCCGAGTTATTAATATTGGCGAGCGCGTTCGATTCGGGACCACCGATTACGCCCCAAGCATCCCCGCTGACCACGGAAGCCACATGCGCGCCGCCCGCTGCCTGCAGCATCTCGACTTCAAGACCCTCTTCCTTGAAATAACCCTCCCTCTGAGCCGTATACAGTGGCAGATATCCGGCATAATGCAGCGGCTCGGCGATCACAAGCTTCTTCAGCTTGCCGCTGCCCGCAGCCTCAGCTTCCGTCCCGCTCTTGCCGCCGCAAGCCGAGAGCAGCACTAGCAGGGCCAGAACAAGCAGCAGGTTAAGCGAACAATACTTAGGTCTCATCATCAATGGAATCTCCCCTTTAATTGTAGTCACTTACAGATGGTTGCCGCTCTTACGCCTTCTTCATCCCATACCCCTTGGACAGCCATTTCTCCAGCAGCACCACGCCCATATACATCACCATCGACAACACCGAGAGCACAACCACGCCAACCCACACCAGATTGATGTCCAGGATCGTCCCGGCATAAATGACCATCCGTCCGATGCCATGGCTGGAAGCGATGAACTCCCCCACGATCGCCCCTGCCAGCGAAAGGGCAATATTGATCCGCAGGCTGCTGATCATCCACGGCATTGCCCACGGAATGACTACTTTGGTAAAGACCTGGCGGCGTTTCGCCCCCAGCGAATACATCAGCTTCTCCATGTCCTTGTCCACACTCTGCACTCCACTCTGGGCGGATAGGGCCGCGACCACCACCGTCATGGCAAAAGCCAGCGCCACCTTGGAGAAGAATCCGATACCCAGCAGAATGACCAACACCGGAGCCAGTGCCAGCTTCGGCATCGCGTTCAGCAAGATCAGGAACGGCTCGCTGATTCCAGCGAATTTGCGCGACCACCAGAAGGACAGTCCCAGCAGCGAACCCAGCAGGGTTCCGCCGACAAACCCGAGAATGGTCGAGCCGGAGGTATAGGCGATATCCACCAGCAGCGTGCCTTCCACCATCTGTGTCCAGGTAGTCTGCAGAATCCGCAGCGGACTGCTCCAATAATAAGAGTCCATCCAGCCGATGCGGGTAAACAGCTCCCAGCACAGCACGATCAGCAGCCCTATACCAAGCCTGCCCCAGCCAATCAGCCTGCGCACACGGCGCTCGGCTGCTTCTTCGTCCAGAATAACCGGCTCAACTCTCCTTCTCTCGGCCTTGGCCTGCACCGTTCCGGCTGCTCCGTGAGCTTGAATCACATACCCTTTGCCCTGTACTGTTTCCACTTGATGATCTCCTCCTTGATTTCATTGTCGTCCTCTTCGGTTTCGTTAACCGGCAGGAAGTTCTCTCAGGAAATATGCGCAGCCTCTTCCGCAGGGCTGCCACTGGACAGCAGATCGAGCAGATGATGCTTCAGCTCCATAAAGGAGGCGGATACGGTGTCTTCCTTATGCCTTGGCCGGGCCATGTTCACCGAGATTCTGGAGATGATCCTCCCCGGACGCCCGGAGAAGACGTAAATGTCATCCGACAGATAAATTGCCTCATCGATATCATGGGTGACAAACAGCACCGTCTTGCGGAAGTCCGACCAGATCTCCAGCAGCCAATTCTGCATCGTCAGGCGCGTCTGGGCATCCAGCGCCCCAAATGGCTCGTCTAGCAGGATAATATCGCGGTCATACAGCAGGGTGCGCAGCAGTGCGGCGCGCTGCCGCATACCGCCGGACAGCTCGGCCGGATAATGGCCGCCGAAGCCCTTCAGCCCGTAGTTGTCCATCAGCGGCTGCGCCCGTGCCACCGCCTCCTTGCGCGGCACACCGCGGATCTCCATCCCGAGAATGATGTTGTCGAGAATCGTCCGCCACGGGAGCAGCATGTCCTTTTGCAGCATATAGCCCACATGTCCGGTCTTCCCGGCAATATCCTCGCCATCGGCCAGAATCCGTCCGGTGGACGGCGGGATCAGTCCGGCAATAATATTGAACAGCGTGGATTTGCCGCAGCCGCTGGGGCCAATAATGCTGACGAATCTGCCTTCTTCGATCAACAGGTCGGTTTCCTCCATCGCCTTTACTTCCTGGCCCGCCTTGCGGAACCATTTGCTGACCCCGTTAATTTCAATTTTGGTCGTCATCGCAATTCACCCTTTCATCGAAATTTAGAATTCCAGAAGCTACTGCTTCTATTTCACATAAAAAAAGTCGCCAGCTTTAGACACCAGCCCAAGGCTAATGTCTGAAAACTGACGACAGGCCGGCTCTCCTCTTCAGAGTTCCAACGTTACGTTCAGGTACTGCTCCAGGTCCTTCTCCAAAATTATGATCGTACCGGAATATTCGGTCTCCACATCATAATCTTTCAGCACGGCCCTGATATTCACTTGAAATTCATCTTCGAATGCGCGTTTGATCTCCTGCTTGAATACCTCATGCAGCACCAGATTGATCTGGCGGCTTGCGGAGGCATCATGCTCATCCAGCACCTTGAGTACAGGGACACGGCTATTGATGGACAATATAATAATCTTGTTCCCGGCAAAATCAACCTTCTGTTGCTTCACACCGGCATTAAACAGCTTCTTGTTAATCTCATTATAAATCCGCAAAATGTCTTGTTTCCATTGTCCTACGGAAGCGATCAGGCTGATCACCCCTTTACACCGTTTAACAGCCAGCAGATTCCTGCAGGTTACCTGCCACTTATCAATTATTATAGGCAAATCGAGAGAGTTGTCAATCATAAATGTAAGATTACATTACATATTTTCAGATAATGTCGTATTTTGCGTGATATAACATGACATATGTTAATCCAAACAACAGAAACTCTTCCAGGCGCCCGCAGGCATGCTGAAAGAGTTTCTGTAAGAAACGGTTTATTTGCTTAACACAAGCTCCAGCCGCACTTCAAGCTCATTTTCGGTTTCCACTACGACATTATGCGGATTGGTCAAGCCGAAATCAGAGAAGGCTACCTTCGTTGTTCCCGACAGCATCAGCTGTCCGCCGCTGTAAGCCGCCTGGGTCTGGAAGGTTACATCCTTCTCGATCCCTTTGACAGTCAGCGTACCCTGCATCTCTACCGGCACTGCGGTTCCTTCGGTCCATTCCGCCGGAAGCTCGGAGAAGGATTTCACTACGAAGGAGGACTGAGGATGCGCCGCAGCATCGAGGAAATCAGCCGCCTTCACATGCTCGTCCCGTTTCGCATTCCCGGAATCCAGCACGCTCATGTCCACGGTTCCTTCACCGGCCATCGCCGTGGCATCGTCAAGGTTCACGGCCCACTTGCCTTCTACGGCATCATCCACGAAATTAACGGTCTCCTGTGAAGTGGTTACGGACCAATATACTTTTGAAGCGTCTGCTATCGTCCAGTCGCCGTTTAATTGCTCTGCTGTAATGGCCTCTCCTGCCGCTGCAGTGCCTGCGTTATTGCCGGCCGCGGCTGATCCCGCAGCGGTTCCTTGCTCCTGTGCAGGAATCACGGACTCAATGTCAACATTATTGCCCATAGATTTGTTCAGGAAGGTATATCCTGAAATCACTCCTACAATAATTACTCCAGCCACAATCATGACTATCGTCTTCTTCTTCATCGTGTTTCCTCCATCCTAATTTCTGTATATTATGTCTGGCTCGTTCCTCATTCTAGCAAAGCAATATGTCGGGAAGAAGTCGAAGCAAGACAGGCCCGGTTATGTTAAAATTGTCGTACTTTCCAGCATCCACACAGGATCTTGCTGAACCTACTTACTATATAGGAGGCACCCATGACGAAATCCATTCTGATCGTTGAAGATGAAGAGGCGATTTCCAGAGTTCTCAGTGCTTATCTGAGAAAAGCAGGCTTCCAGGTGACACGCGTGGCCGACGGCAAGGCGGCCCTGGAAGCCTTCGACCTGGCTCCCCCCTCTCTCATTCTGCTTGATATTATGCTGCCGAATATGGACGGCTTCGAGCTGCTGGCGCTCATCCGCGAGAAGAGCAGCTGCCCGGTCATTATGCTGACGGCCAGGGACGGCATCGGTGACCGGCTGGCTGGTCTGGACGGCGGCGCCGATGACTATATGGCCAAGCCATTTATTCCCGAGGAAGTGGTTGCCCGGGTCAATGCCGTGCTGCGCCGACCTTCCCAATGGTCGGACGGCAGCCGTAAACGCCATTTCGGCAGCCTGCTGATCGATTATACAGCGCGTTCGGTATTCCTGAACGGGGCCGAGGTTAATCTAAGTCCACGTGATATGTCGGTGCTGCTGTTCCTCGCCGAACGCCCGAACCAGATCTGCACCCGCGACCAGCTGATTGAGCGGGTCTGGGAGATGGACTATGACGGCAGCGACCGGGCTGTGGATCTGTCCATCAAACGGCTGCGCCAGGCGCTGACCCACTGGCCGGTCAGCGAAGGCGAAATCCGCACACTGCGGGGAACGGGGTATCAGCTATGGACCCGTTGAAACAGAGCGGACGCCCGCACCGCACCTCCATCCTCTTCTACTGGACGGTCCGTTATTTGCTGATCATCAGCATCGGGCTGCTGCTGGTAGGTCTGGTTACCTTCTGGTGGATCAGACAGGAAGCGATGGACAATCGGATGCAGACGACAGCACTGCTGGCACAGGAGATTGCCGACCGGAGCATCAGCAGCAGCGAAGGTCTGGAAGCCATCCGGATTGAACCCAATCTGGAGAAGCTGATCGAGGACCGCAAGCGCTTCTTCAAATTGACCGCCCAGATGTGCGTTATTATTCTGGACAGCGACGGACAGCTGCTGCTCTCCGTCCCTCCGCTTTCTGATCAAGAGGTGAGAATGAAGCTGAACGACCAGCTGGACGATTCCCGCAGCCCGGAGTATAAAGGCGCCACCGCCCTCATCGAAGGGGACAGCGGACCGCTTGGACAGGTAATTGTGCTGCAATCCAAACGGGCGCTGCAGCATATTCCGCTTGAAGAAATGCTTTTCTTCTCCATTCTGCTGCTGTTCCTGATCGCCCTCAGCTGGCTGACGATCTATCTGCTCTCCCGCAAGCTGGCGAAGCCGGTACAGCGGGTCGCCGCTGCCGCCGCCCAGATCAGCAGCGGACAATACGATATCACACTGGATAAAAGCGCCAAGGAACGGGAGATCCACGAGCTGATTGTGTCGTTCGAGGAGATGGCCGCCAAGCTGAAGTTATTCGAGCAATCCAGGGCTGTCATGCTAGCCGGAGTCTCCCATGAGCTGAAGACGCCGGTCACTTCCATTAAAGGGCTGGTGCACGCCGTCCGTGAAGGCGTAGTAGAGGGTGAGGAAGCCGATGAATTTCTGGACATCGCCTTGCTTGAAGCGGGCAGGCTGCAGCGGATGGTCGCCGATCTGCTGGATTACAATGCCCTCGCTGCCGGAATTGTCAACGTCCGGCATGACAAGCTGGCTGCGGTTCCACTGATCTCGGAAATCGTCTACCAGTGGAAGCTGACCCAGAGCGATGCCGTCCGGGAGCCGCTGCTGCTGCTGCCGCAGAAGCCTGTATTTCTGCGTGGCGATCCGCTGCGCATTCAGCAGATTATTGTCAATCTGCTGAATAACAGCGTACAGGCACAAGCAGCAGGCTGCAGTGTAGAGCTGAAGCTTGAACTGGTTGCAAGCTCAGAGCATCCTGAATTTGCCGTTATCCGGGTATCGGATAACGGTCCCGGCATCTCGCCCGAGCAGGCGGAGCTGGTCTTCGAGGCCTTCTTCCGCGGCAGCAAGCAGACGAGCACGCTGCGCGGCCTGGGCCTTGGTCTAACTTTCAGCCGTCTGCTGGCAGAGGCGATGGGCGGCAGCCTGCTGCTGGACAGCAGGGTGAAGCAGGGCTGCACCTTTGTGCTGTCCCTGCCGCTTGACAGGGCGAGGTAGTCCAAAGCGGAAAACACATGGTATAATCACTTGCATGTATCCCAAGTGGAAATGCCTTCGCCGTCCTTTTATAAGGACGGCGAAGTTTCAGCGAGAAATAGAAGGATAATTTATAGTGTGAAACATATTAGTTCTTATAAATGTGAACCGGAGGCTCTATATGCTAAATTTTGAACAAAAACTAGCTATTCTTGATTCGTACCCTCAGCTCGAACGCAACAATGTATCCCTGGGACGGGTCAATTATCATTATGAAGACAGCAGACATGACAAGAAGACAGTCGCCTTCCACCTGCACCCGAACGGCAATGGCTATATCTACGCGGGTCTGCTAAGAGGATATGAGACGGATGACAAAGGATACGTCAATATCCGCGAGTTCTCCGAGCCTGAGCTCCGCAGCCTGCTGGAGGCTTCCATGACCTCTTTATCCCACTATGTTCCGGAAGCTCTGCCTGCCAGCAAGCGCAAGAAGAAAGCCCAACAGGAAGCAGACGCGCTCTGGGAGAACGAAGACGGTCAGATTCTGACCTTGAAGCTTGAAGAAGACCTGTGGTATATCTATGCCGGGCTCCATCTGGAGATGGCCTTCGAGACTGTCGCCGAAGCCGAGGAATATTTAATTGAAGAAGGGTTCAAACCGCAGGCATGATCCTATATACTGGACAGAACGAGGATGTTCCATATCCTGTATAAGGAGGATGATGATTTGAGCAATCTGGATGGTGGCCCCCCTCTGAACGGACCGGGGAATCCGAAGCCTGAACCGCCGCAGCGTCCCAATGTCAACGAACAATGGAATTCATTAATGCAGGATGAACGGGTGCAGAAGGCCAGACAGACGAGCAAGCAGTATTCCGGGTATTTCCTGAATGCGCTTAAGGCTCCTTACGCGACTATGAAATCAGTCAGCCCTGCCCATAGCCTAAACGGCTGGATTACCATGGTGCTGATTGCCGTGCTGTCTTCCTTCTATTTCCTGACCTGGTTCCTTAAGTGGGATATCTCTCCTGCGTTTGGCCCCGGCTTTCTGAAGCCGCTGCTGCTGACTGCGCTTAGCCTTGCCGTGGCTTTTGGTCTCACCTACGCGGTTCTAAGGATGGAGAAGGTCAATCCCGATCTCCGTCTGCTTGCCGCCCAGTTCGGCACCCTGCTTGTGCCTGCGGTAGCTGTACTGGCTCTAGCTGTTCTGTTTCTGATGTTCAGCCTGTATTCCTTCTCTACGTATTTGTTGATGCTTGCCTTTTTGTTCATCTTTGTGGCGATCAATTCAGTGATCTTCCAGTACCCTATTCGCGCTCTGAGCGGAAGAATCGACACTACTTATCTGATTGTTACTGGGAATGCAGCTACCGGTTATTTACTATTCAAGCTGGTGGCCTCTGTCATCAGCGGAGCAGTGGGCGGAATATTCTCGGGTTTTTAGACGAGCACCGGGCAGTGGGTGAGATCAACGTTGGAGTAAACTAAATGCATATTCGGTTACACCTAGGACACCCGAACTTCAGAAAACCCACGTTCTAGGTTACTACTTAGGCCACGGTTATGATGAGAACATCGAAGACTCCGCTCCATGACAGTTTCCTAAATCCGAACCGTGATTTAGTTGCAAAAGTGCATCTAATTTTCGAATTTTCTCCGTTTTAGAGGAAATAAGTGCAAATATGCATCTAATTCGGCCTCGTGAGCGAAATAACCCTGATTTACTCGAAATTAGTTGTACAATCGCACTTATTCGTCCGTTGGCAGGCGATCCGGCTAGATTTAGTTGCAGTTTCGCATCTATTTACTTCGAACGTCCAGAGCAGCCTTCTACATCCTCGCTTGGACCTAAGTAGTAACCTTTTTTATGAACAATATAAAAGCACCTAAAAAAGCAGGCTCCCTTATCATTAAGGAAGCCTGCTTTTTAGTTAAGTCTACGGTAACGGTGATGCTCCTGATCCACAGTCCGATTAATTGGTTGCAGGTGCGGACGGAATCTCCATTTCCTTTGCCTTCAGTGCTTCTTCCGGCACTTTGATTTCTTTAATCTCATTATGCTTGGAGATGGTGCTTTCCATCTTCATATCCAGATTTACACTCTGGCCTTCAGTCTTCATATCCATCACCATGTTGACATCGGTTCGGGTTGGCAGATAAGTTTCCTTATTCACCGCATAGGTCAATGTCATGCTGTCGATGTTCATCTGGTCCATCATCGCGGACATGCTTGGATCGCTCTGGCCCATGTAATTCTTGGCCAATTCCTTCACCTGATCCCCGGAAACATCAGCAGTCAGCACATAATTGTCGCCATCCTCTGTCACCTTGGTATCTTTGGAGATGGCTTTGAACTGTTCCATCTGTTTCTCCGGGCTGGCAGATTGCTCCATCGTAGTGATCAGAGAATCCGTCATGCTCTCAGGCAGCTTAGCCCACTGTCCATTAGTTAGTGAGTATACACCGCCTTTGGTAATATACTGTTCAATCTTCTGCTCACCTTCTTGGCCAGGCATAGTCATTACGACTTCCTGATGCATTTGCATAGGCTCCTTGGTGAACTGGGAAGTGGTTTTCATGTCTACTTTTTGTTCGTTTTTGGTTTCACCCTGAGTCATTGCGATGTTCTGCACCATGCTCATTTCCAGCTCGAAGCTGTTCAGTTTCTGGCTGGCTTCCGTGGTTTTCTGAATCAATTCGTCTACTGTCGGAGTGCCTGTGGCTGCCTCTGGTGCAGCTTCTTCTGTAGTTGCCGGCGTGCTGGCAGGCGCTGCCGCCGTTACAGCCGGATCGGCTGTTGCATTCGCGTTGCCGTTAGCCGCGTTGTCGTTTCCGCAAGCCGTAATGCTTACTGTTAACATTGCCCCTAAAAGTGCTATAGTCCATTTTTTCAAGATGTGATCCTCCTATAAAGTAAGTTAATGTGCAGCACTTCCATTTGGATCGATATTCCAAAGGTTGCCTGTCACCTATTAACCCATTTACCCTGCAATGTAACATTTTCCTGAAACTTTCTTTTTTTTCATGTAGACAAACAGTGTGAAAATGAGGACTATTAACAGACCGCAAACTGTGGTTATATAGGAGAAGAAAGCTATATTCCTGAAGGAAAGAAGCGTGAATTCGGATGAGTTTTGAAATCATAGAGGCCACCATAACGGAGATTCAAGCCGCACTGGAAACCGGAGAAATCACTTCACGCCAATTGGTTCTGATGTACCTGGAGCGCATAGCCGATCATGACAAAACAGGCCTCACGATTAACTCCGTGCTGGAGATTAACCCGGACGCGCTATTCATCGCGGAGTCGCTGGACGTGGAGCGGTCGCTGCAGGGACCGCGAGGGCCGATGCACGGCATTCCGATGCTGCTGAAGGACAATATCAATACAGGGGATAAAATGCATACGAGTGCGGGTTCGCTGGCGCTGGCGGATTCTTTTGCCGGGGAGGATGCGTATCTGGTCTCCCGGCTGCGCGAGGCCGGAGCCATTATTATGGGCAAAGCCAATATGACGGAATTCGCCAACTTTATGACGAACGGTATGCCTTCGGGTTACAGCTCGCGGGGCGGACAGGTGCTGAACCCCTACAATATCTCCACGCCGACCGGTGGCTCCAGCGCCGGCTCTGCCGTAGCCGTGGCCTGCAATTTCTGCACAGTATCCGTCGGCACGGAAACCTCCGGCTCAATTCTCAATCCCGGCAATCTCGGCTCCATCATCGGCATCAAGCCAACGGTAGGCATGATTAGCCGTTCCGGCATTCTGCCGCTCTCGAACACACAGGACACCGCAGGTCCGATGGCCCGTACGGTCCGCGATGCTGTCCTGCTGCTGAATGCGCTGCTGGGACGCGACCCTGCGGATGCTGCCATGGGCACAAGCATGGGCCGGCTGCATGAGGATTATACTGTGTTTCTGGATAAGGATGGGCTTCGCGGCGCAAGGATTGGTATCCCACGCGATTATTATTTCGAGGAGCTGACGGAAGAACAGCTAGCCTTGTTCAATGCTTCCGTGGATCAGATGCGGCAGCTGGGGGCGGTTATCATCGACCCGGCCGATATCCGCACTGCCCGCGAGATCAGCTATTCCTCCGTCGTGCTGAATGAATTCAAAACATCGCTGAACGCCTACCTCGCCCGCCTCGGTCCCGGTGCGCCGATGCGGACGCTGCGTGACATTATTGACTTCAACCATTCAAGGCCGATGGAGGCGCTGAAATACGGCCAGGTCACGCTGATGGATGCCGAATATGCCACCTCAGGCACGCTGACCGAACCGCAGTATCTGCGTAACCGTGCCACAGATCTCAGGCTCTGCAAGGAGCAAGGCATTGATGCCGTTATGGAGGAGCATCAGCTCGATGCGCTGCTGTTCCCGGCCGATTTCGGGGCGCGGATTACTTCCAGAGCCGGCTATCCTTCGATTGTAGTACCTTCCGGTTATACCTCGGCTGGTGCCCCATTTGGCGTCACCTTCTCGGCACGGGCCTATGAGGAGCCTACGCTGATTAAGCTGGCTTACGCCTATGAGCAGCACTCCAAGGTACGCAAGGCTCCTTCGCTGCAGAGCTTCATCTGATCAGGATAGCCTTACTGTCCGGCAGCAGAGCCATTTACTCGGCTATGCCCATATGCTTGTTGCCGGCATGGGATAGTCCCCAGGTCCGCACTTCATAACTGCGGATGCCGGAGGTAACATAAGGGTCTCTCTCCGCAATAGCTACAGCTTCTTCACGGGAGTCCGCGCGGATGATAACCATGCCGCCCGGGCTGTCCGCGAACGGCCCGCACAACATCAGCTGTCCTTTGCCCTCCAACTCCTGCAGATGTTTCACATGCGCCCGGATAATTTCCATGTCCCTGCGGTCCTGTTCAGTCGGATTTAACGTGATCACATAACAAATGTCTTCTTCCATGTTAATCTCCCTTCGGTCTGTCAGACCTTCCTGTTATAGCTACTCATAATCCCGTCTGCTCTCTTCATCGGCGATGTTCTGCACCTCGTCCGCATGCAGCAGGAACAGCTCGTAATCTCCTTCAGCATGCAGCTTCAGCGCCCGTCCCTTGGTGAATTTCGCGCTGCCCTCGGCGGCATCCTCGTCGTAGAACAGCAAGATACCATCGCTTTTGCGGAACAGCAGATCATCCCTTGCCCGGAACTGCCAGGCTCCATCATACGGCGCATCGCTGACCGCCCCATAATAATCCGCTCCGGCTATAATCCGCCGGTATTCGTTCTGCTTCTCTTCCTTCCACTTCTCTTCCTGTCCGGTGTGAGCTGTAATAATGCCCAGCTTAAGGCCGGGATATTGCCGCTTCAGCTCAATGGCCACTTCACAGGCCCAGAGATCCACGCCGTATTGACCGGGGGTAATGATCCATTCCAATCCTTCCTCAATCAGGGGAATCAGCCGGTTTTCGAGCGCTTTTTTGATGTATGGAATTCCCTGATGTTTGCTGTCATAGATCCCCAGCTCATGCGCGCGATAGCCGGTCACCAGTAAAGTCTTCATGTCTTGTCCCTTTCCCGGGGTACGTGTTGGCCCGCAAGTTGCTTTATATGTTTTACCCTTTACCTATTGATGGCTTCACGAGCGAACTCTGCCGCCGCTGTTCCCCTTCATTCGATAAAGAATAAATTCTACAACAATAACCCACCTCCTTCATTATACTGAAGGCGATGGGCAATTGTAAGTGATATCAGCAAGCAAGCCCAGGTGTAGCCGGACTGCTTATGCCTGGTCCGACAGGATCAGAACACCGCGTGCAGGAACAGTGACGGCTCCGCTCAGCTTCTTGCCGGACAGCAACTCCGTGCGTGCTGTACCGCCAATCTCGGCGCTAAGCTCACCGTCTGTATGATTGAGCAGGAACAGATAGGACACGCCTGCTTTGACGCGCTGAACGGATTCAATACCCTCCGGTGCAGACACCAGCGGCTTAATGTTCTGTTCGGCGCACAGATTGGCCATCAGCCCCTGCATGAAGGCAGGATCAGGACTGGTTGCCACGTAATAGGCTCTGCCTTCGCCGAAGCTGTTGACGGTAAGCGCCGGCATGCCTTTGTAGAAGTCCGAGCCGTACTCTGCCAGCACTTCAGCGCCTTCAGCGTGGATCAGATCGCAGAGGATGCCGCAGCCATAAGAGGTGCTGAGTGCGCCCCACTCCTTGTTCATCACCACTTCATTGCTCATGTCCGGCAGCAGGGCATCAATCTCCTCTGACCAGATGCCAAGCAGCTTGCGCAGTTCTCCAGGGTAACCTCCGACGGTTACGAGATCATTCTCATTGACAATCCCGCTGAAATACGTCGTAACAAATGTACCACCCGCCTTCACAAAAGCCTCCACCTTGGCCGCGAATCCCGGTTTAACCATATACATCACCGGAGCAATCACAATCTTGTATTTGGACAGATCCTCTTCCACACCGATCATGTCGGCTTCAATGTTCTGCTGGTAGAGCGCATCATAATATTTGTGCACTTCTTTCACATAATCTAGTGCGACGGACGGGCCGCTGGAGAGATCCAGCGCCCAGCGGTTCTCCCAGTCGAACATGATGCCGACTTCTGCCTGGCCGCGTGCATCCAGCAGCTGATCCCCCAGCTGCTCCAGCTCCCGGCCCAACTCCGCACATTCGCGGAATACACGTGTATGCTCATGTCCGACATGTTCGATCACGGCACCATGGTATTTCTCGCAGGCGCCGATCGAGCGGCGCAGCTGGAAGAACAGCACGGTGTCCGCACCGCGCGCAATGGCCTGATAACTCCAGAGGCGCATAACACCCGGACGCTTAAGGGAGTTGTATGGCTGCCAGTTCTGCTGGCTGGGTGTCTGCTCCATCAGCATAAACGGCTGGCCGCTCTTCAAGCCGCGCATCAGATCGTGAGACATTGCCGTGAAGCTGACCGGGGTATCCAGAGAAGGATAGTTGTCCCAAGAGATTACATCCATATGCTTAGCCCACTCGAAATAGTCCAGCTCGGGATAGAAGCCCATCAGGTTGGTTGTAACCGGCACATCCTGGCTGTGCTCTTTAATGGCCGCATACTCCAGCTTGTAGCATTCCAGCAGGCTGTGCGACATGAAACGGCGGTAATCCAGCGAAATGCCCTGGAAGTTGGTACGGTTGCCATTCCATTCCTCGCTCAGCTCGTTCGGTACTACAATTTCTTCCCAATCATAGAAGGTGTGCCCCCAGAAACGTGTGTTCCAGGCTTTGTTAAGCACATCCAGCGAGCCGTAACGTTCCTTCAGCCAGATACGAAATGCCGCTTCCGACTGCTCGGAATAATCGTATCCGCCGTATTCATTGGAGATATGCCAGGCCACAAGCGCCGGGTGATCCTTGTAGCGCTCGGCAAGCTTGCTTGCCAGCAAAGCGGAATATTTGCGGTATACCGGGCTGTTCGGATTGGAGTTATGGCGTCCGCCGAATTTGCGCTTTCTGCCTTGCACATCGACACGGGTCACCTCGGGATAACGGTGGGCCATCCAAGCCGGATGGGCTCCTGTTCCGGTAGCCAAGCATACATAGGTTCCATTCTTATATAAACGGTCCATCATGGCATCCAGGCCGGAGAAATCATAGGTATCCTCTGAAGGTTGAATCAAAGCCCACGAGAAGACGTTGATCGTAGCCACATCAATCCCAGCCAGCTTGAACATCCGCTCATCCTCTGCCCAATCCGGGGCTTCCCATTGCTCAGGGTTATAGTCTCCGCCGTACCAAATCTTCGGCAATTTATCGTTGATCACCATTCGCACATCCTTTATAGTATAATTATATAGACATTGTATACGATTGATCTTTGCTTTAAAATATAAAATAACAGCGGAATCATATAACAATATGGAAGTAACAGGAGTTGAGATCATGCCGGAAATTGCCCACCGCAGAATTGTATTCGCCCAGGATGGCGGACAGCAGTTGCCCATCACACTCGACAGTATGGGCTATAACCCCAATCAGGAGAAGTTCTCCCGTCCGGAGGGCTATCATACCTACCACTGGATTCAGACCGCTAAAGGGGAGGGCACCATCCATTTTGATAACAAAACCATCTCCCTCTCAGCCGGCAGCGGCGTTCTGCTGCTCCCACATGTCCCCCACAGCTACGAATCCGCATCCGCCAGAGCTTGGCATAGCTATTATTTGACGTTCGGCGGCAATTCAGCCCACCAGATTCTGGAGGATCTTGGCTTGAGGTCCAGCGCCTTCTACCGTTGGGAGGAGGAAGCCCCGCTCTCGCTGATGCTGAAGCAGATGCTGGACCGCCATGATGCGGCAGAGGACATGTTCAGCCTGGGTGCATCCACAGATGCTTATCGTTTCCTGCTTACGCTGGGGAAGTACGGCCAGCTGCATAACAACACCGCCATCTCACGCAATGTAGACAAGCTGCAGCCCTTGTTGAAATGGATGGATATCCACTATGGCGATCCCGATATCGGGCTATACGATCTGGCCGAACAGCTGGAGGTATCCGGGCGTTATCTCAACAGTCTGTTTCTTCAGACCTTCGGCCTGTCGCCGTACGCTTATTTTGTCCGCCTGCGCATCCGCAAGAGCAAAGAGCTGCTTGTCAGCCAACCCCAGCTTACCGTGAAGGCCATCTCGCGGCTGGTCGGCTTCCGCGATGCCAGCCATTACGTCGCCACCTTCCGCAAGCAGTCCGGCACGACGCCGGAGCAGTTCCGGCGGCTGAATTGACCCTCTGAGGCCCCCTAATTGGAGTGGAGTCCTCCATATGCAGGCATTGGCTTAACATCAAGCGCACCACAGCCTACCCATTAAGTGCAAACCTGCAACTAATTCAGGCCGATTTCAGAATTTCAACTAATTTAAGTGCAGAAACGCATCTAACCCAGCCGATTTGGCCGAATCCCCCTCCTATGTATGAATTTAGTTGCACTTTAGGCACTTATTTCCTCATAAACCCACATTTGAGCGAATTTAAGTGCTGATTTGCATCTATTTACTCTGATGCCCCTGATTTGGACGAATCCCGCTCCCCGCGTAAAGTTTGAATCCTTGATTTAGTTGCAAAGTGTTGCTGCATCAACCCTCACAACTATTCCCAACCCTACTTCTAAACTTTTTTCAAAAATAACCAACATAAAACCCCGACCCCAAGCAGTCCGGCTAGCTTTGCTTTTGTTTCTGCTTCATCCTGGCGGCCCGGGCCAGTTGGCCGGTTCCGGTCTGCTTGTTCTGCGGCTCGGGAATGCGGCCGCTGTCGGCCATACGCCGCAGATGCCTGCGGAAAGCATACATCACCCAAAGATGAACTTTGGCCTGGGTGTATTTGTACACAAACCAGGGCAGCGAGGGCAAATAATCGTGGATGGCAATGACACACTCCTGCGTGCCCGGAATCTGCAGGAATTCCAGCCGTCCGGCATGATCGTCAAGCGTCTTGGCAAAAGCTCCGCCAGTGATGCCATATACCGCACTCTCATCTGTGCTGCGTTCCGCAAAGTAGGTCAGCTCCAATATCGGCTTGCCGCTGAAGCGCAGATAGACCCGATAGATTGAACTGCCGTCATATTCGGTACAGACGATTCCTTTCAAGCCGCGACCCAACCACTCGATATAATAGCTGCCTGCCCAGCGCGCATCCTTCCCCTCCGGGAGCACTACGCGCTGAATGGAGCGCACATCGGACAGCCGCTTCTCTTTTGGCCCAATTGAAGCTGCCTTGCCTGCCGAGGATTCCTGCTTCTGCTTTCGCTTCTTCTCCTGCTTCTGCTCTTCCTGCTCCGCTTCCGCCTTCAGCGCGGCTTCTGCCGCCTGCTCAAAGGACACCTTGCCGTCGCTGATCCCCTTTACCTTCCGTTCCTCATGGGCTACCATCGGATGGGCCAGACTCTCAACGAGCGGATAGACCATTTCCTTCGGCATTTGGGTAATCAAGGTAACCCACAGCCGGGAGAGCGCAATGGTCAGCAGCGGGATGTCGAAGAAGGAGCGGTTCCTGCCCATGACCTGTGCAGTCTTTATCATCATCTGCTTATAGCTCATGCTCTCGGGTCCGCCAACATCGATAGTCTTGTTATACAGCTCCCGGTTACCTATACTGTTGCAGAGTGATGTCAGCACATCGGATAAGGCCACCGGATGAGTCGGCGTGCGTGTCCACTCCGGCAGCAGCATGACAGGCAGCCGGCGCACCAGCTTGGCCAGGATGGGAAAAGAGGATCCCTGAGGACCCACGATCAAGCCTGCACGCAGGGTGGTGACGGGCACACCATAGGAGCCAAGCACCTGCTCTACCTCAAGCCGGCTGCGCAAATGGCGTGACAGCTGCTCTCGCGGTACATTCTCAGGTACAATACCGCTCATGTAGACGATTTGGCGGATGCCGTTTTTGCGGGCGGCACGGGCAAAGTTATCAGCCAGAATTACATCCATATCTGCAAAATCGGCCTGGGTCAATTTGGCTGTCGGCAGCATGGAATGAACCAGATAGATCGCATAATCAGCCCCTGCAAGACCCTTCTCGGCATCGGTCATCGAGAACAGCTCACAGGAGCGCCATTCCACATGCTCCTCATCCTCCTTGCTGTCACGGCGACGGGACAAGGCGATCACATCATATTGATCTGTCAGCTGCCGGAGCAGGTTATGGCCGATATAGCCGCTGGCACCGGTCAGGGCAACCCGCTTGCGCCTTGCGGTCTCATTATTATCATGTAAGGTTTCCAAGTCGGTTCACGCCTTCCAGCCAGATCAGGCCGTTTCTCTTAGATTCGTTACTTGTGTGTTCTTGTTTAAATTTGCTTGATAAGGTTAATTACTCAACTTTCGCAGAGTCAAAGTCGAGTTGACCCCAAGCTGGGATTAAGTTGGAGTCGGTTTAAGTAAGGATCTTGCCAACATAGAAAAACACCGCTTCGTTTGGTAAAGTGAGATTGTCGAGATCCACTAAACCACAGAAGAGGTGTCCCTTCCATGATAAATCAAAAGTCGTCCCTAGCCACCTGAAATGAGACCTGCTTTTCAAGAACTCGGTATGCTGAAACACCTGAGGAAAGCAGGGTTCAAAAAGACTTTTGGCTATACCTGTATGCCTACTTCCCGCTTTGTCTTCTTAATTAAATGGTTCGCAAAGCTTCCTTGCTGCTCGGCGACCGTTATGCCAAAAAACTTCACTGGGGCAACACGGTGGCCGATATGGACACCGATGTGCTAGCGGCATTGGTTGGGCAAACAGGGATTACGTATTTGTTCGACCGGGGGTATATTCACTACACTCAATATCTACAATGGCTCCAGGCAGGCATTCTGTTCGTCGCTCGCCTCAAGCAAAATAGCAAAGTGAAGGTGCTTAAAACGCGGAAGGTGAAGGCAGCGGGACTGGTGCTGGATGCGGAGGTGGAGCTGACGTGTCCGAAGACGGGGAAAACCGGTGTATTTCGGCTCGTGGAGTACAAGTATACGGACAAGAAAAAGAAGGTTCACCTGGTTCGTGTTCTCACCAACGCTGGGATATCACGGCTCTCGAAGTCGCACAGCTGTACCGTTACCGCTGGAAAGTAGAACTCTTTTTTAAATGTATGAAATCCAACTTACACCTGAAAAAAATCTATAGCAGCCGGAACCCGGAAGCCGTATGGAACCTGATCTACCTCTACCTGATTGCGTATGTGCTCTGCGAAGAGCTCCGTCTGTGTTATGCACCGAAGCAGCGAATCGGCCGGGTGCTAGCCGTCTTCCGCTTGTATATAAAAGGAACGTTGGCGGATTTCCTGAAGCATCTAAACCGACCGAAAGAGCGAACGAGCAAAGGACGAAGGAACAAGGGAGGCAGACCAGCGACTCACCCGAAAGTGTTGAAGCCTAAGCCTATCCAATTTTAGGTAAGTTACAAGTGATGAACAACTGAAGCTAGACCAATCCAAAAAAATGAGGTGTGTGTAGGCTTAAGTGGAGGTGGCTTTTTTTTGCTTTTTTTGAGTAGACCCCAGACGCGTTCGCCTGGGGCCAGGGAAAGTGTACAAAATACGCCCCTCCCAAAACGTAACTTACAGTAAATAAGCCTACCACGCCTCCTCGTGTGATGTTCTTTGCAAAATTACTGGGGGTTTAATCTAAATTCACTCCATCTTGTCCTTATCTTTTTGAATATTAATTAAAATATCAAGCCTATCAATGATATGTTCATCATTCTCTAAATGTTTCTTCAACTTCCCATCGATACTCAGTACGCCAATGAGAACTACGCACGCAATGATAATAACTATACCCATGTAATCCCCCCATATTCACTTGCGAGTCTGTTGTACTAGTTTAACATCATTGTAAAATTCATCAAATCATTTTACAAGTTTTAAAAGCATTGGGTAACATGAAGTTAGTCTATCCTGCCCGTTCGTATTATGGGATTAACCAGTTCCAACAGCGGTTGTATGAAAAAGGTTTCCTTGGTCTGCCAATATGGGATAAAGAATTTTTATAAAGAACGGCGGCATCTCATTGAATGTTTCTTCAAGTATCGCCATCACCCTATGCAAGGTGGGGAAATGGAACCTTGCAATTCTTGCACAGAAATATATGGTTGCCAGTATCTAAACGCAGGTTTGAGCAAGTAATAATACGACTCCTTTACTAACGCTCTACTGTCCGTCTAGCTGAATGAGTCCAAGACATTCTAACACTTTATTATTTCAGTCTACAACCTTATTATCTCAGTCCCCCGTCAAAAATTGACACCCGACTTATCCACAGAAATTCCGCCTATCAAAAATTGACATAGGGAAAGTTGAGTTAATTACATCAACATGTTTACAAGGAGGAGATACTAATGAACTTCGTGAGAACTATAACCAAAGCAGCCCTTGCTGCCATAATAACCGGAGCAGCCGTTGCCGGAACCTTGGGCTTCAATGATCTGTTAGCACCTGCGCACCAGGCATCAGCGGCCAGCAGCAGACAACCGGCTCCAACGGCTAGCGATACGGAGCATGCTGTAGAAACACTGAACAGCTTCTATAAACCTGCACTCAAAGGCCAATTCCCAGGACGGGCAGCGAAATTCACCATCGGCCAAACAGCAAGAGCTGACATTCTCCGCTCCTTTGGCAGTCCCGATGTGCCGCGCAGCAGTGCCACTGGCTTCGATGCGTACGGCGCAAATATGGGGAATCCCGGATATGCTTTTGCTTATAAATCGAACACGCTGAGTGAAATGCGATATTTCGGCACCCATGTAGAGCGCCAGACGAATATCGGCGGCATCACCATGAAGATTCTGAAGCAGCAATGGTACGCGCCAAGCTCCACAACTACAATCACAACCGGCAAGGTCAAGCAGACCAAACTTACCTATATCCGTGGCGACTATAAACTGGAGTTCATCTTCAACAACAGCACCGATCTGGATCATATTAACTTAACCCGCAAGGGTTAAGGGCATGCACTGGGAGTTACGGGAAGTGTTCGGATAGTAATCGAAGGCAGCCACATCCAGATCCAAATCTTACACGAAAAAGCTGCTCTCTGCTTCATCTATTGGGATGAAGCGAGAAGAGCAGCTCTGCTGTTTGCAACCGATATAGAACGTGAACCTATAGCTTTTGTTTATAACCTTTTATTTCTTCAGCTTGTCCCAAGCGGCTTGCATACCTTGTTCCCAGCCAGCTTCATCTACTTTGTCAGCAATCAGCTGTTGGATTACGCTAGCGAATTCTTGGGTTACACCATCAGGGAATTTAGAGGATTGCAGACCGTATACCTTGCCATCCTTCACATATTGCCATACATCGGAGCCAAGCTTTCCGATATCTTCAGGCGTAGCTTCGATAGTGGACAGTGCAGGGATGAACTTCCACTTTTTGGTGATGTATTCTTTACCCATGTCGGAGGTTACAAGCCAGTTCAGGAAGGTCTTGGCTTCTTCCTTAGAGCCTGATTCTTTGTTCACAACCAGGTTGGCAGGAATCCCAACAGTCAATTTGTTATTTTTCTCGGCGTTATCATTGATCGGCATAGGGAACATGCCAATGTTCATATCAGGTTTGATATTGTCAACCAGCGTTTGCGCCCAGTTGCCTTCTTGCATCATCGCTGTTTCACCATTGGCGAACATGGCCAGGTGTGTGTTGGCATCCGTTGTCAGCGGGTTCTTCTGTCCGTATTTCACGGTCAATTTCAGCAGGTTGCTCCATTCCTTGAATACGGGGTTGCCTACGATAGTAGAAGTGCCGGCATTCAGCCCGCTGATGAATTCATCCACATTGTCTTGCTGGGCAAAAGCTACGCTGATACCCTGGTTGCCCAGCAGCCACCATTCCTGGTAGGCGTTTCCGAAAGGAATAACGTCGATAGCCTGCAGTTTTTTAGCAGCTTCTTCAAGCTCAGTGATCGTTTTTGGAGTTTCGGTGATACCGGCTTTTTCGAACAAATCTTTATTGTATACATATCCGATACCTTCAAGGTTCATCGGCATGCCGTAGGTTTTGCCGTCTTTGGTCATTGGCTCTGCAGCCATTGGAATCAGATCCTTAACCCAAGGCTGATCGGACAGGTCTTCCAATTTATCGGCCCACAGACCCATTTCGGCATATCCGCCGTTAGAGAAAATGTCAGGTGCATCGCCGGAAGCGAATTTAGTTTTGAGGGCTGCTCCATAGTCTGCGCCACCGCCGACGGTTTGGATATCCAGCTTGATGTTAGGGTTTTCTTTTTCGAATTCAACCTTCAGCTCATTGAGTCCTTCAACAATTTCAGTCTTGAACTGGAAAATCTTAACCGTTTTCACTTCACCGGCAGGTTTGCCAGCGCTTCCATTTGAGCCAGTATTTGTTGCAGTATTATTGGAATTTCCGCCACATGCCGCAAGCACAACTGTCATCAGCATTACAGATGACATTACCAGTGCAGAACGTTTCTTCATCATTCTAATTTCCCCCTTGAATAATTTAACTGCTGTTATATTTGGAACGTAAGGCTCGGTGTTAACCTTTCACCGAGCCAGCCGCTATTCCCTCAACAATGTAACGCTGCATGAACAGATAGAAAATTACGATTGGAGCCACTCCGAGCGTAAGCGCCGGAAGCGCCATATCCCATTGCTTCGTATATTGTCCGAAGAACGAGAAGGTTGCCAGCGGGATCGTACGCAGCTCGGGCGCCTGAAGAATCAACGACGGAAGCAGGTAGTCATTCCATATCCCAAGCGCATTAAGGACGATGATCGTCATAAGCATCGGTTTCAGCAAGGGAAGCACGATCCGGAAGAATGCCGAGATCGGATTACAGCCATCTACGGTTGCCGCCTCTTCAATCTCAAGAGGCACTGATTTGATGAAACCATGGAACAGGAAGATCGCCATGGGAACGCTGATCCCCAGGTTCGTAATAATCAGACCTGCGAAGGAATTGTTCACTCCAACAATATTTACGACCTTCAGGATTGGAATCATGATCGTCTGGAACGGAACCACCATGGCTGCCACGAACAGAAGCAGCAGAACTTGGTTGAATCGTGTGTTGGCACGAACCATACGGTAGGCTGCCATCGCACTGAACAGCGAGATCAGAATAACACTGATTACTGTAACAATGAACGAATTCCGGAAGGCTTCACTGAAACGGGCCAGCTTCCATGCATTGGAATAGTTCGACCACATGAATTCCTGCGGCCAGCTTGCCGCATTGCTCAGGATTTCACCGAAGGATTTCACCGAGTTCGCCAGCAAGAAATAGAATGGCGAGAGGAACAGAAGCGCCAGAAGAATCATAATCACTTCAATGACGATATTCCATCTGCCTTTGGATTTTGCATTCATTAAGCTTCTACCTCCTTGCTCTTCGTAACACGGACCTGAATGACCGTAATCAGCGCAACAATTACGAAGAACAACAGCGCTTTTGCAGTACCCAGTCCATAACGATTGTTCAGGAAGGCTTCATTGTAAATGTTCATAGCAACGGATTCCGTCGATTTGAACGGTCCGCCTTTGGTCAGCGACAGATTCAGGTCGAACATCTTGAAGGACCAGGAAATGGCCAGGAACAGCCCGATAGTTACCGCAGGCATGATAAGCGGAATTATAATGTTGCGAAGCACCTGCATCCGGGATGCGCCATCAATCTCAGCGGCTTCAAGCACCTCTTTGGACACATTGCTTAACGAAGCGATGTAGATAACCATCAGATAACCGGAGGACTGCCACACAAACACCATGACGATCGCCCAGAAGCCCGTTGTCGCATCACCCAGCCAAGGAAGGTTGAAAAAGGACCAGCCTGTGATATCGCCCATCGTGGCGAAACCCTTGATGAAGATGAACTGCCATATAAACCCAAGCAACAAGCCTCCAATGACATTCGGCATAAAGAATATCGTACGGAGCATATTGCGTGTTTTTAAAGGTTTGGTTAACAGATAGGCCAGGAAGAAGCCTACTACATTGGTCAGAACGACCCCTAGTACAGTGAATCTCACTGTAAACCAGAAGGATGACCAGAAGTCCGGATCATTGGTAAAAATCGATGTAAAGTTACTGATGCCTACCCAGCTTACATTACCCGATACTCCGTTCCAATCAGTGAAGGAATAATACATTCCCATCAGAAATGGAATAATCGTGATTAGGGTAAAAAACAATAGTGCTGGACCAACGAAAAAAAGCTGTTGACCAAATTGGGACAACTTATTGCCGCGCATTTACCCAGCCCCCTTTCTTTTACTCACTTACTTGTTTATGATCTAAACATATTATCTATTTTTAGAAGGTTCGCTTACACCTACGCAAGTGATCTTTCAGGTGTAAAATATTGATCGGATGTGACAAGACCCCATGAAATGGAACAGTATACGCACGAAACTGATCGTTTTTTTGCTCCTGCCAACAATAATCTGTATTATGGCTACTATGTTCATCAGCTATTCTTACACGACGAAGTCGCTAAGAACCCGGGCTGTCGATGAGAATAAGAATCTACTGTATCAGGGCTACAAGAATATTAACAGTCTGATTCAAGAGGTGAACAGGCTGTCCCTGATCGTGTATTCAGACTCGGAATTCTACAGGCTTCTGGAAGCCGGCTACGACGACATGTCGGCCAATATCCGGATTTATTCCTCGCTGAATTATATTTCTACCTCTATGCCCGATATATCCCAGGTCTATTTGTACGGAGTCAAAGACAGCAAGGCAACCCTGGTCACCGGGAGCACCACTCCGAAACGCTGGCAGGGCGTTCCCCCTTATAGCGATTCTCTGATTACCGCTGACTATCCCGTTTCAGTCCAAGGTACGCATAT
Organism: Paenibacillus donghaensis; assembly: GCF_002192415.1. NCBI lineage: Bacteria > Bacillati > Bacillota > Bacilli > Caryophanales > Paenibacillaceae > Paenibacillus > Paenibacillus donghaensis. Next base: position 8,305,397 of record NZ_CP021780.1, on the reverse strand, counting down.
GAGCAGCACTTACGGGCTGAATTCACCGATCCCGCAGCTGGTTTCGGAGCCGGTGTTCACGCTGCACAGAAGGATCGAGCAAATTCCTTCTCCCGATGCGCTCGGCTATTTGTCGATTGATGTCAAGCTGACCGCCCTTACCGATATTGTAGATCAGTTATATGAACAGGATCAGGAGAACATCTATCTGGTGGACGGCAGCGGCACACTGGTCTACAGCCATGACAACGACGCTGTGGGCAAACCGCTGAACGCTTCCTGGTATGATAAGCAGATTGCAGCCAATGAACGCTCGCAGGGATATTTTGAAGAAGACGGCTCGGTATTTATTTATCAGAAAATAGAGAGTCCCGGTCTAAGCTGGACGCTCGTCAAACAAATCCCGGTCTCCTACCTGTTCCGTGAAGCCAAGGAGGCGGCCCAGATCAATGTTCTACTGCTGGTGCTGCTGCTAATCATGATCATCACCTTGACCATTCTGATTTCTTTCCGGATAACGGCTCCGATCAAGCAGTTGACCCGATACATGAACCAGGTGCAGACGGGTAATCTTGAGATTGATATCCAGCCTACGGGCAAAGACGAAATCGGCGTTGTCATAGAACGCTTCCGCAGCATGATGGATACAATCAACAACCTGATTCTGCGGGAGTACCGGCTTGAGCTGTCCAACAAAACCAATGAGCTAAGGGCGCTGCAATCGCAGATCAATCCTCATTTCCTGAACAACACCCTGCAGATTATCGGCACACTTGCCCTGGAACTGAAGGCGCCGCAGGTTTATGCCCTGCTCTCGGCACTTGCCAAGATGATGCGCTACAGCATGTATAATGATGAGAAGATCGTAACTATACAGAACGAGCTGGACCATGTCAAAGCCTATATAGAGCTGCAAAAGGAACGTTTTGAAAATAAATTCAGTTTCCGCTACGATATGGATGAATCGCTGCTGAACGCGATGATGCCCAAGATGATCCTGCAGCCGATCGTGGAAAATTACTTCAAGCATGGGTTTAATCTCGCCCGCACCGACGGTTTAATTGAGATCACGGCAGCTAAGCTGGATTCAGGACGGATGGAAATCAATATTCAGAACAACGGCCAAGCCATTCCGGCGGCCAAGCTGGAAGCACTGCGGCAGGAGCTTGAGCAGCCTTCACGCCTGGGCATCGACCCTCTGAAGAAACCCGAGCAGGACCAGGACCACTACAGCAAACGCGATGCTCCGGGCGCCGGCATTGGCCTCGGTAATGTGCTGGCACGGCTGCGGCTGGTATGCGGCGATGATGCGGTGCTGACCGTGGATAATCTTAAGGCTGGCGGAGTGATCGTCAGATTGGAAATTGATATATTAGTGGAGAGTGAACGGATATGAAGGCGCTTATTGTGGATGATGAAGCAAGAGTCAGAAAAGCGGTCAGACTGCTGGTTGACTGGGAGGCCCATCAAATTGACGAGATTCTGGAAGCGGGGAACGGCAATGAAGCCATCCAACTGATCCGCAAGGACAAGCCGGCCCTGGTGATTATGGATATGATGATGGAATCGGGCAATGGGATCGAGCTTATGACCTGGGTGAATGAGTTCGCGGGCAGCACCAAATTTATTGTGGTCAGCGGACATAATGATTTTGACTTTGTACGCCAGACTGTCCGCCACGGCGGGATCGACTACATTCTGAAACCGATTGAAGCAGATATGATCAATCATGCGGTGTCCAAGGCGGTCGCCGCCTGGCGCTCCGAAGAAGAGGAACGCAGCCACCGCCAGCGCCAGAGCATCCGGTTGAACGAGATCAAGCCAATCTACGGAGAGAAGCTGCTATCGGCGCTGATTGACGATCCGATCAACGCTGAGGCATCGCTGCGCAGACTCACCGGCGACGGTATCATCGCGAAGGACGCCGAGACCTCGCGGCTGATTCTGGTGCAGACGGACAGCGGCAACAATCCGCTCTTGCAAAGATTTGGCGGCGACAACGAGTTGCTCTACTACGCCATTGTCAACATCTGCAATGAATTTCTGCACCAGCCTAACAAAGGCATAGCCTTCCGCTATTGGGGCGGGCCTCCAGAGATCGCGATCATTCTCTGGAATCCGGAGGAGTCCATAGTGGAGCTGATCAGCCGGATCAATCAGGGAATATACCGGACCCTGCAGTTCCGCATGCATTTCGGGATCAGCACGGCAGGCGCCTTCCCGGGACAACTGCCGGCACAACGCACAGAAGCCGCCGAAACACTGCTTCGGCGGAATCTATTGAGACATGAGGATTACTGCCATTTCCCTGCTGCGGGAGAGGACAACAAGGCTGCTGGCAGCCGGGAGTCCAACCCCTCCGTTTCTGGAACACCGCTCAATTTCGCCGATGTCCAGGAGGATTGGAGAATGGCTGTGATCAGTGGCAACCCTGAAGGTTTGTCGGACGCCGCGCAGCATTGGACCCATGAACTCAGCCGCCGGGGCGTCGTTACGCCGCAAATGCTGAATTCCTGGAAAGCTGATGCCCTGCTGTTCCGTTCCCGGCTGGTCCGGGAAGCTCTAGGCAGCGAGGCCGACAGCGCCCTGGCTGAGCTTGAGCTGGATGACAAACAGCATCCCGCACCGTTGCCGAGCGGCTATTCCTTCTCCTTATTCGCCTGGCGCGACTGGTCCCTTGCTCTGATGCGGAGCCTGTCACGGGTGATCTTGGTCAGACAGATCAAAGAACGGAACCCCATTACGGACATTGTGAAATATATCGAGCAGAATTATCCGTCCGACCTCTCCCTGCAGGAAGTTGCCGGCAAATTCTATGTTAGCCGCGAGTATGTCTCACGCAGGTTCAAGCAGGAGTACGGTATTAACTTCTCCGATTATATCAGTAGCGTCCGTATCGAGAAAGCCAAGCTGCTGCTGCAGAATCCCCACCTGAAGCTGTCGCAAATCTCGGAAATGGTTGGCTTCCACGATGTGAAATATTTCAGCAAGGTCTTCAAAAAGCAGGTCGGGCAAACGCCGAAGGATTATCGGGCAGAGCTCAATTAGGGGATTTCGATCCCTCCCAAACCCTCCCTTCCAAGGGAGGGCCCCAAAGGGTTGCACCCTCTGGACACCTGCAAGTTTGGCGAATGAGTCTGGCGGTACTGTGATTAGGAGGCTGGGGTGGTAGGAGCGCTTATCCCTGCGGGACCGCTTGAACGCCGCATGGGTGAGCCCGCTATCCCTGACGGGATGCGCGCCCGACTGGTAAGGGCAAAGACCTCTTAAGGGCAAAGGCGGGTAAGTCTAGGGCAGGCTGTTCCTGCGGAATGCGCAAGACCTTAAGGGCAAAGGCGGGTAAGTCTAGGGCGGGCTGTTCCTGCGGAATGCGCAAGACCCTTAAGGGCAAAGGCGGGTAAGTCTAGGGCCGGCTGTTCCTGCGGAATGCGCAAGACCTTAAGGGCAAAGGCGGGTAAGTCTAGGGCCGGCTGTTCCTTCGGAATGCGCAAGACCTTAAGGGCAAAGGCGGGTAAGTCTAGGGCCGGCTGTTCCTTCGGAATGCGCAAGATCTTTAAGGCAAAAGGCGGGTAGGTCTAGGGCGGGCTGTTCCTGCGGAATGCGCAAGACCCTTAAGGGCAAAAGCAGCTGTTCCTTTGGAATACGCAAGAGCCTTAAGGGCAAAAGCGGGCTGTTCCTGCGGAATGCGCAAGAGCTTAATCCTTAGGTTACTGCTTAGCTCCCAGCGAGCACTTAACAGGTACTCTTGGCTCGTTCGAAGCAATAGGTGCAAATCTGGTTACTACTTAGGACCCTGCGAGGATAGAGAAGGTTTACTTGCGAAGGTTAGGCGATCGCACTACCGTAATCCAAACCCTCCCCCTCCCGAACTTCAGGTAACCTACGTCCCAACGGACCGTATAGCTCCTATTTCCTCATTTCTGCGCTGGTTTGGAATGTAACGGACCGCATAGCCTCTATATCGGAAAAACAGGCCTTAACTAGTGGGTTTTGGCTTGAATAGGGGCTCCTGAGTCCGTTAGAGCTGCAAAACAGCCTTTGTACAGCACATAGGGGCTCCTCAGTCCGTTAATAGTCTGAAAGTTAATCGCTGGTTACGGGTGACAGCCTTCCTTTGGTTATGCTCAGCCTCCTTGTCGCGCGGTGTGGTATGACTGGCTCGGACGAGTAACACATGGAACACATGGAACACATGGAACACATGGAACACATGGAACACAAGGGGGCTCTAAGTAGTAACCAAATCTGCATCTAAATTCAATCGAATCTACTCATAGAGAGAGAATAAGTGCGAATGTGTAACTAATTTCCTGTAAGTCAGGCTTATTATGCCCAAACGCGGAAATTAAGTGCCTTTTCGGTTACTATTTAGGTCCAGCGGCAAATTAGAGGGATTTCTTACCGCTAGTTGGTCTCAGAATGGGGATTCAAGGTAGTTATAGGGAATTCCTACCACTAATTACCTCCTATCCGATCTAAAATGCCATGAATGGACGAATTAGCGGTGACTTTTCCCCATATGCAAAAGCAACTGAACCTTAGCCGTGGGATTAACAGTAGTTCCCCATAGCCACCCTACACGTTACTCCTTAGAAAGCTAAAACCACTATCAGAAGATAAGGGGCCTTACGTAGTAACCTATACCTCATCAAACAAGCCTCTCATCCGCTACAGGAAGAGAGGTTTGTTCTCACATTTCGTTACTGCTTAGGATTCAGCCAGGATTTAGAGTGTTGCCCTGGAATCTTCGGAGTAATTAGATGCGAAACTGCAACTAATTTCAGCCGAAACACCCATTATCAGGATAATAAGTGCATATCTGCAACTAAATTCGAGTAAAGCAAGCTTATTACGCTCAAAATCCTAAATTAGGTGCGTTTTCGCACTTATTTCCTCCAAACACAGGTAGCGTCAAGAAGTTTGTGTAATTATTTTTAAGGGTTGTAGGATATCCATTGGGACAATGGATATGATTGGTTTTCAAAGGGTCAGGGGGGATCCCCCCTGCGAAAATTTCCTTTCATATCCAGTTGCGTCTGCCGTCGGTTTTGTTCTTAGCTGTCTTGGGCTGGGGGATACTTTTCCGCAAACTTTTTACTCAAAGCGGCTTTCGTCTGGGGGTCCCCAAACCCCCGCAGGACACGTCGGCTCCATCTCTCGTTGTACCCCATCGCTTCCAAATAGACAATCTTTTCGGCGGCATCCATATGGGTCAAACTGTTCATGGGACGCAGCCGTTTGCGGATTTCTTTGTTGGTTCGCTCGATCGGGTTGGACGTGTAAATGGCGTACCAGATCTGGGGTGGGTAGTCGTAAAAGCGTAGCAACACATCCAGCTGTCCCCCCAGGACTCTAGTTCCTTGGGATAGATTTTGCCCCATTTCTTCAGCACCACATCAAAGTTGGCCAGGGCCACATCCTTATCCGGTGCGGTGTAAATGGTCTTCAAATCGCCGACCATCTCGGTCTTGTGGGTATCCCGAATTTTGGGCAGCGTGTTGCGCATCTTGTGGGTCACACAGCGCTGGACATCGGCTTTGGGGTAGGTTTCCTTGAAGGCTTCCTCCAGCCCGGCCAGCCCGTCAAAGACGCCCAGCAGCACCTCATGCACGCCTCTGCGGTGCAGGTCTTGCAGCACTTCCCGCCAGCCATACGCGCTCTCCTTGCCGCCAATAGCGAAGCTGAGAATTTCCCGGTGCCCGTCTTCGTCGATCCCCATCGCGATGTAGATGACTTCACTGGCCACGGTTTGACGCTTCAGTTTGACGTACATGCCATCCAGATAGATGACCGAGTAACGCTTAGAGAGCGGACGATTTTGCCAGGCGGCAACATCTTCCAGCACCGTGCCGGTGATGTTGCTCACGGTGGTTGGCGAGTACGAGGTCCCGAACATTTTTTCGATAAACGAGGCGATATCCCGGGTGCTCATGCCCCCTTTATACATGTGGATCACGGTGTCTTCCAGCCACGCCTCCCGGCGCTGGTAGGGCTCAAAGAGCTCCGTTTGGAATTGACCCTGCCGATCCCGTGGGACGTTCAGGTCGGGGATCAGGCCGTGGCGTGTTTCCCAGGTGCGGGTGTAATATCCGTTGCGAGTATTGGAGTCTTCCGGATGTTCGACACCGAGGTAATTTTTGATTTCTTCGCGGAGCATGAGTTCAATCTTTTCTTTCAGAAAACTTTGGATGCTATTTTCGAGTAGATCATGGAACGGGTTTTGTTGTATACTTGTCATTGAGTAGGGCTCCTTTTCTTGGTGACTTTCGCAATCCCAAGGATACCCTACTTTTTTGTCGTTTACTAGACTCCCCGGTCCTTACACAAACTATTTTACGCCATCCCAACACAGAAAAAAACGGCTAAATAGATGCAGTTTCGCAACTAATTCTTTGGACTGGACCTATGAGACTATATAAGCTGAACTTTAGAATGAAACGGTGGAGTTGTCAGAATGACTGGTGCATAGGGCTACCCGGACCACTCGAATATAACATTCTTAAGTTCACGTTCTATCTCATGGAACTGAATCTGAAGTGTTCTTATCCTACGGAGTCCTACATAGTAACATTCTTATACTTTAAAATACCAGTCCAGGAAAGACTCAGCCACCGCCTTGCCCGCGGTGCCGTTCGGATGCGGGTCATCACTGTTACTCATATATTCAGGGCGGATTCTGTGATCAACGGGAGAAGGCATAGACAGCACAGCGGCCATGTCAAACACACGGCTGACTCCCGCTGGCGGGCTTGCAAGGATCTGGGTGTTGACGCTGCGCCAGGCTGCTTCCCGCTCCCCTTCGAAATTGAACGGCGGCACGGTGCTCAGGAGGACTGCTGTTTCAGGATTCGCCTCCTTGATCTTGGAGATGATAAACGCCAGATCCTGAAGCAGCTCTTCAGCCGAACGCTTACCGATATCCAGATCATTGACCCCGAGCACAATCAAGACCTCATTGCCTCGCAGAGCTTTGTGCAGCCAAGCGCCTTCAGTGGCTACATCATACGCCCGGCCCCAGCCGGAGCCGATATTCCACAGACCATAATCCGGCCCCAGCCCTTCGGCAATTCCCGCGGCCCAATAATCATATTTGTCCTTCTCTGTGCGCACGCCCTGGGTAATCGAATCCCCCAAGAACACCAGCTCCTTGGTTACCTCTTTCTTGTATCCTATATAACTGGGCAGCACCAGCAGTTTATCCGATACGCTGAAGCCATCCGCCGTATCCTGGCTTGCAAGCTGGCCGGGAGCATCATAAGCCGAAACCAGCATTCCCTCCACATTGAACGGTATGCTCTTGCCGGATGCCCGTGTCTTCAGGGTCCAGGTGAAGGCCAGAACATGCCCTTCGGGCAGCTTCAGCACGGCCTCGTCGCTCCAAAAAACTTCACCCGCAGCCACCTGCTTGCACGCCCTGCCCGCGAAGGTAACCGGAACCTGTGTACCCGCAGCAAGGCTGCCGTCCGGTTCCAAGCCTCCGTCGGCTACATAGGCTGCTTCGATACTCCATTCCCCGCCCGGCTCGCTTCCTGCGGATTCCTGTCCCAGATCCCATGTCGAGTCTACCGTATTGCTGTGCCAGAACTTCAGCTTCAGCTCCCCGTTCTCCCGCAATCGGATATAAGTCCGGTAAGTATGGGTGAATGATTCCGTGGTGTTCATGATATAATTGGCGGCCGTGGACAGCACCGTGGCTGAAGTGTAGCCCCGTTCACTGCGCACTCCTGCCTTTCTCTCTTGTTCGCTGTACATCCCTCTCAGTCTCCTTCTTCCGGATTCAAACCCATGGCTGTTTGCATAAAAACCTCTCCGATTAATGCAGGCATCAGCCCGCCTCTATCAGAGAGGTTTATTGCATTCTATTTACATCCTGCTGCTTATTGCAGCATGCTACTTCAGTTCCACGCTGAACGATACCGATTTGCTGCCTGCAGCTACCGTTACGGTAGTCTCGTCTGCCTGCTCTGCACCACTAACGGATGCAATAGCGCCTAGGTCCTTCACAGCGAAGGTGAAGGCCTTGCCGCTGCCTTCAGCAGTAACCGTAATCTTGCTACCGCTGCGTTCAGCCTTCACGGTCAGCTCAGGAGCACCTGTCAAATCGCGGACAGTAGCTGTAGCTGCTGCGCCGTCTTCCAGAGAATACAGGCCGAATTTCACACCTTCAGCGAAATCGTAATCCGGCTTAGTATCCACGCTGCCGATTGCGAGCAGTGAATTAGGACGAACATAAACCGGCAGGCTGAAGAAATCATGTGTTTCCTTGCGCCATGCTCCACCCTGCACAGTCTTCCCGCTCAGCAGGTGAGTCCAGCGTCCAGCCGGCAGGTAATATTTTACTTCGCCATTCTCCTGGAAGATTGGAGCTACCAGCAGAGAATCGCCAAGCATATATTGACGGTCCAATACTTCGCACGTCGGATCTTCCGGGAATTCCATTACCATCGCACGCATCGATGCCCAGCCCTGCTCATGCGCCTGTCCGGCCACATCATAGAGGTACGGCATCAGACTGCATTTGAGCTTGGTGAAGAACCGGGTAACATCTACCGCTTCGTCATCATATGCCCAAGGCACACGGTACGAGGTGCTGCCATGCAGACGGCTATGGCTGGAGAGAAGTCCGAAGGCCAGCCAGCGTTTGAAGACATGTGCCGGAGCCGTATTCTCGAAGCCGCCGATATCATGGCTCCAGAAGCCGAAGCCGGAGAGTCCTAACGACAGTCCGCCGCGAAGGCTCTCTGCCATTGACTCATAATCCGCGTAGCAATCGCCGCCCCAGTGAACCGGGAACTGCTGCCCGCCGGCGGTTGCCGAACGTGCGAAGAGAGCTGCTTCATTCTTGCCAAGCTTCTCTTCCAATACTTCGAAGACAACCTTGTTGTACATCTGAGTGTAATAGTTGTGCATTTTATTCGGATCGGAGCCGTCGAAATAGACGACATCGGTTGGAATCCGTTCACCGAAGTCAGTCTTGAAGCTGTCTACGCCCATATCCACTAGACCGCGCAGGTAACCGGCATACCATTCACAAGCAGCAGGGTTCGTGAAATCGACAATTCCCATGCCCGCCTGCCAGAGATCCGTCTGGTATACGTCGCCGTTTGCTTTTTTGATCAGATAGCCGTTTTTCTTGCCTTCTTCAAACAACGGCGAACGCTGGCCGATATAGGAGTTGATCCACACGCAGATCTTAAGGCCTTTTTCCTTCAGGCGTTTCAGCATGCCCACCGGGTCCGGGAATACACGCGAGTCCCACTGGAAATCCGTCCATTGGTATTCACGCATCCAGAAACAGTCGAAGTGGAAGACATGCAGCGGCAGATCACGCTCAGCCATGCCTTCTACGAAGGAATTTACAGTAGCTTCATCATAGTCGGTGGTGAACGAAGTCGTCAGCCACAGGCCGAAGGTCCATGCCGGTGGAAGCGCAGGCTTGCCGGTAAGGGAAGTATATTTACTGATGACCTCTTTGATCGTAGGTCCTTCAATCACGAAATATTCCAGGCTCTCCCCAGCTACACTGAACTGGGCTTTCTTCACCTTCTCCGAACCGATTTCGTAGGAAACCAGCTCAGGATGGTTGACGAATACACCGTAGCCTTTGCTTGTTACGTAGAACGGAATGTTCTTGTACGCCTGCTCGGAGCTGGTGCCGCCATCCTTGTTCCAGAGATCAACTACCTGTCCATTTTTCACAAAAGCGGTAAAGCGCTCGCCCAGACCATAAACGAATTCGCCTACACCGATATCCAGCTCTTCACGCATGAACGTGTTGCCGTTCTGGTCAGTGATATAAGCCATCGATTTGAAACCACTGCCGGTAATGCGCTCGTCACCCCGGTAGAAATCCACGGACCAGTGAGTGCCTTTGTTGATAACTACACGAAGCCCGCCGCTGATCAGTACGGTTTGTGCTTCGGTTTCTTCGATTTGTACGTGATCGCCAGTTCCCTTAGTCAATTCGAAGACCGGACCGCGTTCGATTACACCCTCATTATGAATGATCTTAACGCCTACTACACCCGGAAGCGGGGAATGGAATTTCACAGTCAAAAGTGTCGAGTTCAGCGTTGCTGAACGTCCTGTAATCGGAGTAGTCTGGGTAATCGCAGTTAAACCCTCAGAGGTTTGCTCTACTGCATAATTCTGCACTGCGCCATTGATCGTGATCCCGTCGCGAACCAGCCAAAGACCGTCTGTAAATTTCATATCTGCACTTGCCACCCTTCAATTTGTTGTTTATAGTTGCATTATAACGATAAAAAAGCGATAAAACTACTATAATATAGCTTATTTATAACACTATTCTGATATATGATAGGAGACTTTCCGATGGACCACAGCTCCCAGCGTTTGCTCAAGGAAGACCGCGTGCATGGTGATGTTATGTTTCCACTGGCTGCCTACTGGATCGAGCTGCCTGCCGGAACGCCGGTGCTGGATACCCATTGGCATGAGGAGGCTGAGTTCTTCCTGCTGCTGGAGGGGGAGATCCTGTTCCAGGTGGATACGGACTATTTCCCGCTGCGGGTGGGAGAAGCCGTGTTCATTGAATCAGGAGATATCCATGCTGCCTATGTGGCAAGTGAAGGGCCTTGCCGCTTCTGCGCATTGGTCTTCCATCCGGATCTGCTCGCCAGCGCCCAATATGATGTGATCCAGCAGCAGACGATTCTGCCGCTCCAGGAGAAACGCCAGACCTTCCCAAGACATATTACCCCGGCCATTCCCTGGCAGGGGGAGCTGTTGAAAGGGCTGAACGCCCTGATGGAAGCCTATGATCATAAAATGCCCGGATTCGAAGCATTTATGAAAGGCACGCTGTTAATCATGCTGTCGATCATCGCGCCCGAGGGCCGGTTCGAGAACCGCAGCCTGTCAGATGATGCCGATACCACCAAGATCAACCGACTGAAGAAGGTAATCCTCTATATCCAGGAGAACTACCGCGAGCCGATCCGCACCCATGAGCTGTCCGAGCTAATTCCGATGAGCGAAGGCCAGTTCTTCCGCTTCTTCAAAGCCATGACCCGCAAGACGCCTGTTGACTATATCAATTCCTACCGCATCCGCCAGGCCGCCGAATTGTTGCGCCAGAGTGAACGCAAAATATCCGACATCGCACTCGAGGTCGGATTCGACAATGTCAGTTACTTCATTAAAGTGTTCCGCAAGACGATGAAATGCTCCCCCTCCCAATTCCGCAAGGGAGAGGGGCAGTCCTCCGCACAGGGCCAGTTATATCCGTAAGAATATTTATTGAGCTCTCAGAGAAAATAGATGCGAGACTGCATCTAATCTCAGTTAAGACTCCGGTTATCGGGCAAATAAGTGCGAATCTGCAACTATTTCGCAGTAATTTTGCAAAGAACATCACACGAGGAGGCGTGGTAGGCTTATTTACTGTAAGTTACGTTTTGGGAGGGGCGTATTTTGTACACTTTCCCTGGCCCCAGGCGAACGCGTCTGGGGTCTACTCAAAAAAAGCAAAAAAAAGCCACCTCCACTTAAGCCTACACACACCTCATTTTTTTGGATTGGTCTAGCTTCAGTTGTTCATCACTTGTAACTTACCTAAAATTGGATAGGCTTAGGCTTCAACACTTTCGGCCGAGTCGCTGGTCTGCCTCCCTTGTTCCTTCGCCCTTTGCTCGTTCGCTCTTTCGGTCGGTTTAGATGCTTCAGGAAATCCGCCAACGTTCCTTTTATATACAAGCGGAACACGGCTAGCACCCGGCCGATTCGCTGCTTCGGTGCATAACACAGACGGAGCTCTTCGCAGAGCACATACGCAATCAGGTAGAGGTAGATCAGGTTCCATACGGCTTCCGGGTTCCGGCTGCTATAGATTTTTTTCAGGTGTAAGTTGGATTTCATACATTTAAAAAAGAGTTCTACTTTCCAGCGGTAGCGGTACAGCTGTGCGACTTCGAGAGCCGTGATATCCCAGCGATTGGTGAGAACACGAACCAGGTGAGCCTTCTTTTTCTTGTCCGTATACTTGTACTCCACGAGCCGAAATACACCGGTTTTCCCCGTCTTCGGACACGTCAGCTCCACATCCGCATCCAGCACCAGTCCCGCTGCCTTCACCTTCCGCGTTTTAAGCACCTTCACTTTGCTATTTTGCTTGAGGCGAGCGACGAACAGAATACCTGCCTGGAGCCATTGTAGATATTGAGTGTAGTGAATATACCCCCGGTCGAACAAATACGTAATCCCTGTTTGCCAAACCAATGCCGCTAGCACATCAGTGTCCATATCGGCCACCGTCGCGGTAGAAAGCACCGGAGCCATGGGAATCGCCGAGTGCTCGCCCGTCAGGTGCAAGCAGGTATGCATCTTGACGGCGTTTTTTCCAGTTTGCTGGTAGGCCCATTGGCCGCGAACCCGCCCCAGCGTCAGGCTGGTGGAATCGACTGCTGCGAGGGGGCCCAACTTTTTCAGTTTTTTAGGCAGGGACGGTCCTTCCTGTTCCAACAGATGCTCCAGGCGAGAGAGGTATAGCTCACGGAGCACCTCCGGGGGCAGTTCGCCGAGCTTGCGGTTCAAGGACGACTGGTGAATGGATTGAATTCCGGTGCATTCTTGCATCCACGTAGAACTCTCTACATGATCTGCAATCTCTTGAGTCCCTTTTCGTCCTCTAAATATGGCCTCTAAAAAGAGAAACACCGTGTTGCCCCAGTGAAGTTTTTTGGCATAACGGTCGCCGAGCAGCAAGGAAGCATTGCGATCTAACCATTGGGTGACTTGACATAACAACACCTTTTCAGCTACTTTATTAACCAAGAGATCTCCTTTCGTGGGTGTGTGTATACTTCTACGATAATGGAGTCTCTTTTTTTTGTAAATATTCCCTGACTGCTTTGATGTCAGGTTCTTTGCAAAATTACTGACTATTTCGGGGAAAATTGACTCTGTAGCGCTCACAACTCGAAATTAGATGCGTTTTCGCACTTATTTGCTCCAAAACAGAAAAAATCGGTGAATTAGATGCGTTTTCGCACTTAAATCGGTGTTGGACTATTGTGGCGACTGCAATCCAATTAGGTAATCGGAATCAGCAAAAAGCTCAGCCTTCCTTCCGTATTACAATGAAGCAGGTGCTGTCCGGCAGCGCAACCCTTTGCCCCTGCTCATCCATGATCACTACCCTGCCCTGCAGTGCCTCGGTATACCCTTCCTGCAAATAGTGGCGGAACACTTCAATCTTGGCCCGCTCACCCAAGGTGCGGTGAATGAAAGCCTCATATTGCGATGGAGTGAAATAGCCGAACTGCTCCTGCACCTCATGAATATAAGCTTCCTCTCCCCAGGTGTAGGTGTAGAGAAATTCCATCGCATCATTCACAGGCATCAGCACCTCATGCTCATTAACCTGCTCAACCTGAAGGGTCCGTCCGGCAAAATCCTTCGCATAACGCTCCAGTGAAGCCATTCCTCCCGGTTCAAGAAACCGTACCCGCCGCCGCTGGCTCTCCGGCTCGGTCATAATGCCGTCGCGGATAATGATCGCGCCCCCGGCCGCCAGCACCTCATAGCTGCTGCGCAGCGCTGCACCTACAGTGTCATGGTTGAATTTGGCGCCGTTCAGTGGCACATAGGAATACAGCTCATGCAGAATGGAGGAGAAGATTACTGTATCCACCGTGCCTGGCTCCACGAAGTCCTTCAGGTTCAGCGCATCGCCCTGCAGCACCTCCCAGAGGCGGCCCTCCCGCTGCTTCTTCTGGCGCAGTGCTTCAACCACATTACTGGAAATATCAATGCCGACCGGAATCACTCCCGGCATACGCTCCTCGATCAGATCCAACAGCACACCTCCGCCCGGGCCGATATCCAGCACTTTACGGCCGGTGACATACTCCAGAATGACGGCTTTGTAATCTGCAGTATCATTCATTTGACTTAAATACGTGTCTTCATTGTGGAAACGGTCGAAGGCATCCCGGCGCAGATCGAACAGATCGAACAACAGCAGTACGGCCCGCTCATAGAGCGCTGATTTCTCAGCTTCCATACAGAATTCGATCAACTTCTCTGCCGCAGGAGAGAATTCGAAATGAACAAACAGCGTGTCCGGCAGGTGGTCCTCCCGGCCCAGCCGGTGAATCAGATGCGGATTGCCCGGTGGAGTGAAGCCGTTCAGAATATCCGGCCAGGCCAGCCCGGAGAGGTATTTCTCGATAATCCGCTTCTTGTACACATTGATTTTCTTAACGCCCTTGTAGTCATAATAAATACTGTTCATTACCGTTTCATAACTGATATGGTTCAGGCCGGATAACTTGCTGCCGCAGGCTGTGAGCGCCATCACCTTCAGAAACTGCTCCAGCGAGAAGGTCTGCAACGCCGATTCCACATACCAGAAGGTCATGGGCTGCATAGGCTCCAGCACCTCGGGATTGAAGCCTTCCTGCACAAGAAGACTCCATTCCGTATCATAATCCTCACCCTGGACAATCGCACCCGCACGCATTCTCCGCAGCCGCTCCTTCATTGGCAGTACAGCATGAAGATCACCCGAAGCGATTACAGCAATCAGCTCCATGACCTGTACCCGCACCTCCTGCCACAGCTCCGGCGAAACGGCGGATATAATGCAGTGATTCAATGCGAACAGCAGCCGCTCCAGCTCATCGGCAGTCAGCAGCCCGTCCTCCACCATCGCAGATAGCGGGCGGTTCACAAGCGGAGGCACCTCACCCCGGATCTGCTGTCCGATCAGGCCGTGGGTTTCGATCAGCCGATGTACAATTACTTTTTGGTCCGCTTCCGCACCGCCCGGTTCCGTCGCGCCGGCAAACTGCAGGCCATGCTCCCCGATTCCACTTACATGGCGCCAATAGAGCTGGGCCGAACCGATATTGTGGACAAAAATATTAACGCCCTCCGCCTGCCACTGCCGCCGCTGGCGCAACGTGCCCCCTTTGGCCGTTTCCGACCAGACGAGCGTCTCTTCCACCAGCTCTTTAATCCAGTAAGAGAGTGGCAGACTGTCCAGCAGACGCAGACTGCGCTCCACATAATCCAGCACCGGATTGAGGTATTCCAGTTCATGCAGCGATTCTACCCGTTCCAGATTAACAATCGTTTCTTCCGCCTGAGCGATAGCGTCCAGCCAGGGATAGCTTCCGCCGGAGAGCTGCCCGCTCTCCCGGTAGGCTTCAATGGCATGCAGGGATTTCAGCATGTAGAACCTCCTTATGTAATAGATCAAGAATACTAAAATGTCATCTGACAATAGTAACTCTCACTATATCATAGGCCTGCTGCCAGCCGTTTGAATCAGGTTTTATTTCCTTCTTGCCTTTCTCCAGTAGATAAGCGCTCCTGCCAAGACTAGCAATGCCGATACCGGCAGTAGGAAACTACTGTTATTGTTATCCTCCTCTGATTGGGGAACATCCCCGGAGGGCTGTGCTGAAACTGCTGCAGCTGCTGAATTTCCAGAGTCTGCCGGTGTGTCGGCTGCTTGTTCTGCTGCTTTCTCCTTCGCATCGTCTGCGGATACCCCTACGATTTTCCCGCTTTCTTTTGTAATCGTATAGGGGATCACTTCGCCGCTCCAGAAATGCAACTTCAGCTGCACTTCCCCATCCTTCACATCTCTCCAGAATTCGTCCGTGAACTTAATCTCTCCAGTGGTATAGTCCGGATAGAAGGTACGGTTGTACTCCTTGAAGGGAGTCCAATCATTGGGACCGGCATTGCCCCCTTGGGTATAGACCGCTTCCATAGTAGCCAGGCTGTCCCCATTGAACTGGGCCGGGATAGTGAAGATCCCTTCAGGCCCTTGCGACCTTGTCAGGCTTGGTGTGTCATAATAAATAACATTTATAGTCCAGTCAACCCCCGCACTGAAAGTGGAAGTTACTGTTGCATTGATGCCGTTCTGCTTCGTAACAAGCCTCTGCAGCAACGCAGATTTAACGATTAAGTTATCCCCGTCAAGCTCGTAATCCGTTCCTTTTACTAATGCCTGTTCCTCGTAGATCAGGGCAGTGAAGGTGTTCCCGTTCAAATTCAAGGGGATCGTCACGTCCTTGATTTCCGAATCCTTTTTAATATAGATAGAATCGGTCTCTGCGTTGGAGGAACGGCGCTTAAGCCCCTGCTTCATAACCTGATGAAGGTCCTCATCCACCCACTTGAGGGTGCGTCTGTCGAAATGCTGGCCGTTATCCCACAGCATCAGCGGCATCTTTTTTTCCTGGGCATAATAGGTGAGGTATTCAAAAAACTTCAAGATTTCACCGTGATGAACGGTGTCCAGCGATTTATCGAACCCGAGCAGCCCGAATTCCCCCACAATGACCGGTATGCCTTGAGCCGTGAAGGTATCATAAGCCCGGTCGAAGGCTTGAATCAGATCCTCCCTGGCCTTGTCATCGAACGTTGTTGAACCTCCCAGGTTCACACTGAACGGATAATATCCATAATAGTGGAACGTTGCAATAAGGTTGTCGTCCTTCAATTTCGTTATTGTGCTGGCTAACTCATCCAGCCTGGCCTCCGTCGGGGAGGCCGTAAGGGTAGAGAGTACGAGTGGACGCTTATTGTTATGCCCTCCGGAATGACGAACGATGGTATGGAAAGAAACGTTCAGCTCATCCAGCATTTCAAAATATTCAGGGGCGTCCTTGCTCCAATCTTCGGAGAAGCGTGGTTCATTCAGACTCTCAAACATCAAGGTGTCCGGATAATCCTTGAAATGCTCCGCAATCTGCGTCCAGGCCGCATTAAATCTGGCAACCACCTCATCATGCTCCGTCTCCATGTTCAAGATCCAGTTTGTATCGTGATGAAGGTTAATGATGACGTGAAGATCCGCGTCCAGAGACCAATCAACAATGTCTTGAATTCTAGTCATAAATTCGTTCTGGATCACATAATCAGGAGCGTCGCCCATCCGGTGCTTCCATGTAATGGGGATACGGATGCTTCGGTAGCCTTCAGCAGCAATTTGGTTAATGAAAGCCCGGGTTGTACTCGGATTTCCCCATGAGGTTTCTTCCCCGGCAGCCTCAAAGGTATTTCCTAAATTCCAGCCTGGCCCGATAGCTTCAACGTAGGCTTGCATGGCACTCCTCTTTTCTATGGTTTCTGCATGCACAGGAAGATCCGTCACCATAACAGCAAGCAGCAACATACAAGTAATGACGAACAAGCGTTTAAGCAACATGATTCAACTCCCTTCCCTTAAATAAAAATGCCGGAGGGCCAATTTAAGCGGGTCTCCAGCATTTCATGTCTAAAATGTATCCGCCCTGCGCAAAACGCACTGGTCTTAGATATCGTATTCTATCAGATTTGGAAGCTCATCCTTGGTCACCGTAAGAGGATGATCATAATATTTGATCAGCTGTTCCCTCTCCGTGTATGCACTGCTGTATTCTCTTCGGCCATCTTCTGTCACATAGACAAACGTGCCGTACCATGTGCAGTTCCAGGCCCACAGGGCTTGATCCTTCAGCATCAAATCCGGGTCTGGCAATACGCCGTTCTCCGATAAGGCTATCACTTTGTTCTGCTTCGTATAAGTCCTTGCTTTCTGAAAATGCTCCTGCTGTGAGCTGTAATCCCTGACTGAAGGATACAGATCCTCTCCGATAATATCGACGTATTCGTCACCCGGGTACCAATCGGCATGCTGGCCATTCCATACCCAGATCAGATTGTTCAGCTTATGCATATTCGTCATCCGGTCGTACATCAGTTTCCACAGCCGGATACAAGGATCTGCGCCATGCGCTCCCCACCAGAACCAGCCACCCGATGCCTCATGCAATGGCCTCCATAGTACGGGCACCCCGGCATCCTGCAGCCGTTTCAACTGCAGCGCTATAACATCCATATCCCGAAGGAGCAATTGAAACTCCTCCGATTCCGGATGGTCCATCGCCTGCGTAATGTCAAAGGTAGTTGCCTTGGTATAGAATCCGGTATCCCAGTTCTTGTCTGGAGGAAGATCGATGAGATCCTTGGGAGCATTCCAATGCCAGCAAAAGGTGACGATCCCCCCGCTCTTCCACCAATCGATGGCCGTGTCGGTATCCCTGCACTCTGCCCCCCGTTCCGTTCGGGAGGGCGAGTAGTTCATGAAGTCAAAGCCATATACAGCCGGGTACTTACCGGTTACCCCGTATAGGATATCAAGCTCGGGGGTCGATTCGACTCCAATCTGCTGGCCAGTTAATATGCGGGACCCATAGATGTCACATAGATATTTCATCAGTCTGCGGGCATTCGCATCTGCTCGCGGATTCACGAGTTTAGGGTCCACTGTATATCTGGAATCGCTTTGATTGTACATTTTAAAGGTTCCTCCATCCTTCTTCATCAATCGGTTAGCCAATAATACCGCTCCGCTCGACGCTCTCTACGAAGTAACGCTGCACCACCATATACAGCAGAATAAGCGGGATAATGGCCAGCAATATGCCGGTATCGATAATCATGGCTACATGGTTTGGATCTGCCTTAATATTCGAACCGCCCGCCCCTGTCCCCAGCAGGCCCGGAAGCAATGCATTCGCCTGAGCCGCTAACGAACTGACCTTCGTAGGCATAAGCGCCACCTCACTCATGAAGAGGGAGGTGAAGAAGGTATCGTTATACTGCCAGACGAAGCAGAACAGAATGACGGTAATCATTGGGGAGACTGCATTCGGCAGCATAATCCGCAAGAAGGTTTTAACGCCTCCCGCACCGTCAATCAGAGCGGCTTCTTCTATTTCCTTCGGCATTCCTTTGAAGAATTGGCGGAAAATATAGATGAACAAGCCCGCTTTTAACCCGATAGCTGTCGCCGATGTAATAACGGAAGGCCAATACGTATTGAGCAGATTGATCCCGTCTTTGCCTGTGAACAGCTGCACAAGTCCCAGAATATCAAAGCTTCTGAAATGCAGATACATCGGCACCATCAGCGTGCTGGTGGGTACAAGCAAGGTCAGAACGACGAGCGCGAACAGGATGTTGCTTCCCGGAAAGGAGAATCGGGCAAAGCCGTAACCCGCCAAGGCGCAGGAAGCAGTGGTTAGCAGCGTGGTTACTACGACGAAGAGCAGCGTATTCCCCAGCAGCGGGAAGTAGTCCAGGATCTGCATCGCCATCTTAATGTTATCAAGCGTAAAGTGCACCGGTATCAAATAAATTGTCGGATTATAAATGTCCGTTTTGTCTTTGAAGGCGATCGAGAATTTCATAATCAGCGGGTAAACAATAATGAATGAAATCCCGATGACAAGCGCATAGCGAAACAGTGAATACAGAATATCTACTGCCTTACCTCTCGCCTTCTGGACTCTATAGTGATTCGCCTCTTTACGAACAGGTAGTGGAGATTGCATAGCCGTACCTCCTTTGCTATTTATCAGTTGTAATGCACTCTTTTGGATAGCCCATAACCCACAATGATCAGGATAAGGCTGATAATCAGCGTATAAATCCAGGACATCGCCGCACTGAGACCGAAATTCTGTGTGGTGAACGCGGTTGTAAATATCATCCGGGTCACCGTACTGCCCGAGAAAGAGTCAATAATGGTATAAATAACGTTGGTCAGGATGAGCGGGCTCACTAACGGAAATGTAATTTTCCAGAAGGATTCATAGGCGGTTGCCCCTTCAATCTTGGCTACCTCATACATGGCCCCGGGAACAGACTGCAGCGCAGCCAGAAAGATCAGAATCTGTACACCCGAACTCGTAATAATCTCATAGATCCGCAGGATGGCGTCCACAATATAATCCACGAACGACAGCGGCAAACCGATATCACTCAGAATCATAACCATCGACATGACATTATACTGTGAGCCCGACTGACCCAATTCGTTCACAGCCGTAGCATCGCCAACCAGATTGATCAGTCCGGATGCTTCTGCCGCCGATATCGCGTTGGAGGCCAGAATAACCGGCAGAAAGAATATCGCACGGGCCAGAATTCTCCCCCGGAATTTCTGATTCAGCAGCGTTGCCGAGAAGAGGCTGAAGAACAGGATCATCGGAACGTTAAGCACCATATCCCTGACGGATTCGGTTAATACGCGGTTAAAGGACGCATCTATGAACAACGCATTGTTGAAGTTAGACCAGCCCACCCAGTTCAGTGAGAATCCGGATGGATCTACGGTTAATTTGCTGAAGCTGAATTTAATGGACTGAATGAGCGGAGTCGCGAACAGGAACACGAATCCTAGCAGCCATGGCGTAATAAAGGCTATACCCAGAAAAGAGCGCTTGTGATTTAAGCTGAGCTTATTCCCCCTCATGACTGCCCACCTTCTATCCCATATTGTCCGGCTCCGATTGTGAATCCTTGGACGGAGACATCCTCATCAGTGTAATTGACATAGATTGTTATACCGTTGCTGTACTCTACCTCCACAACACCCTCCTGATGGCGTATATGGTTCACGATTTGCGCATTCTGTACGGGGGAGAGCACGTTATTGACTTCCTTGTACATCGAAACCGCCTGATCGTACCAATCCTTGTAATAGGTTGCATACATGCTGTCAAAATGAGTGAACTTCAGCTTGGAGGAGGGTTCATACGACCAAGAGAAATGCGGTGCCGCACCAAGCTCAACCGAGCGAAGCAGCTGCTGCCTGATATCCTGTTCATCACTCAGATTAACCGCAGCCCCTGCGTAGTTGATGAAGCCATGAATGACCATTTCATAGAAAGGGATTTCTTCATCTGTCAGTACGAATCCACTGGAGGATGTGGGTACATTGATCAGATTGTCGGAGTAGGGCCATGCGTAGGCATTTCCCCCTGCGATCATGGTTTGGCCGATGTTCTGATTAAGTTTACCCAACTGTTCTTCCACGATTTGTTTGGCCGTTTCCCGCTGAATGACCCGGCTAACCCGGAAGTCCGAGCTGAGCACACTGCCGAGATCCCGCAGGGATACTCCTTTCATTTCATAGGATTTATACTTGTTCATAAACGTGTCAACATAATAAGGCAGCTTGGCAGGAGACAATAAATAGTAGCTTCCGAGCGTCATATCCATCCTGTTAAATGCCCGATTGTAAGGATAAAGCTCTGCCTCTTCCCTTGTCACGAATCTTGCTGCGTCGGAGGAGGGTGTAAAGCCGCCATCATCATGATAAATCTGCTGGAAAGCCACATCCGGGAATAACGTCCCGCCTGACTGTTCCAGCTTCTTCGTTAATTCAAGGAGCTCCGATTTGCTTCCCACAACACTTTCAGTCTTCAGCTTATTTGGTGTAGCGTGGTTTACGCCTTTTTCAGACCAGCCCGTATACCGCATAAGCAACCGGTCAATGCCATCCTGCTTCAATTGATCCGCAATTTGCGCAGCCTGCCCGAAGGAGGTCATTGCAATCTCGGACCGGTAAGGGACGCCAAGAAATGACTTCTGTTTATCGACAGCCCCCAGCATACCCAGATAAAAAGGAATGTTCTGCTCCTCCTCTAAAGGCTGCAGCGATTCCTCCGTCACCAGCTTATTCCGGTACAGCTCTGCCATTCCTGAATAGCTGGCCTTGTCCTTGCTCAGGAAGCTATAGCGAACCTGAATATCACCTTTGTATATTTCTTCATTCAGCAGCTGTATCTCCTGGATTGTAGAGCCTGTGTACAGCTCAAGCTCATCCTCCCCCCGCAAGGTGTAGCTGCTGTGAATGAAATTGTATGAGTTCTTCTTGCCGCTGATATCGGCGGCTATGCTGGCTATGGCATCTCCTTTCTCGATCACGGCGAACCACGCAGCATCACCGGCCTTTAATCCATACACCGGCATTCTTGCATTCTCACTGACCTGCCCGCGTCTGTAGCTGTTATCGTTAGGGTCCGGGCCATACACACGCTGTACATACTGCTCTTCCTTCACTTTTCCATTATTCAAATAAATCAGGCTGCCAGAGCCGTCAGGAACGAGCATGTAGCCATCTGTCTGCTGATCTGCAGCCCCAAACATATTGAGCACCTCAAGGCTGCGTATCTGATACTCTCCGCTTTCCTTGACCTGGTTCACGGGGACGGATACAACCAGTGATCCTCCATCTAACCGGTATTCCAGCGGAATAACGAAGTTTGGCTTGGTCGATCCGGCACCGCCGCCTATTCCATTCTCCTCATTATCGAAGGCCAGATCTTCCGCAGAATAACCGGACTTCGTAAAAGCGGCTGTCATTTTACCCAGAACCAGCGCTTTGGAGACTTGGGCATCAATCCGTTCCAGAACCTCCGGGCTGCCCTCTTTGGGGTAATAGCGCAGTCTTACATATTTAGCACTAGACTCATCCAGCTTGGACAGAACCCTCTCTTCCATTCTCGTTACACTTATATACTTAGGCAGAGCATCGATTCCAATCGACGTATCCCCAATGGTATATACAATACGAAGCCCATTCTTAATCCTCTCGGCAGTAAACTGTTTGCTGCTGATGCTCTGGGCGAAGTTGGTATAGGATTCCAGCGTACCTACAGCGTCACGGAACAGTACCGTTAACTGCGATGACAGCAGCTCCTTCTCGAATCCTGAAGCCAGAGCATCCTCATCACGGTTGACCGGATTGCTGTACCAGATATGGCCTTGACGTTTATCCTTAACTGCTACTTCCGTTGTTTCAGGATTGTAGTATAAGGACAGCTCTGCATCATCTGCTACCAGCTGCATTCCCGGTACACCCTTCGACGAATCAGGCAGTGCAGTCAGCTCGCTTCCGGCTTCAAGCTCAGCAGTTACTTCCATATAGGAAGAGGCTTCAACAGCCTTGACTCCGCGGGAGGTGAAGAATAAGGCAGAAGCGGCAAGGATACAGACAGCTGCGGCACAGGCCAGCACCGCAACCAGTATTTTACGATTTTTCACAGGTGCGGCCTCCTTTACGTACGGAAAGTTAATTCCCGATAAATGTTAACGAAGAACTCTATAATTTGCTGGAGCATACTTAATACGAGCGCTCCGAGAAATACGACAATTCCCATGACAACCACCGTGAGCAGCATCGTTACAATGGCTTTGGGTACGGTATATTGATGGACTGTCATAATGCCGACGAACAATAGGGCTACAAACCATATGGACGATATCGTCATCATCAAATAATAGAAGGTCGTCTCTTCCTCAGCCATAAACCGGCTTGCAATAACCATCGGCGTATAAATAATCACAATGGGAACGAGCGCATAACCTGTGGCCATCATAATTTCCTTGAATTTCCCTTCCCCGTCCATTAACGTGGTGATCGCCCAGTTCGACAGGCACCACAGAAAGAAGGGAAATACAATCGTAAATAATTGCGTGATGCTGTTTAAGTGGCGGGGATCATTATAATTGACAAGGAAACCGGCGAACTGATTCTTTAGAATCATCGAAATGACTACCAGAAGCAGAATCGTCAGGGTTACCCGGATTTTACCTTTCCCTTCATACTTCATATCCCAAAAGCTATCAAACGGATGCACAATGAGGTGCAGCGGAAATTTAATGAAATCCTGCCTCATGGGCTTTACCCTCCTTAAGGTTCTGCGAAGCCTGCTTGGATGTTTCGGACAGCCGCTTTCTTCTCCAGAAGCTAAAGAGCTTGAAAGCAATCCATACGGCCGCCAGGACCATTATCGCTGTCAAAAATGTTCCGAAGTGCTCCTGCATGACTTCTCTGCGGTACCGTTTGAAGGCTACAGAATAACCGTCGCGGTCCATTCCGAGCTCGAAATATTCCAGCGCCTCTTTATTGTTTTTCTCCATCAGCAATGATTTGCCAATGCCGATATAAGCGATATCATAGTTGGAATTCAGCTGCAGAACTTCCCTCCACACCGGGACAGCCTGGGCATCTTCACCATTATAGTGATACCCCACTGCTTGATTCACACGGGTGCCAAACCGGGTTGGCTTGAAGATGACTATGTTTCCTTTTCCCCGGTCCAGAACAAGCTGGTTCCCGCCAGAGAATTCTACCGCTACCGGTATTTTGAAGGTTCCCACCTGGTTGCCCTTGCCGCCGTATACATAGAGAAGATCGCCTTCATCATTGTAGGTGAATACTTTGCCCTGGTTAGCATCTAGAGCACTGTACATCCCGTTCGCAAGAACCTTAATATCTGTGAACTTCGAAGGTCCTACCGACAACCGGAACCGGATATCACCCTTAATATCGAAGTATCCGAACCGCTTCAGCACATCCTCGCCGGATGGATTAAGACGCTTGATGGGTTCCTTCGAGCCCGGATCAATATTGGTGGCATACAGAAACCCTTTGGAATCCACATCGATATTGGAGAACTCTGTAGGCACAAACAGCGCCATTTGCGCTTTCTGCGCTTTGGTTGAGAGCATCCGCCATACATATTCGGTATAGTCACGCTTCACCTTGTTCGTACCTACATAACCGATAAAGTCACCGTTCTGATCAAACTGCATTATTCCTTCGAATATCCCCTTAGCAATGACATAGACCCGTTCAGCCTGATCCACGGTCACCTTGACGGGAATAAACTTGAAGTCAGCCGGTAAAATATCAGATTGCGGCTGCTCTATCATCCGGAGCAAAACGCCATCCTGGGATAGAACAACAATACGTCCGTTATCCGTATCGGCAACAAATAAATTGCCTTCATGATTAACGTATAATCCGCTTGGATTCTTGAATGTATCTGCCTTGCCTTGGTTATCAAAGCCGCTGATGACCTTGTTAACCTTCCAGTCACTATCCAGGCAGACAATCCGTCCGTTTCCGCTATCGACAATATAGATCAGTCCACTTGCCGCAACGACCATGTCGCCAGGATCCCGAAAATCGCCTACCCCAAGATCCTTGCCTGAAAGGGTGCGATCCGGTATATAAGCAGCAGGTGCAGGTACTGCTTCTTCCCAGTAATTATAGTTGTAGCTCTCATAGGGCGTAGACTCAGCATACGCCGGCGCAGGAGCTGCATGAAATAACAGCAGGGATGCTGCCATAACCGCGAGCAGCCATTTTTTTGCTATCAACTGCCTTCCCCCCTTAGTCCTTCATTCCCGAAGTAGCCATCGTCTCTATGATCCGGCTCTGCGAGAAAATAAACAGCGTAATGGGCACGCTCATTAGAATGAGGGCGACCGCCGCCGCCGCACCGGAACGGGCAATTCCCCCGGCCACTACCTGGGCTGCTGCGAAGTGAAGCGATTTCAGCTGTTCGCTGTAAATGAACCCGTTCCCGTCACTGCCCCACAGAATCTGGAATAATAGAATAATGAGCGTCAGCCAAGCCGGCTTAACGTTAGGCATGACGATGGACCAGAAGATACGGTATTCACTTGCGCCGTCCATCTTGGCGGCTTCCAGCAGCACATCCGGAATCTGTTCCATGAATTGCTTCATTAAATACAACCCGAGTGAATAGGCAAACGCCGGTATAATGACGGCCCAGTACGTGTCGATGAGCCCCAGCCAGGACATGATCATATAGTTTGGCATGGCGGTTACAGCTGGCGTGAACATCAGCGACAGGACAACGATGCTGAACAGGATCTTTTTGCCGGGAAAATGATGTTTAGCCAGTGGATACGCTGCAGCCGAGGCTAGCAACACGTGTCCGACAATGCCCACGCCGGTAATAAATACCGTATTGAACACATACCGTGAGAACGGAACCCATGAATTGCCGAGCAGGTTGAACAGATCAATAAAGTTATTCATCGTCGGATGCCGGACAAATAACGTCGGCGGGAAGATAAAGATCTCATCCAGCGGCTTGAACGCATTATTGACAGCGTAGACGAGCGGCAGAATCATAAATGCTCCAAACACGGTCAGCAGGGCGAATAAAGAAAGGGTCCCCCATATGGACCGGTTCACCCGCTTTTTGGGCATTCGGATGGATCGGCTTAATCGTTGTTTGGCATTCATTTGAAAGGGGAGATTCATGCCTCTATTCACCCACCTTTCTAAGAAGTTTCTGAACAACAAGGTTCGACCCTACCATAATCAGGAACAATATTGTCGCAATAGATGAAGCATAGCCCATCTCAAACCTGGTCGTACCGAAGTCAATCAGATGCGTTACAATGGTTTCGGCTGCGTAGTTCACGCTCGGGAACCCGGCCAGTGCAATCGAAACATCAGCTACAGCAAATGCGGTCGTAATCTGAATAACGGCGCCAAACATCAGCTGCGGACGCATGGAAGGCAAGGTTATGTACCACAGCTCCTGCCAGCGGTTCTTGATTCCGTCTACAGCTCCCGCTTCATATAAGGTTCCATCGACGGTCTGCAGCCCTGCAATGAACGCGAGGAACCCCGTTCCGAGGCTGAGCCATAATTGAACAAGGATGATGATTGGCATAATGTAGCCTTCCGTTTTGAGCCACTGGATCGGCTCCAGAATGAAGCCAAACTTCAGCAATAACCCGTTCATAATCCCGTACCGGTCCCCGGAGAAGATCATCAGCCAGATGAAATAAACATTCCCGGAAATGGACGGCGCATAGAAAACGAGTGTCATCACGGCTCTAAGCTTGGGAGACAGCTCATTAATGATCCAGGCAAACACAAAACAGGCGATATAACTAATCGGCCCTGTGATCACAGCGAATAACAGCGTGTTTTTGAGGGCGATCAGAAATACATCATCTTCTAAAAATAAGCGGGTATAGTTCTGCCAGCCTATAAACTTTGGAAATTCCAGCATATTGAAGTACGTGAAGCTAAGCACAATCGAGACTAAGACAGGCAATACCGTAAATACGGCGAACAATATCATATACGGCGCCATCAAAATATACGAATGCTTATTGGCTCTTACTTCATGCCACTTCAGGCTCCACCAATTTTGCACGCTTGACCCTCCCCCTTACGCTATAGACCAAACTCTTTCCGTTTGGTGGTGATCTCATCCTGAATATATTGGACATAGTCCATAATGGATTCCCGCGCTTCCACTTTGCCGACTACCGTTTTGTAGAACGCGTTAAATAAATGTCTGCCCGTGAAATATCCGCCCGGAACTTCAGGAACACCTTCTGCCCACTCGAACTGGGCTTTCAGATTATCATAATCGGCAATCGGCCAAGGCAAGCTGTCCAGTGCTTTGATGTTAGCCGTCGGATAACGTGCGGCAGCGCCCATCAGGCCTTCCATCTCACGTCCGAACACCGTTTGCGTCTCTTCACTCGTCCACCATTTCATGAACTCCCAGGACGCATCTTTGTCCTTGGCCTTATCCATCATTACGACACCACTTCCCCCGCTGGATACGGTGCGGTCCAATGTGCCGTCTTCTTGCACGGTTCCTGGAATCGGCACGAAACCCCACATGCCTCTAATCTCCGGAGCAAATACAGACAGCTGATTATAGAGGGTATAATCGGCTATGCCGAAAGGCATTTCCCCCGTACGGAAACGATTGGCGAAATCATATTCGCGTTCGAGCTTGTAATCCGTGTAAAACTCGGTCCACTGCTTGAACGTTTCCATTCCGGTCCGGGAATCGAGATCGGACTCCTGTCCGCCATCCCGATAGAATTGTCCGCCATTCTGAAACAGCAGAGCTGCGTACATCGAGTTAGGCGGGATGTTCTGCCCTTGTATGGCGGATTGAATCACCACCGGCAGGCCAAACTGCATATGGTTCTTGCTAAGCACAGCAAGCAAAGTGGAGACCTCATCCCAAGTCTGCGGCACCTGCAGGTGAAGCTCCTCCAGGATATCTTTACGGTAGAAGAGCATGTTGAAGGTCTGGGTCTCAGGTAACGCATACACTCCGCTGTCATACCTGTAAGGCACAACAGCGCTCTCACGGAAACGGCTGCTCACTTCAGCAAAGTCACTGAACTGCGTCAAATCTGCCGCCGCATTACGCATAGCGAAGTTAACAGGCAGATCATTACCAATCTGCATAGCCACATCGGGTCCTTGCCCGGCTAAGGTTGCCGGAAGCAACGTCCCCATGTTGACGAGCTTCAGATTGACATTAATGCCGGTGGCAGAGGTAAACGTCTCATCGATCATGGCCTTCATCGTGTTCGCCTGATCCCGCCCGCTTCCGATCCATACCGTAACGGATTTCTGGTCATCCTGCTCAGACACGTTTCCAATTTGGTTGTAATCGGTAAAGAAGGAGGCGACGAAGGTGGCCGTCTCATGCTTCAGCTTCGAGCCAAAGCCCATCCCTTTTTTGGGAAACTTCTTGTCAGGAGAAGCTACATACAGCGCATCTACTTCAAGCGGCTGCTCTCTGGCGGTTTGGACCCATGTGCCAAGCCCGCCGGTATTCGTCTTGTAGGCGGTAAGTCTTCTTGGGATGGTATCCGGATCATCAATCAAATCATCCAGCTGCTCTGCCATGGTTTTGAGGAGCGCTTCCTGATCACTGGATTGCCCTGACAGCTGGACCAATCGCTTGGCAATCCCATCTAAGCGGTCCCGTTCGGCAGCGAACACTTCCAGCAGGTCCGGCACTTTTTTATCCAGCTGGTAATCACGGTATTCGTCCGGCTTGGTCCCTGTAATCATCAGGATCTTGCGGTACATGGAATTGAGATTGTACAGGCTGTCCTCCACCTCGCGGATCAAAGGGGCGAACTCGCCCAGGCTTACCTCAAGCCTCACAAGATGTTTGCCCTTGTCCAGCTTGTATAAATAGGGGTCATTTCCACCCATAACGTCCAACCGGTAGGAGCTTTTATATCGAAAGGGCACCTTTGAATTTTCCGCAAACGGTACTACACCATCGATGGTCAGTCTCCGGGTGGAATAGATCCCTCTCACATAATTTTGCTGTGTTTTAAAGGCCATTTTATAGAATCCGGTCTCAGGAACATCAATTTCCCATTCAATCCACTGCCCAGGTATTCGCCAATTGAGTCCGCCAATGGTATTGATTTTAATTTTGGAGGAACTGTAAGGATGAACTGCGGCACTGGAACGTTCGCTGAGCGGGTACAGGGTTGGGGATGATTTGGCTGCTGCATCTTCACCCTCAATTGTCAGGAGTTGTCCGCTTGAGTCCTGGGCACCTTCGGCATCCAATTGTTTCTTCACTTCTTCATACGGCAGCGGTACAGGCTGCTTGTACAGCTTCAACTGCTTAATCACGACGGGCTCTCTTGTAGATTCCAAGGTTAACGTATGTGTGCCTTTAGACAAATAAAATAAAAAGGGCTCATTCTCATAGCCATCGGAGTCCTGGAACGCTTTTTCGCTCCAGCGCGGTTTCTCAACCTGTCTTGGCCTCAGGTCATTGCCCTGATTGTCCTCCACAAGCTGGTCCAATTGGTCATCCCAAATCCGGTCAAACTGCAAGAAGGCAGCTTCCCGAAAAGGGAGTTGACCATCAATGTATAACGCGCGCTCGATAGCTGAGCTTTTCCCTTCGACTGGATAATAGAGCATGGATAAATTGTAGAAACCCGTTTCCCCGACTTGAACAGTCCACTCTGCCTTGCCGGATTCACCCGTTAACAGCGATTGGCCTGCCATCCCTTCATAATCAGACAGCTTCTCGAAGCCACTACCCTCAACATGACTATAATTAGCAGCCTCCAGTACGATTTCTTGATCAGGTCTGGGAGCCCCCTCATGTTTAGTCACATAAGATACGTATTTATCTTCATTAAAAGCCGCTGTCTCCGCTGTAGCCGTTGTATCCATGGGTGCCTGCTCTTCCGTGGGCGCAGCCTTCTCGCTTGCATCTACCTGTACATTTAAGCCTGCTGGAAGCATGAGTAACCCTGCCATAACAGCAAGCATTATATTCTTGGCTATTGTGGAATGACGAATTCTACTTATCACCAGAAGTCCTCCTTACAAGCGCAAGCGGTTCTCTCCCTGTATAGGAGCGCTTACGTGCTGTGGTGAAATCTAAATTCATACAACAAGGGGAGTCGCCAAGACGTCCCCCTGTTGCCATGACGATACGAACCGCTTCTATTACTTGCCTAGCTTGGCAATGGAAGCCTCCGCCTCTGGCTTATATTTCTCGGCAGTTGCAGTAACCGATTGATTCTCTACAATAATGTCCTTCATGTAACCGGTGGTCGGGAAGTCTGGATAAGCTGTTTCCAGCAGAATCTGGCCTGTGTTGTTGATATGATCGCGCATCATAGCTACATCTTCTTCATGCGTGTAGATGCTTTCCAGCCACTCTTGGCTCGGGAAATCTCCGGTTTGGGTAATATCATAGGTATCTTCAAAAGCTTGGTAGACCGCCTGTGGATCTTTTACACCTTTGGGAATGAAAAATGCATTCTTGCCATTATCGGCATAGGTAACTTCAGGAGAGCCTGATGGGCCATTCGGGAAGGGAACTACACCGAATTCAAAGGTCAAATCGCCCAAATTCCAAATTGGAGCGGGGAACATGGCTACATCACCGTCTTTGAAGGTATTGAATTCATCATAGCCAACTTTGTCGGTACCTTTAACCTTCATAACATTCTCAACATTGTACAGACGGTTGATGAATTCAGCAGTCTCGATGACTTTCGGATCAGTCAGACCTTGTGTACCTGTAGCTTCGTCGACAAGCTTTCCTCCGTTAGCCGCGGAGAAGTTGCGCAGAATATCGATTGCCCAGCCTGAGAATCCATACGTATCGATTTTGCCGTCATTATCTGTGTCTTTGGTTGCTTGCTTAGCGACTTCAATGAATTTATCCCAATTCCATTGCCCGCTTGTATACAGCTCCTGCAAATCGGGAAGCCCCAGTTTCTTGAACAAGTCACGGTTGTAATGGATACCGGCACCGCCGGTGCCTGGTTCAGCGAAAGCATAGTATTCGTTTGCAATTTGAGGTGCCTTAACCAGCAGAGTGGCTTCATTGTTGATATTGGAAGCAGCTGTAGTATATTCGCTTACCGGCAGCAGCTGTCCCTTGAGGATTGCAGGCCATGCCGAGTTGTACTCCATAATAAGGATATCGGCAAAGGGTTCACCCGTAAGAGCGGTAGCCGTAAATTTAGGCATGAACTCCTCGAAAGTTACATTTACAAATTCGAACTTGCAATTATACTTTTTCTCTACCTCAGCAATTTTGGCAAGACGTTCCTTCTCGGAAGCGGAATTTCCCGCAGGCTTCAGATCCCACCAGGCTGCGACCTTAATTATGCGTCCGCCCATGTCAACGGGTGCTGCCGTTGCTTCTGCGGTCGCTTCCACCGCTGCTTCTGTTGCAACAGGTTCAGTGGTCGCGCTTACCTTTGGACTATTGGCAGCATTATTGCCACCACTGCAGGCTGTTAATAAAAAAACAAAGCACAACAATAACATCGAATACCCCTTTATCTTTCTCATCTGTCGAACCTCCCGTTATTAATATGATTAAGTTAGTGCTGTACCACCCTAAATAAAGCGCTTACACAATCGGTTAAAAAAATACCAACAGCACAATTCCCTTCATTCGTTTGGCACACCGCCTTCATTTGTTATTTTTTTGTTTTTCTTAACATAACAGATATTACCACCACTTAAATAAACGGTCAATCATTTTTTATCCACATCCTGCTCATTTCTAGTATAAAATAGGCCAAGTTATATAAAAAATAGTATATAACTTGTATTTATGTAATAATAATGGTATTTTCTACATATCAAAATAACAAACAAACAAAACAAAATACTAAATAAACCTTATAAAAAGATAACAAAACGTTTGTTTGAAGACAATGCTCCTTTACATGTAAAAAAACAAGTGTTAGTCTCCCTTTATTCATGTAAAATTGTAATGTACTTCTGGAGTTACCCAAGAATCTGATTAAAGTAGAATAGGATGATTTTATGCGACGTAAAGTAACTATACAATCCATAGCAGATTTTACGGGACTATCGAAATTTGCAGTGTCACGAGCGTTATCCGGCAAACCCGGAGTCAGCTCACAGACGCGAGATATGATATTCAAAGCCGCCGGGCAGCTCGGTTACTTTAAAGACTCCAAGAGTGCGCAAGCTAAAGCTCCAGGCGAAATGATAGATCTGGATGCCCGCAAATGGTCCGGGACAATTCTGGTCTTATTTCCCAACATCCGCTTCCAGAACCCGGAATCTTTATATTGGGGCCCGCTTTTTAACGGCATCTCTACCAGATTAAATCAGCGGGGCATCAACGTATTAACTTTGACGGAGCCTAAGGATGATGCTGTATTTTCGCTCCTTAACCCTGAAGCAATCATGGGCGTTATTACTATAGGTTCAATTTCAACACCTATTCTGGCAGAGATTAGAAGTCTTGGCATTCCGGTCATGATGGTGGATCACTTCGACCCCAGCTTCCAATGCGATTCTATCTTTACCGATAATCTGTCCTGCATGAAAGAAATGATGAACCTTGTCATTAACAAGGGCTACCGAGACTATCAGTTTCTAGGAAATATACGTGATGCCCATAGCTTTTATGAACGATTCCTTGCCTTTCGGGCAGCATTGGAAGATAACGATATCGAACTTAAGCAGAACCCCTCACTTAACGGGCCCGATATTGAAAACTTCAGAGAAACATTCACGGCTGTTATTACCGAACACGGACTGCCTGAGGTCTTTGTATGTGCAAACGATATTTACGCTTTGTTCGCCATAGAGACGATGGAAATAATGGGCATGCCTATTCCTGACACTCTGGTATTTACCGGTTTCGATAATACGCACCCTTCCATACCGTTCCTGGCAACCGTTAATGTAAATAAAGAGCTGCTTGGTAAAAGAGCTGTAGATCAAATGCTATGGAGAATCCTTAATCCAGACACCAGTTATGAAAAAATTCTTATACAGGCAGATATTATCATCAGGGACTAGCGGATATAAGCGGAACGTCTTTATTGCACAAGTAGAAACGGCTTCGCCGCCCTCTGAAAAGCGTATGCTTCCGAAGTAGCGATACTACGTATCGCTTTCAGGTATCCGTTTCTGCGAGAAATAGAAGGATAAATAATGGCTCAAAACCAAAATCAGCGGTTGCCCCCTTGTGAATGATGCCCGCTACGGGTTCGGAGGGTTCTTCCGATCGCTGTTAAAGCCCGATTTCCTGATTGTAACCTGCAGATTCAGTTCCATGATATAGAACGTGAACTTAAGAATGTTATATTCGAGTGGTCCGGGTAGCCCTATGCACCAGGCATTCTGACAACTTGACCGTTTCATTCTTAAGTTCATCTTATATAGTCTCATATGTCTAGTCCAAAGAATTAGTTGCGAAACTGCATCTATTTAGCCATTTTTTTCTGTTTTGGAGGAAATAAGTGCGAAAATGCACCTAATTTAGGATTTTGAGCGTAATAAGCTTGTTTTACTCGAATTTAGTTGCAGATATGCACTTATTATCCTGATAATGGATGTTTCGGCTGAAATTTGTTGCAGTTTCGCATCTAATTACTCCGAAGGTTCCAGGGCAACACTCTAAATCCTGGCTGAATCCTAAGCAGTAACGAAATGTGAGAATAAGCCTCTCTTCCTATAGCGGAAGAGAGGCTTATTTGATGAGCTATATGTTACTATGTAAGGCCCTCCGCTCTGTTCACTCGTATAGTCAACCGCTGATTTTTAGATTGAGCCTAAATAATAGTGTAGAACCTATAATTTCTTATATTTTCAAAAAAAAGAGAACCAGAGCGTCCTGGTTCTCTTTTTGGTACAGCGGCTGCAAAGGATTAGGTGCCGAAGCGCTGCCTGTATCCGCATTTGCGGCACAGTTCTTCTACAGCTTCCCTGCGGGAGAAGCCGTAGAACAGGTTGTTCGCCCGCTCGCCCTCCACAATCTCGGAGAAGGGCTTCTCATGGATGTTGCCGAGGTTGATCACCCCTTCGCCGTCCAGGCAGCACGGCACCACCGTGCCGTCCACCAGTACCGCCGCCTGGCTGCGCAGCGCGTGGCAGAAGCCTTTGCCGTCGTCCTCCGGCTCATTCAGACTCGGCCATCTGAACTCGTGATCCTGATTGAGATAGATGCGCGGAGCGATTCGGACACCGCTGCCCGGCACGACCTTCTCATCGATCTTGAAATCCAGCGCGAAAGCTTCCTCCAGCAAAGCCAACGTCTCGCGGTTGCGCTCGCGCTCAAGGTTGGTCAGGTTATCCTCGGTCAGATTCCACAGCCGGAAAGAAATTAGCACACCCTGCTCCGCCGCCTGCCGCACAAACGAAATAATCTCCGCCACGTAACCGGCACGGTTCTCCGAGCCTTCATGCCCGTCAAAGCTGTGCAGCGAGAAGTTCATCTGGCGCAACGCCGGCTTGCCGAGAATCTTCGGTCCAGCCTTGTGAATCAGCGTGCCGTTGGTCGTAATATTCACCTTGAACCCCTTGGCATGAGCCGCGTCAAGCAGCTCGCCGATCTTCGGATGCAGCAGCGGCTCTCCCTTGACATGCAGGTAGATATGGCTGGTGTGCGGCTTCACCTGATCCAGAATGGTGTTGAAGGTGTCCAGCTTCATGAAGTTCTTCTGCCGCGCTGTTTGCGGACAGAAGCTGCAGGCCAGGTTGCAGACACTTGTAATCTCGATGTATACCTTTTTAAACGTCTTCAAGCTCTGCTCCCCGCTTCCATCCGTTCTATAAGTCTGTAGTGAAACGCAAGCCAATCTGCGCCCGCGCTTCCTCCATGACCTCCGCTACGGCCATCGAATTGGCATGGCTGTTGACCGTGCTCTCACGCTGGCCGCTTGTCAGCAGATTAATAAATTCCTCAATTTCATAATACATCGGCTCATACACCTGCGGCAGGGTAAGCTCCTCAACCGTTCCGTCGCGGTAATGAATTTTGACCTGGTACGGCTGATTGATCTTGTCGATCACCAGCGTGCCGTTCTCACCCTGAATCTCGGCAGGCAGATAGGAATCGGCTATCTTCGAATGCATCACGACCGCTTCCATATCCGGGTACTGCATGATCAGGCTGCCTTCACCGTCCACGCCGGAGGCAAGCATCAGCCCTGTCGCACGCACCAGCTGCGGTTTGCCGAACAGCACCACCATCGGATACAGACAATAGATGCCCAGATCCATCAGCGAACCATTCGAGAACTCCGGATTAAAAGCATTCAGCACCGTCCCCTGGCGGTAGGCGTCATATCTGGAGGAATATTGTCCATAGCTGGCGACATAACGGCGCACCTGGCCGATCTTGTACAGATTGTCGCGGATTATCCTGAAATTAGGCATAAAGGTTGATTTCATCGCTTCCATCAGCAGCACATTGTTGTTGCGCGCCGCTTCAATCATCGCTGCCAGCTCCGCACTGTTAGAAGCAATCGGCTTCTCGCAGAGCACATGCTTGCCATGATTCAGGCAGAGAATTGCCTGCTGGGCATGCATCGAGTTGGGGCTGGCGATGTACACCGCGTCCACATCGGGACTGGCCACCAGCTGCTCCAGACTGGTGTAGATCGTCGCACCGGCAAATTTCTCGGCAAAAGCTTCGCCCTTCTCCTGCGTACGGGAATACACCGCGCTCAGGATAAACTCTTCATTCTCCAAGCCTGCCCGCACGAAGCGGTCAGTAATGAAATTTGTCCCTATGACCCCAAATCGAATTGTCATGATGATATCCCGTCCTTTTTTTGTTCTCACTGTCTCTATCTGCTATTTTCTCATTCAAGGGTAGCTATGTCTACTTTTTAAGGCAAATTTCCGACAAATTCCGATAATTACTGTATGCAAGAAGAAACGGCTTCGCCGTCCTCTGAAAGAGGCGGCATCCGTTTCTGCGTGAAATAGAAGGATAATGGATGGCGTGAAACCTATACATTCTTATATTTCAAGAAGAAACGGCTTCGCCGTCCTCTGAAAGAGGCGGCATCCGTTTCTGCGAGAAATAGAAGGATAATGGATGGCGTGAAACCTATAAAAGCACCTGCATAAATGCAGGTGCCTCTTCCAGAAACCGCTTTTCATTATATAACCGTCCAGCCTCCGTCGACGAACAACGTTTGTCCGGTGGTGTAGCTGGAAGCATCCGAGGCAAAATACAGCACGGCTCCATTCAGCTCACCGGGATTTCCGGGGCGCCCCATCGGGCATACGGCGTTGTACATTTTCAATGCTTGCTCCGTGAACAGCGTGTTCTCGGTCATTTCGCTTTTGAACAGGCTCGGTCCAATCGCATTGACAGTAATTCCGTGCTTCGCATACGTTGCTGCCACCCCCCGGGTCAGATGGATTACTCCGCCCTTAGCCGCGTTATAGGAATGTGTAGGTATGGAAGCCGAAGCGGTAAGCCCCAGCATGGAGGCGGTATTGACAATCCGGCCGTATTTCCGTTCCTTCATATGGCGAATGACATGTTTGGACATCAGGAACACGCCCTTCAGATCGGTATCAAGCACCCGGTCCCAGGCCTCCTCCTCCAGCGCCTCAATCGGCACGGAATCAACGACACCGGCATTGTTCAGCAGGATATCAATTTTGCCGAACTCGGCGATAACCTTTTGGACGGCTGCGATAATCTGCTCTTCTTTTCTTACATCACATTCAATCGGGATAATCCGGCGTTCCGGATACTTCGCCCCAATCTCCTGTGCCACCGCTGCCAATTTGTCATACCTTCTGGCCAATATAGCCACATCCGCCCCTTGATCCGCGAGCATTTCTGCAAACTGCACACCGATCCCGCTGGATGCACCCGCCACAATCGCTGTTTTCCCCGTTAAATCAAAAAGATTGTTCATCGCAACTCCTCCTAAAAGTTTTGTAAGCCTAAGCTTCTTTGACATCCTTCGACAAAACTCGCTTCGAAAGCATACACCTAAGTTTTGTAAGCCTAAGCTTCTTTGACATCCTTCGTACAAAACTCATCTTCGAAAGCATACACCTAAGTTTTGTAAGCCTAAGCTTCTTTGACATCCTTCGACAAAATCCGCTTCGAAAGCATACACCTAAGTTTTGTAAGCCGACTTATACGGACGCCTCCTCATGCTCCGGCTGCAGCTTGTTCTCCCACCAATCCCAACGGAGATAACAATAGGGCAGGAACTCCATTGGATTCAGCGGCTCCAGCACCTTGCCTTTCTCCAGCACATTCGTGCTGACGGTATAGACCGCTCCCAGCATGTTCACAACTTCAAGCTCGCTCCATGGATCATGCGGAGATTCCTGAAAGACAATAGAAGCTTCAGCAGCCTTATACACCTTGACATCACTGACCAGCCGCTGAGTCACCAGCACCGGCAGCAGATCGAAACCGCTTCCGTCAACGGCATTGGCGTACTTGATGTTGTATAAAGGGATGTCCTTGCCGTAAAACTCCTCCAGAACCCCTCCGGCCCCATCGTCATTGAACCGGTCCCCCATACGGGCATTGACGCTGAAAAAGTCAACGCCATGCCGGTTGATTGCCCCTTCGATGGCACCATCAAGACTGGTCATGCGGACATCGGCCATTTTCTTGGGCAGGCCGCAGACCTCGCGGCCCATCGCCATGCCGATATCGCTCGTAATCGGCATCGACAGGCAATAGTTGCCCAGTTGACCGTTGTAGTCGGCCAGCACGAACAATCCGGCTTCACGGTAAGGCGGGCAAAAGTTCGTTGCCGGATAGTTGGCCACAAACGCATTTACGAGCGGACGGCTGGACGGCTTCAGCGGCTTCGGCAGCAGGCGTTCGATAATCTCCGGCTTCGTCTCCCAATACACCGTAAGCATCTCCGCATCATAAAAGGTGGTTGGTCTGCCTCCGTACTTCTGAATATCCGCATAACTTTTCACAAAACTCCCCATCATTGAACCCTCCTTTATTTAGTATCAGTGAGTTACAAATAACATCAGTTCAGTACAAAAGCCGTCTCGAAGCCGGACTGAATCGCCTGCCCGATTCTGCCGGGCTTGCCGGCATCGCCAATCACTTTCACCTTAGGGAACGCCTGCTTAAGCTCTTCCGC
The DNA here is from genome assembly GCF_002192415.1 of Paenibacillus donghaensis. Taxonomy (NCBI): domain Bacteria; kingdom Bacillati; phylum Bacillota; class Bacilli; order Caryophanales; family Paenibacillaceae; genus Paenibacillus; species Paenibacillus donghaensis. Next base: position 8,267,585 of record NZ_CP021780.1, on the reverse strand, counting down.
GAATGAACGATCAGGCGCAACTCCAATGGACAGCACTACGGCGTCCGCTTCTCTCACTGAGGTTTCACCCGTGGCACTGTTCTCAAGCACAATGGCTCCATCCTGAACTTCAACCAGCTTCGTCGATGCCAGCAGTTCTACTCCGCTCTTTTTCAACCGGGTGACCATGTCGATCAGGTTCGGAAGATACGCATCCGGGCCAACCCGCTTCTGCATTTCCACTACTGTGACCTGATTCCCGAGGTCGGCCAGATATTCCGCCGTCTCCAGTCCGGTCATGCCGGAGCCGATAACCACGGCCCGTTTGTTCTTGATTTCAACAGCTCCGCTAAGCACGTCGACAACCGTGCAGACTGCTGCCTTGTCCACTCCCGGAATGCCAGGCACAATTGGCCTTGCCCCGGCGGCGACAAATACCGCATAGGGATTCAGAGCCTTCAACTGCTCCAGTGTAGGTTTCGCCGAGAGCCGGACATCCACATTCAACTGCTCCAGCTGATGCTGCATATTGGCGATGAACCAGTTCAGCTTCTCCTTGAGCGGCGGGCGGCTTCCCAGCTCCACGCTGCCTCCAAGCACGTCACGCGCTTCAAACAGCACCGGCCTAAACTCCCGCAGCGCCAGAATCCGCGCTGCCTCCATGCCCGCCGGACCGCCGCCGATCACGGCGATAACCTTGCCGCCGCCATCCCGGGGCGGCTCGGCGAATTCAAGCTCCCGTCCTGCCCGCGCATTGACGGCGCATTTAATGACCTTGCACTCCATCACCTCCTGGATGCAGTACAGGCAGGAGATGCAGGTTCTGATTTCAGCCTCCCGGCCTTCAGCCGCTTTGTTTCCCCACTCCGGATCGGCCAGCTGAGCTCTGCCGAGTGCCACGAAATCCGTGTTTCCCTCCTGGAGCAGGCTCTCCGCAAAATCGGGTTTGCGGATCACGTCGCAAGCGATCACCGGAATTTGAACGGCCTGCTTCATGGCGGCAGCCAGATGCTTTTTCCACCCTTGCGGATAGGATATCGGCTCAATGATTGCATTCGACGACTCATAGGTACCAGCGCTTACATTTATGCAGTCCACGCCAAGCTGTTCCAGATGTTTCGCCGTGAGCAACGCTTCTTCCAGCACAATGCCCCCGGGAACAAATTCATCCCCGTCGATGCGGACGGATACCGGGAACCCGGCCCCGCAGGCCAGCTTGATTCCTTGAACGATCTCGCTCAGGAACAGCATCCTGCCTTCCAGCGAACCTCCGTATTTGTCGGTCCGCAGATTGGTCAACGGGCTTAGAAACTGTCCAATCAGATACCCGTGGGCTCCGTGGATTTCCACACCGTCGATCCCCGCAGTTTGGGCGATCACCGCGCCGAATACGAATTTGCGCACCAGACCTTCAACCTCTTCCGTAGACAGCTCCCGGGGCATTTCACCAATCGCCGAGGACATAACCGCGCTTGGAGCCACAATCTGCTTGCCGCCGATCAGCCGCCCGTGATTCTGCCGTCCCGGATGCTGGAGCTGGAGAAAAATCTTGCTGTCATGGCGGTGTACAGCCCTGGCCAGCTTCTCCAGCCGCGGAACGAACAGCAGATCGCTTGCGTTCAGCTGGTTGGGGGTTCCCACACCCGTCTCGTTGTCCACCCGGGTAATCTCTGTAATAATCAGGCCGCAGCCGCCGGCGGCGCGTTCTTCATAGAAGGCAATCATTTCGTCCGAGGCTTCGCCGCTGGCCGCTGCCAGTGACGTGCCCATCGCCGGCATTACGATCCGGTTCTTCAGTGTAAGACGTCCTATTTCACCTGCTGCAAACAGTTTCTCATATTTCATCTGCTCAGCACCTCCACCTCTAGTGTAAGGCTCCAGGTACTTTGTGAATATATTTACAAGCGCCAAAAATCACTTCTTTATAGTGCACATTGCACTATGATAACAAGGGGGCGATACCAATGGATGTTACCTTAAATGAGCTGCAGCGTGAAAGAATCGAAATCGAGCATTACACCGCATCGTTGTTCACGGCATACATTTCTGGCGCAGGCCTTTCGGCAATTGTGAACACAGCAGCAGAGCTGCTGGGAAATCCCGTTATCGTGGTTGACGCAAGCTTCAAGATTGTGGCCCACTCCAGCCAGGAAGATATAGACGATTACATATGGCGTGAGAATATCCGCAAGGGCTATTGCTCTTATGACTTTATTGCAGCTGTGAACAGAATGGAAAGTGTCCGGCGGGGGAAGCAAACCGATGCCTCCTATGAAGTCGCCTGCGAGGAAACGGCAAATACCAAGCTGATCTCCAAAATAAATGTAGGCGGCAAACAAATCGGCAACATCCTGCTGCTCGGCTGCAAGATCCCTTTCCGGCCCAGAGATCCTGAACTGCTGGCGATTGCCGCCACCATCCTTGCGGAAGAAATGGGCAAGAGCAGCTACTACCGCAACGCCAAAAATATAAAGGTGGAGGATTTCATCTGCGGACTGCTGGACCAGCAGCCACAGGATCTATGCACCATCCGGGACCGGATGTTGTCTGCAGGCTTAAAGTTCGGAACACAGCTGCTTGTGCTGCTGTTCGACCTAACCCGCTATGAAGGCTCGGGTCGTTATGACGACTATTTAAGAGAGCGTTTACAACATTTTTTCCCCGGCAGTCCCTGCACCTATTACGAGGGGCGGATTATGATGATCCATGATGGAACCCTCTCCAAAGAGCTTGTCCGCAGCAAGCCGCTGCAGCAATTTCTCAACCAGACCGGCATCACCATAGGTCTCAGCAGTATGTTCTCCAGTCTGACCCAGTGCAGAATACACTACCTGCAAGCCTTAAGCGCAATCCGCATCGGCCAGATTCTCTGCCCCGGGCAGCAGCTGACGTACTATACCGATATCCAGCTCTATGAGCTGCTTTCAGCCGATGTGCTGTCCGGCGAGGCGCAGGTATACCGTGATCCCGAATTGCTCATGCTGCAGGAATACGATGCCACCCACCAGTCCACCCTGTACCACACCTTTTTTGTTTATCTCAAAAACAACCGGAATATGCAGCTCGCTTCCGAGGAACTGTATATTCACCGGAATACGCTCAGATATAAACTGGAACATATCGCCAGACTGCTGGATACCGACTTCTCCGATTCGGAAAAAATGCTGGCCTATTACGTCTCCTACAAGGTCGCGGATTTCTGCGAGAAAGCCAGGGAACAGCAGCAGGTTGCACAGCATTTGCGGTGATCCGGACATCGCTGCCTTTTGGGGACTGAATGGCAGCGGACACACCGTGCTGCCTTTCAGCGGACGTTGCACATCGCAAAGACCCCCATTCTTCACCTGAAGAACGGGGGTTCTTATCGTTTATATGAATCAAAGGTGCTTAGTTCAGCCTCATGCTGCCTTGTTTAGCCGTAGAAAGCCTGCAGCTGCCGCACAATCTCCGCTTTGTCGTAATCAACCAAGGTCTGATGCTGCGGCATTTCGAACAGTGCCTGAATCGGGGCCGGGAACTCCTGTCCGATACCCGTCAGCTGAATCGCTTCATTAAATTTGGCAGGATGCGCGGTAGCGAACGTTATCGTAGTTTCATCCGGGCCGCCCAAGGCCTCGTAGGCGGCAACGCCGCAGGCCGTATGCGGGTCGAGCAGATATCCGCTCTCGCCGCTGTATTTGGTGATGGTCTCCAGACACTGGGCGTTCTTCACGCCAAGCGCGGAGAAATCCGCCTGCACCCGCTGCAGGTCCGCACCCGAAACGGTAATACTCCCCTCACGCTGCAGCCCGCTCATATAGGCGGACAGCTTCGCGGAATCTTCGCCCACAAGATAATACAGGTAACGTTCAAAGTTGCTTGCCACCTGGATGTCCATCGACGGGCTGTAGGTGCTGGTGAAGCCGCCGGGCTTGTATTCGCCCGTGTTCACGAAGCGCTCCAGAATATTGTTTTCGTTCGTGGCGATCATCAGCTTGCGGATGGGCAGCCCCATTCTTTTGGCCAGATAGCCGGAGAAAATATTGCCGAAGTTGCCGGAAGGCACACTGAAGTTGATCTGCTTGTCCGCACTGCCGTCTATCTGCAGGTAGGCATAGAAATAGTAAACCGTCTGCGCCAGAATCCGCACGAAGTTAATCGAGTTAATCGCCCGCAGGTGATACCGGCTCTTGAAGTCCAGATCGCCGAACAGCTCCTTGATCACCTGCTGGCAATCATCGAAGTTGCCTTCCACCGACAGGTTCAGCACATTGCTGTCATCAACGGTGGTCATCTGCAGCTCCTGCACCTTGCTGACTTTGCCGTGGGGATGCAGAATACAGATCTTGATGCCTTCCTTGCCGCGCACGCCCTGGATCGCCGCCGCCCCAGTATCGCCTGAGGTTGCGCCCAGGATGTGGATGATCTCGCCGCGTTTTTTGGAAATATAGGAATACAGCTCACCCATAAACTGCAGGGCCACGTCCTTGAAGGCAAAGGTCGGCCCGTGGAACAGCTCCAGCACATGCAGCGAATCACTTACCTTATGAAGAGGCGTCACTTCCGGCGCGCGGAAATTGCCGTAGCTGGTATAAGCCATCTGCTTCAGATCCTCATATGGAATCTCGTCATTGGTATATAGGGTAACAATCTTCAGGAACAGCTCCTGGTAGCTGAGCGTTCTCCATTCCGCAAGCGTAGCTGCCGAGACCTGCGGAATCTCGGATGGCACCATCAGCCCGCCATCATCCGCCAGTCCCATCAGAACCGTATCGATAAAGCCCTTCGGCTCCACATTGCCTCTTGTGCTTATAAATTTCATACTCATCCTCCTAAACCCCTGTGTTATTTAAGCTATATATAGAACATGAACTTAAGAAGGTTAACTTCGGAGTGTTCAGAACGTCTGATCCATCAGGCATTCTGAACACTCCACTTTTTCCTTCTTAAGTTCATCTTATAGTACCACGTTTACGCGTTAAAGTCCGTGAATTGTCTGTGTAGAACTAGGCCTGCATACGCTCGAACCTAAGCTTTTTGACTCTGGAGGGCTTTCCAAACCGTCTTGTTGCTGTACTGTCGCTCTGTGCTGACATCCTCACCGAACCACTCCGGCGCTACGAAGCTTACTGCGGCCTCCAGCGACTCAAATTCCACCTCAAGCACCGATAGTTCCAGCTGGGTGTACAGATCAATCTCCACGGTAACTCCGTTCCACTCGCCCGTAATGCGCTCCTTGACGAGGGGGATTGCCTTGACGGCTTCGATCATCTGGTTATACAGACCTGCCGAGATGCCATATTCAATCTCTTCGCGGCTGATTCCCTTGCCATCCTTAAACGTATGCGTAAACGTGATCTCTCCTGTATCGAGATCCGTAATCTTGCGCACTCTCAGCTCCTGGCCGCCGTCAATCGCCAGATAAGTCTGGTCAATACTGTGGCGCGTTATAATACGCAGCGCCCCTTCATTGATCAGCTGCTGCGGATACTCCGGCAGCAGAAATTTGCGTTCAATCTCCATAGCCACGCTGTTTCTCCCCTTAAGATGCATTTATATAGAACGTGAACTTAAGAATGTTACATACGGAGTTGCCAGAAGCCTAAGCATCAGGTTTCCTGGCAACTCCACTACCCCATTCTTAAGTTCATCTTATATAGTTATTAATCATCATAGGGGCGAGGCCTCTTCAAGTCAATGTGTAAACAACCTCCAGCATTTGTCTGCGGATTTTAAATACCTGATCACACAGCAGATCAATATCTTCCTGGTTATGACTCGTTAACAGTATGGTTCTACCCTCTTGTTTATAGCTCAGGAGCAGTTCACGTACAGATTTTACACTATCACTGTCCAGAGCGTTGAAGGGTTCATCCAGAATCAGCACTTCCTGTTTCTCCATAATGGCCTGGGCCAGCGCGATCTTTTGTTTCATTCCCAGAGAATAGCTTCTCATCTTTTGACGGGCAGCAGGATCTAATCCTACAAGACGCATCGTATTTTGAATCTCCCTGTCGCTAATTTTATGCTGAATCTCTGCCCATCTTCTTAAATTTTCAAAGCCGGTCTGCCCCGCCAAATAACCAGGACGGTCAATAATAATTCCAAAGTTACTGGGGAAATCACTATTCTTCATACGGTAATCGGGATGAATCCACACTTCTCCGTGATCCGGCTTGATGAACCCACAAATTAACTTGAACAGGACCGATTTGCCCGAACCATTCGGACCTGTAATTCCATAAATCTTACCTTGCTCAAAAGTCGCGTTCACCTCGCTTAACAATAGATTACCTTTAAATGATTTACTCACATTAGCCATTTCGATCAGCTTCATCTTCTCATCCCCTGTTCTGTATTAATGGAATGCTATATCCTTGTTCCTGATCACTAGCAGAATCAAGCTTAATTGAAATAATAACGTTATAAGAAGCAGTCCGGTAATTCTAAGTACATCTTCCCATTGGCCGTTTAAATACCCCATACTGCTCAGACCAGCGGGTAGCCAGCCTCCAACATTAATCATTGGTAGAGCGGCAAGTACTAGTACTGCCAATGCTATAAGGCCCATAGTGACCTCGGTAAATACCCAGGCAATGAGAAATACAAGTAGTACTCCATTTAAAATCTGCAACCAACCGTTGATCAGAAAATGATACATAATCTGACTCATACTGACATTAGTTTGTACCGTAACCAGTGGATTGATGGATTGTCCAAAGATTAGTCCGCTGCTGATCGTTAGCATCATTAAGCATGCAAGCCATAACGCCGCCCACAGTCCAAGCCTACTCCCTAAAGAAGCGAACCAGCGGTATGTTGAAGAATAGCGAATGACCATGTAATAGAAACGGCCGGATAAATAATCTGTAATGTAAACCTGAAACAAATATACAAAACCGTTAGTTACCACTACATAAAATAGGAAAGATATTAAAGAAAAACTTCCCTCTGGTGATATACCATAGAAACGAAGATATAGCGTATCCCATACCGTCACTGATTGTGTTGCCAGCGTTAGCTGCGGACTGGCGATGCCCAGCAGACATAACATGGTGTAGATTACATACGGATAATAATTTTTAAACCACATTTGTATGGGTACCAAACTCCATTTTTTTAAGAGCGGAATACCATAAATAGATAAGATTAGAGCTCCAATCAAACATATAAATGCCGGATAAACCTGATGATACGTTCCATAGCTTGATGGAAAGCTCATATAATTAAATGCAATTAGACTTGGATAATCCGGAAAATATCGAAAGGAAATCAAAGAATATAACAAGACAGCAAAACTGAATGCTCCCAAAAAAAGCAGATTGACAAAATAAAGGTAAATGGCAGAATTCACTGCATGCATCACCAGAAAAAATAAAATAAGCAAGCATAGCTGAACAATAAGAACTGCAAAGGGTGACAAATTAGACTGATAAGAGAAGGAACTCATATAGTTAAAAGTGGTTAGCTCTACTTTACTAAAAGAACTCCAGCTACTCTCATAAGGTAATCCAGCCGTCATGATCAGAGAGGTAATTGCAAGCAAGATGACAGTGACTAAAATGACCGGACTGAAATTTTTAACTGAATAGAGGACCCACTTCTGCCAGCTTTGCACACGGATCAGCGAGCTTGTATGGTGGGTGTCTCTGATGCTTAGACAGGATAACAACAGAGTGACCGGGAGAATCAAATACAGCAGCATAAATGGGTCACCGGTGATACCAATGAACATATCCCATTGATTGATCCCTGATTTAATAAACAGCGAGGATTCCAGCAAGTTCCGCCGTGCACTCCAGGCAAAAACAAAGATTAAAATGAATAAAAAGGACCACTTCCATGTTTGCATTTCATCAAGCAATTTTCTCCTATACCTCATATTAAGCTATCTGCCTTCGAGAGGGTTGGTCTAAGGTATAAGATTAGCAGTGCTAGAGTTCCTGCAAGAACAAGGAAGGGTACACATGCAGTCCAAATCGGGCTTTGCATGTAATCAAATGGAAACAGAGCATAAGTGGGCCGATAGGTATTTAAACCCAATGATGCGAACGATAGTGTAACTACTATATAAGTGATATAAGGCAGAGACAGGGCCAGAAAACGGTTCTTAAGCAGAATCACCAGACAAAAGCTGATCGCCGAGTATACGGCAGCGTTTATTCCCACCCAAAGCGAATATAAGATGCTGTAAGTAAAAGTGCCATACCGAAGAAGTTGTGTAAAAGTATGACGGGTGTACGTGTCTGCTGCTATGTTTTCTTGTGTCAAACCGTAACCTTCCGGATCATATTTTGCGATTCCCAATAATGGCTCAATATAATAAGCAAATGTAAAACAAACATAAACCAAAATAAAAAAGAACAGACATGTAAGTATTACATTGGCTATCAGTTTGATATAAATCGTTTCTATAATTGGCCTGCGCATACGGGTGTAGGTTAGAAACCGATGATGAACTTCCTCAGAGAACGAAGCTGCGTATACCAAAACGGTAATAATCGGAAAAGAAATAGGCAATGTTCCGTCCAATGTAAATGTGAAAAAATTAAGTCCATCTCTTAATTCATAGTTTTGGCTCCTGTATACGGCAGAAGAAATTATAGCGACAATCAACAAAAGTGATAAAATTAGAAACTTAGGCGTAATCTTGCTTCTAACTTCCTGCATTGCTTCTTTAAGCATTCATCTCTTCCTCTCTATGCAACTTACATTTTTAAAATATAATACTAATATTTAACAACTCTTTCAATATACCATAAATAAATATTTTAAAAAAGGGGTTATTTCCCTATAATTTGTCATGTATAATTATGGATGTAATTAAAAAAAGGAGATGATTTTAAATAATGTTCAAGAAAAGTAAAATTATTTCAAGTAGTTTAGTAGCAGCAATTTTATTAACAAGTGGACTCTCTGTTGCTTTGGCCGATACTGAATATGTAACATTTGGAACGACTTACCAATCATTTGATTTAAAAGTACCTGGAAATAATGTAAATAACTCTGAAGGTGAAACTGGATCTCAAACAAAAACTACTTCAGGAGCAAATGCAGGATTACAGATTAACTCAACAGGTGGAGCATCACTAGATGTACGCACTGAATCCCCCAATGGAAACGGTAGTTGGAAAGACGGAGTAACCTCTAGCGTTACTTATGGAGATATTGATAGTCCACAATTGTCAGGATCAAGTGTACATTTACAATTTAGTACAGGCTTATTCCAAGGCCCCGTACTTATTACAGGTAATTGGAGAAGTAACTAAACGCAATTATCATAATCGTATAAAAAATAACCCTGAGGGAATTTGAATTCCTGAGGGTTATTTCTCTTTACGAATTAAGGCGCAGTACGATGAGAATATAATAGACTTGGCTACGTGTAGGTTTCATAGGTTCGTTCATGGCATTGTGAGCATTATATTGAAAATACTAGTAGTAGAAATCCCCTCTAATTCCTTGCTGACCTACTAAGTAGTAACCACTTTCACATCTAATTACTCCGAACGGTCCACGGGATATTTCAGATGCTCACAGCGTCTGAATTGTAACCTCCTTGATTTATTTAACCAGTCCACACGTTGCAAAAGGATTCAACTGATGGCTACTCATCCCACTGCTCTACAAATGTAAAAAATCACATAAGTTTATCTCATGTAATCCGGCATTGAAGTTACCCGCAAGCCTTCAAGAACTGCCAGAATCCAGTCCTGCGAAGATCAGCTTCCAACAAACTCAGGTTCTCCTAGTCGCTGTCAGGCGCAGTACTTTGCGATATTCCCACTCTTCATATTATTAACAACTATAGAACGTGAACTTAAGAATGTGACATGCGAAGTTGCCAGGAAGCTCTATGTAGCAGGCTTTCTGGCAACTCCACTACTCCATTCTTAAGTTCATCTTATATAATTAAACAAATCAGGTTACTTTTACAATCTGTTCTACACTATACCTCAGCAGATTAAGCCTAACATTAGTAATAATTCCAGCCCTTATGCAAGTTCTCACAAACCAATTCAGACTAATATTTTCTGCGCCCTCACCCGCGCCGACCGGAATTCACGGGATCAATAACAAATCCCGCTATTCCTTCGCGCACAGCACAGCCTCCCCGGTTGGGCTGTGCTCCAACCTGTCCTATAGCCGTGCGCTCAACCGATAGCATCCGCTGACGTAGTCTTGCTGGATGTCCGGCAGCGCCAGCCCGGCCTGCATCAGCCGGTCGCCGCCATAGACCTCGCCGCTGCCTTGCACCGAGTAGTCGATGTGCGGGTTCAATCCCCGGAGCTTCAGCGTCCGGCGCGGCGGGTAAGGCACGGCCATTACCCGGAAGTAATACACCAGCGCCTCTCGCTGATCGTCCGAGACGAACATCCAGGCCGTCTCGTTGCCCTCGAACGGACTCTGCAGCCGGTACAGGTTACCCTGCTGCACAAGGCCGCGAATTCCCTTGTAATTCGCTACCTGCTCTTTCACCAGCTCCTTCTCCTCATCCGTGAACTTCGTCAGGTCAAGCTCATAACCGAAGTTGCCGGACATGGCCACATCCCCACGGAAGGACAGCGGCGTGACACGTCCGACCTGGTGATTCGGAACTGCCGAGACATGCGCGCCCATCGAGCTGACCGGATACACCAGGCTGGTGCCGTACTGGATCTTCAGGCGTTCCGCAGCGTCGGTGTCGTCGCTGGTCCAGGTCTGCGGCATGTAGTAGAGCAGGCCCGGATCGAAGCGGCCGCCGCCGCTGGAGCAGCTCTCGAACAGAATATGCGGGAAGTCCGTTGTCAGGCGCTCAATCAGCTCATACAGGCCCAGCACATAGCGGTGAGCGGTTTCCCCCTGGCGCTCAGCCGGCAGGCAGGCCGAGCCGATCTCCGTCAGATTGCGGTTCATATCCCATTTGACATAAGAGACCGGCACGGTGGAGAAGATCCGGCTCAGCGCATCATAGATGTACTGCCGGACCTCCTCACGGGTGAAGTCCAGCACGAGCTGCCAGCGGGCTTCGGTGCGGCGGCGTCCCGGCACATGAAGGCACCAGTCCGGATGGGCGCGGTACAGCTCGCTGTCCGGCGAGATCATTTCCGGCTCCACCCACAGGCCGAATTGCATGCCAAGGTCGTTGACCCGCTTCGCTACATCTGCCAGTCCGCCCGGTAGCTTACGCAGGTCCTCGGTCCAGTCGCCGAGCGAAGAGTTGTCGGAATCGCGCTTGCCGAACCAGCCGTCGTCTAGCACAAACAGCTCGATGCCCAGCTTCGAGCCTTCGGCGGCGATCTCCACCAGCTTGTCGGCATCGAAATTGAAATAGGTCGCCTCCCAGTTGTTCACCAGAATCGGCCGCTCCTTGTCGCGGTACATCCCCCTCACCAAGCGGGTGCGGTACAGGCGGTGGTAAATCCGCGACATGCCCCCGAGTCCTTCATCCGAGTAGACCATAACGGCTTCGGGGGTCTGGAAGCTTTCTCCTGCAGCCAGATGCCAGGAGAAATCAAAGGGATTCAGGCCAATGCAGAGACGGGTCGCGCCGAAGGCGTCCACCTCGGCTTCAGCCGCGAATCCGCCGCTGTAGACCAGCGAGAAGCCGTATACCTCACCCTGGTGCTCATCTGCACCGGGCTTGGCCAGCGCGGCAAACGGATTGTGCTGATGGCTGCTCATTCCGCGGCGGGACTGGAGCGCCGTGGTACCCTGCACCAGGCGTCTGCGGGTCAGGTTCGCTTCCCGGGACCAGCCGCCGGACAGATAGATCAGATCAAACTCGCCGTCTTCCGGGAAATCGACAGAGGCGCTCAGCGCGCGCAGCAGCTCAAGCGCGGCCGGGCCGTCGTTCACGAATTCTACCGAACGGGTGATGACATCCGTGTCGCGGTAGACGGTATAGCGCAATATAACGTTCAGCGACGCATAATCGTCGCGCAGGACAAGCTCCAGCGTATCCGCTTCCTCCGGAGACTCAACGTACACCGCCGGAAGCCCTGCAAGCTTCGGTTTGCCCGGCAACACCCGGTATCCGCTGTAGCGCAGCTCGGTAATCCGCGTGCCGTCTCCCAGCTTGACCTGATAGGCCGGCACGCGGAAATCTCCCGTGCCGTACTGCGGATATTCCTGCGGAAGCCGGTCCAGGGCGGTGTTGCCCGCCAGATGCGGCAGTCCGTCCAGATTGCCGTCCTGGCGCAGTTTTTTGCCCCAATATACATGCACCGGATAGTTATTGACCAGGCTGATAATATAACTCATACCCTTGCTTTGTAAATGAAAGGTTCCCTTGTCTTCCTGTATCCAAATTGCCACGGTCCGCTTCCTTCTCTCTAATTTTTTTAGCCCAGTAAATCTTCCTGTACATAGTCAGCCATCGAACGAATCTCAAGCCCCTTCGGCGCAGCCGGTATGAAGGCCTGCTCTCGATTGCCCCGCAGCATAAACTGTACCGTCTTCGGCTCGCCCGGAAGCAGATCGAAGAAGTTGTCCGAGAAGACGCCTTCCTCTTCGGCTGTCAGATACACCCCTCTGGCCAGCACGTCGCTGCTGACCATAAAGCCCACGCTGCCCGGAATCTCCGTTACCGTTAGAACCGGCCGGCTAAGCTTGATGTCCTTGCCCACATCGAAGTAGTGCTCCTTCCGCTCCAGTAGAGAGCCATCCGCCATTAGAGAAGCCAGCAACACCACTTGGCATGGATCGCAGCCCTCCAGTAATTCCGCAGTCGGCACTGTAAATACCACCGCCGCCGAATCGGCCTCCAGCTGAACCGGCTGCTTCCATTCCCGCAATAGCGAACCGCTGAAATCATGCAGCCGGAGTACCAGTTCACCAGCCAGCGGCTTCCGAAGATCTGAAACGGCATGTACTTGCAGGTTCACCCCGTCCATCTCTTCAATGGAGAGCAGGACATCCTGGAAGCTTCGGCGCACGGTATATTGCAGTGCTTTCCAACGTCCGTAGTAATCCATGCTCGCCCAAGAGGCTACCGGCCAGCAGTCGTTCATCTGCCAATACAAGGTGCCCATGCAATAAGGCTTGTTTCTTCTATGGCTCTCAATCGCGATTCTCATCGCCTCCGCCTGAAGAATCTGGCTCATATACAGGAATGACCTGAAGTCCTTAGGCTGCGGCAGATAGATGTCCATATATTCTTTAATAAGCAGATTGCCGCGTCCGTTCTTCTGGTGCGCCAGCATGACTTCAGATTCCAGCTCCATATCCGCTTCCTCCGCGTAACTCAGCACTGATTTCAGCTCAGGGAAGGACTGAAAGCCGTATTCGCTCATGAAGCGGCCCACCTTGACGTTATAATTCTCAAAAGGCTCCATCCCGTGCCACACGCCCCAGTAATGAATATCTCCCTCACCCATGATCCGTGTTGCATGCTGGTTTATATCCTTAGTAAGCTCACGCAGCGGAGAGGATGGCCAGTAATCGGCACCCGGATGATAGGCCGCTACCGCTTCCGGCAGAATACGGTGGAAGATCTCCTCGTAATAACCCCAGAGCGTCTCGCGGATTTCGCTGCTGTAGCCTTCTTTCCAGCCCCAGCCCTTATCGTCCTCATAATGAGACCAGGCAGAGTCAATCTCATTGTTGCCGCACCACAGGGCGATGCAGGGGTGATTGCGTAATCTGCGCACGTTGTATTCCGCTTCTTTCCGCACATTATCAAGAAAAGACTCATCTCCCGGGTACATGCTGCAGGCAAACATGAAATCCTGCCAAACCAACAGCCCATACTCATCACACAGCCGATAAAAGGGCTCTTCCTCATAAATCCCGCCGCCCCACACCCGCAGCATGTTCATGTTCGACTCTACCGCTGTCGCGATCTCGTGCCGGTAGCGTTCCTCAGTTACTTCCGTGATGAAGCTATCGTTCGGAATATGGTTTGCGCCCTTGGCGAACACCGGAACACCGTTCAGCTCAAAATGAAACGAAGCGCCCCGGTCATCCGGTTTGCGGATCAGCTTGATCTCCCGCAGTCCGGTGGTCACTTCAGCACGGTCTACTGCCGTCCCGCTCTGCAGCAGCTCCGCCTGGATTGAGGTTAATTCAGGCGCTCCTAGTCCATTGCACCACCACAGGCGCGGATGATCAATTACGAGCTCCAGTTCCACTGTACGCTTGCCAGAAGGAAGAGTAACCGTTTGCATCCATTCCTGTCCTTCCGCAGTGATCCGCAGCATGCCCTCCCACACCTCCGGCGTGTCCACTTCCACGACAGCCGTAAGCCGCGCCTCTTCCTGCTTGACTGCATTCTGACGGATATAGAGATCCGTAATTACTGCAGTATCCCGGCCTTGCAGCACAGCCTCCCGCCAGATTCCGCTGGTCAGAAGTCTCGGGCCCCAGTCCCAGCCATAATGATATGGGGCTTTGCGCGCAAACACACTAATCCGTTTCGCCTCAAGTCCGCCCAGCTCTGATTGATCATTAGGGGCCGGCAGATCATAACCCAGCTGAGCCAGCTTAGGCAGGTCTTCCTTAACCACAGAACGGAATCTTACAAGAATCTCATTATCACCAGCTGCCAGCAGGCCTTTGACGTTTACAGTCCAGGACCGGAACATGTTGTCTGCTGACAGCACATGGACCTGATTCACATAAACATCGGCATAGGTGTCCAGACCCGCAAAGACCAGTTCCGTAATAGCCAGACTCTGCCAATCCTTTTCCAGCCGCAGTTTGCTTCTGTACTCCCATTCTATCTTGTCGATCCATTGCAGTTCGTGCTCGTTCTTTCCAATGAAAGGTTGCGAAATGAGTTCATTGCGCAGCAGATCAGTGTGTACGGTTCCCGGCACAACCGCCGGAAGCCACGTTTCATTGTCACAGGCTCTAAATTCCCAGTTCTCTAGCTTGATTGTTTTCATGATACCTCCTGAAGGATACTTAGTTGAGTTTGCTGTATTTCCTTGTGTTTTGTTATCTTATCGTTATTTACCCGCTAATTATACCCTCTTAAAGAAAACAAATAAAGACAATAAATAATAATTGAATCCATTTAATAACTACTGATATCGCGCTATAATATTCATGTAAACGCTAACAAATAAGCGAAAAGGGGAAAACTCAATGAGAAACAAGTTATTTTCGTTATCTTTTGTTATGGCACTTTCCTTATCAACAGCCCTTACCGGCTGTGGTTCAAACAACAATAACAATACTGGCGCTGCAGCAACTGAGCAGCCTGTAGCTACAACGGCTCCCGAAACTGCAACGAATGCTCCCGCTGAAGCCACAAAAGAACCGGCTGCGGGCGGTGCCGACATCAGCGGCAAAATCACCTTCCTGACCAACCGCACAGACATGATCGGCAAAGAATACGACGAATATTTAAAGCGCTTTAATGAGAAATATCCGAACATTGAGGTCGAGCTGGAAGCTTCCCAGACCGACTACAACCAACAGTCTAAAGTAAGAATGGCCAGCGGGGAGCTGCCGGATATCATGTTTATCCCTACGATCCCGAACTCCGACCTGCCGAAATATTTCGCAGAGCTGGATGATCTGGGCTTGAACGATCAAATTACCTTCAAAGACTTCAAGTCCTTCGAAGGCAAGCTCTACGGCATTACCACAGGGAACTCCACTTCAGGCATTGTTTATAACAAAAAAGCCTTTGCCGATGCCGGCATTACCGAAGTGCCGAAGACCTGGGATGACTTCCTGGCCGCCTGCGAGAAGCTGAAAGCCAATGGTGTCATTCCGCTGGCCTCCAACTTCAAGGATAAATGGCCGCTGAACGACTGGGTATATGCTGTGCCCCGCATCATTGAAGGCAAGGCCGATTTCCCGAACGACAAGCTGGGCAGTGATACTCCTTTTACCATGGACAACGGGTACGGCAAATCGTTCAGTCTGCTCAGAGAGCTTAACGAAAAGGGTTATCTGGAGAAAGACATCAACTCCACCAACTGGGAGCAATCGAAGAAGGATATCGCTTCCGGCAAATTCGCCATGTACTTCCTGGGCAACTGGGTGATCAACCAGATCACCGGTGCCGGCACTACCTCTGACAATGTAGGCTTCTTCCCATTGCCTTATGACAATTCCGGCACACCTGTCGCACCGCTCAGCCCGGATTTCTTCTATGCCGTTGCCAAAGACAGCAAGCATGTGGATGCCGCCAAGGCTTTTGTGAAATGGATGATTGAAGAGTCAGGCTACGAGGATTTCGCCGGCTTCATCTCCCCGCTGAAGGGCAAAGAGTCCACATTGCCTCAGCTGAAGGAATTCCAATCGACCGGAGTGGTGCTGCAGGAAGGCACGGTGGACAATGCCACGGTTACCGAGATCAGCAACAAGGCACAGCTTGACCTACCGGCTGTTCTGCAGGAATTCGTATTGGCCAAGGACCCGCAAACCGTCTTTGACAAATGGAATAAAGCCTGGGCCAAAGCCAAAAAAGACCTCGGCCATTAGACCCTAATTGATCCGGCAGAATGGATTATCGCCTTCCTGGATAATCCATTTTGCTGTCATACTCCCAAGGCTACGATGAAAGAAGGGTTAGCGATGTTCGGAACATTATCCTATAACAAACAGAAGACGATCATTATCGTATCGTTCCTGCTGATTCCACTGATACTGCTGGGGACGTTCACGTATTATCCGGCGCTTAAGCTGGTCTACTACAGCTTTACGAATTGGGACGGCTACAGCCCCGAGAAGCCCTGGGTGGGCCTCGACAATTACAAGGAGGTCTTCTCCAATCCCGATATCTTCAAGGTGTTCACCCATAACTTCGCTTATTTCGTGATGGGCCTCATCCAGAACATTGTTGCGATCTATTTCGCGGTGTTGCTGAACAGCAAGCTGCGCGGCAAAAACGCGTTCCGGATCATGCTTTTCCTGCCTTATATTATGAATGGGGTCGCCGTAGCTTTTATGTTCGGATATGTTTTTGACACCACCAACGGCTCGCTCAACCTGTTCCTGAACAGCATCGGACTCACCGGACTTGGCCAGACCAGCTGGCTCGGCACCGAGACCTTGGTCAACTATTCGCTGGCCTCCACCGGCCTCTGGCGGTTCATGGGCTATAACATGGTCATTTACATCGCTTCGCTGCAGGCCATTCCACGTGATATTTATGAAGCCTCCAAGATTGACGGGGCCAGTTCGCTCCAGACCTTGTGGAGAATCACGCTGCCCAACATGAAGACTGTTATTCAGCTGAATCTGTTCCTCACCGTTACCGGAGCGCTCGAAGTGTTCGATCTGCCCTTCGTCCTGACCAAAGGCGGACCTGCCGGTGCGAGTCAGACCTACGTGCAGCGTGTCGTCGATACCGCATTCGCTTTTAACAATTACGGCTTGGCTTCAGCTATGAGTATTATCCTGCTGTTTTTTGTAGTAGTGGTTCTGCTTGTTCAGCAATTGGTGCTCAGCCGGGGAGGAGATAAGTAGATATGACACACTCTAAATTCCGCCTTACCGATTTCTTTAAATACCTGTCGCTGCTGATTGGCGTGTTCGTCGTCCTCTTCCCCCCCTATGTGGTTATCATCAACGCCTTCAAATCTACGGATGAATTCAACAGCAGCAGCTCGATGGCTCTGCCGAAGAGCTTCCTCAACTTTGACAATTTCGTTGCCGTCTTCCAGCGCGGGGGACTGCTCTCCGGGTTCGGCAATGTGCTGGTGATTATAATAATTACATTGACCCTGAACATTCTCTTTGGGACAATGGTAGCGTATGTGCTGGGCCGCTTCTCTTTCAAGCTGAAGCCGCTAGTGTTCGGCGCTTATCTGGTGGCAACGGTTATCCCCAGCATCACTACGCAGGTGGCGACGTTTGGCATCATCAAGAATATGGGACTCTACAACACACTGGGAGCGCCGATTGTATTGTACATTGGTGCCGACGTGATCCAGATCATTCTATATCTGCAGTTCATCCGCAATATTCCCGTAGATCTGGATGAGAACGCCATGGTTGAAGGAGCATCCCTGTTCAAAATATACCGTTCGATCATCTTCCCGCTGCTAGCTCCGGCAACAGCCACACTGGTGATTCTCAAAACGATCAGCATCTATAACGATATGTACATTCCTTACCTCTATATGCCCAAGCAGAGCCTGGGTGTGGTCACCACCATCCTCATGCGCTTTCAGGGCGTGAATTCTGGAGAATGGAACATGATCTGTGCCGCAATCCTGCTGATCCTGCTGCCGACGGTGGTGCTGTATTTCTTCCTGCAGCGCTATATCTTTGAAGGTGTAACCAGCGGGGCAGTCAAGTAGAAACGGCTTCGCCGTCCTCTGCAAGAGCATATGCTTCCGAAGCAGCGATACTACGTATCGCTTTCAGGCATCCGTTTCAGCGAGAAATAGAAGGATAAATTATAGCGTGCAACCTACCGGAAAGGAATAACAACGATGGTATCCTCTCTTCGTGGCTTCATTCGCAACCTGTGGTTATTCCTGGCCAACCTGCCGATGGAACGCAAGCTGATTGTCGTCTTCATCTTCCTGATCTCGCTGCCGATTACATATGTCAGCTACCTCTCCTCCCGCTCCATGTTCAACACTGTACTGGTCAATGCAACCGACAGCGCCGGCCAGATGACAGCCAACGCCTCGGGCACCATTGACCGCTACATTGCGGACCTTAAGCGCAATACGGCACTGCCCCTGTACAATACCGATGTGCAGTTCTATCTGGAGCAGCAGATTACCGACTGGGGCAAGAATACCACAATGTCCATGTTCCTGAGCTACCTGAACCACACCAAGGAAGAGATCGCAGCCGTATATCTGGTCGACCTGTATGGCTCAGTATTCTATGACAAGGATGCAAGCATCAACCAGCTCTTCCCGGCAGAACGGCTGGCCAAATGGAGAATACTCAGCGAAGCGGCCGGGGTCGCGCCTGTCATCCAAGGCAGACACACGATCCGGGTCAATTCGAATGAGCAGCGCGACGTATTCAGCATCTTACGTACAGTTTCCTCTGTAAGCACACTGAAGAATATCGGCATTCTCGTGTTTGATGTCGATATCAACCTGTTCAAGGGCATCACCGAAACAGTCAACGCTGTAACGCAGGGGAATACGCTGATTGTCGATCATTCAGGGGAATTGATGTATGCCAGTGATAGCCAGGATAATCCGTTACAGCGGGACGACATGGAGAAGCTGCATCTCCCCCAGCTGCTGGCGCAGGTGACACAGCCCGAAGGCCACTTCGAGCTCGATTTGGAGGGACAGTCCTATCTGGCTGTATATACCGTTTCCAAACAGACCGGTTGGACCACATTGGTCACCATTCCGCGCTCCCGCATTCTTTCACCTGTGGAGCGAAACCGCAACATGCTGATTATCACGACCCTGATCATCATTGCCTTTGCGCTGTTTGTGGCTACTGTGATCTCTCATGCGCTGACGAAGCCGCTGAAATCGATGGTCCGCCTGATGAAGCAGGTGCAGCACGGCAATCTGGAGGTCTGGCTTAAGCCAAGGTACAATGATGAGATCGGGATGCTTGGCAGCCACTTCAACCGGATGATTATCCGGGTCAAGGACCTGCTGCAGGAGGTCTCTCTTACGGAGAAACGCAAGCAGAAGGCCGATATGCGCGCACTCCAGAATCAGATCAACCCCCATTTCATCTACAACACGCTGGAATCGATCCGGATGCTGGCGGAGAGCAGCGATGATCCGCGGGTAGCCAAGCTGACCTATCTGCTCGGCCTGCAGATGCGGTACAGCATCACCCGCAGCGATGAGACTGTCACGATCAGGGAAGAGCTGGAGCATGTGCGCAACTACCTTGACCTGCTGCAGATCCGCTTCCCCGGTAAATTCAACTTAAGTATAGAAGTGCCGGACCGTTTCCTTCCGCTGCCTGTGATCAAGCTGGTGTTTCAGCCGATTGTTGAGAATGCGGTATTTCATGGGCTGGAGCGTAAGGAAGGGCCGGGCACGCTGGCTATCTCCGCCTGGAACGAGAACGGCAACGCCGTATTCTGTGTAGAGGACAACGGGGTTGGCATGGATGAGGACACCCTCCGCTCCCTGAACGGAAGTCTGAAGGATGGTGCCACCGGTGAGATGTTCGGCATTGGCCTGCGAAATGTGAATGAACGGGTCCGGCTGCATTACGGCAGTTGCTTTGGACTAAGCGTCGAGAGCAAGCCCGGAGCCGGGACCCGGGTCACGCTGCGGATCGAAGATGGCTCTGCCTATGAGGGAGAATGAATAATTTCATTACAGAGAGGGGATGGGCGGATTGCTGCAGATTGTAATTGTGGATGATGAGGTCCTGATTCGGGAAGGTCTGGCCCGCATGATTGCCAAGGAGAGCCGGGAGTTTCAGGTCACCGGAACCTATGGTGACGGGAAGCTGCTGCTGGATGAGCTTGATCCTGCTCATGTTGATGTCGTGATTACTGATATCCGTATGCCGCAGATTGACGGGCTGGAGCTGATCAAGCAGCTCAAAGCCACCCATCCGCGAATCCGCTGCATCCTGATGAGCGGCTTCGTTGAATTCAACTACGCCCGGGAAGCCATCCGCAGCTCGGCAGTCGACTACCTGCTTAAGCCGATCAACAAAGAGCAGCTGTTCGAGCTGCTGTACAGTCTGGACGAGGAGCGGCGGCTTCTGCGTGACACAGAGCAGCGCCAGCGCTCCGGGCTGCTGCTTACACTTCTGCATCTGGAGGAGCCTTCCCCCACGCTTTTGTCCGGCCTAACCTTGCCCCAGCCTCATTTCTTGCTGCTGGTGCTGAAGGCAGGCTCGTCAGAAGTCCTGGATGCCTGCTCCATCCGGCTGCGTCAGGAGCAGGACGGGCTGTTCGATCTGCTGGAGCTCCGCCAGGGACGGCAGGCCTGGATCTGGTACTCTCCAGAGCCGCTGGGTGACGAGGCTCTGGCTGCTATCCGCAGCCGGCTGCTTGCCGTCAACGGGCAACAGCTCCATGTCGGCTATAGCCGCTCGTATTCCAGTCCGGAACAGCTCAGACAGGCCTATCTGGAAGCGGGAGCGGCTTGCGATGCCGGCATTTTCAGCCCGGAACCGCTGTATTATGCAGGTTTTGAGCAGCTCCACCCGCTCAAAAGAACGAACGTCGACCCCTTTGCTTCGCGCCGGGAGGGGCTGATCCATGACCTGCAGATTCTCGATGTCGCCGGCGTAATGGAACGTATCCGCCAGTTGTTCTGTATGCTACAATCGCAGAAGGCCTCAACGGAGCAGATCATCCGTGTCTGCCGGCTGCTGGAGGAAACTGCTGCAGCCGAGCTGCAGGAATTCGAACCGCTCTACAGGAGTTTCGCAGGACGGCAGCTGGAGGAGCGGCTCGAGTCCTGCATGGCTTTTACTGACATGGAGACCACGTTTAGCTCTGTGTTCTCGGCCGCCCTTCACGCGATCCGCACCAGCCGCCTGGAAATGTCCGGCACGGCAATAGAAACCGTAAAGCGCTGGATCGCAGCCAACTACAACCAGCACTCGGAGCTGAATGCGCTGGCCCATATGGTGTATCTGACACCCAGTTATTTAAGCAAGCTGTTCAAGCAGGAGACTGGACTCACACTTACCGATTACATTATCGAAATCCGCATCCGCAAGGCCAAGCAGCTGCTGAAGCAGGCCCCTGACCTGAAGGTTCACGAAATTGGAGCCGAAGTCGGCTATGCTGATCCGGCTTATTTCAATAAGCTGTTCAAACGGGTGGTCGGCGTCACTCCCAGTGAATATAAACGAATCTCAATGGTGTAAGGAGCAGAAGGACCGTGAACCCAAGAATCCAGACCCGCAGCAGCAACCATGACATTACCGTGTATGACACCACAGAGCTGTACGGAGAGACCGGCAGATTCCGGGTCATGCAATTCTCCAACCTGGCCATTCAGGGCGCAATGGACCTTGATCAGCCGCAGCGCATTCTGTTTGAATATCCGCGGGCCATCCTTCATTTGATGGAGTGGAATCAGCCTTATTTCGAGGACGTATTTGTCATCGGCCACGGGATTGGTACGATTGCCGGCCATTACCCGGAGAAACGCTTCAAAGTAGCTGAGCTGGACGCTGAAGTCGTAGCACTTAGCAAATCGCATTTCGGATACAGCGGAGATAACGTATGGATCGGGGACGGGCGTCTCTTGCTGGCGCAGGAGAAACCGCAGACCTATGATTATATTGTGCTGGACGCCTTCACCGCAGCGGGAACCCCGCGCCATCTGGTATCCAGCGAATTCTTCAGTCTTACCAGGGAGAAGCTGGCATCCCATGGCGCCTTGCTGATCAACCTGATGGGCAAAGGCGAGCATGATCCGCTGATCAATGCGATTCATACCACCTTAAGTGAACATTACGGCCATATTGAAGCTTTCTGCCTCCCTTCAGGCACCGCTGGCGATCTGCTCAACATCCTGCTGATCGCCAGCAACCGGCCCCTGCGTTTCCAGGCCCGCCAGATGGCTGGCTTCAGCGGAATGAAGCCGGGCGAAGGGTATGTTATCCGGGACTAATAAGGCCTAGTAAGGCCTGAATCATACAAAGTTCCGGGTATCATTATTGCGCCCGAAGCTATAGGTCGCAATCAGGAAGAATACCATTGCGAAAGCGAACAGAACGACCAGATCAAAGCTGATTCCTGCCAGGCTTGTGCCGGACTGCAGACTGCTGAAGGACTCCAATACCCAGGTCTGCGGCAGGAAGCTGGCAATCCGCTGCACCGTATCCGGCATGATGCTGATCGGAAAGAAACAGCCGGAGATGAAGCAGGTTGGCGTAATAATCAGGTTCTGCAGCGCTGAAGCCGCAGCTGTACTGCGGGCAAGCGATACGATGACAAGCGAGATGCTGACAGAAACCAGGGCAAACATGCTGAGCAGCAAGAACAGGCGGCCAGCCGGAACTCCCGAGTTCAGCCCGAAGACCTGCTGCATGAAGAACAGCGTAACGGCGATTTGCAGCACCATGATGATGAGGTTAACGATAATATTGGACAATACATAGGTCCGGGCATTAATCGGCGAGGACAGCACGCGGAAATACGTCCGGTTCTCCCGGTTCCTGATAATCAGCTCTGACAGATTGAAGGCCGAAGTCATCATGAACAGCAGCAGGAAGCCAATCGACTGAAAGGTCAGGCGTTGCTCGGCAGAGCTGTCCGCTACCGCCTCAGTGGCAAGTTTGAAATCGGCATTCCGGTAGAGGCTGTTCAGTTCATCAAATTTCGTGCCATCCCCTTCAGCGGCTCCGGCTATCACACTTATATTGTCTATATATCCATAGAGCAGGGCTTTCATATAGGCTGTGACCTCCGCCCCCTTCACCGATTGGATCGTGATATGGGCCGGCAGCCCCTCAAGTACGCTCTGAGAGTAGCCGGGATCAAGGATCAGGCCAAGATCCAGGTCGCTTGCAGCAAGCTGCTGCTTCAGTTCGTCCGCCGTCACCTCCACCAGCTTCACGGTATCCATCGATTTCACGAAACCGATCGTGTCCATGGCGATCTGCGCCTCCCCGTCGCTGTTCACCACCCCCACCCTCAGCTCGGCTTCTCCTTGGGATCCATACAGTACGGTACACAGCAGAATTCCGGCAATCGGAAGTCCAAAATAGAGCAATAACGTTGAACGCTTGCGGAAGGTTGCCCTAAGGGTCCGTGTAACCAGAAACCAAATATCCTTAAGCATTAGATGCCCTCCCTTTGTCTTAAGATAATGATAGATGATCCCAGGAACAAAACCGCAAGTCCAAGATTCAGGCCAATGGCCCCCCACACTCCTGAGTTTGTATTGCCGTTAATGACAGCCGTTAGCGCCTGATGGGTCCAGTGCATCGGCGACCAATTGACCAGCCAGCCCAGCAGTCCTCCACCTTCACTGACTGGAAAGAACGCCCCTCCGGCCAATGAAGCCACCTGCAGAATGACCAGCACAATGCCCTGCGAGGCCGCCCCCTTCATCACATAACCGCAGGCCAGCCCTAAGCTGATAGCCATCGTAATCTCCGAGAGTAGTATCAGCAGCACCTCACCTGCCCGTTCTCCCCAATAGGCGCCGAATCCATATTTGCTGACCAGTATCAACAGTAGAACACAGAGCGTATTAATGACAAAGCTGCCGAGCAGCTTGCCGGTCAGAATCTCCCCCCTCGATACCGGAGCAATCGCCAGTCTCTGGGCGGTGCCGCGTGAAATTTCACTGCGGATCAGTCCGGACGCCGGCAATGCACTCCACAATCCGATCATGGCGGTCATGGCTACCGCATAATAATCGAGAGAGGTTGGCGTTCTCTCCGAGTTAACGGCAACCTCCCTGATATAGCTCTGCTCCGGCAGATCCGTGAACACCTTGTTCAGGCGCTCAGGAGCAGACTGCGCAACGACAGCAGCCAGATTATGGCGGTCTGTGAAGGAACTCAGCAGCCCTTGCACAATGTTGCTCTCAATCCCGCTGCGGCTGCTGGCATAAAGCAGAATCCCGTCATCCCGCAGCTCAATATAATCGGCATAACGGTTCAACTCCACCTCAGTGCGGCCATCCACTCCCTCAGCCGCAAGCTCGGTCTGCACCCCCGCGCGCTCCATACCGTCAGAGAACGAGCGAAAAGCTTTCGACAGTTCCACATTACTGCTTGAATCCTGGACCAGCACTTTAACCGGTGCAAGGTCCACGCCGCTCTCAAAAGCATTCGTCAACGTCAATCCCAAGATCAGGATCAACGCAAGCGGGAATGCCAGCATGAACAGCATCGTTCCCCAGTCACGCACTCCATGTTTGATTTCTTTGTAAGCAATTCTTAACGTATTCAACGGTTCCCCTCCTTCCATCGCTTGGATTAGTCTCTCAGCTTACGACCGGTAAGCGTCAGGAATACTGTTTCCAGATTCGGCTCCCGCTCCTCGACGGAGCAAATCTCTACGCCTTCCTCCAGCAGCTTCCTCAGAATCAGGTTTAAGTTCTCCATGCCCACATCGCTCTGAATCCGCAGCTGGCCCGCCTCCTGCATCACCAGCCGTACACCCGGAAGGGACTGCAGCAGACCGGCTTCCGTTCCTTCCGGTGATTTGATGTCCAGACTAATCTCCTTCACATCCGTGATACTCGCCTTAAGCTGCTCCTTGGTGCCTTCGGCAATAATCTTGCCATGGTCAACAATTGCGATTCGTGAGCAGATCTCTTCTACCTCCTCCATGTAATGGCTGGTGTAGATGATTGTGCTGCCCGTTTCATTCAGTGCCCGTACCGAAGCGAGGATATAATTGCGGGACTGCGGATCAATGCCTACGGTCGGCTCGTCCATAATAATCAGTTTGGGCTTGTGGGCAATGGCGCAGGCAATATTGAGCCTCCGCTTCATCCCTCCGGAGAAGGTCCTCGGCAATGCTTTGGCTTTATCACTAAGGCCAACGAAGGCCAGAGCTTCCAGCGAGCGTTCCTTCAGTCTGGCACCCCGCAGGCCGTACAGTCCGGCAAAAAAACTCACATTCTCATAAGCGGTCATGTCCTCGTAAATCGCCAGATCCTGGGGTACAATCCCCAGATTCAGCTTGGCGAACCGTCTTTGCTGCATAATATCCTTGTCCAAGATGCGAATCTCGCCTTTTGAAGGACGCAGCAGCATGGATATCATGTTAATGGTTGTGCTTTTACCGGCACCGTTGGCGCCCAGGAACCCGAATATTTCCCCCTGCCTGATCGAAAGCGACATATTGTCGACGGCGATGTAATCACCGAATTTTTTGGTCAGACCGCGAAGCTCCAATACGTTCATTCTGCTTGCCTCCCTTTTTTGCTTTATGACAGTATTATTTTAAGAAAAAAGGATGCCCTTATGTCAGTGCATAAGTTCATCCTTGTTGTATGAGTTTTCTCATCTTTTTCCATAGGGCAGCAGCGTGGTCACTGTGAATCCTTCATGGCCGTCGGCAATGACTGTGCCACCCAGCGCCGCTGCCCGTTCTTCCATACCGATCAGCCCGAGGCCTTTTACAATGCGCGGAGCACCCTGCCCCCGGTCCGAAACCACAGCCTGCACGTAATGCCCCAGCACGCTGATCCGCACATGCACAGCGGAGGATCCCGCATATTTGGCCGAATTGGTCAGGGCCTCCGTTACATTCTCCTGGATAATTCTCCAGTGCAGCGGACTGATCCGCTCCATGTCGCCTTCATGCGTAAGGGAGGTCATCAGTCCAGTTCTTCCTCCGAAGTCTTCCACAGCTGCCTTAAGCCGGTTGAGTCCCAGCTGTTGCGGTGCAGGCTTGTTATTCTTAAGCGTCAGACGAATCTCTTCTATTCCCTGCTTGGAGATTCCTATCGCATTCTGCAGCAGCCTTTCCGCCTTGGGTGCATCGCTGTGCAGCAGTAGCTTGGCCGCCTCCATCTGGATCAGCGCTCCGGTCATGGCATGTCCAAGCCCATCATGAATTTCCTGGGCCAGCCGGTTCCGTTCTTCCAGCTTCGCTGTATATTCCGAAGCCTTCAGCAGTTCATGATTGGTGCTGTGCTTTAGGACCAGCGACTCCAGTTCCCGGCGCATCCGCTCCAGCTCTGCGTCTTGCTTGCCGGAGCGGATGCTCTGCCGCCGCAGCAGCAGATAACTGAGCACCGTCAATGCGGCAGCGCAGCTGTAGAAGACAAGCAGCGGGCTTGAAATGAATAATGCCGGCACTGGCAAGGCGAATAGGATGTACACTCCCTGCCTGGCCGAAAGATGCGGAAGAGCCGCCAGCTCACAGAGTCCGAGCGGCAGCAATAGCGCAAATTGCGGATCAATATACCGCATACAACCGAGCAGATAGAGCAGATTCACACAGATCAGCCACCGATGGACCCTGCCGTCTGCGGCAAGGGAAATCATTGTATTCAGCGCGACATAGATCAGGATGTACAGCACCAGCCGCCGATTAGGCTCAGTGGACGTGAAGCCGGCCATCAGGATTACGAAGAATATCATGATCCCCTTGTGGCCTGCATTCCACAGTGGCAAGAGATTTCCGGGTTCGTTAGATTTCATAGGTGTGGGTATGGCCTGTGAGGTAATAGATCGCAATCTGGGTACGGTGTTGGAGAGCTGTTTTGTTTAGGATTGAAGTAATATAGTTGGCCGTGGTACCCTCAGAGATAAACAGCTTGCCGGAGATGCCTTTATTGGAATGACCCTCTGCAATCAAAGACATCACATCCAGCTCACGCCTGGTGAACAACGTCCGGTCAAAGGGGAACTCCATTGTCTCTTCCTTCAGCGGGGAGGAAGTCTCTGCTGCTTCCGACTGCTGCCTCCCGCCCATACTTTCAATCAGCTTATCCAGGACCACATCCTGGATAACGTTGTTTCCGTTATGTACACTCTTAATCGCTTCCCGGATGCGCTCGGGGTCATTATTCTTCAGCAAATAACCCTTTGCTCCGTGCCGGATAGCCTCAATAATATATTCATCATCATCAAAAGTGGTCAGAATCAGCGGTTTGGCCAACGTTTCCGCATTCAGTAGACGCGTGGCCTGGACCCCGTTCATATGGGGCATACGGACATCGAGCAGCGCTACATCCACTTCATGAGTCCGGCAGAAGTCCACTGCCTCCTGCCCGTCCCCCACGGTGGCCAGCACCTCAAATTCTTCAAAGGTGCCCAGGATAATCTTCATCCCTTCCCGGATGAAGCTGTTGTCATCTGCAATCAGCACTCTAATCTTCATCAGCTTCTCTCCTTTTTCACGGCGTACACGGCTGTATATAAATCACACTCCTGTATCGTACACTCTGGAATTGGATAGTTCAATTCATCTTTGCTCCCATATTATGATGTCAAAAAGGTGTCCGGCACACCTGTAACGGCTTGCCGGACACCCCTTTGTCTGTCAGAACTTGCCTGCCTGCTGCAGGATTATTGCAGCTGCATCAGGATCTGTGGATCTTTAATCTTCTTGTCCTCCGCCAGCAGCACAATCTTGGATAGAATCTCCGCTGTACGCGGGTCTTCATCCAGGAACGGCAGGAACAGGCGGCCCCGGTGCTGGGAGTGGACGGCGATGATGTGGAGTGCTCCCGTGGCCTGTTTATATACCATACCGCTGCCCAGATGTACCGCATACTCACCCAGGCTGCCTGCAATCCGGGCATAATTGCCGTCTAGGCTGACATTATCCAGCTTCAGCAGACGCAGCGATTCCTTCACGATCACGCTGCGCATCTCGACGGTGGTCAGGCTGGCTTCCGGATCAACGCCGCCGACATGGGCCACGCTTACGACCAGATCAATGTCGCGCATGACCTCGGAGAACACCAGCGGCGGCACCTGATCTAGCGGCACCTCCTTATAGGTCTTCCGGTCGAAGAACTGCACGGTTTCGAGTGCAGGCGCTTCGGTGTCGGCAGGTGAGAACCAGTCCGCCTGTGCATAGAGCCGCACAATCAGGTTCTCGCCGTAGAATACCTTCTGCAGTCCCTCTTCATAACTGACGGTCCACTGCCGTCCCCGCAGCAGGGCAACCGTCTTGTTCGGCTGCACCTGGTGCCCGGCATACCGCCGGGAGCCGGTCACATTCGCCAGCTCATCGGCGTTCGGCAGATACAGCTCGCGGAAGATCTGCTTGAATGGCTGGCGGAGCTGGCGGTCGAACAGGTCCTTCTGGAAGAGGCTCCATTGTCCGCTGTTGTATAGATCAAGCGGATGGGCAATGTAGAGCTTCTCCTGCGGCTCCAGCTGCGCAGCCTTACCTGCCGGATCGTTCAGCGCAGACGCCACCGGATCGAAATACCCTAGCGTACCTGTGCTGCTCTTCAGCACCAGCGCCAGCAGCAGCGGCGCAAGGATCGGATTGCGCGCCAGTCCGCTGATCTCCTCCAGCGTGAACGCGCTGGCCGACTCCATCGAACGCTCCAGCTCCAGGCGGGCGCGCCGGTACTGCGCGGTCAGCTCGCTTCTGATCTCCTTCAGCGTTTCGATATGCGGATGTTTCTTGAAGCGGGCCGGCACCGACTTCAGCACCTTGCCTTTGCTGGTAACGGCCAGCTCGCTTTGACCTTCCGCGTCGATCTGCAGCACGGCTGTAGTGTCCTCATCCAGCGCATAAGGTGCAAAATACGGCTCCAGCTCATCCAGCTTCCGCGCCTCGATATCCCACATCAGCCGGGTCACATCGGCATATCCGGCATTGCGCGCCAGATTGCCCAGCGCGATCCGTACGCTCAGCGCTTCGCTGGCCCGCCGCTGGGCCCCGAATTTCTTGCTCTCCGCGAGAAATTGCTGGATGAATTCATACCGCTCCCGCAGGTCACGGTCACGCTGCTTGCCCAGCGGAATCAGGCTGTAGCTGAGCAGATGATCCTTGTTCCGCTTCTGCGCAGCGGAAACCTTCATCTCTTCAAGCTTCAGCTTGCCGAGCGTAGCATCCGCGAACAGCTGCGAGCGGCGATGGTTCGCCCCGGCAGAGATATATTTCGCGCATTCATACAGCAGCTCGAACCGCTCCTGGCCGAGCGTGTGGTAGGCGTCCTGGAACCAATTCACATCAAAAGCCCCATCATTGAAATCCTGCGGTGTAATTGGTGAATAATGCGCGACCACCGTCTCCTTCTCTGCGGAGAAGCTCTCATTGATATGCGCATGGAAATACCAGGCGGCGCTGCGCAGTCCCTCCCAGCCTAGGTAAGCAGCAACAATCTCAATCCATTGCGGCGCATACATCGCGGCTTCCAGCAGCCGCTTGTCGGAGATGCCGAGCTGCTTCAGCAGACCTTTCAGCAGCTCGGCATCCTCCCCTTCGCGCGGGTGGCTGATCTTCAGCAGATTGCTGAAGGACTCTTTTTTGGTGAAGCTGTCCCCGTATCCGTAGAGATATCCGCGAATAAAGGTCTCCTTGTCCAGACCGGCCAGAATGCGGATGAAATATTCCATTCCTTCAATACGCTCCAGACTCATGACCAGCGCAGTAACCTCTGTGGGCAGATCCCCGCGCTTCAGTTCGATTTCAAGCAATCGCTCAAGGGTTCGGGTGCGGATCTCCCGCAGCTTCACGCTGCTGCCGACGATGTCATGCCGCCCAGAGGTCATATTCCGCATATGATTGCGGCTATCCGGGCTGGACAGCAGCTCCTTGAATACCTCGCCCTCTCCGATCAGACCGTCTTCATAGGCTCTGAAGAAGTCTTCCAATGATAAATGGGAGGACACTGGAACTCCCCCATCCAGTCGGTCGAAGGTATAGAAGGATCGGAATCTGGTTCTGAACGTCTCCAGGTCCTCCTGCTTCCGCCACATCATGGAGATCCATGGATTTCCAAGCACGTTCAGCATAGCCAATTCGCCGGCACGGTTGTCCTGAAGCATCGCCTCCATTAATGCGTTCAGCGCCCCATTGGCCAAGGTGAAGTTCTCCTGTGTCCAATGATCTGCCACAAATGCATGGATCAGAATATGCAGCGGTCTGCTGTAGGGCTGTTTCTCCAGCAGTGCCTTGACCGCGGCAATCTGCTCCACCGGGTACAGGCGCTCCGTGAACTCCCGCCGCCAGCCCTCCATCAGCTTGATTTTGCTCAACTCCCCATAATCGACCTCACCTCTGAAGAACCTGTAATAACGTTCCATCGTTCTGTTCAGATCGTCCATACCAAGATGGAATTTCAGTTCCAGCAGTTTACGGGAATCCCAACCGCTCTCTTTAAGGTAAGCAGACCAGACCTCATGGAGCGGATACTGCTCCAGCTGAGTAGCTGTTTCTTCCCCATCCTGCCGCACAGTGAAGGTAGTCGGCCTGAGTTCCGTTCCGAGCAGCATCTTCTCCTTATGCCCGCCGTAGAATTCCGCCTCATATTCGAATTCGCGGTGCTCGTGAATCTTGGCGTTCAGCCCTTCCACAAACTGCTTCACTTCGTCCATCGTCAACCGGAACACCTGATCCCAGCGGAAGTCGCCCGGCAACGGCCCTTCGCTCAGCCACGCCTCCGTCTCACCCGGCTGATACAGCCCGAACCCGTTGTCACGGGTATATTCGTTCTTCTGCTCCAGCCGGAGCAGCAGCTCGCGCTCCTTCGCCGATGGGCTAGTGATGCTGTCCACCAGCGGCCGTACCGCTTCATACAGCTGAATTCGCTGTCCGCCCTCGAACAGCACCGTAACCAGCTCCAGCGCCGCCAGCCGCTGCAGCTCATGCTTGCCCTGCAGCAGCCGGGCAATAGAGCCTTGCAGCGACTCATCAGGCTGGTTCAGCAGCATCAGGGTCACGCCTTGGCGCAACGAACCCGTCTTCAGCTTCAGCAGGCCTTCGGCCATGATCAGCTCTTCCTGGCTCAGGGTCAGCGGGGTGGCCTGGCTCACCGCCAGCTCGCGGTTTTTGATGCTTTTGTCAGCCAGACTGGCGAAGATAAACTCCCGCTGCATGGGATGCTCTGGATCAGTTATGAAATACTGCAGCAGATCGGCACGCACACTGCCGCTCAGCTGCTCCTTCATCAAGATCATCTCGGCAATCCATTCGCTGTCCATGTCATAGGCAGCCAGATAGAGCATCTTCTGCAGCGGTATTTCTGTGCTGTAATTGAACTGGAGGAAGTCCAGTACCTTGGACTGGCCCGAGACCTCGCGGTGCTCCGAGTTCAGAACCATCGCCTGTAGCGCAAGGAAATCACGGCGCCGCTCTGTCTTGTCCTCCAGCTGAGGTGTGCGCCTTACTTCAATCGCTGGTCCGTCATCCTTGCTCGCTCTCCACATTTTGTCGTAGCTGTAGGCGTAATTATTGAGAACCCAGTTCAGCAGCTCAGGGTCCTGCTCATGCAGATACATCCGTGCGCTTGCCAGGCGCACCTCCTGATTCTGGCTGTTGCCCAGCACATACTGGGCTATAATCTTCTGGTACAGCCGGCCTTCAGCCATCAGCGGTTCGATCACAGCGGGAAGGTCGCTCTCTTCATGCATCGCCGTCGCCCACAGGCTAAGGTACACATGGTTCGCATTGGAATCAGAACGCCACTGCTCTCTCAGCGCTTCATCCGTAAGCACCTGGTAGGCTTCTTCGATTATGCTTTGGGCCACCCGCTGGTTCTGGGCTTCCAGCCCCATACCTGTCCATACGCCAACCGCCCGGACCACTGAGCTGAAGCGGATGAATTCATGGTCGATAATCAGCTTCAGCAAGTACAGGTTGTTCTCCAGCGTGCCTTCATCCATCTTCTCTACTATGGACTGGCGCAGCCCCTCCTGCAGACGGGCGGCCAGCAGCAGCTCGCCGAGCATGGCTGCCACATCCGGCCGGTGGCACATCACCATTCCGCGGAGCATATCCTGGCTGAGCAGCGAAGCCTGGTTATCCCCGTAGACCATCTCTTTCAGTAGCTCCAGGATAGTGTTGTTACTGCGGTCCAGCTCGTAAGCAATCACGTCCGCCAAGACCATATAAATGCGATAATACTGCTGATAGTTATCTTCCTTATTGTTGTTCTTCAGATGACTCTCCAGAGATAAGCCGATCCGCTCCATAAACAGCAGCGAATTCAGCTTATTGAGAATCTTGGGGAGATGCGCAGCGAGGTTCCCGTTGCGGTAAGGCCTGCGGGAATACCCCTGGCTGTTCGGATATTCGGTGGCATGCTCCATTATGTAACTTGTTACCGCAGCAGTGTAGGGACTGAACAGTTTCTGCACCACCCTCTGCAGCGGTTCCGACACCTGCCCGGGTTCTCCTCCGCCATGTGCCTGAAGCTGTGCAATAAATGTCTGGTACTCCTTATCCGTGTCATGGATATAATTGCAGCGGCTAAGCTCCAGCAGAGCTGCGGCCAATTCACGTTCCCCCTGATCAAGAGTCTTGGCCCGCTTCTCCATCTCCTCATACCAGTTCGTTTCCAATTCTTCAATATCTATCTTAACCATTCTCCCTATTCCTCCCCTACCATAAGCTTCCGGCCAGCATTGTGAACCTGATCAGCACCAATTCAGCGCCTTCTTCCAACTGCAGCGGATCATCCAGCCCGGTGTATTCCTCATCCTGCAGAAACACCCGGTACAGTCCATCCTTGAACGCAAGCAACGCTGCCGCTATGGCCTTCTCTTCATCCGGTACAGCGTCGTTATACAGACTCCCAAAGCCTACTTTTCCAATTTCACCTTGCGCCTGAATCTCATTCCCGGTCAAAAAAGGGATTACCTCACCCTGACCCTGTCTGTCCTTGAACTCCTGCACCTGGACGGATACGATACTTGTAAGCAAAGCCTCCAGCGACTTCGGCGGCTCCGGAAGCACCAGCTCCCGCCGGGCCAAGGCCGGCTTGCGTTTTCCCAGGCTTTTGACTGTAACGTACAGCTTCACAACCGTTCCTCCCGTCCGTGTTATGTATTATTGTCAAACTTTGTATGAGCCATCTTAGTTAATTACCCCAATCAGTACTACTCTTACCCAACTATATTAAGATAAATTTAAGAATGAATATTCGGTGTAAGCTCAAACTAGGGTTATGCTTACGAAGCATGTTTTGACGAAGCAGAGTCGACGAGGGTATGCTTACAAAACTTTAAGAGGTTATTGCTGAAATCCCCACGGGAGCGCTTTTTTTGTTAAAATAGAAAAGTCGGCGCAATGCAGTATTATAGCGAACGCGCCAGTCACTGAAACGGAGGCAAGTACCTGTGGATTATATTATTCTGGACATCGAATTCAACGGCCGTAAGTTTGCCAGCGAGCACCCTATGGAGGTCATTGAGATTGGAGCTGTCCGGTTAGACGCTTCATTGCAATATAAGGATGAATTCTCTTCCTTGATCAAACCCATATATTTCTCTACCCTCAATTCCTTCATCAAGAAAAAAACCGGTATCCCGCAAGAGGACATTGATGTCGCGGACCGTTTCCCCAAGGTCATTGCCGCCTTCCGGGCCTGGCTGGACCTCAGTACCGACGGTGTGCTGCTGCTCACCTGGGGCGGTGAGGACATGAAGCGGATCATCCAGGATGTGCGCATGCACAAGATCGATGATGCCTACTGGATGCAGGCGACGTATTTCGATCTGCTGAAGGGATTGCTTCGAGCACGGGGCCTCAGCAATGATGTCAGCGTCGAAGGGGCCATGGCCCTGCTGGAGCTGGAGCCGTCCGGCTCGGCCCACCGCGCGCTGGATGATGCCAAGATGACCGCGGAGATCTTCCGCGCGCTCTTCACGGATCTCGACTTCGAACGCGCTCAGCATTACAAGGACACCTTCTCGAACGCGCGCGAACGCAAGACGGTCAAGGTGGCCATCAAGGCGATGACCTCGCAGAAGATTGTGCCCACCTGGGAACTGGTCGAGGAGCACTACTTCCCCGACAAAACCGTCCTCGCCGACCCCCGCAAGCTCGCAGAGCTGCAGGCGTATTTCGCGGCCCAGACCGGGGCGAAATAGACAAGCTCTGTATTCTACACAACAGCGGCAGTCTCCCCGCAGGCATACTTGGGGAACTGCCGCTGATATGTCGACATCAGAATCCGTTGCTCATATTGCCTGCCGGACGACTGCGTCCAAACTACCATTTCACAAGCAGAAACGGCTACGCCGTCCTTTAAAGGACGGGGCGTTTCAGCGAGAAATAGAAGGTTAATTTATCGCGTGCAACATATAAATTCTTATATTTTAAAAAAAGAAATGCAAAGGGACCGTGTTTCTATCCACGGTCCCTGTTTTTTGACTACTTGAAGACACGTTGAGTAGACTGCCGCTCAATAATTTCCGAAGGCAGCGTTACACTCTTCTGTACCATCGCCTGCGGCTTAGTATCTATCAGTTCATACAGGAGCTGGAACGCTTCCGCCCCAAGTACAGAGGGGTTTAAGTTCAAGCCGGTAATTGATGGTGATACATTGTCTAAATAGGGGGCATTATTAAAGGACAGTATTCCGACGTCTTGCGGCACATTCATATTCCTGCTTTGGCAATATTTCATTGCAATCAAAGACATAATGCACTCCATCGTCAGGATCGCATCGAAGTTGACGCCATCTTCTATCACCTTATCCAGAGCTCTCGCAATATCCACTTCTTCGTTGCTGCAATTCACGATATGCGCCGAAGCATCCTCACCGCTCTCTTCAATTGCCCGCTGAAATCCATGAATCCGGTCATACATGACATCTTGCTTTAGATTAGGAGTCAGAAACAGAATGTTGCGATAGCCTTTACCCAGCATATATTTGGTAGCCATGTAACTATCCCGAACATTATCATTATGGACGGAGAATACGCTATGGTTCAGGCTGCTCCCGATCATAACGAATGGGATACCCTTGTCCTGCATGCTTTTCAACAATAAATCCTTATCCGAGGACATGACACTGGTAAAGATAAACCCGTTCGCCTGCTTCCTCTTAAACAGCTGAATCGTCTTCTCAATCTGTTCCTGAGCAGTATAATAAAGCGAGAATTGGACGTTGTAATCGAGTTTCTTGGCCGCATCCGATATTCCGCAAAGCACATCACTGAAAAAGGGATTCCCGAGCATTTCTTTGGGATCTCTCGCGATCGAGAAGCTGATTGTTGCGGATTTACTTTGCGACTGTGATTGCATCGGCACATATTTGATCTGCTCCATGGCAGAGTATACTTTGGCTCTAGTCTCACTGGAAATATTCCCCTTCTGGGTGATCACTCTGGATACGGTAGCGGGTGATACGCCAGCGAGAATAGCAACTTCTTTAATAGTAGAGATTTCAATCACCCCCGAAACTAAAAGAATTTCACTTTATGCAATATAGAAATATCATACCATATTTCCTGTCTTATTATTATTCGTTCTAATTTAGTTATCCTTTGACCGATTGCTCGGGACTCATAGGAACTTTGGTAAGATTAGAGAAAGTCGGCACCTCGATGGAGAGCACTTCATCCAAAGCGGAAATGGCGCTGACTGCCTTCATAATCTTGCCTGCCGGGGACATCTTAATACTTATTTGAACCCATACAGTCTGCGGAAGCTCTTCCTTCTTATTAGATTGAACTCTGAGTTTGTGAATTTGTATACCCTGCTCTCCTAATACCTCCACAATCTTCCCCAGAATATCCTGACGGTCATAAATTTCCATGCTTAGTTCGTGCTTCTTGTACTTACCCAGCATGTACTTCTCCCACTTATTGAATACAAACAAGCTGACCAGCACCAGAAAAGAAACCAGTACCGCTCCGAAATAAAATCCCGCTCCTACACAGAGACCGATAGCCGATACGATCCAGATTGAAGCCGCTGTCGTTAACCCAGAAACATAGGAGCCCGTACGAATAATAGCCCCCGCTCCCAGAAAACCAATCCCGGTGATGACTTGCGCCGCCAGACGGGCAGGGTCCATGCGGACACTGGTCTCATTCACGAAGTCACTAAATCCGTAGATAGACAGCAACATAATGGTTGCAGAGCCGACACAAACCAGGATATGGGTGCGGAATCCAGCTGCATGATTGTTAATCTCCCGCTCAAGCCCGATCAATCCGCCGAGCAATAAGGCCAGCAATATACGCAGAGTCATATCCAGATAAGTAATCTCCCATATGCTTGAACTTATGAAGCCCATATCTTCCCCCTCCTTTCACTCGCCGCCCACTTTCAAAATTGAATATCCAAATAAACAGGCCTCCGCTGTCTGAAAATGACCCAACGTTTATAGCCTATATTCCGCAGGATATCTCGGACCATTTCCCACCCGTCTCCAATCCGGTCCGGATGATGCGCATCAGAGGCAAATGTAACATCCAATCCAAAAAAGTGGGCCCGCTCAATCACTTCCATAGAAGGGTACCACACCTCGGAATTACGGAATCCGCTTGTATTCACTTCCAGTGCGACACCTTTTTCTGCCAGCATTTTAAGGATGGAGTCCATATGGGGAGCAAGCATCTCCGCGAATGATGAGAACCCCCGGTTAAACCTGTCCAGATGGCCGATGATATTAACCCAGTTGCTCTGAATAATAAGCTGTGTCAGCTCCATAAACCGTTTAAATTCCGTTTGTCGTTCCTGATCGGAAGCGGCATTCCAATCCAAGCCTTTCAATATTTTGAACGGGGAAGTAAAGTGAATCGACCCTATGACATAATCGAGGGGAAAGCGGGCATAGACTTGACCATATAGATGAATATATTCCTTAAATACATCCGATTCAACGCCGATCAGCAGCTCGATGTGGCCCTCGTATTTCTTCTTCAAGCGCATGATCTCTTCCACATAGTTGGAAAATTCACTTTTTGCCATTGCCAATCCCGGATATGGCTGGTCCTCATCTGCAAAGAAATAAGGCGAATGATCCGAAATACCAAGAATCTGTACATCTTTTGCTATTGCTTTCTCTATATAATCCTCCAGTGAACCTACAGCATGGCCGCATCGTTCGTGATGCGTGTGTAAATCAAACACTGCTTCTCCTCCATTCTCCTTCACAACCATTATCCTTTTTCCGCGCCTGCAGTCAGACCTTCCACTAGAAACCGTTGAAGGAACATGAATATTAGTGTAATCGGCAACGCGACCAGTACACACCCTGCTGCGAACAGCGTAAATTGCGTAGAGAACTGGCTGCTCACCATGTTGTATAGTCCAACAGCAAGCGTCTGCTGCTCCTTCGTTCGCAATACCAGCTGTGCGAAGATAAAGTCATTGAACGCTCCGGCAAACGATGTCACTGACAGGTACACGATTAAAGGCCTGGACAGCGGTACAAAGATTCTGAAGAATACGATCCAATGATTGGCTCCGTCTATTCTTGCGGCTTCTTCCAGGCTTCTTGGTATAGTGTCGAAATATCCCTTAACCAGCAGATACCCCATGGCGGCTCCCGCCGAATAGACAAATATCAATGCGGAATGGGTATTTAGCAGATTCATATTCAAAAGCAGAATATAAACAGCGATCATACTCATGAAAGACGGGAACATTCCGAGTACAAACAATGAGGTCATAAGGCCTTTACGTCCATAGAATCGAAATCGCGAAAAGGCATAGCCCGTCAACAGAACAAAAAAAGTACTGCACACCATCGAAACAACTGCGATCTTAAGGGTGTTGACATACCACTCTGCAAATGGGAAGAGCTCGAACAAGCTTCTATAATGCACTAATGTAAATCGCTCTGGAATGAGATGCTCACTGTATAACGCTGTTCCCGGCCGAAAGGAAGCCAATACGACCCATAGCGCCGGGTAGATGGTCACAATCGCAATAACAAGGAGTGCCAAGTGAAGCATTGTAGTGCTTAATATATTTTTCAGCTTCAGCTTATTCACCATCAGTTCACATCCTCCTCTCTGAACGAACGCGTCCGGCGGAAATTCCAAATAGACAAGCTCGCCAGTATAACAAAGATAATGATGCCGATTACGGAGGCAAAATTGTAATTCCCCTGGTTCATTGTCAGGTTGTATAACCACGTGATCAGAATATCTGTGCTGCCGGCAAATTGATACTCACTGTTGGCCGGATTGCCATTGGTTAACAAGAAAATAGTGCTGAAGCTGTTTACGTTTCCGGCGAACATGCCAATCAGTATTGGCGATAGTGAGAACATGACGCTTGGAAATGTAATCATATTAAATTTCTGAAATGCCGATGCTCCATCTACTTCCGCCGCTTGATATAGCTCTTTGGGAATTGTCGTCAGGATTCCTATAATGAGCAGCATCGATATGGGATAACCATGCCAGAGATTAACCAGCAACACCGTTACTTTGGCCCAGGTTGGATCCGAGAGCCATGCAGGACCTTGAATACCCAACCATTTCAGATATTGATTGACAGGCCCGAACTGAGAATTAAACATATTGCGCATAATTAAGAACGAAACAAAGCTGGGAATCGCAAAGGGGAGAATATAGATCGTCCGCCAGAACGATTTAAAGCGCGTTCTTGAATGCTGAACCATAAGCGCTACACCAAATCCTCCAAAAAAAGTGCTTATAGTCGCAAGAACCGCCCAGATAATATTCCATGTGAATACTCCATAGAAGGTTCTAGCCCATTTGCTTAAGGTGAATAATTCCTTGAATGCCTCAAATCCGATCCAATCAATTAAATTGGCAGGAGGCAAATGCTTTGGAGAAGAGTAATTGGTGAAAGCAACCATAATCGAAAACACTAACGGCAATACGGTGAAAAACAACACGAACGCAAGCGGCAGGGCAATAATTAACTGCGGAAATTTCTGTTGATTAATATAGTACAGAGTAGCGATGAAATTCCGGGGTATACCCTCCTGTTCACGAAGCTTTCCAACCCGATAGGCATCTTTAATGTTTGCAATGTATGCACAGATAAATACCATGAAGGCAAATAAGACAATCAAGGCCTGCACAATCAGGAAAATCGAATGATCGCCGGGAACCATCTTGTATACCTTCCCGACCAGTTCGAGATGCTGATTATTCTCGCCAAGAGTAACAATTCCCCACAATGCCTGCTTCAAATTCAAGATGACGTAATATAATCCGCAGCCATATAGGAGGAGCAGCAGAATTCCTTTGATATACTGGCGATTATATATTTGCCCAAGTCCCATAGCCATGATGGAGAGAAATACGGCTCTCTTCCTATGCTGGTTCATTTTCAGGATTGCACTCCTTTGAATTAAGTTTAGAACTTTGAATTTTATTTTTTAGCCTGTTGTTCAATTCCGGCTTTAATGTCTTCTACAGACTTATCCAGAATCTCCTTCACATCGCCGCCATTCCAGATCAATTCCAACGCAGCGGTCGAAGGCCCCCAGATTTGGGTTGCAGGAAGAACGTTCGGCATCGGCTGTGAATTTTTAATTTGATTCGTGAAGGCCTTTACAATTTCATTGCTGGTAATCTCAGGAACTGTGTCCATGCCATTACGTGTCGGAATAATACCGGTTAATTTGAAGTTTTCCAGCGCCGCTTCCTCCGTGGTCGCATAATGGATAAACAGCTTTGCGGCATTCGGAAATTTGCTGAATGAGCTTACATAATAAGCTTTCACTCCTGCAAAGCTGATCATGGATTTACCATTTGGCAGTGGCGGAAGCGGAACGGCTCCCACCTCGAATCCAAGCTTTTCCTCTGTGAAATTAC
This sequence comes from Paenibacillus donghaensis, assembly GCF_002192415.1. NCBI lineage: Bacteria > Bacillati > Bacillota > Bacilli > Caryophanales > Paenibacillaceae > Paenibacillus > Paenibacillus donghaensis. Next base: position 8,227,628 of record NZ_CP021780.1, on the reverse strand, counting down.
CCAATTGAGAAACGCCGTCCATATTAATTGGCAGCTTTCCGGTCTGAAAAAGGTTTGTTTTTACGTCCGCTGTTGCGTCTACGCCATTAATAGGCAGCGCCTCACGTAAACTTTGATAGAACTTCATGCCTTCAATAGCGCCATCATTATTTAGGCCGATATCCTTAGGATCGGTTCCATTAGCTCCGAACACATACCCTCCATTGCTGGCAATCCATGAATAGTTATAGTAAAAGTCAGTTACTTGCCACATAAAGCCGAATTTATTATTGGCCACGTCATTATAGCCTTTGGCAAATGAAATGATGCTGTCCCATGACTCCAAGTCTTTTTGGTTAACAAGCGTTTTATTGTAGTACAAAAGATAAGTTTCTACATTGCGGGGATATCCATAGATCATTCCATCCAAGGATACAGCATCCACAATCTCCTTGGGATAACCTGCCTGGGTTTCCTCTGCGTAGAAATCATTTGGGAGTATAATACCCGAGGCAACTGCATCCCCCAGCGTATTATGAGGCATAATCAGAATATCTGCGCCTAACCCGGCTGGCCCGTCGGTTTTCAATTTTTTCCTTTGCTCTGTAGGAGGAACTTCCTGAAATTCAACCGGGATATTGTATTTTGCTGTAAACTTTTGTGCAATCGCATCGATGAACGGCTTCTCGTCTTTGCCTTCCCAGATAATTAATTTTGCACCGGGTTCTGGCTCCAGTCCTTCTTCTTCCCCAGTCCCGGTTGTCTGCGGGTGGGTCTCTGCTGGAGAGCTTGGACTTGCAGCCGAATTGTTATTGTTTGTTGAACATGCGCTAACACTGCTTGCTGTCACAAGGACTGAGAGTAAAAGTATTGTTTTTGTGAGTTTCATTGTTAAACCCCTCTCAATTGTTTTGTTGGTTGCTGCAAGATTAATCTGAAACATGAATTCCAAGATGCTCTGTATGCACTACAGCAGACTTGCATAATCCGGCGGAATCCATAACAAATTCGACAATGCCTGCATTGTAAACAGGAATGGTATCGCCAGGATTAGCGATTTGCTTCAGATCGGCCGTAGATTGACCATGCCCAAATACAACAAAATGGTTCTCAGTACTTAGCTCCGGAGCGAGATGATCATCGTAGAAAGATTGTACCCTTACCCTTACTGCACTTGGTTTCTCTGGCCATACCGGCCACCATTGTTCATTCTGATCATGGGTATGTATGAATCGCACATTATGGTAACCGCTTACAATTTCAATGCGGCTTTGCCATTCATAATCCCTGTACTCCGTCCACTCTTCCAGAAACATCTCAGACATTTCAGGAACAAGAATAATCGGCAAATTACAAAAATGGGCAAGAGGCAATGCGGATACAATCGCTCTTCTAAGGGGACTGCAATAAATAGTCTTGATCTTTATGTTTTGGAAAAAATCCGGTATTTGCTGGGCCTGCCACCTGCCGATATCGGATAGCCCGCAATTCGCCCCTCCTCCTTGTCCGATATTCATCGTAGTCTGTGCGTGTCTAATTACATACAAATGCAAAGAGCAGCGAACCTCCTTTCATGATGAAACAATATGAAACAGTTGAAGATAATTCCTTTATTTATTTCACATAATTTCAGTAATATTAAATCACATATATTCGAATAAGGGAAGAGGAATATTAAGATTTTTCTGTTCATACCTTGATATTGGCTATTTTTATTCTAAAAAACAATCAAAAATCATCAATTAGTTATCATTTCATAGAAATAACTCAAATAAAAATCAATTATTTCATCATAATTTCATTATTATTTCACTATTTATTTCATTTAATTTCGTGATTTCAACTAATTTCAGGAAAACTCCTTTTGAAAAAATATTTTTAAAGTTGTTCAGTTCCGACAAAGTTTTCAGCTCTCTTGGGTTACAGTGATAGAGTGCTACAAACGTTTGCACAATGAAAACTACGAAAAGGGAGATGGGCAAACATGCAATTGCAAGGAACAAACAGCTTCAAAAAAGTGGGTATAGTATTTGCGGCTCTGATTGTTGCTTCCGCCATCAGCTTAACCGGAGCCAGCGCTGCCGGCAATATTGTTCCTGTTATGACATCCAACACCAGCCCGGCGGGCACCGCATCCGCCAGCAGCGAATGGGCATTTCATGAAGCCTATAAGGCCTTTGACCATGATACCAGCACTTATTATTCCACCTCCAGCGGCAGTACAGGATATCTGCAATACCGATTCGGCACATCTAAGAGAGTAACCAGCTATAGGCTTACAACCTCCTCCCAGCCTCTGGCGAATGTTCCGAAGACCTGGACCCTGCAAGGCTCCAGTAACGGCGGCAGCTGGGTGGTCCTCAGCAGCCAATCCAATACCTATTCTCCGAGTTCCTCCTACTATTTCACCCTCTCCAGCACTGGCGACTATGACAGCTACCGGCTGGTCATTACCGCTAACAACGGAGCTTATTCCACTTCAGTAGCTGAACTGGAATTGTACGAGTAGGCAGGCGCTTATATGCTTTTAGAATCAGAATCAAGCTTTATTTCTGCCTGACGGCAGCACTACCAGGCCGCAGCTCATAATTTGAGCGGCGGCCTGGTATTTCGAATGTTAGTATGCCTGATAGGTAATTGTGAATGCTCCCGTTTGAAGCATCACCCATATGGCCAGATCTCGTATTCCCACTCACCCGTTCTGCTGCTCCATCCGCTTACGGACTCCATCGCCGCTATTTGCCGTTTTGGCGCTCTTTCGCAGCACTAACGGACCCGGGAGCTCTTATTCATGCCAAATCAGCCTGTAACCGCCCGATTTAGCATGAATAGAGGCTATACAGTCCGCAAGACCTGCAAATTAGGCCTTTTCAGGCAAATAACGGCTATACGGTCCGTGAGCTTGGACGCATCAGCAAACCCAGCTACTCTCCACCATCTCCCCTATCACTAGCACTCTTCCCAGCCACAAATACATATTTCCGCACCCTCCCCCCTCACCCGCCCAAGCATAATCTCCCACACAGGTTGGCATCATTTATCTATGTCTATAAGCAGGAAATAAAAAACAAAAAAAGTGTTTGACCTTGCCGCAACGTAAAGGTATAGAGTTAGCTTTGTAAGCAGGAGCGCATGAAACGAGCAGCCCACAAGGCGCTCAGCGTACTCGCTTGCAGAATATAAGAGGAGGGATTGATACGGAATATACCGTTCAGAAGCTTGGGAAGCTGGCGGGAGTCAGCACACGGACTCTGCGTTATTACGATGAGTTTGGTCTGCTGAAGCCCGCCAGAATCAACTCCTCCGGTTATCGCATTTATGGCCAGGCTGAGGTGGACCGGCTGCAGCAGATTCTTTTTTATCGTGAGCTTGGGCTTGGGCTGGAGAGTATCCGGGGGATGGTAACCTCACCGTCCTTTGACGGAGCAACCGCACTGCGCGAGCATCATGAGCAGCTGCTGCAGCGCAGAACACAATTAGATCTATTAATCGCCACTGTCGAGCAGACGCTGGCACATACCGAAGGGAGAATGATTATGAGTAATGCAGACAAATTCACAGGCTTTAAGCAGAAAATGGTAGACGACAACGAACAGAAATACGGAGCGGAAATCCGTGACAAATACGGAGATGATGTGGTGAATGAGTCCAACCGCCAGATGCTTGGCATGACAGAGGCTCAATACGCCGATATGCAAAAGGTAGAGCAAGACATGCTCCAGCTGCTGGAGCAGGCAATTCAGACTGGAGATCCGGCCAGTGAACCGGCTCAGCAAGCCGCTGACCTGCACCGCCAGTGGCTGGGCTTTTCTTGGAGCAGCTATTCCAAGGAAGCGCATGCCGGGGTGGCAGAGATGTATGTAGCCGACGAACGATTTACAGCCTATTACGATAAGCACGCACCGGGGATGGCTGAATTCCTCAGAGATGCAGTCCTGATCTACACCAGCACGCAGAAGTAAACTAGAACCTTACTCTACGTAGACTGGCTGATGCGAGACACTATTGGTTCTTAGCTGAGTAAGCTTTATCCCATTAGTGAACTTATTTCCCTATAACACGCCCAAAGCTACTCGCCGCTCCAATTTAACGCCCAAGATTACCTATAAGCTTCAGAGGTAGGCAAACACGCATGGTCCAGAGTAATTTCGACTCATCAGCTGACAGTCTCAGCAGTCAAAAAAGCATCCGCCCCAGGCGGATGCTTTGTGGCGCTTTCATTAGCGCCACTATATGCTGCCAGCAGCACCGTCTCCCCCCCTGCTCCCCCGCTACAACCCGCGGTGCAGCAGCGCCAGCGCCTGCCGCAGCTCCGCGACAGCCATCTGGCCCGGGGCCGAGGCCTTCTGCCCCGCGCCAAAAGTAACCGCCGAGCCAAACAGCTCGCCGGACAAACGGCTAACTGCCCCCGTTCCGGCCATCGACATCGTGATGATCGGCCGGTCGGCGTAATGCTCCTTCATCTGCAGCGTAGCCGCAAGCAGAGTCAGCACATCGCCGGGCTGCTGCGGCATCACGGCGATTTTGGGCAGGTCGCCGCCCAAGGCCTGGGCGGCGCGCAGACGTTCCACAATCTCCTCCGCAGGAGGGGTCTTATGGAAGTTATGGTTCGAGATAATCACGAACACCCCGTGTTCGTGTGCCGCAGCCACCAGCTCCTTGACCTGAGCCTCGCCGCTGAACAGCTCCACATCGATCAGATCCGCGTTGCCGCTCCTCGCCGCTGCCTTGTTAAGCGCCGCATAATATTCGGCACTGATCTCTCGTTCCCCGCCTTCACGGGCGCTGCGGAAGGTGAAGATCAACGGCAGATCGGCGAGGATGGCACGAAGCTCTCCCAGCGTGTGCAGTACCGCTTCATGATCCTCCACCTGCTCATAGAAATCCGCCCGCCACTCCACCAGGTCGGGAGCCAGCCGCTTCAGGCCTTCCGCTTCCTGCAACAGCTCGCCGAGCGTGGCGCCTACCAGCGGCACACAGATCTTCGGCTGCCCTGTGCCAATCACTACCTTTTTAATCGTTAACGTACCACTCATTGCAGCTCCAGCTCCTTATCTAACCAGTCCTATGCTATCGCACGCTGTCCGCGCGCTCCAGAAATTGCTCCACCTCAGCCAGCGTCGGCAGCGAAGGAATCGCTCCGGCCTTGCCCACTGCCAGTGCGCCGACAGCGTTCGCGAAGGTTACGGCTTCCTCCAGACTGCGGCCAGCAGTCAGCTGCTGCGCCAAAGCTCCATTGAAGGAATCTCCGGCGGCCACTGTATCCACCACGGCCTTCACCGGGAAGCCGGGAACATGAATCTGCCCTTGCGAATTAACAATCAGCGCTCCCTGTGCGCCCAAGGTCATAATGACATTCTGCACGCCCTTTCGCAGCAGGACGGCTGCAGCTTCCCGTGCACTGTCGAGGTTGTCCACCTGAACGCCTGATAATATACCCGCTTCCGTTTCATTCGGCGTCAGATAAGTAACATGGCTTAACAGCTCATCGCTTAATCTCTGGGCAGGTGCCGGATTCAGAATCACCGGAATCCCGGAAGCATGGGCGATCCCGACAGCCTGCTCCGTCATGTGCAGATCCATCTCCAGCTGCATAACCAGCAGCTTAGCCCCGGTAATCACCGGCTCCAGCAGCTGAATATCGTCTGCCGTAAGCTCCATATTGGCTCCCGGTACGACGATGATCCGGTTCTCGCCGCTCTCCTCCAGCACAATCGAAGCCACTCCGGTAGACCGGCTGCCGCTTACGGACAGATATTCGCTATCTATGCCTTCTTGCTTAATAATCTCCAGCAGCTCGCTGCCAAAAGCATCCGCGCCTACCTTGCCGACCAGCCTCACTGTGCTGCCGAGCCGCGCTGCGGCCACGGCCTGATTGGCTCCTTTGCCGCCTGCCGATAGCACGAAGCTATCACCAATAACCGTCTCCCCTGCTTCAGGGGCACGGCCCGAACGAACGACCATATCCATGTTCAAGCTTCCTATTACAACGATATCCACTCTGCGTCCCCCAGTATTCAGTCAGTTCATCTCCTTATCTTATGGCCTTCTCGGCACTTAATCAATCACTTCTGCCGAATAGGAAGCAAATGTCATTTCCCTTCACGAAATCTCCGTTATACATTTCCGCTTCAACTGTGCTAGAATTAGAGTGCAATCGCTTCCACAGAAAGTTCTTACACCCTTTTAGGCAAACGTTTGCACCATAGATCTACCGGCAGCTTCACTGCACCTCATTCCATAACATTAGGAGGAAAATTTAAGTGAACAAGAACCAGTTACCGTCCGTAGCCTATTTCAGCATGGAGTATGGGCTTCATTCCGATTTCAAAATGTACGCCGGAGGTCTTGGCATTCTTGCCGGAGATTATATCAAAGGAGCTAAAGATATTAACGCGCCTATCATCCCGATTGGATTGAAGTGGAAGCAGGGTTACACCGATCAGAAGATCGATGCTGACGGCAAGCCTTACGACTCCTATTACAACTACATTTATGATTTCCTTGAGGATACAGGCGTCAAGGTTACCGTCAAGGTCCGCCGAACCGATGTGGTCTGCAAAGTATGGAAGACCGATCATTTTGGCAACAACCCGCTTTACCTGCTGGATACAGATATTCCCGAGAACAACGATGCCTGGATTACCGGGCAGCTGTATGGCTGGTTCGGCGAGGAACGGATTGCACAGGAGATTGTGCTTGGTATCGGCGGTGTGAAGGCTATGCGTGCGCTCGGGATCCCAATTGATGTGTACCATTTCAACGAAGGACATGCCGCACTAGCCGCCATCGAACTGATTCGTGAGAAAATGTCCGGGGGCAGCACGTTTGAGGAGGCCTGGAAAGCTACACGCCAGGAGGTTGTGTTCACGACGCATACTCCGATCAAGGAAGGCAACGAAACCCATCCGCTCGACCGTCTGGAGTATATGGGGGCCTTCAACGGCTTGACCCGTGACCAGATGGAGCGCATCGGCGGCGAGCCGTTCAATATGACGGTAGCGGGCCTGCGGCTCTCACGCATCTCCAATGCAGTAGCCCAGCTGCATGCCGATACCTCCAACAAAATGTGGAAGGAAGTCGCCGGCAGATCGGAGATTATCGGCATCACCAACGCGATTCACACGCCTACCTGGGTCGATGAACGAATCACCCGCACCTATGAGAGCGGTGGCGACCTATGGGCAGTCCATAAGGAGATCAAAGGCGAGCTGATCCGGTTCATCCAGGAACGTTCCGGCATTGCCCTGAACGCCGACAACCTCTTGATAGGCTTCTCGCGCCGGGCGGCACCTTATAAGCGCAGTGATTTGATTTTCTCGCAGCCGGATATCATTGAGCCTTATCTGGAGAATGGCAAGGTGCAGATCGTCTTCTCCGGCAAAGCCCATCCGCTGGATGACAATGGCAAGCTGATCGTCAGCAACCTGGTCGCCATGATGAAAAAATACCCGAAAAGCGTCGTTTTCCTCGAAAACTACGATATGACGATTGGAGCGCAGCTGACCCGGGGATCAGACATCTGGCTTAATAACCCGCGCCGTCCGCTGGAAGCGAGCGGCACCTCAGGCATGAAGGCGGCTATGAACGGGGTGCTTAACTGTTCGATTCTAGATGGCTGGTGGCCGGAAGCCTGCCTCGACGGCGAGAATGGCTGGCAGATTGGCGACGGATTTGAGACGAACGACTTCGCCGTACTGGATAAGCATGACAGCGATGCACTGTATGATACATTGCTGAAGCGTGTGGTGCCTACTTTTTATGAGGATCAAGAGAAATGGGTACAGATGATGAGACGCAGCATTGAGACCACCCGCACCGAATTTGCCACCAAACGGATGCTGGAGGAATATTACAACCGGATGTACATTCAATAGTCATTCATTGGCAGATATAATTGCCTAAATAATAAGACGGCCCTCCTGCCTGCGGGAGTAGCCGTCTTTTCTTTAAATATTTCTGCTTGAATCATTTACTTCAAAACCGCATAGTAAATGATTGCGAACAGCAAACCTAACGTTGAAACTACAGACAATCCCGTGAAAAAGTGTCCCCAGCTACTGTTTTTCATACGTCTTATACACAACCAGAATCGTAGTTCGCTGATGCTCTGACCCGTCACGCGCGGATTTGACCACCGAACCATAACAAATATTCACAATCTGCTCCTCCAGCAGGCCTGCCAGGAATTCATTCGCTTTGTTCTCCGCATAGGAATTGTCTGCATCCACAAACTCTTTGACTTGTATCATTATTCATTCTCCTTTGGGTTAAATCGTACATGGCGTTTTCCCGCTCAGGTAACATTTAATGTAAAATCATCGCTAAAATAGAGCAAGGCACCCCGCAGCTACTACGGAATGCCTAACTTCAGCTAAGCTTATCACCGATTCCCTCAGGAGTCAAAGACAAAGAGTTTCCGTCTTCCTGGCGGTACATCTGCGTCCACTGCTCGAGCTGCTGCTTCAAGCGTTCTCTAGACGAAGCCGGCTCCAGAATCTCCGCATTAGGCCCGTACTGCAGAATCCATTTCATAAATTCCTTTTCATTGTTGACAGTCACCTCGAACAGCAGCGCGCCGCCTGGCTCGTCTATCATTCGCGGATGGACAAACAGCTCCTCCTCCTTGATGTAGCGTGCGATTTCCGGATGAAAGCGGACCTTGAAAGTGATATTTTTGCTGCCTCGGTCAATGGACCAGGTGTTCTTCAGGTACTGCTTAATATTGAAGCCGCCTTTATCAAACGGACTGTCCGTAACCTCTACCTCCTGAAAACGGCTGATTCGGAAGGTGCGGATCGCCTGCTTCAAATGGCAAAAACCGATCAGATAAAAGCGCTGGTCACGCGGAATCAAATAATACGGATCGATCTCACGCTGGGTGAGGGCATTACGCGATTGCGAATGATACACGGTGCGGATGCTTTTTTCCTCCAGAATGGCACTGATGATCGGCTGCAAAAAGTTGCGGCTCTGCTTGCGGTACGCTGGTGTGCCCATCTGAATGATGTCGGCGATGTTCTCAAGAATCCCGTTCTGTTTGGACTTCTCCTTCCGATGGGTTCCCATTACCTTATCATATGCGGTGGAGAAGCCTGGAGGGATCTTATCGGGATTCAGCACGGAAGGCAGCAGCGAGAAGGCCAAGGCCTCCTGCTCCGAGAAATCCAGCGGGTACAGGAAGAACTTGCCCATAAATTTATACCCCGTGCCTCTGCCTTCATTGGTTACAGGCGCAATATGGCTCAGCAGTTCTAGATCCCTGTACACCGTCCTGATGTTGACATCACATTTGAAGGCCAGATCCGCCGCAGTAATTCCCGGATGAGATTGGATCGCGTTTATTATCTTGAATATTCGAATTACTTTATCAGTCATTATACCTACTCCTTAGCTCCCAGAATTTGTAGCCTTTGATCCAATTCCTTCACTATAGCAGCTTACAGCCTTCGTTTCTGTCAATAAATGCACGTATGTGAAGATGATTCCGAATGGCCCCTTTGTCCTGACAAAGACCGTCTCCGCATAAAAAACGAGGGACCAAGGTCCCCCGTGCTCTTATCATCCGCTTATATTCATCCCAAGGTTCCGGATCACTAATCACCTATAAGTCCATAATACTTCAGTGCATATTCGATTCCATCCTGGTCCACACTGCGGGTTACGAAATCAGCCTGTTCCTTCAAACGGTCACTGGCATTACCCATGGCGATTCCCGTTCCAACGGTCTGCAGCATCTCTATATCATTGCCACCATCCCCAAAAGCCATCGCTTCCCCAGGCTCTATATCAAAATGCGCCATAACCCGCTCCACCGCCCGGGCCTTATTGTTTCCAAGCCGCTCAATGTTATAGGCATTCGGGTAATCGCCTCCCCAATGATAGAACTGCAGATCCCCGGAAATCTGGCGGTATTCTTCGATCTGCCCCCGATCCAGAAACAAGCACATCCCCATGTACTCCACCTCGCGTTCAGTGAACATATCCGGAATAGCCTGACAATCAATATTCTTCAGAATCGGCAGAGCGATATCCGCAGCCAGTCCATTGGAGAAGCTCTCTTCGATTCCAAAACAGGACAAATGGTCCCCCCGTAATTGACTGATCCGCCGCAGCTGTTCCAAGTCTTGAGGCAGAATAGGGTCCTTGTACATTTCATGGTCCTGCAATCTTATGTATGCACCGCTAAAATTAATATAATTGCTTACTCCCAGCATATCACCGACCGGCTTGGCTAAATAATAGGATCGTCCTGTTGCCAGAACTACCTGAATCTTCTTCTCCTGCAGCTTCGCAATACTGCGGACCGTCGATTCCGGCACCTGCTCCGTAAGATTATCGACAACCGTTCCATCCAGATCAAAAAACACAATGCGGATACCCACCATTCTTGCAATTACCTCCTCTGTTGATATCCTAATTATACCATCGCTGCTTTAGAAGGAAGAACGCAAAAAAAAAGCAGCCAATTAAGGCTGCTTCTCTCATTCATTAAGCGGGTGATGGGAATCGAACCCACGCTATCAGCTTGGAAGGCTGAAGTTCTACCATTGAACTACACCCGCACAGGTGTGAAATATCGGGATGACACGATTTGAACATGCGACCCCCTGGTCCCAAACCAGGTGCTCTACCAAGCTGAGCTACATCCCGTAATCCTATAATTGCTTCATTAAAAATGGCGCGCCCTGAGAGATTCGAACTCCCGGCCTTTTGATTCGTAGTCAAACGCTCTATCCAGCTGAGCTAAGGGCGCAAAATCTATTTGGAGCGGACGACGGGAATCGAACCCGCGACCCTCGCCTTGGCAAGGCGATGCTCTACCGCTGAGCCACGTCCGCAAAATCATGGTGCGCGTGGAGGGACTTGAACCCCCACGTCATAAACGCTAGATCCTAAGTCTAGTGCGTCTGCCAATTCCGCCACACGCGCACACTTTACAAAAATATGGTGAGCCATGAAGGATTCGAACCTTCGACACCCTGATTAAAAGTCAGGTGCTCTACCAGCTGAGCTAATGGCTCTCATTAAATGGCTGGGGATATAGGATTTGAACCTATGCATGACGGAGTCAAAGTCCGTTGCCTTACCGCTTGGCTAATCCCCAACAGGAAGTAAAACAACTTTTTTAACTTCTCATCCCTGAAGTTATATAAATGGCGGAACCGACGGGATACTCTTCACTACGTGACGAGATTGCGATGTAATGCTAACGAAGCTTATGCTCCAACGAACCCAGCTTATGAGTTCTCATCCCTGAAGTTATATAGATGGCGGAACCGACGGGATTCGAACCCGCGATCTCCTGCGTGACAGGCAGGCATGTTAGGCCAACTACACCACGGTTCCATATATTGCGGGGGCAGGATTTGAACCTGCGGCCTTCGGGTTATGAGCCCGACGAGCTACCGGGCTGCTCCACCCCGCGTCAGTAATAGTATGCCGGATTCCCAGGTATTTAACCCTTCATCCTGCTGCAGTTAGTAAAGGATATACCTTCACTTTACCGTTGTTTCATGTTGTCTTGCTTGATAGTAAATTGGTTGCGGGGGCAGGATTTGAACCTGCGGCCTTCGGGTTATGAGCCCGACGAGCTACCGGGCTGCTCCACCCCGCGTCATTGTAAATACTATCTTATAAAATTATCATGGTGGAGGCTGAGGGGATCGAACCCCCGACCCTCTGCTTGTAAGGCAGATGCTCTCCCAGCTGAGCTAAGCCTCCATATGACCCGTATGGGATTCGAACCCATGTTACCTCCGTGAAAGGGAGGTGTCTTAACCCCTTGACCAACGGGCCTCACTTAAGACAAACAAAATATTCATGGCGGAGAGAAAGGGATTCGAACCCTTGAGACGCTTGTGGCGCCTACACGATTTCCAATCGTGCTCCTTCGACCAAACTCGGACACCTCTCCATAAATGGCTCCCCGAACAGGACTCGAACCTGTGACAACTCGATTAACAGTCGAGTGCTCTACCAACTGAGCTATCAGGGAAAATGGTGGGCCCTAGTGGACTCGAACCACCGACCTCACCCTTATCAGGGGTGCGCTCTAACCAGCTGAGCTAAGGGCCCTTCTATGTATGCATAGATTAAGGGCAAAAAAAATACCACACGTAATGTGGTTGTCCGCTTGGCGACGTCCTACTCTCCCAGGACCCTTCGGTCCAAGTACCATCGGCGCTGGAGGGCTTAACGGTCGTGTTCGGGATGGGTACGCGTGGAACCCCTCCGCTATCGCCACCAAACGGGCATTTACAGCGTAAATGCTTCAGGAAACTTAATTCCTGAAAACTGAATCCGAAACAAATCTGCGTTTTAAGATTGTGGATAAGCCCTCGACCGATTAGTATTGGTCAGCTCCATGCATTGCTGCACTTCCACCTCCAACCTATCTACCTCGTCGTCTTCAAGGGGTCTTACTAATTGGGAAATCTCATCTTGAGGGGGGCTTCACGCTTAGATGCTTTCAGCGCTTATCCCGTCCGTACGTAGCTACCCAGCCATGCTCCTGGCGGAACAACTGGTGCACCAGCGGTACGTCCATCCCGGTCCTCTCGTACTAAGGACAGCTCCTCTCAAATTTCCTGCGCCCACGACAGATAGGGACCGAACTGTCTCACGACGTTCTGAACCCAGCTCGCGTACCGCTTTAATGGGCGAACAGCCCAACCCTTGGGACCTACTTCAGCCCCAGGATGCGATGAGCCGACATCGAGGTGCCAAACCTCCCCGTCGATGTGGACTCTTGGGGGAGATAAGCCTGTTATCCCCAGGGTAGCTTTTATCCGTTGAGCGATGGCCCTTCCATGCGGTACCACCGGATCACTAAGTCCGACTTTCGTCCCTGCTCGACTTGTAGGTCTCGCAGTCAAGCTCCCTTATGCCTTTGCACTCTGCGAATGATTTCCAACCATTCTGAGGGAACCTTGGAACGCCTCCGTTACTCTTTAGGAGGCGACCGCCCCAGTCAAACTGCCCGCCTGACACGGTCCCCGTACCCGATTAGGGCACTAGGTTAGAACCTAGATACGATCAGGGTGGTATCCCAACGGCGCCTCTGCAGAAGCTTGCGCTCCTGCTTCTCTGGCTCCCACCTATCCTGTACAGATCGTACCCAAATTCAATATCAAGCTGCAGTAAAGCTCCATGGGGTCTTTCCGTCTTGTCGCGGGTAACCTGCATCTTCACAGGTATTAAAATTTCACCGGATCTCTCGTTGAGACAGCGCCCAAGTCGTTACGCCATTCGTGCGGGTCAGAATTTACCTGACAAGGAATTTCGCTACCTTAGGACCGTTATAGTTACGGCCGCCGTTTACTGGGGCTTCGGTTCACAGCTTCGGATTGCTCCTAACCGCTCCCCTTAACCTTCCAGCACCGGGCAGGCGTCAGCCCGTATACTTCGCCTTACGGCTTCGCACAGACCTGTGTTTTTGCTAAACAGTCGCTTGGGCCTTTTCACTGCGGCCCCCTCGGGCTATTCACCCTACCGAGGCACCTCTTCTCCCGAAGTTACGAGGTCATTTTGCCGAGTTCCTTAACGAGAGTTCTTCCGCGCGCCTTAGAATTCTCTTCTCGCCTACCTGTGTCGGTTTGCGGTACGGGCACCTTCTCCTGGCTAGAGGCTTTTCTTGGCAGTGTGAGATCATGACCTTCGCTACTAACATTTTCGCTCCCCATCACAGCCCAGCCTTCACGATGTGCGGATTTGCCTACACATCAGCCTCACTGCTTAGACGGACACATCCATCAGTCCGCGTCACTACCCTCCTGCGTCACCCCATCGCTCATAGCGGATTACGGTGGTACAGTAATTTCAAACTGTTGTCCTTCGACTACGCCTTTCGGCCTCGCCTTAGGTCCCGACTTACCCTGAGCGGACGAGCCTTCCTCAGGAAACCTTGGGCTTTCGGCGGATCAGATTCTCACTGATCTTTTCGTTACTCATACCGGCATTCTCACTTGTATACGCTCCAGCACTCCTCACGGTATACCTTCAACGTATATACAACGCTCCCCTACCCCAGGATCGACTTCACTCCAGCTTCGAAATGTGTTTATCCCCTGTAGAACATATAGCCTTCATCCCTTCCAGGATGATTTCAGGCATACATGTCTATTTCTGATAAACACCGCTCAAAGAAGCAGTGAAGTCGATCCTAGCCATAGCTTCGGTGGTGTGTTTAGCCCCGTTACATTTTCGGCGCAGAGTCACTCGACCAGTGAGCTATTACGCACTCTTTCAATGGTGGCTGCTTCTAAGCCAACATCCTGGTTGTCTGTGCAACTCCACATCCTTTCCCACTTAACACACACTTGGGGACCTTAGCTGATGGTCTGGGCTGTTTCCCTTTCGACAATGGATCTTAGCACTCACTGTCTGACTCCCGGCAATAAATATGTGGCATTCGGAGTTTGACTGAGCTTGGTAACCCTTGCGGGCCCCGCACCCAATCAGTGCTCTACCTCCACTATTCTTATACCGAGGCTAGCCCTAAAGCTATTTCGGGGAGAACCAGCTATCTCCGAGTTCGATTGGAATTTCTCCGCTACCCCCACCTCATCCCCGCATTTTTCAACATGCGTGGGTTCGGGCCTCCAGTGCGTGTTACCGCACCTTCACCCTGGACAGGGGTAGATCACACGGTTTCGGGTCTACGCCCCCATACTCAAATCGCCCTATTCAGACTCGCTTTCGCTGCGGCTCCGGCTTCTCACCTTAACCTTGCATGGTAAACGTAACTCGCCGGTTCATTCTACAAAAGGCACGCCATCACCCCTAAAACGGGCTCTGACTTTTTGTAAGCACACGGTTTCAGGTTCTATTTCACTCCCCTTCCGGGGTGCTTTTCACCTTTCCCTCACGGTACTGTTTCACTATCGGTCGCCAGGTAGTATTTAGCCTTAGCAGATGGTCCTGCTGGATTCATACGGGGTTTCACGTGCCCCGCACTACTCGGGATCCGTCTCGGAGAGAATACAGTTTAGGCTACAGGGCTTTTACCTCTATCGCGGGTCTTTCCAGACCTCTTCGCCTACCATATTCCTTTGTAACTCCATGTGAGACGTCCCACAACCCCTAAGAGCAAGCTCTTAGGTTTAGGCTGTTCCGCGTTCGCTCGCCGCTACTGACGGAATCACTATTGTTTTCTCTTCCTCAGGGTACTTAGATGTTTCAGTTCCCCTGGTCTGCCTCTACCTCTCCTATGTATTCAGAGAGGAGTAACTGCGAATTACCACAGCTGGGTTTCCCCATTCGGACACCCCCGGATCAAAGCTTGCTTACAGCTCCCCGAGGCAGTTTCGTTGTTCGCCACGTCCTTCGTCGGCTCCTGGCGCCTAGGCATCCTCCGTGTGCTCTTATTAGCTTAACCAGCGCTACGATGTTTGGCTGATTTGCTCATCTTGTTTTGAATGCCGCTCGCGGATTGCTCCACTCACTAACACATTCAAAGCCAAAGGTCGCTTCATCATCCAAAATCTTCGCTAGCAGCATCTAATGCACGTCCACTTGCTTACGCAAGCTTCAGTTAAAAGATGTTCTAAAACGCAAATTCGTTTCGGTATCCAGTTTTCAAGGATCAAGTTGTTCTTGCTCCGGCTTTAATCCCGGAAGAAGATCATATCATTTTCCGTAACCACTTGGCTACAAGCAAGTTCTGGAAATGATACTTTTTTGAGAGCTTAAACTCTCAAAACTGAGCAACGAGTGAGTGTGTTGAACCCGAAGGTTCTATAGAAGCTTACGCTTCTGTTCGAATGTTTCCGTCTCAGGAAACGATTCTCCATAGAAAGGAGGTGATCCAGCCGCACCTTCCGATACGGCTACCTTGTTACGACTTCACCCCAATTATCTACCCCACCTTCGGCGGCTGGCTCCCTTGCGGGTTACCCCACCGACTTCGGGTGTTGTAAACTCTCGTGGTGTGACGGGCGGTGTGTACAAGACCCGGGAACGTATTCACCGCGGCATGCTGATCCGCGATTACTAGCAATTCCGACTTCATGCAGGCGAGTTGCAGCCTGCAATCCGAACTGAGACCGGCTTTGTTGGGATTCGCTCCACCTCGCGGTTTCGCAGCCCTTTGTACCGGCCATTGTAGTACGTGTGTAGCCCAGGTCATAAGGGGCATGATGATTTGACGTCATCCCCACCTTCCTCCGGTTTGTCACCGGCAGTCTGCTTAGAGTGCCCACCATCACGTGCTGGCAACTAAGCATAAGGGTTGCGCTCGTTGCGGGACTTAACCCAACATCTCACGACACGAGCTGACGACAACCATGCACCACCTGTCTCCTCTGTCCCGAAGGCCGCTGCTATCTCTAGCAGATTCAGAGGGATGTCAAGACCTGGTAAGGTTCTTCGCGTTGCTTCGAATTAAACCACATACTCCACTGCTTGTGCGGGTCCCCGTCAATTCCTTTGAGTTTCAGTCTTGCGACCGTACTCCCCAGGCGGAGTGCTTACTGTGTTAACTTCGGCACCAAGGGTATCGAAACCCCTAACACCTAGCACTCATCGTTTACGGCGTGGACTACCAGGGTATCTAATCCTGTTTGCTCCCCACGCTTTCGCGCCTCAGCGTCAGTTACAGCCCAGAAAGTCGCCTTCGCCACTGGTGTTCCTCCACATATCTACGCATTTCACCGCTACACGTGGAATTCCACTTTCCTCTTCTGTACTCAAGCCACCCAGTTTCCAGTGCGACCTTAGGTTGAGCCCAAGGTTTAAACACCAGACTTAAATAGCCGCCTGCGCGCGCTTTACGCCCAATAATTCCGGACAACGCTTGCCCCCTACGTATTACCGCGGCTGCTGGCACGTAGTTAGCCGGGGCTTTCTTCTCAGGTACCGTCACTCCGATAGCAGTTACTCTACCGGACGTTCTTCCCTGGCAACAGAGCTTTACGATCCGAAAACCTTCATCACTCACGCGGCATTGCTCCGTCAGGCTTTCGCCCATTGCGGAAGATTCCCTACTGCTGCCTCCCGTAGGAGTCTGGGCCGTGTCTCAGTCCCAGTGTGGCCGTTCACCCTCTCAGGTCGGCTACGCATCGTCGCCTTGGTGAGCCGTTACCTCACCAACTAGCTAATGCGCCGCAGGCCCATCCCTTAAGGGCAGATTGCTCCGCCTTTCATCCTCGGTTCAGGAGAACCAAGGAATTATCCGGTATTAGCTACCGTTTCCGGTAGTTATCCCAGGCTAAGGGGCAGGTTGCCTACGTGTTACTCACCCGTCCGCCGCTGAATCCAATCGGAAGCAAGCTTCCGATTGAACTCCGCTCGACTTGCATGTATTAGGCATGCCGC
Source organism: Paenibacillus donghaensis (assembly GCF_002192415.1). Classification (NCBI taxonomy): domain Bacteria; kingdom Bacillati; phylum Bacillota; class Bacilli; order Caryophanales; family Paenibacillaceae; genus Paenibacillus; species Paenibacillus donghaensis. Next base: position 8,210,333 of record NZ_CP021780.1, on the reverse strand, counting down.
CAGCGTTCGTCCTGAGCCAGGATCAAACTCTCCAAATTGGTTTTATCGGATAGATCCGATAAAGTATTAGAAAGAGCGATATGCTCAATTTGAAACATCTGACGAGAATTTGCATTCTCTACCGACAAACTCCACTTGCGTGAAACTCATCTTCTTTTGGATTTTACTTTCGTAAAATCCCACTCACTCGTTGTTCAGTTTTCAAAGATCAAGTCCTCGTTGTCAGTGATGTTTGCGTCACCAGCAACTCTTATAATATATCATATCCAACCGTGTAATGCAAGCTCTTTTTTTCAAGTTCTTTTCGAGCGAAGCACTTAGCTTTCTTGGCCGGAATAAGAATATACCATGTGCAGATTTGGATTGCAAGCTTTTTCTTGAAAACAGATTTCAACTTGTTTCTACTCAACACTTTCTTCTATATAAGATAAGCAGCACAGGTACCACGGTTCTTAACCAAGGCACCTGTGCTACCTCCTACTAACAACCTGAGTCCATACCTGCTCACATTAGCTTAAGCCCAGAATAATACGGTCATTCCCCCAAGCTTACTCCATACGTAGCAATTTCACACGAACCGAGCAGCAACGAATATCTGCCCTCCCCCGTGTTGTCTAAACCCGGCATAGGCTCTTCAAGAATGGTTGTCTTGTATATCGAAGCATGTGGAAGCTTTAGATTAAGCTGTAGCTCTCCGGGTAATGGCCGCATATTATACCAGCGCAGCATCAGGTCTCCGGTCTTCTCATTTATTTTCATTGAGGAAAATGCAGCTTGCGGACATTCCCACATGAAAGGGCTACGACCTGAACTGAGCGTACCCTCATGAATCCCGGTCTGCTGAACGGTCCAGGGAACCTGGAACTGGTAAGCCTCGGCATAAGCGCCGGAGAGCACCCCATCGCCGTTATGCGGAATCAGCTTCAGTTGAACACTGTGTTCACCTAGACACTGGGCTTCCGGTGTCGGGAACCAACCCCAGTCTCCAAGCTCGCCCACACTACGCAGCAGGGTTACAGCTATCGTATTACGCCCATCGCGCAGCACCTCATACTCATTCAGCCCAAGATTGGCCACAGTAAGGCCGGACACGTCATTGCTAATATCAACAAACGCCTGCTGATGCTGAGTATAGCTGGGATTAAGCCATTCGGGAGGCGGAATATTGTCCCGCTCTGCGATCTCAAACATCGAATCCACATGATGACTGCCGCTCTTTATACCGGTTGGGAACAGCATCCGAATCCGGTGATCCTTGGCCTGATTATCCAGCGTGGACTCGATAGACAGTCCTGGGCCTTCCCTTTCCAGCGTAAGCAGCGTACGCAGCTTCAACAGCACGGTATTCTTACTGCGCTGTGCCTTGCGTTCCGGGTAATAGACCAATGCACGCTGTTCAGCGTCCAGCCGTTCATCTGCTGATGCAGGGATCTCCCACTCATGCTTAATTTCTATAACAGCACGGAATGGAGTATTTTCGAATACAGAAATGCTGGCAGTCTCCCCCATGGTAGTCCGTGCAACCTCACCGTCTGGCTGTCTGTACATATATTCATTGCCGATATCGCCTGTATCTTCGTAGACCCCCAGCCCGTTGTAAGAGATTCCATTGCGCTTATCCAACAGGTCGAAAGACCCGTCATCGGAAATTTCTATTCTAAGCGAATCGTTCTCCAGCACACGGTCTCCCCTTAGTAATGATCCTGGATCAGGAGCTGCGCCGGATGCCTGTACCCAGGCATAAGTACGAAGTCCAAGCGCGGGTATGTTAGACGCTTCAAAAGCCAGCTTTACCTTGCGGCACATATAGGACTGGCGGAACTGGTTATCCGGCAGATCGTAGCCGAACTGAAGCCCCAAATCCTGGGCACTGCAAGCCATGCTGTTTCCGTGTTCATCCACCAGCAGACGCCCGTCCAGAGAAGTCTCCTGCATTCTCCGGGCAGTCTCTTCGAGAGAGAAGCCTTCACGTAAATATAAACGGGCAACCTCCAGCTCAATACTCACCGCACCTGTGCGGCTCCAGCCTGTTGTGTTCGTAACCACAAACGGTATCGCCTCTGTGCCGAATGGAGCAAAAGCCAACGTGTCCACCGCTTCAGCCAGAAATCTGGCGCTGTCCTCGGCAATGCTTTCGGCTACATGGCGGCTTTTGTCAAAGCGGGTGACCATCTCCCGGTGAACCTCATCCACACTGCACCCGCAGATGCTGTCATGCGGATGGTTCTGCATCAAGGTCTTCCAGGCATAGGTAAAGAGGTGATGTGGGTAGCTTCTGCCGGCAAGACTCGCAAGTGCCGCCAAGGGTTCCGCTACCTTCTCAAGCATAGCCTGTCCCCGCTGGTTCATCTGCTTCAAATAGACACGGGCGGAAGCCGTATTCACCAGCGTGCCCCAGCCATCCGTGCGCTGGCTGCGCAGCTCCCCGCTTACAGTTGAGAGCCCCGGCTTCCCGGAAGTTTCGCGTTCCCGCAGGTCTGCTTCCAATGCAGCCAGATAGTCAGGGAAGTTCGAATGAATAAACTCCACATTAGGATACAGCGTCTGTGCCTGGCGGATAGCTTCCGGCAGGTCGAGCTGAATCGGCTGATGATCGCAGCCGTTCATGAACAGCAGTTCGCCGGTCGAAGCATATTTCTCTGCATCAGCCAGCTTGCGGTCCCAGAATTCACGTGCAGCAGTCTCATCTGCCGGAATCTCATTGCCATTGGAGTACCAATTGGCAAATAAGATACCGAGAATGCGCGAGCCGTCCGGACCTTCCCAGATCAATTCGGAGAACGATGACTCGTACCCGCCGTCGGATACCGTATTGTTGAACCCTGTCGGTTTAACCCCTCTTCCGAAGAAAGCATTGGTTATTCCGGACTGCATCATCAGCTGTGGAGTCTGCCCGGCCAGTCCGAAGGTATCGGGAAAATAGCCGATCGGAGCAGGCTCCCCATATCTGAGCGCATCCTGACGGCCGATCTGCATATTGCGCACATTGGCTTCGCTGCTCGTGAGGAAGGCATCCTGCAGAATATACCACGGACCGATCAGGATTCTCCCGGTGCGGATATAATGCTCCAGCTTATCCCTCCGCTCCGGGCGCACCTTAAGATAATCCTCCAATATAATAGTCTGGCCATCTAGATAGAAGCTGCGATAAGCCGTATCGCTGTCCAATTTATCCAGCAGAACATCCACCAGTTCAACAAGCCGGACATGATGTTTCTCATAAGGCAGATACCATTCACGGTCCCAGTGGGTGTGGGAAACAATATGTGCTTTTTTCAACCTAGTCATGAACCCAATCTCTCCCCTGTTATTAAGTTCATCTGTTACTTCTTAAGGCCGAATGCCCTCTAATATACGTTTCAACTACTAAAGAGTAATCTTTAGGTGGCTATGGGGACAAACTACCGCTAATCCCCGGCTAATGTTACGTTGCTATCGTATATGGGGTTACCGCTAAATCGTCCGTGGAGGCTATTGTAGAGCAGATGGTGCGTGATTAGCGGTAAAAGCCCTCTTCGCTCGGAACCCTCGCTTCGATTTCAGACGGTTGCGGACTCAGGAGCCTCTATTTGCTGTACATAGGCCGTTTTGCAGGATTAACGGACCCAGGAGCCTCTATATCACAGAAAACCCTCGCTTTTGAGCCTGTTTTGACGACTTAGGGGCTATACGGTCCGTAAGACTTCAAAAGATCGCTGATAGGAGGAAATAGGGGCTATACGGTCCGCTAGAATGCAGGTTACCTAGTTCAAGGGCTTGGAGTGTCGCAGGGTCCTAAGTAGTAACCGTATTTGCAACTAAATCAATGAGACGGCAACCTCTTCCGGCCTGTACACGGACAACAGTTGCCCTTCCTGGTCTACCGCAAATAATACGGAACGCTCCTGCTCCAGCTGGAAGCTGTAATGCTGTCCTGTAGCTGTATCCCTCACTTCAATATCCGCATCCCAGGCATACTCCGAGACAAAAATATAAACCGCTCCCTCCGCAAAGCTCAGCTTGCGGCCATAGACTCCGGGTAGATCCGCTCCGGCAACCCATTCCAGCTCCGTTTCCACCCCGGCGGCTGCTGCCGCATAACGGTACAGCTCGGCAATCGGCTCATCATGTTCGTTCAGCTCCAGGGGCAGCGGGCACCAGATTAAGCGGCCTTTTCCTACAGCAGCCTCGATAATGGAGTCACCCTGAACAGGCTGCGCCGTAGCATCCCCCGGGATCTCCGGAATAGGCACTTCTTTGATCAGCTCAGCAATACGCCGTTGTCCGTACGATACAACATAACTTCTTCCGCCGAAATTAAGCCGCTCTTCCCGCCGCACATTGTGCTGCCCACGCTTACCCAGTAGAACATCCAGACGGCTGGAAGGCTGCCAATAGGCGTTGATGCCCAGCGAACCGGTGACGAGCAATACTGTACCTGTCTGCTCCACAAGGCTAAACAACGTCTCCATCGCCTGATCATCCAGGTTATGGGCACTCGGTAAAATAATCAGCTTCGGCGGCTGCGCCTTCAATACCTCAAGTCCGTATTCGGAAACAGCCCGCAGTGGCAGGTGAAGCTGATAGGATAGCACACGCGTCAGGCGGGTGGTTGCCTCATAAGCCAGCTTCCGGTTCGAGAAGTCATTGGAATACGGGAAAATGACGGCGATATCCTCCAGCTTGCGTCCGGCAAATAAATGTCCGCTTTCGGCAATAAAGCGCCCGAAGTCATAGGAGACATCCGCTTCAGGCTTCTCGGTGCCGTCTGCCCGCAGCGCTCCAATCTGCGACTCGTTCGCATTATCCATGTAATAATTCGTGTTCCAGATCCACTGCACTGCACCGGCTCCGCCCGAGGCGAAAGCATAAGCATACTTGCGTTCGAGCATGGCACGCAGCTCTTCCTCGCTGCGTTTGGCCCGTCCGTCCGGCGTTTCCACGTACATGATTCCCGTCTCCTGAATGAGATTGGGCTTGCTGGCTGTTTTGGCGAACAAGCCGCTCCACAGCAGATTGTCATTCAACCACCAGGTGTGCACCGTGGTGTAATCGACCGCCTGCTCATAGAAGAAGGGCGAAGGGCGCTGGGCACCAAGTGCCTCATCCTGTCCTACCGTAACGAGATGCCCAGGACACAGCTCTTTAATCGTGCCGGATAACTCGGCAGCCCATCGGTTGTGCATCTCCATGGAGAACAGGCAGTAATCCAGCCAACGGGTCCCGCGTTTGCCCTGATGCACATCCTGCACGCTGAAATTGATCTCCTGCTGCTCCGGCGGCAATGCCGCCGCGAAGTCCGGCAGCTCCAGCGGTGTCATGTTCCAGCGTTCCTGAAGAACAGCGATGGAACCATGACGCACCTCCAGCCAGGCCGCAAAAGCCTGCTGCTCGTACAGGTCTTGTGCCGTGCTTGGCCCGTCCGAGAAGATACGCGGAGGATCAAACAGCGAAGGCTCGTTGATCAGATCCCAATCGACATGGGTCGTGTGGCAATGGCGGGAGACAATCGAGCGGATGAACCGTTTCTGCGCCTCCACACTGCGCGGATCAAGATAAGGATTCTTCCCTTCCCACGTCTCCGGAGTAAAGGAGAAGAAGGTGAAGGTGACCTGCAGCCCATGCCGTTTGGCGGTCAGGAGGAAGGCGTCAATCGCCCGCATCACCTCTTCAGAGGCATGCCCATCCACCTGCATCACATTGCGGTAAGCGGTCCAGATTCCGGTCCGAATCCAGTTGATGCCTGCCCGCTTCATCTGTGCCATATCCCGGTCCCACACAGCGGCATTCGGCAGAAACAGAAATTTGCGTGCCACATCCGAAGTCATATAGGTCATGCCAACGACCGGAAAAGGCTGGCCGTCTTTCAGGAAATAGTCCCTGCCAGCGGTAATTGGCGTCCCTTGCGACAGCAAGGTGGCATCATGGCTCCAGAAGCCCTGACGCAGCACCCGCTGTTCTCCATCCTCATCCACCGCAGTGCAGGCCAGCCGGTACAAGCCGGGGTGCAGCTCTGCCGTAACGGGAATCCGCAGAATGTTCATTTCACGGCCGACCTGTGCCTGGCACTCCTGGCTGAAGCAGTCTGCCGTCTCTCCTTCCTTGCGCAGGGTCAGACTAAGGCTCCAGCAAGCAGACTTATCGCCAGGCAAGGATCGGCTTAGACGCTGGGTCTGGAGGCTGAGTACCGGACGTTCCCCCTGTTCATAACAGGCATAGTTAGGCTTCAGCCACAGCTCCGTTACCCCTTTGGCTGCAAAAGCAGCCCAGCCGCTCAATACCGGCCAGCCGCCGTTATTCCAGAATTCTTCTCCCAAAGGTTGGCCGACAAAAATCCACCGCCCTCCGGCGAAAGGTCCGCCGTAATGCTCCCAGAGCACAACAGGAGCAGACACCTCGCGCCCTGCCGCCGAGATGCCCTTCAGCAGCGGATAAATCCGCGTATCCATCGGACCGCTGGAGCCCATCTGCTCCGGCAGGTCACTGCTTTTGGTCACATGGGGGACCAGATTCCACGTGTCCGTTACCTGCAGCAGCCGCTCTTGGCCTTGAAGCAGCGGAATATCCTCTAGGGCGGTGAGGGTCTGCACCCGTCTTCCATCCACTCGCAGCGCCTCATGAATATGAAGCTGGCGGTGATAGGCGGTCTGCTCGGGTTCAATCCTCCAGGTGCCGGACTCCTGCCGCACCGGATATTTGAAGGGAGCTCCGCCGATGCTCAGCAATCCTCCGCCTCTGCGCAGATAGGCCATGATGGAAGGCCAGGCCGCCTTCGGAAAGTAAGGAGCATGTAGATTGATAAACACACCGCCAGGCTCCCCGGCGTCCAGCGCCTCCGCCAATTGGGCGGCGTTTACAGCTTCTGGGAATCTGCTTAAGCTGGCGGCCGCCAGAACATCGGCGCTCTCCTCTATCGGCTGAAATCCCGGAAACGAAACGTCATGGAACAGGATCATGCGGCGGCGGCTCATAGAATCCCTTCCTTCATCGCCCGGTAGACCAGCTGCGAGAACAGGCTGTTCGACCAGGCGAACCAGCTGCGGGTATAGACATTGGGATCGTCGGCATGGAAGCCTTCATGCATAAACCCGGTTCCGCCATCCGTATTCTCCAGCAATTGAATCAGCTCCAGCTTCTCTTCCACGCTCTGCGCCGTGATGCCCTGCATGGACAAGGCCATATGCCAGATATAATGCTGGGGGGTATGCGGACTGCCAATGCCTGAAGCAACCTTTCCTTCATAATAGAAAGGATTCTCCTTGCTGAGTGCAAACCTTCTCGTATTCTGGTAAATCGGATCGTCCGCAGTGGTATAACCCAGATAGGGAATCGATATCAACCCGGGTGTTCCGGCATCATCCATCAGGCAGTAGTTGCCGTATCCATCCGTCTCATAGGCATAGATTGGCCCGAATTCAGGATGGCGGTAAATACCGTACAGCTTAATGCCATGATCCACCTCGAACTCCAGCTCCTTCAGCTCGGCAAGGAAATCCAGATCGCGGAAGACCCACTCGGCAAACTCCTGCATCTGGCGCAAGGCTACAACCGCAAACATATTGCCGGGAATGTTGTAGTGGAAATCACAGGCGTCATCACTGGAGCGGAAGCCAGACCAGATCATGCCGGTATAATTCACAGGCATGCCTAGCCCGCTGTTGCGGAGGGAATCCTCCGGAATTCCGTTGCTGCGGGTGAACCGGTAAGGAGACTGCTCCCAGTGGCGCTGCTCTGTTCTGAACAGATCCGTAATCCGCCGCAGCGCAGCCTTAAACCCGGCATCGAAGAAGTCGGTAAGTCCAGTCTCTTTCCAGTAGGTGTAGGCAAGTCTAATCACGAAACACAAGGAATCAATCTCAAACTTCCGCTCCCACACCCAGGAAGACATGTCGGTAACATCGGTTGTATTCCAGTGCCAGTCATTGGCCGATTCATTAAACGCATTGGCGTAAGGATCGATGAGAATGTACTGAATATGGCGTTTGATCAGCCCGCCGATGATACGCTGCAGCTCAGGATCTTTGGCGGCAAGCGGCACATAATGAATCACCTGCTCCACCGAATCGCGCAGCCAGGATGCCGGAATGTCGCCGGTAATGACAAAGGTAGTCCCGTCATCCAGCAATTTCGTGGTGGTTTCGAGCGTGTTCGGAAAGCAGTTCCTGAACAGCTGCAGCAGCTTGGGACGATGAGCCAGCTTCTCCTCAGCTTCGGCAAGCACCTCCTGAACGGCTTGCGGAAGCTCAAGCTTAGGCATCGTTATTTTGGGCAGTCTGAATTGTTCCAAGGTATACTCTCCTTTATTGGGGTTATCGGATGCAGATTGTCTTAATCTCAAAAGGTGCGAACTGAAGCTCAAAGGCTCCCTCCTGATGCTGCACCTGCTCTATCTCCTCTTCCAGTGCATTTGCAAGGAAGATTTCGTTAACTGACTGATTCCACTGCAGTCTCACCGTCTCGCGCCCTCCTGATGATTCATATAGCCGCAGAATGCTGCCGCGGCCGTCCTCGGAAGGCTTCACCGTATCCAGCACCACATGCTGTCCCGTGAATCCGGCAAACGTTCCGGTCGAGGGCAGCCTTGCAGCCTTCCCTTCAGCTGCTGCTATTGCCGGCTCATGATTCAATTCAGCAGCTGCACGCAGGGTGTGAGCCTCCCGCCAATCCCCCTGATGCGGATAGAGTGAATAGGTGAAATCATGCTCTCCAAGATCCGCCGTGGCATCCGGCCATTTCGGAGCGCGCAGCAGGGACAGGCGAATGGTGCTGCCCTGAACGTCGTAGCCATATTTGCAATCGTTCAGCAGGCTGACTCCGTAGCCATGCTCGGAGACATCCGCGAAACGGTGGCCGCACACTTCGTATTGCGCCTGCTCCCAGCTCGTATTTCGGTGTGTGGGTCGCTCCAGTGCGCCAAAGGGGATTTCATAAGTGGCTTTGTCTGTCACAACATCTATCGGGAATCCGACCTTAAGCAGCTTATGCGACTCCTTCCAGCTGACATGTGTTCTGAAGTCGATCCGCCGGTCCTGATGATAAAGAATCAGATCCTGGGTAATCTCTGAATGGTTAAGCTTCCAACGGAACCGCAGCACATCCCTGACAGCTCCGGAAGAAACCACCCTCTTCTCTGCCAATTCAGCTTCACCTGCAGGCTGAGCTTCATACCGGCTGTCAATATCCCAGGCATCCCATAGGGTCGGGCGGTCATGGAAGAAGTGGAAGCGGTTGGCGGTCTGCCCAGGCTTCACAATGTCGCGGCCTGCCAATTTGTCATATAAGCGGGCAATCTCTCCCTGGGAGTTAAACTGGATGCGGTAATATTCGGTTTCCCAGCAGTCCAGCAGTGTTTCTGCATGCACAGGGGAAACTTCAACCCCAGGCGCTGCCTCGGTACCCTCAGCTTGGCTTCTCAACCATATCGTGCGGTAGCCACAGGCCGGAACCTGCGGCACCCGCACGATGATGCTTGCGCCTTCCGGCGCTTCGGCTACCCATTCGCAATCCAGCAGATGATTATGCTCATCATAGACATAGGCAGACAGCGGTTCTCCGTTCGGAGCTTGCGCAGCGGCCGGCAACTCAACCACGGCATCCCGGGCCCAGCCCAGACTGTTGAAGACAACATAGGCCCGCCCGGCTCCAGCGGTATCTATCCGCCCCGCCAAGTCTGCTAATACTGGTTCCAGCACAGCTGTTCCGCGAGCAAAGATATCCTTGTATTCCTTCTCCGAAGTCTCGTAAGCCTCCGTAATAGCTGAACCCGGTATAATATCATGGAACTGGTTCAGCAGAATCAGCTTCCAGCCTGCATGCAGCTGCTCTGCATAGGCCTTGCGCTCTTCCGGGCCCAGCTCCGGCGCAGCCAAAGCCTGCCACAGCTCCGCTTCCCGGTACAGAATTTCCGCCTTGCGGTTATTCCTTTTGTTGCGGCTGTGCGTGGTGTAGGTTCCGCGGTGCAGCTCCAGGTACAAGTCGCCGCGCCACTGCGGGAGCTGCGGCTGCTCCCGCCGGATGCCCTCGAAGAAGGCTGCGGCATTGCTGTACACGCTGGCCGGCTGACCCACCATTAGCTCGGCCCGCTGAATGTATTCCAGCATCTCGCGGGTCACGCCTCCGCCGCCGTCACCATGCCCGTACAGAAGCATCTGCTCATTATGCTGCTCTTTCTCGCGGAAAGACTGCCAATGCTCATGCACATCCAGCGGCAAGGTATTCTCATTGACCCCATGATTCAGGTAGGACAACATCGCCGTTCCGTCAATACCAACCCAGTGGAACAGATTGTAAGGAAAGACGTTGGTATCATTCCAGCCCAGCTTGGTTGTCATGAAATACTCAATCCCGCCATGCTTCAATATCTGTGGAAGCGATGCGCAATAGCCGAAGGTATCAGGCAGCCATTCAATCGCCGAGGTCCGTCCGAATTCCTCCAGATAGAAGCGCTGGCCGTAGAGCATCTGGCGCATCAGCGATTCGCCGCTTGGAATGTTCAGATCGGGTTCGATCCACATTCCACCGACCAGCTCCCAGCGCCCTTCCTTGATTCTGGCCTTCACCTGCTCATAGAGAACCGGATCATTGTCTTTCAGATATTGAAACAGCAGCGGCTGGCTCTGGGCATATTGATAATCGGGGTACTCCTCCATCAGAGCATTGACGGTTGAGAAGGTGCGGCTGGTCTTCCGCACTGTCTCGCGGGCCGGCCAGAGCCAGGCGATATCGATATGCGACTGGCCAATCATATGAATCAGGCCTTCAGCATTGCCGCCTATTTCCTTGATCCTATTCCGCAATTGTTGTTCCAGCGAAGCAATCCTGTCTCCCTGACGGATATCCGCTGCATTTATATTCAGGAATCCATCCATGCACTGATACAACGCCTCCAGCATCCGGGCGCGGCGCATATCCTGCTCAGGCAGCAGAATCGCCGCGTCCCGGATCACAGTAGCCGTATACATCAGACTCTGCACCGGCAGGTTCACCCGCACAAGCCGGCTGCGGATGGCACGAATCGGCGGCTGAATCACGGCCTGCTGGTTCAAGGGGTCCACCGGTTCGGGGATCGGATCAAATAATTCAATCTCCAGCTCCAGCGGACTTCCGTCCGGGTTCGCCTCCAGCGTGACGAACGTATGATTCCGGTCCAGTCCCTGCCGGGACTGACCGTTAACCCGCAGCAGCCCCTCCCCGCCAGACTCGAAGATCAGCCCGGCTCGACCAGACTTCCATTCAGGCGGAATCTCCAGGACACAACGAAAGAAATAGGTTGTGCCTTGGATGCTGGGGAATAAATCGAAGTTATCTCCCTGGGTATAAGGCTGCAGCTGCTCATATTGTCCCGGCACGGTATAGGTGGACGAGAGAATCTCCCATTCACGCAGCTCCCGAACTTCCAGCCATTGCTGCTCCGACAGCTCACGGATCAATCGTTTAATGCGTTCCATGTCGTTCCCCTCTCACAGTGAGATCGGCGTCCAGCGTGTCATTCACCTGGCGGCCTACCCGTATTTTGAAGGCACCCGGCTCGACCACAGGCTGATAATCCGCTCCGATATACTGCAGCTGCTGTGGTCCTACAGTAAATTCCAGCGTCTGCTGTTCTCCGGGAGCGAGCCGGATTTTGCTGAAGCCCTTGAGTTCTCTCTCCGGTCTGGTTATGGTGCTGGCGATGTCGGAGACATAGAGCTGTACCACTTCCGCCCCTTCACGCTGGCCTGTGTTCTTCACATTAACGGTAACGGTCGCGATCTCGCCAGCAGATATCTCCGCCGGCTCCACCTTAAGCTCCTCATAGCTGAAGCTCGTATAGCTAAGCCCGAAGCCAAACGGATAACGGGGCTGTGAATTCTCTTCCAGATACCGTTTCCCCCGCGACCGCTTGCCGTTGTAATACACCGGCAGCTGGCCGACATGCTTCGGAAGCGAGAGGGTCAGCTTGCCCGAAGGGTTCACATCACCGAAGAGAATGTCGGCAACGGCATGCCCTCCCTCCTGACCCGGATACCAGGCTTCCAGAATCGCATGGGCATGCTCATCAATCCATGGCTCCGTCACCGGACGGCCATTGATATAGACTACAATTACTGGCTTGCCCAGCTTGTATATTTCCTGAATCAATTCCAGCTGCACACCCGACAGCGCAAGCGAGAGCCGGTCGATGCCTTCGCCGCAATCCATGTCGTTCCAGCTATGCTCCGTTACCTTGGAGGCACCTGTCTTCAGATCAATGCTGCCTTCCCCGAAATCGCGGGCACTGGAGCCGCCAACGACCATAATGACCGTATCCGCCTGCGCTGCGCAGGCTAAGGCGGCGGCGAAGCCTTCCCGGGATTCGCCTCTGATCCGGCAGCCGGGCGCATAGAGCACGCGCTCCGGTGCTGCCCCCAGTCTGCTGCGCAGTCCTTCCAGCACCGTGACCACCTGGGAAGGCGGCTGCGGCGAGGTGTAATCGCCCAGCTGGTTATAGCCTGCATCCGCATTGGGGCCAATCACGGCCAGCGTGCCCGTGCTTGCGGATAACGGCAGGATGCCGCCTTCATTCTTGAGCAGAACAATACTCTCTGCCGCCGCTTCCCTGGCCAACTGTCTATGTGCTTCACTGCCGATTACACGCTCGGCGGCCTGCGGGTCGGCATACGGATTCTCAAACAGTCCCAGCCTGAATTTCAGAGCCAGCACCCGCGACGCAGCGCGGTCCACAAGTGCTTCCGTAAGCAGGTTCTGCCGGACAGCCTCCACAATGTATCGGCCGTACATCTCACCCGACATCTCCATATCGATCCCAGCCGTGAGCGATTGCACAGTGGCAGCCATCCCGTCTTCGGCCACCCCATGGCCAGCGGTCAGCATCTCAATCGCGCCGCAGTCCGTAATAATCATGCCATCGAATCCCCAGGCTTGGCGGAGCAAATCCTCCAGTAGCTCCATATTCGTGGTGCAGGGAACACCGTCGATCTCGTTGTAGGCAGGCATAATGGAGACAGCTCCTGCTTCCACGGCTCTTTTGAATGGCAGCAGATCCACTTCCAGCAGTTCCCGCCGGCCCATATGGACCGGCCCGGCATTCCGGCCGCCTTCCGAGCTGCCGTAGCCGACAAAATGCTTCAGTGTAGCGCCGACACTTCCACCACTCTTCAAGTCTTCTCCCTGCAAGCCTTCCACGGCTGCCACGGCGAACTCGCTGATCAGGAAAGCATCCTCTCCGAAACACTCCTCTGTACGCCCCCAGCGGGGATCGCGCACCACATCAAGTACCGGCGAATAGGTGACTGCGCCTCCCTGGCTTCGTGTCTCCAGCGCAACCGCCCGGCAGACCCGGCGGTACATGTCCAGATTCCATGAGCTGCCCAGCGACAGCGGCACCGGAAAGACCGTAGCGCCGATAGCCATATGGCCATGCGAGCATTCTTCGCCAATCAGGACCGGAATCCCCAGCCGGGAATGCTCCAGCACATAACGCTGGATGATATTGACGGCCTCCGCTCCCTCCCGGGGGGACAGGCCGTTCGCAAGGGTTACTCCTGTCCACGGGTCAGCGCGCAGCATGCCGTAGAGTGAGCCTACCCCTGCTTCTTTCACCTGCTGTTTGAAAGACTCTGCAAGTGTGATTTCTCCGTCTTTATGGTTATAGGCCTGCCAGCCGAAGGGTTGAACCAGCTGGGCTGCCTTCTCTTCCAGGGTCATGAGTCCGAGCAGCTGCTCAACCCGTTCCTCTACAGGCATATGCGGATCTGTATAGCTCATGGTCTTCACTCGCTCCTCTGCAATGATGATCTTATTCTTTGACCGCACCTATCGTCAGACCCTGGATGAAATAACGCTGGAAGAACGGATAGGCAAAAATAATCGGTCCAGTCGCCAGTACAACCATCGCCATCCGCGAGGTATCCTGCGGCATGGAGCGGAAGGCCTCCAGACTGAGCGAGCTGTTCTGCGAATTCTGCATAATGAACTGCATACTGGTCTCGATCCGCATCAGCATCGATTGCAGCGGCACCAGATTCGGATCATCAATATAGAGCAGCGCATTAAACCAGTCATTCCAATAACCGAGTGTGCTGAACAAGGCAATCGTAGCCAGCCCCGGCAGGGACAATGGCAGCACCAGCTTCAGAAAAATGCGGAATTCTCCGGCCCCGTCGATTTTGCCGGATTCCACAATAGCATCCGGTACGCTGGTAATGTAGAAGGTGCGCAGGATCATGATATAGAATGCGTTCACCGCCAGTGGCATAATCAAGGCCCAGACGGTATCCTTCAGTCCCAGAAACTGCGTAACAATAATATAGGTCGGGACAAGCCCGCCATTAAACAACATGGTGAAAAAGGCAAAAAAAGCGAAAAAGTTACGGTAGCGGAAGCTTTTGCGTGAAATGGCATAGGCATAAAGCGAGATAAACAGCAGGCTGATTATCGTACCCAGGACTGTTACAAAAATAGTCACCCCGTAGGAACGCAGCAGCATATCCCCGGATTCGAACACGTAGCGGTAAGCACCCAGGCTCCATTTGGCCGGAATCAGGCTGTAGCCGTCGCGCGCCAGCGTCCCTTCATCGGTTAAGGAGATAATAACAACGAACAGGAACGGAAATACACACAGAAAGGCAAAGATACCGGCAATGAGATTAAAGATGACATTCCAAGGCTTGGATAGCTGATGGAAATCGCGTTTTTTGCGGACAACCGACGACATATGGCCCACTCCCTTCAGTAGATTCGTATACTAGAACAGCGCACTGTCCCTGTTGTATCTGCGCACAATATAATTCGAAGTGATGACTAGCACGAACCCGACTACGGACTGATACAGACCTGCCGCTGTGGTCATGCCAATCTCTCCCGTTGTTTTGAGCCCCTGATAGACATAGGTATCGATAACGTTCGTAACCCCGTACAGGGTTCCCGAGTTCCGCGGTACCTGATAGAACAGGCCAAAGTCGGCGTAGAAAATCTTCCCGATCGCCAGCAGTGTCATAATCGTAATAATCGGGTTCAGCAGCGGCAGCGTAATGTTACGGATCTGCTGGAACTTGCTGGCTCCGTCGATCATCGCCGCTTCATACAGCGATTTGTCGATACCCATAATGGCGGCCAGATACACCACGCTGTTGTAGCCGACGGCCTTCCACAAATACACAAAGATCAGAATAAAAGGCCAATATTTCTTCTCGGAGTACCACTGCACCGATTCGGCCCCGAAATAGTCCAGCACCTGGTTCAGCATACCGCGCTCGGAGCTGAGGAAGCTGAAGGCGAAATAGCCGACAACGACCCAGGACAAGAAATAAGGCAGAAACATACCGGTCTGGTACAACTTGGCCAGCTTCTTGTTGACAATCTCGGATAAGACAATCGCCATTACGACGGAAAGGATCAGTCCCAGCACGATAAAAGCCGCGTTATACAGCAACGTATTGCGTGTAATGACATAGGCGTCGTTCGTAGTGAACAGAAATTTAAAGTTGTCTAAGCCTACCCACTTGCTATTGACAATACTGGCCCAGAACCCGTCGCGGCTGAAGCGGTATTCCTTGAAGGCAATAACCGTGCCGAACATAGGCAGGTAAGAGAAGAAGAGAAACCAAAGTGTCCCAGGCAGCACCATTAGCAGCATGATCTTGTCTGTGAATATATTCTTAAGAAATCCGCGGGCCATTCTCACATCGTATCCCTCCTGAATTACAAGTGGAAACGGCTGCGACGTCCTCAAAGGGACGGTATCCGTTTCAGCGAGAAATATAAGGATAATGTATAGCGTAAAGCATATACATTCTTATATTTTAAAGAAGACCGGGCAAGAGCCTTGCACCCGCCCGGGTCTTCAGTCAATGAATCTGTTTATTTGTTGTTGGCCGCTCTCCAGGCATCGATCTGCGACTGGGCTTCGGCAATAATCTTATCCAGTCCGGCCGCCTTGAATTTCTCATTGGCTTTGGGCAGGTATTCATTCGGATCAACGGTCCCCGTCATCAGCGGCGCCCAGAATTCTTCCTTCACATTCTGTACGGCGGCAATTTCAGTGGTTACCTTCGAAGTATCAAAGTTGAAGCCCAGCAGCGGAGCATTCACACCCGCTTCATTGAATTTCTTGAACTCATCCCACTTGTTCTCAGGATCACCCTCATTCAGATAGTTGATCATGATATTACCAAGTGAGAAGGTAGGCATGTCATAGTTCTTCGCATCCGGCAGATTCTTCATCATGTTCTCGCCGGTCTTCTCGTAATGCACCCCTTCAATCCCGGAATCAACCATATTGCGCAGGACCGGATCGGTGTTCAGCAGGTTAAGGAATTCCATCGCTTTCTCCGGATATTCGGAGTTGGCCGAGATCGCTTGCATGGACCCCATCACCGACCAGTTGTAAATATACGGCTCGCCTGCCGGTGTGGATACTACCGGATAGCCATAACTTGCCGACCACAGATTATCGGCGAGCGGCTGGGTGGCGGCACGGTCCATAAACCATTTACCGGATTTGTACAGGTCATCCACCGAGGTGGTAGTGGCTACTTCAGAGGAAACATAACCGGCTTGATAATACTTGCGGGCGGTCTCCAGATTCGTCTTCAGCTCCGGAGTTTCCAGGATGTTGACAATCTTGTAATCCGTGGTATCCATATACACAGCCATAGGCATCTTCTCAATGATGTAGTCAAAAGGCATGACCGGCATGTAATCCTTCACCATCGCATAAGGTGTGATTTCCGGTTCGTTCTCCTTGATCGTTTTCAGCAGCGGCTCAATGCTCTCCATCGATTTCACATTGCTGATGTCAAGATTGTATTTGTCGAGCAGCTCTTTGTTGAAGCGCCATACTTCCTGCGCCGGCAGCTCTTTGTTGGCAGGCACGGCATAATTGTGCCCGTCTACCTTCGAGCCTTCCAGGAAGGCCGGATCAATAGTGTCCACAATTCCCTTACCTTGCTCCTGCAGCAGCTGGTCCAGCTCCATGAACGCGCCTTTACGGGCATTCTGTACATAATCGAAGGCCCACGAGCAGGTGAACAGAATATCCATAGGCTCACCGGAAGCTACTTTAACCTGCATTTTCTGGGTATAGTCGCCAAAATCAATCATGTTAACCTTCAGCGTGACGTTAATTTTCTCTTTGGTGTATTTATTGATTTCCTCAACAACTCTGTCCAGATCCTTCTGAGGGCCGCCAATGGTGTACCAGATCAATTCGACCGGCTTCTCTGACTTGACTTCAGACGCCGTATTCGTGTTCGTCTTCTCGCCGTTCGCCGTGCTTGCATTGTTGTTCCCGCCACAAGCGCTAAGCGCAAGCGAGAAGACCATGAGTGATGTCAGCAACAGGGAAAACCTTCTCTTGTTCTTGCTCATTCCTGTATAACCTCCCTTTGATTACTCCTTGAAGCACCCGGATCAGGGCCGCCTCTATTGTTCAAGGACTATCTTAACTTTAAGTTATGAAAGCATTTTCATACAGAAGCTAAACTAAATAAATACTGTAGAAAATAAAGAAAAGCTTGCCGCGGAACCCCGCTAGACAAGCCCTTTATATTCAGTCGGGGAAATTCCCACATGCTTCTTAAATTGTTTGTAGAAATAACCGGTCTCCCAGTAGCCTACATTCCTGGCGATTTCATGAACCTTAAGCGGTGAGGTACGCAGCTGTTCCTTGGCCCGCTCGATCCGGTATTTGTTAATATAATCCGTGAAGGATTCATTAACCTCTTTATGAAACAATTGCCCGAGATACACCGGATGAATATTGTACTGCGCTCCCAGCGTTTTGAGCGAAATATCTTCGTTGTAGGAGTCATGGATATAAGTCAGCACCTGATGGACTACCGGACTCTTGACATCGCGCAGCAGCGAGTCGATGGTCAGCACAGCCGCTTCTTTGATGATGCCGCATAATTCCCCGATCGAGGTGAACGATTGAATTCTGTTGAAGCCTTCAGCGAACAGCTCCGGCTCCTCCGTATGTCTGATCTCCCTCAGCTGCAGCTTGAAGCGGATCAGCCATTCCATGGAGATCCCTTGAAGCAGCTCCGGTGTGATGCCCTCCAGCTGCCGCAGCTGCTCGAAGCATTGATCGATCCGGGCAAGCAGTGTTTGCTTATCTTTGGACAGGATCAGCTTGAGGTCTTCCTCCCATTTCAGGGGAAGCTTCTGCAGGACGGAATCTCCCGCCTCCTTCAGCTCTTCGTAATGAATGACATTCCGCTCGGGATAGAGCATGAAATATTCCTGCGCCTTCTTGGCATGGACATAGCTCAGGGAAGCCCCTCCCTGCAGCTCTTCCACACTGCCCACCGACAGGCGCAGCGGCTGGAAACCGCCGAGGGCATCCAGCAGCCGCTTGTGAACCTGCTCTGCTTCTTCCTTCCCGCGCTGATACTCGCTCAGCAGATGCAGCAGTACAATATCCACGCCGTCAAGATCCTGAAATAAAATAAGGCCGCCACTGCCGCTGAGCGCTTCTACTGCAGTCTGAAAGACAGCGGCATGGGAATGCTCCGGCCGCAGCAGTGACGCAAGCACAAGCGGCTTGTCTATATCCATTCCCAGAAACGCCGCACGCTCCTTGAACTCCTGGGGATGGATCTGATCTCTGAGCCAGCGGTGCATGACATGATCCTTCAGAATGGAGATGCTGTGTGCGCTCAGCTCACGCTCGGCTCTGGATTCGTTCAACTTCTCCGCGACCGTAACCAGTGTAGCCCTGAATTCCTCCAGATTAATCGGCTTCAGCAGATAATTCTCAATGCCCAGCGCCATGCCCTCCTTGAGGTAGCCGAACTCATCATACCCGCTTAATATAATAGCTTTCAGCATGGGCTGGATTTCCCTTACTGCGCGGATCAATTCCAGCCCGTTCATCACCGGCATGGAGATATCCGTAATCAGAATATCTGCCCGGACCGTGCGCAGCGCGTCCAGCGCCTGCTGCCCATTCTCAGCCTGGCCGACAATTTCCAGCCCCAGACCGGACCAGTCTATGATATCGTACAAGCCATCTATGATAAACGGCTCATCATCCACAATGAATACTCTATACATATGTTGGCTCATCCTCTCCCAGATCGGGGAAATACACAATCACTGTCGTGCCTGTGCCCACTTCACTCTTCAGCTCGATCCCATAGGATTCTCCATACAGCAGCTTCAGCCTTTCATGAATGCTGCGCAGACCGAAGGACCCGGATGACTCCTCGGGTCTGCGCAGTCCCTGTGTCAATTCCACCAGCCGCTCCGGCGGAATGCCGCGCCCGTTGTCCGTCACACAGGCACACAGCATGGGCCCTTGCTTATTCACAGCGATAGAGATGTGATTGTCGCTCTTGTCCGTCCGCATCCCGTGAAGAATGTAATTTTCGATAATGGGCTGCAGTGACATTTTCAGAACCACTCTGCCTTCCAGCTCCTTCCCGCAGTACAGCTCATACGAGAATCTGTCCTTGTAACGGATACGGAACAGCTCCAGGTACAAGCGGCAGGCCTCCAGTTCATCCTTCAAGGTATGCTTGGCTTTGGGCTGAACATAACTCTTGAACAGAACGGACAGGCTGTAGATCATCTCGCCCACATCCGTCGCCCCTTGGGAGAGCGCCCGCATGCGGATGACCTCAAGCGTGTTATAGAGAAAATGCGGATTAACTCTGGCTTCAAGCGCTGCAATTTCGGTATGCTTCTGCTTGATCTCAGCCTTGAACACCCGGTCGATATGGAGATTCAGCTCATCCAGCATATCGTTGAAGCTCTTGGAGATCTGCCCCAGCTCGTCCTCTCTGACATCGGTAATCCGGGCGGCCAAGTCGCCATTCTTAACCTTGCGGGTGAACTTGATAATGCGGTGTGTGCGTTTGGCGAAATTGCTGATGAACAGCGAAGGGGTGATAATCGCAAAGGCTAAACAAATCAGGCAGATGATCATAATCATGTTGCGGAGCCCGCTGTAGGTCGCAGCCAGCTCCTCCTTCGGCACAGCGCTGATTACAGTGAACCCGCCCTGGCTGTGGGTCAGCTTTGACAGTCTCATTCCACCAATCTCCTCGCCGTCCGTAGAGACCGAGTTCACCTGGCGGGCATAAGGATACGACTGCCCATAGAACTTGCCGGAGGTATCAAACATCACATCCCCGTCTGCGGACAACACGAGAATGGTGCCTTTGAAATCCTTCCTGTCATTGCCCATGCCTTCCCAGATCTGGTCGGCATCAAAGTACACCAGCAGCTGGCCGATATTGCTGAGCGACTGCTTGTTATTCACCGGGGTGCGCACCGAGAACATGGGGACATCAGGCAGGGAGATGCTTTTGCGAACCCATACATTGGGAACGGAAACACTCCCTCCCTCCTCCAGATACATCGCATCGGGCACGAAGGAATGGGCTGCATTGGTCGAGATAATCTCGAATTGCTTGTGGTCATTATACACGTAGAGCTGCTGCTCACCGGCGCTGTATAACAGCAAGGTACGGATATCCGGGGCATCCTCCACTTTATTCTTGAAATATTGAACCGGATCTGTAGTCGAGTTGCTCTCGCTGAAATAGCGGTCCAGCCGGTACTTCACATATTCTTCATAGGGGTGCTCCAGCAGATATGCGGTGTTGGCCGTCAGCTCGCTGTCTCTGTAAATCTCGGTAGTCATCGTCTGCACAAAATCATACTTCTGCTCAATATAACGGCTCACACTCTCCACTGCCCGCTTCTGAATCTCCAGCTGCCTCTCGACTGCGGCCTGAGACATTAAGAGAAACATCAGGTAGGAGAACGTAATGATCGTTACCACAGCAATCGCCGAAAAGAGCAAAATAATCTTCATAAACAGATTGTTCTTGAAATAATTACGGTAAATTCTTGCCGGAAGCATGCTGTTCCTCCTACCTTAAGCTGTAGCCAGACGATCTCGTAGCTTGCCGGATTGCTTCATTATATCACTTGAAATTATAGCGTCGGGGCTGGGAAATATAGCCTGCTTATGAATTGCTATTTAAGTCCCGCCTAGGATCTAGAATGTTACATTATAGCTTCCAAAATAAATTAGATGCGAAACTGCATCTAATTTCAGGTGGAACTGTGGATATCGGACAAATAAGTGCGAATCTGCAACTATTTTCGAATAAATTGCTTCTTGAGCGCTCCAAACCCGAAATTAGATGCGTATTCGCACTTATTTGCTCTAAAACGAAAAAAACTGATCAATTAGGTGCGTAATCGCACTTAAATCGGTGAAACGGACTGGTGAGGCGATCAAGCGCTTAGTCTTAGACGCTCCTATCCTGCGGGGTCTTAAGCAGTAACGCCCATGAAGCTGTATGCTTCATGGGCAGGGTGCTGAGTCCAAGGAACCTGTTACCGGATATCAATCAGAAGTCAGCGGATGTAATTCAAAATAAATTGAGCTGCCTCGGCGCGGGACGCTGGACCGCCAGGAACGAAGCTGCCATCCGCATGCCCGTGAATGAAGCCGAGCGCCGACGCGGCATGTATGCTGTCCACCGCCCATGGCGCGATCTCGCCCTGGTCAGTGTAGACAGCCTGGGCTGTGGTCTGCAGACTCCCATTCTGCAGCGTATAGGCCCGCATCAGGATGGCAACAATCTCCTGGCGGCTGATTGCCGCATTTGGTTCGAACCGTTCTGCGCTTCGGCCGCCGATGATTCCGGCCTTCACCAGAGTTGAGAGCTCCTGGGCATACCATGCCCCTGAAGGCACATCGCCGAAGGACAGCTCCGCGGTGTCCGCCAGCTTCAGCACATCAGCCATCAGCTTGACGAATTCGGCTCTCGTGATGCTCCGGGCCGGTTGAAATTGGGCAGCAGTGATCCCCTGTACCAGATGTTTGGCCGAGAGGATGCGGATTGTATCAGCCGCCCAATGGCTGGCTGGAACATCGCCGAAGCTTCTGCTGTATTCCAGCACGGCGAACCTTCCGTTTCCGTCAAGTTGCCCTTCCAGCCAGCCGTTCACAGCACTTCCGCCCTGATAGGCCAGAATCCCATTCTCTCCGATGGTATAGAGGCCGAGCAGGTCTTCAGCATAGGCCTTGCTTGCCGGCCACTTCACGGCAACCGGCGCTGCATAACCGGTCAGCGGCAGAAGGCTGCCCTCGCCGGTAACCATGGCAAGGCTGAAGTCAAACAGCTCGCCTTGCAGATCAACCCCTGCGGGTGCCTGCAGCTCCGCTCCCTGAAGCTGCTGTGCCGCCAGCTTCACCTGTATCTTGCTGCCCGGCAGTTGGGCTTCACTCAGCCCTGCCTTCAGCTGCTGCAGCAATTGTGGTGGGATGCCGAGCGTAATCTGTGCAGACTGGAGGAAGAGAGTCTTGCCTCCCAGCAGCTCCGCAGCATTCGAAGGAAGCTCAACCTCTGTCATTCCTTCAGCCAGCATGATTGTAACTCCGCCGTTCTGTGGTTCTGCCCGTAGCTGCTCCGGCTGAACAACCAGCTTCGTCATGCCAGGACTTGCGGCAGGAGCAGACGTAACCGGTGGAACCACCGGAAAGAACTCCGTACCCGGAGCGGGAGCCGGTGTTGGTGCCGGTGTTGGTGCCGGTGTTGGTACAGGAGTCGGTACCTGCTTCACAGTAAATACAAGCGGATCACTCTTCGCAGCCGCTGTGTAGGCTCTGCCATTAAGGGTGACTGTATTCTTAACAGCCAGCCAGTAGGTTCCGGCATCTTCTGCCGTTACGCTGCCAATGGTGTAGTCCGGCTGCACAGCACCTGTAAGCAGGGCTTCACCTTTATACCATTGATAGCTCAATTCCCCGTAAGTTGCCTTGATAACCGAGGTGAACTTAACCGCTTCACCGACCCCGGCAGGATTGCCGGACGCGGTAACAGAAGAAATTTCAGGGACAGGAACGACCGGTTTAACGGTCAGCTCCAGTTCACGGCTGGTCTTGGTTACAGGCTCTGCTCCTTCCTTACCGGCAAGAATCACGCGGAACCTTGCACCATCCGCAGCTTCAATAGCGGTAAAAGCATACACCGCTGAAGTCACACTCGGAACTGCAATCCATTCCTCCGCGGCGAGCGGCTTCATCTCCCACTGGTAGGCGTCCACATTGCCGCTGGTCTGCACGGACAATACTACCTCATCACCGGCAGTCACCTCCCGGCTTAGGTCCAGATCCTTCACGAATTCTGGCACGCCGGCCCCCGGTTCTTCCGGATTCAGCTTCCACCGGGCGGCAAGTGTCATATCGCCGGACACCTTGTCTTCGGCATAATTCCATAACGCTTCTCCGTTATACCAGCCCTCCAGCAAGTAGCCCTCTCTAGCCACTCCGGCAGGTTCTGTCAGCAAGCTGCCGTAAGCAGCCTCCGTTACGGTTACTGCCGGTTCGCCTCCGGCGGTATCAAAGGAGATGGTATGCAGGCCTTTCACATAGACCGGCTCCGAACGGTTGCCCGAATAATCCTCCATCACAACCTGCACCGCATTGGCCTTGGTGGTGAAACTTAGGCTGGCTTTGGTAGTGCGTCCGCGAATAATCATCGGCTTGCTGCCTGAGCTGTAGGTTGTGGCGAAGGACTTCGCTGCGCCATCCTCGTAGACATACATATATCGCCAGTCGCGCGTATTCGGCATAGGCAGGTCAAGCCTGTCCCCGTTCAGCCGCCATTCCTCTGCATACGGCTCGGAGATCGTGTCAATAAAGGCGCCGCTCACAGCAACCGCATTGGAGTTCTCACCGGAGACCGTAACCACATAGTCATCTCCATTGACTGGCATGCCCGCAAAAGCTGCCGAACCCGCACCCGCCGGAACAACCATCTGCCTGGATACCGGGCCGGGAGCAGTAGTCCAGTTCAGTGATTCCACACGAACAGTAAGGTCGCCTGTTGCCTTCACAGCGTTGTTCCAAGACACTATGAATTGCCCATCCTGCTTCGAATCTACTGTAAGCTCCGATACTGCAGCGTTCAGATCAAAAGCCAGCGTTGCCGCATCGCCTTCCCTTCCGTCCGCCCCTACTGGAGCTACCTTCAGGACACCGGATTTCGCCGGCAATTGTTTAATGTAGAAGGCTTCATCGTATTTTCCGCCTACATACACATCGTTCACATACACATTGTATTGTTTTACTGTGGAGTAATCGGTCTCCATATCCCAACGGATATTCATTTCATTGGTGTCTGTGTAGGCCTCTGTGATGGCGAGACCCGTTGGAGCCGAAGGTCTGACGGCTGAACCGTCAAACACACGGAGCTGTCCGATGTTCATCTGATAATCCTCAACCGTTCCCTGGCCAGGAATGAACACGAGGCCCATGGCAGCGATGGATTGACCGGCATAGGCACTGAGGTCCAGTTCCTGCACCGACCAGCCATCGCTCTGCTTGCCGCTACCTGTTACCGCCAGCTTGACCACCTCGTCCGGGTTGTCCGCCAGAATCAATCCGGCATACATTACAGACGAGTCATCGGCAGAGGGCTTGTTGTAAGTGACCGAGAGCTTCGAAGCTGCATTGATATCCAGATCTGTCTTATACAGCCGCAGGAAGTTCTCTGCATCCAGTGTCCCGTTCACAACCAGTGAGCTACCTCCGTTATATCCGCCCAGCTGCTGATAATCATAACGGTCCGTTGCGGCAAGATTGTATTCAGTTCCATAATCATAATCCACCGTAAGCTTGCTGCCGTTGGTATCCTGCCACCACTGCCAGGTCACAGGAACATCCTGCAGACTCAGATTGGACCATTCCGCAGGATTCGATTCCATGCCGTTCACATAATAGGACAGTCCGTGGCCGGTATTGAAATCCGTATAGAAATGGGTGTCCTTGATCACCGAACGTTCTGTAATGACAGAAGCAATCCCCGGCCAATAACGGTTGTCGGCGTACACATCAGATACAGTATTATTCGCTGATACGGCCGTATTCTTGGGATCGACCTGGGGGCCGGACCACCATAGCTGCTCACGCAGATTCGTCATCCATTGGTAGTCATTGTCTGTTCTGCGCGTACTGGGCCAGGGAAGATTCATGTCCTCGTCCAGTCCGGCATGCACGAAGTCCGCCCCGAGTGTAGCCAGGCTCAGCCGCGGCAAGCCGTTGCTCAATTTATTGTTAAGCGCGGTACCGTTCACTTTCTTGAATCTGTCGCGTCCTGCCTCAAGCCCGGCAAACCCGGTTTCATACAGGCTATAGTCGGTGCCCAGATTCGCATTCAGCTGGTTCAGGTACGTCTCTGCATTGCTGATCTGTGTATCGCCCGCACCATAATCGAAGAAGTAGGAATTGGAGACCTGCTCCTTGGTCTGCTGATCAACCAGAAATGAACTGTTCCGATCATTAAACGTTCTTGCGAACGTGTTCGCACCGGTGGAGGTATCCAGAGAATCATACCATTGCACATACAGGCCGCCCTTTTGCAGCGTCTTCATAAATTCGATATAGTCCGGGATATCGGCTACGGCTACGTTAGGCCCTACCTCCTCCTGATTGACGAAATAGCCATCATAGCCAAAATAACGCGCCATTTCAATCAGCTTCAAGGCTACTGGAAATTCTCCATTCTCATTCTTTACGATCATCTGCTTGTAGGTCTGCTGCCCACGGTCATTATTGGAGAAGAAAATGCCGGCCAGAGACTTCACGCCATTCTTATGCGCAGCATCGGTGTAGGTTGGGTTGGGGATGTTGAGCATGCCGAATTCGAACCATTTCTGCTGCCAATCCTTCTGTGCCAGTTCATCATAATATTCCGGGGGAGTGTACGCGGTCGCCGTTCCATGCCAATACGAATAATAATCGATGTATTGCCAGAAGTTGAAATGGTATTGGGCAAATTTGTTCGTATACGGGGCATTGTCAATAAAAGCATTCCCGTAGTCACCGGCCACCGTAATCATCTGCACCTCCGGATTGAGGGCAGGATTAGCCTGCGTGGCGGCAAAAGGGGTGATCCGCTGCTGCAAAGGCACCCGTGACCTCAGAAGCTGTGCATCCGGGTCGCGTTCAGGGCTCCACTCCGCAATATGGTTGCTGGTGTAGCCATGTACACTTGGTTGGTTAACACCATGGGCGCTGTCTCCCTGAAAAGGCCAGGTGTCCCCGGCCTCAACCGTCGCGGGCAGACCTGAAACAAGTAAAGCAAACACTAGCACAGCCGATGTCAGTTTGGGGAGTGACTTGCTGGGGGTTAGATTACGCATCATCCATTCTCCTCATCTTATACTCATTTGGTGGTGTCCTTAGGCAGAGCTCATAGTCTTCCGGCGGCAGCAGCATCTTCAGCAATGTCATCTAAAGCAACATCATCTAAAGCAACATCATCTAATGCAACATCATCTAAAGCAACGATCACCAATTAATGCAAGCGCATTCAAATTGTGGTTACCCGCCTCCTCCCGTCTTTTTGGGTTTATACTAATCTACTCCATAAATCCGCTTTCAAATAGCAGCAAAATTAAAGATATCAATGATAAACTAAAGATAATCTGCAGACACTACTTAAGCCTACAATATGAAGAGTCATCGAAGACTCAGGTAGAAACTATTTAGGTCTCTGGTTGGTGAGATAAAAGAGAAGTGTGCTCAGGTGCTATTATCACAAGTTCGCATCTATGATTTAGTTGCGAATATGCATCTAAATGGTGTTTTTTCTCCGTTTTGGAGGAAATAAGTGCAGAAATGCATCTAATTTCGGCTTTTGAACATAATAATCTCGATTTACTCAGAATTAGTTGCATTATCGCACTTAATCACCTGATTTCTCACGATTCGACTGAAATTAGTTGCAGTTCTGCATCTAATTTACTCTGAACGTTCCAGAGCAATATTCTAAATAGAAGGATAAAGGATCATCTCATTCACTTTAAAAAAAAGATGCCGCAGCAGCCATTCCCCGGCTGTTGCGGCCCCTCTGCCAAACGGTCACTCTGCGGGCACGAGCTCCATTACATTACGCCTCATGCTTAAAGGCGCTTCCTTCAGGGGAGCACCTACACGGGCCAGCATCTGGATGGTCCCGCCTGAAGCTGCATAGCTGTGATGGATGCTGCTGTACACCTGTTTCATCTCATCATATTCCTCCAGCGCCTGGCTTAGCGGCTGGAGCGCAAGGCCGAGGCGGTGCGCCTCCAGCGTCAGACGGCTGTAGAGCATCCCGCTTCGCACCTGACTCACGCGGCTATTGTCGGCCGTGACGATCATCGCAAAAGCCGGAGAGTTGCCTATCGAGGCTTCGGCTGAGGTGATGTATTGCTTCGCCGCCGCCTCTCCACGGTTCAAGGAAGGGAACAGCGTAACCAGACCCTGCAGCAAGTGGCGCTTGATTCCGGCGGTTCCCTGCCCTTCAACGGAGAAGCCGTACCGGTATTTGTTCTTCTGGGCTTCATTGGACCGGAAGATTGTTTCCGTCTCCTGCATCACCCGCTCTACTCCCGCTTCAACTACTGCAGCCTTGCTGGTATATTCCTTGATCCGCTCCAGATCCGGCCCATCCTGGGTCACGGATACGGTCATATCCTTGCTCTCATTCAGGTTCTGCAGCTGCCGCAGCTGTTCACCGGTCAAAGGCTCCTCCCGGTAAGCGCCTCTGTTGGTGTCCGGCCGGAACAGATACGGATACAGCCTACTAGCGACAGGTGCCTGTTTCGTCAGGGTAATCCGGGCTACGGGCTTCATGTCCAGACTATCCGCAAGATTCTTCTCCTCATATTCACCTTCAGGAAACAGCTCCACCTCAGCGCCATAACCCAGCTGCTCACCGGCAATGCTGACATACTCCAGAAAAGTACCTTGAGAAATCATCAGCTGTCGGGCGTAGGGATCGGCTCCCGGCGTTAACCGCTGACTGTCCGCGAATAATTCAAAAGACATCGGGTTCTGCTCATCCAGCCTGATGACCCAAGGCTGCATGTTATGCCCGCTGGCAGCCAGCAAACCATGTGCGGCTAACTCCACCCTGGGGTCGGTAAATCGCTGCGCATAGCCCTGCTCCCAGGGCTGCAAATAATGCGGCTTGGCAAACACACCGCTGACCACCAGCAATACCGCAACTGCTGTCAGCAACAGCGTCAATATGCCTGCTAAAGCGATAAACACTGCTCTCCTACGCCCCTTCCTCTTCATCAAGAATCCTCCTCTCCTGCACACGGATCGATTGCATCATCAGCTCAATAGCAGAAGACACCAGTTCATCCGCCGCGACTCCATGGATATGAGTAATGTAATTCTCTTTCAGGCGCACTGTGTTCAGCACCCCGATAAGGGAAGCCCAGAGTACAAGCGCTGTCTGCACCACATCCAGATCGTTTCGCAGTACGCCCTCCTGGATTCCCTGAAGCAAGGTCTCGGTTAAATGCCTGTTCAGCTGCTCGCCGAGAGCATAACATTCCTCACGTGCAGCATCCTCAATGCCTTGATTAAAATCCATTTCAGCCGTTTCGTACTCCATAATCGCCCTGTAATATTCGGGTGAGCAGCGGCTGAACTCATACAGCAGCCGTCCCAGTCCCGCCAGCTTATCCATTGCGCCGCTTCCGGGCCCCATCTGCTGCAGGTCCTCCTCCAGCATGGAGAGCAGCTGTCTGTAGCCACGGATCATAATCTCGAAATAGAGCTGCTCCTTACTGTTGAAATAGATATACAGAGTCCTTTTGCTGATGGACGCAGCCTTGGCGATATCCTCCATCGTAGCGCCAATATAGCTTGTGCCGAAAAAAACTCCTTCTGCCGCCTCAATAATCCGGCTTCTGCGGATCGCTTTCTCCTGCTCACGTTGCATCACGCGCGCCATACCCATCACCTCACGTTATTTGCTGCTCAGAGTTTGATCCATACAAGTAAGTAAACTCTGAGTTTACCTAAATGCATTGTGCTCCCGATGTGAATTACTGTCAATGCCAAAAAGCATACCTCTCGCCAAGTTTGCTGCCCAGACGCGCAAAAGCCCGGCAGCTCCATCCCCCTGCCGGGCTAATTCATACGATTAAAGCTTCATCACATTAAATTGTGGTCATACGGCACAAACGTTTATTTATTGAGCTTTGCCACCTGGGCAGCAGCCTTTTCCAGCTGTGCTTTGCTGAGGGTGTGGTCAGGAGAACTCAAGGTTACATAACGGTCGTCCAGCTTAAAGGTCAGCAGCGCTTCGTCGGATGGTGTGTACCATTTCGCCTCTGTGCCATTGGACAGCTTAACCATATCTCCCTTGTAGTCGTAGGCATAATCCCGGGGCGAGATGTTGACTCTCATGTGATTGAACAGGAAGGTTACGCCATCACCCGATCCAGCCACCTTCTGAAAAACATCTCCGCTGATCATCTGATATGGGGCATAGGCCGTTTCGAAGCCATCAAATTCGGCAAAAGCCTTGGTAATCGCTTCTTTTTGTGCATGGGTGTAAGTTACCGCAGCCAGTGATATCGAGGAGCCATTGCCCGGAGCTGTCGTGCCTGCTCCCGTGCCAAGCACTACCTGATTGGTTGCCGGATCAAAGGTCACCGGAATCTTCAAGGCGTCAGCCATTGCGCGCACCGGAAGATAGGTGGTGTCTTTATAGGTAATGGCCGCCATGGCATTGCCCTTATTATCAACCGGCTTGTAAGCCGATCCGTTTACCTTGAACCCGATGCTGTGATTAAGGAAGGCACTGATCTTCTGCATATTCGTACCTGCGTACACTCCTGCCGAGCCGGTTACAGCCATCCCGAATACCATTGTGGCTATGATCATTTTTTTACTTTTCATTATTATCGTCTCCTTGGTTGTATGTGTTGTGTGTGACTTGCTGTAGTCTTATTAAACCAAGAACTTGTTTCCAACTTGTATCCGCATTGTAAAGAAGTGTCTCCATTGCTGCCGCCCTCATTCAGCGCGTTGTCTACCAACGGTTCGCCAGCTTCACTTCCTGGGCAATCGCCTGGACAGCAGCTTCAATCTGCTCCGGGTGCGCCCGTGAGATGCTGATGCGCAGGAACTTCTCCGCTCCTTCATAGCCGCTCAGATAGAAGCCCTTACCTGACAGCACAAGGATATTCCGCGCCGCCAGCCGTTTGACCAGACGGTCCATATTAACTGACAAGGGCAGCTTCCAATGGGTATATACTCCCCTCGCAACCTTCGGCGCTTCGATCAACTGCTCCGTATTGAAGTGCTCCAGCGCCTGGTTCAGCAAAGCCATCCGCTCGGTGTACAGCCTGCTGATCGTATATTTATGGCGCTCATACATCCCACTCTGGATATAGATTTCCAGTGCCGCCTGGGACAGCAGCGAGGTGTCTGTATATTTTTTGTAGGCGCGGAAGGTATCCAGCAGGGCTTCAGGAACTACGGCAGCGCCCAGGCGCAGGCCAGGGAAAATGATTTTGGAGAAGCTTTTGAGATAAATCGTATGGGCAGAACGGTCGTAGGCATAAATGGGATCACTGCCTGGATCAAACCCCAGGTCAGCCATGTAATCATCTTCGGCGATGTAGACATCATATTTGCCGGCCAAGGCAGCAATCGCCTTCCGTTCCTGCACAGAGTATGAGGTTCCGAGCGGATTCTGGCAGCGCGGCATCGTATAGAACAGCTTGATCTCCCCGCTGCGGAAGTTGCGCTCCAGCTCCACTAGATCAATCCCCTCCGCCGAGCGGCTGATCCCCCTAACCTCCGCGCCTTCCGTCTCCAGATAACGCTGATAAATATCGTAACCCGGCTGCTCCACCAAGATGATCTTCCTGCCGTTCGGGAACGGCATTCTGGCCAGAATCTCCAGCGCCTGCTGAACACCCGACGTAATCATTATTCGCTCCGCTTTGGCGAACACCTGATCACCCGCTAAGTGGGGAACCAGCGTCCGCCGCAGACGCTCCAGCCCCTGCGTATCGCCGTAGGTGAACAGATGATATTTGTAGGTATCGATCGCCTGGTTCAGGCAGTGCTGAAAGTCCAAATAAGGGAACACATTCAGATCCGGCGATGCGGAGGTGAGATCAACGGTGCCTGGGGCATCCCCTCCCTCTCCCTGCTTATCTCCAGGCTGCACAACGGTGTAATAGCCGCTCTGCGGAATGGAATAGATTAAATGCTTCTGCTCCAGCTCATCATAAGCGCGCAGAACCGTGCTAATACTGCAGCCATAGACTGAAGCGGTGCTGCGGACGGACGGCAGTTTTTGACCCGGTGCATACCGTCCTTCGCGGATATGCTGCTCCAGATCGGCTAGAATCAGCACGTACTTTTTCATAAGAAACCTCCTGACAGGTCATTCCTCAATCTAAACTGTATCGGTACAGTTGGGTCAAACAGTGATTGTTGCTCTTGCTGAATTACATTACATTTGAATCAACAACCCAGAGAGGAAGATGAATATATGCGATCCACAGGACTTAAGCTCGCTTACGCTTTTGCCGTAATGAATGCGGTGATTATCGGATTTTCATTTCTATTTACCAAAATGGCGCTGGCCGAGGCCAGTCCCCTGGATACACTAACCTAC
Source organism: Paenibacillus donghaensis (assembly GCF_002192415.1). Lineage (NCBI taxonomy): Bacteria > Bacillati > Bacillota > Bacilli > Caryophanales > Paenibacillaceae > Paenibacillus > Paenibacillus donghaensis. The sequence goes on along the minus strand of NZ_CP021780.1, from coordinate 8,178,930 downwards.
CGCTTCATCGCCTCTTTTGTCATCATGACGGTGCCGGTTGTCTGCGGCTGGATCAAGGTTGATTATCGCGGCAAACCGATCGGCCGGGCGCTGCTGCTGGCCACGATGTACCCGCTGGGATTCTTTACTCTGCAGGTGTTCGGACTCCGGCTGGCCACTTCCGCCGAAGGCGGGATTCTGTATTCGTTCACGCCCGTTGTAACGATGATCATCGCTTCTGTGTTTCTGAAGGAACGTACCACCCTTGCACAGAAGTTATGTATTTTCCTGTCGGTTTTTGGTGTCGTGTTTATCTTCATCATGAAAGGCGGCGGCCTGCAGCTGTCGAATCTGAGCGGTATTCTGCTGCTGTTCCTGACCACTGTTGCTTTTGCCGGATATAGCGTGCTGGCCCGTTCCCTCTCCAAAGCATTCACCCCTGCCGAAATCGGCTATCTGATGATGACTGTCGGCTTCGTCACCTTTCTGCTGATCTCTCTTTCAGGTCATGTGGTACAAGGCACGTTGGGAGATTTCTTCAAGCCGCTGGCCAGCCGGACGTTTATCTACTCCTGCCTCTATCTGGGCATAGCCGCTTCGCTGGTTACTACCTTGACCTCCAACTATATTTTGTCCAAAATCGAAGCCTCAGCCATGAGCGTATTCACCAACCTCTCCACCATCGTCTCCATCGCCGCCGGAGCACTGGTGCTTGGGGAAGAAGTTACCATCTATCATGTCATTGGCTCCGTGCTGATTATCCTTGGGGTGGTGGGCACCAATCTACGGCGGCGGCAGAGCGTCAGGGGGCAGCGGATCGGATGATCCAGTGGCAGGCCATTTAATTGGATCTAAGTAGTGACAAGAAAGCTAACTAAGCTGATACCGTCCGATAGACCTCCCGGTACAGCACCTCGCGGAAGCGGAGAAACTCCTGCTCCTCTACAGGCTGCGGGCTGGTCATGATGCACAGCGGCAGCTCGGCCTGTCCCTCGCGCAGCGGAGGCTGCACATAAGGATACGGATTCAGATGGAAGCCCAGCCGCTCATAGAAACCCACCCGGCGTTGCGCCATTTCCTGCAGCGGCGGCTCTACCTCCAGCAGCACAGGCTTGTCCGATTGCTTCATATAGGTAAGCATCAGCTGCTTGCCGATGCCGCCGCCCCGGATATCCGGGTCCACGGCAAGATGCTCCACAAACCGGAACTTCGGAAACTCCCAGCAGGCCAGGAAAGCAATGATTGTACCAGACTGGTCCGTATCTGTGATCAGCCGGTAATGCGGGTTATTCAATAAGGCCAGCTGGCCTTCAAAGGTTCTGTATTCATTGTCTGGAAAAGATCGCTGCATAATAGCGAATATTTGTTCAAAGGTTGTACGGTTCATCGGGACTGCCCTCTTTCTAGCGGTTTATTCCACTTCTAGTCTGTTCTTATTCTAACAGATGAATTCCGGTCTACGGCTATTTGTTATAGCGGAAGATCGGGCCGCCGTTTATCCTTTGTATAGAAGTCTCTGATAGCCTTAAGAGGAAATGATCAGATGATCCTGGGGATTAGCGGGAGGCATATAATGAAGGAAACGATACTTATCGTAGATGATGAACAGGATATTGTGACTATGCTGCAGGAATTTCTCCTGGAGGAGGGCTACGAGGTGTGGACAGCCGGAGACGGCCGGGCGGCACTGCTGCTGGCTGACCGGAAGCCGGGTCCGGATCTGATTCTGCTCGATGTGATGATGCCGGGTATGGATGGCTTCTCCGTGTGCCGGGAGATCCGGGATCGGGTAGGCTGCCCGATTCTTTTTCTGACGGCCAGGGTCGAGGAGGCCGATCATGTGCTGGGCCTGTCACTGGGCGGGGATGATTATATCCTGAAGCCATTCAATATCTCAGAGCTGGCAGCACGCATCTCGGCCCATCTGCGCCGGGAACGCCGGAAGACCAGCCACAGCAGCCGGGTATATTGCGGCAAGATGTGGATCGATTACGCCGCCCGGCTGGTCGGCTGCGGGACGGCAGAGCTGCCGCTCGCCCGCAAGGAATATGAGGTGCTGGAGCTGCTGTCGCTGCATGCAGGCCAGGTCTTCTCACGGGAGCGGATCTATGAGCGGGTCTGGGGCTACGATGCCGCGGGCGACCCGCAGGCGGTAACGGAACATGTGAAACGGCTGCGGGGCAAGCTGGCCCAGATTGAAGAGGAATCGCATGTCGAGACCGTCTGGGGGGTGGGTTACCGATGGCGCTGAGCGGTACAGAGAGATCAACCTCCTCCTCACCTGCGACCCGGGCTACAGGGAGGACACGCTTCAAGGGACTGCGCACACTCCTCAGAGGACGCACAATTTCACTAAAAATATGGCTGCTGCTGCTGATCATTCTCTCTGTACTGCTCCCGGTACAGATTATGATTCAGTCCGAGAAGCTGCTGGAGGCTTATAATGACCGCTATTTCCCCGTTGTTCCGGCCCAGCCCGGGGAAGTTGTGCAGGATGAGGATGTGGCCTTCATCACCTGGGACGGCAGTCCCGTCACAGGTATGTTCGAGCTGCATAAGCGGCAAGTGAACGGAAACAGCTGGAAATACCGCTTGGTCAACCGCTATGCCCACATTCCGATGTTTGCCTTAAGTCTGCTGTCCGTGCTGGTCATAATCTGGATGTTCTACCGCTGGAAGCTGCACAAGCCGCTGAGTCTGCTCAGTGAAGGTATGGCCCACATCCGCCAACAGGATCTGGATTTCAAGGTCGAGTACCACAGCCGCGATGAGCTTGGCCAGCTGTGTCAAGGCTTCGAGCAGATGCGCGGCCAGCTGAATGATACATTCCATGAGCTGTGGGATGCCCAGGCCGCCCAGGCGCAGCTGGTTCAGGCCTTCGCCCACGATCTGCGCACGCCGCTGACCGTGCTCAAGGGCTTCGCCGGCATGCTGGAGCTGCAGGCGGACCGCGATACGCTTGAACCAGCCAAGGTCAAGCAGCATGCCCTGCTGATGCAGGATAACATTATCCGCATCGAGCGCTATCTGGACGGGCTGCGCGAGCTGCGCAGCCTGGAGCAGTGGAAGCTGAGCGTGTCTCCGCTCAGCCTGAGTGCCTACGCGGACCGGCTGCGGTCCGAGGCGTCGCTGCTGGCCGGACTGGCCGGCAAGCAGCTCACGGTGGAGCCTCCCGCGGAGACCACCGTGCACTGGGATGCCGCGCTGGTCAGCCGCATCCTGACGAACCTGACGGCTAATGCGCTGCATTATGCCGCCTCACAGGTTCGGATTACCCTGCGGCGGGAGCAGGCGGAGCTCGTCATCACGCTCAGCGATGACGGGCCGGGTCTGGACGCGGCGGCGCTGCAGCGCGCGTTCGAGCCCTTCTACCGCGGCGATGATTCGCGCAGCGGCGCGGGGCTGGGGCTTGGTCTCAGCATCGCCCGCAGTCTGGCCGTCCGCCACGGCGGCAGCCTGGGGCTCGCCAACCGGCTGGCAGATGGCCGGGTCGCCGGAGCCGAGGCTGTGCTGCGCCTGCCTTGCGCAGCGGACGGTATAGCAAATGTTGCGAGTATACAGAAACTATAGAAATCGTTGATACAATCCTCCTTGAATTCATTTCAAGGAGGATTTCTAATGTCAGTATTAGCTTGCGAACAATTAACCCGGACCTATGGCGCCGGTGAAGCCAAGGTCACAGCCCTGCATGAGGTCAATATTGAGATTGAAGCAGGGCAATTTGTTGTGTTCACCGGTCCTAGCGGCAGCGGCAAATCAACCCTGCTGCATCTGCTGGGCGGACTGGATGCTCCCAGCAGCGGACGGGTGCTGGCCGAAGGCAAGGATCTGTACAAGCTGCCGGAGAAGGAGCTGGCGGTGTTCCGCCGCCGCACGTTCGGGTTCGTGTTCCAATCCTTCAACCTGGTGCCTGTGCTGACCGCAGCGGAGAATATCCTGATGCCGCTGCTGCTCGACGGGCGCAAGGTAGACCCGGGTTGGCTGGACCAGCTGACGCAGATGCTGGGCATTGCCGAACGGCTCAGCCACCTGCCGGGCCAGCTCTCCGGCGGACAGCAGCAGCGGGTGGCGATTGCCAGGGCGCTGATCAACCGCCCGCGCATCGTATTCGCGGACGAGCCGACCGGCAACCTCGATACCGTTACCGGGAATGAGGTGCTGGCCTTGCTCAAGCAGTCGGTGGCCGAGTTGGGCAACACGCTGGTGATGATCACCCATGATCCGCAGATCGCCTGCCAGGCCGGACGGCGGATCTCCGTGGTGGACGGAAGGCTGCTGGAGGAGGACGCGCAATGAGACATTACCGTGGAGTAAGCCTGCGGTTCTTGAAACGCCAGCGGCTGCTGACCGTGCTAACCGTGATTGCCATAGCCCTGTCTGTGGCCTTGGTCAGTGTACTCGCCATCCTCTCGGATGCCTTGAAGCAGTCCCAGATCATACAGGCTGAAACCCTGTTGGGACAGCAGCATGTCCACTTCAAGGGCTTGACACCAGAGCAGCTGGAGACGCTGCGGGCAGATGGCCGGATACAGCGAATGGGGTTCAGCAAGGTTGTCGGCAGCACAGATATCCCTGACGAGAATTTCCCGATTAACCTGGAGGAACAGAATATCGATGCGATAGAGCTGCTGGGCTTCCAACTGCTCCAGGGGCGTTATCCCACCGCTGCGAATGAGATTATGCTGGATGAGCAGAGCCTAGGCTATTTGGGTGTATCCTTCACTGAAGACACCCAGATTACTCTGCCTGTTGCCATCAACTTGATGCAGGAGGACGGCAGCTTCACTCCAGCAGGGATCGAAGAGAAACTGTTCACCTTAACCGGGGTAGCGAAGAATCACCCTGCCACAGTGGGGGGACGCTATGGCGTCGGTTGCGTGGGTCCGGGCAGCTTCCCGGAGCTGCCTAGTAGGGTCGGTGCTTTTGTAAGGTTTACCTCCGGTGTTGACCCCGTGCAGGCAGAAGAGGACCTTGCTGCCAAGCTGCATCTGGCCGAGTGGCAGGTCGATGAGAACAGCCGGCTGCTGTCGGCTCTCGGATATGAAGGGCGGGAATCCGAAGCTTCAGGGATTGGAGGCTTGGGCTTTAGCGGCATCATTGTCGGCGGCTTGATCCTGTTGGCGGCGTGCCTGGTCATTTATAATATATTTCAGGTATCCGTCGTTCAGCGCACCCGCCAATTCGGCACCCTGCGTGCGATCGGAGCCACCCCTGCTCAGATTCGCAAGCTGGTTGTGCTGGAAGCGCTCCTGCTCTGTGCCTTTGGCATTCCACTCGGACTGCTGCTTGGCATCCTGTCCTCCCGTGGAGTGGTCAGCAGTGTCGGCAGCCTTATTAATCCCGAGGTACTTGGCGTATCCTCTCTTGATGAAGCCGTGGAAGTCGTACGCGGGAGTGTGCGAATCCCTTGGCGGCAGCTCGCGGGTGCGGCAGGATTGGGACTTGCCGCTACGCTGCTGTCAGCCTGGCTTCCGGCGCGTATGGCCTCCAGAGTGCCGCCTGTCACAGCCATTACCGGGCTGGTCGGCAGCGGGGTTACACGTACCAGACCCAGCAGAAGACGCAGACCTGCGCGGCACATCCTCTGGCAGACCGCCAGACTGAACCTCTCACGCAACCGCGGACGTACAGCGGTTACGGTGATTTCTCTGACGATGATGGTGATCACCTACGTTACCCTGCAATCTTTCCTACAGTCCTTTAACATGACGGAGATCCTTGCCGACTCTATGGACAGTGCCTATTCGCTTACTACCCTTGAAGGCCTGACAGATCAGGACCTGGCGGCTGTACGCGCCATGCCCGGAGTGGAGCGCGTGAGAACGGCCATGGAGGCAGCACAGCCTTATGATATCGATGCGCACAAGGCAGCAGAGCTGCAGACGGATGAGGCATCACAAGCCTATTCGGTCGAACATACCTTCGAGGCCATTGGTTATGATGATGCCACCCTGCAGTTGATGTTGGACGAAGTGGGCAGCTCTGCCCCTACACTGCAGCAGATGCGGGAGCAGCCGCTGGCACTGGTGTGGGATAAGGAAGTCAACTACAGGTTCTCGCCGCAGTGGGCACCGCCGGCTATCGGAGAGTCTTTGCCCTTTCTGGAGCATTCCTTCCAAATTGCCGGTACGGTCGACAATATAGCGATTCACCGCTATGCCACTCAGTTGGGCTACACCCTGCTGATGCATGAGGATCAGCTGAGGAAGCTCCTGCCGGCCGCAGCGGTGAACTATGCGGATATTTTTCTGAACCCATCCATAACGTCTGAGCAGGACCAAAAGATTCATCAGATGCTGGAACAGATCGCCAGCAACACAGCAGGCTGCACCTTATCCACCTTCGAAGACACCAAGGCTGATCTGGAGAAAAGCCTGAACGCCATCAAAGGCCTGGGCTATGGGATGATTCTGCTGGTATCACTAATTGGCTCGCTTAATATTATCAATACTACAGTAACCAGCCTGCATGCCCGCCGGTCAGAGCTTGGCACCCTGCGCGCCATTGGCATGAGCAGTGCACAGCTGAATGGAATGGTGATTCTCGAAAGTCTGCAGTATGGCCTGCGCGCCCTTCTATTCGGACTGCCGCTTGGCATGATCTGCTCCGCACTGGTGATGTCCAGCAATGACCAAGTTGAGAGCTGGCAGCCACCGATCGGACCCCTATTCATGGCGTCGCTGTTTGCTCTTCTGCTCTGCCTGCTCGCGGCCTGGCCTCCGGTAGCCTCTATGAAGAAAATGAACATTGTCGAGAGTATTGGGCGCGTGGATTGATTGCACCTAACTGAACTTCTGCTAATATAGTCACAGAAGATTCTCCAATCGGAGGGCACGTCTTAGTATCTGGTACTAGGATAACATGCTATACTAGAAGGTGTATTCAAGCCCTTTTCTTTTAGGCTTGAATACATATACTAAGCTAATCAGCAACATCAACTTGTGAATATAGGAGAGGTTCATTATGGACAATCAGCAATGGATTGCACCTGAATATTACAATCTTGTCTCGGAAATGGAGCAGCATCCTTCAGAGAAGACTGCGCTTAAGTTTGTGGACGACAAGGATCAGTGCGAGCTGATCAGCTACGGGGGCTTATTGCAGCAGGCCAACCGGCTGGCCGGAGGGCTCGCGGCCCTTGGCCTTCGCCAGGGCGATAAGGTGCTCGTCATGGTACCACGCAGAATTATTACCTACGCCATCTACATCGCTTGCCTGAAGCTGGGACTGGCAATTATCCCCTCCTCGGAGATGCTGCGTGCCAAAGACCTGGCTTACCGGCTGCGCCACTCGGAGGCGCGGGCGGTCATTGCCTGGTCCAAGATTGCCCATGAGGTGGAGAGAATCGATGATGATCTGCCATCGCTGGATTTCCGTATCGCTGTTGCCGAAGATCAGCCCGTTTCGGAAGGCTGGCTCGATCTGGAGGAGCTGATGGCAAGGCAGCCGGATCACTTCACCTCCGTGCAGACACGCCGTGACGATATCGCCATCCTGGCTTATACCTCCGGCACTACGGGCAACCCGAAGGCAGTGGTTCACAGCCATGGCTGGGCTTATGCCCACCTGCGGATCGTTTCATCCCAGTGGCTGGATATCCGTGAATCGGATACCGTCTGGGCAACCGCCGCACCCGGCTGGCAGAAATGGATCTGGAGTCCTTTCCTGACCGTGCTTGGAAACGGAGCTACCGGCTTCGTGTATAACGGAGCTTTTCATCCGAAACGTTATTTGCAGCTGCTGCAGGATCATGGCATCCAGGTCCTCTGCTGCACGCCTACCGAATACCGTCTTATGGCCAAAACAGAAGGCTTGCCGCATTACGACCTGTCCCGGCTGCGCTGCGCGGTATCCGCCGGCGAACCGCTTAACCAGGAGGTCATCAACACCTTCCAGCGCCACTTCGACCTGACGATCCGCGACGGCTACGGCCAGACGGAGAGCACGCTGATTATCGGAACGCTCAAGGATATGCCGATCCGCATTGGCTCGATGGGCAAATCGATCGCCCCCGGTCTGGTTGAGGTGGTGGACGATGAAGGCCTGCCGCTGGCTCCGGGAATCGTCGGTGATATTGCCGTGCACCTGAGCATGCCGGCCCTATTCCATACTTATTACAAAGACCCTGAGCGCAAAGCCAACTGCTCGCACGGGGACTTCTTCGTTACCGGCGACCGTGCAAGCAAGGATGAGGACGGCTACTTCTGGTTCGAGGGGCGCGGCGACGATATTATCATCAGCTCCGGCTATACCATTGGACCGTTTGAAGTGGAAGAAGCGCTGATGAAGCATGCTTCGGTCAAGGAATGTGCCGTTGTTGCCAGCCCGGATGAAATTCGCGGCCACATCGTCAAGGCTTTTGTCGTGCTTAAGGATGAGGTTGAAGGTACCCCTAAGCTGGCCAAAGAGCTGCAGAACCATGTGAAAGAGTGGACAGCTCCTTACAAATATCCGCGCAAAATCGATTTCATCGCCGATCTGCCGAAAACAGCCTCCGGCAAAATCCGCAGAGTCGAGCTGCGCGAGCAGGAGAACCGCGCCGCGCGGGAATCCTAAGTGGATGCTCGCACAGTAGGAAACCTCTAGTCGCCGGGCGGCTTATCGCTGGTCACAGGGTCACATAGTCACAGGGTCACAGGGTCACAGGGTCACAGGGTCACAGGTTACTGTAACTGTATTTCGTACAATTAAAACAACACATTTGGCCGTTCAGAGAGAGATAACTGTATTTCGTACATCTAAAAGTTGCCGTTTAAGCCCAAAACAGTGTTTAGGCCAATAATAACTGTACGAAATACAACTAAAGTCATTTTGGCGGTGATTCCACCTGAAATAGCTGTACGAAATACAGTTAGTCCGCAGGACCTGACGCTCCGCCGCTCAGAAGCTCGCGTGGAATGGCTCCAGCGAGCACCACAGCTACATCAATCTACAAAGCCACATTGTTCAATTAACTACTCCAACCTAAAGAGGCAGCCCCCAGGGCTGCCTCTACTTTTTGACCGACAGCTATTATCTCAGCCTGACCCGTTACCTACTCCGCCCAATAAGTCGCAGCAGGGTTGAATGCCGCGCCCACTTCCCCTTCAAGGACCAGATCGCAGTCGAGGTATCCGTCTTCATCAAGGAAATAGACCTCCTGCTTGTAGAATTCACACAAGGTCTCCAGGAACTTTGCAGGGGAGTCATACATGACTGCGAGGTCGCCGAAGTCATGGAGCAAATCGCACACCCGCTCCTCGCCGTCCGCAGAACGGAAGTAGCAGATGAAGTCACTGCCATAGTTGGTCAGGAGCGGGAGCACGGTGCCGCCGCCGTTGTAACCTTTGTCCTCCAGAATACCTGCCAACACCTGTATCTGCTCCGCGTATTCACCGACATGGATCAGCCGGTATCCCGGAATGAATTCGACCAGACTGGGTTCTTCCTCCTCACTTCCCGTTCCCGAAACCAGACTATATACGGCCTCCAGCAGCGCCGGAAGTTCAGTCGAAGAACCAACAGCCTCCCTGATTGCATCTAAATTCCCTGCCCCCAGACTGCCCGGATACTCCGGCCGCAGCCCGGCAGACAGCTGCAGGTATTGTTCAAACTGCGGCTTTAACTCTTGAGTTGGCATATCGTCATCCTTTACATTTTGCATAGTTATTATGGTTTCACTGATTGATGTAGCTCCCAGCGGAGCATTATCTCCTCATAGAGCAGTGCCAGCGGCAGATTCAGCGAAGTCTGGGCAATATTCACCGGTGACTGAACCATGCCCTGGTTGATTCTCATCAGCCGACCCTTGGACCCATACTGCTGCTTAAGATAGAGCGCCGGATCCTTCAGTTGGATGCCGATCATGGTCTGGCCTGACAGCTGGTACAGCTGAATATCCTCAATGTCATCCCAGCCGATGAAGCCTCCCGCGGCAAAAGATGACTGATCGGTAATCCCCCGCTGATCCAGAATCACGGCCGGCGCACGGTCGAACAGCTTCACCACAACAAAGAGCAGGCACGCTCCGAAAAAAAGGATACTTATTACACCCAGTCCGGCATGGAGAAAAGTTACAGCTCCGCGGACATACAGTTTGATCAGCCACACGCCCAGCGCTACAAAAATGAGCGAACCCAAAACCATTAGCCACAGCTTGCTTTTGGACAAATATATCTTCAGAGGTTCACTGAACACAGCTTCACTCATCCTATCTCTCCTTCCTTGCAGGAACTGGTTATCTTCCATCAGCGTACAACAAAAACTGTCCTGCCGCCATCTTCATGACCTGCCGGACAGCCCTATAGATAGACAGTTTAAGCGTTAAGGCTTACAGACTGGTGTTCTCTACTTCTTCTCTGCACTCCACATCTTCATCAGCCAGGTGTCGAAGTCCGCACCCTTCTCGCCTTCATAAGCATCGTAGATATCCACGCGCATCTTCTGCAGCTTCTCTTTGAAGTCTTCATAGGAATGGTCCTTCGGCAGACTCTTCTTGATACGGATCAGAATCTTCGATACACCCTTGACCAGCTCCGGCTTGTTCTTGGATGGGGCCTTCACCTCTTCGCCAAACGCCGCAAGCTTGCGATAAGCCGCCTCTTGTACGGTATATACGGGATCACTGTTCATCAGCCGTGTAAGGATATCAATGATCTTCGCGTGTTTGGTCTCCCCCAGGGCTTCAACCGCAGCCAGGCGCGCTCTCCAGTCTCCCGAACGGTTGGCCTCCCGCTTCAGTTCCTCGTAATTCTCCGGCAATTCATTTACTGCTGTTTCTTCGTTCAACATACACAATTCCCTTCTCTGTTCGATCTATGTTCATCCACGATCAATTCATTCAACACTTCAGGACGGGCCTTAGAACCGATAACCCAATATTACCGTACTGTCATGCTTCATTTCAACGTATTGAGACAAATAATGATATTTTTCATTTACCTGCCGCTGGCTTGCTCGATATAATTGAATAAATTACCATCTGTTAAAAGGAGCTGATCCCGATTACCACAGTCCTTATTCTTGTTGTTCTGGCAGCTATGCTGCTTATAGCCGTTCTCAGATTCCTCTCCATCAAAAGAAAACTGAAAGACAGTCCGCTTATCCTGTCGGATGCGCTCTCCAACTTCTACGGTCTCGCTTCCAGCGGACCTGCGCAAATCCGCGGCAACGGCTACCTGGTGTTAACTGCTGAAGCCTTGATCTTCGAGATGTATGTGCCTGCCCGCAAGATAATCATCCCGCTCAGCAGCATGATTAAGGTGGATACTCCCCGGACCCACCTCGGCAAGCTGGGCAGAGCCGGCTCCAGATTGCTCCGGGTCACCTACACAGCGGATAACGTGGAAGAAGTGGCTGCCTGGTCGGTCAATCATCCTGATCAATGGGTGAATGCGCTGCAGCGTTAGCTGTACCACTTCGGAATAATCCGCGAGAACCCGTCATAATCCTCCAAGGCGGCTCTGCAGCGCACCCTCATGCCTTCCAACTCCGCAGAGTTATGGATTTCGTCAATATTCTACACCTCCGCAGCGGAATATATCATAAATCACACTTGCTATATTATACCATTGTTTGCGGAGTGCCACGCTTGTAGAAGGAGGCCTATGGGATATTCGCCCAGCACAAAAAAGAGACAACTCCTCATTTATATTGAGGAGAATGTCTCTCTTTTCGGGAGTGATGGCTATAATTACTTCTTCGCCAAGAAAGCATCGATTTGAGCTTGCATTTCGGTTTGAATGGCATCAATTCCAGCCGAATCCAGTTGCTTGTTCAGATCTACAATGCCTTTGTCGATATCTTCAATTACGCCGTACTCCAGCGGAATCGCATAGCGGAGCATTACATTGCCAACGTTAGCAATTTGCGTTTTCACTTTGCTGTTGTCGAATACAAACGTTTCAAGTGGGTAGTGGTAGACTTCGCCGTTTGCTTCCCAGCCGTTAATCAGATCGGTAACTTCTTGCGGGAATGCTTCATTGTCGCGGTTGAGTGGCGAGTTGAAGTTCCAGTTCGAGAAGCCGGTAAAGTTCACATTTTTTTCAGTTGCTTTAAATTTGTCGTCGCCAACCGGTTCATAATGTACACCGCTAAGGCCGTACATCATCAGGTCGTGTAGTTCTTTGTCGTTTTGCATCAGATCGATAAGCATCAAGGAGCGCTCCGCATTCTTGGAAGTCGCATGGATCGACGTACCGTTCTGTGTAGAAATAGCCACCGATTTCTTCTTGCCTTGGTTGATGTCCGCCAGTGCTACTTCATAAGGAGAATTCTCCTGTTTCATCAAAGTCATCAGTGATCCAAGTGTTCCGTTGTTGTGCGTAATCGATGCTGATTTGCCTGCTTTAAAGTCTGCCTGATGATCGTTTTTGCTATTAAGAACGTTTTTTGACCATGCATTGTTATTGGCGAGATCTTTGTAATAAACGAGTAGATCTTTGAATTCTTGCGTTTCATATACGTTAAATACTTGCCCTTTTTCATCTGTCAATTTAAAAGCAAACGGAAGGTCAAAATCAAACATATTCCACTCGGTTTGCTGCTTCAGCAATACGCGGTCCAGATTATGAAATTTCCAATCTCCTGTTTCCGGAGTGAAAGGCGACACGCCTTTCTCATTCTGAGCTATGCCTTTCAAATAAGTGGCATACGTTTCTGGGCTGTTGATCTCAGGAAGATTGTGTTTCTTACGCAAATCTTCACGATACAGAATCAGCTTTTCGACGGATTCCCCTCTATTTTGTGGAATCATGTACAGTTTTCCGTTTACTTTTGCTTGATCCCAGCTCACTTGCGACATAGCCGCTTTAGTTTGCGGCATATATTTGGTAATCATCTCATCAGTTATTTCCAAAAATCCGCCTTTCAGCGCCTGATCATTGTAGCCGGTCCAGTTTGCCGAATAGATCAAGTCAAAATTTTCATTCGCTGCCAGCTTCAGTGGATATTTTTGAGCCCAGTCAGACCAGTCCAGGAATTCGCTTTCGACCGTCGCATTGATTTTTTCTTTCAGTTTTTTGTTAATCTCAGCAAAAACGGTATCATAGTCTACAGGTTTAGGCCCAACAAAAATCATTTTCAGATTCACTTCTTTGGAGGTGTCGCCGGTATCTGAGGAGGTGCTTCCTGACTCTGATGCATTGTTTGTAGCCTCAGCAGGTGCATTGGCATTATTTTTGCCGCCGCATCCACTCATAATCATTACGAAGGTTAAAACGAGAGCCATCATAATCAATCTATTTTTCTTTAACATTTCAAGCCTTCCCCCTTGTATTTAAATGTATTGATAAACCGGGTTTCCCCGGGCTCATCCTTTCACGGCGCCAATCGTCAAACCCTGAACGAAGTATTTCTGAATGAAGGGATAGACCAGCAGAATGGGTCCGGTTGCCACAACCGTCATTGCCATCTTCAGGCTCTCGGTCGGAATCGATGTGGTTACGACTGCCCCTGCACCCATCATAGCTTTTCGCATGCCGTCCATATTGCCAAGCATTTTGTACAAATAATATTGGAGCGGCATCAGGTCTTCGTTGGATACAAATAGCAGAGCATGGTACCAGTCGTTCCAATAGGCAAGTGCAAGGAACAGTCCGATTGTAGCTAAAGCCGGCTTGGAGAGTGGCAGGATTAGGCGAAGATAAATTTTGAAATCGCCTGCGCCATCAATTTTGGCCGATTCTACAATCGCTTCTGGAATGCTGCCCATGAACGACTTCATAACAATGATGTAGAAGACGTTGAGCAGCATTGGAAGCACCAAGGCCATAGGTGTATCTCTCATATCCAGGTAATTGACAATAAGCAGATACCACGGAACCAGTCCGCCATTAAACAACGTCGTAAAGAAGAAGAAGAACGAAAATTTATTGCGCCACTTAAAATCTTTTCTGGACAGCGCATAAGCGGTCATCGAAATCAGAAACAAGCCAAGCAGCGTACCAGTTATCGTAACACCTATAGTTACCAAGTAGGCATGTATCATCTGCTGGGGAAACTTAAACAAAATGCTGTAGGCTTCCGTGGAGAATGCAGTTGGGATAAATTGATAACCTTCCGTTAAGATTGTATTCTCATCCGTAAGGGACGAGGATACAACAAGTACAAAGGGAATGATACATAAAACCGCGAGAAAAATCAGGGATACGTAACCAATAGCTGAGAATATTTTACGATCGAGCTGCTTCATATCGTTACCTCCATTATAAATAACTAGACTCCTTAGGCCGTTAGAATAGGGCGCGGTCTTTATCGTATTTACGGACAGCGTAGTTCACAGTCATGATCGTCACGAATCCGAGTACGGATTGGAAAACGCCAGCCGCAGCCGACATGCCTATGTCATTCGAAGTAATCAACGACCTGAACACGAAAGTGTCGATAACGTCTGTCGAAGAGAACAACAAACCATTGTTGCCGACCATGTTATAGAACATCCCGAAATCACCACGGAATATGTTTCCGACCGCCAGCAGTACCAGTATAATAATTGTCGGATAAAGATTTGGAATCGTCACTTTCAATATCCGCTGAAAAATGTTGGCACCATCGATTTCAGCCGCTTCGTACATCTCGGTATCTATGCCCGAAATTGCGGCCAAGTACATCACCGTTCCGTATCCGAGACTTTTCCATGCGGAGACGAGAACCAGAATATATGGCCAGTAGGAAGGAGTATTGTAAATATCGATAGGCTGGAGTCCGATGCCTCTAAGCAGAGCATTCACAGTACCGATATCATAGTTGAGCAAGTTATAGGCAATCGCGCCAACAACGACCCATGAAATAAAGTAAGGAAGAAACAGCGCTGATTGAGTAATTTTCCGGAACCATTTGCCACCGACCTCAAACAACATAATCGCGGTAAAAATTTGCAAAACGTTATTCACGACGATAAACGCAATGTTGTACAAGGCTGTATTTCGTGTTACCCGCCAGGCATCACCCGATTCAAAGAAAAAGCGGAAGTTGTCCAGCCCGTTCCAAGCACTTCCAAAAATACCGCCTGCGTAATCGTATTTTTTGAAGGCGATAATGATACCCGCCATCGGGATATAAGCAAACAGTACAAAAAATGCAACTGCGGGTAGCAGCATCAATAGGAGAACCCTATAATTTTTCAAATCACTCCAAAATGTATGCACTTTCATCTTTGCACCCCTCTCTTCTCTATATCTTTCATTATAATGGGATGGGTGTTGTGAAAATATTCAGCGAAACAACTAAACATAATACTAATTCAACGATTTGCAAAAAAAAAGCCCATGTTCCGTTAAGAACATGAGCCTATCGATTCAGATTTTGTTTCTCTTCCGGTACTCGCCGGGCGACATGCCCATATACTGTTTGAACTGCCTATTGAAATAAATAATATTTTTATATCCGGCTTGTTCCGCAATTTCATATACTTTCTTAGTCGGATCTCCGAGCAGTTCGCATACCCTTTTCATGCGCAATTCACCCAGAAAATCGCTGAATAGACTGTTGGTTTCGACCTTGAACAGATGACCAAGATAGTTAGGCGTAAAATCAAAATGAGCGGCAACTTCGTTCAGCGTTATTTTTTGATCCAATCTTTCTTTCACATATTCAGTAATTTCATCGATTATCTTCCGCTTTTGTCTTTGCCGCTTCAAATAAAGCAGCTCCGACAGTTCAAAGAACCTTCTTCTCAGCCACGAAAGGATATCATGCACCGTTTCGAACTGAAACAGCACAAAAGGATGATGAGAATCCCAATTCAAAATCTCATACAAATGCTCGTTCATTTGCCGCAGATCCGAATGAAGCTTGGAGGTGATCCGGATAATGATATCGTAAATGTCGTTTTTTTGAGAGAGCGGGCTGTCCCCGGCAAACAGCTGCAGCAAGCAATCGTCAATAGTTGTAAGGTCATAGTCGAGCATAGCTTTAAGCATCCGGTCAACAATATTCTCTAAATCCGAAGCAATTTTTTCCTTCGGGTGCCATTCTGAGGCATCTTGAATGAGCCTATTCTTCCCGACAATCCATTTAATGCTTAAAGCTGCCTGAGCCTGCCGATAGGATTCATGCAGCTTGTCGAGTTTGGTTGTGTACATCCCTCTTCCAATCGTAATGGATAAGGAAAATTCCTGATAGAACGCCCGAATCAGCTCTTCCATCAAGGCCGTAAAGTATTGCTCCTGCACCGCAGCCAATATAACAAAGTGATAGTCATAGGTCGTGATGACCATGCCTAAGTTGTAATCTTGAGCGAACTTCCGGATGAACTGATTTGCGCTGCTGCTCCATAAACTCCGCTGTTCTTCCGACCATGTCTGGATTTTCCAGGCCATGTCGTCGATCTCGATGATGGCAACCGCTGACGCGCCTTGTAAGTAAGGCATAAGAAAGTTGTGAATGTGCGTTTCGACCTGCCCCGGAGCGGACTCGTTAAACCAGCGCAGCAGCAGTTCCTGATTTACAAGCGTCAGTGTTTCTGATAAGGAAATATGCTGCTTCCTTTCTTTCTCAATCTTGGCGCAGAGTCCACTCAGCATATTGTTTAGCTCGTCGTCATCGACGGGCTTAAGCAAATAACCGGATGCGTTCAATTGAATCGCCTCTTTGGCATAGTTGAAATCCTGATGTCCGCTAATGAAAACGATATGGACCTCAGGGTTAACCTCCTTCGCTTTCCGGATAAATTCTACTCCCGACATAATCGGCATGCGGATATCGGAGAGAATGATGTCGATCCGATCCTGTTCCATCATTTTTAAAGCGGCAAACCCGCTCGTTGCCGTTCTAACGCTATGCAAAGGCAAATGCTCGCTGCCGGCCACACGCCGTCTGAGCCATTCCAAATCGACTACTTCGTCATCCACCAGTAGAACGCTGATTTCCATTTCCATAAATCTCCTACTCTCCCATAACTTCCCGAATTTCCGCATTATCAACCGGCAAGATAATTTGAACTGTCGTTCCCGCTCCATAATAGCTGCCGATCTGAATACCGAAATCATTGCCGTATCTCAGTTTGATTCGTTCTTCTACGTTTCTCAGACCATAGCCGTCGGACTGGAACGAGCTCGTCCGCATTTTTCTAAGTGTATCTGCCCGCATACCGATCCCATTGTCAATGACCTTAAGTTCAACGCGGTCGCCAAGCCGCTTTCCAGTAATACGGATCGCAATCGTCTCCCCGAACCAGGCGTGCTTGAATATATTCTCCACAAACGGCTGCAAAATCAGCTTAATGATGGGTATCTGTAAAATTTCCGGATCTATATCATAATAAACTTCAAAGGTATCCGCATATTTCACTCTCTGGATTTCCAGATACATCCTCACCTGCTCCAACTCATCTTCAATAGAGATATAAACCTGTCCTCCGTTCAACGTGAGCCGATAGAATTTGGATAGCTCTTGTACCATCTTCGTAACCTTCTCGACTTCCCCTAAATTAGCCAAACTTCCAATGGTCGACAGCGTGTTATACAAGAAATGCGGACTGATTTGGGCTTGCAGCACATCCAGCTCCGCTTGCTTTTTCTCAATGCCTTGCACGTAGACGTTCCGGATCAGTTCCTGGATGCTCGTAGCCATTTGATTAAAGCTATTAGCAATGTAGACAAATTCATCGTTCCCCGCAAACCCAATTCTCTTGTGAAAATTCCCTTCCTGAAACGACCGGACCAAATATACGATCCGTTTAATTTTCTTGCCGGATATGCGGGCAACCAGAAAGCCGATAACAGCCATAACCAAAAAGCTGATGGAACAAACGGCGCCAATCACCTTCCGCATTCTGCTCGCGTCTTTGTTCAAATACGTGTGCGGTACCCGTGCCTCGATGGCATAGCCCGGTATCGGAATATCTTCGCTAATGATCAAGTAAGAGCCTTGCTCCGCATGTTCATCCACTACACCCTGTTCATATATAGTCAGCCCTTGAGTCCTATCAACCAAACGAAGATCTATCCCCTGTTCAATCGGAAAAGTATTGAAATTGCCAAAAAGCTCGTCAATTCTCGCCGTTACGCGAATATAACCGATAATGGCCGAAGCTGCGTTTGAAGAAACGAGCTTGCGCACATACGAAATGTTGTCCAGTTCACGATCGGTATCCGCTTGGAGCCATAGGCTGTCCTGGTTATACTTGAGGATTGACTTAAACCATTCAATATTTTCTATATCCCGATAAGGAAGAACATAATAATCGCTTCTATCGATGGGCACTGCCATATCATCGCCGGTAATTTCAAACATCGTCTCATTGATGGTATAGATCGCCAGTCTCAGCTTATTTCCATACAATTGCAGAGGAGCCTTCATGTAGGGAACGATATCGTCTCTCATTTTGAGCATATTCTCCAGAGGCTCCCCACTAAACTGAAGCGCATTCTGAAAGGTCGTATTGAGAAACAGCGAATTGGTCATTCGTTTGATTTCATCCGTCTGGTATTCGATGTTGTTCCTTGTCTGCTTCAAAGCTGTCCGGACATTCGTTTCCGCCATCTCGGTTCTGGACTGAACAAGCATCGTATAAGCTATATAACCAACCAGTATGTCTGTCAACAATACAAGAATGAGATACGGAATCATCATCTTGTATGTGAACGGAATATACTTTTTACTGAACAAGAACCTCTCCATGCATATGCTCCCTTGTATCGCTGTCATTGGTATACTGATGTTTTCATTCATTTTACAACGAAAGGAAAGCGGTTGCTAGCGATTGCATTTGGAAATTCGACCTTTAATGACAAAAAGACCTTTATAATTCAAAGAAACCCCGGCTCCATAAGGAACCGGGGTCTGCTTTTGACTGCCTACCATTTATACTTGATATGTAATAATTCGGTTAAGGAACACGCCCAGGCTTCATAACGTCATCGCCTGTCCATTTCTGGCCAGAAACGCCTCCTTGGCTTTGTAATCCGGCATCACGCTGCCCAACCTCCTCCAGAAAGAGCGGTCATGGTTCATATGCAACAGATGGCACAGCTCATGAACGATCACATAATCAATCACTTCCAGCGGTGCCATGGCTAGCCGGTAATTGAAGGTAAGCTTCTTGTCCGAGCTGCAGCTGCCCCATTTGGTGCGGGATTCTACGATTTCGATGCTTCTGGGCTTCACTCTCAGTTGCTGCTGGTAGGGGATTATCCGTTGTCCTACAACCTTCCGGCAGCTGGCAAAATAAAACTTCTTCAACTCCTGCTTCAGCTGTTCCTCATTCAAGTCTGCGGTTGAAATCAGCTCCTGCAGCAGATATTCCCGGCCCAGGTGCAGAAATTTGCCTTCCTCCTGATATTCCTTCGCCTGCGGCGCTTGGTGTGCCTCGGCAACCGCCTGCTTGCTCTCCATAATCCAGCGGCCATGCTGCCGGACTGCACTCTGAATCACCTCTTCACTGGTGCCAATCGGCGCTTTGACTGTGACCAGACCTATGGCGTCTATATGAAGCGTAATTTTCCTGCCGTGTCCATAATGGACATGGACGTGAAGCAGCTGATTCTCAAATTCTATTTCCATCATCGTATGTTCCTCCTGTTGCCGTGAAGCGTCCGTTAATGAATAAGTATAAATCAATTTTTACCACTGAAGTTAAGGAAGAATGTGGTTAAATTTAGTACAGAAACCAAAGGAGTCGATCACTCATGGAGCTGCAGCTGGTAAGAGACAACGAGGAAGCTGGCAAACATTATATCAGAGGCAGAATAAGCGAGTATAACTGGGCGCATTTCCCGGAGAAGCTGCAGGGTAGATATCAGGAGACGAACCTCTATTTAAAGCAGACTGATGGTCAGATTAGCGGGGGATTGCTGAGTGAAATCTGCTGGAACTGGATGGAGATTCACTATCTGTATGTGGATGAGCCGCTGCGCCATGGCGGATACGGAAGCAGGCTGATATATACCCATTACTATTTAAAAAAAGATCTGCAGGCGTGCCCCTGAACGCTTATACCATGAAACACCATCGAACGCCAAACTTATCAACAAATGAGACTAAACAATCACTGAAGAATATTGGACCCATTGGGATAATTGTTTCGCTGCCATCATTTATTACTTGGTATGCCTCTCTTAAAACTTCTTTATTTTCAAATACGGCGACAATTTCCATAGTGGAATCTACGGATGACTCATTAGTTCCACCAGAATCACTAAGCATTAACCTTGTTCCAAGAATGTGCATTTCGGCATGAATAACAAATTTTCCAGGTTCTTTCTCAGAGTCGTACATAATTGAATCTATCTCAGACTTAAATGCCTTTTTATAAAGTTCGATAGCTTCAGAACAAGCACCATTCAAATATAGTTGTGGTACTAACATTTGCCCTCTCCCCCGAATCAATTATTTGTTGGAAAACAGTTTCACGACATATTTTACCATGTAAATTCACAATTAGGATCATATATTTGCTGCCAATCGGCAATCTGCTCCTGGTTCGTTCGACTATCGTTCCCAGTTAGCTTAAACATTAACTCCTATAAAGGATCTGCTATTCTCTTATGCTTCGCATCGCGGATGACATCGTGTAGCTCCATTATCCAATGAATAGATTCGCTCAGACTCACCGATGGCATCGCCGCATCATAATGTTCCGGCTGGATAATCCGGCTCGCACGTGCATACTCCATGATGCCCTTGCCAGTCAAGGCTTTAAATATCTATGTTCCTCAATATAATCAACGGTATGCTGAATATGATGAAGTCTATCATTCTGTCTCAGGCTTTCCACCCCAATCCATCCTGCTTACTCGCACGCGCATTCATCTCCTGGTTACCTCATATATGCCTTCTGAATCCGGAATCTGATAGACAACCTCAAAAACAGCACGAATTGTTAAGGCTTTTTGATTTCATCTTCAGTATAATTGGAGGAAACAAGCAAATACATACTTTTTCTAAAAAATCATGCAAAGGATGATGGATATGGATCAGTTAACAATAAGACGACATATCGAAGAAGGCAGTACTTTTTATTTGGACATTTTGGGGAAATCTGAACACATGAAGACAGAGCAGTTCCCACATTACACGATTATACGCCCTAAAAAGGGACAGCATGGTGGAACATCCATCTATAACATTAAAATCGATCATTTGCCTGAGGCTGAAGCGCTTCGCCTTGTACAGGAGATCAAAGACCATAAAGAGCATATATTCTAGGGGATGTATCCTTGGAAAAATAACGTCCTTGGCTGCCGTTGGTTTATTGAACTAATGTTTCTCGTTAGTTGAACATTGCTTTAATGATCTCTTCCCATTTAGATAGATAAAGTAAGTGTCCTTCTTCATTAAATGTGGTATACGTACAGTTAACGTATTTGCTTCGCAGGTACTGCGAAGTCGCAGGCGTCCATACCTTATCCTTTCCGCCTTGCCAAATATTCACCTTGGTACTGTACGGTGCAAATTCAGGATAAATTCCGCATAACGCAACTGCATCATAGTATACAGCGATTCCTTGATTGTGGTAGGCCTCCAGCGCACCTTTAGTAATAATCTCCCCCATAATCGGATCAAGTGCAATTTTTCTATCAGCATCAACCATTTGATCAATAGATTCTTGTAGTGTGGCTTGCAAATTTCCATTTAACTTTTTACTGAACCTTTGAAAAAACATTTTAGACAAAACCGGCATATGGCTATTCAAAATTCTTATGATATTCCAATTATTTGGAAGATATTTCGAAGTCTTTCTGCTAAGAGGTATTGCGCTGCTAACTAAATTAAGTGAGCTCACTTTGTTAGGGTATTTATCCGCGAATATTTGACCGTATAATCCTCCAGCTGAATATCCAAGCACCGCTACATTTTTGACCCCTAGAGAAGCGAGTAATTCATCCGTATCATCTGCCACATCTTCTAGGGAGCATTTTCTTGATAATTCGGATTCACCGTACCCAGATCGGTTCATAGCAATAAAACGGATATGGTACTTATTGAATATATCAACGTCCGGAGGAAATGTGCTAGCTGAAGAACCGAATCCATGAAAATAGACGATTGTATTCTCATTTTCATTACCGAAAATTTTATACGAAACTTTTCTGTTATTACGAAGCTTGGTTGATAAATTAATAATGTCAGACTCCATTTTCCACCTCTTGACTAATTTGTTGATAACAAATTCTAGTTGAAATGCCAGCATTCCTGCAAGAGCTATACTGCCCGTTAGCTTAATGAGATCGCCCGATTGGTCCGCGGCGGCCTCAAATGTGTTTTCTACGCTATCGGTAGCAATAGGTAAGCCTTTGATACGATCTCCAGCTTTTCCCCTGCTCCACACGGAGCGTGCGAGTTTCCCCGCACTCCGCGTTCCCTCTAACAAAATGTACTAGATCATAAGTTCCTCGTTACTCATAGATTTGGGAAGGTTAGACTGGTTCTAGTCCGTATTTATTACGGTACTGATTGATTTTGATTTTCATCAAGTCAGTGATACCCCGTCTATTTATGAGTACTTCGATCGTCTCTTTGTGAGTATGGTGGATAAGCTCATATACCTCTTTGTGGAGAATGCGCAGATTGTTGAATTTGTCGCTTCCACCGAGATATAATGGCATATAGTGGTGACAGTAGACGTCTGATGCGAAAAGATACATCCCTGTGATTTCGCATTTCCCCATCTTCATACTGTACCGACTTATACGATTATCCATATACTCCACACTCTGGCTCGGGATGCTGGATTCCATCAAAGAAAGTATTTCTTGACGTATATCCGGACGAAGCTTTTTGTATATTTGTTCTCTTCCTGCCGTTGTATAAAGTGAAAGACTTTGACTGAAGTTCATCGTGTTCTTTGTTTTCACGTTGGCAAGAGGATATAAGTATACACCTGCTACTTTGAACGTTCTGTAACCCCTGCTGTAGAATTTGTTGTATGTTGGTGGCGGGTTAGTAGGATGTTCGTATTTCCCGATTTGTTTCAGACGATTATACATGAAGGCTCGCAGGTCATAGGCAAGACGTGAGAACTCAACACTGACATGGGTTGCCCGACTGAAGTAGTTGTGGATTCCCAAAACAAAGCTATTAAAGAGTGCTGCATTTAGGGCAATTGGAGACGATCTCAACTTCTGAATGCGCTTTTTGGCTTCCATCTTGATCTTCTGCTTTTTGTTATTTCTAATGCCTGTATGCGCTACTCTCTTTTCACCCTTTACATTCGCTCGGATCGTGAATCCTAGAAATTCAGATTCTCGCTTTCGTAAATTTACAATTTGCGATTTCTCTGGCGAAACTTCCAGTTTCAGACGATATTTTAAATAGGAAACGACAGCATGATACCACTTGTAGGCAGTCTTGTAGTCTCGACAGATGATTTTGAAGTCATCGGCGTAACGCACCATATATCCTTCTTTGAGGGAAGTGCGATTTTTCGTATACAATTCACCACTTCTTGTCTTGTGAGGTTGAGTCAGGGGGAAGAATTCCCATTGACCAGCCACCCAATGATCCAAGTCATTGAGGACGACATTTGAAAGTAATGTCGACAACAGACCCCCTTGAGGTACACCCTTTGTAGGTATACCTTATCCATCGATTTCTGCTTTCAGCATCTTGGAGATGCACGCTAACACCTTTCTATCCTGAATCCCCATGTTCCATAGCTGCTTCAATAGCAACGTGTGATTCACATTGTCGAAGAACCCCATGATGTCGATATCTACCACATAGTGCATTTGTGCCCGATTCACAAGAAATTGTATTCTTGCCATCGCGTGGTGTGTAGACCGTAGTGGTCTGAAACCATAACTATGTTTGTAGAAATGAGCCTCAGCTATGGGTTCAAGCACTTGCTTGAAGCATTGCTGAATGATTCGATCCAGTATACAAGGAATGCCGAGCGGTCGCCATTTTCCGTTGTCTTTTTCTATAAATTCCCGTCTGACTTTCTTAGGGCGATACCATTTTAGATTGTTTTGGATTTCACTTACTAGTTCATCTTCGGACGATTTTTCAATGTCTGTGATGGTTTTTCCATCTGTTCCTGGCGTCTTTGATCCTTTATTCGATTTCATTGTTCGATAAGCCAGCCGAATATTTTCTCTAGATGTGATTAGATCGTAGAGATGCGAGAAAGATTCATGATTGCCAGCTCTTTCGTGCAAATCTGTGAAAGGTTCCGTCATGCCGTAGTACTCCCAATTTCGCAAAGCTTGCACTGTGGCATCAATCCTTTTGAGGTGATGTTCCCACATTCTTACCCGACCGGCGCAATTCACGTTTGGAAAATGATCGTTCTTATCTGTTAGACTTGGGGCTGTTCTTCCACTCCCATTACAGGAGATTCATCAGTCGTGCCCCTGCCCTCACAAAGCTTAATGCATTTCGGCCCGTGCCTTATTGCAACCGTCTTGGGTAACAGCCCTTGTTGCGACGTGCCTTGCTTTCCAAGTCCCTTACAACCTAGCCTTTTTTTTTTTTTTTTGTTCTGGACTTAGGTGCTTCCTCTGGGCCTGTGAGCAGGATGCCTCCTTAGTTTGGCATAGCGTATTTCATAGGGAAAATTTTTACTTTACGCCACTCACCCCATCGTAGGATGGTACATAAGTTTCCTTATGCTCTAACTATAGACCTGTACATTCGGAAGTTCGTCAGTTCTTTTCTATGAACATTCTCACCATATCCAGCTTTTCAGCCACGCGGCATATCCGTCAGCATACCTTTTCTATTCGAATGGCTCTAGCCTTTGTTCTGCCGAATCTACCTGTACTTCAAACCCCATAACCTGTCAGTCATGACGCATGCAGGAGTATTGGTGGGATGGTTTCGGGATACATGGTTCCGTCATTCCCATCCTCGGTTGTAAAGTTAGGATTCTATGAGACTTTGAATCCCCTGTTTTTCGCACTATGTAGTGCTTATACAGAACTTGTCATACTTCTCCGTTAGTTGAAAGTTCACCTATTGGAATGAATCAAGTTACTGAGCGGAAATCTCGAACTTCGTGCCGGCATCTCCGGCGAAAACTATGGATCCTCCTGCGGGCAGTTCGACCTGATCCTTGCCTCCGATGACACTGAAGTAGATGCATGTTTCCTTGGCATCATAAACAGCGAAGGAAGCGTTCGGGGACATGCTCACCTTAATAGTCTTGCCCCCGTCTTTGTCGCTTATCGTATACCACTTGGCGTAGCCGTCGGGCTGAATCGTAACGGTTGACTTCTTAGCGACGTACATAGGCTTCACGGCGTCCTCGTTCACTAAGATGATTCCACCCATACTCAGGTACTCAACGCCGTCATGTGTAAAGAACATAAGATCTGAGAGATCCCGCCCGTTCAATCCCGGAATTTGCAATTCGGAGACGGCTGAATTCGGGCCGGTTATTCGCTTATCCAACACATACCCCGGCAATTGTTTCGACACATTCAAGTTGGTGGTTACCTTTTTCAAATAAGAAATCGACGTATACTTCTCAGTCAGCAGATAATACTTCTTCCCGTCGCGCTGCATCCATGCTTCCTTGGTCTCAGCCGGAATATC
Organism: Paenibacillus donghaensis; assembly: GCF_002192415.1. Classification (NCBI taxonomy): domain Bacteria; kingdom Bacillati; phylum Bacillota; class Bacilli; order Caryophanales; family Paenibacillaceae; genus Paenibacillus; species Paenibacillus donghaensis. The sequence continues at coordinate 8,153,496 of NZ_CP021780.1, read as the reverse complement.
TTGGGGCTGGAGCTTCTCGGCATTATATACAGACATAGCAATCTGCCCAAGACCCGGCACTAAAGTGTATTGACGAAGCCATAAGTAGATACGGCCGTTCTCCTCCGTCACGAAGCTGATCAGCGAATTTCCATCCGAACTATGGAACATGCCGTCCGCCGAATATTCGAAGGTTTGGACCGGATTATCAGGCGACAGCTCCGAAGTGATGGACATTACGCCGTCTTCGGATATTTTGATGTTCATCGTTGTACCGGTTGCGCCATAGATTCCCGAATACTGCAGCATGGACTCCGGTATATCAGATTTTACCGGCGCGCCGTATGACTTTTCAGGCTTGAATTCAGTAATTGTCCCTTTCTCTTTCAGCGCCTGAAGCAGGATTTCATTCGCCAGAAGCTGATCATACGTGCCGTTCCCGCCGGAAGTGACAACAGCTGCCGCCATGTCCTGTTCGGGAAGCACAACGAGCGACGCGTGATAGAAAGACGTGTCCCCGCCTTTGGTCAGCGCCTTCATCCCGTATTCGCTGAAGGGATACAGATTGACGCTGTCCCAGCCGAGACCGTATTCGAATGAGTTGTCCGCATCGTCAGGCCACAAAGGCGTCTTGTACTCGTCTTGCGCCATGGCCGCAGCCGATTTACCGGACAAGACTTCTTCCGCTTCCCCCGTGAAAACTTGCGAGAATCGAGCCAAATCTTCCGCCGTGGAATAAATGCCCCCAGCTCCGATCACGTTGATCGTCTCGCCCGGAAGTTGTCCTGCATATGTAGGATAATAGAGTCCCGCCATCTTCGCTTCGTCCGGAGAATCGAGCGGCGTCTTCGTATTGACCATACCCAGAGGTTCCGTAATATATCGATGGATATAAGGGGTAAAGTCCATGCCGCTGACCCGCTCGATCAGAATCTGGGCCAGCGTAAATCCGTCATTGCAATAAACCGAATAAGCGCCCGGGGCCGCCTTTAAGGTCTGACCGGCCAGTTGCTTCAGCAGTGTGTCGTGGGCATAGGTGTCGTTATCTTCGAATAAACCGGCGTTCGTAAACGAGGATCCCTTCAGCCCGGAAGAATGATTGAGCAGCATGCGCGGAGTAATCTGTTTGTAGCGTTCATCCTTCATCGTAAACTCGGGGATATACTGGACGATCGGCGTATCCAGATCGATTTTCCCTTGATCGACCAACTGCATAACGGCAACCGTGGTAAACATTTTACTCGTCGAACCGATCCCATACATCATGTCTTTCGTGAGCGGCCTCTGTCCCTGCTCATCATTCTTGCCGGATTGGCCGGATATGACGATGTTGCCATGATCGATAAGGGCGTATTGCACGCTGTTCGTATCGTAAGCTTTCGTGAGGAGATCGGCTTTCTCATTTGCAGCTTTCATGGTTAATTCGTAGGTTATCTTAGCCTCGTTCGAAGGTGAGTCCATTACTGCCGTTGGCTCAGATGTATTCAGCGCCCCTGCTATGTTCTGCGTCTCTGCCGGTGCTTTGTTGTCGTCGCAGGAGGTTAGCAGCAGACACGAAGATAGCACAACTCCCATTATCCATCGACTTTTCATAATTCGAACTCTCCTTCCGGAATTTTAGTAGATATGTACAAAAATCGGCGATAGAGTTCTCTCCGTCGTTCCCCGCGTAGTTGAGCATAGATTTGTGTGGTTGATGCTTTTTCATGCCCTAGCATGCCTTGGATAAAATCTAAAGGTGCCCCGTTATCAAGAAGTTGGCAGGCATAGGTATGACAAAAACGATGGGGATACACATTTGCCTTAACCGTTCCGCGTTCTGCTAACCGCTTTACTGCCCACCTGAGCGTTGGGATGGCCATTCACTTCACTGGATTTGTTTCTGTTACAAATAAGGCATTACACGAGTCCTCGCGGCTGTCTAAGTACTTCTTCAACCATACTTTGCATTCCGTGGTGAAGTAAATTTCTCTCTGCTTTGACCCTTTCCCGTTTACAATGGCAGAGCAATTTTCCCAATTTAAATCCTCAATGTTTAACTTCTCAACTTCGCCAATACGACACCCTGTGCAATATAGAAACTCTAGCAATCCTCTTTCCCTTAAGGTCTGACATGATATCTTCAGATGAATGACATCTTCCTCCATCAAAAACTTAGGAATTCGTTTATCTATTTTAGGTTCACGCAGTTTGAGCGAAGGATTACTAGATAAGTAGGCTTCTTCATATGCAAATCGGAATAAGGATCGCACAAAACGGATGCGGTGTCCTAAGCTGCTCGGCTTCAAGCGCTCAGACTGCTTCGCTAAGTATTCCTTCAGGAGATTCAGCGTGATCCCAGAGATATCTATATCTCCGAGGTCCATAACCAGCATCCTGAGTTGCAAAGCATACGCTCGCAATGTGTTTGGGCTAAACCCTTGAATTCTTTTGTCTGCTTCATATTGAAGCCAAAGTTCACTTAAATTCATAATAAAACCTCCTAATAGAGCAATTAATCCTAGTTTGCTTCTAGTAGAAGGTTTTAAACTTGATTTAACTAGTATTTCCCGTTAGCTTCATTATTCAAATTACTTTCGATCCCTTTATAAACATCATTAAAATCTCCACCTTTATTTAAAGAATCAATTAGTTTTAATAAACCAGGTGTACTAACAATCCCATACCACCTCGAAACCTCATAACACGCCAGTTCATAATTTATATGACTTTTAGCATTAGACTGAAATGCAGAGTGGGAGTCCAAAAGATTAAAATTTATTGATTCTTTGCCGTCATTAGTTTGGATGTTCCAAATCATTTCATTATCGGGAAATCGACCATCAACCATAGCGGCTAAACCCTCATCAAACCATATTGGCACCTTACTGCTGTTTCTGAGCCTCTTCCTTAATTCTGCATGTGTAAATTCATGAGCAATAACGTTTTCGTTATAACCACTTGGTCCGATAACAATGTAGTTATTCCACGGATAATAATAAGTTTGTCCAATATCTGAATCTGCGTAATTTTCTAAAGCCTTTTTTGATTTTGCATAGATTAAAACAGGGGTCGATTCTTTTTGACCAAAAAGTGCATTAATTTTTACAGTAGATGTTTGAACATAATTGATTAGTCCTGCTTTTTCACTCTCATTGATTTCAGGTTCAACGTATACATTATGAGCAATTTGTTTCATATTTGAGTAGTTGACTAATACAGCATTTGTTTGCTTAGCATAAATCAAATATAAGAACAGTAAAACGAGAGCGAATATCAGAATGGTAGAAAAGCCGATTATTTTGATCCTTTTTGTTCTGAGTAATATCAATGTAATATTCTCCTTATTTGAATACTTGCATATATGTATCGTTTAGATATTAACTTATTCCTAAATCCGTAATTACTTTCTAATGAAACCATAGAAGGATCATACTACTCACCACCTAAATGGGATCGATAAGTTATTTTACCATGTATTGGAATTAAACTGCCCGTTAGCTTAATGACAATCGTCAGTCTACAACCTGAGTGGCCTCAGTAGATCGGATACCCCCAGACGAACAAGGCAAGGTACAGCAAACCGCCGATAAGATAAATTACAGTAAGCGCAGCATCCTTGGCCCTGTCCTTGGTAACGAGCACAGCGGCAAAAGCCAGCGGGAACGCCACAGCAAAATACCGCGGTGCGGACAGCAGCCAGGTCGGTCCCACAACATAGGCGAAATAGACGATAAAATAGGCGGTGTAGGACGGATGCAGCTTTCTGGCGCTGCGGCAGATGAGCAGCAATGTGCTGACAATCATCAGCACATTGGGCAGCCATAGTCCGAGTAGGCTGCGGCTGTCCCCTTCCCGAAACGCCTTTACTACATAATCGGTCTGGTAGCGCGCCGTATCCCAGAACAGGTACATCCGCTGGAACCAATGCTCTCTCTGGTAAATACTGAACTGGAACGGATTGCCGGTCACCGCATAATTGACATAGAGATAGGCTAGCAAGCCAAGCGGAGCCACAGCAAGACAGGCGACCGCAATAGCAGCCTTGCGAGTCCATTCACGGCGGGTGGTCTGTCTATAACTTACCGCCAGGACCCGGGCCATTTCCACGGCAATCGGTACAGCCAGCAGAATCCCCGGCGAACGTGTATACCCGGCCAATGCGGCGCACAGGCAAGCGAGCAGCCATTTGTGTCTGCGCACGAAATAAATACTCATTAGAGACAGCACCAGAAATAAGGACTCCGTCATCGGAATGACGAAGAAGAACGCGGACGGGAAAATAAAAATATATTTGACCACCCGCAGCGCGTCTTTACGGGTCATGTCGAGCAGTGCCAGTTCATAGGCAACCAGCGCAGCAGCTATGGCACAAAGGTTGGATACCGCGAAACCGGCAGAAAGATAATCCCCGGTAAACAGTTGCACAAATTGAATCAGTTTCGGGAACAAGGGCAGAAATACGATATGGAATCTGGAATCTCCTTCTGTCACGTACCCATGCTCGGCAATGCCCAGATAGGACTGGGTATCAATTCCTGTCAGATGCCAGGTCTCTCTTACCGTAGCTAGAAGACTGCCTGCACTTCCGTTATGTATGACCATCAGTCCATAGGCGATCAAGAACAGCAGCGCACGGGTGCCCAGCATCCAGAGGATGATTGTCAGCCAGGTTCGTTCACGGGTGCCTGCCGCATGTCCCTCCGGCAGCTTGTCCGCTGGATCGGCGCCTGCAATATAGGCTGTGAGCACCGGAATCGTCCGCACCCCCAGCCAGACGAATATCCCGAAGCAGGCTGCAGCGGCAGTCGTACCGGCAAGGGTCCAGCTAGTGTTTGCGACCGCCCAGTAGATTCCGGCTGCACTCATAATGAGCAGAAATACAGCGGACAGAATTTGATCTTGCTTTTTCATGGAAATCCTCCGCCTTCAAATTTATTTGCTGTTCTATCTTATTCATCCGGTAAATCAGAGTGCTGCGGTGGATATGAAGCTCGCGGGTGGTGGCCTTCTGATTATGATTATGGTTGATGTAGCATCTAAGTGTCTTCGCCAATTCCCCGTCGGTTTCCTGCTCACTCTGGATCAGCCGCATCAATCTACCCTTGAAGCAATTAACAGAGGAAGCCGCTGCAAAAGGTTTATAATGCTTAATAGTTGTTACTACTTAGGACTCCGTAGGATAAGAACACTTCAGATTCAGTTCCATGAGATAGAACGTGAACTTAAGAATGTTATATTCGAGTGGTCCGGGTAGCCCTATGCACCAGGCATTCTGACAACTCCACCGTTTCATTCTTAAGTTCATCTTATAGAGTCTCATATCTCCAGTCCAAAGAATTAGTTGCGAAACTGCATCTATTTCGCCGTTTTTTTCTGTTTTGGAGGAAATAAGTGCGAAAACGCACCTAATTTAGGATTTTGAGCGTAATAAGCTTGCTTTACTTGAATTTAGTTGCAGATATGCACTTATTATCCTGAAATGGGTATTTCGGCGGAGATTAGTTGCAGTTTCGCATCTAATTACTCCGAAGGTTCCAGGGCAACACTCTAAATCCTGGCTAAATCCTAAGCAGTAACTAATAGTTATAGAACGTGAACTTAAGAATGTTACATACGGAGTTGCCAGGAAGCCCTATGATCACGCTTTCTGACAACTCCACGACTCCATTCTTAAGTTCATCTTATATAACCTAAAAAGAAGCCTGCGGGAATATGCAGGCTCCTTCTTCAAGTGCAGCTTATTGCTGCGGAGGCAGCAGAGGGAAATGGCAGGCTACGCTGCGGCCAGGCAAGGCTTCCTCCAGCAAAGGCTCCTGCTGGCGGCAGCGGTCTTGGGCAATCGGGCAGCGGGTGTGAAACCGGCAGCCGGACGGCGGATTGGCTGGAGAAGGGACATCCCCTTGGAGCACGATCCGGTCCTGCTTGCGTCTTGGCGTCGGCTTCGGAATCGCCGACAGCAAGGCTGCTGTATAGGGATGCAGCGGAAGGGCGAATAATTCCTCGGTCTCCGCTACCTCCACCAGCTTGCCGAGATACATCACCCCTACGCGGTCCGAGATATGGCGGACGATATTGAGGCCGTGGGCAATGAACAGAAAGGTCAGTCCCAGCTCCTTCTGCAGCTTCATCAGCAGGTTGATTACCTGGGACTGGACAGACACATCAAGTGCGGATACCGCTTCATCGGCAACGATAAACTGCGGATTGAGCGCAATCGCACGGGCAATCCCGATGCGCTGGCGCTGCCCGCCCGAGAATTCATGCGGGTAGCGGTTTCTCCGGCTGGCGTCCAGGCCGACCAGCTCCATCAGCTCGACAACTCGGGCTTCAACCTCCCGGGGTGACATCTTGCGGTGAATACGCAGCGGTTCTCCGATGATATCCTTGACCAGAAACCGCGGGTTCAGCGAGCCGAACGGGTCCTGGAATATAATCTGCATCTCTTCACGCAGCTTGCGCAGCTCCTTGGTGCCCAGGGAATGAATATCCTGGCCCTTGAACAGCACTTCTCCGCCGGTTGCACTTTGCAGCCGGAGCAGAACCCGGCCGAAGGTCGATTTGCCGCAGCCGGATTCGCCAACTAGGCCGAAGGTTTCGCCTTTGCGGATCGACAAGGTAACATCATCCACCGCTTTGACCTGGCCGACAGTGCGGTTAAGCAATCCCTTGTGAATCGGGAAATATTTCTTAATATTCTTAACTTCCAACAGCATTTCCGGTGTATCTTCCATATCGGCAGTCTGTTTGCCAGCTAGTTCACTGCTCATGCTTGTCTCACCCCGTCCTTCTTATCAGCGTCAGCGGGTCTGTCCTCGAACAGCCAGCAGGCGGTGCGATGATCACTAGAGATCATGAAATCCGGCGGCTCCTGCTGCCGGCAGACCTCCATCGCCTGTGGACAACGGGGATGGAACCGGCAGCCGGACGGCAGCTGGCCAATCGGCGGAATTGTTCCTTTGATCGTATACAATTCCCCGCCCCGGCCTCCTTCGAAGCCCGGGATCGACTGCAGCAGCCCTACCGTGTACGGATGGCTCGGATGGTCGAAGATCTCCTCAACCGTTCCTTCTTCCACGATAGCTCCGGCATACATCACGGCAATGCGGTCCGCAATCTCTGCCGCTACGCCCATGTCATGAGTAATCAGCAGGATGGACATACCCAGCTCGGCCTGCAGCTTGCGCAGCAGATCGAGAATCTGCGCCTGTACGGTAACATCAAGCGCGGTTGTAGGCTCATCGGCAATCAGCAGCTCGGGATTACAAGCCAGGGCAATCGCAATGACCACACGCTGGCACATCCCGCCGGACAGCTCATGCGGATATTGCTTGGCGCGGATCTCCGGGGCCGGAATACCCACCAGCTTCAGCAGCTCCACGGCCGATTTCATTGCTTCGGCAGCACTTTTATTCTGATGCAGCTGCAGGCTCTCGGCAATCTGCTCCCCAACGGTAAAGACCGGATTAAGCGAGGACATCGGGTCCTGAAAGATCATCGCGATCCGGTTGCCGCGGATCTCACGCATCTGCTCCTGATTCTTGGCGGCCAGATCCTCCCCATGGAAATCAATTTCGCCTTCCAGGATCATGCCGCCTGCATAATCAATCAGGCGCATAATCGCAAGCGAGGTTACACTTTTGCCGCTGCCGGACTCTCCTACCAGACACACGGTCTGTCCTTTATCTACTGCAATCGAGATGCGGTCAGTGGCTTTAAGCAGCCCCTTCTCTGTCACAAAGCCAGTGGTTAGTTTCCGGACTTCGAGTAGTTTTTGCGCCATTGGTCCAGCCTCCTCCGGGATTTGGTGACTTGCTGTCTGGGATCAAGCGCATCGCGGATGCCGTCGCCGATAAAGTTAACCGCCAGCACGACGAGCAGGATGCATAGGCCAGGATACAAGGCCTGTTTAGGATCTACCAGCATGAATTGCTGGGCGTTACTGAGCATCAGCCCCCAGCTCGTGGCCGGAGCCTGGATGCCAAGACCGAGATAGGACAGTGCCGATTCACTGAGAATCGCCCCACCGACCATCAGGGTTGCATTGACGATAATCGGAAAGCTGGCATTGCGCAGCAGATGGCGGAAGATAATGCCCCAACTGGACACTCCAATTGCACGGGCTGCCTCCACATACTGCATCTCCCGCAGCTGCAGGAAGTTCCCCCGCACCAGCCGGGCGATACTCATCCAACTGGTAATCGCCATAATAAGAATCATGTATTTGATCTGTGAACCAAAAATAGCCATCATCAGAATATTAAGGAACAGTGTAGGCACTGAATTCATCACATCAACAATACGCATAAAGATGGTATCGACCCATCCGCCGAAGTAGCCGGAAATCGCTCCAACAACCGATCCAATCACTACCGAAGCCAAAGCGACCGTGAATCCGATCAGCAGCGAAATCCGGGCACTGTACAGCAAGCGGCTGAGAATATCCCCACCCAGCTCATCGGTACCCAGCGGGTGCCCGGCTGAACCTGGCTTCAAATTAGCTGCCATCAGATCAATCGCAGCTGGATCATGTTTAGTAATGAGTGGAGCAAATATGGCAAGTCCTATGAAAATGAGCAGCACTACAAGTCCTGTCATGGCATAAGGATTACGTGAGAACTTCTTCCACAGCAGCCGCCACGGACCCGACGAACCCGGAGGGCGCTTAGAATCATTGACCGGGATCTGCGGATCATGGGCAGGTATAGGATCGGTTCCCCGCGGTCCGGCCGATGGGGAGCCTGGCCCAGAAGAGAGTTGTGTTTGATCGGTACTCATGCCGCTTTCCCTCCTTGCTTGCCAAGCTTCACCCGTGGATCTGCTACAGCATACAGAATATCAGCAAGCAGATTGCCGATAACGACCATAACGGCCGTAACAATGGTAACTGCCATCAGTGCCGAATATTCGCGCGCTCTGGCCATTTCCACGAACCAACGGCCCATTCCGGGCCAGTTAAAGACACTTTCGGTCAAGGCGGCACCTGCTACCAGGATCGGAAGATCCAGGCCAAGTATCGTTATAATGGGAATTAGGGCATTGCGCAGTGCGTGGTGAAAGACCACTCTGCGTTCTTTGACACCTTTGGCGCGTGCGGTACGGATATAATCCTGATCCAGCACTTCAAGCATGCTTGCCCGTGCGTATTTCATATAAGAAGCAAGAAAACCAAGCGAAAGCACCGTTACAGGCAAAACCAGATGCATGAATAAATCCTTCACATTGCCTTCCTGGCCCCTGGAATACATGTCGGACAGAGGGAACCAGTTCAGCTTCAGCGAGAACCATTGCTGGAGCAGAATCCCGAACCAGAACGTTGGCATCGCGAACCCGAGATAAGAAATAAACGATGCACTCTGGTCTGATAATCCATACACCTTGGTACTGTTATAAATCCCCCAAGGAATGGCAATCAGCAGCGACACCAGCCAAGCCGCTCCCATCAGGATAAAAGTATTGCCGATCCGCGGCAGCAGCAGGTCAGCCACTGGCAGATGATTCTTGAACGTATAACCCAAATCTCCTTGCAGCAAATCCCCAATCCAGCGCACATATTGCATAGGTATCGGTTGATCCAGTCCCAGATTCTTCGCTTGCTGGGCAAAAATCTCCGGCGACAGCCCTGGTGCCAGCATGACCTGAGTTGGCCCCCCCGGCGCGGCATGGATAAGCAGGAAGGTAAGTATGGTAATCAGGAAGATTACCAATACCGATTGTAGTATTCGACGGATCAGATATTCTGTCATCAACGGTCCTCCTAGAGATAGGTAAGGTATAGAATTCGGAAGGGGAGCCCCTCCAAACAAACGGAGAAGAGGAAAGAGAATTCTCTTTCCCCTTCCGTGATTCTATTAGCTGTGTTCTTCTGCCTGCATTAGTTAGTCAGTTACCCACCATTTGATAGCATGGAAGTATTGTCCATAGCCGAGTGAAGGCTCTGGCGCATCTTCCTCTGCCCAATTTACTCTAGGCCCGGTACCGATAGCCTGCCCATATTGATAGAGAAATACATAAGGCAGATCGGTAGAGATTTCTTTACCTACTTCTTTGTAGATTTCCTTGCGTTCTGCCTGGTCAACGGTAGAGTAGCCATCTACCCACAGCTGATCCAGCTTCTCATTCTTATACCAGCCGCTGTTCTGGCCAGCTGGCGGGAAGTACTTGGAAGAGAATACACTCTCGGAATCTGGGTCCGGGTCGCTCAGGGACCATGCCAGCAGCAATGCCTGGAACTTGCCCGGTGTAACGTTCTGGTCGATCCAGGCTGCGAAGTCAATCGCCTTAGGCTTGACTTCAATACCTACATCCTTCAGATTAGACTGGATAACAGTAGCCACCTGCTCGCGGCGGCTGTTGCCCGCATTGTATTGCAGCTCGAAGGAGAAGCGGTGGCCGTCTTTAGTCAGAATACCATCCTTGCTGTCAGGTACCCATCCATCTTCCTCCAGCAGCTTCTTGGCAGTTTCCGCATTGTAATCATAGTTCACGGCTGCATCACCCGGATCAGCCCATGTATCCGGCAGGAACGGTGCGTCCATCAGAGCGCCAACGCCCTTAAGAATATTGTCTACCATACCTTGACGGTTGAGGGCATGCGCAATCGCCTGTCTGGTCTTCTGACCTGAGAACAATCCGTAGCCATCCGGGAAGTTCTTGCCATCGAAGTTGAACATCACATATTCATACTGAGCACCAGGCTTCTGAATAATGTCGATCGTATCATTAGCTTTAACCGCCTCTACCTGGGTCACAGGAATGGCACTGATATGGTCGATGTCGCCTTTCAGAAGAGCCTGAACCTCTGTATTCTGGTCGGCATAGATTTTGTAAATCACCTGTGAGATATGAGGTTTAACTTCGCCCCAATACGCTGTATCGGCATCCATGGTGTGGCTTTCGCCCTGTTTCCATGCGCTCCACTTCCATGGTCCGTTGGTAACGGTAGCCGCTGGATCTGTACCGTAAGTATTGGTCAGCATTTCAGCCGGTTTCACATCCTTCAGGATGTGCGCAGGTACAATCGCTTGAACCAAGCCTTTATAGATGAACGGTGAATAAACCTGGGACAACGTGATTTTGGCAGTGAGATCATCCACCTTCTCCACCGTCTTCACCTTATCATAGGCGCTGGTAAGCGGTGATCCGGTTTCCGGATTCTTGGCAGTTTCAATCGTATACACAATATCGTCGGCAGTGACCGGCTTGCCGTCACTCCATTTGACATTCTCTTTCAATTTCACTGTGTAAGACAAGCCATCCTCAGATATCTCAGGAAGTTCAGCTGCCAGTGACCATGGCTCGGCAACGACATTACCTTCACGGTCCATGTTATACAGCTTGGAATAGACAAATTCACCGATATCTCCTGAAGCAGTATCATTAACGAGCAGGGGATTGATATTAACAACATCAGAGAATGTGCTGAGCACCAGCGTTCCGCCGTCCACCGGGCCATCGGCCGGTGCTTCGGAAGCTTCCGGAGCTGTACTTTCTGCGGGAGCCGTAGTTGCTTCCGGAGTGTTATTGCTGGCAGTGTTATTGGTACTGCAACCCGTGAACAGAACCCCTACAAGTGATAAGACCAGTAAACCAGACCACCATTTTCTCTTTTTTGCCATTCCATTTACTCCTCCTTCATTTTAAGTACGGCTAATGAGAGCTTCATTGACACTGGATTAGAAATCAAGGCTTAACTGAGCTGAAACGGGTCCTTGTCAGATCATTGTCCGCAGACGGAGGACACTTCGCAGCTCTCATTGCAGAAGATATGAAATCTCATTTTCTGAAAACACCCACCACACAAATAGACCGCAGGTCAATAAGATTCAGCATAATCCTCATGTCAATGTTTGCTTAACCTTGCCTCTAAATTATGGTTTATATTACATGTTAATATTTCTTACGTCAATAACTTTATTCGCTCTTATTTCCATTACATTAAATTCTTCAATTAAAAGTAATCTCCATATATATTGATTATCCTTCCAGATTAGGTTTTATGACTCAACACACTTCAGAACACTTTCTACCAATAACATTGATATGACATCCTATGGCCGGTTGAATATATCATATCAATGACACAAGTGGAAACGACTTCTCCTTCCTTTTAAAAGGACGGAGAGGTTCAGCGAGAAATAGAAGGATAATTAATAGCGTGGCACATATAATTTCTTATATTTTCATAAAAAAACGCTTTTCTCTCATCCGGCTGAAGTACACCCTGAGAAAAAAGCGTCGTTATTAGCTGATTATTCTATGAATCTCTAACCTTTCTTGATTAAGCCTGCCACCTTGCTGCGCGGTACCGTTGGATCATGATGAACGACATAGGACTTGGAGAACCGATCCAGATAGCTCTTCTCATGCGATTTAGGCGTGAGGATAACCAGCTTGCGTTTCAGCTCACGGGCGTACAGCTCGAATACCTTCAGCTTGCGCTGCTCGTCCAAGGCGCTGTCGAATTCATCCAGCACAATAAAGCCGGGAGACGTCTGCAGATTCTGCAGCAGAGCGAGGGCAAACAACAGGGAGCTTAGTGATTCTTCGCCCCCGGATACCCCCTTACCTACTCTGCCACCTCGTGCCTTGAGGCTCACATCCTCCAGTGTTCCGCGATGTCCTTCCTTACGGGCTTTGATATAGAGATTGAAATGTGTCCGCCCCCGGCGGTCTTCATGGTAATCCCAATCAATTTCACCTTCGAATTGAAACAGGCTCATATAGGACCGGAAGTTCTGCAGAATCTCCAGCACCCGCATATTAATCGTCGTCTCCAGCTGATCCTTCAGCTGCTGTGTCCGCTCCTGGTTCTGCTCGAAGAGGATCTCCGTCCGCTTGTAATCCTCCTGAATGCGGCTAAACTCCGCTTCAATGACCTTGTAGTTATCAGGCGCAGCCGGATCAATGCCTGACTCATTCCGCGCATTATTGAACTCGGTTTGGCCCTTATCCAGCGCTGTCCTTATCTGCGGCAGAGACAGGCGCGGCAGGTCATCGGCTGCGGCCTCGGCCTCAGCTTCATTATATAGAGCGGCATGGAGCTGCTGGAAATCCTCAATCTCCCTCAGACAGCCTACCCGCTCTCCCTGGGCATTCTCCAGCACATCCGCCGCCGTCTGCAGCTGGTTTCCGATCTGCTCCAGCTTGCGCCGCTCCTGTCCCAGCCGGTATTCATTCTCCAGCAGCTCATGCTCCTGGCGCCGCAGCAGCCGCTCGGCCTGGTTCAGCCCCTCTTCACCAGTCTCCCGCTGCTGCCGCAGCTTGCGGACCTGGCCCTTAAGATTCTGCAGCTCCTGCTGCTTCCCCCCAAGCTCCTCGTATTTCGCCTTCTGCTGTCCCAGCCGCACGTAGAATTCGGCTTCCCGCTGCAGTGCACGCTGCAGATGCTCAAGCTCCAGATGTTGCTTCAGCAGGGTTTCCCTGGATTCCTCCAGGGCCTGAATCTGCTTCAGCAACTCCTCCAGCGCGGTCTGCTCCTGCTTCAGCTTCAGCCTGCGGCTGACCCGCTCATGTTCCTTGGTGCGGAATGCCTCTGCTTCACGCACCAGCTGGATTACACTATTCAGCTCCTGCAGACGTTTGGTGTCCCGCAGGATCGACACCTCCAGTTCGGCCGTCTTATCTGCCAGGCTGCCGATCAGCTCGGAGATCTGATCCTTGCGGGCGAGCAATGCGCGGGCACTCAGAATATAACGGGCCGCCTCCTGCGGGCCGCGCAGCCCCATCCGATCCACAAGCACACTGTCTTCAATTCGCGGATCTACGGCCTTGAAGAACTCTCCCACCCACCATAGGGCTTTCATGGCATGGGGCAGCATGTCCTCAGACACGTCTTCCTTCACTCGCAGCTGAAGCTCCGGCAGCTCCGTCACGGAGCGCTCGGGCACCACCTTGCGCAGCGGAACGTGATAGAGATCATTCGGCGGAACCATGCGGATCCCATCAAAGAATACGGTATATTTAATTGCATTAAACCGTTCTTCTTCCTTCGCCTGAGCGCTTCTGTCCAGCTCTACCAGCTCACTGAGCGGGTAAGCCTTGATCCGGGACGAAGAGAGCAGAGCCAGGGATTCGCTCTGCCGGCTGGACCAGTCCCGTTGCTCCTGCAGCCGGGCAAGCTCCTCACGCAGCTGCTTAATGCTGTTAACATACTCATGCTTGTGATCCTTGGCCTGCTGGAGCGAACGGTCCAGCCTGTCCAGCTCTTGCTGGACCGCATAACTGCCATTATATTCACGTAGCCGCGACTGATGGACAGTCTCCTGCTCATATTCCTGTTCAATGGTATTCTCCAGCTTATAGATCGTTCTTCGGTGCTGTTCCTCCTGAATACGGCTCTGGTCAAGTACGGATCGCAGCTCCGCACGCTGACGGTCAGCCGCTGCAAGCTCGGCAGCTACTGTCTCCAGTCCGTGTTCCACCTCGGCATCGGTGCGCGTAATCCGCTCCTTCTCCTTGTTCACCTGCTGTAGTTCAAGCTCCAGCTCGGCTATGGCCGTTTTGGTCTCCTGGATGATCTGGTCCAGCACATGCAACTGCTCCTCCACTTCGCCCAGCTCCAACCGCTGCTGTTCAATCTGCTGCTTCGTGTCTTCCAGCTGTATACCCAACTCATGCTCCTGCTGCTTCACTTCAGCGATCTGTTCCTGCTGCAGCTCCAGATCCAGATCCAGCTGCTCCATCAGCCGCTGCTGGCTCTCCTGTTCCCGGTTATAATACGCCTCCAGCTGAAGCAAAGACCTGGCATACAGCTGCCCGCCCTCTACCAGACGCCTGCGGTTATCCTCGTAGCGTTCCAGATCAGATTTCTTGATCTTGACCAGCTGCTTCTTGTTGGCTACGTTGATCTCGGCACTGCGCAAGGTCTCCTGGGTATCCTTCAGCTTCTCCAGGCTCTCCTCCCAGTTGCGCTGTACCTGATCAATCCCGTGCATCTCCGCGAAGATCCGAAACCGTTCCTCGGGATGCATCACGGCGAACTGGTTGACCTCCTGCTGATACCAGATCAGGTAGAAGAGGTCGGGGTCAATCTTGTATTTGTACTGCAAGTC
Organism: Paenibacillus donghaensis; assembly: GCF_002192415.1. Lineage (NCBI taxonomy): Bacteria > Bacillati > Bacillota > Bacilli > Caryophanales > Paenibacillaceae > Paenibacillus > Paenibacillus donghaensis. The sequence continues at coordinate 8,138,485 of NZ_CP021780.1, read as the reverse complement.
CTGCTTGTAGGAGGTGAAATTATACTGGCGGTCACCGGATGTATACCGGGTCTGCCCGTCCCACGACTCCGGGTCATCGCCAGAAGAGACTACGAACTCCTTCTTGACGGGTTGTCCCGGCTCCTGAAGGACCCGCAGGGAGAATTCAATATAATCGGGTGCATCGATCCGCAGACGGCCGCCGTTCTTGAACAGCAGGCGAATCTGCGCCTTCCACGGCTCATCGGCCGCCAGATTGCGGGAGCGCAGACCCTCCAGCTCCACCTTGGAGGAGTAGAGCACAGCTCCCATGCAATAGGTGATAGTCGATTTGCCTGCTCCGTTGGGCCCGGTAATCAGCACATGCTCCTCCTGTCCGGACAGATCCATATACGTCGGTGCGTAGTCGCGGATGCCGCTGAACCACATTTTCCAGGGGATCATCGTTATTCGCCAGCTCCTTCCTGGTAGAGATTGTACCGTTTGAAGAACTTCAGCACTTCTTCCTTGTTCAATTGATTGGACTGGCTGAATTCAACCGTACGCCGCAGAAAAGAGTCCGAGAACATATGGGTGCCGATCGCGGTCAGTTGATAAGCCTTCTCCGGAGAGTTGGTCTCGTATTCCTCAAGCGCCCCGATCTTCCGCAGCTGGTCCAGGTTCAGCAGCATCCGCTGATTCGCCTTGGTGGTCTCGTGCCCGAACGCAGCCAGCAGCTGATCGAACAGCGTGAAGTCATGCTGCAGCACCTCCTGCTGATAGAACATAAAGAGCAATATCGCCAGGCTCTCCTTCGACAGTGTACTGCGGGCGGTTCGGGACGGCACCCTCATCATGGCAACCACCTGGTCGCGCCGCTCATCATAGATAATCTGGAAATACCGGCTCACGGCCTGGTTCACACGTTGTATAAAAGAAAAGAAACGCTCATCCTGCTCCCCGATCCGCAGCTGCTTCTCGACTTCCTTGCGGGACAGGCCAAAATTGCCGGCACGTATCGTCGCAGAAGACGAGAATAGAATATTCATAAAGACCAGCTCCTCGTCCCCGCTCAGCATTCCTTTCAGGGACTGCATGACGTGGAGAGGATTGATGTTGGCGTCTGTATGCTGTTCAGTCATGTTCTTCACTCCCTTTTTCCGGTTCTGCCTCTTCCATGGCAGAACCACTCCGTTTGCGCAGGCGCTCTTTGCCTGCTTCTTTGCTGACCCATTCCCACTTTTTATCATAAACAGGACTTCCGGCAACCTGATCCGCCGAGCCTTCGGCAACAGCCAGCTTCTTATTGCCCACCAGCGCCGCAATCGCGGTTAGCGAATTAATCGCATCCGCCCAGTCGGCCGACGTCGATTCGATCATTACCTGCTCAATTGATGCTTCCTCCACTGCTTCCATATAAGCTTCAATCGCATCGGTCTGGATCATCGATTTCGTAAGCAGCCATTCCGAATCCCCCATGACTTCGCCAAGCTGCTCCAGGTCAATTTCTTCTTCTATATATTCAGGTTCGGCGTCTTCTTCGTGGATGAAGCCAACGATGGGCTCATAATGCTCCAGATAATCTATGGACTCCGCAACGGCCTCGGCAGACAGCGGCGCAGCGAACTTAATGGGCACCCACAAGCCATCCGCCGCCTCGCCTTCATATTGATTCTGCTCCATGAAGCTCAGCAGCTGATGGGCATTGGGGATATCCGATTCCAGCGGAGGATCAAACATCTGCACGATGAATGCCCTGACCTTCTCGGGATGGATCGTAGAGGTGAGCATCGTCTGCTGCATGGTAGTGAATTTCAGATATTTATTGATCATACCCAGACTCAGGTTCGTGCCTTCGGCCAGCACAGCCGTGCCCTGCTGCATCAGATCACTGAGCACCAGACTATCCTCCAGGGTGCTGAACTGGCGAAACCGCTCCACCAGCTTCAGCTCCAGCTCCTGCATCAGTTGATGAATAATCTCCAGCTGCGGCAGCGCGCCGCGGTCGGCCAGCATCTCCAGCTCCCGCTCCTTCATGAGCTGGATAGCATTCTCTACGTTGCGGATCATGCTGGCGATTTTGTTGCCGCCTGAGATCCCATGATCATCATAGGCTTCACTTAGCTCGGCATCGCGCCGGGCCTGAAACAGCGAACGGCCGATATCATCATGCATGTAATACGCGAGTGAATCGTTGGCCAGCCGGATGAGCGCATCCATCATTCTTTTGCCGACATCACGCATCTTCAGCTGCCTTGATTGCTTGGAAATCCAGTTGTACTTGACCAGCACATTGATGATCTGCTCCACCTTCTTGCGGGTTGGCGGCTCGGGGTCGCGGTAACGGTTGCGGTAACGGTAATAGAGCGTGTCGGCATTCTCAATCGGCTCATCGAGGCCAAGCGCCTCTTCATTAATCATCTGAATAATCCGCAGAAAACGCAGAATCTCAGAGGGTGTCTGGAACGCATTCTGGGAGCCCAGCTCACTCAGCACACCTGACAAATAGGCGATATCCCTCATGGACTGCAGCAGCTCCGGGGCCGACTCGTCTTTATTAAAAATGGAGATTAAAGATTGATCCACTGTCTCCAATCCTCAGCACCTCCTACAATTTGCTCTTGCTCCAGCGGCTTCTTCTCCTGCAAAAGAACCTGCATATACCGCTGGTATTGCGGCCAGCTGGTCATGACCTTGCGGTCATGGCCGATCCACTTCAGCCGGGCCGGGGAGCCCTGCGCTGCTTCAGCCAATTCACCGGAGATTAACAGGCCATCCGTGTCATAATCCGTCCAGATCAGCACCTGCCGAATGGCGTTTCCGCCGAGCAACTGCCGGATAAAGTTCTTATGCGAGCTTCTCAGATGTCCGTCTACACAGGCGATCAAGGAGCTTGTCTGCTGCAGAAAATCACGTTCAGCCGCCACACGGGTCAGGATGGCACGGTTCTCTACCAGCCACAGTGTGGTCGCATCGGTAATGTAATGATCCGCCGCAATCGACAGATCGGTCAGGGCGTGGACTGGCCCCGCCCGGTAACCTGACCATGTGCCGTTCAGATTACCGGCAAAATACAGCGGCGTAATCCGGCCCAGGCTAACCAGCCCGTAGCTTGCCGCCGGCTGGCCGCCCCATTCTTCGAGTAAAGAAATGAATTCATCCTTATGGGCATCAAACACCTTGGAGCCTCCGATGACGCCATAATATTGCGCGCCGATCTCTTTCCAGTCGAACTGCTCCTGCTGGTTGGAGATCATCCTGAGCGCCAGCACGAAATGGAGAAACCTGATCCGCTTGGCTACACTCCAGTTCGGCGGAAACAGCTCGGATTGGGCCAGCTCCCGAGGGGTCCATTCCCTGCTGGCGGCGATATAGTCTGTGATTGCCGCCAAGAGGGTGGAAGGCTTCTGAAGCGGAGCTTCCAGTGCGGCAAGTCCGAGGCCAGCCTTCTGCTGATATGCCTCCAGCTGCCGCTGTTCTTCCAGCCCCGCCTGCGTCTTCTCTGCCTGGAGATGCTTGAACAGGTGCGGGCCCATGCGGTAATGGATCTGCGCGACGCTTCTGCCATCCTGCCGGAAGCGCAGCTCCTTGAGAACCCAGCCGGCCTGCAGCCAGCTGAAGGTCTGCGCGTCTTCAGGAAGCAGCGCCCGTTTGCCGGGCGTCCATTTCAGCAGCGGCAGCGGCGGAGCCGGGCAGACGGTTTCCTCTGCGCTCGGCGGAGTCGGGTGGGCGTTGTCCTGGGCGCTCGGCGGAGCCGGGTGGGCGTTGTCCTGGGCGCTCGGCGCGTCTGGACGAACCGTTATCAAGCCCACCTTACGCAAGGTGCGGGCGGTGCGCTTGACGATAGCCAGTTGGATTGTTGTGGACTCGGCCCCATGTCGCTCCATATCCTCCAGCTGCTCGCCGTTCTTCAGAATATGGTGAGTAATATAGTCAATGACTTCTTCGTCCATGGTGGCTTCCAACCCTCGCGTTTCACTTTTCATTATAGACCATTAAATACCAATTTTCTTACACAACATAGATATATTAATTCTAGCAAAAAAACTACTATACCGCAGGTGAATGTTACTGGGAGTGGGCCGGTGCGCTAAATTTAGGGGGTATTTCCCTTATTTTTACTCGGATGTGCCTCCACTCGCTAAATTTATGACATTTATCCCTTACTTTTACTCGAATGTAGCCCAGCGCGCTGAATTTAAGGGATTTATCCCTTATTTTTACTCGAATGTGCCTCCACTCGCTAAATTTACGGGATTTATCCCTTATTTTTATTCGCATGCCCTCGCCGCTGCGGCTACCCACCCGCCCCCCAATCCTTCCATCAAAAAAACCTGGATTCACCTACGCCTAGCGCAGGTGAATCCAGGTTTAATAAATACCACCTATACAGGCTTATCGGCCTGCGGGAGAATATTCTCTACTCAGGATCGAGTAGACGGCGATATCGACATATCTCCCTTTTTCAAACTCATGTTGCCTCAAGACGCCTTCCTTGACGAAACCCAGCTTGTCCAGCAGACGGGCAGATGCCAGGTTATCCGGCTCTACCTTGGCTTCGATTCTGTTCAGCTTCAGCGCCGCGAATCCGAATTCGAGCACCCGGTTGATCACCTCAGCCATAATCCCCCGGCCCCAGAACCCGGTAGCCAGATCATAGCCGATCTCCGCGCGGTTATGATCCTTCTCATTCTCCAGGAACCCGCAGGTTCCGATCACCCGCCCGGACTGCTTGTCTTCAATCATCCAGCGCATGCCCGATCGCTCAGCAAAAATCCGCGTATACCAGCCCATTTCATCCTTCGCCTCCTGAATCGAAGCAAACGGTGAAAATGGCATATATCTTACAACGTCTTCATCGGAATATAGCTTATATAGATCCTCGCTGTCGGTTTCCTCTGCTCGGCGCAGAATGACGCGTTCCAGCTCAAACCGGGGAAACTCATCAAACTTATACTCTGCATTCATGCTGTGTTGTCTCCTCCAACTATTCCATTTCCGCCACCGGCAGTTTGACCATCACTTTAACTTCTCCGGCGTCAGAATTCAAATCTCGGATGATCCCATCCACCAAATGTCGGCCATCCACATAAACTTGCGTGGCAGATACGCCTGCCTCCCGCTTCATTTCAATCTGCAGCTCCACACCTCTGAACCAACGTGTGACGCTGGCCTCCTGCCAGTCCGCAGGAAGCTGCGGCTTAACCTGAAGCCCCTCACGATTGCCCTGCAGGCCAAACAATCCGTCGATCAGACAGCGGTACACCCAAGGAACCGTGCCTGTATTAAAAAGATGGCTGGACCGCCCCGCCGTATGCGGGATCTGCCGATAGGCCCCGCGGTAATAGTTGGGGATGAACACCGGCAGCTGGCCGCGCCTGAGAATATCCTCCTGATCCGGTCCCGGAAGCATCTTCCGCAGCAGACGGTACGCGTCCTCCCGCTCTCCCACCGCATACAGCGCGTAGATGTAAAAAGCAGCCGCATGATTGTAGACGGAACCGTTCTCTGCGGTGCCTGGATGCTTTTGGGTCACTCTGCCAACGTCCTCGCGCATGGCGGTGTAGGCGGGCGCCAGCTTTTCTACTCCATATGGGGTTTCCAGCTGTTCTTCCACCGCTCGGATTAATTTCTGCTGTTTCTCCAGATCGGCAGCCCCGCTTAGCAGCGACCACCCTTGGGGATTCAGATAGATGCGGCCTTCCTGATCTTCGCTGATCCCGAATACCACATTATCGTCCGTAATCCCGCGTGCATACCAGTTGCCGTCCCACAGATATTCGTTGATTACAGCATTGGTCTCCTGCGCGGCCAGCCGGTACTCCTCACTGTTCTGAAGCTGCCCGCTCCGCTCACAGATCTCCGCCCAGATCATAAAGGCATACGCAGAAGCAATCGTCAGCCAGCCCGAGACGCCCTTGCCTTTATAACCCACCATATTCATTGGGTCACACCAGTCGCCTTGGTCGATATAATTCAGCCCCCGCTCATCTCTAGCCTGAAGCAGCCAATCCATGGCCCGGTTGATATGCTCATGCACAGAGGCAACCTCTTCACTCTCGGCAAAAACCACCAGTTCCTCCAGTATGCCATAGTCATTCGTTTCATCCAGATAGGTACTGAGGCAGACCGGCAGCCAGACACAATGGTCGGTATGCGGAACCTGATTGATATATTTCAGCTCGGCTTCCTCATGCAGAATAATCCCGTCCGGCATAGCTCCGCTCACAATCTGCTGACTGAGGGCCGTCAGAAAAGCCGCTCTGGCCATCTTCGGTTTGATATAGCTCATGCCCATTTGATCCTGCAGATAGTTGCGGGTCTGCGGATCGGTTGTCAGCCGGTTGGTCTGTCCGTGATAATACATCTGCCGCGGCAGCCAGTGATTGACGAAGTTATCGAAATCCGGGTCAGGCGTGTGGATCGCGATGCTGCCCCGGCCCTCACGGATATATTCGGCGTATTCGCGTTCTGCTTGCACGAAGCCATCTTCTCCGGCGGAATTCCTGTCCAGGAAATAACTTTGGCGAACACGTGTTATCTCCTGCTCATCCTTGGCCGGTCCGAATAGAAAGCGGTATTCCTGCTCCTCTCCCGGCTCCAGGCTGAGGCTGTATTGCAGCACAGCAACAGGCGTCTCATAGCGTGCTTCTCCCTTGGACAACCGTTCCTGCAGGATCGCCGAGGGGGCTGATATTCCGCCTTCTCCTTCGAAAGCTTCATTATTCACTTCCCATGCGGTCGGCTGGCGGTCAGCGAGCAGGAAGGTCCGGTCCTTCAGCCGCTTGATTCTGTCATATTCCTGATATTTCTGGTAAGGCGTGATCGAGGAGCATACAACCGCCTGCAGAGCTTCATTATATTCCCCCGATTGATTCATCCAGGACATGTAGCCTACAGTAAAATAGGGATAAATACTGAGGTTCCGCTTCTGCCCCGAAAGATTGGTCACCCTCACCCGCCACAGCTCCATGGCATCGACTCTGGGCAGACTGAGGCTCATCTCGACGCCGATGCCGTTATGCTCCAGCTTCCAGACGAGTTGATGTTTGCCGATGGCGAACGTGTATTGATCGGGCAGCACACGGACCGGTTCATAAGGCGCGGAGAAGAGCGCACCGCTCTCTTCATCCTTCACATACAGAAACCGCCCCGGATGATGGGCATAATACGGCTGCTCCGGCTGCATGAATGTCTTCGCTTCCAGATTAGGGGCATGGGAATATTTGGCCGGCTCCGGCTGCATAAACTGCGCCACCGCATACCCCCGGCAATTCATATGGACCATCATCTGCTCATTCCACAGGAACCCCGAGGCCTTCGGCAGCGCTGTCGGGCTGCTTAACTCATAATATTCCTGATCTTCTGTTGCACGGATCATTGTCTTCCCTCTCTTTCGTAAGCGTTTGCCTAGATTATACCTTATTTCAAGAGAGTTGACCGCTGGAAGCGGAAGCGCTGCCGTTCACCGTTCACAGGCAAATATAAAGCCCACCCAGGTACGCCAATGATAAGGCCTCCAGAGTGGGCTTGTGCCAATGCAGCCTGTTTATTTCGTAATCGACTTAAAGGATACCGTCTGCTCGCGGATGCCCTTCTCGGCAGCGAACCGTTCGATGCTGGAGGCACCGAAGAAACCGTCAATTCCGTCAGTCCGGGCAATCACGTAGGCGGCATCCTCCGGCTCGGCAATCGGCCCGCCGTGGCAGATGACCATAATCTCCGGGTTGACCGCCCGGCCTGCGGCAATAATCTGTTCGATCCGCTCCACACAATCATCCAGGGTAAGCGCTGTGACCGCGCCGATGGTACCCTTGGTCGTAAGTCCCATATGCGCCACCAGAATGTCTGCTCCGGCTTCTGCCATCGCTTTGGCCTGCTCGGCATCGAATACGTAGGGAGTGGTCAGCAGGTCCAGCTCATGCGCCGTGCGAATCATCTCTACCTCCAGATCGTATCCCATTCCCGTCTCTTCAAGATTCTGCCGAAACACGCCGTCAATCAGACCGACGGTAGGGAAATTCTGCACTCCGTTGAAGCCCTGCTCCTTCAATTGTTTCAGATAGACCTCCATCACCCGGAACGGATCTGTTCCGCAGACGCCTGCCAGAACCGGAGTATGCTTCACCACCGGCAGCACCTCAGAGCCCATCTCCACCACAATCTGATTAGCATCCCCATAAGACAGCAGTCCCGCCAGCGAGCCGCGTCCCGCCATTCTGTATCTGCCGGAATTGTAGACGATCAGCATATCGGCGCCGCCTGCTTCACTGCTTTTGGCTGTAATGCCTGTACCTGCACCTACGCCAAGCAGAATCTTGCCGCCAGCCACCTCTTCCTTGAACTTGGCCATGATTTCTGTTCTTGTCTGTTTGTTCATCGTATTCTCTCCTCCTTAATGATCCATCAGGTCAATTAATTTCTGGGCTGCGGCTTCCGCGAACTCCACATCATTAATCGCACAGTTCATTTCGATCAGCTCGACTACACTCCGGTCCACGCCTGCTCTTAGAGTATCGAACAGCATCTTGTCCTCTTCCGGACCATAGAAGGCTTCCCCCTCCACATCAATACCCGAGATGCCTTGCAGCGGCAGCATCAGGACGGTGCGCTCCCGGGCCATATTCAGCTTCTCGGCCAGCTTCTTGCCGATCTGCTCATTCTCTTCCACCGTGGTCCGCATCAGGGTTACCGTCGGGTTATGACGATAGAACTTATGACCCGCAAATTATTCCGGCACGCTGTCATACGGCCCGAAATTGCACATATCCAGCGCGCCTACCGAAACCACCTGGGGCACCCGGTTCCTTGAAGCCGCCTCCAGCCGGTGCGGGCCCGCAGCCAGTACACCGCCGATCAGCTCGTCGGCCCATTCCGTAGTGGTCAGATCCAGCACGCCCTGGATGAATCCGGCATCAATCAGCGCTTCCATCGACTGCCCGCCTATGCCTGTAGCATGGAACACCAGCACCTCATACCCGCGCTCTTCCAGGTATTTGCGCGCCGCGGTCACACAGGGAGTGGTTACTCCGAACATGGTTGCAGCCACCAGCGGCTTCTCCTCAATGACCTGTGTGTTCTCAAAAGTAACCATGCCGGCAATGGCAAACACGGCATTGCTGAAGATTTTCGTCGAAATGGAGTTCAGCCCGGATACATCCACAACAGAAGGGATCATCACCATGTCGCTGGTACCGACATAGGGAGCGGTATTGCCAGAGGCTACAGTAGATACCATCACCTTGGGCACGCCAATGGGCAGCGCGCGCATCGCCGGAGCCACCAGCGACGTCCCGCCGGTTCCACCGAAGGAGAGAATGCCGTCGAACTTTCCTTGCTTATACAGTTCAGGCACAAGCCGCTCCATCCCTTTGGACAACACTTCCGTTGCCAGCGCTCTGTCCTTCCGGCCAGCAAGCACCTTCATGTCGATTCCGGCGGCTTCCGCCACTTCCCGGTTGGACACATCCGGTGTGAACGCCGGCTCAAACACCCCGGTATGAATCGTAAATGCCTGTAGTCCCAATTGTTCGATCAGCTGTTTGATATAGAGATATTCCTCCCCTTTGGTATCAAAGGTTCCGGCAATGGCAATGGTCTTCATGGTTCAGCCTCCTCATGTCTCTGAATTGCGGATAAGTTAAGCATAGAGGTTTAGAGCGGCATTGAAAACGCTTTTATGTGCTATGTTTTTGTGTTTATGTTCGATTTAACCTGTTTGGGTGAGAAACCCTTGTACTTTTTGAACATTTTGCTGAACTGGGCATAATCCGGGTAGCCCACCAGGGGAGCCACCTCCGCCAAGCGGAGATTCCCGATCTCCAGCAGCTCGGCCGCCCGGTCGACGCGGTATTGGATGAGGTAGGTCTGGAAGCTGCAGCCTACCTGTTTTTTGAACAAGGTACTTAAATAGCTGCGCGAGACATGCGCTACCCCGGCCAGATCGGTGAAGGATACCTCGTTCATATAATTCTGGGCCACATATTCTTTGACGAAATCCACATAATCGTAGTGTTTGGTTACACCGTCCAGCATCTTGACCATCAGCTCATCCTCATCCAGCTTGCCCTTGCTCTTAAAAGCCTTGGTGATGTCCGTGATCGACTTCTCGGAGGGAATCCGCTCAAAAGCAGAACCGCCGATGTACCCCATCAGATCTGTGTTGCCGCTGTACATATATTGAACATCCACCGGAGTTTTGACCGGACCGCCGTATACCAGCTTGATCAGCTCCGGCTTCAGCCTGTTGCAGACCTCGAATATCCGTTTCGCCCTAACCTTGGCCGCCTCCAGAGACAACACCTTGCGGGCACCGAGTAATCCGCCTTCCGTCAGCCCGAGATGCACACAGATCACATCCGCTCCAGCCCCGATCATCTGCTCTGCCTGCCTTTCATCAAATACGAATGCAAGCGTAAACAGCCCCTGCTCATGGGCGGTCCGGATCGCTTCGACCTCCAGCAGATAGGAAGAGCCCTCCTCTTCCAGGGCTTCCCTGAACTGTCCGCTTAACAGTCCGACTGTCGGATAGTTGTTGATCCCGGCGAAGCCTCTGCTGCGGATCTGCTGAATATACGTGGTCATATCCTTCGTCGGATCGGTGGCATTCAGTCCAAAAATAATCGGAACCTGCTTCACCAGTGGAATAATCTCACGCGAGGCAAACTCCATCACCATATCATTGCTGTTGCAGAACGGCAGGAATCCCGCCAAAGAGCTTCGGCCCATCTGCCGGAACTTGCCGGAATTCAATACCATAATGAAATCCGCTCCGCCTTGTGCCGCAACCTTGGCCGTAATCCCCGTGCCTGTCGCTACGCCGATGATGGGATGACCCTTTTCCAGCTGCGCCTTAAGATTTCTGAGGATGGTTGAGCGGTTTGTCATGAATCCATAGGTGTGTGCCATAAGATCCCCTCCTATCTTAGTCATTGCATTCTCCGCCGAACAAGTGGAAACGGCTACGCCGTCCTTTTATAGGACGGGGCGTTTCAGCGAGAAAGATAAGGATAATTCATTGCGCGAAGCATATAAATTCTTATCTTTTAAGAAGAAACGGCTTCGCCGTCCTCTGCAAAGCGTATGCTTCCGAAGCAGCGATACTACGTATCGCTTTCAGGCATCCGTTTCTGCGAAAAATAGAAGGATAAATAATAGTGTAGAACATATAATTTCTTATATTTCGAAAAAACCGAGCAAACCCAGGATTCCCCTGACGCTCGCTCGGCTGTATCTCTGTTCATTCAGCTTACTGCACTTCCTCTGTTTCTTCAATCCGCTGCCGCTTCCCGATTCCGAAGGCGAAATAACCGGCAATAACAATGGCGATAAACGTCATGCCCACCAGCAGCGACGTATGCGTATCCGGGTTAAACCACATGCCCACCAGCACCAGCGATAAGAAAATAATTACGATATAATTGCTGGCTGGGAAGAACAACGATTTGAACGGGTGGTCCTTCATCTCATCCTTCCACCGGTCCCTGAATCTGAACTGGCTGAATGCCAGCGCGAACCATGGCACCATACCCGGCAGAATACTGGCACTGTAAATATACAGGAACAGCTTGGAGTCCGGCATCAGGTAATTAAACAGCACTCCGATTAACAGCAGCGAGATGGTAGTAAGAATACTGTTTCTGGGAACGCCGCTCTTCGAGATTTTGCCAAAAAACTTCGGGGCTTGTCCATTCTTCGCCAGTGTATACAGCATCCGTCCCGCACTATAGATTCCGCTGTTGCAGCCGGACATAGCCGCCGTAAGCACAACGAAATTAATAATCCCTGCTGCCGCAACGATACCAACCTTGGCAAAGGTCATGACGAATGGACTGCCGCTCTCGCCAACTTCATTCCAAGGGTAAATCGTAACAATCACAAAGATCGCGCCTACGTAGAAGACCAGGATACGCCAGATGATGTTTTTGATCGCCTTGCGCAGCGTATGTCTGGGATTCTCGGCTTCCCCGGCTGTAATACCCACCAGCTCAATCCCTTGATAGGCCGCCGTTACAATACAGAGTGCGAACAGGAAGCCCTTCAGTCCCCCGGCAAAAAAACCGCCATGGCTGTACAGGTTCGACAGACCAATCGGCTCACCGCCATTGCCCAGTCCGAAGAAAATCATCCCCGTGCCGACCACCAGCATCACACCGATGGCAACCACCTTAATCATGGCGAACCAGAATTCGAACTCTCCATAGAACTTCACCGCCGCCAGATTCGCCGCCGCAATAATACCTACCCCTATAAGGGCGGGCAGCCACTGCGGAATGTCGGGGAACCAATACCCCATATAGATGCCAATGGCCGTAACTTCCGCCATCCCTACGGTTACCCACAGAAACCAATAACTCCAGGCAGTCAGGAATCCCGCCAAGGGATGAATGTACTTATGGGCAAAAGTAGCAAAAGAGCCGGTTACCGGCTCCAGAATCAGCATCTCCCCCATCATCCGCATCACAAAAAACATAATGATTCCTGCCAGCAAATACGCCAGCAGCACGGAGGGTCCTGCCCATTTGATCGTGCTTGCCGAACCCATAAACAGCCCGACGCCAATGGTGCCACCGAGTGCAATCAGTTCGATATGCCGTGTCTTAAGTCCTCTAGTCAATTGCTTCGTTTCCAAAAGAACGCTCCCCTTTGTTTATGTATCTCTTTCTTTGTTGCATAGCTATCATAATATGTGAGTATCCCGCCCTGCTGTGACATTCATTAACGCATTGCAGAATTACTCCACAAAATTGTAAGCGAATGATTTAGGAAACACAATAGCCGGGGATTAGACAATTTTAGACATAGCGGGCACGTAAAAGCCGCCTCATGAGGCGGCTTTCGTTGATCATGATTGAATTATTGTTACACTTAGATCCCAGCGACGATTTAGAAGGTTGCCCTGGCACGTTCGGAGCAAATAGATGCGAAAGTGCAACTAATTTCAGCTGAAACCACTGTCAGGAGGCGATTAAGTGCGATATTGCAACTAATTTCAAGTAAATCAAGTCTTCTACGCTCAAACGCCGGAATTAAGTGCCTTTTTGCAACTATTTGCTCCAAAACGGAAAAAATCGGCTAATTAGATGCACTTTTGCAACTAATATCATACGGAGGCCTAAACAGTAACAGTTAATATTTCTATACAAGCGGGTTGATCCGCCTAAATCTGCACTGGTTACTTCCCACCATACTAGCGTAGTTTCGCTTCAAGTTTAGCTCTAGATATCTCATTATCAGCAAATACGCTGCAAATCGCAAGCAATTCATCCCGGTAATCCTTCCAGTCAAAGAACACCGGACTGTCGCTTTGCTCCAATAATTTGTCGAGCATTTGTGCTTGCTGCGATTCATCCAGCTCAGATTTCCTTGTCAATCCCTTCTCACCTCGTCTTTATTCTCTTCGGTTCCATTAAGGCGGTGTATGGGCGTTATTCCACTGATTGCAGCATTGTCTTCATCCCATCCGAGCGATTCAGGTAGAAGAAAGCAATAAATCTATCTGCTGAAGGATCGCCACTTCCCGCTTTCTTGATTAGTTTCTTGCTGCGCTGGAGGAGATATTCTCTATGGTTCTCCCTAAAAACAAAAGCGATACCGGAGGTCATACTGAAGTTCTCCAAGTGCGTGAGCCGCGCGAATATTAATTTGCCTGGCTCCAGCATCTGGCTTAAAGAAAGATCCATCAGCTGAATGCTTTTGTCAGAGTCAGAGATTGCCTTCAGTTTAATGATATAGTTCTCCTTGTCGGTATCGACTACTTCGTATAGACCGCTCTCTGAATCAGCCATAGCCCGCAGCAATCTTTCGGTTTCCGCCTCATCACTATAACCATGTTTACGGATATATTTAGACAACCCACTTTCGCCTTCATCCCATTTCTCATACACGTTAAAATCATAAAGGGAATCTTGTTCCGGCTCTTCCTCTAATACCACTCTATTATTCTTGAGGATCCCCATAACCTTGCAGGATTTAAACAGCTTGTCCTCATCAAGAAATTCATCCAGAATCTCCATGTGTATCCCCACTTGCTTTTTTCTCATTGCTTTATATTCTTCTACTAAACTCATATCTTCAATCCTTTCCAATGAATAATATAATTATAAGAATACTATATAAGTTGAACTTTAGATTCTCATATTGGGTCAGGTCGTAATTGCGGGGAATGTTTGGACTTCCGGCCGCTGTTGTCTGCAGATTTCTTGATGCCTCCGCACTTCTACCCTTTTATTTGATCTAATCCCATACTGCGCTGCAGCGCGAACCAGCGCACAATACTGTCCGGCAGCTCGGGAATCGGCATCTTGCTAATCTCCTCTTCCGCTTGCTGCCTGTAGAACGTAAGATCCACCAGCTTGATGGTCTCGATATCATCCATCACCTGCTCCAGCTGGATTCTCTCAGGGCCGGCATAAATGTCGTAACCTGTAAGCACTTGAACCTCATCCCAGACCTTTGGCTCCAACCGGTATAGCTTGGTGTAGTTCAGGGTCAGATTGCTCTCAAGCTTCGTTTCCGGATGAAGGTGATACAATCTCAGCTCCTCTACGGTATTATCACTGTCCGTGATGGAGAACTTCGCGTCACAGTAATCACAAGTATGATTTCCCACGAACCCGTAGCGGGAGCCTCCGTGCAGATACAAGCCCTCCAGCGGGCGTCTGCAGGCCGGACAGACCAGCGGCATAATTTTGATATCAGGATAAACGGTTTTGTTTCTGGCATATACAAACAACTCAGCCACACTTCGCCCGTCTTGGGAAGGAAATCTGCCAACTCTAATCATCTTATCACCTCATCTGGGATTTGGAATATCCTTGATGTTCATTACCCTTATTCTGGCTACTATACACGTTCCGTGGTACGGGTATTCGACTTGCCTGCCAGTCTCCATCCAGCATTGCTCCTATCTGAACTTGTGGTAAAATTACCCTATCCTACTATTTGAAAGGTGATCTGATGAACCGCAATGTAGAGACAACGGAGAACGAATGAAGATTGGGGGATTGAACGCTGTGGATACTGGTAAAATAGAGCCAATCTTGTTAACCATTCCTGAGCAATTTGAAAGTAAACGGCTGCTGATCCGCGCGCCACTGTGGGGAGATGGAGCTGCTGTAAATGAGGCGGTACAAGAAAGTATCGAGCAATTGCGTCCATGGATGCCGTGGGCAAGCAGCGTTCCTACACAGGAAGCCTCCGAAATCAGCATCCGCCGCTCCCGGCTGCAGTTCCTGGAACGCTCCGACCTTAGACTGCTGCTGATTCGCAAAGAAACTGGCAAGCTAGTGGGCAGCAGCGGGTTGCACCGGATCGATTGGCCTACCCGCAAGTTTGAGATTGGCTATTGGGTCCGCAGCTCTTGCGCTGGACAAGGCTACATCACAGAGGCGGTTGAGGCGATTACGAAGTATGCCATCCGTGAGCTGCAGGCCAACCGGATTGAAATCCGCTGTGATTCCCGCAACCACCCAAGCGCCCGGGTCGCGTTAGCGTCGGGGTTCTCGCTGGAAGGTGTGCACCGGGGTGATAAGCTGGATGTGGACGACTGCTTAAGATCAACGATGATTTACTCTAAGGTTCGGGGCGTGGAGTTCTAAGGAGCATTTATGCTCCTTACTCTCCATTGCTAATCCCATATTTTCCCTCCTCATTAATGAAGGTTTCTTTAGGTACTAATTCATATTGATCAAACAGAAGCAGACTCTTCCTCCCTGATTTCTCAAGCGCATAGGGGAAGTCGCCGCTCTCCCGCCGTTCTTTCACAGCATCAGATACATTGGAATCCTCACTATTCAGCAACTCTTCTTCTCATTAACCAATCCTTTGAGTTCTTACCCTAATTTCCCAGTTTGCCGTTCAGAGCTTAGCTATTTCTTGACACAGCAGGTTTACCGTAGTAAACTCAACATCAATTAGAGGTTTATTGCGATAAACTTTCATTAGGAGGCGAGTTCATGGAATCTTATAAACTATTTGATGCGGAACATAAATTTGTGTCTTTGATCTGGGATCACGAACCTGTCAATTCAACCGAGCTGGTTAAGCTGTCTCTGGAGAAATTGGGCTGGAAGAAATCAACGACTTACACTGTACTGAGGAAACTCTGTGCCCGTGGTATTCTGCAGAATCAGAATGCGGTGGTGACTGCTCTTATTAAACGTGAGGAAGCACAGAAGTATGAGAGCGCAGCATTGATCGATAAGGCTTTTGACGGATCATTGCCGCAATTTCTAACCGCTTTCCTGGGCACAAACAAAATTTCCGCCAAAGAAGCCGAACAGCTGAAACGCATCATTGAGGAGGCAACCCAATGACGGCGGGATTCACCGCCATCCTGAACATGACCATCACCGCCAGTTATGTAGCTGCTGCCGTGATGGTTATCCGGCTGTTTCTGAACAAAGCACCCAAGATATTCTCCTATGTCTTGTGGCTGGCGGTGCTGATCCGGCTTGTGCTGCCCTTCAGCTTCCCCTCTGCGTTCAGCTTCTTGAGCTTTCTCACGCCCACCAGCCGTACCGGCACCGGAGCGCTGGAGTTTGTTCCCTCTACCCTTGGCCTGATGCTGCAGCCTGCGGTTGATACTGGCGTTGGCTTAGTGAATCAAGCTGTGAACACCTCCCTGCCAGCGGGAACACCTACTGCCAGCGTCAATCCGATGACGATCATTATGGAGATTGCGGGCATGGTGTGGGTGATTGGCATGGTTGTTCTGCTTCTATACTTCGTGGTCTCTTATTTCAAAATAACAAGCAATCTGAAAACAGCCACTCTAGTCAGCGGCAATATATATGAAACCGACCGGATCACCACACCGCTGGTCTGCGGCTTCATCAAGCCCAAGATTTATGTTCCGCTAGGCTTAAGCGATCATGAGCTTTCTTATATTGTGGCGCATGAGCAGGTTCACATCCGTCGTCTGGATTATTTGGTTAAACCGTTCGCTTGGCTGCTGCTCAGTGTATACTGGTTCAATCCGCTGATGTGGGTGTCCTTCAACTTGATGAGCAAGGATATGGAAATGTCTTGCGATGAGAAGGTGATTGCCTCTATGGGACAGGAGGTTAAGCTCAGCTACTCGAAGTCGCTTCTGTCTCTTTCCGTCCGCAGCAGCGGGTTCAGCTTAGGCCGTCCGCTCGCCTTCGGTGAGAGCCATATTCAGGCCAGAATCCGAAATGTGCTGAGCTATAGGAAGCCACGTGCTCCAGTAACCGCAGCTGCCTGTGTATTTTCGTTAATTTGCATTCTGGGTTTCACAGCCAATCCGCAAGGGACTCCGGGAATCCCGCTGAAGACGATGGAGAATCATGCCGCAGTCTGGGCCAATGCGCTAATCATCCGTGACGGAGAACCCCGCTACGAGATGATGTCGGAGACGATGAGGGAGAAATTCAAGCAAGAACAAATCGCCCGCAGCGGTGAGGACTGGAACTACAATATCGGCGTGTCCAGCCCGTGGGTGGTTACATTCGAAGTTAAGATCGAGGATCACACGGCGCACATTACTTATTTCACACAAACCAGTGAACCCGCCTCCTATCTGAGCGAAGAGGCTGTGACCTTTGGGCGGGTAGAGGGTGAGGTAGTAGTGGTGGGGTATGAGAGTGTTTATGAGGACGTAAAAGTAGAGGACGGAATGTGAGAGAGTTACTGTGGGCGCAGCCTTGCTTCTGTTTTGTCAGAATGGGCTGTGCCCTTTATTTCATTAAATGCTGATATGAATCGACAGTTGCTGCGTATGGTTCGACTGAAATTTTAACTGTATTTCGTACATCTATATTAGCCAATTTGGCTGCTGGAAGGCATATAACTGCATTCCGTAATCTATATTTTCCAATACAGGCCTTTAACGGTGATTTCACAGAAAATAACTGTACGCAATACAGCTAAAGTCGGTTTAATGCGATTTTCAGCCGATATAAATGTACAGAATACAGTTAGTTTGATGATCCATATGAGGATACTCACAAGCATATTGATCTCATCTCTTTCAAACGCGTGTCTGGCTTACTATGCCATTCCCAAGTTCCCATTCTTACTAATTCATTCCACAAAAAACCCGCACAATGGAGCAATCCATCATACGGGTTCTCTTTACTTCACTCAGCAAATTCCTGTTCAGATGCTTAAGGCTTCTTCACTACGGTAACGTAATCGAAGTCAGGCAGCAAGGAGCCTCCGCCATCCGAGATTTGTGAATTATGGTCTCCATTTACCTTCGTATATTTAATCTGCACATCAGTTCCCTTGTCGACAGCCTGCTTGAATTTCCAGGAATACTGATCATTCAATCTAATATCCAGTGTATTAGCAGTGGTCTGGCCATTCTGCGTATAGGTATGTCTGGAAAGAATATACCCTCTGAGCGCATATTCCACTCCATCTACCTTCAGCACAAGCCCCGCAGCTAAGCTGGCATAATCCAAGCTGAAGTCTGGGGCAAAGCTCAGGTTAAGCACACCGGTCTTCTCATTGTACTTAGCCGAAGGTGTACCCGGAGCCTCAATCTGTGTGATCGACTCTGATATCAGCTTAGCAGGATACAAATCCTTGGCCCAGTTCACGATACCCGTGGTGTCAAAGGTAAGTGTCGTATTGCCCTCCGGGAGCGGCGTATCAAATTTAAGCGTAAATTCAAGATAGTTGCCTGCATAGCTGTATGTGGAAAAAGATGGAGAATAGCTTCCTTGACCAGTGATTGCCACAGCAAAACGCGATTTAACCTCTTCACTATTGTAGAGTTCCAACTGCTCGTTAACATAGGGTTCCCAGCCCGGTACAATCTCGGCAATCAGTGATTTACGGTCTGAACTGACCACCACTTTGCTGAAATGTTCGCTGATCGTCCACACGGGTTGTTTGGTATAAGGCAATGCCTGGTTACCTGCATCGGAGAGATCCCGAATCGCACTGCCATTGTAGCTTAGCATAAGTCCGGCAGCATCCGCCTCGGTGATTCCGCTCACGCTCAATTTGGCGTAACCAGGCGCAATTCCCCATTTACCATCCTCATTAAATAAGGTTACCGCATCTACTTGGCCTGCACTTAATGTATAATCACTCTTACTTGGAGCACTACTTAAATCAAGTTTCTCGTGATAATACACGTAAATGGTATCCAAAGCACGGTTAATATACTTCATGTCCGATCTTGGAGGATACGTGTCCAGCGCACTGACTACCTTAGAATCAAACAAGATCGTAGTGACTGCAGATGAGAAGTAATTCTTCCCCGGATCGACAATTACAAATTCAACCCGTGCTTCTTGTCCGTTGGTGTCGGAAAGCTTAATCCCGGTGTCGAATTCCTGCACCTGGTTAATCGCATTCTCTTTCACTTCAAAGTATGGCCATTGATTGGCATAGACCGGTCTGTTGTCTATTCCAGCATGGCCTTCCAGCACAGCCTTCACATCGGACTTATGCATGCCATTGATCGTGTTCACAACCATATAGACCTCGGCAGGCGCCTTCAGCGCATATCTCACATGAACCGTTCCATCCTTGATAAAGGCCTGAGGGTAATTCGCAGTGAAATAAGGATCAATGAATCCTTCGATACCGACATTTTCAGTTCCTGCGGCTCTAACGGTTAATTCATAAGTTCTCGATCCGGCGGCTTGTCCGCCCAGAGTGACTGTCAGGTTTACGAACTGATCATCCCGTTCACCTCTGGTAACTTTACCAGCAGCATCGATCACTTGCAGATTGCTGGATGACCAAACCATGGTCACACCAGGATAAGCAGGCAAGGATGTCGGCAGAGTTAAACTTGTGGTAACGTTGCTCTTATCCTTATTGCTTCCTAGGTAAGCAGCTTCAATGGCCGCAAAAACCTCCTCCGCATTCACAGCCGGCTGTACCGGCCCAAAGGCCTCACTTACTACCGCACCACTGACCTTAATCTCATCGGCCGAAGCCCATACTCGGAGGTAGTGATTACCATCTTCTGGTGTCAGTACATAAGTTGATGTATTGGCTCCCGAAATCGCAGTATACTTGCCTTGCTCTGAATCTGCCCGGTACCATTGGTATGCAAGCTCTTGATTAGCCGGAGTTCCCTCATAGCTTACCACCCCTGCCTTCAATTCGCTGCCAATGTCCGTGCTTCCACTAATAGCACCTATAGCCTTCACAATAGGGGTTCCAGCCGGACGATAAGTAACTGTCAAGGAAGTCTGAACATACCCAGCCTGTGTAAACTCCAGCTTATATTGACGGATGCTCTCCGGCTGCCCGGCATTCAGCGGCAATACGAAGCTGCCGGCCTTGAAGCCTTCAGCCAGTGCTCTACCAAAATAATCAGCACCATATGTAGCACCATTAACCGTAATTCCAACTCCAGTGGTATCTGTAAGTGGCTTACCGTTCAAGTCTTGCAGCGTAATGACCGCATACACTGCATGACCTACCGTAGTTTGCTTCATTGGGGCCAACGCTGTAACCGAAGTATCATAATGATGGGCTTGGATCAGAGATCTGCCTGCCTCTACAATGGTCACATTAGCGCTATTTGCTATAACAGTTTCTTCGATTACTGCTGCTCTGTCTACTGCAACGCCTTCGTATTTGGACACCTTCACACCCAGTGCAGGCTGTTCAACCTTCACAACTGTCTCAGCTGTGAATCCTCCATCCTCAGAGGTCGCGATCACCTTCGCTGTTCCCGGACTCTTGGCCGAAATGACTCCATCTCCGTTCACTTCAAGTACAGTCATGCCGCCGCCAGCTATTGTCCACAGCACTTTCTGGTTTGTTGCATTGACAGGTGCGATCGTCGCTTTCAGCGTTTTGCTCTCACCGACAACCATGGAAAGCGCAGATACATCCAGAGAGATACCCTTGACCGATACGGTCTGGCTTCCTCCATCCGTTGAACCGCCGCCACCGGCCGAACCGCCACCTGAACCACCACTGTTATTAACAGGTGTGGCCGTGCTGCTTGGTTGAGGAGTGTTATTCTCTAGAGTAACCTCTGCATTGCCGGTTTTAGTGATTTTGTCTATAGTGACAGTGCCCGCAATATGTGTAGTCACATCGGCCACCAGCTCCTTAATCGTACCGGTACCAGTGATCTTAACCTGAGCCGACTTATTCACAACCTTGTTGAAATTGCCGTCCAGTTTCACCTCTTGTCCGGCCAGCACGTCGGCCGAGATTTCAACCGTTTCGAATCCGCCGCCCGTAAGTTCCTTAGTCACCAGCATGGCGCCGCTCTCCAATAGGGTTATGGATACGGAAGTGCTGCCGGTAGCCAGAACACGAACCTTGCCATTATATTTATTAACAATGAGTGCGCCTTTCACGTCCACATTATTAAAGAGGATGGAGTTCTCCCCGCCCCCCTGGACGTGCACATTGCCAGTAATCTTCACGTTATCCAGGGTTACTTCCCCTTCGCCAACCCCTTGCGCGACATATAGATCACCTGTGATCTTCATATTCTTGAGGGTTGCCCCTGAAGTGTTGACGACCACATTCCCTACCACATCCTGAGAGTATTCCCCCGGCGCCGTGATTAACGTTTGAATCAGCTTATCAAACATCGTAACCGCTTCAGCCCGTGTAAGCGGAGCCGCTGGTCTGAACGTGCCGTCAGGCATGCCACTGATTACGGACTTAGATACCAGACTCTGCACAGCTTCATCGGCCCAGTCTGCAATTTGTGCATGATCACTGAAAGCTGTCCCAGAGGAAGAGGCACTGGCTGCATTCCCCGTTTCAAAAGCCCCAGCAATCAGCACAGCTGCTTCCTGTCGGGTGATTTTGTTATTCGGCAGCGCTTTACCATCTGTTCCTTTCAGAACGCCCGCCGTATTAAGCTTAAGCATCGCATTGTAATACCATTTCTCTTGACCAAGATCACTGAATCTGTTATCTCCTAGTTCTATGTATTTCATAATGTTGTCGATCATACTTGAGTATTCAGCCCGGGTTACCGGCGCATCGGGCCTGAAGCTCCCATTGTACCCTTGAACCACACTATACCCGCTCCATTTCTCAATGGCATTCTGTCCCCAGTGATGGCTGGTATCGCTAAAGGCCGACGATGCTAAGGGTGTGGTGGAAGCTACTGGTGTAACTGGAACGGATGCAGGAGCCGCAAACGCCGGCACTACTCCTCCGAAGATCGTGATTGCCGCTGTGGCAAACGCGATCACTTTGTGGGCAAACTTGGATTTCATGTTTATCTGATCTCCTCAAACCATATTTGGTTATGCTCTATCAAGTTACTAAAATATGCCTCCTCTCAACCTACTATTCGCAAGAAAATAAGGTGATTATTCCTACCAATAACAGTATATTCGACATTTTCTCTATAAAAATATAGGTCTTTAGCTCCTGAATTTAAGAACATTTGTAGATATTAACTGATTTGTCACAGTTGGGCGCTTGGGCATATCCATTCGTCAAATGCAATTCAGAATTAGCGATTAATACAATTTAACTAATTCACACCTGATTTTCCCACAAATTATGAGGGTATTCCGAAAAGTACAACTATGATAACCTACTTAAGAAAGCGGTTACAAATAACAACGCAAAGGAGATTTCAATGACTACACGAATCCACAAGTCTGTCCTGTCTCTAACGCTCGTCACCGCATTATTGCTCTCCCTCTTCTCATCGATGGCGGGAGCAGCTTCCGCCGGTGCACAGGCAGCTCCCGCACCAGCCAAGACTAAGATGCAAACCTACGTAGAGGCCATGCAGCCAGGCTGGAACCTGGGCAATACACTGGATGCCACCGGTGCAGATGAGACCTCCTGGGGCAATCCGCGGGTCACCGAGCAACTGATCAAGAACATTGCCGCCCAAGGCTTCAAAAGCATCCGCATCCCCGTAACCTGGGATCAGCATATCGGCGCAGCTCCCGGCTATGCCATCGACAAGGCCTACATGGACCGCGTGGAAGAAGTGGTCGGCTGGGCGCTCGAGGCCAAGCTGTACGTCATGATTAACGTACATCATGACTCCTGGCTGTGGGTCAGCCATATGGAGCCGAAGCATGATGAGGTGCTGGCGCGGTATAATGCCGCCTGGACGCAGATTGCCGAGCGCTTCAAGGATCATCCCAACAAGCTGATGTTCGAAAGTATCAACGAACCCCGCTTCTCCGAAGGCGGCACTACGGATGAGGTGAAGATGACACAGATGGTGGAGGAGCTTAATCTTTCTTTTCACCAGATTGTCCGCAGCTCCGGTGGCAACAATGCCGTACGACCGCTGGTTCTGCCTACCGTACTTACTTCACCCAGCAAAGAAAACACTGCTAACCTATACAAAACCATTACACAGCTGAATGATCCGAATCTGATCGCAACCGTTCATTACTACGGATTCTGGCCGTTCAGTGTCAATATCGCCGGCTACACCACGTTTGAGAAGGATACGAAGAACGACATTATCCAGACTTTTGACAGCGTATACGACACCTTGGTAGCCCGGGGCATTCCGGTTATCGTCGGGGAATTCGGGCTGCTGGGCTTCGACAAGCACACTGGCGTGATTGAACAAGGCGAGAAGCTGAAATTCTTCGAGTTCCTGACCTATTACCTGAAGCAGAAAAAAATCACTACCATGCTCTGGGACAACGGCCAGCATTTCAACCGCAAGACCTACAAGTGGTCCGACCCTGAGTTATTTAATGTCCTGAAGGCCGGGCTGAAGACCCGCTCCTCCACGGCGGAGAGCGATCTGGTCTACCTGAAGAAAGGGACTTCCGTCAAGGATACCCAAGTGACGTTGAACCTGAACGGCAACAAGCTGAATTCGCTCAGTGTTCAGGGCAAACAGTTGAAGCAGGGCAAGGACTACAAGCTGAACGGTGGAGTGCTGACGCTCAAAGCGAACCTGCTCACCAAGCTGACCTCCTCCAAAAAATACGGCACCAACGCCGTAATCACCGCTAAGTTCAATCAAGGTGCGGACTGGAGCTTCAAGGTCATTGTGTATGATAAGCCCCAGCTAAAGGATGCTGCAGGAACGACGGCAGCCTTTACGATTCCAACCGTCTTCAATGGCAACCAGTTGGCTACGATGGAAGCCGTCTATACCACCGGCGGTAATGCCGGTCCACAGGACTGGACACCGTTCAAGGAATTCGGCAACACCTTCGCACCGGCCTATGATACAGGCGGCATTAAGCTCTTGCCTGACTTCTTCAAGGATGTGAAGGACGGCGAAGTCGCCCTGAAGTTCCACTTCTGGAACGGAGACGTGCTTACGTATACGATTACTAAGAAAGGAACCAGCGTCACAGGCAAGACTTCTTAACTTAACAGGCAGCAGCTTTCATTCCAAGGCTTTATCCATTGTGCGGGGCACAGGATAAAGCCTTTTTCACTTATTGACAATACGTAACTAGTTGATTACAATATGAATGTAACTGGTTGATTACATTTAGGAAGGAGTTCGTTACATTGATTAATAATCGTATTAAAGTTTTGAGAGCCGAACGAGACTGGACACAAGCTGATTTGGCAGAACATGTTGGGATTTCACGACAAGCAGTTATATCCATTGAAAAATATAAATATACACCTTCGCTGGAGTTAGCTTTCAAAATTGCAAAAGCATTTGATGTATCAATTAATGAAGTCTTTGCACATAAGGAGGATGAAGGATAATGTTTTATCAATTTGCAATGTTAGTGGTGTTGGTCGCATTAGGAATATGCACTATTGCCCTCCCATGCTTCCAAGCTGTAAAAGTGAAAGAATATAGAAATGATGAACGCTGGCAATTGGTTCAGAATAAGGCCAACCATGTGGCGATGTACTACTATAGCGCACTTGGTTTTACAATTTGCATAGGCTTTTCTATAACAGTAATCTTCGATATTCAATTTAGTATTGGTCTTGATAGAGTGTTGCAATATTCATTATGTGCAATTTTGTTGCGAAATGGAATTGAATTATTTGCCTTACGCCACTTCGATAGAGCTTTATAAGATTGTCCACCTTCAAAAGTTCAACCGATTGTAACAAGAAAATATCACCGCAACCTATACATACCGAAGGTTAATGTTATAATCACTGTGATTTATTCATTCTTTACAACGAGAGTGAAAGAACACTCAGAAACAGGTGATCCGATGTTCGAACTAAAATGGCTGTGGCAGAACCTGGAGGGAAACAAGGCGCGTTATATTGTGGCGCTCTGCCTCTCGGTATTGGGTTCAAGTCTTACCATTGTGAACCCTTACATCAGTCAGCGCATTGTCGACACATTCATAGCCGGTGACAATGCGCTGCAGAATCTCACACAAGAACGGGGGCTGCTAATCACACTCTGCCTGGGGATGATCGGTTTCTCCCTGCTGCGTACGGGTCTTGCTTATTTGACGACGATGCAGTATGAGATATCCTCCCAGAACATGCTCTACCAGATTCGTATTTATCTGTACAACAAGATTCAGGGACAAGACCGGGCCTATTACGATCATAACCGCACCGGTGATCTGATGACCAAGATGACAGGCGACCTGGACATGGTCCGGCATTCGATGGCATGGATATTCAAAACGATTATCGAATCCGTGACGATTTTCCTTGCCGCTGTGATCTACTTCTTCACCATCGATGCTGCGCTGACGCTGTGGATGCTGATCCTGTCACCGCTGATTTTTGTCGTGGCCTACATATTCGCCAAGCACGTCCGCCCGATGTATGTGGACCTGCGGGAACGGCTGTCCCAGCTTAATACGACTACACAGGAGAATATTTCAGGCAACCGTGTAGTTAAGGCTTTCGCCCGCGAGGAGTTCGAGATTAAGAAATTCACCGAGAAGAACGTCAACTATTCTACGGCCAACAAAAAAGCGGCCCTCGTCTGGCTCGATTACTTCCCTTATCTGGAGACCTTCGCCCAAGCCTTCAACGTCATCCTGCTGCTGGCCGGCGGGCTATTTCTTATGAACGACCGGATCACCTTCGGTGAATTCGCGGCCATCTCATCGCTGATCTGGGCTGTATCCAACCCTATGCGCAACATCGGAATTATCATCAATGATATTCAGCGGTTTTTTGCCAGCTTAAGCAAAATCATTGATATTCATTACGCCCGTCCCAGAATTGTGAATGAGCATAACCCTGTAGACAAACGCCGTTACGAAGGCCGCATTGAATTCGAACATATCAGCTTCAAATATGACAGCGCTACCGTGCTGGACGATGTCAGCTTCACGGTGGAGCCTGGGGAAACCGTTGCCATCATGGGTTCAACGGGTTCAGGCAAAACCACACTTATCAATCTGATTCCCCGCTTCTATGATGTGTCCGAGGGGCGTGTACTGGTAGATGGCATCGACGTCCGGGAACTGGAGCTGGATCAGCTTCGCGGAAATATCGGCATTGCCACCCAGGACGTTCTCTTGTTCTCCGATACGATTGACGGCAATATCGCCTATGGCGAACCCGAACTCTCGGAGG
This sequence comes from Paenibacillus donghaensis, assembly GCF_002192415.1. Taxonomy (NCBI): domain Bacteria; kingdom Bacillati; phylum Bacillota; class Bacilli; order Caryophanales; family Paenibacillaceae; genus Paenibacillus; species Paenibacillus donghaensis. The sequence goes on along the minus strand of NZ_CP021780.1, from coordinate 8,112,091 downwards.
AAGCAACGATCCACAATGCCCAGCTCGCAGCCGCACATGAATTCATTATCCGAATGCCGGAAGGCTATGACACGGTGGTTGGGGAACGCGGGGTGGGGCTGTCCGGAGGACAGAAGCAGCGTATTGCACTGGCGCGTGCCATCGCCGTCCGCCGCCCGATCCTGATTCTGGATGATACAACCTCTGCCGTCGATCTGGAGACCGAGGAGCATATCCAGAAGAGTCTGCGCGAGCTGGATTATCCCTGCACTAAGATCATCATCGCGCAGCGGGTATCCACTACAGCGCAGGCTGACCGCATTCTTATTCTGGACGGCGGCAGGGTGATTGAGCAAGGCACCCATGCCGAACTGCTGGCCCGGCGAGGCTACTACTACGACGTGTTTATGCTCCAGAACGAGGGCATTGGAAGGCAGGTGATTGCGCATGGCAAGGAATAGATTTGATGTCGACGAGAACCTGGAGTCCCCTTTTGACATCAAGCACTTCCGGCGGGCGATGATCTACATTAGACGTAAGAAAAAACCGATGATTATCGCGTTTCTGCTCAGTGCTCTGTCTGCGGCCATTGCGTTGTCAGCCCCGCTGATCATGCAGCATGTCGTCGATGTGACCATTCCCGCGAAGGCAAAGCTTCCGCTGCTTGGCTGGTCCGCCCTGATGCTGCTGACCATCGTATCCAGCGTATATCTGGCTACGATCCGTTCACGTATTATGACCCGTGTCGGGCAGGACATTATTTTTGACATCCGTACGGATTTGTTTACGCATTTGCAGGAGTTGCCCTTCAAATACTATGACGACCGTCCGCAAGGCAAAATCCTGATCCGGGTCGTGAATTACGTCAACTCGGTTTCGGATGTATTGTCCAACGGTATTATCAACTTTATTCTGGAAATCGTGAATCTAATCTTTATCGCCGTGTTCATGTTCGCCGTCGATGTACGGCTCTCCTTCGTCATTCTTGCCGGACTGCCTGTGTTCCTAGGCATCATGCTGCTGATCAAAACCCGGCAGCGGCGGGCGTGGCAGGCGGTGTCGAACAAAAGCTCCAATCTGAACGCCTATCTGCAGGAGAGCATCACTGGCATCGGCGTAACGCAGATTTTCTCACGCGAGCAGCATAATGAGGGAATCTTCACACGTCTTGCCGACAATTTCCGCAAGGAATGGATGCGGGCGCTGAAGTTAAATACGCTGATCCCGTTTACGGTCGACAACCTGTCTACGATGGTTACAGCCATGATCTTCCTGGTAGGTCTGTTGACCCTGAGTCCCCAGGACATGACCTTCGGCGTCATTCTGGCCATGAGCAGCTACGCCGCCCGTTTCTGGCAGCCGATTCTAAATCTCTCGAACCTGTACAATAACTTCATTAACGCCGTTGCCTACCTGGAGCGGATCTTCGAAACGCTGGATGAGCCGGTTACGGTCAGTGATATTGCGGGTGCGAAGGAGCTGCCGTCCATTCAGGGCCGTGTCACCTTCGACAATGTCACCTTTGCTTATGATCCCGGGGTCAACATTCTGGAGAATATCTCCTTCGATGTGTCCGCAGGGGAGAGCATTGCTCTGGTAGGACCAACAGGCGCAGGCAAAACAACGGTCGTCAATCTAATCTCGCGCTTCTATAACCTCACTGGTGGCAGAATTCTGATGGATGGTCAGGATATCTCGCAGGTCACTCTGAAGTCGCTGCGCAGCCAGATGGGGATTATGCTGCAGGACAGCTTTATTTTCTCCGGCACCATTCTGGACAATATCCGTTACGGCAGACTGGATGCCACCGAGGAGGAAGTAGTCGCTGCTGCGAAAGCAGTTTGCGCCGATGAGTTCATTCGAGAATTCGAACTGGGTTACCTGACCGAAGTCAATGAACGCGGCTCCAAGCTGTCCCAGGGACAGCGGCAGCTGATTTCGTTCGCCAGAACGCTGCTGGCCGATCCGCGCATTCTTATTCTGGACGAAGCGACCTCTTCAATCGACGCCAAGACCGAACGGCTGCTCCAGAAGGGCCTGAATGAGCTGCTGAAGGGACGGACTTCTTTTATCATCGCGCACCGTCTTTCCACTGTCAAAAACTGTGACCGCATCATGTACGTGTCCAACAAAGGCATTGCCGAAAGCGGCTCCCATGAGCAGCTCATCGCACAGCGGGGCCACTATTACCGGCTCTACACCGCACAGAAGATGGAAGCTTAATAGGTTTATAAATCAGTTATTATCCCTTTCAAGTGTTTACTTGGAGGGGATATTTATTATGGTTAATAATTAATGACGTGTACGGAGCATTCGTCCGACGATAAAAAGCATTTGTTTGGCAGACAAGAAGCGGGGCAGTTGCGCAGAAATATAGTTTCTAAACCCTGGAATAGCATATACTTTCTTCGCTTGAAGCGAACGAAGAGCCACCTGAACCACATTCTGCGGAGTATCACGTTTCCCGACAGAAGCCTCGTTGGCCCCTACAATGTCGAAGAATTCGGTTTCCGTTGACCCGGGACATAACGCAAGAAATTGTACGCCGCGTTTGCGATTCTCCTCCCACAGAGCTTGTGTAAAGGATAATACGAAGGCTTTGGTCGCACCGTATACAGCCATATTAGGCAGCGGTTGAAATCCTGCTGTTGAAGCTACATTAATGACAACACCACTATTCCTGCTCAACATATCTGGTAAAAACAAATGGGTAAGGTCTACAACCGCCAGTACATTGAGCATCACCTCTTCATGCTGCCTTGCGCCAGACAGTTGTTCGAATAACCCATAAGTAGCGAAGCCTGCATTATTAATCAGAATATCCAAGCTCAGCCCACGTTCCACACATTGTTGATAGAGCCGGGCCGGGGAACCTTCCTGAGATAAGTCAGAAACGATCACCTCCACTTGAATATGATGTTCTCTCTGTAATTTCTCTGATAAAGCAATCAGTTTAGCTTCCGAGCGGGCGACTACAATCAAGTGGCTCCCTTGGGCTGCCAATTCATGCGCGAACGCTTCACCGATACCTGAAGAAGCTCCAGTAATCAGGGTCCATTTGTTACGTAGTGATATCATCCTATCCATCTCTCCTCTTAAATGCTCATCAGAAACACTGTTTCAATATGAATCATTGTATACACTTTAGGCAATGATGTCAAATAGTCAAGAGAATTGATCTATAGATTGGCATTTCGCCCTCCAAAACAGTAAAATAAGGTTTAGAAATGAAGCTTGTTTCAAGAAAAATGAGTTCTATATAAGATGAACTTAAGAATGGAGTAGTGAAGTTGCCAGGGAAGCCTGATGCATAGGGCTTCCCTGGCAACTTCGTATGGAACATTCTTAAGTTCACGTTTAAGGGTGTGAAATTGCGTGCAAGATTTGTCCAAACTACCTTCAACAGCTGCTCGTACAGTTACAACCTACCCTAAAGCCAAGCTTCAGCATGCCGAAATGCTGAGACTGAATATTATTGAAGCGGCTGCAGCCATTATGCAGGAACATGGTCCCGAAGCGGTAACCATTCGCAGGGTCGCTGACACCATGGAGTGTCCCACCAAAATCATCTATAACTTATTTGGAAGCAAGGAAGGGCTGGCTAAAGAGCTGTTCCTGGAAGGCTGCAAATTGTTAGCTGCGGAATTCCAAGCGGTTCCGAAACAAGCCGATCTTGAGGAATATCTCCTCACGCTTGGACAAGCTTACTGGGATTTCTCGCGGGATTATACCAGTTACTACATGGTTATGTTTGGCGGGGCTTTTAGCGAATTCAAACCGGAAGAGGAAAGTCTACAGGCTATCGTAACCGCTCTACAGCAAGTGATTCTCATCATTACACAAGCCATTGAGCAAGGGTTCATTGCCGAGAAAGATCCTAGCCTTGTGGTTAACCTGGTCTGGGCAACGCTGCATGGCACCATTCATCTTCATTTGGGGGGGCATATTCAGAACGAGGAAGCGGCTAAAGCCTTGTATGATAGATCCGTATCCAACTTAATGCAAACGTTCTTTAGACGTGATGGTGGAGTTAAATAAACTTTAGCAGGATTCTATATATTCACGCAAATATAAGCCGCTATCTTGGAAGACTCCAATGATGGCGGCTTATGCTAATTTACGATATCTTGCTTGTTCTGTGACCCGAGATTAGTATATTCACCTTCCCGTGACCGGTTTTTGAATTCATACTCATTCATGTGATCTGCTCCGGGGCATTGTCCTCAACTAAATAAATTCGGATGATCGTATCGATATATTGCATGACCTCGGTCGTCATACCGTATACACGTGCAGACTGATTGTCCTGAGGCGTAATGTACTCCCAATATTTCTGGATTAGCTGCTCATCTCCGTTAAACATCTTATCGGCGTACTCGATAATACAGGCGGCGAGTTCCTGCGCTGCTACAGAATCAGGCGGTTCCACCAGCAGTCCTGAAACCCGCCTAAGGATGCCGGACCATTCCATAATCAACGGATTGCTTAAATCATTTAACGGCAGCACCTCCAGTTCCTCCGGCGAGAAGAACTGCTGCCGCAACTGCACCCCCTCCGACGGCTGTTCAAGCTCACGGATAAATCTGAGCATCTCTTCAATATTCACTTGTGCAGTGGCCCGCATGGCGTACAGTGTGGAATACAGCAAATGCTCTACCGCATGCAATTTTTCTTGCTGCTGCCTCACGAAGGCCATTTGCTGCTCCAATGCGCGACTCCAAACGGCGACATCGTTGTGTGCAACCTCACCTTTTTCGAGAATAACTCCAATGTCACTCAGCTTAAAATGCATCTGCTTCAGCACAGCAATCTTCTGCAGTCTTAAAATATCATTCTCACTATAAGAGCGATACTGGTTACCGGTATTCCTGTCCGGCTTCAGCAGGCCGAGTTTCTCATAATAATGCAGGGTGCGGACAGAAACGCCGGTTAGCTTGGACAGTTGCCCTACGGTATACATCGGCTTCCCTCCAATAGGTGCAGTATTTGTCATCATTCCTGGAACAGTTATTTATCCGATATTAGGCATGGGCGAACGCCAATTCACTCCCGCGATACTGCCCGCAGGCGGTGCCGGCGCCACAGATTGAGCACTGCCAGTACCACTGCACTGCCGACGACAATTATACCAAACTGGATTACAATTTCGGCAGTACCCGCATCCAGTTCGCTGTACGTCAGCAACCGCTGGTCTCGCTGCAGGATAACAAACCGCGCAATTTCCAGGAAAGCCAAATGAAAGCCGATGGAAGCCCACAGCGTTCCGGTCAAACTGCGCCACAGCTGCAGTGTAGTGCCAAAACACAACAACATAATCACATATTCGGGATTAATGATATTTCCGCGGTCGAGTCCAACCAAGGCTTGCAGCAAGTTCACAGTGATAGGCACCAGTACAAACAGCAGCACCTGACCGGCATAGGCTGCATAGGCGGGCAGCCGCAGCCGCAAGCCACTGTAGACAACTCCTCTCATCGACAATTCCTCCGGCAGTGCCTCATACAGGAAAGCAATACATGTATTGAGTGCTATAGCCGGCAGCAGATCCGCCGAGACATGCCAGGCTTCAATGGTGGTCCAGCCAAGTGCACCCGTAATAAGGAATCCCAGCCCGCCCATCAGCGTTGCCAACGCCGCGCCGCCCAGCAAATGCAGGAACGCGACCGGTGTCAGCGGCAGCAGTTTGGCAGTCAGGTGGAAACGGCGCTGGATGAGACGGACGGCGGGCACAATGAGCAACGCTGCGACCAATGCCTGAACAACGGCAATTGCGTTGTCCGTTGCACCGGAAGCCCGAACTGCGTTCCCGGAGACCGTGGCCACAAACAGTCCCATCGTCATGGCCAACCAGCCAAGTGCTGCAATGGCTAGCCAGCTGCGGGCAGGTGCCCGTTTGGATAAGTGCCCTGTGTGCGATGTTGTTGTTTCCATTCTAAATCCCTCCCGCTTCCAGTGTAAACCCTCCAGTATACGTCAGGGTCAACCCTACCCTTGGATTCAGCACTCCATAATATAACTTCCAACTGTCCTATTATGGTTCTATAATGAACACGGGTGATCACATGCAAATAAACCGGTTATTTGAAATTATATATCTTCTGCTGAATAAAAAAAGCATCACGGCGGGGGAGCTGGCGGAACACTTTGAGGTATCCAGGCGTACGATTTATCGGGATGTGGAAACGCTCTCCTCGGCAGCCATCCCTGTGTATATGCGCAAGGGCAAAGGTGGGGGAATCTCACTTCTTCCTGACTTTATCCTGAACAAAACCGTACTGACCGAAGCGGAACAGGCGGATATCCTCTCCAGCATCCGAGCCGTAAACGCCGTATCCTTAGCGGAAACGGATACTGCCCTCCACAAGCTGTCCTCCCTGTTCGGAGAACCCGGCGCGGATTGGATTGAAGTGGACTTCTCGCCATGGGCAAACGTAGAGGAGGAAACGGCAGTTTTTAATGCTTTAAAATCTGCCATCCTCGGCAAATGCCTAGTGCAGTTCACCTATGCAAGCGGCAGAGGAGAAACGGCAAGCCGCACGGTGGAACCGCTGAAGCTGTACTTTAAGGGACAGGGATGGTACGTATATGGCTTTTGCACAGCGAAAGAGGATTTTCGTTTGTTTAAGCTGAGACGCATTAAACATCTGACTGTTTTGAAAGAAACCTTCACCCGATCCGCACCTCGAAAAATATTCAAAGAAGAAAATAGGTTACAGGATGATGCTGTCACGATCACACTGAAGCTGTCCAAAGAGATGGCCTTTCGGGTATACGATGAGTTTGAACAGTTCGAGCCGCTTGCAGATGGAAGCTTCATCGTCAAACTGACCCTGCCGCGGGGCGAAGGGGTCTTTCATTACCTTGCTACTTTCGGGGATACCTGCGAAGTGCTTGAGCCACTCGACATCCGGCTTGAAGTGAAGGACAAACTGCAAAAAAACCTCAACCGGTATTTATAATATGACATACAGTTGTTCATTTAAGGCTGATAGAATGACAGGGTAACCAACCCAATAGAAGAGGTGTCATGATGGATAAGATGGATTATAAAAAAGCCCATAAGGATCTCTATCAGCCAAAGTCTGAGCCGGGCGTGATTGAAGTACCGACTATGAAGTTTATTCAGCTGGATGGGCGCGGCAACCCCAATGAGCCGGAGGGCGAATATCACAAGGCCTTGGAAGTGCTGTATGCCCTGTCCTACACGATCAAAATGTCTCCCAAGAACGGACAAGTCCCCGACGGGTATTTCGAGTATGTAGTGCCTCCACTAGAGGGGCTGTGGTGGCAGGAGGATGCCGAGAACGCTGATTACACTAACAAATCCAAGTTCTACTGGACGGCTATGATCCGCCAGCCGGACTTTGTGAATGATCAAGTATTCGCCGCCGCCGCCGAAACGGTCACAAGAAAAAAGCCGCAGCTTGATCTGTCCAAGACCAGGTTTACCTCTCTCACAGAGGGCTTGTGCGTACAGTGTATGCATATCGGCAGCTATGACGACGAGCCCGCAACGGTTAATAAAATGAATAGCTTCATGGCAGACAACCATCTGCTCTGCGATTTGTCCGAGGTTAGACGGCATCACCAGATCTACCTCTCCGACCCACGCAAAAGTGATGTATCAAAGCGGAAGACTATTGTGCGGCATCCTGTGCGGAAGGGCTGACCAGATTTATTTTAGAGGCTCCCCCCAGCTCCCATCTAGCCGCTTCAAGAATTGTTCGATTTGCTCCATATATCCACCGACCGTTATATTTCTTGGCGCGAACAGACTGATGAATAATGCCCGCAAGTCAGAATTGGCGGTTTTCGTACTCAGCATGGAATGTTCTGTTCCCGGGAAAATAGCAACAGTAAGCAATGAGGGGTCGACTATTTCACGGTACACCTGCTCGGTTTCCTCCACATCAACGTGAATATCTTCCTCTCCCAACAACAGGAGTACAGGAGAATGGAAATGAGACAGATCATTTGTTGCATCGGATAGGAAGTTTTTGCTGACAAAGGTCCAACGTTCTTTTGACATTACATCGCCCTTATGCGCTGCCTTTACATATTCATCATAAGAGGTTTTCTGTTTCAAAAGCTGCTTTATTTGCTGTTCATACACAACCTGCTCATTGATTTCCTCTCGGGAGTAGCCATCACTTGCCATCTGTTTACGTGTATTGTACTCCCCTTGTGAGAGCCAGTTGATGGCCGGAGACACCAGAATGCTAAACGCTAGTGGCTCTTTCTCCGCAAGCTTCGGAATCACCCAACCCGCTTGGCTCGCTCCCCATACGCCGATTCGTTTAGGGTCAATCATCGGTTGTGTTCTGGCCCAGGCCAGTGCTTGGCGCGCTTCTTCTACACGGTCATCGATACTTTGGTCCAGCCAATGGCCTTCGGAGCCGTTAATCCCTCTCTTGTTAAGGGACAAAGAGGCGTACCCTTGCGAGGCAAGCCGCTCCCACAATGGCTTGTAGCCGTCTTCATGAGAAGCATCGATGGGTCCGTCCCCATGGATAAACAAGACTAATCCCAGTTTGCCAGGATCGTTCTTAGGCAGCACCAAAGTCCCTGTCAATTCTCCTTGAGGGGAAGCGATTACGATGGCTTGCTCTTGGATGTCATAACTGTTCTGTTTCAAGATGGTTCCTCCAGCGACTGCCAATAGAAGAACTATAACGATCATGGAAATCTTAATTTTATTCCACATAACAATTCTCCTTAAATGTTGTGCCGTGATCTAAAGATCATGTAATCCCATTCATACTCGTTAAACAAGAGAGAACGCATGATGCTATTTTTCTTCGAACATGAACGAAAAGATAATTGCTCATATAATTGCTTGGCACGCTGGTTATTTGCTGAAACGTGCAGACTAAGGTGATCCACTAGCGGCAGTGTCTGCATATTATGCTGCGCCCACTCCAGCAGCTGTTTGCCAACACCCTTGCCTCGATGATGAGGCTGGACCGATATATCTGCAATATAACATTCCCGCTCTTTTGGCTGATGAGCCAGATAATGTAGTCCGAGAAGCAATTTGAGCAGGTTCCACTTTCCAAACTTATTGAAGTCCTGCCAAGAAGCACGATGTTGTGCTTGTGAATCTACGGATGATTCCGGCTTCCACTTGAGCGCCATGGTTCCAACGGCTTCTCCATTCTGCATCGCCACCACTCTTTGTCCTCCCGCTTCATCAGGAAAGTGAATCAGCAGCTTCTCGAAGAACAGCGCCAGCTTGTCATCGTTCAGCTTCGTCAGGGTTTGAAATTTCCCGCGAAACCCATCTACAAGCAGTCGGCTAACCGCTTGATTGTACTGGGAATGCATCGTTTCAATTATAATCGGCGTGGTAATCATCTTGTGCCCCCTCCCTCGCTTCATCTTTCGATTCGATTCGTTTCAATATCTCATAATGCAATGTGCCCTGGCTAAACAGGGATAAATAAGATTTCTCGATCAGAATTAAAGGCTCCGCCAAGACGTAAGAATGCGCGGCCGCGTGCTCATGAAACCGTTCAATCCACTGATCAAGCTCATTCTCATGTTCAAGCAAAAAATGAGAGGACAGGTAATCGCCTGCAGACAGGACAAAATCGTTGGGCTGCTCAGCTTCCAGGCATATTGTAATTGCATTAGAGCTGTCATATAGATAATGGATGTCTGTTTCAAATAAGTTAGGTGGATGAGCAGCTTGTTCGGCCAGTAGTCTGGCATGAAGGGTAGTGTGAGGTTCCATCTCTATCCAACGCGTCAAAAAGACAACCTTCCGCTGCTTCACTTGATACTGTTCGGTCTGACCGGTAGAATTCTGCTGTTCCTGCAAAACCTTGCTGATGAACTGCTGATGCTTTTGAAGCTTCTCCATCTGGGCTGTTGTTTCCAGCAAAGAATGATGAAGCAATTCCTCATATTGCCCCTCGGTAAAAGAAGCCAAAGATTGTTTAATCGAAGGCACCGAGACACCCAGCCTTCGCAGCAACAGAATTTGCGCCAATTCGTAAACTTGATCCATACAGTACATTCTGTAGCTATTATCATCGGTGTACGCGGGGTGGAGAATTTCTTTCTCTTCAAAATAACGAATCTGATGTACAGATACATTCATGATACGAGCCAGTTCACTAATCGTTATCTCTTCTTTCATTAACATCGCTCCCGGCTTGGAATACCTTTACGATACACCTTAGGTCAGACCTAAGGTCAATCTTTTTTTCAGGTTATACGCAAAAAAGCAACCGCATATGACTACGCGATTGCTGGGAGTGGGGCTATTCAACTGACTTCAACGCCTCAATCATATGAATCCGCTTGAGCTTGATATGCATAAACACCATGACAATACCCGAGAACAACAGTGTTAAGAGCGCGGCATAGATATAGCTGGGCCACTTGATGATCGGGGCGAACATCGTCACATCCAGCTCGGCCGTCCTCAGAACGAAGCTGTGCAGCAATATGCCGAAACCGGAACCGAACACAATGCCAAGTACGCTCAGCATAATATTCTCCCGGTAAATATACATCGTTACTTCCTTGTCATAGAAGCCCAATACTTTGATGGTTGACAGCTCGCGAATCCGCTCGGACACATTGATATTGGTCAAATTGTAGAGTACGACAAAAGCCAATGCCGCCGCTGACACAATAAGCACCAAGGTTACAACGTCCATACTTTTCATGATATCGCCGAAGACAGAGCCAACGCTGCTGGAGAAGCTGACCGCAGCAACACGCTCACTGGCCGTCAGTTTCTCACCGAACGGGTCTTCCCAGGAATTATCCTGCATACCATAATTCAGCAACTCTGTGTTGAACACCGGTTCTTCCCCGAATACAGAAGAATAATACGCCGGTGTCATATATACATAGTGCATCACATAGTTCTCCGTGATTCCCGCGACCTGAATCTGGAAGGGTTCATTCTTGTTGTCCACCACGTTCAACTTGTCGCCCGGCTCAAGCCCGTACAGCTTAGCCAACTTCTCCGAGACGATTGCCCCCTCGTCCGTAAGCTTCAGCCCTTCTTCACTCGTCCGGTTCTGCAGTTCCACATAGTCGGACACAGAATCAACGGATGCGGGAATGAACAGATTAACCTCCTGATCATTTACACCACTGGCGTGTGCAGTCATCGTTTCCTGCGCCACATTCAGCGCCCCGGTTATCGCGGACTCGCCGCTAATCAACTGCTCATAGGCAACCCGCGCATCGTCAGACACATCATCATGCAGCGCTACAAGCACATCATATTTCATGATCGTGCCGTATTGCTGTCCGGCGATGCTGCCAATCGAGTCCTTGAGGCCAAACCCGGTCAGAATCAGCGCCGTACAGCCTGCTACACCAAACACCGTCATGAACATCCGCTGCTTGTAGCGGAACAGATTGCGTGCGGTGACCTTCTGGACGAAATTCAGTCGTTTCCAGACAAAGGATACCCGCTCAAGTATAATCCGCTGCCCGCTCTTCGGCGCCTTCGGACGCATCAACACAGAAGCGTTGCCGCGCAGCTCAACCCGGGAAGCAATCCAGGCCGTCAACGTAGTGCAAATTAGCGCTACAATAACGGAAATGATGGAATACGAAGGATAGAAGCTCTTGACGATATCCGGCAGGTTATAGAGTGAACTGTACGCATTATAGATAATCGTAGGTAACAGAGTGAAGCCGATGGCAAGGCCAACCACCGAAGCCGCCAGACTGGCAAGCGTACCATAGACCAGGAATTTGGCCATAATATCACGGTTGCCATAACCAAGCGCTTTCAGTGTCCCGATCTGCAGGCGGTTCTCCTCAACCATCCGCGTCATAGTCGTCAGGCTGATCAGTGCCGCAATCAGGAAAAAGAACACCGGAAACACGCTCGCAATCGCCGACAACCGGTCAGCGTTGTTCTTATATTCGGTATACCCCGGACTTGCGTTGCGGTCTGTGACATAAATCTTAGGCAGCTCCAGCTCTGCCAGCTTCTGTTCGCCTTCGGCCAGTTTCTCTCTGGCGGAGGCCAGCCCGTCAGCAACCGTATTGCCGTTTGGCGCGGATTCCTGCTGCCCATCCTCCAGCTGGCGCGCTGCCTTCGCGAGCTGCTGCTCAGCAGCGGCCAGCTCCATGCGTGCGCTGGACAGCTCTTCCTCCCCTTCCGCCCGCAGCTCCGCAAGCCGCGCTTCCGGCACCCCGGACAGGGCCTCTTCTACCGCCTGGGTATGCTGTTCGATCAGAGTCTCATACTTCGGCGTATAAGCTTTCACCCCGGCGGTATCCTTGAAGGACAGGTAAACTTCGGTATACACCGGAAGCTTGAAATCCGACTCCAGGATGGCGGCGAACGCGTCCGCCGTACCTTTGCCAATCGAACTGGTTCCCCGGTTGTTCTTCTCAATAAACTGGGGGCTCCGCACAAAGCCTACTACGGTATAATCCAGCGTCGCGAAGTCGTCCGACAGTTCTGCATTCGTACCGTTTCCGCTGAACGCAACCTTGTCGCCCAGGGCATACTCTCCGGCCAGCAAGTCATCCAGCACGATTTCTCCGGAATGCTCCGGTAGACGTCCTTCCATCATGCGGTACTGGTTAAGCGATGTATCTGTATTGTAGGAATAGACCTTAAGTATCGCAGCATTGTCGCCGGTGAACACATCCGCGCTATAACCCGGCTGAATCTCATCGATCCCCGGCACACCGCGCAGCAGCTCTATATTGTCTTCTGTCAAACCATAGGTGCTCTGCACCTTCAGATCCATCAGCCCCGTCTCCCGGTATAAGGTTCCGGCGGTATCCAGCATATCCGGACCGGCTGCCTTGATTCCAGAGAAAAAGCTGACGCCCAGCATAATGATTGCAAAAATCGAAATAAAGCGGGCCTTGGACTGCCCGATTTCACGAAAGATATCTTTCCATAGCGCTCGTTTTTTCATCAATGTCTTCTCCTTACCATTCGATATCATCAACGGATACCGGTGAAGGATTGATTACCATCTTCCGTACCTTAGCGTTGTTGATCTCAATGACCCGGTCTGCCATCGGGGCAATGGCCAGATTATGTGTGATTACGATGACCGTAGTTCCAGTATTACGGCAGGTATCCTGCAGCAGCTTCAGCACCTGCTTGCCGGTGTTGTAGTCAAGCGCTCCTGTCGGCTCGTCGCAGAGCAGCAGCTTCGGCTGTTTGGCCAGTGCTCTGGCAATAGCGACACGCTGCTGCTCGCCGCCGGACAGCTGAGCCGGGAAATTATCCAGCCGCGCTCCCAGTCCCACATCCTCCAGCACCTTCCGCGCATCGAGTGCACGCGGGGAAATCTGGGAAGCAAGCTCGACATTCTCCAGCGTTGTCAGATTGGGAACCAGGTTGTAGAACTGAAACACAAACCCCACGTCATTGCGGCGGTAGCCTGTCAGCTCCTTGGCACTAAACCTGGCAATATCTGTACCGTCCACAATAACCTGGCCTTCGTCAGCGGAATCCATCCCGCCCAGAATATTAAGCACCGTCGATTTGCCCGCACCGCTGGGACCCACAATGACGGCAAATTCACCTTTATTAATCTCAAAATCAATCCCGTCGTTGGCAACAATCACATTCTCGCCCATCTTGTAACGCTTGTACTCACCTTTTACGGCAACAAAGCTCATTCCTTATCCTCCTGTCTCTATCCAGCCCCTGCTACTCTTCTATATTCCACTTCAATACAACGTCCGGTGTGGTTGTATATGGTTTTTAGTTTATCATAAATCCAAAGTCCGAGCCCGCTGGAGCTTGGCTGGACCGCAGTTCCCGGCGTCTTTCATGCGAAACCTCATGAAATAAGGCATTGTCCCGGTCATCATACCGGATCAACGCCTTCATCGATACTGGATTCTAACTTTTCATTTGCCATTGCTTTGAACGCTCCTATCATGATGTTTAGTAGTACTTTAGACTTATTCCAAATTTCAACTTCAAATCCCTTTATTCGATAGCATTTTCTTCATGGTTTGTTAACGCATATGTCCTTACAAAAAAACCTCCTTACCAAATCCAAAGGAGGTCTTAGTTCTACTTTATTAAAATATCTTCCCAATTCCCAGGAAAACCAATTCGCTCCAGCTCTACAACTTCCTCGTAAGCGGAAACCAAAGCTTCCAAGCGAATGACAAAATCACTCCATTTATCTCTGTCAGGAATTAATTGTTTGAGCACATAAATGTCAGCAAAAATCTTGTTTTGTTGAATACCCATCTTTTTAGATTGATCGTTTAGCCTAGGCTTACTTGTAAGTGGCCGGTTATATATTCGACCATAGTGAGCACATATATTGCGTATGTAGGATAAACATTTAAGCCAGCTTTCAAGGTAAACAGCCGGTGCTCGATAGTTTGTTTTAGCAATGTGATTCTTATCTATACTCTTCATATTGGAGAACAACTTTGAAAGTGCGCCAAATGAAAGTACTTCGACAGCCACCCATACAGGAATCAATCCTCCATACTTATCGAAATGATATTTGATAAATATCTCTTGAGATCGTCTAACTTCCTTGTCTAATTCATTAACAAATAGCGAATGATATCCTTCATTCTCAAAATGTACTGATTGTAAATGTCCCAACACGCCGTATGTATGAGCAATATGGTATGAAATCTGGGTGCGAAATGCGATTTCCACCTGTTCGGTCATGTCCATAATTAAATAGCGAAACCGATGATCGAATTCGTATAGTGCATGGATTTGTGAGAAGGTAACTCCTTCAAAAAACTGATCATTCCTCTTAAGACTTAATCCATATGCACTCAGACGGTAATAGTTGATCCGTTGTAATGCACGAATTGCAAGATCTTCATCTTCTATAATGAGACCCCGGCTTTTCAAAATTTGAAGTTGGCTTTCGAATGTTGCAGGTGGCTTTAATGCTACTGAGTCCTGCGGATCCATTGAATTCCTCCTGAATAATAAAAGGCCCACCTTGGTACGCATTGTGAAGAGGCGTGGTGGGATCTGTTACCATAATAATACATGAATCTTACAATATGTTCAACTTACCGTTGTTAAAAATAACGTCTTCCATTCAAAATAACCAGCAAGCCGATATTCACAACTTTCCTGGGTCCATTCATAAAGCAACTGGCGGTCCTTCTCCCGGATGTTAAACAAACTGGGTAGATACCAGTGGAAATACACAACCGTGTTAATAAAAATGAATAGCTATGTACAATATTTCACAGTTGCACACAACCGACATTTCTCGTGATAAACTAACGTAAATATACACTAACATACACTGCTTCGCTAAAGCATGGTGGCTGGGCTTAGTTATATTTCCATATTGATACCGGAGGGAAATAATGAAAACCGCAAGACTCAAGTGGAATCAAGTAAGCCTGGTACACCGAACTCCTAGTGAGCCATATCCAAACATCAAAAAGGCCACCAAACGAATATGAAACGAATTCTGGGCCTGTATGGGTTAAGTACTTTTTTGGCGGGGCTGATATCCGTTATTGCAAGTTTTATGTTTCCGGTTCGCTGTCCCTTGTAAAGGGTGCCAACGATCTCACTCCACCTGATGGAATTGTAGAAGTACTTGCTAATTTGTCAGATGCCGTCTCACAAATCGTCAAATGGGTAATCAACTTGGCACCTTTGAGGATCATGGGGCTGGTTTTTGATTCTATTACAGCAAATGGACTGTCATCCTTACTCGATTATGGTAAATTACTGCTTGTTCTTATTGGATGTATGTTATTTATGGCGCTGATTATTAATCCATTGATTGTATATCTCAATATTCGCAGAAATCCTTACCCCCTTGTATTTCATTGCCTGAAGGAAAGTGGAATTACCGCATTCTTTACTCGCAGCTCGGCTGCCAACATTCCAATTAACATGAGATTATGTGAAAAAATGGAGCTGGATGAGGATACGTATTCCGTCTCCATTCCCTTAGGTGCAACGATTAATATGGCGGGTGCCGCTGTTACGATTTCTGCCTTGACTCTCGCTGCTGTTCATACGGTTGGAGTTGAAGTAGATTTTGGCATGGCGCTTATTCTTAGCGTCTTATCTGCTGTATCTGCTGCAGGTGCCTCCGGCGTTGCCGGCGGGTCGCTCTTACTGATTCCGCTAGCGTGCAGTGTATTCGGCATTCCAAATGATGTTCTTAATTCATCCTCCGACTTATTATTCACAGCAACCGCTGAATATGCCAAAAAACGTAAAGAAGGCAAGGAATTTGTGATTCTTACCTAGAAAATAACATAATGAATAAGCAGGAGACCTTGGGTCCCTGCTTGTTTGTTTTTCCTCAAATGATCCATCGCGTAGTGGCCTCCGAAGATAAACTCCACAGGTGTGGAGTTTCGATTGCCTCATTACAAATAAAGGGAAAATTCTGAGTTCTAAAGAATATAGATATAACAAATTTCCATGAGAGGGGTATGGCTATGATTAGTGAAGAAACCAAAGAAATGATTGAGAATTATATTAAAGCCTACAATTCATTTGATGTAGAGGGTATTGTTAAACTCCTGCACAAGGATATCGTTTTCAGGAATTTTTCCAATGGCGAACTTAATACAGAGACCAGAGGAACGGAAGAGTTCAGGGAATTAGCAGAAAAGTCTGCAAAGATTTTTGCTAGCCGCCATCAATCAATTAACGATTATAGTGCTATAGATGGCAAAGTAGAGATTCAAATTGATTATGAAGCAAGTCTGGCTGTTGATTTGCCGAACGGATTAAAGATTGGAGATAAGTTACAACTTCAAGGGAAGTCGATATTTGAGATTAGAGATGGAAAAATATCATTAATTGAAGACTACGGTTGAGTAACCGGCTACACACCTAAAAAAACAAACTGAGGGGAACGTACGAACCCGATACAAACGATCACAGATAGAAATCAGGATGTATGGTATCGTCTACTGTACATTTGGGAAACAGCCGTGTTAATTCCGACTTTTACATGCTTCAACACGGTTATCCTGGAAAAGCCAGTGCATTTTCATTGTCAGGATTAAAGAGTTGGATTGTCATCACAAGGCCATTATAGTAGGTGTACACATCACCGGTATATTTATCTACCCAGAAATCATACACAACAGGAAGCACATAATATCGGTCGTTTTCCGATTGGACAGCCAAATTGGTTATTACCTTTCGAAGCATACTCTTATCATCGTTGGTTTCAGCCTGCTCATTGTCTGCAAGAGGAGTATAGGTGCCAAATTTCTTCTCAAAAGCTGTAATCAGTTGCTCTCTTACTTGTTCAACCGCCTCTTCTTTAGAGATTTCTGTGGCACTGTCCGGATAGCGGCTAATCATCACATGCGGCATTCTGGTCACGATATGCGGTTTCGTTGTGTCGTTTCCATCAAAATAATGGGCCTCGCCCTGCAATACATCCGTCACAAAGTTAAGGGGAACGTAGAGGTCTTCATCTATATGTACAGGGGCCACATCCAACTGCACCTCCTTACCGTTTAATCGAACTATGGCCTTACCCGCAACGATTTCGGCTGTCTTGTCTGAATCAACAACCGTAGCGCTCTCCTTCTCAGCATCCCATTTCACTTGAACGTCCAAATGCTCAGCTATAGGGGTCAGAGGAACCAATATATAAGTACCCATAATGGCAAGATTAGCATTTTTTATAACTGAACCATTGATAAAAAGCCCTATATAACTTTCACCAATGATTTCCTTGCTGGAGTCATTGTACGTAATATAATGCTCTGAGTCAGATCCTTCTTCATAAGGATATATTTCTACTTGATCCATATTCGTTTTTGTAAGGATTGTCTCCTTCTCTTTCTGATCAGTTGCAGTACACGCGGATAGAACTAACAGAAGGAATACGCAGGCTGCTCTGCCCATGATTCTTCTCATGTTTATATCGGCTCCTTTATATATAACTTCTACCCCTATACTACCATTAAAAGGCAATGATGCAGCGGACAAGATGGAACCGCTTATGGTTTTATTTTTTGTATAAACACATACGTACTCTCATCCGACAACTTATCAGCATATTCGAAATCAAACCCGAGGCCAGATTCAGAATGCAGTCGCTCTCCGCAAATAGCTGCTCCGCAAGTCTCTGTTCCAGAACTTGTAGAGAGAGCCGAAACCCGGTCCTGATATTGTTAAGGAAATGTCGAATCTAACCAGATCGAACATACTAGCTCAAGCTGCTCAAGCGATGTTGGCCCAAGCGAATCAGAATCCTCAATCGGTGCTGCAGCTGCTCAAATAAAATCACAGTAGTCAGTCGATACGCAATATTAAAAGCTCAAGCCCGCGGCACAGCCGCAGGCTTGAGCTTGTTGTAATATTCCTATTCCCCAATAGTTCTGATGGTCGTATCAAACGGCTCCAATTCCATGGTTTGTTTTCCATATTCCGTATCAATCGTAGTGCTTTGAAGCTGATCGCTGTTGTTAATAACAACCAAGATCTTACTCTCTGGATAATAAGCACATTCGGTATATAAGTTATCCGTAATGTACTTCGTTTCATGGAACTCATTGCCGGCATAGCGGATCAGATTCAGCAGCAATCGTGTATTTTCCCAGCTGAATCCGAAAGAAGGAAGGTAGATCCCTTTGCCTTTTCCGAAAGCATAAGTAGACAGGGTGATCGACCCACTAGTTTCATCCACTACCGCAGCTGACCCATCGGTAAGATAAATTCGATTCTTCGGTGTGATGCTGGCCCCTTCAGGCACCAGACCCTGCTCATCCTTAACCTCATAGGTCCATCTTCCATGAGCTACCCTGGCGCCTGTATCCTCATCCAGACCGAGAACATGGGCCATTCTGAAGAAGCTGTCGTACCCTTCGACCGCTGAAGGCTGGTTGATGCCAATAAAGGTACCGCCCTCATGCACCCACTCTGTCAGAAGGTCGACGCATTTGCTGTCTTTCCAGTAATCCCCACCGCTCCATGCTGAACCGGCAGAACCGGCATTGATCACTACATCACAATCTTGCAGGATGCCCTGACGGATATCTTCGAAATCAATGAACTGCACTTCAACCGGCAACCCGGATAAAGCCTCATTGACATGAATCAGATCATGCATGTACGTTTCATGGAAATGGCCGGATAATGTCCACGATTTCAATTTGCCCCAGCTGTGCAGAATGGCTACCTTCGTCTTAATGTGATACGGTTTGCCTATATCATGCAGCTCTTTAATCTCTCTGAATTCATTGGCAATCTTCTCGATGTAATCGCAGAAGTCCGGGTAAGGTTCTACGAGATGCAAATATCCGCCCAGTCCAATCCGGTCAATCGGCTCCCTGAGCAAGGCGCGCCGGATGTTAATCCAATACTTCTTGGCATCCAGCGTAGGGTTCCCGCCCTCCATGAAGGTAGGAAGTCCGCCTAACCCAACCGGGAATAAGTAGGGATGCAACCGAATCTCATGTGTATCCACTTTGACACCTGAACACATCCTGGCCTCATACCCTGAGAACACACATTTAATCATCCCGTCGAATCCAAACTCCCCGAAGCGGTCATTGTAAGGCTCCATGCCAACCCAACTGTCATCGTAGAAGACATAGGCCAGCTTATCGTGCCTATGCACAATATCAATTAATTTCTTGCCGAATTCAATGACAAAATCATTGATAAATTCCATATAGTCCAGCTTGCGCTGCTGCGCCGGGATATGACTGACGCGATATTTCCCGCCGTTCACGAAATCTTCAGCAGTCAGCGAATAGCCGTATTTCTTGGCAAACAGATCAAGCGCTCTTGAGCTTACCGTGAAATCGTATGAACCCCAGTCCGAGAACAGATGGCGGTTGCGGTCACTACTGCCCCATATCCAGGCGAAATTATAGAATAAGGAGGTAAACCGGACAACCGTTGTTTCCTTATGCTGAAGGCACCAGTCTTCTATCCACTCCAGCAGATACTTCTGCGTTTCGGGATACATAGGATCGATCTGCATCAGATGCTCTTTGTCCCAATGATTCGTAGTGTGGTTATACATGGAAATCTCTTCCCATATCCGGTAGACCATGAAGCTTACTGTGTATTTATGCCAAGGCGAAATTCCGGTAAGGACCACATTTCCCGATTCCCGTTCATAATTCCACTGTTCTCTTGGAACTTCCTCGCCGGTCGTCCGGTCGTAAACCTGCCAGTACTTAAACGCCTCTTTGGAATCATTCACTCTGAATTGTTCAGCGAAGAAATCCTCCATCAGATAGATGGATAAATAGTCTTGTACAGCTACCTTGGGATTTGTGATTAAAAAACTCTGCTGCAGCTTATCCGGATTAAGGGCCGCCCACTCATTATGATCTCTGATGATACAGATGGTAGAATAAATACCGTATCCTGCATTGATAATCTCATCGGACAACTTCGTGCCGTCACTGTCACGAATAACATCGGCACCCCACCGTTCAGCTAATTTCAGGGTCAGTGCCTCATAACCGGATTCTCCCGGAAGTGTAAAGGCCCCCGTTGTTTGTTTGGACAACTTGTTTCCCTCCTATTTAAGCAGATCGGACAGAAAAGCCAATGCTAAGCCTTGACCCCAACCCTGAACCCAGTCTTTTGGAATATTGCGATACCCTTCCCGATCTTTCATAACCGCTGTGCCGCCCGATACGCTCAGTACCCGTCCGTCTTCGCTGATATTGTCAAGGATGCCCTTCAGGGCTTTTTGCACATATTTGGTATGCAGCGGATTGCCGTTATTGATCATAGCTGCTGCAATTCCACAAGAGGCAGATACTTCTTCATAAGACTCCTCGTCATCAAGCACCGTCCGCCACAAGCCGTTCTCCGTTTGAACAAGCTTGAGTGCTGCCAACTGATCCCGAAGTGAACATTCTACATCCATACACTGAGGATACAAATACCATTCCTTCAAAAGCGGTTTGACCTGCGACATGGTATAAGCACCCCAGGCATTCGCTCTACCCCAGTATAATCCGGACATATGATCCTGCTTGACATTATTGTAGCCGTGGTACCAGAAGCCGGTACTAGGGTCCTGCAGGTATTTGATATGCCAGTAATATTGATTCAAGGCGTCCTGGATCATGTCCTGATCTTTCAGCTTACTTCCTACACGGAGCAGGAAAAATGCCGCCATAAACAACGTATCTGCCCAAGCCTGTTCCGGGAAATCATTAGAGACGGATACGGTATGCTGCAGCACATGGTCTCCGAATCGCAGCGCATTGCTGCGGATATACTCCACCTTACTCATCGCAATATCCCAATATTTCTGGTTCCCTGTCTCTTCATACAAGGTGATCAGCATATGGCCCATGGCACATGTGTTTACCGTCCAGTCCGGCAGACCCAGCTCGATATATTCATCTGCCCACTGGACAAGCATATTCAAATATTCTTTATTCCCTGTGGTTTGATAGGCTCTGGATACACCATAATAAGCCACACCACAGGGCCAGTCCCACGTTAGATCCATTGCCATTGTTTTTCTGACCACTTTGTCGATGACGCTTACTATCTCTTCCTTGTCATAAGTTAATTGAAGCATCTTCATTCTCCTCTCTTTCACACACGCCCTCAAAGGCACTTGATAACTGATCTTTCTATTGTAAACGCTTACTCTATTGTAAGCACTAAAATGTTCTGATTCTAAGCATATACACAGCAAAACTGCGCAATTCCAATCATTTAACCATAATCATTAGTTGAACTTGACCTATCTTTCGCCTATAATCAACTCAAATCAAAATATCGGGAGTATCCTATATGCCCAGAAAAAAGAAGCCCGTCATAGAATACCGTCACTACAGCTTGCCCATAAACTTCCCTGTTCTGCTGTTAAGCGGTGAACGTTGGAAGATTTCCGATATCAAAAGTGAACATCTCCATTTCCATAACCATCTTGAGATTGGCATTTGTTATTCGGATAACGGCATTATGGAGATCAAAGGGGAATCTGTCCCCTTTAAAGCCGGTGATGTAACCTTTATCCCCAGGTATCTCCCTCATACGACATATAGTTCACCCAATACAGCCAGTCTTTGGTCTTATATCTTTTTTTCGCCCGAGGACATCTTTCAACATTCATTTAAAAGTGCTTACAGCAACTTTGAGCCAAACTTGTGGGCGGTGAAGGGAATGAACTGTGTGCTGAACAAGGAGCAACATCCCAAGGTGTATACACTTGCAACGTCGATCGTAGAGGAATTACAGCAACAGAATCCTTACTATCAGGAAAGTGCCTACGGCTTATTGCTGTCCCTTTATATAGAACTCCTTAGAATTCATTCCAGGAATGAGCTGTTGGCAGATCAAGAAATCGAGCATAGCCTGAAAGGCGATTTTGTTATTTCCCCTGTTCTGGAGTATATCACTACAAACTATATGACACCCATGACCATCGATTTCCTGGCGGATCTATGCCACTTAAGCACCACTCATTTCCGAAGAAAATTCCATGAAATTATGGGGACGGCGCCTCTCGATTTCCTAAACAGCACCCGAATAGAAGAGGCCTGCAAGCTGTTAAAAAGCACGGAAGATTCGATTCTTTCGATCTCCGAACAAGTCGGTTTTCAGTCCATTTCCAGCTTCAACCGCTGCTTCTCCAAACTTATGGGGCAGTCACCCAAAGAATGGCGTAAAGGGGCTCAATCCGAAGCGCAATCCGCGAAAGCGTCTATATTGGAGTTCACGGGGTGGGTTTAGTATAACAGCGCCAATAAGGTCAACATGCATAAATACAGACGCTTCGGGAGCTGAGTCCCGAGCGTCTTCTATAACATTGTTCTTAATTTATACAACGTTTCAGAATTTCTTATCCGAAGGAGACCACCGGAGCAGCGCAGGACCGCCAGCTTCAAGCTCAGCGGGCCCTATCAGTCACTTACTGCCGAACATTCCTGCAATAATACAGTTTTTTTCATGAAATAACGGTCTTTGAGACCCAAAACCTGCAAAAGTGCAGGAATTCACACCCCCATCACTGGTTTGCAGACTCAACCGCCGGAAAAACCTGCACTTTTGCAGGAATTCAGCGAACCAGGGGAAGAGGAGAGAAAATTCCTGTACTTATGCAGGAATTTCTCTCCGGCTGAGCATGTATAATTGATGATATATTCATAGAAAAGAGAGCGTCCGGTTAAAGACGTTCTTCTGGACTTTCCATTTTCGATTAGAAGCCGCTTGACTTCTCTATCCATCGGTGCCCTTTTATTCACCAAGAGGCCGTTTTTTAATGTTTCGTCCTGCTCGGCAACTTGGGCGATAATACGAATTAACTCTTCTTTGGACAAGCTGTTCAATACTTCGTTTATTTCCGGCTGTCGTACCAATTGTATTCACACTCCAAATCATCAATTATCTATCTTCACCGTCAAGTTCATCCTCATCGATGAAGACATAAACTTTCTCCATATTCCTCATACAAAACAGCGCCTTTTAATTATTACACCATGGGTAATTTTTTTAATCGCCCGGAATGCTTCGCTTCAAAGCGGGCATGGAAATACTGTATACCTCTATATCGACAATTCATTTACCAGCCTATGATGATCAAACATATATTTGGGGGGTCATGATTATTTCCTTGCCAACGCCACTCTTCTTACGCTTTCTTTAGTCCAAGGAGGAGCTTGGGGACGCTAACAGTAACATTCTTCAGGCTGAGCAGACACAAAAACGCCGCCCTTAGTCCGTGTGGGCGGCGTTTTGCAGTTTGCTTAATACATGTGGTATTTATTCGTGCCTGATGTCCAAGCTTCACTCCAGTTGCTGTTGCCTCTGCTTCTGCCGTTCAATCATCCCCAGATAGCGGTCAAATTGCTGCTCCTCCAGCGAGGCAATCATATCGGCAAAGGGCGCCAAGTCTCCCTGCACGGCGTAGGCTTCCAGCGCATTGAAGTAATCCAGCCGGGCTTCCTTGGCAATGGAAATTGGAAGAAAACCGTGGGCCAGCAGCTGATAGTTCATAATTAGCCGCGAGGTTCTGCCGTTCCCGTCAGCAAACGGATGGATGCGGACAAACTCCGCATGTGTCCATGCCGCAAGCTCGATGACGTTTGCAGCATCTTTTTCAGCCAAATCGGCATAGAAGTTCTTGACCTGGCGGTACATTTCATTGGGTACTGGCGGTGTATGCGCCGCTCCTGAAATATAGACCTCTATATTCCGGTAGATGCCGCCCACCATTATATTCTCAGTTAGTATAGCGTGGATATCTTTGATAATACCTTCATCTAAGGGTTGGTCCTGGGCAATGCTGGCTTTTACATGCTGGTAAGCTTTGTTATGATTAATGACTTCGTAAATTTCCCGCAGCTTCTTGCCGCCCACGGACAGCCCTTCCTCCAGGACCACCTTGGTTTCCAGCAGGGTTAACGTATTGCCTTCAATAGCAGTCGAGTTATGCGTATATTCCAATTCGAATGCCTGCACATAGCTTTTGACGGTAATTTCCGGGAGTGTGTTTTTGGCTCGCTCGTATAAGGCTTTTTTGCGCAATAATTCAGGGTAGTTCATCCTGCTCACTCCTTTCTTTTTCCACGCATAGGTAGTTGGTATCGCCGGATAATCCATAGGCGACTTCATCGCCGCCGCACAGTTCGATCGGAATACCCGGAGTGACGCTGATTGCCGCTGACCATCCTTCATTCCAGGGTATGGCAATCATTTTAACAATTATTTTCGCCTTGTCAGTTTCGTTCAGTTTTGCTGGTTTAACAGTGTTTGAACGTTTGCTTCCAAAATACATCCTCCCCCCCCTTTTTTATCACTTCCCGCCGCATTTTTTATGCTTCAGACCGCTGCTGCAAGGACATGGATACCAATTCAAACCCGAAGCAAGCCACGGAAACCCCTGGCGCCATAATACGATTCTGCACCATTATGATAAACGAAGACCTGGCCATAACGGAAATCAGCAAAAATTGCACCGCCGAGCCTTCTAATATCGGAAGGTGTTCTCACCCAACTTGATGTTTTTGTATCGAAATCCCCAAGTTTCTGCAACTCCCGATATTGTTCTTCCGTTAGCAGCTCAATACCCAGTTCAGCCGCCATTTCCATGGCGCTGTTTTCCGGTTTATTTTGTTTCCTTGCGTTCAAGGCCTCGACGTCGTAACATACACTTCTGCGCCCTTTGGGACTTTCAGCTGAGCAGTCATAGACAATGTATTCTCCCGACTCTTCATCATAACCAACTACATCCGGTTCACCGCCGGTTCTTTCCATCTCATGAACGGACCATAATTTCCCTTTATTGGCTTCCAGCCTTAGTTTCACTTTGGCCCATTCCAATCCCTCGTGGCGATTCATGTTTTTCTCAAAACGGGCTTTTAACACGCCAAGCAGCGCTTCTTGTTGTTCCAGGAATAATTCCTTTTTTTCATTTACCACAGTACAACCTCCTCAGAATTCGACTATTCTTTATTTTCGCCACTTTGGAATAAATCATACTTTTTCCGCTGGCGCACTCCTTCTATCTATCTTATGATTTGAATTCTATTTTACCAGAAAAAAGACATCGTATTCTTAGCATTGCAGCCGTTTAATTCAGCAAGTCAAGCATTCCGAAATACTCAACTCCTTACATATTCTATTATAAAAAGAAAACGCCCCGCTAAGGACGCTTTCTTCAATCTTCTGCCTCATGAATTTATTCATCTGACTCACTAAGGCCGAAACCTCGATTTACATTTTTAACAAAACAGATGACTCGCTCTTTTTCTTCAAACCCACAGCTCTTATGAAACAATTCGCTATTCGTATTCTGGAGCAAACAATCAGATGCAAGCTGCGCTACTCCGCTTTCTTTTGCAAATTGTTCTGCCTGTGAAAGTAATTCTCGCGCAATACCTTGCTGGCGGTACTGGGGAAGTACATAAAGAGCTTCAATAAATACCACTGGTGAAGTGTCGGTTCCATTCACATAGTCATGGCGTATGGATACATTAATGAAAGCAACACTCCTATTGTTTCGCCGATACAAAAATCCTATTTCCTTTTGCGTGATTAGAAAATCAGCATACGCTTTATACAATTCATCGAATGATTCATCAGTGAATAGCTTTGCAGACAATTGGACCCATTCCTTCAAGTTGGATGCATCTGCTTTGACTATACTCATCGTTCACACCCTCTTTCTGTACATCTGCTCCTCTGATTGTGTATATCCATTCTTCTCATAAAAAGCTTGGGCAATTTCATTCTGCTTCCCCGTAAACAACTGATACCCCTTCACATTTTTATCCTTGAAATAATCCTCTGCAGATGCCATCAACGCGGTTGCGACCCCTTGCTTACGGTATTCTTCTACTACAAAAAGCTCCGTAATCTCCGCATAATAAGAACGGTAACACATGGACTTAAAAAGCGTTCGTTCATTTCAAACAAGGAAGCCGCATCGTTTTTGTTAGCAAGTCTGATCTCCATCTCATTGCTCCTTGTACACAGAGTGCCTTACTTCAGAACTATAATGCTTCAACAGGTCCTTTGCGTTCACCGGGTACAATTCAAGCTCTGCAATCCGATTTGATGGCAGGGCTTGCTTCCCCAAGGAAAAAAGATCTCACCAACCAGTGCTGTCAAACAGGACTGTCTTCTATAACGTCTCTGTACTGAGCGTAAATCCTTCGATCACCACATCTTCATCTATCTCAATCATAATGCAACGTTTCCCTTGATAATTGACCTGTCTCACATACTTCAGATCCTGCGGACTGATCGAGATCGTCGCAACCTTTGTATCGATCTTAATCGATTTGGAAGTGAATTTGGGCATCACGCTGCTCGCCTTCAGTTCATAGTTCTTATTATCGATGATCGTTTCAAATGCCCGTTCCACTTGTTCCGTTGTCACGTGCTCTACACCGCTTGCCATCAGTACACGTTCCACATCTTTATAATCCAGCTTCGGCGGTTCTTCCTCATCCTCGTTCGTTTCCATTACCTGGTGGATTTCCTCATACACCTGTGCAAGGGTGGTTATGTCGAGCTGCTCCCCCACCACTTCCTTGACAATATCTTCGAAGATCGTTCTCTCTTCGTATGCCGTCACAGACCTTTCTGCATTCAAAACCTGTTCGATGAAATGCGGATTTGGATTATTCGCGCTCCCCGTGCAATACAGCACACGGTTCACATCAGAGTAGTTGTCCGTCACACTCGGGTAGAAGAACCCCTGCTCCGGCGTGCTTAACTTGATGATCGGATCCACCATGACATTGTACTTAAATTCCCTCTCCACATAATCAAACAAGAGCGTTTTCCGCTGCTGTTCCGTGGAATTCACGCTGCAAAGAATGAACGGATGCGCGAAAACTTCGTCCTTCCCGGTCTCTTCAGCTTCATCATTTCTGCCCTTGGTCGGGCGTGAATACTGTCCGCGAACGAACGTGATCACTGTATCCTTTTCATACTTGGTATCCACCAGCATTTTGTCCACGAGCATCAGCATCAGGTCCTGCCATTCTTCCGGATCACCGGTCACCAGACCCTGGTGAAGCATTACCTGCGACGGCTCCTCTGCTTCCTCCAGAAACTTCAATTCGAACAGCTTCTGATCCAATTCGCCGGTCAGCAGTTTCCGGAAATTGCCCATGTACAACTCCTGCTTCTCTCTGTCCAGCATGGCAAACGGCTGGCGCTCACAATGGTAGATCTCGTTGGTTTCCTTCATAATATACACGTTGAGAATGTCGTACAGATTCAACAAATCGTGATCCATCTTAAATTGCTTGCGTATATGTGCGGCTTCTTTCTTTATCATGTTCGCGAAACAGCTCCTAAGAAGTAAATTGGTAAATTGGCCTTATCAGTATAAACGATATAAAAACCCTTCGCTAGAAGGGCTATCGGATCCACTGAGATAAGAAGAAACGGCTTCGTCGTCCTCTGCAAAGCGTATGCTTCCGAAGCAGCGATACTACGTATCGCTTTTAGGCATCCGTTTCTGCGAGAAATAGAAGGATAAATTATAGCGTGGAACCTATAAATTCTTATATTTAAATTAAAAAGCAACCACATTGAAATGTGATTGCTTGATCTGTTTCTTTTTTCGTGTCCCTACACTTCAAGTTCCGCTCTATATTTGGATCTGCCCGGCGAGAATGCGCATATAGACGTTGCCGTTGACCAGCAGGTTATTGAGAGGACGATTCCAGCCATACAGAACGGGACAATCTGCAAGCTGCTCGAACTGGGCCGACTGAGCCGTCTGACCGTCGTTAGCGAGAAAAAACCGGCCGTTAATAACGCCTGAAAGAACTCCCTTAATCGATAGATGATGCCGGAGATCATCAAACAGTCCCGATGCCTTAACAAATTCCCCGCTAACCAGTTCCGACCCATACTTTGGATTCAAAAAATACGTCATTTCATTGGCCTCCCATGAGCACATGAGAGGCATCTGCTATACGAATAAACCTCTCACCTGCTGATTGATTTGTTGGTTCGTAATCAAACATCATCACTCCTTTAAACGTATTCGCTCTTCATACTCAAAGGGTTCTTCACACGAGTAGATCTCATGGAAAAATCCCATATACGGGATATCGTCTTCCAGGCATTTTATGCGATACGACAGCTCCTCATCACACTCTGGCTCTTCACCCTTGTTACGCATTATCTCGAATTCATCTATAATATTTTCCATGAGAGTTGCTATAATAAACAAAGGTAATTTATCTAACATGGAATTCTCAATCCCGGTTTCGGATTTGTATCCCGAGAGGACTGCTTCAAAATAATCCTCCATAAACTTTTTGCGTTTACCAACGTCTGGTTCAAATTGGATCCAGCCCACTCCGTGTGTCCAGAGATTTGCCAGGTCATACATATACCAACAGAAACATGAATTGTCGAAATCAAAAACAGTTATTTGTCCTGTATCAAAATCTATCATATAATTCCCGTCGCTGTAATCAAAATGGACCATACCGAAAGACTCCCGATTCCTGTCCATTCCTTCTAAGGTTTCAAGAAGCTCTACCAGCTTCTCCTTCAGCAGAGATAACGAGTCGGGTATCAGTTTATCTATATATTCGGCATTGTATTTATCAAAAAAACTATACCGAGAATGGACAGGAGTATATCCCTTCGATACTTGATGCAGTTTCCCCAGGACTTTACCGCAGTTATAATAGTATTCAGTAATAGGAACTCCTTCCCGATACCGATAATTATTTTCCACGAGCATTTTCCCTCTGGCCTTTTCAAACAGGCAGACAAACAAGGTGTGATTCTGATGAGTGATCTCTTCCAGCAGTTTTCCCTTTCTGGAGCTGACCACATCCGAGACACTTCCTCCATGCTCGAATAAATACCGGATATACTCAACTTCCCCCAGGAAATCTTCCCGGCTCCTGTCATTTAAGAAGGCGATTCTGATTATTTTTGCATCAACGCCCTCTTTCTCACAGTTAAAAACAACATTCCGCCCTCCCACATGTGCCTTAACCGGGCTAATTTCATAGCCCTCCAACCCGTATAACTCTGATATTAACGGAAGCAAATATACATCACTGATTTTAATAACCTCGTTGTAATTCAAAACAATCTCCTTTCAATACTAAGTATATAAATTCAGTATTTCAGGGCATTTACGATAACGCCGCGTGCATCGCTCCTTTTGTGTGATACCCTGAGTATAGGTTCGTCTTTCCAATTTCTTCAAGGGGTGAATTTCGTTATAACGATTTTTTACCAAATTACGAAGATTTGGGTCTCGACTTAGAATTTTAAAAAGGCTCTTTATAATCGAGTAGGCCCATGCGCAATTGCATGGGCCTCTCACAGATCCGTACGTGCGGATCATCGCATACGGCTCCTCGATTTCAGCACAAGCACAGCCTTCTTGGCTTCATTCACAACTGACGGATCGTGTAGCTGTGGCCGGCCTCGGCCGTGAACGCAATCACGCCTTCTTCTACCTGCTCCCAATCTGCGCCTAGAGCCGCAATTGGAACTGAGGCCCGCACTTGGCAGCGTCCAGACTGTGAAGCCCGGATAACTGCGCTCTGCAGCTTCCCGTCCGCCCAGTCCAGATCGAGCTCGTAGCCGCCGCGGGCGCGGATGCCGCTTATCCGGCCGGAAGGCCATGCCTTCGGCAGCGCAGGCAGCAGATGCAGTTCGCCGGCATGGCTCTGCATGAGCAGTTCGGCAATGCCTGCCGAAGCCGCGAAGTTGGCTTCGATCGTGAGCGGATAGAATGTGATTTTCGGATGGCGGTGCGCATTGAACAGGTTCGGGAATGGATTGCCCAGCAGCTTCGTCAAATACGAATGCGCCATTTCACCCTCCTCCAGACGCGCGTACATGCTGATATTCCACGCATAACACCAGCCAATCGTATCCTCGCCTTCGTACATGCGGCGGCGATCAAGACTGGCACGGGCGGCCTTGGCCAGCTCCGGCGTACCGCGAAGTGTAATCTGATGTCCCGGATGCAACGGATACAGATGGGCAGTATGACGATGGCCCGGCTCCGCTTCATCGAAGTCGCGATACCATTCCTGCAATTGGCCGTGCCGGCCGATACGCAGCGGAAGGAGCCGCTTCAGCGCATCCTGCAGTGATTGCCTGAACTCAGCATCCGTTCCCAGAATACGCGCAGCCTCGATACAGTTCGTGAACAGCTCGCGCATAAGAGATATATCCATCGTCGAGCTCATACTTACTGCTGCCCGCTGCCCATCAGGTGCAATGAAGGTATTCTCCGGAGACGTCGACGGCACCGAGACGAGATGGCCTGCACCATCCTCAACCAAATAATCGAGGCAGAACAGCGCCGCTTCCTTCATAATCGGATACGCCTTGCCCTCAAGGAAGTCTTGATTGCAGCCGTAAGCGTAATGCTCCCACAGATGCTGGCACAGCCATACCCCGCCCATCGGCCAATACGCCCAGCTGGCCGAGCCTTGGGAAGGACTCGTATTACGCCACAGATCGACGTTGTGATGCGAAGCCCAGCCCCGGCAGTTATAATAAGCCTCTGCCATACGCGCTCCGGCGATTCGCAGATCCTCCAGCAAATCGAATAGCGGCTCATGGAACTCCGCGAGATTGCAGACCTCAGCCGGCCAATAGTTCATCTGCGTATTGATATTCACCGTATAATTGCATGACCATGGCGGCTTCGTCATGTTATTCCAAATGCCCTGCAGCGTCGCCGCCTGCGTGCCGGGACGCGAAGCGCTTATCATCAGGTAGCGTCCCAACTGGAAGAACAGCTCAGCAAGCCGCTCGTCTGCTTGACCGGACAGCACTGCCGCGATCCGTTCGTCGGTCGGGATCTCATCGCGGCTTGGCGCGTCAAGCTCCAGTGCCACACGATCGAAGTAAGGCGTGATGTCCGCCATATGACGCTCCCGCAGCTCGGCGTAGCGCAGCTTCGACGCTCCGTTCAGCCATGCGTCGCAACGCGGCCGCGGGTCCACCCCTTCCAGAGCGGGATCGCGGTCGAAGCCGTTATAGCTGGTCGCGGCGGTCAGCAGCAGTGTTACCGCATCCGCCCCGATTACGACCAGCCTTCCGCCATGCGTCTCGACCTTTCCGCCCTCAGGAATGGCTTGAAGGTGTATTTGAAAGCGGATACCTTTATTATCCTCGTAGACGACCGTATCTTCCGATTGCTCTTCCCCGTGATCCAGCAGGCTTGGCGCAACGCCACTCAGGATGATGCGGTCGATTCCGAATTTCTCGACGCGGTAATTAAGCCGGCTGGTGAGCGCCGCCTCCAGCCCGATTGCCCCCGGACAGTCGGCTTCGAGCCGCACCACCATCACCTGATCGACTGCCGAGGCGAACACCTCCCGCTTGATGCGCACGCCGCCTGACACATATTCAGTCCGGGACAGCCCGGTACGCAGGTCCAGCTCGCGCCGGTAATCTTCCACGGAGGAAGAATGGCTCATGACCAGCTCCAGATCGCCCATGGCCTGGTACGCATGGCCCGCCGGCCCCAGCATATGCTCTTCAATAACCGCTTGAGCATCGCTGTAGCGGCCTGCGAAGATGAGCCTGCGGCTCTCTTCCAAATACCGCAGCGGCTCCTCGCGCTCTTCGTCCCGCTTCGTGCCGGACCACAGCGTATCCTCATTGAGTGCAATCTGCTCGCGCTTGAACCCGCCATAGACCATGGCGCCCAAGCGGCCGTTGCCGACCGGCAGCGCCTGGGTCCATTCATCAGCCGGCTGGCGGTACCACAGTTTCATGTAATTGCCGTCTCTATTGTCTTTCATTGGTCCAGCTCCCCTGTAGTTGTATATGATTCGCCATTCACGCCTTACGCATTAACGGCTGCCAGAATCTTGACATCGAGTGCGGCAAGCGGCAGCCTGCCTGCGTGCGACGTACCGCTTAACAGGTCAACATAGGTGCCCGCCCGTAACTGAACTTCTGCCGCAGCCTCGTTATGATTCAGCAAGAACAGGAATGATTCTCCATCTTTTACGCGGACGGACACCTCTACGCCGGAAGGCGTATCCAAGAGTGGCTGTATGCCGCATGTCTCACACAAATGCCCGATCAGTCCGCTCAGCATAGACGGCTCCGGCGAGGTCGCTACGTACCATGCCTCGCCTGATCCCCGCCGGTTGCGCGTAAGCGCAGGGAAGCCCTGATAGAAGTCGCGCTCGAATACGGCGAATGGCTCGGCTCCTTCGGCATGAACGACATCGCACAGCACGCCGCAATCGTACGAGCCTTCCAGCTCTCCAAGCTGCGATGTCATGACGACGCGATTGCTCTGATGCGCCATCGGCGCGTCGATCTCCTCCACCCATACACCGAGCAGTTCGCGAAGTTCACCCGGATAGCCGCCAGGTGTAACCAGATCCGTCTCGTTGACGATGCCGCTGAACGTCGTGGAAACCAGCGTTCCGCCCTGATCCACGAAATGCTCCAACCGTGCGGCATAACCCGGATGGAGCAAATACAGCACCGGAGCAACCACAATGTCATAACCGGCCAGATCCGTCTCCACGCCGATCAGATCAACCGGTATATTCCGGCTGTAGAAGGCGTCATAATACTTCTCCACTTCCTTGACATAGCGCAGCTCCACGGTAAGCCCGCTGGAATGCTCTATCGCCCACCAGTTATCCCAGTCGAACACGATCGCCGCCCGCGCCTCAGAGCGCGCGCCAAGCAAGGTATCGCCAAGCCGCTGAAGCTCGCTGCCGATCCCGGCGCATTCCCGGAATACACGGGTATTCTCATGGCCGGCATGATCGATCAAGGCTCCGTGGAATTTCTCGAATGCGCCGAGCGAACGCCGCAGCTGGAAGTACATGACCGCATCCGCGCCGCGGGCGATGGCATGATAACTCCATAGACGGTTCACGCCGGGGCGCTTCAGTGCATTACGGGGACGCCAGTTCAGCTGGGCCGGGCACGATTCCATCAGCAGGAACGGCTCTCCCCCTTTCAATCCCCGCATCAAATCGTAGCGCATCGCCATCTGGCTCGGGGTCATGTCGTCTGCGGGATACATGTCGAGCGCAATGACATCCAGTTCCTTCGCCCACTTGAAATAATCAAGCGGCTTGTACGTGCCGTTGCTTTGAAAGTTCGTCGTCACAACCGCATCCGCCATGACGTCCTTGATGGCGTCCCGCTCCAGCTGGTAGCAGGCCAGAATGGAATCTGAATTAAAGCGGTCATAGTCGAGCGAAATGCCTTGGAAGGCGGTATCATCCGGATTGCTCAAGCTTATATGCTCGCTGAGCGCACTCGGCAGCACAATTTCGTTCCAGTCGTAGAACGTATGGCCCCAGAATCGGGTATACCAGGCGCGGTTCAGCTCCTCAAGCGTGCCGTACCGTTCGCGCAGCCATAGCCGAAACGCCTGCTCGCAGTTGTCGCAATAACATCTCAAACCATATTCATTATTGACGTGCCACAGCAGCAAGGCAGGATGATCCTTATAGCGCTCCGCCAGCTTGCGCGCCATCCGCTCCGAATAGAGACGGAAGGTGGGACTGTTCGGGCAAGAATTATGCCGCCGTCCGAACTTGCGCTTACGCCCGTCATACTCGACCAGCGTGACATCGGGATACCGCGTCGCCATCCAGGCAGGATGAGCCGCTGTCGATGTGCCAAGGCAGACCTTGATCCCCTCTGCATGAAGCCTATCCATCATCTCGTCCAGCCACTCGAAGCGATACGTATTCTCGTCCGGCTGATTAAGCGCCCACGAGAACACATTGAGCGTGGCAATATCAACACTGGCAATCCGGAACAGCCGCATGTCCTCATCCCAGATTTCCCGCGGCCATTGCTCCGGGTTATAGTCTCCTCCGTACAATATTTTCGGTAAGCTCTCTGTAAACATCAGCTGCCTTCCCCTTTGGCTTCAAGCAACCTCTTGATTTCCATCACACTGCGGCGCGGGCTCGACAGCACAGGCTTGCGGGTCCGCTCCGCAATCTGAGCTTCCATGCGCGCCATCGAACCTTGTGCAAGCACCAGCACCTCAGCTTGTTCCGCAACGCGGATAGCGGTCTCCATAAGGATACGATCATGCTCATCGGGCCGGCCGCTGACGAGAGCGTCGTAGGCTCCGGCAGCAAGACCCTCGATCAACCGCACCGGCTTGCCGCGCAGCTCCGCTTGCTGCAGCAGCAGCCGCATCGTCGGCCGTAGCGTCGTTGGCAGCGTCGCCAACACGCCGATTGAGCTATATGACTCTACCGCCTCCACGGCCATGCTCTCATCGATTTTGACGAGTGGAATGCTGAGGAACGGCCGCGCATCGCTGGCTACTTCGCCAACAGAAGAGCAAGTATTGAGAATAATCGACGCACCCAGGTCGACGCCGTTCTGATAATATTGCATAAGGCGGCGTTTCACGCCCGGAGTGACTGCTCCCTCGCGCACAACCTCGGCGATCAGGCTGTCATCCATAATGTTGACAAGCCGTACGCCCGGCAGCAGCTCATCGAATTGCTTCTTCAGCGGTTCAGCCAGCCCTTGGCCCGTATATACTGCAACAACTGTATCCATTTCCCGGTTCCCCCTTATTGAAAAATACAGGCGGCTTATGATAAGCCGCCCTACTAGCTTCCTTCACTATGCGCTTATAAATAGAAGTAAGCGCTATCTTTTCTATTCATTGTAGTCGCAGAGCTGCCGCAATACAGCGTTCAATATTAATGAATTAGCTGTAAATCCCAGACTGTTCCCCACAGCGAAGCAACGCAATCCTCCTGCGGAGTGTACCGGCTGGCATGGATTAGCGCGAAAGCGGGAGACCCGGCGCCGCAAATCCTTGATCGGCATCGTCAAGCACCAGCACCCAGTCGGTGACGGGCGCGCTTACCGCCGGAGGAACGAACTCATGCGTTCCCGCGTTGTCCACCTCACCGGCGGATTCACTTTCACCTGTCCGCGGATTGAACCACCAAACCGCGGCCCGCTTACCGGAGAATAGACCCAGCCGCAGGGTGATCGTCCGGCCCGTATAGGTGTACGCCATCAGATAGCTTGTGCCCAAGTTCACGAATAAACGGTCGTACCGGTAACCCGGGTCACCGCAAATCGCCGCCGTGTCGGGCATCCGCTCTACATAAGGCCTTGATAGAATCAAATGCTTCAAATGGACCATCTGCTTCGCGCCATCATCATCCAGCGCACCGGTCCAGCTCCGCGTGCAGCCGTAGGCCCCGACGCCCCTGCCCTCTGTATGAAACTGCATGACCGCATTGTGTCCGTAAGTATGTCCGAATGCGCCGGCGAACACCGCCCAATAGGCATAACGCCGCACATCGTCCGCTGTCCAGCTTGGAGCGTCCAGGAAATGCAAGCCATGCGGAATATCCTCGTAAGACGGCTCGCCATCTATCGTCGGCTTCGCCGGCACTTTGGCCCAATCCGTCTGCACGAAACGCCAGTTGTCTTCGCCGACTAACGTGTCGGGTTTGTCCTTCTCCATCTGGTCATAGCTGCGATGCCCCGACTGAAACATGTTGAAATCAAGCCAAGCCTCGTTATGGAACCATGCCGAGGACCCTGTCCGGCCGAACGGATGGAAGGTCATCAGGTGCTCCGGAGCGGCCTTCCGTATGGCGCGGCCCAGATGGAGCCATACCTCCGTATGGTCACTGCCATGGATATCCCCCCCGTTCAGCCAGATTACGTTCGGACAATCCTTGTAGCGGTTGCCGAGCCATTCGCCGTAACGCTCCGCCGCCTTGGCCTCAACCCCGTAGTGCTGCACGACGCTGCCCCATACAGGGACAAGCGCGACATACAGCCCTTCACGCTCCGCCATGCCAATCACCTCGTCGGCATAGGACCAATAGCTTGTGTACTCAGCCGTTCGTCCCGCATCGGGCTGATCCAGATCGTGATCCCGGAACGGCACTCTACCGTAAGCGTTCTCAGTTTCCAGATCGTGTACAAGCATGATCTGGATGACGTTGTAGCCCTTGTTGCTCCGGTCACGCAGATAGGTTAGCGCCTGCTCCCTTGTCGTCCGCTTTAACAGCAGCCAGGCCGTATCTCCCAGCCAAAAGAACGGAGTGCCGTCAGCGTGCTGCAAATATCGCCCGTTCTCCGTAACCTTAAGTTTCCCGTTATTCCAACACATTTCATTATTCATTCGTCCTTACCTCCTTGTAACAGACAACGAAAGCTGGATGCGCCAGTTACGCCCACGCTCTCATTGTTAAAGTGAACTGATTAGTTCTCTACCTGGTTTCTGAGCCACCGCAAGTATCCCGCCAACGCTTCGGCATAGATGTCCAGCAGCCTCAGACCGTTGGCAGAGAGCTCCTTCATGCGGGCGGAGCGCCCTTGAACCCCGGTTTTGTATAGCAGCAATAAATACATCTTCCATTCCTTATACACCCTCTCCAGCAGGGACATCGCCTCGCGGTAGCCGGCACGAAGCACAAGGCCCGCTTCGTCCGCATACATCTGTATATATTCGATCTGATGCAGAATCCCGCCAACGCGCAAGCCGTAGTATACTTCCTGGCAGCACCGCTGCAGTTCTTTTCCGCTCATGCTGACCCACTCCGCCAAATCGGAGATCAACTGGCGCACAGCGTTCAGCCCCCTGCATCCGGTACCTTGTCAGGATCCAAATACATGGCAATCTGGTCAGCATAAGTGCGCATCACCACCGCTGTGGGCGTCTGCCGATGCTCTGAAAGGGGGCGGTACGAGGTGACGCTAACACAGCCCTCTTCCAGCTCATCCAGCGGGACAGTTCCCTGGAAGGTGTGGATACGGCCAGAATTGTCGAGCAAATAAGCGTCGGCTACGTATGCCTTATTGTGTTCAACATCCAATCCATACAGCAGAACCACATGACCGCGGGTCTGATTCTCTGTATAAGCCCTGTGGTAACTCAAACACCGGCTTCGTAAGCGCTCTCCACATTGATGCTGTAGATATTTGCAGCCACCGCTGCCTCTAGTTCTTCATTCGTTTTACCTGAGCCGGTAAATACAATATCAGCAGCATCGAAGCCGGCGCGAAGAGCTAGAGCCAGCTCTCCGGCAGAAGCCACCTCACAGCGGCAGCCGCCTCCGCGCAGCAGCCCGCAAAGAGCAGCGAGCGGATTGGCTTTGACAGAATAGAACAGCTCCCAGCCTTCAGGCAGAGCTGCTGTCAATGCTGTATACTGCCGGGAGATTATGCCGGCATCGTATAGGTAGTACGGCGTCCCATGCCGTTTTGCCAAATTGCGCAAAATCCCTTCGTCAGGCATCCATTCCTTAACTTCCATATCGACTCAATCCCTTCTGGACATTTTGTCTTAAGGTGATCTACGAGTTCTAAGCGGGAAGATTTCCTAGCCCTTGTAAGGCTAATGCATCTTGTAGTGCTGCCGGTATTCGCTTGGTGTGACGCCGCAATATTTCTTAAACACACTGAGGAAGTGCCGGACGCTCTCGTACCCGACTTGCTCGGATATGCGGTGCAGAGCATCCTCCGAATCGCCAAGCATCAGCACCTTCGCCTTCTTAATGCGGTACAGATGCAGATAATGGATCAGCGTCAGCCCTGTCTCCTTGCGAAAGAGCGAGCTGATATAATTCGGATGCAAATATACATGCTCGGCAATTTGATCAAGGGAAATATTTTCCCTGTAATGCGTCTCAATATGCCGGATAATTTTTTTGACGTTTTTGGACATCTGGTCGTAGTCGACGCCCGGGACCGTGTCTTCCCAATCTGATGAGGCTTGGGAGGACACGTTATCATCGCCGCCCAGCAGCTCAAGCGACAGATTCGTCATCACATCATAAAGCTCTGTCTTGTTAATCGGCTTGAGCAGATAGTCAATCACTTGACAGCGTATCGCTTGGTGCAGATAGGTGGGGTCATCGTATCCGGTCAGAATGATGAAGCGGTTGCACAGGCCCCGCTCGCGCACTTTTCGAATTAGTTCCAGCCCATTCATCTCCGGCATCTGTATATCTGTAATAAGCAAATCGGGACGGTAGTTCTCCAGCTTCTCAAGCGCATCAAATCCATCATACGCACTGACGATCTCCGAGCATGGGGTCTGCCCTTTCTCAATGATATTGATCAGCCCCTTCAGCATGAAGGGCTCGTCATCTACAATCATCAGGTTAAGCATCCTATATCCCTCCTTGTACTTTGAGCTTTAGTGTGAACTTCGTGCCTTCTCCCACCTGGCTGTCTATGATAAGAGTTGAGTGACCGCCATAAAAGATACGGATGCGTTCGCTGACATTGTATAGCCCTTGGCCTGAATTCTCCTTCTGCAGCTCTTGCCGGTCCAGCTCGTTATTCAACACGCCGCGAATGACGTCAAGGCGTTCTGGCGGTATGCCCGGACCATTGTCGGCAATTACGATGATCAGTACATCGTCCTCCCGTTTGACAACAACATCGATTCTGCCAATGCTGCGGCTGCGTCCAACGCCATGATGAATGCAATTCTCTACGAGCGGCTGCAAAATAAACCGTGGACAGCTTATATTGTCGACAGGAGTTAATACTTCGATCGAGTAGTGGAGTCTATCCAGCAGGCGCAGCTTATGCATATCCAGGTAATGCTGGACATTCGTGAGTTCATTCCGCAGCACCGTCTCGTTATCTCTGGAAGTCAGCGTATAACGAAGCAGCTTGCCAAACGTGAACGTCGCGTCAACGACCTCCTGATCGTCATTGATTTCCGCCAGCATACGAATCGATTCCAGCGTATTGTACAGAAAGTGCGGCTTGATCTGTGCTTGAAGCACGAGATAATCGGCCTCCTTCTTCATCAGCTCGGCCTTATGGACATTTGTCAGCAGCTCATCGATGCGGTGAATGAGAGAATTGTAGGATCGGGTTAGGAAATCAATCTCGTCGCGGGAGCTGCCCCCCTCGTAATAAGTCAGCTTGTTCTCGTCCACCTTGCGCATATGCTTCGCCAAACCGAGAATACGCCTGACAATCGAGGAGGCTGTCGCATAATAGATGCCTGTAAGCAGAAGAAGCGACAAGAGCAGCGACACCCCGAGGAAGATGGCTTTCTTGCGAATATCGACAAACACCTCGTCCAGTTCGCTGAAGAAGTAGAAGCTTGTTGACAGCTCCGGCACGGACAGTGAATTCACGAGCAGCCTCTGACTGCGTGAATAGGCGAAGCCTCTTTCGCTCTCTTCTGCCAGCGCCTGCATTCCGGCTGTTTGCTCCGGGCTAAGGTCATGCCCGCTGCGGTAAATAACCTCGCCGTTATTCATGATTAGCACCTGTATATTCTGATTGACATCGATCGCGTTCAAGAAATTCCGGATCAGGGAATCGTCTGAAGTTATTTCCATGGCGGCCAATGACTGCGTATAACTGTTATTGTAAATTCGCTGGTAATAACTCAAATACGGAGGCCTGGTGCTTTCATGGCCTGTAGGGTTCGAAGAGAGCAGCCATATGCCTTTATCCACATTCACAGCGTTCAGCAGCGCGATCGGCTTCGCATCCATGCGGCTCAAATCCTCCAGCTCACCGGCAACAGATTGCACGGATTGCTGGGTTTTGTACAATTTAATGGACGCAATTCCCTTGTTACCCGTCAACGCATAGATATAAATCGGCCGGATATCCTTGAGGTAGCTGTACACCTGATTAAGCTCCGACGGATACAATCCGCTAAGGTAGTCGATTAGCTGCTGATTATACTGAAACTGCGAATGTATCGACTCGATTTGCTTCAGTCTCGCCCGGAATCCTTCTCCCGCTTGCACAACCAGCTCCTGCTTGCCTTCCGAGTATTCGGAAATGACATCCATATAGAATTGATTGTACA
This sequence comes from Paenibacillus donghaensis, assembly GCF_002192415.1. Lineage (NCBI taxonomy): Bacteria > Bacillati > Bacillota > Bacilli > Caryophanales > Paenibacillaceae > Paenibacillus > Paenibacillus donghaensis. The sequence continues at coordinate 8,071,892 of NZ_CP021780.1, read as the reverse complement.
GGTAGACGCCAAACACAAGAATCGGCAGGAGCACGAGCATAAGATAGCCTAATGCCATTTTCTGAACAATCCGCATATTCTTCATCGCATCGGCCTCTCTTCTCATCAGGCATCCGGCATCAAGCCTATCGCTTCAATAATATCATGTTAGTTAAGGGCGTACAGGCGAACGGGGCCATACAGGCCGCCAGCCGCAAACGCCGTCTCCCAATGCTCCGGCATGGTATCCGGCTGCCAGTAAGACACCTTTGGATTCGCGGAGCCACCGACATTGCTTGACGGACGGCCGATCTCATAATGGGTTCCGAGCGTGTTCGTCACCCGAATACGCAGATGGTGCGTTCCCGGGCCGGCATCAAGCTTGAAGCGGTACGGGCCCCATGCGCGTACACCGAGCGGTCTACCGTTCAGCCAGACTTCGGCCGTGCCGCGAACATGCCCCAGCTCAAGTACCGCGGCACTCTGTTCTTTCCATTCGACCCTTGTTTCATACTCGACAACGCCACTATGATGCGGCAGGCACAGCGCCGACCGCCAATCGCCGAGCCTTCCTTCTACCTGCGCTACCTCGAACCGGACCGGTGCGAGCAGCACGTCTGTCTCTGTACTCATATCGCTTGGCACGATGCGAAGTGCAGCCATTGTTCCTGCCGCCTGCGGCTCGAAGCTGGCTTGGCCGTCACAGATCAGCTTCTGCTGACCTCCTATCCAGCATTCAGACTCGCCTGTGCAGATGACCTGCAGCGCCGTGGCGCCCGCAGGGAGCGGGAAGCGCAGCCAGATCGGCTTGCCCGGCTGAGACGCGTCGCGCACGAACGGCAGCGGCTGAGACGTCGGCTTGGCATCCGGCATCAGCCAGCCAACATCCGGCAGCGGATGTTTACGGCCGGGAAGCCACATCGTCTCCGTCTCGGCGAACTGCAGCACCGCTTCATGCAGAACCTCTGAATGCTGTCCCTGTTCATTGAGCCACGATGGGCCGGTGCAGAACATTTGGCTGCTTCCATCCACATACTCGATCACACCGTCTACCATGACCACTCCTTCACCCTCCTGCATGACAAGCTCGATGATATTGTCGCCGCCAAGCCAATACGGCGTCAGATCAATCTCTTCTTGGCCCTGCCGGATATACGGATTGAAATCGCCGTGCTCGGTCATATGCTTGCCGTTCACAGAGAGGGCCACGCGCTCCTTGGCGCAGAAGATGACCCGTACGCGACTGACAACCCCCTTCTCCTGCTCGAAAACCGTATACGACAACCGGGTTCCCGGATTGGGGCTAGGGGAATAAATCCATTTCGGCAGCGGCTCCTGCTCATCCGCGCATAAGGTAATCCCTGTGCGGATCAGCCCTTCGGCCAGCGCCTCCGCACACAGCAGCAGCGAATGGACTCCGGCCTTCAGATTCACCGCAGCTGTCTGCTCCTCCGGACCGCCGCTGCATGGGACCGGTTCTCCGTTCACCCAGAGAGCTATTGATGCGTTGCTCTCCGTGCGCAGCCAGTATGTCCCGTCCTCCGGCGCTGCCACATTCGTCCTCGCCCATATCTTATCGCCTAGATCCGCCATTCCCAGATTCAAGAATCTGCGGGGAACCCGGCCCATCCGGCCCGCCCATGTCCGGAACGACAGATCCCCCAGTGTATTACTGTAGACGACCGGCCATACGCTGCCTTCTTCGAAGTTCTGATCCCGGGATGCTTCCCAGTACGCGGCCTCGCTCCACAGCCGCTTCATCCAGCCCGAATCGTCAAGGTCACCCGCATGCCAGTTGGCGGCTACACCGTCCGCTGCACTCTCCTCACGCGCTACAAGCAGCTCGCGGCGCTCGATCGGCGCAAAAGCCGTTTGAGCGCCATGCAGATCAAAATCACCATAGCGGTTATCGAGCGTCGGGACAGCCAGTACCTTCCAGTCCTTAAGCTCGGCTGCCGGGTCCTGCTCCGCATCAAGCACGGGTACTTCTGCCGGCTGCGCCAGTCTGTCCGATGCGACCGGAGCATAGCTGAGCACTCCAGCCTCAGCTTGATCCCATGGGCATACGACGAAGGCCGCAGGCCAGCTGTCGAACGGCACCTCCAGTTCCACCCATTCCCCGTCCCTGCTGTAGGCAAGCGGGGACCCCTGCCCGCTCACCGGGTCCCACAGCTGCGGATGTCCTGCGGTGCGCAGACGATAGCGAGCGCTCTGCGGCGGCCGCGTGGACTCGCCCGACGGTTCGTGCATCGGCAGCAGCTCTCCCGCTTCCGGCAGGAGCAGAAAGATATCTGCGTCCTCTGTCCTGCGAAGAAGCGGCATATTCGGCCCTTCGGCATGTCCCGGCAGTCTCGATTCAAGAAGGTCTACCGCTTCGCGGGAAGAGCCGACATACACTGCGCCCTCCAGCAGGGGCTCATCCTCTCCGCACTGTACAGCGATAACGAGACCTCCGGCTGCGATCCATGCCTTCACCCTCGCCAGGGCCGCATCATCCATAATGGCAGTGCCGCACAGCAGCAGTGCAGAGAATGATTCTTCCCCGATGCGGAGTTTGCCGTCCGACAGCTCCGCCATCTCCAGAGCGGAATCATCCGTCACATCGAAATCGATACTTGCGGAACGAAGCGCACCCGGTTGATTACGCTCCTTGCGATTCCAGCGCCCCGTCAGCGACTGGTATACCTCTTGAACATGCCCGAGCTTCTCATGCGGGATCATGTTGGCAACGACCATCGGATGCTCCAGCGGCCCGCCGTCGGACAGCGACATCCAGCCGCATGCCGCATGCGAAGGATAATGAACCGCGACATCGGCGACATGCGTTCCTTGCGTTAACAGCCAGCACGCGCGGCTGACCGTATCGGCAAACACTCCGTAATGCTCGTAATACGGCTGTCGCCATCCCGTGTCGGGTGGTGCCCACTCCCACCATCCGCCACGCGTACTGTAGTAGACAGAGTGGGGACTGTACAGCGTCACGCCAGCCTGCAGCCATGGCACCAGCCAATGCATCGTCTCCTCCATCGTTCCGCCCCAGCCGCTCGTATGGAACGACTCCAGAAACACACGTTTGCCCCCGTGCAGGTGAACCATCGAAGCATGCGGCTTGATCTCGCCGTCCATATCGCTGCCGGCCGCATTATACCAGCGGTGTGTTCGCATGTAATCCAGATACAGCCGCTGCGCACCGTGCAGGTCGGCGCGGCGCGCAGGTCCGGCCTGGTCGCAGCACTGCAGCATATTATGCCGCTCATGCCACTCATATTGCAGCTTGAAGACCGCTTCCTCTGCCAGCTCGGTCGCCAGCTCATATACACGCCTGCGGATGAGCGAAGCTCCCTCCACATCCTCGAACATGGCCGGCAACGCCGCAATCAAGTCCTCTCCATAACGTTCGGCATACAGCTCGGGAAGCCCTTTCGTCCATAACGGCATCGAAGGAAGCTCATCCTGGAAGCTGCCGCCGATCGTCCGGCCCAGCTCATTCGGGAAACGCCGCTCGAACTCACCGTATATCCGGTCATACAACTGCTCTGTTGCGCGCTTGTCGAGCCAGTTAAATCCTTGCCGAACCGTGATGTAACGGTAGCCGCCGCTCTCCGCCAGCAATTCGGCGCTTTCCGGCAGCTCCTCGCCATGCGCAAGCCTGCGAAGCAGATAGCCTGCCAATTCCGGCTGCTCTGCAACCAGGTGCGCGGGGAAGTTCGATCCCGAGAAGCCGATTTGGTCGTAGAAGAAAATACGCATGCCCAGCCTCTGCGCTTCACGCAGAGCCACCTCGAACATAGACCACCAGCGCTCGCTGAAGTATGGCGGATCGTCAGCAGCACTTCCGTATTGCGGGCCCGTCGGCGCAATATTGAGGATGCCGATATTGCGCAGGCCGCCGCTGCGAAATTTCTGTAATTGCCAGCGTACGCGTTCCGCTGTTATTTCCTCCGCACTCCACCACCAAAACGGTACAGGTCCGAAATCCGGATCCGGAGCAGCAAACCTCTCCCGCAGATTCTTGTAATTCATGTTAGGTTCCTCCTGAAATTTGAAATCGTTAACGGTCATGGCGTTATGGCGAATCTCGAAATCGTAAGCCTGCGGTTATACATGACCCAATGGCCGAAATGCTTAAGCATTTCGGCCATGTCGGCGATCATCCACTTTTGTAGTGTTTATATCCAGATGCCATTAGAAGTTCTTCTGATATTCCTTGTACTTCGCTGTAGCCCATGCTTCCAGCTTCGCCAGCCCAAGGCTTTCGGCCTTTTGCAGCAAGGCATCGTATTGCGCTTTTGCTTCTTCTTCGGAAGCCGCCATATAGATTTTCAGTTCCTCGGTTGTGACCATGTTCTCGATTTGAGCTTCAATCGTCTGCTCTTCTGTATCCGGTTCTGTAGTGACCAGACCCAGTGCCGGGTTGAACTCGAGCGCTTCCCTGGCAGCCAGACCCCACTGCGTCATTTCAGAATCCGGGCTGTAGCGCTGCAGTGCTTCGTTAACACCGCTGCTCCCGATCAGGCCCCACCAAACGGAGCCCATTTGCGTTTGAAGTTCAGTGTTGTTGAAATCATATTTCATAACCGGATACTTCTCTGCTTCGTTCCATTCCCAATCCTCGCCTTCAATACCGTACAGTCCGAGCTTTTGTCCTTCTTCACTGTACATGTATTGCAGGAATTTAATTGAAGCTTCCGGATTCTTGTTATTCTTCGTAATATACATACCTGCCCAGCCGGATCCGCCCATCGGAATACCCGCCTTGTCGCTAAGCAGCTTCGTCACTTGCTTCATTTTGAATGGCTTTCCAAGCTCCTCTAATTGAGGGTTCGTAGTATCGGCAGCACCGCCGCCATGGGCAAAAGCTTGACCGTTCAATACATATTGATCATCTTGCTGCGCATCCTTGAAGGTGAAGTTCTCACCAATCATGTACCCTTCGCGGTACAGACGGTTCATATACAGATAGTAATCCAAATAGTTCTCATCTTTCAGGTAATAACGCGCAGAGCCGTCGATGTCCACGAATCCTTTGCTCTTCTTCAGACCGAAATTGATGCGCAGATGTTGGCCGATTTGATCTTTATCCCAGACGAGCGGCACCATATCCGTGTACTTCTCTTTCACCGTGCCCAGAACCGAGATGAGATCCTCCAGGTTGTTCAACTCCGGGTTGCCAAGCTCCTCCATAATATCCTGACGCAGTGTCAAGCCATTGGCACCTGGAATCGCCTTCGGATTATCCTTCCATTCCTGTTCTGTGGAGAATGCATTGCGCACGGTATAGAAGTTGCCGTCAGCCATCGTGTTGACGCCAATACGTTCTTGACTGATTTCGAAATCAGGAGCATACTTCCCGATCAATTCGCCAAATGGATAGGAAACACCACTGTCAGCCATACGCGTCAGATCGGTAGCCGTATAGACCAGATCAGGCAAGTCGCCTGAAGCGATCAGAAGTGGAAGCTGCTTATCATCGGCAGCAACCTGGACGTTCAGCTTAACGCCGGTTTTCTTCGTAATTTCTTCCGTCACTTTGCCGCTCCAATTCTTCAACGGCCACCATGCCATATTGACGAATAAGTCAAGCTCTACGATTTCTTGTTCAGCACCTTCACCGCTGCCCTTACTGCTGTCATTGGTCGCCGTTGCGCTGTTTTCGTTTCCTGCGCCGGCAGCGTTCTTGCTGCCGTTATTACCGCCGGAGCAGGCTGTCAGCAACAGCATCATTGTAAGCGTTATCAACCATGCCGATTTAAACATCTTACTCATTAAATTTGCCTCCTTGTTTTTCTTTCTGTATGCAATCAAGCAGTCAAACTGCTCCTGCCTACCCCTTTACAGAGCCTATCATAATCCCTTGCACAAAGTACTTTTGCAGAAAAGGATACACGAGCAGGATCGGTATAACCGCGATAACCATAGCTGTAACCTGTATCGAAAAGGTGGTCACGCCAGTAACAGCTGCAGCCCGCTCCGCAGAAGCCATGTCGGTTGGAATCATGCCCTGATTGATAATCTCCATCATACGGTAGGTCAATGTCCTTAACGAATCCTTGTTGACGAAGTAAGCCGAGTCCACCCATGAGTTCCATTGGCCTACGCCTATAAACAATCCCATCGCCGCCATTAGCGGTTTGGAGACCGGCAGAATCATTTTGAAGAAAATGGTCAAATCCGAAGCCCCGTCTATTCGCGCCGATTCCTCCATCTCCGCCGGTATTTCGCGGAAGAAGGAGACCGCAATAATCAGGAAGAAGATGGTCACTGCTCCCGGAACAACATAGACCCAGAATGTATTGAGCAATCCTAAGCTGCGCAGCACGACATAGTAAGGGATAAGTCCGCCTGACGTGTACATGGCAACGATAAAAAATGAAAAGTAGGCCTTTTGAAACATCAGATTGCGGTACGCCAGACCATACGCCGTCAAACAGGTAAAGAAGATCGTGATAGACGCGCCGACAACAGTCCTCAGTACGGAGACACCAAAAGACTTAATCCACTTCGGATCGCTCAGAAACTTTTCGTAATTGTTAAGCGTAAATTCCCTAGGCCAAAAATAGATGCCGCCCAGCGAGCTGTCAAGCCCGTTATTGAACGAAATAATAATCAAATAGTAAAAGGGGTACATCGTAATCAGCGTAATGATTACTAGCAAACTAATGTTGACCGTATCAAATATGCGGTCTTCTACGGTTCTGCGATGCATAGAGGACTCCTTTCCGCTGTTAGAACAAGCCGTTTTTAGTGATTTTTTTGGAAATGTAGTTGCTTCCGAACACAAGAATAATAGCGATGATTGACTGAAGCAAATCGATTGCCGTCGCATAAGCGTATCGTCCCTGAGCCAAGCCCATCTTAAACGCATACGTCTGCAGAATCTCCGAGCGTTCGTTATTCATCGCATTCCCGAGCAAGTACGATTGCTCAAAGTTAGAGCCGACAAGGCCCCCGCCGAGCAGGCTTCCGATGGCCATAATAAGTACGACTACGATAGTCCCGCGGATGCCCGGCAATGTGATATGCCAGATCCGGCGCAGCCGGCCGGCTCCATCCATCTCGGCCGCATCATACAGCGCCGGACTGAGACCGCTGATCGCTGCGAGGAATATAATCGTCCACCAGCCCGCCTCTTTCCACATAGCCGTTGTAACAGCCAGTCCCCAGAAGTAATTCGGACTGGACAGGAACGGAAGCGAATTCTCGATAAGCCCCAGACCCTTTAATAAATCGTTTACAATTCCGGAGTTCGTCGACAAGAAGATCACGAGCAATCCGGAAACCACAATCCACGAAATGAAATGCGGAAAGTAGCTGACGGTCTGTGCAAAACGCTTAAAGAACTTACTGCGCACTTCGTTGAACATAATGGCCAATAAAATCGGCAACGGAAAAGTAAAGAACAGCTTCAAAAGACTGATTGCCAGCGTATTCGTTACAATGAGCTTGAAATTGTAAGCGCCGACAAATTCCTTGAAGTACTTAAGCCCTACCCAGTCACTGGTAAAGATTCCTTTGATGCCGCTTGAGATGGAATAATCCTTAAAGGCCATCAGAATGCCGAACATTGGCAAATAATTAAAGACAAGGATGAACAGCATTCCCGTTAAAACAAACAAGTGAGCATATTTCTGTTTTGCAATTTGGCGCCAGACCGATCGTTTTGCCGCCGGGAGCTGCTGCGTCCGCTGTGGTGCACTTATCTTCGTTAACTGATCCAAACTATCTTCACTCCCCCCTCTTCCCCCGACTCAAGCTGCCGTTTGGAGAATATGACTACATTGTATAGTCGATAGCAAGGCATGAATAGTGTTGAAAACTTAAAATGAAGCGATCATTTTTAAGATATTTGTAAGCGCCATCATTTTTGTTCATATTACATTTGAGAAGTGATTATTTCTAATTTGTTTGCTTAATATTCAGAATTAAAACGCTTTCAAATATATGGTATAGTTATAGTTCTCATATGATTGGTCAGAATACTTCGCGTTAAGCCAAGCTTACGATAAAGGGTTTGCAGGGCAGAATCTATTGGAGGTTGACCATGAAAAATCTGAAGATTGTTGAAGAGATGGGGGCGATCCCGGCTGACAATTCAGCCGGTAAGTGGCATGACCGCATCCTGACGCAGAGCAAGCTGGATTTTCTTCGGGCGTATATGGAAGCACACCGCAACCATTCGAAAATGGAGGTGATGACGGAGCTGGAAATGCTTTTTAAGCTTTATTTTGATATTCGCCTACAGTCACTTTATGTCTGGCAAATGTGAAGCTTCCGGATTCAGTCTCAAATAAGGTGTATTCTATTTCATCTTGCCGTCTGGTAATTCCTTTCGGCAATGCCACATTCTCAGCTTGCCCACAGATCGCTTTGGGGACGTATATGATCCCCTTAGCATGGGGTGGAATCGTTACGCTCAACGACGGTTCACCCTTCCCGCCCCTCTCCCAGCGCACTCTCGCATAACCCGGACGCAGCTGCTGCCAGGCTTCCGCCCACTCCATATCATCCGGCATATAAGGCTTGATTCTGATGCTGTAACGTTCCGTTTCCGTATCATAGCGGTAATCCATGCCCGCCAGACCCTGGTACAACCATTCCTCCAGATGTCCCAGCATGAAGTGGTTCTGCGACTTGCCGACCGTCGGTCCATCCCACGCTTCGGTAAGAGCCGTGGCTCCGTGCTCGATTTGATACCCGTAGCCCGGCTTATCCGTAATTTGCGACATCCGGTAGATGACATCCGATCTGCCGGCCCGGCTGAGTGCAAGTAGCAGATAACGATAGCCTACATCCCCGGCTGTCGTCTGATAGCCGCGTTCGGCAATTTGCCGCACCAGCTTCCCGATCAGCACACCATGATGCTCCTCCGGGGCGAGTCCGATGGCTATCGGCATGGCAAGCGCAGTATCGCTTCCCGTTGCGTAGCTGATGGCCTGTTCATCCCAGTACTTCTGCTGAAACGCCGCTTGAATGGATGCGGTCAATTGCTTATATTGCTGCGCATCCGCTTGCTCACTGAGCAATGCCGCTATCTTCTGCATCACAACGGACAGTCCATAATAGATCGCTGTTTCCGTGAAAGGAACAGGGGTATTCTGCGAGTGCCCAGGTCCTGCCGGACCGATGTCATACCAGTCGCCCAGCCCCTCGGTTATGATGTACCCGTCCGACTTCCGAGTCAGATAGGCCAGATATCGTTTCATGCCCTCATAGTGTTTCTGTATTAAATGGGGGTTGCCATATCGCTGCACCACTTCCCATGCGGCTAATATATAAGTCCCCCCCCAAGCCGTAGCGTCCCGGAATCTTCTCAGCGTATCATCGAATTGGACATACTCCGGCGCGGTTGTCGGCACCATACCGTCGGGTAATTGGGCATCGGAAATATCTTGCAGCACCTTCTTCAGCATCGCTTCCACATCATAGTTGAACATAATCGAAGGTCCCATCAAATGAACCTGCTCCAGCCAACCGAGCTTCTCCCGATGCGGGCAATCGGTGAATATGCTCTTGGTATTGCTAAGAATCGCCCAATTGATCGTTTCATGTATTTGATTAAGCAGCGGATCGGAGCACTCGAATCCGCCTGCGGTTTCCAAATCAGGATATAGCATCTGCCCTTCGATGTTATGCAGCACCGGCAAGGAGGCTTCTGCCTCAGCGCTGAACGCTTCAGGAACCGCCCCTTCAATCATCACATAGCGGAAGCCGGTATACGTAAACTTCGGACGCCATTCTTCAACACCTTTGCCGCTTAAGGTATAGCAGAACTCGCTCGGGGACCCTGTCCACTTCTGATTGACCAGCCCCTCTTCCGTCAACAGCTCGGCACAAGTCAATACCACCTTGGAGCCCGCAGCTCCGCTGACACTAATCCTCGGCCAACCCGAGAAATTCTGGCCCAGATCGGCCACATAGAATCCAGGCTTGGGATTTGTGATAGACTTGGGCCCGAATGTGCGCATCACCTTAACCGGCGGTGCCGATTGAGCCGTGAGTTTGCCGGAAGGCCCCTCAATCTCTACTGCCGGAACCCACGAAGCAGTATTCTCACCTTCCCTTCTTGCGTCGTACTCTTCACCTCCGTACATGCATGTAAAGAGCAGCGGACTATCGCAGGCTTGCCAGCTGCCGTCCGTACGGATTGTCTCGCACGCGCCAGTGGCATATTCGATGACAATATCGGCCAGGCACGTAGGCGTACCGTAAGAATCCTTAAATTTCGCATACTTGCCGCCCGGCACGTGGTAGAAGCCATTCCCCAGCTCAATTTCAACGGTATTCTCACCAGACCTCAGCTGCGGTGTAATATCATAAGTCGTATACAGAACCGTCCGGTCATAGTCCGTCCAGCCGGGATCAAGCTCATGATCGCCTACTTTCCCGCCGTTCAACCTCAATTCATAATGTCCAAGTCCGCTAATATACACCCTCGCTCGCGTTATCTCATGCCGGGCATCGAAGCGGCGCCGGAAGCGGGACGCTCCTTTCGATTCCTCTGTCGCGCTTGGATTTGCGATCCATTTGCCCTGCCAGTCCCGGCTGTCCAGCTGCCCCATTTCCCACCAGGCCGTCACGCTGTCATAATGCATGCCCTGTTCATCTTCAATGGTAACCTTCCAATAATACCGCTGCCTGGACTGCAGCGCAGCGCCGGCATAAGGAATGGCCGTATGATCGCCGCTGCCGACGAATCCGCTGTCCCATGCATCCGCCTCGCCCTTCAACAGCCCTGCATAGCTCGTGGCTACCTGAATCCGGTAGGCCTGCTGGTGAAATGCCGGCGGCAATTGCTCAAGGAACGACCAGCTCAGGCGGGGAGCCGTTTCATCAAGGCCGATCGGACAAGGCCTGCCTTCCGTCCGCAGCCTAGCGATTGCCAGCGGCAAGGACGTCGCAACAGCAATCGTGCGGAATTCGGGGAAAATATTGCATGTCGCATCACCTTCCATCGGACGCCTGCAGGCTGTATAGAAATGATACACAATCCCGTTATGCGTAATAACCGACGGCTTATGGGCAAAAACGGAATCGATCGCCTGCCCTTGGCCAATCGTAAGGATCGGTTCTTCATATTTGCGCCAGTCCAATAAATTATCCGACAGCGCGAGCCCTTCCTGAGCCGTTTTATAGTTAAAGCCAAAATAAAACATCGCCCAGTGCGATCCGTCCCGCAGCACGCAAGGATCGCTCGCGAAGCCGCTGTCCCAAGCGTCCGGCGTCACTTGAAGAACCGGATTATGCTCATGGCGCGTCCATTGTACAAGATCCTTCGAAACCGCCAGGCCCGTCTGCTCGATCCAACGGCCTTCATCTTTATCCTTCGCATTGTAGAACAGATAGAATGTGCCTTCATGCTCCACCAGACACTCCTTATATAGCCCGCCTGTCTCCCATTCCCCGCCATCCTCAGGCACTAATATGGGCTTCTCCAGACGATTCCAGCTCATCAGGCTTTCGTCTTCTGTCCAGGCAAGCCCGATCTTGGCTGATCCCGCTTCATATCCATCACCCGGGTAGGAATGATAGACTAGCCAGTATTTGCCGTTCCATTTCTTCAAATGGCCTGGACCATGCATATCATTGTCACGCAAAAGCCATGTGCCTGCAATGTTGCGCGAATCCCAGGCGCTGCCCTCCTCGTCTCTAGTCAATATCGTCGACAGATGCTGCCAATTCAGCAGATCGTCGCTTTCAGCCAATGCCGTCTGATAGCCCGTTCCATCAAAACCGACATACATCATGTAAAAATGGTCATTGTGCCTGAACACGAACGGGCAATCTACCGCGTGGCTGTCAAATGCTCCTTCCACACCTGATCCGACAAGCACAGGCTTCTTCCATTTGTACGGTGTCAAATAAGCGGAGATATCCATTATGCATTACCTGCCTCTTCCAGTATTCATTGTTTTATGTTCACAAAGTTCAGTTTCTCCGCGCAATCGGCATCGATAGCCGGATCGCGTCTGTCCGCTGCTTATCGCCTGAGAACGGCTTCAGCCGAACTGTAAATTCCGTAAGCTCCGGGGCAAGCAGATAAGCGGGCAAGGTCGGGGCAAAACCGCAGCTATGATTGCCAAGACCCGTTTGTCTTAAGTCGGCACAGATTTCCACTTCGCCCGAATGAATCAGGTCCGTATGATGCTTGGCTTCGCTCAGTGCCTGGGTCCCATACCGGCTTGCGCCAACTTGCCCGAGCGGCATCCCCGCTCCCGCAATAAGCAGTCCAACGCCGTTGTCATCCGTAACAGCAGCCCAGCGTACGTCAGCCTTGCTTCCACTCTCCTGCGGCTTGATATAAGGCACGAATTGTTCATCGACCGTCCCTTCGTATACACCCAGCTTCCCGCTGGCTTTGCGGTCGGCGTAACATTCGTGCGGCCCCCGGCCGAACCAGGAGAAGCGGTCGAACCGGTTGGGCATCGTGAACCGGATACCGACTCTGGGAAGAGGCGGCAAGCCTTCCTTCAAGGGTGTTAGCCGGTTCTCCAGCATCACTTCCCCGCTGCCGTAAATCGTATAGAGCTGCTCCACCCGGAATAGCGGCCGGGTACCTTTAACGCCGAGCACAGAATCCGTCTTGATCTGAACGGCTGAGTCGTCCTGCAGCGTCCATGACTCGACACTGCGAACATAGGCGTCCAGCTCAGGATAGCCCGCATCACGCCACTGCTGCGCCAGATGGACGTCGTTGTCGACCGGCGCCCGCCACAGATTGAGGCGGGGTCCCTGTGTGAGCAATGATACGCCTTCATAATCCCAGCCGGTAATTTCGCCGCTCAGCTTGTCGAACGTCAAGGTGAAGCCGTCTCCGTCTACGGTAATCATTCGATCATTCTCCGCCCTAGCCACTCCGGCAGGCGCCTCCGTATCGGCGTCAGACTCCGAACAAGCTGAATTACCCAGCGGTACGTCCGCCCATGCCACCTCGTGGCCAGCCTGCGCCCAAGCCGTATGATCGCGCAGAACGAAGCTGACATGCAGCCAATATTCGCCGCCCCCCTCCGCCGGGCGCGTGCGATAAGGAATCGTGACGAGTTCCTCGCCTCCTGCCGGAATAGGCAGCGGTGCAAGCTCCCCTTCCTCCAGCATCTTGCCGTCGCGATACACACGAAAGTGGACGGCAAGATGCGCAAGCGAAAGCATATCGTAGCGGTTGCCTATCTGCAGAACACCCTTCTCCGGCTGCACCGGATGGACGGTGACTGGTTCAATCGCCTTCTTGAATTCGAGTAAGGCAGGCTTGGGACTGCGGTCGGGGAACAGCAACCCGTCGATACAGAAGTGGCCGCTGTGAGGCTCATCGCCGAAATCGCCGCCGTAAGTGTATTGGAGGCTGCCATCGCTTGCCCGGCGGCGGATCGATAGATCCGTCCACTCCCAAATCAACCCGCCGCACAACCGGGGGTAACGGTAGACGGTGTCCCAATATTCCTGCTGATTGCCGAGTGCGTTGCCCATCGCATGCCCGAATTCCACCATCAGATAAGGCCGCTTCTCCGCCTTCTCCCCTTCGGCAATCAGCATGTCTACCGAAGGGTACATGGAGCTGATGATGTCGACAACCGGTGCATCCTTGGCCCGTTCGTAATGAATCGGACGTGTCGGGTCTGTCGCTCTCGTCCATGCAGCCATGGCATCGTGATTGTCCCCATAGCCCGACTCATTCCCGAGGGACCAGACAATAACGGAAGGGTGGTTCTTATCCCGCTCTACCACGCGGATCATCCGGTCTAAGAATGCCTCCCTCCACTCGGGATCCTCAGCCAACCGGCTCTCGTAGGCAGTCTTCTCGTCGGGATTGTTGATCCAGCGGCTGATCTCCCCGAGAAATACGCAGCCGTGCGTCTCCAAATCCGCTTCATCAATAACGTACAGCCCGTATTGATCGCACAGCTCCAGCCAGCGCTCTTCGTTCGGATAATGAGAGCAACGGACGGTATTAATGTTATGCTGCTTCATCAATGTAATGTCACGGACCATCGCCTCCAGCGTTGTCACATGACCGAGATCAGGATCGAATTCATTACGGTTCACTCCGCGAAGGATGACCCGTCTGCCGTTAACGAGTATCTGGCCGTCCTTCACCTCCACTTCCCGGAAGCCGACCGTATAGCGATGCACCTCTGTTGCCTTCCCCTCCGCATCGGTCAACGTCAGCAGGAGCGTATAGAGAGCAGGCTGCTCAGCCGACCACAGCTCAGGATCACTGACCGGAAGCTCGGCATGGACGACAGCTTCCGCACCGGGATCAGGCGCAGCGGCGGCAAGCTCCAGGCTGGCAAGCTGCTCATGCGCCGGTCCCAGCAGCTCAGCATGAATGCCGCAAGCCTCTCCCCATCGGTCGGAACGATTGCTTAAGGTGACGGCAAGCTCCAGCAAGCCTTCCCGGTAGGACTCGCCCAGCCGGGTCCGGATACGGACGTCGACCATATGCACGTTGGGGACGGATAGCAGATACACGTCCCGGAATATCCCGCTCAGCCGCCATTTGTCCTGATCCTCCAGATAACTGCCGGTCGACCATTGATAGACGCGGACCGCCAGCTTGTTCTCCCCAGAGCGGATATAGGCCGTAATATCGAACTCCATCCGGTTATGGCTGCCTTGACCGAAACCGACTTCCTCTCCGTTCACCCACAAATGAAAAGCAGCATCCACACCGTCGAACGCGAGAATGACAGATCTGTCGATCCAGCTGCCCTGGATGGTAAACGTCCGGACATAGCAGCCCGTCGGATTCATCTTCGGAATGAACGGCGGGTCAACCGGGAACGGATACTTGCTGCTGCTGTACAAGGGCACACCGTAGCCGTGCAGCTGCCAATTTGACGGAACCGGGAGCGTATCCCACAACTCGCAGGAGTACATTGGTTCATAGAAGCGCTCCGGGGCATCGGACGGATTCTCCGAGTAATAAAATTTCCAGTCTCCATTCAAACATTGATAATAAGGGGAGACCATGCGGTCGTTCCCCAAAGCCGCCTGTGCATCCGCAAACGGGATAGCAGCGGCCCTGGGACGCTCTGTGTTCAACTGCAACACGCTCAAATTCTCATAATCGGGCAAACTGGCAATGCTTTGCCTTGGACTCTCCATACCCTTTCTCCTCCTTGCTTGACAAGACTCATTCATTTCGCGCATAAATGTGGACCGCCGCCTGCTGCTACCAGACGAATTCGTTGTCCAATCGGCGGTAATCACCCTCGCGCATCGGTGACTGATCGAACACCTTGCGTCCGCTGTACAGCGGCTTCTTCGTACCTTTGGGCGATATGCCCACAACATCGTCGCCGCGCCATTCTGTCTCGAACGTCTGGCCAACCGCATTCTCCAGTGTCTTGCGGAAGCTCAAAGGGAACGTCACTGTGATTCTTTCTCCAGCTACGGCCGGACCCAGCGTGAGGAAGTGACGGTTGACCCAACAGCTCGCCTCGTTGCCCTTGCCCTCCGTCACAGTCCCTTCCCGTTCGCGGATGTACCCGATCTTGGTAAATCCGGCCCACTCTGGAATCCGGACCAGGAGACGCGCAATATCTGAACGCACATCGAGTACAACTTTGCCTTCATGGGGCAGATAGCTGCTGACGTCGAGCCACTTCGAGCCGCGGTTCAGCAGGAAATTGACGCTGACGGTACCGTTCTTCTCCGTAATCGTGTTGCTCCATCCCATGAATAAGCCGCGCGTACCCGAGCCCAGGCAGCAAATTTGCAGGTCACTCGTATGTCCCCGCCCTTCGTTGACATCGCATACGAAATCATTCGGTGCGGAATAGCCTGCGAATGATCCGCGGGTACGCTCCGCCACCTTGTAGAAAGATTTGTCCGCCGGAATATCATGCGACTTATCGTCCGTCTGCTCCACCCAGTCGAGATCGAGAAGCTGGGATTCAACCAGATGGTTGCGCAGGAACCGCTCGACGATACCCCAATATTCGACATATCCGCTCTTCGCCAGCGTTATGCCGCAAGCGATCAAGTCGACCAGCGAGCATGTCTCATGCTCGTAGGCCTGCTCGTGCAGATCGCCCGGTGTCCAGCCGAACGCCGTGCATTGGGTTAGCGCCCAATCGTAACACTTCTTCACCCAAGCGATCATCGCCGCATTGCCCGAATGCATGCCGAAGCGCGCAATCGCATCCAGCGTCCCAAGCCTGGTATGAAAGTGGCCACTGCGATAGGCCAGCGAATCGTTGAAGCTGCCGTCCTTGTTGAAGACGCCGCTCCGTTCCACAATCAGCGCGGTGAAGAACTGACATAGCTCGTAAGCGTCCTCATTTCCCGTTAACTCGTAGTATTTCAGCAGCGGCATGACCAGCCTGCCGCAGAAGGCAGCCGGATCCGGCGCCAGTCTCAGCTGCATGCCGTTCACCGAAGGCCAGCCCGTCTCCTTGTATTCAGAGGCCGGATAATACCAGACGTCCCGTTCCTTGACGGCGATCCGCTTCAGGGCGGCCACATGCCGGTCCGCAGCTTCCTTCACCTTCGGATCGCCCGACTCCATGTACCAGCTCGTCAGCGACAGAATAACGGCACGTTGGTCGATCAGGTTGGCGTTTGGCTCCCAATTGTGGGTCGAATTCATTTGCCGGTAGCTCATGCCGTCCTCCTTGAAGAACGACAGCAGGTTCTCGCGGTACCGCTCTTCTACCTCCTTGCCGAACATCTCGCCGGACATATGCCTTGCCAGAATCAAGCCGTCCACCATTCTTCCATGAGAGGAGCCGTAATCCCAGTCGCCATGAACCATATAGGCGGGTTTATGCATCAAGTCCGCGCTGAAGAATGGAATGTAGCCATGGTCATGGTCAGCCATGCCGATCATCGCGTTGATCGCATGGGCCGCCCGCTCCTCCAGCATTAACGTATCCGGTATAAGGTTTCTGTGTTGTTGTTCCACCCTTGTCACACTCCTTTAGTTAGCAATAATTCCTTCATCCTCAAAGGCATGTCATCGACGATCATCCGATTCAGCTTTCGTCATCCCTACTGTAAGCTTCAAGGTAAATGTCGTTCCTTCTCCTTCGCGGCTTTCAATAAGCAGATGCGTCTGTCCGCCGTAGAACGTGCGAATACGTTCGCTGACATTGTATAAGCCATAGCCGGAATTCTCATTCTGCAGAGCCTGTCGATCCAGTTCGTTGTCAAGCACGCCTTGAATCAAGCCCAGGTGTTCCTCCGAAATGCCGGGTCCATTGTCGGTGATCACGATCAAGAGTTCCGTGCATTCCCGTTTGACAACGATATCGATCTCCCCACACTTGCGGCTGCGCCCGATGCCGTGCTGGATGCAGTTCTCCACGAGTGGCTGCAGAATGAACCGCGGACAGCGAATATCGTCAATATTCGTCAAGATCTGGATGGAGAAGTGCAGCCGATCCAACATGCGCAGCTTATGCATATCCAAATAATTCCTGACATTATCGATTTCGTGCTGCAGTTTTGTCTCGTTATCTCCAGAATTCAGCGTGTACCGAAGCAACCGGCCAAACGTGTACGTAGCGTTGACCACTTCCTGATCGTTATTGATCTCTGCCAGCATACGGATCGATTCAAGCGTATTGTAAAGAAAATGAGGCTTGATCTGTGCTTGCAGCACAAGATAGTCCGCCTCCTTCTTCATGAGCTCGGCTTTATGCACGGTATTTAACAGTTCGTCAATGCGGTGGACAAGCGAATTGTAGGATCGGGTCAGAAAGTCAATTTCATCGTTGGACTTTCCAACCTCGTAATAAGTCAGCTTGCTTTCGTCCACCTGCCGCATGTGTTTTGCCAAACCAAGAATCCGCCGAACGAGCGAGGACGCCGCCGCGTAATAGATCCCCGTCAGCACAACTAGGGACGCCAGCAGGATAAGTGCGAGAATCAACACCTTGATCCGGATGTCAACGAATACTTCGTCCATCTGGCTGAAGAAGTAGAACGTCGTGGACAGCTCAGGGATCGACAACGAGTTCACGAGTGTCCTCTCTTTTCGCAAATAGGCATAGCCTTGATCGCTGCCTTCGGCCATGGCCAGCAAGCCAGCCGTCTGTTCATCGTCCAGCTCGATCCCTTCGCTGTGGTACAGCGTTTCGCCGCCTTGTACCATCAGTACTTGCATATTCTGATTGACATCAACCGATTTGAGGAAATTTCGCAGAAACGAATCATCTGTAATAATCTCCAGCACAGCCAGTGGTTTCGTATAGCTGTTATTATAAATACGCTGGTAGTAGCTCAACTTGGGAAGCACAGCGGTTTCCGCTCCACTGCGCCGCAGCCAGACGCCTTCATCTACTTTAACCTCGTTCAGCAGAGCTAATGGTTCCTCATCCATTTGGTCCAGGTCCTCAAGCTCGCCGTCGACCGAGTAGACCTCAGGCAAAGTTTTGTACAGTTTAATAGATGAAATCTCGTTCTTGCGCGATTGTGCATAAATAAACAGCGGACGAATATCTTTGAGATAGTTGTATACATGTTGCAGCTCTAAATGATAATTGCCGCTAAGATAATCAATCATCTGCTGATTGTTCAGGAACAGAGCATGAATCGATTCCACCTGCTTCAGATTCGACCGGAACCCTTCACCCGCTTGAATGACCAGCTTCTGCTTCCCTTCCGAATACTCTGACATGACATCCATGTAGAACTGATTGTACAAATAACCGCCGAACACAATAATAGGCAAAAGCACGAGCAGCAAGTAGCCAAGCGCCATTTTCTGTACGATCCTCAAATTCTTCATTGCAACGGCCTTCCTTCGCATCAGGAAGCCTGTTGTGAAGCGCTTCCATTCTAGTTGCAACTATTATACGAGTGATCTTCAGCAGCAGACAATATACTTTTCACCAGAGTACTTACTACGATTCCAAATATCGGATGGGAACCATCAAACGACAGCATGCCCGATAGAACGCATAACTCTTTGCCCCAGCCAAGCCCCGCTCCTCCTTTTCTTCCTTTGCTGAGCTGCCGTCAGGAGAATCTATTTTTATTGTATAGACGTGCGCTTGGGATGAATAGTGATGAAAACTTAAAAACCAGCGATCATTCTTAAGAAGTATGTAAGCGCAATCAAAAAGTTCGGGGGTACCCGCAGCGATGGATGCAAAATAAAGACGCTGCAGGGAGCGATTCCCCGAGCGTCTTTTGCGTTCTTTTAGACTATTCCATTTCATCAACCTTAACTATCATTTCTGTTAGTTTATTGGGTCGACCGGCTGCTCCCACACAGCCAATTCTGTTACAAGACTTAGGAAATAGGCGACTCCATTCTCCAATACGGCTTCATCCATTCGAAATTTAGGGTGATGAAGCGGATAAACGGCGTCCAATGCTTCATTTCTTACGCCCACGAACACCATTGTCGCAGGCACGATCGCCGAGATAAAAGCAAAATCTTCACCTGTCAACGATGGCTGGACAGTCGTGATGCGGTCTTTGCCAAGGTGATTCTCGATGGCGTTCGCCGCAATACGAGTCGTCTGATAATTATTGAACAACGCCTGGGATGGCGGCTCCTCTGGCGGCAACCCATCGGTTTCGAACCGGATGTGGAAATCTGCTCCATAAAGGGCAGTCACATACTTTAAGGTTTGAACCAGATGGGCCTTGACCTCCTGCAACAAATTCACATCCAGCGTTCGCAATGTCCCGCCAAATTTCGCCTGTTGGGAGATCACATTATTGTTCCGTCCAGCGTTGAAATAGGTGACTGACATAAGCTTGGGATGAAGCGGATCCGTCTTGCGTTCCAACAGTTGTTTCGCTGCTGTAATCGCCTGGATGGCTATGTTGATCGGATCATTGGCTTCCTCCGGCTTGGCCGCGTGTCCGCCGCTGCCCAAGATTTCCACATCAAACGCTTCCCCGGCCGCCATCAGCGCGCCGTAACCTACACCATATTGGCCTGTAGGAATGGAAGGCGAGACATGGATGGCATAGGCTTGATCGACACTCTGCAGAATACCTGTACGGATCAGTTCCCTTGCGCCACCGCCCACCTCTTCTGCGGCTTGGAATACGAAGAGGATTGTACCTTTGATCTGCTCGGCATGTTCACCCAGAATCTTCACCACGCCGAGCAAGATCGCAGTATGCGCGTCATGCCCGCAGGCATGCATAATGCCTTCATTAACCGATTTGAAAGCCAGGTCATTGTCCTCCTGAATCGGAAGGGCATCAATATCTGCCCTCAGCAAGAGGGTCAGCCCTTCACTTGCGCCATCCAGACGGACAATAACACTTGTCGGTGTTGGCCGGGTAACCGCCACAGGCAGGTTCATCTTTTCAATTTGTTCCACAATATACTGGGCGGTATCAAACTCCGCGAACGATAATTCCGGGTGCTGATGCAGATGGCGCCGCCACTGAATCAACAGATCTGTATGCTTCTTAATTTTCTTTGTAACATGCCACTCACTCATATACTGAGCCTCCTGCCCTGTTGCCGCGTGCCTGCAGATATTTGATTACTCGCATTACTCTTGATAGTCCCAAGCAGGAAGCAAGCCGCCCTTATATTCGTCCAGCATCGCCTTGGCCACATTGTCTTGCCGGTAAGCATTCACGATGTTCTGATAGGTTTCATTATCTTTGTCTTCCGATCTTGCTACAAAGATGTTGATATACGGTTTGATAGTCTCATCATTAGCATCCACTGGAATCGAATAGATCGCATCCGTAATTGGGCTTAGTCCATTATCAATCGCAATCCCGCTGTTGGTAATGCCGGCAGCAAGGTCAGGCAGCAAGGAAGGAATCAGCGCAGGGTCCACTTCAAGAATTTCCAGATTGAATTTATTCGTTGTAATATCCTGTACGGTTGGCATGTAGCCTTTGCTGGCATCCACTTCAATCAAGCCGGCACGCTCCAGCACTTTAAGCGCTCGGCCTGCATTGGTTGCATTGTTTGGAATAGCAATCTTGTCCCCGTCTTTGATCTGGTCCACATCCGTGATTTTTTTGGAATATACGCTAAGCGGCGCTACCAATGCTTCACCAATTACGGCAAAATCATATCCCTTGTCCGCTACCTCTTGTTCGAGAAAAGCATAGTGTTGGAACAGTGTGAAGTCTAGTTCTTTATCCGCTAATGCCTGATTAGCAATAATGCCATCCGTAAATGTGACAAACGAAAGCTCAACTTCTACACCTTCAGCCGCCAGGTTCTCCTTCACAGCGTCCCAAATGACTTTATGCGGTTCTCCTACAACCCCGATTTTTACAACCGAAGCTTCACCGTCAGTCTTGCCGCCGCATCCTGTCAAGAGTACTGCAAACACCAATAATACGCTCACCCATAGTCTGACCTTCATGTTCATTTCTCTCCCTCACATGGTTTTAATAGTATGTAGTCTTTCGCAAAAAACTTTTCCCCAGCAATTCAATGATGCTTACGATGATTAGCAAGGCAATAACCGAAACATAGGTCGCATCCATCTGATTGCGCTGATAACCGTACATAATCGCAAAGTTTCCAATGCCACCGCCGCCCACTACCCCGACGATTGCCGACAGCCCAATCAAGTTCACACTGGTTATGGTTGTGGCCCGCACAATGGCTGGAATGCTCTCTTTCAAATAAACATGAATGATTAATTCATTCGCACTCATGCCCATCGCTTTCCCTGATTCCACTAATCCAGGATCGATCCCGCTCAGAGCAGATTCAATTTGACGGGAGAAGAAGGGGGTGATGCCAACCACCAGCGGAAAAATCGCGCCTGTCGTGCCAATCGCCGTTCCTACCACTAGTCGGGTTAACGGAATAAGCGCGGCAATCATAATGATAAAAGGAATGGAACGCAGTATATTAATGACCTTATCCAATAGGTTATAGACCACTTTGTTTGCGAGAATGCCATTGGGTTTGCAGACCAGCAGGACAATGCCAAAAAACAAACCAAGCACAAACGAAATGAAACCTGCGATAGCAAACATTTGCAAAGTCTGAAGAACGGCCCCATAAAAAACATCGGATACTTTAGAGACATTCGGCAGCAATTGGTTGATGACTTGATCGAGCATCCCTGATCACCTCCACGACAACATTTTTCTCATGCAAATAAGTCAAGGTTTGATCAATGCCGGCTTGTTCGCCGCTTAGAACCGCCACAAGCCCACCGAGCAGCATATCGTTCACAATCTCAATATCACTGGCAATAATGTTAACATTCACATAGAATCTTCTGGAAACCTCTGAAATCAACGCCTCCGAGACCGTTGTGTTGGTATAGGTTAATTTCAGGATGATCTGCCCTTCCTCCAGCTGTACCAATGGCGAGTTCATACGAATCAACTCATCCACCTTGCTCAGATTGGACGTGGTTTCCAGGAAGGTCTTGGTTAACGGCTCTCTTGGATTGGAGAAGACAGAAAAAACATCGCCCTGCTCCAGAATCACCCCTTGGTCAATGATCGCCACTTTGTTACAGATTTCCTTCACGACCCCCATCTCATGGGTAATTATAACGATCGTAATTCCCAGTTTTCGGTTCAGGTCTTTTAGAAACTGCAAGATGGACTTGGTTGTCTGCGGATCAAGCGCACTGGTCGCTTCATCACACAACAATACCTTGGGATGATTGGCCAGAGCACGGGCAATCGCTACGCGCTGCTTCTGCCCGCCACTCAGCTGCGACGGATAAGCGTCACGCTTGTCCCGAATGTTCACCAGTTCAAGCAATTCCATGATGCGCTGCTCTTTATGCTGCTTGCTTAATCCACTGTTTCGAAGCGCCAGCGCGATGTTGCCGTGAACAGTGCGGGAAGGCATCAGATTAAATTGTTGAAAAATCATGCCAACCTGCCTGCGGAACTGCCGCAACTCTTTTCCCGTCAGATTGCTGACGATCTGCTTATCGACGGTCACTTCGCCGCTCGTCAGGCTCTCAATCCCGTTAATACATCGGATCAAGGTCGATTTGCCAGCACCACTGTAGCCAATAATGCCGAATATATCGCCCTTCTCCACCTCAAGGTTTACGTCCTTCAACACTTCAATAGCATGTGTGTCTTTATAGAAGCTTTTCGTTACCTGCTTCATTTGGATAAAGCTATCTTCTGACATTTCACTGTTCCCCCAAACCTGTGCCTGTCCATCATGCAATATGTCGCATTATTAATACCTAGTTTGTTGATAGGAATTATAAGTTTGAATATAGCACCGTAGATAGAGCCTGTCAATAACCGTTTTCACGAAGATAACCCCAATGGAATATCCCTCTCTAAACATCGTTAGAACAAATGCTGCTGAAATTCATGCCGGGGGGAAGAAAGTCGTCAAGCCTACCAACAACCTAATAACGGAGCGGGTTTAGATGTTTCCCGGCAATTCTATATATCTGACCAAAAGAAAAACCGCCCTATCATTAGGCGGTCAATGCTGAACTGTCGTTCTCCGGTAGTTTAATATTTAATTTACTTCAGCTACTATTTCAAAATCTTTAATTTTTGCGTCTGGTCTTAGCACTAGTTCTGGATCAAAGGTGGCTAATGGATCACCATTTTCGACTTTACGAACCCGGATACCGATGGTGAAGTTTTCACCTGACGCTTGACGAACTGCAGTAATAACTTCCACTAATAAACGCACACGATTTTGTTATAAATTTCAAAAACTTCGTTAAGATGATGATCTTCAATCTTCTTCAATCCGAAATCATCTGACTTCAAGATAGGAAACTGCTCAAAAACTGCTTCAAGGAGGAGCTTGGGGATGATTCATTATTTCATCGCAGGTCATCCAATGTACGGCTTCAACCTCATTGGGACTCTTGTTATATGCTGTACCACTATCATATTTACATAGGAAGACCATACTCTACTCCATTGCTGTCCAAATATCCAAGGCAAGGGAGCGAATGGCCTCATTCTTATGATTTCGATAGGACTTTAGACGGTTAGCACAATCCGCACTCCACATTACAGCCGTTCCGGCAGCCTCAAGCAAAGCAACTGAAAGGTACAGCGGTTCGAAGTCCTCCTCAGACCCGAGAGCGTCTACCACTTCCAATATCGTTTCGGGATTCCAGAACCCCTTGCTGCCCTCTAAATTCTGGGCAAGTTGTTCATAGGTTTCCTTCAGCAGATAAGGCTGTTTGGTCAGACCATTCACCACACGTGTTAGATGGGCGACGGCTTCCTCTGCATTATTCCAATCGATGGCTGTGATGCTGAATTTAATTACAACATGTGTAAAGGTCTCATGGGGCGCAAGACAATCCATAATCCCCAAATACAGAGGGGCCAGGATCAGCCGTGTGTGCTTGGGTAAGGATATCAGTTGGTCTGTCAATCTCAGAAGCCGTTGCCGGTGCGGCATATCCCTCTGGGCAGCGGCATTCCATTCCTCCCTGGGCGGAGCGTCCGCCAACCGCTTGTAAACCTCTATCATCTGTTCATTGGCCTTGCCGTCACGGCAAGCCTCAATCAGTGCAACCATTGCAGCCCACCATCTGCTGCTGTCTTCCAGATCAACGACAGCCGTTGCAGCGGCCGCCGCAATGACCTCTTCATTACCGCCCGTCCAACGGATCATTGCATAGAATGCAGCCGCTGCCACGGCCGCATCGGCATGGCCTGCTATCCGGATAATGAATTCCAGATACCGGGAGCGGGCATGAACCGGAAGCTCACCAGGAGGCTGGGACAGCAGGCTTTCGGCAATATTGCGCTCCGGGGAAGAAGCCATTGCACTTAGGATCGCCCAGCCGCGTTCATCATCCAGCCATTGCCTCGCTGCATGCCCTATGGCAATCATGACATCCTTGTGTGCACCCGGCTTCTCATACTCATTCAAGAGCAGCAGCAGGCTGCCGCTGCTTCGATAGGCGCCAAGCAACCGGACAGCCTCTTTTCTGACCGTAATTTTCAGCTTATCCTGACTTAGAAGTTCTTTCAGCAAGGAGGCTAATAGTACCGGACTCACTCTGCGCACGCATTTGGGAATCGCATACATCGCTACACGGGCCTGATCTCCATCCAGATTATCCAGAAGAATGGGAAGCGCCCTCTCAGGTTCCTCCGACAAGGACAGCGCATACAGCACAGCTTCTGCTACAGGCACTTCCTGATCCTCCAGCAGCTCCAGCAGCTTATCCGGGAACAGTTCAGGCATTCTTGCCATAATCTTGATCACATTTGCACGTTCAGAATAACTGCGTTTTGTATCCAAGGCTACTCTTTCCAACAGAGCGGCCAACGATTTCTGCTGACGCGGCAGCCACCGGTGAAACCCGTCCGTTGCGGGGACCAGATAAATGGTTTTGCCCGTCAGAAACTTCCCTTTAATTGCAGCGCCAGATATAAATGGGTCCAGCCATTCCTGGCGTTGTCCATGCAGATGCAGAAAGACTTCGTTTACAGTGATAAAGGATTTATCCCTATTCAATAATGCTTTGACTCTCTCATCACGCGTACGGTGAGGGGCAAGCCATTGTCTAGCCGCTTGTACAGCTGCAGCTTTCGCTTTAGTCGCTTCCTCCAATAACTGCTGAAGCTTGGGCAGAGCATACCCTCTTTTTCCGAACGAATCAGCTAACCGGATCACCAGGTTGTAATTTTCTCTTTTGTTTGCTTCCGAAGCCAGGGCATACAGCTCATCGAATAGAATCTGTTCCGCACCTTTAGGCAAATTTGCAGCTTGCAATGACGGCAGGGTAAACTGACCATCCCGCTCCACCAGCCTTCGCATGGTTCTTAACGAGAACTGAAACAGCTCGCTGCGGGGCTGCAAGGCCTGATGTCGTATAATGGCCAGGGCTAGTTTTTCCGTGGCAGCGGTTGTGGTATAGGATGAATCTCTGGCTTCAACAACGCTGTCCACAAGCACAGTCAGTTCCTCAATATGCCCATTCGTAAACATAGACGGCGGACTGCTTGAGAGCTCGGTCATCACGGCGCCACGCACCGCATCCTGATCATTTTTGATTCGAATCAGAACCTGCAGCGTCTCCTCCATTCCGCGTCTCGACAGTGCCGTACTCTTAACCAAATAGGCAAATGCCGCAGCACGTTCATCAGCATTGGACACCCTTGATGCTTGCTCCAGCATTTCTCTGGAATAAGCAATGCTCCGGCGAGCCATAGTCCGCAGCAGGCTGTCCCGATCATCCCGGATCTCCCGAAGACCCAGCATACGGGCGGCTTCCTGGTCCTGCAGCTCATGCGGCAATACATCCAGTAAATGCTTTGGGAAAATACGTGTGTGTCGTTTATCTTCTTCATATACCGCCTCAAAAATCATCTTACGCTTGGAAGGTGCCACGCTATGAAGCAATCTCGCTATATGCATGGGAGTATCTGCGAGCAATGTCGCCAGCTCCATCCATTGATCCATGGACAGCCTGTTTCTTCTTTTGAGAAGAACTTTAGGCACACCATGTCGAATCAGATCACTTAGCGCCTCTTCGCGTGTCAGCAGTTTGAACACGGCATCGGGATGGTTCCGAACCAATGGCCCCAGTTGTTTTTTTAACACAGGATGGATGATATCTACCGGGCCAACCTTCAGGGCACATTCCAGAATCAAAGCCGGCTTAGAAAAGCTTAAGCTCTCCATGGCAGACGAGAATCTCCACCAAACCTGTGTTTTGTCCCGAAGAGGCGCGTTCTTTAACGTGGTCTGGAAATACGCCGCTACCAGGTCAGGATGACGTTTGGACAAGGTCTTCCAGTTCTGCACGGCATAACCCAGATCGGCAAGCCACTTGCGAACCGTCTCCTCACCGCAGGCTGACAGCACAAGGGCTGCCTCCTGCGCTCCCCAGCGTTCATACACCAACGGCAATAGACGCTCCGCCCAATCTTGACGACAGGTGTTTACAATACTACTGAGCAATTTGCGGCGGCATTCGTATGACATGGTTATAATTTCACGTTCTATATCCGTGTCCCTGTCCGCAACCACTGTAGCCATAAGACCTGCCGCCCTGCACCGGACGCCTGCTTTAGGATGCTTCAGGGCAAGCAGAACGATATTGGCATTGTTCGTTGCCCTTGCACCGGTTAAAGCCAGATGCGCCTCATAGGCGCCCTCCTCCAGCAAGGATAACAACAAATTGGAATAGAACTCATCCCCTACATGCCGTCGGCCGAGAAGGGCTATTCTATTCATTCTGTCCGAATATCCCAGCGAATCAAGCTCTTTCAGCAGAGTAGATTTATCCATCCGGTCTTTATTGAAAACCATAAGCTTCCCTCTTTCCGCCTGTTATTTCCATCATTTCTTTGGGTGTTCCTGTGAATACAATCTCGCCGCCTCTTGCCCCTCCCTCGGGTCCAAGATCAATGATCCAATCACTGTTTCTGATCACCTGCTGATTGTGTTCTACTACTACTACAGAATTGCCTGCGTCTACTATCCGATTCAGAAGGACAAGAAAATGTTCAATATCTTGCGGATGCAATCCAGTTGTTGGTTCGTCCATCAAGTACAGATTTTTGGTGCCTCTACTGCTGCCGATCAATTCTTTTGCAAGCTTCAACCGCTGTCCTTCGCCGCCCGACAACGTGGTTAGGGTCTGCCCAAGTTCTAAATACCCTAGCCCGACATCTTGAAGCAGTTGCAAGATTCGAATGAGCTTGGAATGGTCTGCAAAGAAATCAACGGCTTCTACTACGGAAAGATGGAGGACATCCTTTATGGAGAGGCCTTTATATTTCACAGCTAATACTGTGTTATTAAACTGCTTGCCATTACAGACGGGACATACAACCCTCGTATTGGAAAAGAATAGCATATTGCTGTCGATATATCCTAGTCCCTCGCAATTCTCACATCTGCCTCCGGGGGTATTGAACGAGAAATGTTTGACTGTTAGACCTTCCTGCTTGGCAGCATCCGTCTTGGCATAAACCGTTCTAATTTCTGAATACACCTCTGAATAGGTTGCTACATTGGAACGTTTCATTTTAGTAATTGGCGACTGTTCAATTTGGATGATGTTATCAAACTGTTCAAGGCCGGATACACAATTTTTGTTCCGATTCTGTTCATTTTGGGCGAGCACCTCAAATATTAAAGTCGATTTACCGGAACCGGAAGGCCCGGTTACCGCAGTTAGGCAGCCGACAGGAATAGCAACACTGATATTTTTTAAATTAAACTTGTCCGCTGCTTTAATATAGACTGCGCCGGCAGCTTTTCTGAAGTTAGTTTTGCCAGGCTGAGGACTACGAAGATAATTTCCCGTAACAGAGTTTTCCTGACTCATGATTTCTTCAAGTCCCCCGGTTGCAACCACTTCGCCCCCCTCTTTCCCAGAGCCGGGGCCTATGTCCACTATATAGTCAGAGGCGGCCATAACATCTGTGTCGTGTTCAATAACTAGCACCGAGTTTCCCAAGTCACGCAATTTCCGAAGTATAGTGATCAGCCCTGCGGTATCTTTGGGATGAAGTCCTGCCGTAGGCTCGTCCAGAATGTAAATTACGCCAGACAATTCTGAGTCGAGGATGGCTGCGAGTCTTAGCCTCTGCATTTCTCCCCCGGATAAAGTGACAATCTGCCGGTCAACCGAGAGGTAGCCCAATCCCACATTGACAATGCGTGTGAGCTTGGTCTGTATGTCAAGCAGATAAGCCTGTACCAGCTCCGATTGCTGTTCGGTTAGCGAAGCAGCCAGGTCTTTGACCCACTGACACAGCTCCTCCAATGACAATAGTGATAGCTGCGGCAGCCTCTTCCCATTCACCGTAATGCTTCGGCTGACTTCAGCAAGCCTTTCTCCCTTGCAGTCCGGGCATTCCACAATGTCAAAAAATCCTTCCAACTTCTTGGCGTTTCCGTCTTTCTCAGATAATCGCCGCCACACTATCGGGAGAACACCCTCAAACTTTCCTGATGCGGTGGTTCTCGGCGGTTTGTGATTGGGAAAGTGGCTCCTCACTGCATCCGTTTCAATGCCCTCATACAGCATTGCTTTCTGCATATCGCTAAACTGCTCCACAGGAATATTGGCCGGAACGGGAACGCCATAATGCTTACATGCGGCATACAGTATCGAAGTTTGATAGGTTCCGTATTGTCCTTCCCAATAGCTTACTGCCCCACCTTCCAATGACAGCTTTTCGTTAACAACCCGCTCTTTGTGGATAGAATGGAATCTGCCTAAACCGTCACAAGCCGGACAGGCTCCCTCCCTGGTATTGAAGGAAAAATGTGTACGTGTGACCTTATCCATCCTCTTGGCGCAGTTGCAGCAATACATATAGACATAAAACTGATTATCGATCTTTGCCGTTTCCTCTTTGCAATCCGCAGCTGAAATCATTTCTCCGCAATGCGGGCAGCTCCTTCGGCCCAGCTTCTCATAGACCATTCGCAGGTCTGTATAGATATCTGTCATTGTCCCTACGGTTGAGCGGGGATTGCTGTTTGCGTCATTCTGAGTAATCGCGATAGCCGGGGAAGCCCCCCGGATGCGTTCTACTTTGGGTTTATGAATACCCTGCATAGTAATCGCTTCCAGGTATTGTCTTTGGCACTCATTGAATAGGACATCCAGGAGCAAGGTCGATTTCCCTGAACCGGAGAGTCCGGTGAATACAACCAATTTGTTCTTGGGTATTTCCAGTGAAACGTCCTTCAAGTTGCCCTCATGCGCTCTGATGATCTCGATAATTGACATCCCCTACCTCCTGTGCTGACTTGTTACTTAAATTATATAACATTAACGCAATAAAGGAGATTTGGCACTGTCGTTATCGACTTTTATTGAATAAACCTTAGAGTACCTTTATAATGTTGAAGGTCATGGAAGGAGGCTTTATGCATGCAGATGCGTCCTGTTGATATAGCAAGGAAATTGAACATAAGCACAACGACGCTCAGACACTATGAGGAAAACGGAATGGTTCCGGCTGTCGAACGTTCACAGAGTGGGTATCGCATCTTCACCGCAGAACATATCGCCTATTTCGTTTGCATTAGAGAAATGATGCATGGGTTTACTCTGTCAGCGATTGCAAATATGCTTAAACCCGTAATGGCGCACCAAATAGATGAAGCACTGTGGATGGCCAACCAAGCACAGGTCTCACTGCGGAATGACAAATACGTCTGCGAGAATATCAGAACACGCTTATTGGGGGAAAAGAAGCACAACGTTGAGCTTCAGGAGATTTCACTGGATACGGTGAGCAAGTCCACAGGCATTATTCCTTCTACCATTCGGTATTGGGATAATATAGGACTTATATCCGCAAGCAGATGCACAACCAATAATTACCGGAAATTCACCCAGCACAATATGGACGAAATTCTGATCATACAGGCGCTTAAATTGGCCATGCGCGCACGTGGGGAGAAATATGCTGTCGAACACATCTGTAAGGAAATGCAGCATTTTGACTTCACCGATACAGATCAGATCGCGGCCATTGTGGCCAGCATTGACAAGCATTTAACGATGCTGAATCGGGCGCAGATTCGCAGCATCTCTGCACTTTACAGCCTTTGCACACAGGTGGAGGAAGGGCGATATGAGGCTTGGTGACGCTGCAAATTAGAATTTTTATCGGTAAGTATTCACGATTGAGGTGGTCCGCATCCAAAAACATATACCCAATGCCCTCTCCGCGCTGAGGATACTTTGCTCCCTCCTGCTGCTTATGGTGCAGCCGTTATCCGCCATGTTTTTTGGCATCTATATTGTGTGCGGGATCAGTGATGTACTCGATGGATATACCGCAAGAAGAACCAACAGCGCCAGCCCTTTGGGGGCCAATGTAGACAGTATCGCCGACGCTGTTTTTACAGCCGCTCTGCTGGCTGTCTTCCTGCCGCTTCTTTCTCTGCCCTTGTGGATCATCTGCTGGATCGCCGCTGTCACGCTGGTACGCCTGGGCTCTTTGCTGGTCGGATATATCAAATACCGCGCATTATCCTTCCTTCACACCTATGCGAACAAGGCAACCGGGCTGATGCTGTTCAGCTTCCCGTTTCTGTACAGTCTGTTCGGACTCACTGCAACCCTTATTGTCATATGCGGATTAGCAAGCTGCTCGGCCGTCGAGGAGCTGATCATCAATCTGAAATCGAAAGAACTGTTAAGAGACCAAGGCTCTATGTTCATGAAATGATAAATGATACCGGAGATCATCAAACAGTCCCACTGCCTTCACAATATCCCCGCTAACCAGTTCCGACCCATACTTTCGATTTAACAAATACTTCATTCATCAGCGACTTCAATCACCCGACATTAGGGTTCCCATAGTTTCGTTAGGTTCTTCTTTCATCTCCACTATGGCTGCTATCGCGTATTCCAATCCCTTTGCAATGGTTTCCAGCGGCATGCTTGCCGTTCCATCTGCTCTGCCCACTGCCTGCTCCGGCAGGAACGGCACATGTATAAATCCTGCTCGTACTCCGTCATGCTGGTTGGCTATGTTATGCAGCACCTCATACATTATATAATTGCAAACAAACGTTCCCGCTGAGAAGGAGAGCGTTGCCGGTATTCCATGCTTTCTAATATTAGCTACCATCGCTTTTACCGGAACCGTTGCAAAATATGCATTGTCCCCTTCGGCCTGTATAGACTCATCAATAGGCTGATTCCCTTCATTATCCGGAATTCTGGCGTCAATCAAATTGATGGCTACCTTCTCCACCATTAAGCTTGAGCGCCCTTAGCAAAAGACGGCCAAATTGTAAAGTCACAAATCCCGTTCAACATCAGAGAATGGAAGACTTTTATTAAAAATTTGGATTTCTGCTTAGAGCACAACTACAAATATGTAGTCGGCTTAATGAAAGAATACGAATCCTTCACGACAAATATTCCCTAACGTCCTCCGGTAGCTTCTCCTCCAGCAGAAGGATATCTTCGCCCTGCAATTGTCTCATTTTGATATTCTCTTTCCCCCAAGTACACATCACGTCAACAATCTTATTGGCTGTAACTCCATATTCCGTGAGGCTGTACTCGACTTTTGGCGGCATCTGTGGGTATACATTTCTTCTGACAAGTCCATCCTTCTCAAGCTCCCGAAGCTGCTGGATCAGAACCTTTTGTGAAATGCCGTGAATATTGCGCTGTAATTCGCTTGTTCTTTTTGCACCGGACATCAATAAGCAGATAATCAGCGCTTTCCACTTGCCGCCGATGATTTCAAGTGTTGCCTCTATGCCCAAATGATATTGCTTCATGACATAACACCTCTAGTGCAATTTTGTAAAAACGGTTTAAAAACTCATTGTTGCATATATCTTATCCTGGATCCAGTACACACCTTGAAGTAACCTTCTTACTTTATTGTCTGTATTTTCTTTTTTTTAAACCTGCTGCATAATGAATACAGGCTCTGAGAAGGGAGATTTCATAATGAACACATTGGTAATTTTGGCGCACCCGAACCTTGAGACTTCACGGGTAAACCAACGCTGGAAAGAAGAACTGCTACTATATCCAAACGATATTACACTTCATGAGATTTACCGAGAGTATCCTGACTGGAGCATTGATGTTGCCAGAGAACAGAAACTGTTGGAAGTCTATGACCATGTCATCTTGCAATTTCCGCTGTATTGGTACAGTTACCCGCCTCTATTGAAGAAATGGTTTGATGATGTTTTTGCTTACGGGTGGGCTTTTGGATCGACAGGTGACAAGCTTAAAGGAAAGCGGATGGGGCTTGCCATGTCCATAGGCGACAAAAAAGAAAATTATCAGCAAGGCGGCTCTGTTTCTTTTACCGTGGATGAAGTGATTACGCCTTTTAAAGCCAGTATAAGGCATGTAGGCGCAATAGCACTACCCAGCTTTGCGGTCTTCGGAGCCTCATTTCAAGCCAGCGATGAAGAAATTAATAACAGTGCAACGAAATATATCGACTATATCCTTAAGTACAAATAGCCAAGTTCTTCCGGTCAGTGGCCAAATCAGTCTATAACGTCTCTGTACTGAGTGTAAAATCTTCGATCACCGCATCTTCAGAGATCTCGATCATTATGCAACGTTTCCCTTGATAGTTGACCTGTCTCACATACTTCAGATCCTGCGGGCTGATCGAGATCGTGGCAACCTTGGTGTCAATCTTAATCGACTTGGAGGTGAATTTGGGCATCACGCTGCTGCTCCGTGGAATTCACGCTGCATAGAATGAACGGATGCGCGAACACTTCGTCCTTCCCCGTCTCTTCAGCTTCATCATTCCTGCCCTTGGTCGGGCGGGAATACTGTCCGCGAACGAACGTGATCACCGTATCCCGTTCATACTTTCTCAAGAAACTTCAATTCGAACAGCTTCTGGTCCGATTCGCCGGTCAGCAGTTTTTTGAAATTGTTCATATAGAGTTCCTGCTTCTCTCTGTCCAACAGGCCAAACGGCTGGCGTACCCAATGATAAATCTCGTTGCTTTCCTTCATAATATACACGTTGAGAATGTCGTACAGATTCAACAAATCGTGATCCATCTTAAATTGCTTACGTATATGTGCGGCTTCTTTCTTTATCATGTTCGCGAAACAGCTCATATGAAGTAAATTGGTAAATTGGCCCTTGTAAGTTCCGCTCTACATTGGAATCTGCCCGGCGATAACACGCCCAATCTGTTCGCTGTCCTCTTCCCGGTACACATATTCGTGGTAATGCGGCTGATGGTGATCCACCCAGCCTTTGTCTACAGCCTGTTGGTAATAATTCACGGTGCGTTCCGTCTCACCTGTCAGATAAAACATGCAGGCTGCGTTCCAATAATTTGCGATGATGTCTGCTGTGAACGTCAATCCGCTCTCCGTCTTGTCCGGCTGAGGCGAAATTCTGACCAGAACCAATCCTGTCGGATTCCCTTCCTGCTTGCGAACGATGTTGATCCATGAAGTTCCGATTTCGTCAAGATGCTCTTAATGAAACATATCATCATTCTCTTCAATATAAACAAGGCATTTGGCAAGATTCCCTTCAGTCAAGCTAATCCACTGCCCCGTATAGCGTTGCCAATCAACCTCACACTTATCTCCTTGTGCATCATAAAGCGTAATACGAGCCCATGGAAACTCCTTGTATTTCCCATTAATTAGGGGCTTTATGAACTGCATATCAGGATCATCCCAACCAAACTGTTCTTGCAAACGGTAGAAGTACAATCTGCCAGCTCTCACTTCAAAGCGATGCACAATTGTACTTAATTTTGATTTTGAAGATAGGGAAATCAACTTACGAACATTAACAATTATTTTCGCCTTGTCCGTTTCGTTCAGTTTTGCTGGTTTAACAGTGTTTGAACGTTTGCTTCCAAAATACATCCTTTTCTCCCCTTTCATCACTTCCCGCAGCATTTTTTATCCTTCAGACCGCTGCTGCAAGGACATGGATCGTTTCGCCCAACTTTCGCACTTTTAACGGGTGAAGGCTTTTGACCCAATCAAACCCGAAGCAAGCCACGGAAACCCCTGGCGCCATAATACGATTCTGCACCATTATGATAAACGAAGACCTGTCCATAACGGAAATCAGCAAAAATTGCACCGCCGAGCTTTCTGATATCGGAAGGTGTTCTCACCCAACTTGATGTTTTTGTATCGAAATCCCCAAGTTTCTGCAACTCCCGATATTGTTCTTCCGTTAGAAGCTCAATACCCAGTTCAGCCGCCATTTCCATGGCGCTATTTTCCGGTTTATTTTGTTTCCTTGCGTTCAAGGCCTCGACGTCGTAACATACACTTCTGCGCCCTTTGGGGCTTTCAACTGAGCAGTCACAGACAATGTATTCTCCCGACTCTTCATCATAACCAACTACATCCGGTTCACCGCCGGTTCTTTCCATCTCATGAACGGACCATAATTTCCCTTTATCGGCTTCCAGCTTTAGTTTCACTTTGTCCCATTCCAATCCCTCGTGGCGATTCATGTTTTTCTCAAAGCGGGCTTTTAACACGCCAAGCAGCGCTTCTTGTTGTTCCAGGAATAACTCCTTTTTTTCATTTACCACAGTACAACCTCCTCAATCTTCTGCCTCATGAATTTATTCATCTGACTCACTAAGGCCGAAACCTCGATTTACATTTTTAACAAAACAGATGACTCGCTCTTTTTCTTCAAACCCACAGCTCTTATGAAACAATTCGCTATTCGTATTCTGGAGCAAACAATCAGATGCAAGCTGCGCTACTCCGCTTTCTTTTGCAAATTGTTCTGCCTGTGAAAGTAATTCTCGCGCAATACCTTGCTGGCGGTACTGGGGAAGTACATAAAGAGCTTCAATAAATACCACTGGTGAAGTGTCGGTTCCATTCACATAGTCATGGCGTATGGATACATTAATGAAAGCAACACTCCTATTGTTTCGCCGATACAAAAATCCTATTTCCTTTTGCGTGATTAGAAAATCAGCATACGCTTTATACAATTCATCGAATGATTCATCAGTGAATAGCTTTGCAGACAATTGGACCCATTCCTTCAAGTTGGATGCATCTGCTTTGACTATACTCATCGTTCATACCCTCTTTCTGTACATCTGCTCCTCTGATTTTGTATATCCATTCTTCTCATAAAAAGCTTGGGCAATTTCATTCTGCTTCCCCGTAAACAACTGATACCTCTTCACATTTTTATCCTTGAAATAATCCTCTGCAGTTGCCATTAACGCGGTGGCAACCCCTTGCTTACGGTATTCTTCTACTACAAAAAGCTCCGTAATCTCCGCATAATAAGAACGGTAACACATGGACTTAAAAAGCTGCGTACAACAGAAGCCCACTGCTGCCTCATCAATAGTCGCAATAAAAACCAATTCCTTACTATTGTTTTCAATGGAGTCGGCAAGCTGTCAAACGGGTCTGTCTTCTATAACGTCTCTGTACTGAGCGTAAATCCTTCGATCACCACATCTTCATCTATCTCAATCATAATGCAACGTTTCCCTTGATAATTGACCTGTTTCACATACTTCAGATCCTGCGGACTGATCGAGATCGTGGCAACCTTTGTATCGATCTTAATCGATTTGGAAGTGAATTTGGGCATCACGCTGCTCGCCTTCAGTTCATAGTTCCTATCATCGATGATCGTTTCGAATGCCCGTTCCACTTTTTCCGATGTCACGTGCTCTACACCGCTTGCCATCAGCACACGTTCCACATCTTTATAATCCAGCTTCGGCGGTTCTTCCTCATCCTCGTTCGTTTCCATTACCTGGTGGACTTCCTCATACACCTGTGCAAGGGTGGTTATGTCGAGCTGCTCCCCCACCACTTCCTTGACAATATCTTCGAAGATCGTTCTCTCTTCGTATGCCGTCACAGACCTTTCCGCATTCAAAACCTGTTCGATGAAATGCGGATTTGGATTATTCGCGCTCCCCGTGCAATACAGTACGCGGTTCACATCAGAGTAGTTGTCCGTCACACTCGGGTAGAAGAACCCCTGTTCCGGCGTGCTTAACTTGATGATCGGATCCACCATGACATTGTACTTAAATTCCCTCTCCACATAATCAAACAAGAGCGTTTTCCGCTGCTGTTCCGTGGAATTCACGCTGCAAAGAATGAACGGATGCGCGAACACTTCGTCCTTCCCGGTCTCTTCAGCTTCATCATTTCTGCCCTTGGTCGGGCGTGAATACTGTCCGCGAACAAACGTGATCACTGTATCCTTTTCATACTTGGTATCCACCAGCATTTTGTCCACGAGCATCAGCATCAGGTCCTGCCATTCTTCCGGATCACCTGTCACCAGACCCTGGTGAAGCATTACCTGCGACGGCTCCTCTGCTTCCTCCAGAAACTTCAATTCGAACAGTTTCTGATCCAGTTCGCCGGTCAGCAGTTTCCGGAAATTGCCCATGTACAGCTCCTGCTTCTCCCGGTCCAGCATGGCAAACGGCTGGCGCTCACAATGGTAGATCTCGTTGGTTTCCTTCATAATGTACACGTTGAGAATGTCGTACAGATTCAACAAATCGTGATCCATTTTAAATTGCTTACGTATATGTGCGGCTTCTTTCTTTATCATGTTCGTGAAACAGCTCCTATGAAGTAAATTGGCCTTATCAGTATAAACGATATAAAAACCCTTCGCTAGAAGGGCTATCGGATCCACTGAGATAAGAAGAAACGGCTTCGTCGTCCTCTGCAAAGCGTATGCTTCCGAAGCAGCGATACTACGTATCGCTTTTAGGCATCCGTTTCTGCGAGAAATAGAAGGATAAATTATAGCGTGAAACATATAAATTTATATTTAAATTAAAAAGCAACCACATTGAAATGTGATTGCTTGATCTCCAAGTTCCGCTCTACATCAGCATTGCCATCCCACCCTAGTCATTCCCCGCTGTTTGGCGAGAAGCAGCGCTCCCTGCAAGGTTCGGTGGCCCCAGCCTTGACCCCGATACTTCTCGTCCGTTTCAATTCCCAGCTCACATTCATGTTCAACCACCCAATCCGGTTCCCACCTTGCCTAATAGTACTCAATGACGACGCCGGCTTGATTTTCATTAAAATAAACACTGTCTTCTTTCGGGTAATACCAGATTGCTTTTAACACCTTTGGTTGTCTGATACCGTTATTAACCTGATAATCGCTGTAAACGGCCGACCATTCCGCTTTCCGGACGGAACCATTCATATCCATGGCTGCTCTATCAGAGGTTTTAAAAGATAGTACCTCTCCATTTTCGTCAAAAGTAAAAACACCGCTTGCTGAGATTCCATTATACGAAATCATTGCTTCTGAATGAGTATCGTCGATGCTTTTCCATGTTATATAATCCTGCAAAGCGACATGGGGGACCAGAAAGCATTCTGCAAGAATGGTAACGAGACATGACCTGTTCATATTCTCACCTTGCTGGTTAAACAGGGGAATGACTTTGGCAAAGGTCCCCTTCATGCTCCCAATGCCGTTATCATATGAATCGAATCCTTCAAATGGTATACAAATCAAGGATGAATCAATATATGCGAAGCGTTCCGGTTTTTTCACAAAATTATATTGCACATAGTCTATTTTTATTGTTTTTTTATCAGATAGTTTAAAATCTACATTGCGAAAAGTAGCCTTCATGTATGACATTTTAGGTGTACCTAGATATCCGCAGGATCTAAAAAACTGTTGTACCGGTAAAGGCAGCGCTACTAAATCCTCTTCCGAAAAAACATCTGTTTGTTTTTCTATCTTTGTGATACTGCTGTCAACACTGTCACGAAATTCAGACATAGTTTTTGAACCGGGCAACTGAAAGAATATCACAACAGCCGCTATAAAAATTAATATGGTGAAAAATATCCACATACCCTTTTACTCCTTTTCTTCATGATGATATAACCTCGCCATCCCTATAATATTCTTCTCCAGCTTCGATATGCTACGAACCATCTCCTGGAGCTCGGTCGGCTCGAAACCCTCAAATAGATGCTCTAGAAATTCAAGCTCTTTCTTTTCACGCTGCAGCATATAGTCCAGACATTTTTTTGTCAGCATGATTTTCTGGACTCGTGCATCATTAGAATCATTTTCAATCGCCACAAATCCTTCCTTTTCAAGTATTAGTACCATCTTTTTCACATTCTGCCTTGAGTTTCCGATAATGCCTGCCACCTCGCTGATGGTGGGCATTTCGTTTCGGCTTTTGTAAATGCCAGCCAGTAAAAGCCATTGTTTTACCGTCAGGTTCCTGTCAAATTTATCGCCCAGAACCTGCAGTTTATTTGATAAGGTGAAAATGGATCCAAATATGAATCCTTTATCCTTAATGTCATTCATTATCTTCCCTCCCGTACAAGAACAATTATTAGGTAACCAGTTACTTATCTCCATTATGCGTAACTGGTTACCTAAAGTCAAGGGTCAAATTCTAGCTAGACTATCACAGGAAACAATGACAACCCTGATTAGGAGGGCGATTGATCAAGCAGATGGAACATGTATGGATGAGGAGTGGGTAGCTTTTTTTTGCAAAAGAGAAGTTTCTTGTGGGACTTTCTTTGGATGGTTCTCATGTAATTCACGATTTGTATAGGAAGGACCGGGAAGGTAATGGAACCTTTCAAAAGGTAACGAGATAACGAATGCCTTATATGCCAATGGAAAAATCTTCTTCAATTAAGTCTAAATCGTTTTTGTCGTTCTTATCGTAAGAAATAATAAATCATCATAATTTACTCCAAACATCGACGACAATTTAGTTATTGATACATGCGCGGCACATTCTCTTCTATCCACTGATATTGTATCTGAGATTGGTATCAAGTTCGAAAACTCGTGTCGGATGAAATATTTAAAATGGCAAGCCGAACAAGCAGAACCGAATAAAATCAACCACGCCATGCGCAATCATCGCTGAAGTCACATCCCGCTTCCACTGCAAATAAGCGAAAGGCAGCCCGAAAATGACCGTGTACAGTATGACAATAACAAGACCAGAAATCACACCTTTGCTCATAAAAGCCTCTGGCGTATGAATCAGCACATGCGGAATGACCATCATAAACCAGCAGGCAAACCGCTGCCCCTTCGTAGTAATTCTTCCTTGCAGCAGGCTGAGACAAAAGGCAAAAAACAAGGTTCGCATGGCGATCTCTTCAAGAACTGCCGGACTTAGCGATACGAGAAAGCGTGAAAGCGAAACCTGGAAATCGAGCTCATTATTGGAGAGCATCAGTCCCATATTTACAGCACCCAAAGCCAGCCCGAAGAGCAGCCCCCATGTAATACTACCCGTCACCCCGCCTTTTCCATTCCGTCTCAAAAATTGAACCGGACTCTCCCTATGTACTGCAAATGTACTGAATACAGCAAGTGTTGCCATAAAGGTAATCAGGAAACCTGTGATCATGGAGAAGGCACTTCCTTGAAGATGGGACAAGGATACCAGTCCACCCAGAATCAACGAGATACACATTTGCTTGGCCGACGGCAACCGATGCCGGACAAGCAGAACAATGGAAAGGATCAGCGACCACACATCCATTACAAGCCACATCCGCTGTGTTGCATTAATATCCGATACCACACTCATATTCAAAATAAAGATAACGACAAATACGACAAACATGATCCATATGCCTCGAAGCGATTTGCCCTTCATACTAGCCCTCCCGAACCCTATGTTGTTCCTCGGCCACCATCATATCGGAATAAGCCGCCGCTTGTCTGTGACCTTAACAACATTAAAAACCCCGAATAAAGAAACATAAATTCCCCAAACATACTGTTTTGGGCTGGTTACCATACGTTTTCTTAAAACCAGTCATTTCATAGGCCCTTGACTTTCCTATTATAGGATAGTTTATGATCGCTTTACATAACCAGTAAGGGAGTGGAATAATTGGAAGCTATTATAGTGAAGGAACTGAGTAAGATATTTAAAAATGGAAAAAAGGCTTTAAGCAATTTCAACTTAACTGTCTCTCAAGGAGAAATTTTTTCTCTGCTTGGCCAAAACGGGGCGGGAAAATCTACATTGATTAACATCCTTACCACTTTCATCTTACCAACTTCCGGTGAAATCACAATTATGGGACATAATTTAAAGAATGAAAGCCACAACATCCGAAACTGCATCTCCTGTGTCGCTCAACATACATCCATAGACAAACACATGTCACTTAAGGAGAATTTAGAATTTCAAGGCAGACTGTTCGGTCTAGATTCTACCGCCATACATGCTCGCAGTGAAGAACTAATACAAGCCTTCAACCTAACAGAATATTGTGATTTCAATGTATCCGAATATTCAGGAGGGGTAGCAAGACGGCTCGATATTGCAATGAGTATGATATCCCATCCAAAAGTTTTATTTTTAGATGAGCCGACCGTTGGCTTGGACATAGAATCAAGACAGATTTTGTGGCAAATGATTAAGACAATTCAAGAGAAGTTTAACACGACTATATTTTTGACAACTCATTATTTGGAAGAAGCTCAATTATTAAGCAACACAATTTGCATCATGAAAGACGGGCAACCTCTAATTCAAGGCAGCATGGAAGAACTTAGACAATATTTCAGCGAGCCTGTTATTAGAGTTGAGCTTAATACCGTTGATAACATTGCTGCTATTGTAGAACGTTTGAATGCTCAGAATTTTTTCAAACATATAAGAGTCGAGGAAAAGACATTATATGTTTCTGTAGATGACAGCTCTGAAGGCTTTGCTAAAACAAATTTATTATTAACCGAGAATAACATTGGTTTTTGTGCCATAGAAATTCAAAATCCATCATTGTCCGATATTTTCCTGAAATTCACCAGTAAGCCCATAAGAAATGAGCTTTTAAATGATTATACGGGGAGGAAGTAAAATGAGAACCTTCAGCATTGTCTTAAGAAATGTAAAATGGCGATTCAAAAATATGGAAACTATAATTATGACACTCATACAGCCGTTAATTTGGCTGCTATTATTTACAACGATGTTCCAATCGGAAACGTATGTTGGAGATAATTATACGGCTTATACGCTTCCTGGAATTCTGATTCTCGTAACACTTACATCATCCGGTATGAGCGGAATTTCTAATTACTCTTGGAAATCAGAAGGGATTTTTTATCGGATATTCATCTCTCCTGTGAAAAGAAGCTCTATTGTATTAGGACATATTTTTGATGCAGCTATTTTAACTTTTGTTGAAGTTTTTATACTCCTTATTTTTTCTTTTTTCCTGTCAGTCAAAATAGCAACCGGAATACTCGGATGCCTACTCATTATTTGTTTAATTTTCTTTTGCGTTTTTTTTGTAGCAAGCCTCTCCTATGCTCTTAGTATGATTTTCAAAACGGAAAATTCCTTTTTAGCCATTGTTAACACATTCACCCTTCCCATCTTTTTTGTGAGTACTTCATTGATGTCTTATGAATATATCCCGGCCGCTTTCAAAATCCCGGTATCGTTAAATCCTTTCACATATGTTATAAATAGTATAAGGGATCTTATTTTACAGAACTCTATTAACTGGAACTCTATATTAGGTACTTTCTTACTATTTCTGATCTTGGGCGTTTCGGCATTTCTGCTCGCTTTACATTTATTGAAAACCAGAAATTAGACAATGTTAGGGAGGATTTCGGTGCTTAGAATTAGTGACTTTTCCATTCTTTCGCAGTTAAGCACTAAGATGCTTAGGCATTATGCTGACATTGATTTACTTCCTCCAGGCTTTATTGATGAAAGTACTGGCTATCGGTATTATTATGAACACCAGCTAGCAGTAGCTAACAAAATAAACATGTTGAAAACCATGGGACTCAGTCTGCATCTAATAAAAAAGATTTTATATGAATATGATGAGGATATTCATCTGATGAAGTTCTTGAATATGCAAGCGGCACAATTGCAGGAGGAAATAAATGAGAAGCAAGATAAAATATTGTTGATAAACTCCATGATTAAACACCTAAACGCTCAGAAAGAGTCATCAAAATATACGGTAACGGCAAAGAAAATACCACAACGACGGGTCATTTATTTACGCGCACAAATCAAGCAGTATCAGGATGAAACTCTGCTATGGAAAAGACTATCCATGATCGTTCATGGCCAGAATGTACGACTAAGCTATCCGCATTTTAATATAACAGTTTTTTACGAAGAGGATGTTCAAAATCAAAGGATTGATATTGAAGTCCAAAAATGCATTTCAGGGGATTATGAAAATCTGCAAGAAGCAAATATTAAAATAGAAAAGGAACAAACCGTGGCTTCATTTATCTATGAAGGAAATTATAACAAACTTAGTGAAGTGAATGAAACACTCGCTCGATGGATATTAGATAATGATTATGAACTGAACGGCTCCCCTTTTAATATTTATCATATCTCCCCTGAAGAGGCCAACGAAGCTGCCAACTTATTAACGGAAATTTGTTTTCCTATAAAGAAAAAAACAAATATCATAGGATAATAAAGAATATTTGACTGATAATACCACAAATTAATAGTCACCTGTATGAGCATATATAGCTCGCTACAGGTGACCCTTCTTCATCTATAAAACCTCATTAATGTTCAAATCATTTCGGTAGTCTGGCTTTGATTTGGTTGATAAAGTCATCATCCGCCGCCCATGGATATGTAGCACATGTTCCCTTCATTACATTCTTGACTGCCTTTTCCACTATCTTGGGATCTATGTCTTCAGAGCTAAGTTTCTTTTCAACATGAAGAATCATTTTAATTGTTTGTTCTGCTACGAAACTATTAATCTCTGAAACAAAATCATTCTCAGAATATATAATGTCACCGAAATCTTTAAACAGCCATTCAATATTGAATTTCTGCTCATCACTTAAATTAATATCCTGAACAACTAATAATGCCTTATTTCCATTTTCGATCTCTGTTGATTCACCGATAATTTTGATATTCAAGATTTCATTAAATTGAAATACCGACTCTAGCTCTTGCCTTCTCAGCAAAGTAGCAATATTTATGACTTGTTTATTATTTGAGATCATCAACAAATCTTCTTTTATATAGGAAAATTCACTGTATGGTATGGCTATAATCAGAATGTTCACTTCATCTAATTGCTTAATGTCATTAGAAAGAAGAGCTGCTTTTTCTGCAGCTATAGTTTGTAACTGCGGGGTAACAATTTTATCGACTAAAATTAATTTTTCACATCGGGGTAAAGCTTGAACAATACACCTTCCCATCCTCCCTACACCCAAAACACCAATTTTCTTACGGATCTCCATACTTCTCTCCTTATTCATATTTTCTCCCTTTTGTTGTTCAAATACGAACTCTATTAATTCACTTGAATTTATGTTTCTAAAGTGCGCATAAGTATGGCCTATTTCATCATCAATAACATAACTAATAATTTCAATATTCGGATCTTTACATTTGTTTATTATTTCATCTAAGTTTGCTTTACTAGAAACATTGATTGCAAAATGTGAAATATGTTTGCTTTTCATATTTAGATTGATTTCAGCCCAATCACCGAATCTTAAAAAAGTAAACAACTCAAGCTTTATGTTACTATCAACATTAACTGAAAA
This sequence comes from Paenibacillus donghaensis, assembly GCF_002192415.1. NCBI lineage: Bacteria > Bacillati > Bacillota > Bacilli > Caryophanales > Paenibacillaceae > Paenibacillus > Paenibacillus donghaensis. The sequence goes on along the minus strand of NZ_CP021780.1, from coordinate 8,027,972 downwards.
CCACCAACCCTGTGTTCCGTGATATTTAACTGCTAAATGAGAGGCTCCATAATCAAAATCAACAATTTCTCCTTTATCCTTCTTTTTCTTCAGACAAGAAGCAAATTCATAAACCTGACTATTCTCTGAATAATCACCAATATAAAAAGCGAGGTGATTGACATCTGACCATAACCCTGCTATATCTTCAGTAACCTTCCCCAAAACGTCTTTGATTACTTCGTCAATATGGCATTGCATGTTGCAGGTGTGTTTATTAAGGATATCGCCCCATGTTTGTTCAATCTCATCTGTCAAAGAAATCCATCCCTTATCTATAAATAAATCCCATTTCATAGATATTAAATCCCCTTCCTTAATATTTTGGACAGGTAGATTATACTTTTTGAGCAATTACATACATTCCATAAATTAATTCTGCATACACCTTTAATCTCAATTGATTATCTGTAATCGAGAAGAACTGTTTGATTTCATCAACATGATAACTTGCATCTATAGAGCGAAATAAACCTTCCCGCATTTTATCATCTTTTACACTGTTAGGTATAAAACTAATAGCGTTTAAATCAACATCTCTTCTCCAATCCAGAGAAAAGAAATGGCCGCCTTTTTTCAACACTCTACTTGTTTCTTTAATAATAGCCTCTGGATATTCCCATTCATGCAAAGAGAAACATGAAATAACTAAATCAAAAGTTTCATCTTCAAATTCCATTTGCTTAGCATCTCCATGCACATACTTAACTCTGTTTTGCAATCCATACTCAGCAGCATTTTCTTCAGCCATTACAATCATCGGCTGACTAATTTCAATTCCGGTTAGCGTCGAGTTATCGGTTACCTTTAACCATTCTAATCCAAAATACCCTGGACCCGGACCGATTTCTAATGCATGCCCACTAACAAGACCATTTTTAACTAAACGCTCCACCTTTTCCATTATGTTTCCACGATCTCTGGTTTCTCTCTGCATTAAATTATACTTTTGAACACTACCAATATCCTGTATACCATCCACTGTTTCAATAATTCTTTCCTTCATCGCAAAGCCTCCTAATTAGATTTTTTCATTTAACTTCCAAAGCGCACCCTCTTCAATATCTGCAATCTCCAAGATCACTTGACTAATGGACTCAAGCAGCTCTTGCTTATACTCATAACAGAGAGGTCTAACTTCATTTCTATTAATCATATCATGTATTTTTATCCATTTTTCTCCTGACAAAGAAAAATCATACGAAGCTTCTCTAACCCGATCAGATTGAATAATATCGGCGGATTGTTTTAGAAAGTTTGCATAAAGGAAGCGAAAATTCCCTCCCCCACCTATATTCCCGCCATGAATAATTTTCATGATCTTGAATAATTCGTAGTCTAATGCCGGAACTTCAATCTTATCTTTATGAACGTATATGGAGAAATCAAACCAATCCACCCATGATAACAAATCCTTTGCACACTGTCTCATTGCGTTTATTCCAGTTTGTGCTTCTATTCTAGGAGGATTCAATATTCTTTCAACATTCTTTTTTATGCTGGTTTTAATCATAGTTTCTATACTAGGGATTTCTTTTGGGAAATCGAATTCATACCATATATTATTAGGCTTCTTCCAGAATAAAGTTGAATTTCTCGCTGCTGATAGCTCATCGAGAGGAACCTTCTGAAATTTCTCCTCTTTACCACATTCATCAGAAATATAAACATAATTCTCATCATAAGAGACAGCCACTACAAGATGTCCACCATAATCCTCATACCCCACTTTCTGTTTCCAATATTGAAGGCAGTATTTGTCGACTTCTAACATAACAGGAATTCCTGAATCAAGAGAGTTCTTCAATGATTGCCATGCATGAGCATTATTATTCGTAGATTTTTTATTAATCCTAATTGAAGTTGTGTCAGCAAAATTGTCTATCCAATTGCAAAATCTCCCCCCTATAAAAACCGGAGGATACTTGTCTTTTCCGAGAACTCTATATACGAAATCCAAACCGCTATCCAAACCAAACATCATAGCATCATTACATAGTTTTTCTGGAATAAGCTTTGAACAATTCAGCATGATTTCTGCTAAAGATTTAGTAATACAATGGGAGCTTTTAATAGTTTTATAATTTCCAAGGACCTCCATTATACTTGATTGTGAATGGTTTGTTTTCATTGATCTCCTCCTATCCACTGTGCTAAACTGAGGAAAGCCTGCTTTTCAATGTTCTCAACATCCCGTATGTGAAAATTTACACTTTCACAAATAGAGTTAATTCTACTTCCTAACGTATCCCTTGGAATTTTAACATTTAAATTCATCACATCTTTATATATATTACTAGCTAATTCAGACCACTTTTCAGCTGCAACAACTAAATCATGATATGCTTTATATATGAGTGGGTCAGTATAATAGTTCTTATAAATTTCGCTTAGAAACCCAGAGTACATTTTTCTGAATAGTCCTCCACCTGTTCCATTCTTTTCTATACAAGCATATATGAAGAGTAACTGCTTTTTAGTTTCATAGATTAGCTCTTTATACGACAGACTACTCTCTAAAATTCTATCGAGACAAATTCTAAGCTTCGAAGGAAATAAGTGTAGATTTTTAATACCATTTTCTTCCGAATTTAAAAAACGTTCGACATTTTGTTTAATAGATTTCTTTATACCTAACTTGATGTTTAATTCCGGGGGAAACTCTAAAACAAACCACCTTCTGTTTGGTCTGCTTATATAATCTTTTTCTGAAGAACGTGCTAATTGTAGATTAGAAAAACTAATAGATAGTAGTTCATTCCGATCTTTTTCAATAAGCTGATCATCCAACCTTTCAGATACATAAACCTCTTCTTTTTCCAGATCGTACCCAATAATAACAATCATATGTCCACCAAAGGGATTTTGTTTCTTTTGAAAATAATCAAGATAATACATATCTGCAAGTACCATAACCGGGGTATTCTTATCGATATATTCTTTTACCTCTAACCAAGCAGACATATCATCCTGAGGTTCATTTTGTATTAGCTTAATCCCTAGGTTATTACAAATATTACCTTCAAAGAGATTGCTTTTACCTCCTACAAACAGCGAACCCAACTTATGGGTGTCTTCACATAAATGATAACCTAAACCGCTATCCAACCCGAATATCATTTCTTCTGAGAAACTAAAACCATTGTATTGAAAAATATCCCTGAGTGACGTGCTTATACAATGCTGACCGGGCTTATTATCAAAGGTTTCAATTACCTTCCTGTTTAACTCCATCATTCATTACAACTCCGGTTTCAAAACGGATAATATCTTTTCAGCAAAAGTATCAATAGAATATAAAAAATCATTTCCTTCTTCTGATAGATCTAATTTGAATTCTTCTTCAACATTGACGATCAAATCCAATGAGTCTACCGAATCAATCCCCAGTTCGTCATATAACAAAGAATCATCATTTATATTTTCCACCTCCACATCAACATCAAGAGTTCGTACAATAATTTGTTTTAATTTGCTAACAACATCTCTTTTCTCCATTACCTTACCTCCTCTTTAATTAAAATACATGTATTTCCTTCTTTCAAATGAATTAGAACTTGTAGCGGTTTATCTGGAACTACCGTCCGTTTCACTTTAATTGATTCAACGATTTTGCAAGCTATAACTACAGCTATACTTGCCGTCGCTCCTTCATAATCCTCCAGCATCATTAATTTATTAGTATCCAGTTTCCCATTAAGAGTGAAATCATTACTGATAACATATGAATAGTCATCATTATTTATCTTATCCTTAATATGGCTCGAATTTATAATCTGAATTTCACCATATACTTTTGCACTTCTTAAAAATGCATTAGTACTTTTCTCTAATAAAATTGCAGCAACCCCCTCCTCCTTTTCAGTACCGGATTCATTGGAATAGAAATAACTTTTGTTGTTAAAATAAACGTCAACACCTCCAACTAAAAAAAAGGGGGTTTGTTCACAATCTCTCAAGTTATTATAACCAAGACGAATAGCGCTGAAAGACGATTCCTTATCTCCGGAAAGCATCATACTTGAACCTCTCATCCCCCACTCGGCAGATATTTCACCGGTTGGAGCACAACTAGTCGAATTTGCAAACTTTGATGAATTAACCTTCTCACACTTTGTTTCACAAGCCATATCGTAAAACTCCATAGCTTTATCAAAAGTTGAAAAAAGCGAGTTAAATACAACACCGCTATTTTCCAAAACTTCCTTTTCAACATTAGCATCATGAATGGCTTGACCTGCAGCAATAACTGATAACACAGAGGCATTACTCATTTTTTTTATTTTGAATTTGTTTATATATTTGCCAACATCAATATTCAAATTATCAATATTAATAGATTCCGTTATTTTCAACGATCTCTTCTCTATCCGATTTAAATAAAAATCTATAAGATCATCCAAACTAGGGTACGAAGCAGTAATTGCAGCGACACCTGTGACAACTATTTTTTCGTCCTGCAACCTATTCATCCTCCCAACTTCTTCAATAAACCTTTGAGAAAATAACACTACTATTATGCCCTCCAAATCCAAACGAGTTTGACATTACATGTTGAATTGGAGCTGCTCTACCAATGTTTGGTACATAATCAAGGTCACACTCTTTATCAGGAGTGTTGTAATTAATCGTAGGGGGAATAAATTCATTAACTATTGATAAAATACTTATCAGCCCTTCTAATGCACCAGAGGCTCCTCTTGTATGTCCAAGCATCGACTTTGAAGAGCTTATTGGAATTTCTTTTGAATTTTCCTTAAACACTTGTTTAATCGCCTTTGTTTCCATCCGATCGTTTAATTTTGTCCCGGTGCCGTGCGCGTTGATGTAGTCAATAGCTCCATAACTCAAATTGGATTGTTGTAATGCGGCATTCATACACTTGGCTGCTCCTGTTCCTTCTGGATCCGGTGTAGCCAAACGATATGCATCATTACTAATCCCTCCTCCAGCTATTTCTACTAGATAAGGTATCTTTCTTTTTTTTACGCTCTCCTCATTCTCAATAATTATGGCCGCTGCACCCTCCCCTAAAACTATCCCATCCCGATCGTCATCAAAAGGCTTAATGTTTGTTTTGGAAATAATACCCAAAGACTCGAATCCTAAAAAATCATAGGAGGATAACGCCTCAGTGCCAATCACTATTACACAATCCAACATTTCTTTCCTGATCATTTTAGCCGCTTCAATAAGGGCAATCGTACTAGATGCGCATGCAGACGTAAAAGTAGTTACAAACATAGGTTTAAAGGGTAGTTTCCCAGTTAAGTATTCAGCGATGCCATTGTATGGTTTTAAAGAATTGTCCTTCAAACGATTAATATGACATATTAATCCTCTTTCACTTTCTAATACAGGAATAATTCCAGTAGCAGTACCAATAAACAAACCCACCCGTTCACCGTTCTTGTAAGAATCTAGTAGATGACTCATTTTGAGTGCATCCTGAAGTACGCTTTCAGCAAGCTTGAATGCTTTAAGAGGCTCCTCTAAAGGATTTGAATCTGTTGCTGCGCACAAGAAAGTTTTTGTTTCTCCTAAAATGGAAATGGATTTCTCTGTAACTCCTGAAACTCCTTGAGCCAGGCGTGAAAAAAATGTATCGGCATCATTCCCAAGAGCAGATACTACACCTAAACCAGATACAACGGCTCTTCCCATTTCTAATCCTCCTTCATTACAACAGTAATACTTCCCTCTGCCACTAATTGTTCGTTACGATATATCTCACCACTAAAAACATCACTTTTGCTAATTTTTCTTACATGCTTTACTTGTATCCGAAGTAACTGATCTGGCAAAACAAATTTCCTAAATGTAAAATGATTTACTTTCATCAAATATCCCTCTTGGCTTTTGTTCCATCGAATCGCATTTAAAACTGCAGCTGCTTGAGCCAAGGTTTCTATTAAAATAACGCCGGGAACAATTGGATTACCAGGAAAATGCCCAATAAAGAACTGTTCATCACCTCTGAACAATTTCTCACATACAATTTGCTCTTGAGTAAAACCAACTATGTTATCTACAAACAAGAACGGACTTCTATGAGGAATCAATTTCAAAATTCCATCTTGCTCCATTAAATTGAGTGTTATATTTTCTTCCATGCCAGAAACATCACTCCATTTCTCAAACCATCATTTTCCAGGTCTTTTTTTTGATGAGATGTTCACATATAATAATTTTTTTTGGTACCTTATGTGCTGACATTTTCCTGCGGCAATACCTTAATATTTGTTCCTCATTTATTGTTGTTTCATCGTTAAGTACAACTTTAGCGATTATTAAGTCTCCCCTTGAAACATTGCTTTCCGCCTCAACTAATACATCTTTGAAGTATCCACTCTGCATTAAAATTTCCTCAACATCGTGCTTAAATACTTTTTTTCCTGCCACACAAAACATTTCTTTTTTTCTGCCGGTGATAAATAATTCTCTAATTTCCAAGACATAACCGATATCACCAGTGTAAAACCAGCTGTCTCTTAATACTTCTTCAGTCTCTTTCGTTAAATTATAGTAGCCCCTCATTAATTTAGGTGTTTTCAGTAATATTTCGCCTTCTTGACCATAGGCCAATTCATTTCCATCCTCATCTACAATCTTCGTTTGCAATGAAGGTAACAACGTACCAACTGAATGTTGCTTACTGTAATAACAGTTTTTGTTAACTGCTATCGTATTAGTTTCACTTGAACCATATGCATTAATAATTTGAATATCATTTTTCTCGTAATAATATTTCACAACACTATATGGCAATGGAGCACCGGAAGAGATAAACTTTATGTGCTTCATATCTTGATTAATCATATTTTTTATTTTTTCGAGCATTGTAGGTACACAAGAAAAGACAGTAGTATTCCATTTCTGAATATGTCTAACGATATCATTTAAGTTTTTATTATCATGTAGGACAATTGTTGCCCCTATGGATAATGGTAATAATAAATTTGTACATAATCCATAGCAGTGAAAGAAGGGTAATACATTAAAGAAAACGTCCTTTTCATCTACATCTATTACATCTCTGAGCTCTTGTATGTTAAATAATAAATTATGATGTGTTAACATTACGCCTTTAGGTTCTTTAATTGTTCCCGATGTATAAATAAAACATAACAGATCATCCGATACAACTTCTTCAGATTCACCTATACCATCATGAGTCAACAGTGCATTTCCTAAAATCTGGTAGTCTTTATAGTTGCTATGAATATAATTTTCATTGATTATATATCTAAGCTTGGAACTACTAAGCTTGGAAATGACCCTTTCGTCCACTAGCGTTTCATATATGACAATTGCAGTTGCCTCGGAATCATGAATAATAGAATACAATTCTTCTCTAATATTTAAATCTAATGGGATAACTATACAACCTATAGAAGTTAATGAAAAAAAGTAATTCACGAATGAGTAGTCACTGTTTACAAGAAGAACAACCTTATCACCTTTTCTAAGGCCTAATTTTCTGAACTCCCGGATCGTCTGTTGAATTGACTCATAAAGTTGACCATAGGTTATATGTTGATCCCTGTATACTAGTGCAAGATTATTTTTCTTTGTCTCAACGCCCCTCTTTAACAACTCAAGAATTGTCATTTCTATCTCTCCTCAGTTCATTTCGATTACAATTTTAACATTCTTCTGCAAGTCCAGTTCCTTTGAAAAGAAATGCTGTACTAAATCTATCGGCACCATTCTTGTGATCAGCTTCGTAATACATTTCTCATTCCGTTCAATTATTCTAATAGCTTCTTGAAATCCCCCTGTCCCACCAATACTTCCAATAATATTTAAGGACTTTTTTATAACCATCCCAAAATCTATATGAATAGAATTCTGATGGCCAAGGCATAGCAAAGTCCCCCCTGATCTCAATAAGTGAAGTGAAGAGACTATAGCATTTTCGTTGCCTGATGCTTCAATAATAAGATCAAAGTGGTTTACATACTCAGATACATTCTTGGTCATATCTGCATGAATAGGGGTTGCATTTGTCAGTCCCATCGATTGAATAGTACGAATATTCACTTCTTCCACATCTGAGATTGTAATATTGGAGACTCCCTGATCAATTAGTGCAATTGCACTCAGTGCACCAATGCCACCTGCACCCAAAATAAGAACTTCTTTGGCTTCAGATAATTTTTGACTGCCTATTTTTTTAATTCCTTCAACGGCCACCGCCAATGGTTCTGTTAAAACATAGGGCCGGGTAACAGCAGTTTTAGGACATTTATATAAATATTTCGAAGAAATCTTAACATATTGAGAGCCTGCCCCATCTATTGTAATTCCCCGTTTTTGAACTCTTTCACATAAGTTTTTATTCTTTTTACATTGCTCGCAGCTGCCACAATAGATTGAGCAGTCTCCAGTAACTAAATCTTTTTCGCACCATTTTGATTCTGCACTTATGCCAGTTGCAACTACTTCTCCTATCCATTCATGGCCTAAAATTATAGGATATCGATGCGGAGCCGTATATTGACCCTTATATAATTTAATATCTGATCCACAAAGAGCCACATAATGAACTTTGATAAGCACTTCATCTGGAAGTAAATGATCATCAATTGGTTTATTTATACACTTTAGCTGTTGTTTGGATTCTATCACTAAAGAGAGGTTATTCATATTATCACCCCTCACCGTTTTTTATCAGAACTCTCAATGTACCCATTTAGGTCAAGTAGTCCATTTCCACTAAAACACATTAAGATTGTCTTTTTTTCATTATTTACTTTTGCAGAAAGTGCCTCGTCGATCGTTGCTTTAATCGCATGACAAGTTTCAGGTGCGGGAATGCTGCCATACAATTTGGTAAATAACCTTCCCGCTTCAAAGATCTCCTCTTGATCATAAGAAACCGCATCAAGTATTCCCTTATTTCTGAGCATACCTACCATAGGGGAGCCATTATGTTGACGTAGTCCGCCTACATGAGAGGATGGGGGCATAAAATCATGTCCCATTGTATAGGATAGAGTTAGTGGAGTAATTCCTAATGGATCTGAAAAGTCATATTTGTATTCACCCTTGCTTAATCTTGGAGAAGCATTCGATTCTACCGCCAATAGTTTAATATTTGAAGGGTTCTCCACTTTTGCCTGTATGAATGGAGCCATAATTCCGCCGAGATTACTGCCCCCACCACAGCAAGCAATAACTGTATCAGGCATATCCCCTGCTATCTCCAATTGTCTATAGGTTTCTAACCCTATTATAGATTGGTGCAGTAATACATGATTTAAATTACTACCTGACGCATATTTGTATTCTTCATTCTCCAACGTATAACTAATTGCATCACCAATTGCTGTTCCTAAAGAGCCATAGCTATTAGGATCTTTTTCCAACAAAATCCGTCCTGAACTTGTTAACTTGCTAGGCGAAGGATATATTTTCCCCCCAAGCATTTCACTCCAGTATTTCCGGAATGGTTTTTGCTCCATTGAAATTCTCACCCAGAACACAATGGCTTCAATATTAAACATGTTACATGCATATGACAGACCTAACCCCCACTGACCTGCACCGGTCTCGCTTATTAATCCTTTTACGTTCTCATTTTTTGCGTAGTATGCTTGTGGTATTGCCGTATTCAATTTAAAACTATGTGTAGGTAAAAAATCTTCTCTTTTTATATATATTTTTGCTGGGGTATCTAAATATTGCTCTAATTCTATCGCTCTCATTAACGGAGTTGATCTGCCAACTTGTATATATTTATCTAATACTTCACCTGGAATGTCGACCCACTTCTCTTCAGTACCATCCTGATCTAACATAGCTTTTGTTCTTATTTTCTTGATAACATCCAGCCTTGACCCTCTGTCATCATTCGGTTCCTTTAATGGAGGAAGTTTGTCTGGTAGCACAGATTTTATATTTAACCATTGAGTAGGGAGATCTTGTTCTTTTAGAAAAAACATATTTTTCTGCATGGATTATATTCTCCTAACTTATCGTTATTTTATTTGGTCTATACACTTGATTTCTTTTATTTCTAAATGACTCCAAATCATAATTTCCATAAACTACTCCTTCAAAAAAGGCATCTTTTCCATGATCCATTTCAAATAATTTATTATTGCCGGATAGATGCGGATTACTATAAACATTGCTTATCCCTTTAAAAGTTAAATTTGTATTATCTTTTATCCCACAACCAGAAGCGACAACTATAAAACAATCTAAATCAATTGTCCTTGCTTTTACTATCGATAAATACGAGTCCGAAAATTCTGATGGAATTTGAACTAGACAAATCAGAACCTCTACATTTTCATCCAACAATTTTTGGCATATTGTAAATGAATTAATATCATTGCCAAGCAATAACCCGATTTTTCCAACATGTGTCTCATAACAATGTACATTTTCGCCGGCAGTAATAATTTCCTTCTCGAAAAAAGTAAGATTGATTTTTTTGTGCATACCGAGTAATTCCCCTTCAGGAGATACTACAATAGCGGTGTTGTACAATTTACTATTTTCTGAAATTAAAGTGCCACAGACTATATATAATTTGTATTTCCTTGCCATTTTAAGGATAAAATCAATACACTCCTTTGAATCTTCTGAATCGAATTGATTATTAAGCGAATTTCCCAATTCAAGCTGATAATTAAAACACTCTGGAAAACATACTAATTGCACATTATTCCGTGAGCATTCCTCAATATAAATCTCACATTTATTAAAGAATTCCTCTTGTTTGTAGGTATTAATATTTAACTGAACCATTCCCACATTAACCATTTCATCACCTCATTCACTTCTTAACAAACATTTTCGAGAATGGCTTTAAACTTTTTTTCAAGTATTCAATATATTCTTCCCTTTCTTCCTTATCGAAGATATTTATTATAATGTTGTCTCTAACAGATTCAGGAAAGTTACTTTGTAATTCTTCTGTTATAAAATCGGCACTATAGCTTTCTTTCAAATCAACCGTTATGTTCATTTGCTTATTATCATATTCCACACGATAGAACTTATTATGACTCTCACAACTCATAATAAACTCTTCTAATTTCAAATATGAAATCTGCCATTCACCTATACGAATTACATCATCAATCCTTCCATAATGCTGCATAATATCCGCTGTGTTGCCACATTCGCAGGGCTGAGTGCTAATGCTCACTTGGTCATTTGTTTTATATCTAATTAAGGGCATCACTTCATTTTCCAGGCTAGTTATAACCAGTTCTCCTTTGCCCTCACCTTTTATGTTATGTCCGCTCTGAACATCAATAACCTCGTAATTATATCTATCATCCATAATATGCATATTTCCATGATGACAAGTAATTGCCAAAGAACAGGTTTCGGTCATTCCATAAGCATTAAAAACATCGGCTCCCCATATTTCATTAATTTTCTTTGCTTTGGATTGATTCGCTGTTTCTCCGATGTTTAAAATCTTTTTAACGGAAAAGTCCATTTTCGCACAGTATCCCATTTTTTGAGCAACTTCTGACAGCAGCAGCACTCTAGTTCCTGAAGCCACCATAATTGTAGGCTGAACTTTATATATAAGATCTACTGTCTTTTCCCATGAACAAAATTCATTAAGTACACCACATGCCACTTGAGTAATTCCTATTAAATCAAATGTTTTCTCAAGATCCTGGGCTGGAACAGATAATTCATACGGTGCTGAAATTATTGCGATATCGTCCTCTGAGAATAAATCCATTAGTCTGTAGGCTACATAAATATTATTTTGGAACCAATCCTTCTGAGAAAAGTATGCAGAGGTCGGAACACCTGTCGTTCCGGTGCTTTCCGCATAATGACTAACTTTTTCAAGACTCGAAGCCAATAGTCCAAATGGATATTGTTCCCGTAAATGTTCCTTCGTTGTGAATGGTAATTTTTGCAGGTCTGACTCCTTTTGAATAGATTGAATATCAATAAGGTTATCTTTGTAGAATTTAGAATAAAAATGCGAGTTTTCAGCAGCATAATGAATTTCTTTAATCAGCTTCTGCTCAATATACGATTTTTTTTGTTCTTTAGATAAACTTTGTGTATCCTCCAGATTTTTTAAGGAGTCCAGTTTTAATTCAGATTCTCTTTTAAGTTGATCTATGCTATTTTTAGTAATCAATCGAACGCCCTCCCAAGTTAAAAGGAATCATTGATCGCTTCTTTTTGAATCTCCGGGTTTACCTCTACCATATAACTTTGTTCTGGTCCCTCAATGCAGGAGCCTATTTCATTTAGCAGAACAAATCTAATACCATGAATATCCTTTTTGTTGTCTAGTTCCATACGTCTCATTATTGTCTCAGAATTAAGCACATCCGGAACTTTCGTTGGAGTTCCCAGTGCCTGTAATATATCGAGGTGCTCTTCTACTTCATCATGACTTAAAAGACCTAATTTATTACTAATACGAGCAGCAATTATCATCCCTATAGATACGCATTCTCCATGGGAGTATTTTCCTTTTAATAATTTTTCTATCGCATGCCCTGTGGTATGGCCGTATTCAAGTATCATTCCAAGAGCCTTTTCAGATGGATCATTTTTAATAATTGGTAACTTTGACAAGATACTTATCTTAACGAGATCAAATAAGTTCTCTTCATTAAAGACCAGCCCCTTATTTATTCTCTCTTTCATCTCATAAAAGAAATTTCTATTAAATATCAATCCATTTTTAATTGTTTCTACCAAAGCCCCCCTAACAAGTCTCTCAGGCTCACTAAGCAGAAAGGAAGTATCCACAAAATTAAAAAGTGGTGTGTAATAAGATCCAATCATGTTTTTCCCAGACATAGAATTTATAGCTTGTTTCCGGCTCAGTATACTATCCGTTTGTGACATAAAAGTAATAGGAATATGAAAAAATCTTATTCCTCTAAAAATTAAAGCAGCAGCTAACCCAACTATATTTCCTATTACTCCTCCTCCAAAAGCAATCAAAACTGAACTTTTAGTTATGTTTCTTTCAAATAGCTCCTCAATTAAGTAATTGCAGGTCATATTATTTTTGTTTACTTCACCTGCAGGCAAAACAATTAATTCCACTGGATAATTCTTACTTAAAAAATCATAAAGTGTTTGGCCATAAATATTCATTATATTGAAATCTGTTATTAAGAAATACTTATCTGTTTTTAACTCATTCATTTTCTCGGGTAAAACGCTTTCCCAGATCTTACTACCTAAATAAATAGGGGTTGACTCCTGCAAAAACGTTTCCAAAACTATTTCTTTAATCATCTTCAAGCTCCTTTTAGTAAATTTTATGAAAATTAAAGGACTTCTGATTAGAATTAATATTTTGCATACTCGCTAACTTTAATTCCCGCTCATCTTGTGTATAAGCTTTCAGCTTTACATAATCTCTCAATGAGCTTGGGAATCGACATAATATATCCTCTTTACTACTTTCGAACAGATCTGGATTAATAGCATCCATATAAATTGATATGCTATTTTCGTTATATTCAACATCATAATATTTGTCTTGGAGCCCACTGCTAAACAAAATATTTTCAATTTCCTGATAGGTGAGCGTTTGATTATGGACCGAGATCTTATTGCTCGATTTACCATAACGTTTGAGAACAGTCCGACTATTATCAAATTCATCTTTCCTATAAGATAAAGATGCTAATTCGCCAGTTCTATATCTGATTAGAGGCAATGCCTCATTATCTAAAGACGTTATGACAAGCTCTCCTACTTGCTTTTCAACTAACACTTGATTGGTATAAATATCTATAATCTCAAAATAAAACTTTTTATCCATCAACAAAATATCTCCATTTTCATCTGAAACACCCAATGGAGGAAGCCCATCAATTGAATACAAATCAAAGACTGTTGCATCCCATATCTTCGCAACTCTATTCCGTTTTGCTTTACATAGATTTTCTGATACGTTAATAACTTTATTTATATTGAAATCCCTTTTTAGATCAAACCCCATTTTAGTTGCAACATCCGCTATTATAAAAGAATGAGTAGCTGAACAAACTAGTACATTAGGTTTCACTGAAGATAATAAGTTAAAAAACCTATCCCATGGACAAACTTCGTTAAATATTCCACACGAAATTATCGTAGCACCTAAAATTTCAAATACTCGCTCTAACTCTTGGGCTGCAATAGACAATTCATATGGTGATGCCACTACAACTATATCTTTGGGTGTAATTTCACCTAGTAATTCGTTTGAAACGGTAATATGATCGTGAAACCAACTGTGTCTGGAATAAAAAAAGGAAATAGGGCAATCTGCTGAAACTGATTCCGAATAGTGACTTAAATCCGAAACTTTAGCTGATAATGCCTTTAAAGGGTAGGATTCTTCTAGTTTTTTTCGAGGAAGTAAAGGTAGTTCTTGAAACTGATTTATATTTTCTATTTTCACTATCTGAGTTGCATCAAGTTCATAATATCTTTTATAAAAGTCAGAGTTGTTAATAAAATTATTTATTTTCTTTAAAAATGAGGCTTCGAATTCATTAAAGTTTGTTTTATTTTCTTCGTTAATTTCTGATGCTAATGATTCAATCATTTCTAGTTTTAGCTCCAAACTGTATTTCAACATATTTATACGTGAATCAACAGTTGGCATTCTTATTTTCTCCCTTCAACAATTCCCTGAAACTCAATCCAAATCTCACCCTTTACATCTTTAAAATTACTTTTCTCAAATAAGCTAATATAATCGGATAGTGAAAATTTCAAGTGAACTTCATCTGCATCTGATTCAGGATCCGTTCCTTTATGCCAAGCTTCGATTTCCTTATTTCGTTCGGGATCTGCTACTTTAATAAAATCAGATATCACTAGTTTTTTCCCAGGTTTCAAAACACGATAGATTTCGCTTAATAAAATCTCAGTACGTTCACTATTTTCATGAAGTACATAGGACATAACTACAGCATCAAAGCAATTATCCGAAAATTCCAAAGAGCAAGCATCCCCTAAACAAGGCTTAATAATATGATCAAGCCCCCGCTTCTCTGCTTTTTTTTGCATTACATCAAGCATTTCTTGTCTCGAATCCATTCCAATCACTTTTCCGCTTGCATTAACCTTTTGAGCAGCTATCAAACTTAAAAATCCAGTTCCACATCCTATATCAAGGACACAATCACCTTCTTTTAGATCCGCATGTAAAATTACAGCTTCATTTTCCTTTAACGCGATTCTTAAAGGACCATCCAAATAATGAACTACTTTTTCCAGTTCTTGAGAGGAGTAGCTTTTCATAGCACTTTCTTTTTTCATTGACTCGTCTCCTTAACATCTATTGTTATTAGCATCTCTACAAACTTATCTATCAAGTCTATATTCAAATGATTATTTATAACTATTCTTAATGCATTTTTAAATCTTCTTGAAACAGATACAATAAACCCCTTTGTTTCTAGTTGATTCATCAGATTATGTGCATTATCTACATAAAAGGTAACGATATTTAATTGAGGAGTACAGACCAATGTATAACCCAACTGTTCTAATCGTTCAATCAAATATTCCGTACTTTCATAATTTTTTTTTGTTATCTGGATGAACCCTTCCATTCCCAAATATTCCAAAATTGCATATACCGCGAGTACACTAGCCCCACCTCTAGTGCCAGATAACGTAGTATGTGCTTGTGTCCCATAAAAATATGAATTAAAAGTTAAGTAGTTTTGGATATCTTTGTTCTTAAAGAGAATACCGCCAGCAGGAATGGGAGCAAGTCCATATTTATGTGGATCCACTGTGATTGAACTAACTCCATCTATAGAAAAATCAAATTCCGGCAATGAATATCCTAATTTTTTGGCAAATGGGATGATGAAACCGCCTGTAGCTGCATCAACATGAAGATAGATTTTATTTTCGCGTGCAATTTCAGCAATTTGCTCTATAGGATCAATACAACCCAACTCACTACTCCCGGCATTTACAACAATTGCAATCGTATCTTTTCCAATTTTGTGAATCAAATCACTAATATCCATTGAGAAATTTTCATCAGTCTCAACAATTTTGTATTTTAGGCCCATAAATTCTATCGCTTTTAATACAGAATAGTGAGTTGTTTCTGTAAACAGAATTTCAGGTTTTTCTACTTCTGGCCGCATCTTTTTTGCAACTTGGAGAGCTAGAAAATTCGCTTCTGTTCCCCCTGAGACAATATTTCCAACCATGTCTGGCCCGTGAAATACCTCTTTCAAGAGCTCTATTACTTTACTCTCGACTTTAGCAGTTCCTTTAAAGATTCTATTATCTCCCAAATTAGTATCTAGTCCCTTAATAAAAGCTTCCACACCAATATGTAAGGGCTCGGAACAAATTGAATTAAAAACAAATGGCCATTGTATATCTGCTTTTCTAATATCACGTATTTCTTTCATAATCTCATTACTATTTAAGCCTATTTGTCTCACATTACGTTCCCTCCCATTGTTCAAGTAAATAAAACGCCTTCATCTCTAGTTCAATAGTCTCTTCAAGCAGCTTTTTAACCTTTAATAATTGTATGAAGATTCCCGAATGATCTAATCGACTTGAATAATGAAAGTATTTTGATATCTCTATCCAATTTAGGCTTGATTGGTGCATCATTTTTGCAGCTTTCAATAACAAGTGATGATTTGAGAATATTTTTGAAGCTTCATATAAATACTTAGAATATAATGATCTAAAATTCCCACCGCCAGTACCAACTTCGTCAAACATTTTACCAGTTATAATAAGTTGTGCTCGTAAGGGAGAAACATAACACTGTCTATTATTATCAAACTTTTTTAACGGCAAAATTTCAGGCCAACTCACTACCTCATTGGTAAATAATTTGAGTGCCTTATGACTTCCTTCATTTGTATCTTTTAAATAACTCAAAGTATTTTTTTTAATCGCTTTATATATTGCTTCTTTCAGTCTCAATTTATAATTTTGAGGTACATCAATTATGTGCTGTGCATTGTGGGTATTTCCCCAATATAGATCAGCACCTCTAGCTTTTTTAACACATTCAATTGAGGTGACATGTAAATTATTTGACTGTCTCTTATCGTTGATTTTTTTGTCATAAACTTCACCTAGCCAAATATGCTTATCGTCATACCCCACAAGAGGCACCATATGGAAAGGAACTTCTCTCAATATTCCCTTCCAGTAATCAAGCTTAGATTTATCAAGTTCAACAATAACTGGAATGTTATTATTAATTGAAGCCTTTGTATCCTGCCATGCTTTTTCACCATTCGTTTCAAATAGTCTTTTGTGACTCAACTCAAGAACTTCACAAATATTATCGACCCAAGTATAATTTCGACCTCCTGTATAGAAGGCCGGTATGCTAGTTAACACATCGTGCTTTCTATAGCAAAAACCTAAACTACTGTCTAAACCAAATGCCATTGCTTCCGTAAAGTTAAATCCCCAATAATTAAAATAGTTTTGCAAGGTTGTGGAAATGCAGTGGTAACCTGGATGATACACAAACCCTTCAATCATTTTTTTCATGCGGACAGCCCACCATCCACCGTAAACACCCCTCCTGTAATGTAGTCTGATTGGTCACCGGATAAAAATAGAATTAACGATGTTACATCTTGAGGAGTTCCTATTCTTCCAAGCGGTATCTTTTTTATTTCCGAATCCATATCTTTTATAGTCTGATCGGTCATATCTGTAGAAATCAAACCCGGAACTACCACATTCACATTAACCTTCCATTTTGCTGCTTCTTTAGCCAAAGCTTTTGAGAAGGCTACTACAGCCGCCTTTGAAGCCGCATAGTATGTTTGACCTATTTTACTATCATATATACTTACTGAAGAGATATTAATGATTTTCCCAGCCTTTTGTCTGATCATTCGTTTCATAGCCGCATGACAACAACTCATCAATCCTATAACATTCGTGTTTATGCATGTAATCCAATCTTCTTCTGTACTATTGATAAATAATTTATCGTTACTAATCCCAGCGTTATTGACTAAAATATCAATTCTCCCAAACTTCTTTTTAATGTTCTCGAACATTGCCTTAACTTGTTCAGGATCGGATATATCCGCTTGGAGTTGAATTGAATTTGGAGAGAAGGCTTTAATAATTTCGAAGGTCTCGCGTGCCATATCTGTGTCATTTTTATAGTTCATAATTACAATTGCTTTTCTTTTAGAAAATTCAATTGCAACATCCCTGCCTATGCCCCTTGACGAACCCGTAATTAATATAATCTTGTCATTGAACATCAAATTAACTGTCCTTTTGGAAATAATTCAATATGTTTATTTATAAATTCATAACTTTCTTTTAATGCCTTTTGATGGACGCCTGTGTGATTATATAGTTCAACACTTACAAATCCATCATAGTTATGTTTACTAAGAATGCTGAAAATTCGGGGGAAATCCAGATGACCTTGTCCTAGTATTTCATGATAATGAATACGATCTTTAATATCTTCAATATGAATGTGTTTTGTGAAAGGGAGTGCTTTATCAATGGCATTTAAGTAGTCGTCCTCACAACAATTTACGTGCCCTATGTCAAGATTCATTTTGAAATGTTCATTATTACTATCTTTTATTAATTGAATAGCTCCAGTACTAGTGCTAATTAAAAATTCAGGTTCTGGTTCAATTAACAAAGTCAAACCGCCACATTCACTGAGCAATTCTTCAATCGATTCTAAAAGCCAGCTATACGCCATATCCCTGTCTATATTATCTTTCAGTTTACCACTTGCAAAAACTAAGTAAGGTGAATTCAAATTATTAGCAATTTCTATAGATCTCTTTAAAAAGTCTTTTCTAACAGATCTGCATGCTTTATTAGGATTTATGAGTGATGGTTCAAAAGGCATCTCGCCCAATAAATTATCCGCACCAGCAGAAATACAAGAAATAATAATATTGTGATCTGAGCAGAAGTTTTTTAATTCTTCCACTTCTTTTCTTGTAGTCATTAAAGGATGTAAATGGTTTTCATGAAATGATAATTCAACACCATCATAATTATAATTTCTAACTGTTTTAAGCGCTTCCTTAATAGTTAAATGCCTTAACCCATTAGTGTTATAACTTACTTTCATCAATTACTTCCTCCTATCTATAGACTAATGTTTAAATAATTCAGGGCGTTATTTCTAGTTCAAACTTAACACAAAAAAAAGCATATTTTTCATTATTGGCATATAAAGGCATTTTAATGGACTGAATTGTACATTTTTTCACATAGAGGAGCAAGCTATATGTCTTTTATCAATTTTTTGATTGAATCACATTGATTCCTTGAAACAAAAAATACTTGTCCGTCCTCCATTTCTACACTCAATAATCTATCTACCTTCTTTATGTTTTTAACATACTTAAAATTAATAATCATTCCTCTATGAATCATTGCAAAATTATGGTCATAGAGTGTTTTATAGATTTCTTCCAATGACCTACTTTTTAAAATCAATACCTCTTTTTTCAATTTGATTGCTACATTTCTTCCTTCTTTATAAACATACATAATGTCTTCTGCTTTCACATATTGAACCCCATCTTTTAATTCAAATTTATATTTTTTATTTGTATCTAGTTTATTAAGTAGAAATTCTATTACTCCATCAAGCGTATGTTCAGTTTTAACAAATTCAAATGCAACATTGAAATCATTATTTAATGAGAAGGCTATTATTGAAATCTTATTATCTGAAAAATACTGAAAATCCATTAGCGTATTCAAAACATTTCCCAATTCAATGAGGTTAACAAAAAAAACATCAAAATCATTTATTCGATTATCTTTTAAAAAATCAAAACTATCTTTATATACTTTAATTTCATATTTCATATTTTCACCTTTAAAAAAGAAATCTATACGAGACCTTATCACTTCACACAAATAACTTTCATCACATATCGCCATTTTAACCATAAAACACTTCCTCTTTTCATTTTTAAGATATGAAAGAAATGATTATTTTCCGATTAACAGATGGGATGGTCAACTATAAGTTGTTTGGTAGATTCAAGGTTTCCATTCAGAGTTATACTTTTTACAATATGAAACGCATTTAAGATTAATCCTAATCAACAGAAGAATACAATATCCACTATCCAAGATCGCTTTCGATGCAATTCCTTTATGAAACAATTCAGCTGCTAAGTTATAAATGACCTTATGTCTAAAAAGTTTATAAAAGTCACAAAAAAACCTCCTCGAATTTTGTATTAAACAATTATATCTCATATATGGTTTTTATAGTAATTGTTTGACAATTTTTATTAAAACCATGCACATTTACGGCCGGCTTCAAAAAATGACAATCCATCCACACAGCCCGGATCGTCGTGCATTTTTTCCATAAGCAGTAATTTTGTGCGGTAAAAAATTATTTTAATCAAATACTCCGAATGCTCTCTTTGTCCCTTATGTCAACATTTATGCCAAAATACTTCCATTAAGCGTAAGCACGTACCTGCAACCTCCAAAAACATGGAGAACGGAAGCAACATCTGCCCCAGATTTGTATCCTTCGGTCCGTTTGCAGGTGACATCTGTAGGTAGAGCATTTTGAGTAGAACTTCTTCGGTTGAAAAAATGCTCTTGCCCTTCCTCACCTTCCAAGATTGCCAGTGGTGGCTTTTTCGTATCGTTAAAAGCTTCACGTCTGGTTGCTGAGAAGCTGTATACTACCCAACATCGATAACAAAGACATTTATTTAGCTGTAACCCATCCCCGAGTGTCCTATGGATCTCCCCCTCTCTTGAGAAGACAAAAAATACCCTCTCGATGAATGTACCCTTTCTTTTTTTATATGACATAAGATGACATATTTAAGATTTATAATGGGTAGTAGATCAACGAAAGGAGTAACAAATCATGAACCGGAAAATAATTTTAGATTTAGCAGTTACTTTAGATGGTTTTATTGAAGGGACAAACGGGGAGCTTGATTGGTGCATTATGGATTCTGAGATGGAGTTTATTCATTTCTTAAATCAGATTGACACTATTTTGTATGGAAGAACAAGCTATGATTTATGGGGACAATATACTCCGGGAATTGAACAAGATGATACTGAAAAAGAAACTTGGGAATTAATTCATAGTAAAGAAAAATACGTGTTTTCCAGGACACAAAAAGGGACTGACACTAAAGCAATATTCATAAATGATAATATTCTTGAAGAAGTAAATACATTAAAAAACACGCCTGGCAAAGACATCTGGCTATATGGTGGAGCAAGTCTTATTACAACTTTTATCAATTTAGGGCTTGTTGATGAATTTAGATTATCTGTTCACCCAGTCATTCTGGGAGAAGGAAAACCGTTGTTTATTGATATTAAACAGAGGCTGAATTTGACAATGGTTAATACAAGAAAGTTCTCCTCTGGCGTTGTGCAACTAATCTATCATTTGAATGAGAAATAAACCAAAAAAATGAAGCGGGCATACGCCCGCTCCATTCCTTAAGCTTCTGTTTCCTTAAATTAACCTGCCATATACTGACTTTGGAAAAGCAAATCATAGGTCTCGTTTCGGTTACATAGGTTTTGATGGGTATCAAAGGCTACCACCCTGCCATCTTTCAGAACCATTACCTTGTCGCAGTCCAGAATAGAAGATAGACGGTGAGCAATGGAAATCATGGTTTTCCCCGAGGAGAGACTCTTGAGTTCTGTAATGATGTCACTCTCATTTTCGCTGTCAAGGGCGCTTGTACTTTCGTCAAAAATGATGATGTCCCTGTCCTGTAAAAAAGCACGGGCAATCGATAAGCGCTGTTTCTGGCCTCCGGAGAGTTTCACACCCTTTTCACCGATAATTGTATCCATCTTATTCTGCAAGGTTTGGGTGAAGTCATATATACTCGCTCTGCGGCAGCACTCTATCAATTCGTCATCGGTTGCGTCGGCCTTTGCCAGCAACAAGTTGTCTCTGATCGTCATATTGAAAAGAACGGGTTCCTGCACAACAATACTCACTTTGTCTGAGACACTTTCGCCGTTCACCGAATATATATCAATGCCACCAATGCTTACAGTACCCTCTTGCGGTTTAATCTGCCCTGTCAGCAGTTTAGCGATTGTAGACTTGCCGCTGCCGCTTTCACCAACGATAGCCAGATGCTCGCCCTTACGCACGGAGAACGAAATACCGTCAAGAGCAAATGAAACGTTCCCCTCATAGGTGAATTCCAGATTTTCAACATTTATATCTGTTCCGTCAATTCGCCTATAGGGCCTCTTGTCTGCTTCTAAATTTAATATCCCGATAACTTTACCGATGTTCACCGAATCATTCTTGAAATTCATCATGGAATTACTAATGTTCTCTATAAACCCGAAAAACTGCCCGTAAAAGCTAATAAAAACGAGTAGTACACTGACTTCAGAATAGCCTTTAATAACAAATAATCCACCGATAAAATAGATGAACAGTTGGGTAATGAAGTTCTTCGTGAAGAACGAATAGGTAATCCCCAGATGTAAATAGAGCTGATTCAGGAACCAAACAGGCCTGATCTTCTTGTAGTGCCCGTTTAATTCAGCGAGTTGCGCGTCTTCCAGGTTGTTGGTCTTGATATCCTTCCAGTTCTGAAAATTGGAGTGTAAAAAGGATTCATATTTAATTTGTAGTTTCCAT
This sequence comes from Paenibacillus donghaensis, assembly GCF_002192415.1. Lineage (NCBI taxonomy): Bacteria > Bacillati > Bacillota > Bacilli > Caryophanales > Paenibacillaceae > Paenibacillus > Paenibacillus donghaensis. The sequence continues at coordinate 8,005,294 of NZ_CP021780.1, read as the reverse complement.
AGTTCCTCTCCGGTCTTCTTCGTCTTTGCTCCCAAAAAATTAACCGTAAATAAAGAGACCGGAACAAAAATAAAACTGAGGAGCGCGATTCGCCAGTCGTAGCACAGCAAAATAACGGCCAGCGCAACAGCGTAAACGACAGCATAGATAAAATCCAATATATGAGTCGTGAAGAATTTACCGGCAACCGCAGAATCGTTCTCAATCCGGCTCTTGACGTCGCCAATGCTATAATTGCTATACACCTCATTATCAAGGCTGATATATTTTTTCAGCAATTTATTCTTTATTCTCAGGTCATATTTCAGGATTAAACGGTTTGAAAATCTCTTACTGACTGCAATCCCGATGGTCGCAAACAGAAAAACAGCCAGATAACCGGCAATGACAGGCCAAAGCTCGTTCATATGCTTATCCACTAGAACGCGATTAACCAACAACGAGTACAAGAACAAAGGGACAAGTCCGAATATTAAGTTCCACAGCTTGAACAAACCGAGCGCAAGGAGCGGCTTGTTAATACCGTCTATATCCCGGGTTAATGCCTTAAAGGTGTCCAATCGTGTCATACAGCTTCACCTCCTGCATACTGTTCGCTGAATAAGTCTATATACGTTTTATTGCTTGTAATCAGTACGTCGTGAGTATCATAGCCTTTGACAACGCCGTCCGCCAGAACCGCGATTTTATCGCAGCTCTTGATGGTGGAAAAACGGTGGGCGATGATTATCAGCGTCCGGTCTTGCGACAGATCACTCATCACCTTCCGGATAAGTACTTCATTCCGGCTGTCGAGGAACGATGTGGCTTCGTCGAAGACCAGAATCTTGGGATTCTTGACTAATATCCTCGCGATTGCCAACCGCTGCTTCTGCCCGCCGGATAATTCCTGCCCGTCCGTCCCAAGCAGCGTGTCCAGTCCGTCCGGGAAGGTCTGGACAACATTATAAAGAGCGGCCTTTTTGATAGCCTCCATCAATGCGTCGTCATTATCCTTGTTGTTAGTAAAGGAAAGGTTGTAACGCAGGGTATGATCGTACAGAATAGTCTCCTGATGGACAATCCCCACCTGGCTCCGCAAGCTATGCAGGTTATACTCATTGACATTCATTCCGTCGATCAGAAGCTCGCCGCTGTCAACATTATATAGATTGTAGAGCAGGTTCCCCATCGTTGTTTTCCCCGCACCACTCTTCCCGACAATGCCAATCGTGCTTCCTGCATCCACGCGGAGGTTGAACCCGTTCAGAACAGGTCTATCTTCCGTGTATCCAAAAGTGACATTGTTAAATTCAATCCTGCCCTCCTTGATTTGTTTCGGAGGCTGGTTTTCTTGGTAATCTTCTTCCTCTTCATTCAGAATATCCACGACACGCTGTAAGGAGACGGACTGCACCCAGACATCGGCCATTTTGCTGTTAATGGAGCTGAAGTAATTCACGGCCATATTGAAATAGCTTATGGCGGCTACAAAAACGCCGAGCTGCATTTGGTCTTTAACAATGAAATAGGCGCAGATGATAAAGATCAATAGTTGCGCGATCAGAGTGATGAATGAATTCACCCTCTCTGTCGTCACTTCGATTCTTCCGTTTTCCACGTTCATTTTATGGATGGATGCCGTCTTTCTTAGATAAGTGCTCGCTACTTTTTTACCTGCGTTAAGGATTTTGATCTCCTGCATATTCTTCACGATTTCAAATAAATAAGAGGATAGTTTCCCCTGTGCTGATGCAATTTCCTTGTTGACCTTTTGCGATCTTGTCTTGAAATATTTCGAGGCAAAAAACACGGCAGGAACCAAAACAACCGTAAAAGCCCCCAGAAGTAGGTTGTAGTAAAACATGAAGCCGACAGCAAATGTGATATGCAATAAGTTGGAATATCCCCAAAGTCCGCTCCAGAAGACGAGATTCATAATATCCGTGGCGTCGTGGTTCATCAGGCTGATCATATCCCCGCTGTACATCCCGGACAGGTCTTTCCCTTTTTTATGTAATACCTTATTGAAAAGCGCCCGCCGGATATCAAAGACAAACCCCGTCATCATCTGCGACGATATGAGATTGTTCAGCGTCGCAACGACAAACTGATTGAACAAGAGGATGCCGGCATAGATCAGGCACAAATCCAAAAAGGCGGTCATATCTTTATCATAAAAAGCGATATTGATTAACTTCCCGCCCAGGAACGGATAAATCAAATTGACCATTGTCATTAATGTAGTGATAATGAACCCGCATACAAATACCCATTTGTGCATCAGCATAAATTTGGTGACCCATTGCCTTTTGGTCATCCACTCACCGCTTTCCATATATTCACAAAAGATATTGTAGCACAATTGTTCGTATATAAGAAGCTCAAAAAACACCTGTCAATGACAGGTGTTTATGAATCAACAACCAGCTAAACCCAATAGAATCTATTTGGTTTTGTATATATTTGTCAGCGGATTCACGCCAAGCTAAGAGTTCTTTGGCACCGCTCAGGCCAGCAAGGCGCGGGCTACCTGATCCACAATGCAATTGATGCCTGTCGGTCCATAGCAGCCGATCCAGGTAGCGGCATCCACCGGGTATATATGCCGCCGCCCGTCTGCATCCAGCATGCCCCAGACGCTTTGCTCTGTCACGGATATTCCCTCCTGCAGCATCTCGTTGCTAAGCAAAAAGTAGTGGTTAGCATGCACAGCCGGCAGTCGGTCGACTGAAATATGATAAGCCGTGTCGGAGGTATCTGCGACAAATAGCGGAGCAGGCAGACCCAGGTCCCGGTACAGTACGGCGCCGGTGCGATGAGAAGCAGTATGCACCCGAACCAATGACTCCCGCGGGCGGATCAGAGCCACGCTCTTACCCGCCAGTACCGGGGCAAGTTCTGCTGACAGCAATGCCGTACGGCGATGGTAATCGGCAATAATACGTTCCGCCTCTGCCCGCTTACCCGTCAGTTCGCCGAACAGGCTCAGAATCGTCTGCCAGCTCTCATTGCGCTTAAACATTATAGTTGGAGCCATCCGGCTTAAGCGTTCATAGTGCTGATCATGCACCTCGGTACAGATAATCAAATCCGGCCGCAGCCGTTCTACAGCCTGCAGGTCAGGGTACTCATAGGTTCCGAGCATTTCCGTTGCCTTAAGCCTTTCCCGGATATATTGAGGGAAATTTAACGCCGCACTACCCAATCCTACACTTCCTGCGGGAGACATCTCAAGCGCAAGCAAATGGTCAGCATATTGAACGTCGAGTACGGCGATTCGCCGCGGAGAAGTGGTAACGCGATATTCGCCTCGCATATGGCATATCACCGGTCCCAGCAGCGACTCGTACGAGCAGGCCAAGCGGTCCGGCAGCCCGGAACAAGCGGTGAGCGCACTGGTCCCGGAAGCGGCAGTGCGCCTGTACAGCTGTGGGGGAACTCCATAATATTTCTTGAACGCTCTGCTGAAGTAATACATGTCGCGGTAGCCTGTTCTTTCAGCGATTTCGCCGATGGGAGCGTCCGTATGGCGCAGCATCCGCTCTGCACTCTCCATCCGCAGCTGGATCACATATTCCATCGGTCCGAGCAACTTCTCCTGTTTGAACCGCCGCTGCAGCTGTCTCGCGCCGCATCCGGCAAGCGCAGCCAGCTCTTTAAGCTCCAGCTCCTGACGATAATGCCCCGCTATATAGGCAGCGACAACATCCACCATGTCCGGCTCTGCGCCGCCCTGACCGCGTTCCTGCTCCATAATAAGCTCATAGAGCATTCCTTGCAGCAGCGCATTGGCATGGAAACGTTCCAGCCCCTCTCCCCGGCTCCATTTGGCTGTGATCCTGTCCGCCGTCTGATGCAGCTCCGCCGGGAGCACGGGATGGTGAACAAACGAAGTGCGCAGCGGGTGATTACGTTGCGGGAAGAGAACATGGGCGGCTCCCGCCATAGGAAAGGCCTTGTAGATAATAACGGTATAATGAATGTTTTCTGATCCCGCAGTCAAAGTAAAGGCTGATCCCTTGACAGCATGACAAACAAAAGAGGCCTGGACATGGAAAAATTCACCATTCATCACAAGCCCCCCTTGCCCGCCGCCTGCCAGCAACAACAGATTAGCCGTCAATCCCGTTTCGCTCATAACACCGCCGGGCGGCAATGTACCGCTGCGCACGTCAAGCGTCTTGATCGCCGTGTCACTCCATAAACTTGCCTGCTCTTGCAGCGGCATTTCTCTCATCTCCTGACAATAGCATCCTTTGCTAAACGGATGTACCTGTTGTCATTTTAATTGAGATTCATTCTCATTGTCAATTTTCGGGCATTTCCTGCAATATTCCCCCGACATCCGGTAATAGAAACAGCAGGTAATGCGCTTGGTCTTCGCAACCGGAGCCTTGTCATTGTTCTCTGTGTACCGGGTAAACGGATTGCGTCTTGCGCCGAACAATTGCCCGGGGGCCACCCGGGTCAGAAACGCAAAATCTTCTTGTATTCGCTGCCTTTCTTGCCCGAATTCGTCTGCTCCAGGAGAATACAGCGGAGCAATACGCACCATAATATTCTCCCAAAGCACCGCTATAGAGACGGGGCCAATGGCGGCAAGCGTCTCCAGCAGCGGCGCAAGCCGTGCCGCAAAAAGCTCCTCTACGACTTCTTCCCGCCACGCTTCCCTATCTTCCGGTGGTGATGCTGCCCGAAGCCCGTTCAGCGCTAGGAAAGGAAAATGCGTATCTCCTGTAGAATCCGGGAAAGCCGGATGATAAAGGAAGCTTCTGTCCAGCGGGAAGAAGACTTCCTGATTATGAAAAGTCATGGCGGTCAGCAACGGCGCGATCCACAGATAGCCGATCCGCTTGGCCAGCATGGAAGCCGCAACCTGCATGTCCGGTGCGCCGATATAACCCTTAAGCCAGCTTACATATTCTCGGCACGCAGCTTCTTCATGCAGTTGGCTCAGAGCAATAGTACGGACGCTGCCTTTCGGCGGCTCGCCTAGCCACAGACTGTATTCTTCAGCCATTTCCCTCCAGGAGGCCGACGATAGATAGTTGTCCATTTCAATGCGATCCCAGCAGCGCTTCCGAGGCCTGATCTACGATAATGTTGAGCGCAATGGGACCATAGTAAGCGATCCAGAGCGTTGAATTCACATTATATGCACGGTTATTCTTGACTGCATCAAGGGATTTCCAGACCGGACTGCTTGCCAGAACCTCTGCCTCTTTGGCGAACAGTTCATCCGACAGCAGGAAATAGTGATCTGCTCCGATGTCAGCGACCGTCTCCATCGAGATTTCAACGGAGGTTTCATCTTTAATCTTCTGGACGAATGCAGGGACATTCAATCCCAAATCCTCATAAAGAATGCTTCCGGTCCGATGCTCGGGACCATGTACACGAATACCTTCCGGTCTCGGGCGAATCAGCGCTACCGTTTCGTCGCCCAGCTTCGCCGACAGCTGCTCCCGCAGTCCGACGATCTTGTCCTCGTAAGCCTGTCGCACGACCTCCGCCTCCGCCTGCTTGCCTGTTATCGTACCGATGGTAGCCAACGTATCCCGCCAATCCTCGTAGAAGTCGAGTACTATTGTAGGCGCGATTTTACTAACGCTGTCATATACCTCCTCCTGAAAGTCGGTCATTAATATAAGATCCGGATTCAACGCCACAATAGCCTCAAGATTGGGCTCATCACGTGTGCCGAGGACCTTCACATCACCCAGTTGGCCGCTTAAATATTCTGGAAACTCGTCCTTCGTTCCAGCCACAACGCTGCCTGCCGGGTGCTCGCCAATCGCTATCAATTGATCGACGAATTTCACATCAAGCGCAGCGATCACCTTCGGCTTCTCGGTCAGCGTATATTCACCCTTCAGGTGCTGGATGGTAACCGGGAAGGCTGCAGCAGCCTGCGCCTCCGGCGATGTCTGAGCCTGTGTTTCAGACCCTGGAGACGGCTCGGCTGAAGCTGCAGCAGACGGCTGTGCGGCTGTGCCTGCATTGGTGCCCCCTCCAGTGCCGCAGGCCGTCAGCACAAGTACCAGTGCCAGCATCCATACCATTAATGGTCCACATTTTTGGGCGGCGTTCATCTTGCTGCCGGTTGCCTGCCTCTTTGTTGCTCTGTTCATGCTGACTCCCCCTTTTGTATGATAATGATTTTCATTATCAAATTACATAATGCGAGTATAATCGATCAACACACTCCGTTTCCATGTACTTTTGCGACATTGCAGCCGGATTAATGCGACATTGTGTTCCATAGACACGAGTCATTTCGTGTTTTTTAGCCTTATCACATTCTCCTGCTTACTCAGTGACTCTTTGCAGCTCAAATTGTGTGGCTTCTAACATCAGGATAAGTCTATCATTATTAACATCCAAAAAACTTACAGGTATAGAAAGTCCTGTAGACGAGTCAGATACGCTTAATGCTTTCACTTCATCATTTTCATTTAAACTCAGCATATCCATTTTAAATAATCTGTAAAAAGAGTCCTTGTTGTAGCATATCTCAGTAATATTATAGTGTGGATCTTCTAGTTCATATTGATAAGCCTTATAGCTTTCAAACCCTTTTGATGAAAAGAGATCTTGATTGATTATAATTTCATCACCAATAACTTGTTGCCCTGTTGGATATCCAGACGCATCATTATATGAATTTGCAAAGCCTAACATCTTTTCAACTTTCCAGGTTCCATAGAAAAACTCCTCAGTTTCACTATCCAAATCTATATTTCCTACAAAAGGCTCCGATGTTGCATTACCCAAACAGGCAGACAATATAGACATCATTAGCAGCATTACTATTTTCACCCTCATTTCCACTCTTCCAATTAGAAATCATCGGCCTTTTTGTCCTTGTCTGAGGAATATACCGGCTGATTTGCGTTTTTTACGCTTCAAAACCGTTTGCAGAGGATTTGTCAGCATCACAATTGCAATTGTGAGCAAAAGCATAACCGCTAAGGATAACATGGACAAAATAAGATTTCCCGGTTCGGAAGTATTCATGAAGGTTCCCGTATCAAATCTCATAACCGTCAGTCCTGACAAGATCGGGTACACACTGCGGATCGTGACGTTCTTGATAAACATGGAAATATATCCGTATAGAAAGGATACGATAACTCCCCCCATGAAAATCCCAGGTTTCCTGCTTGTAAACGCAAGGATGGGCAGTAGCGCAATATATGTAAAAGCCGATATGCCCAGCATCTGTAGAAAGCCTGTGAACAGCACAGCAATGCTCAGTCCTGAAACACCTGACAACCATCCGACAATCAGCGTTACCGCATAGCTGTAAAACCCGAACAGCACACTTAAGATTCCCATGGTCAGCAATTTCCCGAACAACAGGCGCTGAAAGCTTACCGGAACAGGCAGGATATTCTTCAAAGTGTCATCTTTATATTCCCGGTTGATTACATAGCCACCAATCAATGTGAAAATTACAGGCATGAAGATGGTTACACTGTTCCAGATAGAACTGTTAACAAGCGCCTCAAAGTTAAAGTTCTGTACTTTAGCTTCCTCCATCACAACCGATTGTGTAAATACAGACAAAACTGCAGGAAGGGTCATACCGATGAGGCCAATGAGCAAAATATGAAACCGCTTTAATTTCAAAAATTCAGTTTTTATAATACGAAGCACTAAAGATCCCCCCTTTCTTCAAATTTCTCTGCGTCGGTAGATGCAGATCATCAAGCAGATGCAGACCGCCGCTTCCAGCAAAAGCACACCAAAACATACTGCTGCCGGTACAAAGTATGGACTGAAACGATTGTAAAACTGTATCTGGATATCACCGATGGGCGTGTAAAATTGGTATAGCCATCGAAAAATCATTGGGATAGGCATAAGTGTTCCGGCATTGAACCCCAGAGGCTGCCTCAGTACACCATCGCTAAAGTGCATGATATAATTTAACATTGTGTAAAAAAACACAATGATAACCGATAATATGTAGCTTTTATTAAACCATACAACCAGCACAATACAAGGAAGCGCAGCCGCCCACAGCAATATCCCTGTTGCTAATGTCAGGTTGAATTGCAAAAAGAAATCGTTTAAGGGGATGTTTTGTATCGCTGCGATTACAGTGCCGGTTATAAACCCTATCAATTGAAAGAAAATCGAAAAAAGCAGCAAAACGATCATTTTTACGAATACAAGCTGCATTTTAGATATAGGAATACTCAGCAGATTTTTGAGTGTATCATTATCCTGCTCAGAAAAAAACAGCACGGATGCGAGGACGATTAATATCGGCATAAGCAGTATAAAACCGCTATACTCTCTTACCGTAGACTGAATATCTTCATAATTCGCCTCAAGCAGGATGGAGTTAAAAATAGGGAAAATTAAAGCTGCCAGTATTCCGAAGATAAATATTTTCTTTCTTTTGAATTTTGTAAATTCACTTAGCAGCAGGTTACGCAATGCCTTCACCTCCGGTGATACGTTTGAAGTAATCCTCCAAAGTATCTTCACAGATGTGGGCTTCCGATACCTCCAATCCGTTTTCAATAAAAGTTCGGTTTAATGCAGCTACAGACAAATTGTTAGTATACAGCCGTAAGCTGTGATCATTCTCCACTGTAAAGTTGTTCACCCCAAAGCTTCTCTCTATGATTCTGGCTGCCTGCGCTGTATCGGAAACCACAAAATGAATGTATTTACCGTTCTTTTCTTCCAGCTCAGCTAGACTTTCTTCCTCCAGTAATACACCATGGTCAATAATTCCAATGTCATCCACCAACAGGGAGATTTCTGATAGAATATGGCTGGATATTAAAATGGTTTTCCCTTTCACATCGCACAGCTCCCGGATAAACGAACGCACCTCGGCAATCCCGATGGGATCCAGCCCATTGATCGGCTCATCCAAAATCAGCAGCTCCGGATCGTGCATAATGGCAAGAGCAATGGCCAAGCGCTGCTTCATACCAAGGGAGTACTGAGAGAACAGCTTTTTATCTCCGTATGGCAGTCCCACAACTTCCAATGCACTTTGAACGGCATTACGCTTGGAAACACCTCTAAGCTGTGCAAAGATTTTCAGGTTTTCTGTACCTGTCAAATTCGGATAAAACCCCGGTGCTTCAATTAAGCTGCCAATGCGGGGCAGGATTTTCTTTTCATTCCCCTGAATATTTTTGCCAAAAATCCGAACCTCTCCAGAAGTAGGTCTAGTCAGATTCAGCAGCATTTTCATTGCTGTGGTTTTCCCTGCTCCATTTCGTCCAAGCAGACCATAGATGCGGCCTTTTTTTACATGGATATTCAAGTTAGCCACGCTTTTCTGCTCGCCATATTGTTTGGTAAGATGGTTTGTTTCAATTATGAAATCACTCAAGCTTAACAACCTCCTTTCCTTGTTGATAATAAGTCTATCACCCCAATCTTGCATTAACCTTGCCGCTAACTTGCATTAACCTTGCAATTTGCATAGATAGACAGTAAAAACAGTATATTGATGGGGTTCGCTTTGAACAGTAATTCTGCCGTTCATTTTTTCAACCATCTGCCTGACAATGGACAATCCCAATCCACTTCCCTTATCAGAACGGCCTTTATCGCATTTATATAACCTATTAAAGATGTGCTGCAAATCGGTTTTCTCAATTCCAATTCCATTATCCTCTATGTAAATTTCAATTTCCGTTTCCTTTTCTGCTATTTCAATTTTAATCTGCACCGCCTGACTATGGGTAATGACGTTTTGAATCAAATTGTTAACAATGCGGGCATATCCGTCCAGATCTACTTTGGCAAGCAGCGGCTTTTCCGGAATTTCTATTTGGTACTCCAAATGATTTTCCTCAAAAACAGGTATCCAGTCCTTCAGAATATTTCTTGTCAGCTCCCCAATCTCCACCTGCTCTATGGATAAGGCAAACTCACTTGAGTTCAATTTAAACCAATCGAATAGAATATCTATATAGTCTTTCAGGTCATGAGCCTTTCGTCTTGCAATCTCAAGATAATCCTCCCGCTCTTTGCCAGCTATAATCCCTCTGTGAACTGCATCCATATATCCGATCAAAGTAGTAAGCGGCGTCCTTACATCATGAGAAAGACTGGTCATCATCTGACGATTGGTTTCTTCCGCTACTCTGAGCTGTGAGAGCTGACCTTCATAGCGATAAATTATCCCATTGATTTTATAGGCCAGATCTGCGGTCAACTCATTGTTTGCGGCAAGAATTCTCCGATTACCGTTTCCGGACTCAATATCATTCAAGGCATCCATCATGTCCTTAAGCTGCCGCTTAACACCAATCAGTACGGACATACAGGTAATACCGAAGAGGACTGCAAGGCAAAATAATATGCCCAAAGCTACATTGAGAATCACGGCCTACACCTCCTTGTTAAAACGATAACCAATCCCCTTTACCGTCTGGATATAAAATGGTGTGCCAGTGTCAGGTTCAATCTTTTTACGGAGGCGGCTGATAATGGCCATAATGTTGCTATCATCAAAAAGGTATGACTCGCCCCAAACTTCCTCGTAAATCTGCTGCTTCGTCAGGATTCTTCCTTGGTTTTTGGCGCAGAACAGCAACAGGTCAAATTCTTTCGGCGGTAATTCAAACGTACCATGCAGTGAGGTTACGCTCCGGCTATCTAAGTCTATGGTCAGCCCTTGATAGGCCAGCGGATGTGAATGCTCTCCCGTCAGATTGAAGCGTGTGTATCGGCGTATCAGGGAAACCACACGGGCAATCAATTCTTCCATATCAAAGGGCTTGGTCAGATAATCATCTGCACCGGAGCGAAGCCCGCGGACTTTTGAGGTATTGTCATGTTTAGAAGTTAGCATCAGAATGGGAATGCTGCTTTGTTGGCGTATTGTCATCATTGTCTGGAAACCGTCCATTCCCGGCATCATCACATCCAGAAGGATGAGCTGATAGTCATTCTTATCGAGCATGGTCAGTCCCTCAACGCCAGAATAGCAGCTATCTGCATCTATACGTTCAGCCGCCACACACTGCCTGATCAAAGCACATAATTCCTTATCATCATCTATAATTAAAATTCTGTTTATCAAGATTCTTCCTCCTCGTATCTATCATCTTCCGGTTATTGATTATACATTTATCCCCTTTTTCTGTATATCTGTTCCTCTGATCTGCTGTATCCATCCTTCTCCTTCTGTTCATACAAAAAGACCGCCGACAATACCGTCGACAGTCTAAGAATGGGAAGCTCCCTTATTTAACTAAGTTAAATATTAACCCCAATATTGCCGGGCAATCTGTTGTCCTTGATTAATCTTCGCCCACTGCTCATCTTCCGTTAATTCATTACCGCCATCGCAGGACGCGAAACCGCACTGATGAGAGAGTAGCAGTCTATCCTTGTCAATAATTTTAGATGCTTCATCAAGCATTTGAATGACACGAGCCTCATCGTCAAGCGTATTGGTTTTAGAAGACAACAATCCAAGTACAATTTCCGTCTCCGGCTTATCTTTGAACACCGCAAGCGCCTCAAGTGAGCCTGCACGGTCATCATCCCATTCTAGGAAAAAGCGGTCGTATTTAAGCTGCTTCAAGAACAGATTAGCAATTTTAGCATAGGAGCCTCCACCCATATTACGGGAATCATAGTTACCGCGGCAGTTATGAGTCCACATTTTGAGGCCTAAGCTATGACCAAAATCTATGATTGTATTGTTAATGTCTATAAATTCTGTAGCCAGAGCCTGTACTTCCTCTTGATTGATGTTCTCGCCAGTATATGGTGAGTTCGGGTTATCATCTGCAAATAGCTCCCATAAGCAATCGTCGAATTGCAGAATTTGTCCTCCAGCAGCAGCAAATTCCTTAACAAAATCCTTGTATGCCTTAACAAGACCGTTTTTAAGCTCATGTCTGTCCTTATAAACGGCTTCTGTGCCGCCAATGTTATCTGACCATGATAACTCACCAAAAATATGGGATGGAGAAGGTACGCACAGCTTGGTTTCACGGTCGCCAGCAAGGGCTTGAAGCTTACGATAGGCATGAATGAAATGATGGTTCTTTCCATCCAATTCACCTGTAATGCGCAAACCGATATCTTTTCTAGTCTCATATTTGGAAGTTCCATCTGTATCTTTGAAGAAATATCCATGATCCGCAATATAGCGGTCAACCCCTTGGAAGCCCCAGACAAAGTCCAGATGCCACATCGATTTGGAATATTCTCCATCCGTAAGAATGGACAACCCATTGTTAATTTCTTTGTCGACTACAGCCTGAATCGCCTCAGCTTCACACTGCTCATACCCCTCAAAGTCCGGGTAAAAGGGATACTGGATATCATCACGATGTTCAATTTGCTGTTTATATTCTAATAAATTCGACGGACGCAGCAGGCTGCCTACGATTTGAAATCTATTGCACATGAAAAATCCTCCTCCATCTAACATATCTCTTGCTGAATGCTTTGATTCTAGCACGGAGGAAGATGATTTACATAACACTTAAAAGTAATATCTGGTTATAGTAAAAAGGTATAGTGAGGATCTGGTTTTTCACTAACGTTAAATATTCCGTACCTCCACAACCTTCCCTAAATCCACATACTGCTCATGATCCAGCTTCACCTTCACTCTGCCCTTTCGGCGCTTCTCACGCCATTCACGCAGCTCCTCCTCCGTTTCAAGCCGAAGCTCCGCAATCTCTATGGCCCGGTCCAGGATGTACTTACTGGTATAGAGCACTCTATAGACCCCTTGTCCTCCAAGTGCGATAGGAGCAGCCAACCGCTTCCATCCCTCAACCGTAAATCGCACGTACAGATCTTCTTCGGTACCCGGGCGACAAGGGACTTCCTTGATCTCCTTACGCCGCAGCACCTTCCAATCTGCCACTTTGCCTACCCAGTGAATGCCTGTTTTTGCGGGATCAGTAAACTTCTTTCTGGATTGGCACATCGCCACGTATTCGAGCTGGGTGAGAATCTTCACATCTGAAAGGTTCATTAACGGCACATGATAAAAAGAATGCTCCAATGCCACCCTCACCTGCTCCGGTCCCCGAACAGAACCGACAAGCATATTTTTGCCCGCAAGCTGATTGGCATAGTATTCTTTCGTACCGCGTGGGCGAGTCGAGCGTTCGTAAGCTTTTTCGGGACTATCCTGAATAATCTCAGCTAAGAATTGCTCCACCAAGCTTGTAGAATTCGGTAGGAACGGCAAAGCGCCAATATTCAATAGCTCAATGCTTTTGTAGAATCGGTGGCTCTTGTACCGCTCCTCATCTGGATAGGGAAATAACACATAAGCGCCAAACATACTTCGCTCATATTCTCCTGAGCCCTTCTCCTGATACACTATGGCATCCCGATAACGGTGCATTGTATTGATGTCATCCTCTTCAGGCCCAGGCTGTCCATAAGTCCGCTGATAGGAAGTTCCCTCATAGGCCGGATTTAAGCGGTATTTCGCATCGAATACATACTTGTACTCTTTGATCGTGCCGGCATCCTTCTTCTTCAGTGTCAGCACATTATCCGGGCGCTGACTGAGCGTCGGGGTCTTATCCGAGCTAGGAATCGTATTATAATACAGGATGAACTGCTCTCCGTTAACCGGATTCTCGTAAACCATCTTAGCGCTCTGCGAGCGATCAAGCGTAACAAAAATACCGTTCCGATTCACCTTAATAATATCCTGCTTCACCAGCTTATACTTCTGCCCCAGGAGCTGATTCAACTTCAAGAAGCACCAATACTCATAGAGCTGAGCGACATCCTTCATGGATAAGCGGAACAGGTCGCCTTGGATAGACAGGCCTTTAAGCAGCATCAGATAACAGCGGTAGACCTCGCGATATCCGGGGGCCATCTGCAGCACAAGCGTAACGGACATCTGCTTCAGCACTCCAGCCTCACGCAAGAAATCCATCTTGAGCACCCGCTCTAGCTGGATGAGCATGGCGTCTAACCTTTTGATAAGTAATGGATCTGGGGTTCGGCTATTCATCTTCCAGCGAGACTTAAGCTCCTTCAGCTTCCCATGAATACGTTCCAGCATCCAGCGGATGAACCGGTTCTCATTCGTATCATAGGAGAGGCGTTTGCGGGTCTCCATTAAGTGCGTTGCTGTGTAATTCTGACCGTTGACCCTTAAGAATCCATTGCTCTCAGCTTCTCTCAATCGTTCGGGATGCTTCGTGAGCTCGCGGATGTTCTCTCTTCCTGCCTTTTTGACCCGATTGGCATCCATTAGCTGGCGGTTCTGGAGCAGAGCGTAATTAGGATTCTTGTTAATCCGCTCGATGGCATCCAAGAGCTGTCTAAAGATATGCTGTAGTAGGGTGAAGAACTCCGTCAGGCTCTGATACTGCGTCTCCCGCAGGCCTGTTAGCTGGTAGGTTCGGCGCAGAAAGTCAAAGGCCAAATTATAAATCTGCTCATTCACTTCATTCAGAATATTCTGATAATCCAGCTTATAATCCATCTTCGAGGGGAAAATCTCCATCTCCACCCGCAGCAAAGTCTGTCCCGCGCTGCGAATCTCCCATTCCGTCAAACCAACCTCATTCCCAAAGTTCAGAACACCCGCAAGAATAGATTCACCTAGAGGCTTAACCGCCTGCCGAAGCAGCACATTCTCATGGTAAAAGGAAAGCTTAGCCGTTGTCTTGTTCTGAATCACCAGTTCATACGACTGAGTCTCATAGAAGCAAGGAAAGGACGACTCCCCCGGCTGCCAGTCTACCATCCCGTAGGCTTCAGGCGAGAACACCTTAATCTGTACCTCACCAAGCCGTTCGGAGCATGTAATCCCAAGCTGAGCATTCACCCATTCGTGGTCCGAAGAGCGATGAAGCTGTAATGTCTCTACAGTAGGATGATAAGGCCGTCCTTGAAGAAAAAGTGTAAAAAGCTCCGTTTCGATACGGAGCAATTCTACTGCCTGATTAAGAGAGCCAGTATGAAGTGAATCCATCTTCCTCCAGCCTCCTAAGCATAAAAGCCAATTTACGGGCACTTTGCGGATGCTTGGCCGCAGGCGGAGTCTGCCCAGCAGCCCATCTCATATAGAGCGGAGTTACATCGTCCATGAGATCTGGAAGGCTTAGTGTAACGCCAGATCCAGTACCAAGAGCCACTTGCATCAAGTTCAACAGGACCCGACGAACCGAAGAATGGCTACCTTGGATTCGTGGCAGTATCTTTTGCAGCAGCTGCCAGTCAAACGCCTCTTCTTCATCCATCAGACCGTAGCGCTCGTTATAAATCATATAGAAGCAAATCGCATCCCGGACCCGGAAGCCCACATGAGCGTGGATGTCCTCCAGCAGTGTATTAATCTTAACCAGGCTCTCCGTCGTCCGGACAACGAGCTCTTTATGAGTATCATAGGCATCCACTAGCTGCAAATAATCAGAACGGACAAAGAGATGATTCAGTGCAGTAAGATCAGCAAGATCGCCCGCCTCCTGCCCCGTCCCTTGCGGATACTGCTGTAGATTAATGTAATTGAACTCCAGCGTGTTGGCGCGGTCGAGTACTTTTTTGCTAAAAGGATGCGTTGTCTCGTCCATGTTCACTGTACCGATCAAGAGCACATTCTCCGGGATACCAAGTCCACCATAGTTCTCTTGATCCTCAGGCGTATCCAGCAAGATAGGAGAGATAAGCGCCTGCGTCTGAATCTCCCCCTCCCGCCACTCCTGCGTTTCCAGCACACTTAACAGATCACTGAAATAATGCTCCACCCGTGCCAGATTCATCTCATCCAGGCAGATAAAATAAGGCTTATGCCGATTCTCCGGCTGCCGCGCATCCACTAATACCTTCGTAATCGGACCAGGCTGGTATCTGCCCGAAAGGTCCTTATACCCCAGCAGATCCGCAGGATCACTCCAATCGGGCCGCACCGGAATCAAGGTAAACTGACCGTTATCCCTCGTCGCCCCAAGCGCCTCCGCAAACAGCTTCACCAGCCGCGTCTTCCCCGTACCCGATATGCCCGCCAGAATGACAAAAGGCTTAGTCTTTAGCGAGAGGTAGAAGTTCTCGATGAGGTGTTCTGGGAAGAAGAAGCCTTGACGGCGGATTTGGGATTGGATTTGGTGGAGGATGGTTGTAATAGTAGAATCTGATGGCGGTAAAATAGGAATCACCTCCTGCAAGCTCTCTGTATTGGATGCAGTCTCATCTTGATCTAGAATGGTAAAATCAGGCCAATCCACTTCTGGCGTGAGCGACTGAAGCACTTTAAGCCCTTGTCTTGAAAAGCGGAACAAATACCCTTGATTCACTCCGCCTCCTGAATGGAGCGGCCCTTGGGTTATATTCAGTTGCATAGTTTGCTGATTAAACTGTTGCAGCGCAATAGATGGAATGAGTTCTACATACTTAGTTCGAAGCAACCGACCATCCTCTTGCCAGTTGGTATTAGCCATAGAACCTGGTTTAGGCGCTTCTACTGCTGCGTCAGTTACGCGGCTAACATAACGAATAGCCTTATTTGAGTAATGAAGGATGATATCTCCTTGTTTAACTTCCTTCATCGTCTCCCAGTGATATAGCTTTCGACCTTGCGTATTCAATAGGGGCGCCCACAGAATTCCCTCTTCCTTCTCCGCTTGTATGGTGGTTCCCTGATTTACCCACCATACATTAGGCTTCGGCTGATGCGTTATAAACTCTAACCGGTATTCGAAAGGAGCTCCTGTCGCAAAGAAATCTATGTATTCTGCTTGATCTTCAGGAACGACAACCTGTGGTTTCTTCGCATCATCTGCTAGTTGATTCGTTCTCTCTTGCATAATGTAGGAATAGGAATGATTGAAGGTTTCAATTATCAAATCCTTCAACTTTTGATTTCCATTATAACGGAGGTGAAGCACTTCTCGGCCCGTAGACTTTTGATTAATTTTAATTAAAATAGCTTCATAGGTTTGATCTTCATAGATCAGCTTAACCTTCAGCCCTTTGCCTAAGTTTGGTTGTTGACCTTGATTAGCCTCCATAAAATTCGGATGAAACTCCCCAGGAATATGAGTACCATCACTAAAGATGGAGAAATCCACTTTCTTACGACCAATTAGATTAGGAATCTCTGTATCTTTCCACCAGCTTCGTAGTTGTTTAATCATTATGTTAACTCCCTTATTCCAATGATATGTATCTTACTGATGCTTCGTGTTGTTCCCCTTTATTCTCTGTACATGAAGCTTGCGAATCTCAGCATCGGTGATATTAGCCTGAACCAAATGATCATATATGGTTTGGGCCTGCGCCGCAGAAATAGAAGGTTCAGGAGTCCCCGTTTTCAAACTGACCAGCTTCCTTGAGATAAACTCACTTAGTTCCACATCATAGACAACCAGTTCGTCCGAATGGATCTTCCGAAGCTCAGGATCAATACTGAACCGACATCTCATTGTGAATGAAACCATAGAGATAAATTTAACTGCTGCTACACTTTTTAACAGACTCTCGATGGCCTTGATATGTCCATAGTTTTGCTTCAGCGGATTATACATCTTGTAACGGTTGCTCACTGACCATTGCTGATCCGTTCGCCCACCTTTAATTTCTCCATTGTAGTTTTTCGTCTCAATGACAAATAAGCAATACGGGGAAATAACGATATGATCAATCTGGGTGTAACCTGTTCGAGACTTGGAATTAGGGAGCATTAGATCGCTTAACGATTTACACTCCTTAGGTAGCTGTCCAGTTGGATATTGATTTTATGTTCGCCCAACTCTCCAATTCGTGTGGAGGCAATCTTCGGTTTCGGCTTTGGAGTCGTTGCCTTACGCACAGCCTGTGGCGGCTTTGAGTCAGATTTTTTGAAGAAAGATAATAGCGCTTTAAACATAGCAAAACCTCGTATCATCTAGATTTACAATATGTATGGATATTCGACAATATGGGAAGGTTTACCTTCCCAACATGCACACAAGAAAAAAGGACTGTCGCATGGACAGCCCCAACATAAAGTTAACGTATACCTTGGATTCCGTCTTAATCAGAGAGAACAGAAGGTGCAGCAAATGCATTAGCAAGCTGCATTCCATCCTTGAGCCCTTGTAGATATAGACGCTCATAAAGAACGGATTGCTTTAAAGAAAGCTTATCCTCCCAATACTCAAACTCTGGCTTACGTGCAATATCCATGGAGGCAAACAGCGCTTGAAAAGCTTTGCGCTCTTCTTCAAAAGCTTGTCTAGGCTTGGACTGATGTTCGATCTGTGCAGTTACCTCATTCAATCGACCTTGAATCGTCTGTATAAACCATGCTGGAAAGCTCACCACATCTCCTCCAAGATAGAAGTTTAACGTTACGCATGTGAATATCTGTTCTTTTCTTGATACATCTGATTAATAAGCTCATCCACTCTACGACTCTGAGCCTGAAGCGCCTCATTGGTGCTTAACGGAATTCCCTGCTCCAGTGACCGCTGTCCGAGTTCATTCAACTTGTGCTTCTCCTCTTCATATTTGTGCGTCAGATTGTGCATTGCATCCTCACCTTTCTGGCAAAGCTATTATCATTAGCTTTTCAAATGGCTACAACTCGCACTCCAATGAAATTTTTGTCACCCGGAGACTCTTTTCGATGCTTCATTTCGGTATCACCTCACAATATAACCAAATTGTATGCGAAGAAAATGTTATTTTAATACGAATATCGAATTAAATTAAAATAAACTAATGGACGCATTAGAATTTCTATACCCATCTACAGAAAAGAAAATTCATTTCCAAGTTGCAAACCTTCGGCTTAGACATTTGCCCAACCAGTTATCAAGATTGGAAGGTCAACATAGACTCGAGCAGGATTATGAGGTGGTGGCCATTGCGAAAGTGCTGGAGGTTTCTGTTGGGGGAGTAGTTGGGATATATTTGTAAATAAATTATTGGAGATAACTGTAGTTGAAAAATTCTGTACTCCGGCTTACCCGGTCCAAAACTTGTATTCTTCGTTCCGCTTGCTGGTAATGTCAATCATGCGATATCCATAATAGAACCATTTATTGAGCTATAATCCAATTAGTGTTTTCTATGAATCCATCTAACTCACTTTTGTGAAGCAAAATAATACCCTTAATAAATAAAGAAAGACCAGACTATCGAAACTTTCTCGACAGCCTGGACTCCGCATAGTATATGGATAATTTGTTGCTTATCGTAATTCAATCTTCTTAACTGAACAACTTGATATGCCAGATCATCACGTTTCCTCTTCCCCTAGGGAAATGTGTCAACGTTTTCTACTAAAGCAGCTGTTTGCTAAATGACAGGATTTTATATCCTTGTTTCTAACACACTACTACATCGTTTGTCTTCATTAAACTCTTTAAAATACAATTTTAGATTTTCAAAGCTTTCCGTCTATTCTGAAGTGTTTTTTTGAATATAGTAATGCTCTGTTCTAATTAATTTGGAATGAGTATACGATCTGCAGTATCTCTAATTTTTATTAACAATTCTTCGCTACTACACCGATGAGCTTCCTCTACAAGCCTTGCCAGGGCAAGATGATCTTGATTTTCTTGATCAAACTCCAATAAATTCATATGTTTAAAGATATTACCTACATTTATGGAAACAACATGAGACTCAACATATTCTTTAACTATATTAGAGTTAAGTAGACCACATAGATAATAGGCCTCATTTGAATTCCAACATGCCACATAAAACACCTTATGGTCAGGAACAAAGGGTCTATTACCAATCAGCGGCACATTTTCCCCAGTAACAACTGCTGCTTTAAATCGACTTGATTGCTCTGCCCATATTACTTTATAAGGGGAAAAAGCATACTCTCCTACGTTGTAAATAGAATAATATGGTTTATCCTTTAAATAACGTTTCCAAGTCGATCTTGAACGTAATAGTTGCTCATTAGATCGGAAGTAGTCTTTTGTCCGAATAGCTATAGTATCCAGCATTAATTCTGCCTCATCACAATCTTTTTTATTTACGCCGAGGTTTGGGATTATAGCGAATAGTTCTTCCTCTATAGATAAGTTACATTCAGAAAAATCCCCTGCCCCTTTAATAAGTGGATACAACATATGAGGTTCAATCCAAAATTTCTGTGCGACCCCAATATCTTTCTTCCCTGCCTCTGGTCGGGTTTCAATTTGAACAAGTCCTGAAGTTTCATTTTGATTTATTATTCTAACAAAATATACTCCATTTAAATCAGTAGTGACTCCTTTTCTACCGCGAACCCAAGTGCTAATACCCATAATTTTATTCAAAGCCTGAAAGCGTCCAGGAGGAAGAATGCTCCATGGAGAACGCAAACCATTAACCGGCACCGCTTCTAAATGCACTGAATGAATCCTAGCCTCTACTTCTTCTAGAGAAATATTGGAGGGAATAAGTTTTGGCTGCCCTATCTTTGCATTCCAAACATCATATGGTACAGGATAATTTGGCTCAAGATACTGTTTCTTTCTAAAATGCGCAACAGCAGTTTTGTTGGCTGCTTGAAATGGTTTAAGAGCTTTAAAATCATCTACCGATATCGGAATCAAACGATCAATTTCATTAATTGAGAAACTTCTAAATCCTTCCGATGAAGGAGTTTGGAAATGGGCTTGTGTTATAACGAATGCAAGCTGTCCCTCCTGAGCTAACCATTTATCAGCCACGGTATAAGTTATCATTCCCGAAACGTCAAGCTCATTCCCACCATGATGAGGCGTACTTGAAAATATTTCATACTGTTTACATGTAGGCTTAATTCTATTGCGATATAATTCAGGGAGATTAGACCAACGGACCCATGGAGGGTTTCCAACTACTATTTGAAAAGAACCCGCTGTGATAGACCAAAAAAAGTTCCGTACTATTCTGAACCATATTCCATTCCAGTTTCTTTTATGGAGTTCAAGAATTTGATTGTATGTATCGCATAAAGGTTCGTCCCAATGGACGGATTCTTCTTGATTAATAAGTCCAGCCAACACTAATTTTTCTTTCACCTTAGTATAGGCAGAATCATTATTAACCATTTCACTCATTAAAATAAATATTCGATCCAATCTTTGTCGATCAAAAGCTAGCTCCGCTGGAATCACGATCTCTAAGTTTGCAACTTCACTACCTATAGTATAAGTAACAACTTCATTTTCATGATTGGGTTGACGAGCAGGAGAGTATATTGCATCTGCTAGTAAAATTGGTAACTCAATAACTTTCCCTGGAGACGACTGGAGTAAATCAGCAATGGCAATTAAGTAATTAACTCTTGATGTCTGTACTGCTAGCGGGTTAAGGTCAAAACCCCATACATTTTCGGTTAATATGCCAATTAAATCTTCATCTTTAATACCGACTGTAACTGCATAGGATCTTATACGTCTAATCGCACCAAGTAAGAATGATCCCGAGCCACAAGTCGGATCTAAAATGCGGTCAGTCAACCATTGAGGAGACTCCAGCTTATTTAGAGTGAATTCCACAAGCCAGTCAGGAGTATAAAATTCACCTAATGACTTTCTTAATGCATCTGGAACTAGATTCTGGTAGAATCCCTTTAAAACATCCCTGGTCCTCATTTCAGTGAGTGTATCTGTTCTATAGAAGGATATTTTTATCAATATTCCTCTAATCAATGTTAAGATAGTTGCCTTATACTCAGGTAGTTCACAAGTGTCTATATACCAACTGAAAATAGCTTCTTCAATGAACCCCTTAATACCCGCAGAATCAAAAAGAAATCCCTTTTCAATTTGTTCATTTAGCTCATGCAATAGCATATTATCAGAATATGTAGCTATTGTTTGGGAGAATACGTCTCTATTTGATAATCCATGAGCAGACACTACTTCCGCAGCTAACAGCTTAATTATAAGTGAATTGTAAGTATGAATAATAAAAAGACTTCCGGGTATAACCAAATCTTGTGGAAATGCTGGAGATAATTGAAATTGAATTACTTTTCCGATTTGTACTCGTTGTGCCTGAGTTAAATCAGCAACTTGCCCAAATAATGTCCGCCATTCTTCAAAGATCATTTTAATTTTATTATGTTCGCTTTGACAAATGCTAAGACTTAATGCATCTGCTAGTGTTTGCATCAGTTGAATGCCAATACTTGATGATACTCCAAAGTCATCTACTAAATTAGTCACGGTTATTGCGCGTCTGAAAGAATCCTGTAGAGCAGTTCCAACCATGGTTACTGATGCTAACGAAAAGGTGAGAAGGTCTCCATAAATAATCTTGTTATTACTTATACGAGCAAAACAAATATGGTCTCCATCAGTAGCTATTCCGATATAATCTTCTGGAGAAATCCCTTCATGTAGAGCTTTACGTAAAATATAAGGTTGCAAACGTTCGTTCATTGCTTGAATAAAAGCCGAGCTGCTTTTTTTTCCGTGAAAAAGACCAGGCGACTTAAATTCAATAATCACATTATTATAACTTGAATCTTGTCTTTGACGCTCCGCTTGCATCTCAATGTTCAATGCTTGAGAAAATTCTTTTATCCAACCGATACGAAGTTCCTCTTCATTCTGCCAATTAACTCTTGCTTGGCGTAACCTATCAAATAATACTTGATACACTTTATGCATCTCCTAATTCTTTAATTTGATTACATTAAGTCTATGTTCTCAACAACAACATCTCCAATTGCTCTTCAATTGGATAATTTGAGATAAAAAGTTCTTTGCCAACTTCTCTTGTTTTTTTATTAGAACTACTGTAAAACCATGAAGCCGGGTAAAGATAAGCCCAATCTTCGTACAGTCCTCTAACTTCAGCGCAATCATCGTACGTGATAAAAAAGTCATGATTTGTTTCTTGCAAATTTCTTGCTAAACGTTCATGATCTTGATTACTCATTCCAACTCTATATAGTAAGTTCCCCTTATGGTAATATGGAGGATCTAAGTACATAAGCACAGAGTCTCCAGGTTCTTGAATAACTTCTTCAAAATCTAATGCTGTTATACGAATATTTTGTAACATACGATGACAATTCCGGACTTGATCGCATAAAGCTTTAGGATTCCATCGACAATCTATTTTATAAATACTTTGTTGGTTTATACCTCCAATTGGATTACCTTTCAAGATTCCACTGAAATTAGTCCGATTCAAAAAGAAGGTTCTAAAGCCTTTTTCAAGAGAGGTTTGATATTCCTGTTGTTTAATTTCACGCCATAATTCAACTGTGGGTATAGTATTCATTATCAATTCACATAATTCCTCTGGTTGATCACGCATAACTACATATAATTCTGCAACTTCACTATCAAAATCATTTATCCAATTTAGTGTAGAAAGAGGCTTCCCAAAGAAAGTAGATCCCCCTCCTACAAAAACGTCTCGATATTCTATATGTTCTTTTTTCCAGAAGGGGAGAAATCGATCTAACACCTTTTTTTTAGCCCCTGGATATCGTAAAGGAGATTTTGTCATATTCCCACCTTGGTTAAAATTTTTGTGTATTTTCCGCTAAACACTTATTTCCCAAGAAAAATCTATTAGTTAATAGATATAGAACTTAGAGCTTAACTTCATGTATAAATGATATCACATCACTACAAATTTAGGAACTTACGTTCTTTTCCCAGGCCAAAAACCTAATAAAAAAGTTCCCAACCCTTATTCCCAAATATTTCATACTCACCTTTAGACACTCAGAAAAAGTTTATGTTTAACATAAGGAAAGGGGTATACTTAGAGAGGGTTTTCGTATGAAAACAAGGTTATAATTGCTAGCTACCTCAGTCTATGCATCGGAAGATTTCAATAAACAACCATGATTAGAAGCAGCGTTCAGCCATCCCCGATAAATCCCACTCTCTACAGTCAAATGAATAACTCGGCTTATATTATGCTCCTGAACAAAAACCATATCTGCGTGTATTGAACCGACGTTAGGCTGCCATAAATCTTGCTCCCCCTGAAATACGATAGCATTTGTATTATGGCGGATGAGATCCATGAAGCGACATAAATTAGACTTGCCGATATTGTTTGAGCCGATAATAAGATTCATTTTGCTGAATAAAGGGAAGTCAATTCCGGTGTCTTCAGAGAAGGAGCGATATCCACGGATAGATAATTGCTTGAGCCACACAGACAACACCCTTTCTAAATTCAGTTAGTTTGTTTTGCTGAAATTTAGTAAAGTTCAATATAAAGGAGGGTACACGCAATCAAGAGCGAAAAGACAGTCAATATTTGATTAAGCACAAAAAAGAAGCCCAACAAGGAATTTCATGTTGACTTCTCTTTAAATAACTAAAGCCCACCACATCAAGTCCATTCCTCTTTACTCATATCACCAATTTATTCTAAGTTTTATACTATTTCTCTTCACTGCAGTACTACTCACCAACAACGCCACCATCTCTTCCTCATTTACGTGGTAGGGGGTGATTTTGCGGGTTGTTAAAGTGTGATAATGACATATGTCGGATGCTTACAGTTCAAAGTACTTAGGAATACAAGCAATAATCGCATCAGTTATAAAAGTTCTAATACTAAAGTAGTTTATTAATATAGCTTACAGCACTACTCAAAATACAAATCAATTGATTTCTTTGGGCTCATACCGACTAGCCGAAAGTTTTGGCATAGCATCTATAAAGATAACGATGGGCATCCTTAGCCCCTCTCGCTGGCAATTTAAAATTAAGTCTTTTAAATCTGTAATACGTTTTATTGGCCCGCCATTGTCAAGTACAAGATAAATTCCATGTAATGTTTTTTCCGCTTTCTGATACTCAGCTATTTGAACAGTAAATCCATGTAAGAGTTGTCCATTTGTAGTTAGCTTCGACTCTACAACAACACGATTTTTATAGCCCTTACTAAATTTAAAATCCACCGGGCCTCTTCCACCATTCACCTCTCTACTAATATCAATATTATTAGCAGCACAATAAGCATCAGCAATACCAAAGAAAAGTTTTTGAGCTGCCTCTTCTTTTTTTGGCTTCACACCATCATATAACAAGGAATTCAATCCATTGTTTTCAATTAAATCTTTATATTTATCGCATACTGTAATCACAAAGTCCATTAAATCTTCTGGCGTCTCAACGTTTTCCTTTTTTAATTCTAGAGGATATTTTTGCACAGTTTCCTTAGAGGCGTAGTACCATATCACCTGTCCTGCTGGATCATTTATATAATCATAAGTAGTTTGTGGCTTAACTTTGTAAAGCGTTATGAGATCTTCTAACAAACCAGGTTCCTTTAAAATTAATTCCTTTAAAAACTGCTTTTGTTGACTCACGGCTTGTTTCCATGTATCGCCTATAAGTTGATTCACTCGATGTCTTAGCTCTTCATTGTGAGAGCATACGATATCAATATCGCTCCAGCTAAATGCTAATGGTAAATCTCTTAAAATGGTTTTAGGCAAAAGTAAAATTGCACTTTTATTATGAGGGTTCATTACCAATTTGTAATTTTCCCCTTCTATTATTTGCTCACTAGTTTCAACACCCATTTCAGAGAATATCCGTTGAGTGTAGTTAAGTATAGCATCACTAATTATATTTGCTGTAATATCGCTAAGTCGATCAGGACCAATATTACTTTCAAACAACCCTACCAACTCAAATATTTCTGGTTCTTCAATACCACTGTCGATTATGCTTTTTGCCGTCTCGAGCAATCTTTCTCTTAAACCTGGACCAATAGCACTCCCGCTAGTACCTCTATTGGAATAGCCTATGCACAACCCTTTAACTTCTGGGAATTTAAAATATATTTCAGCCCGTCTCCAAAATACATCTCCTTTTTCTTTGGAGTGTCTCAATATTTTCAGTATGTCTGTAAACCTTTGTCTCACTTTTTCGTAAGAATTCTGGAATTCCGGCACTTCACAAGCTGATAGCAGGTGGGGGTCAATGAACATTTTGCTATCAACATCCAGTATTGCATCAAACGCTCCAGTAGAATCAAATTTATGTTTTTCAATTCCTAGAAAATCGCATACCGAGATAGCCATATACCCCACCCTTTTCGTTATTATATCTAAATATAGTATCATACTTTTTATTTGATAGTAAATTTTTGTAATAAACCAAAGGGCGTATATTTTTATTAAATAATACTCGTAGTACTACTAATTATATGAATACACATAAATAACATATCATTGTTCCCCCATTGAAATGATTAAAATTCAGCAAAAAGATAAATGACGTACTGTCTTTGACCAGTACGCAAAAATAAAACTTCATATAAGTTCTTCATGAATGTCTTATCATCATCGGTTTCTCAAACATGTAGCCCATAATGTCTTTCTATCTCCGAATTCGGGGAAACCTTAAACTTGGCCTAAGCAGGAAAAAGGTGATAATTCCCATTGCACCAAGCAACATGATATTCCAGCGGTCAACGATCCGATAGAACAAATCGGGCGAAAGGTACGCTCCATTCTGATACAGTACGTCATCAATATATCGTGCAAATATATGCTTTCCCCGATCTAGGGTCCAATTTTGCTGACGTACAGCGGCACGAAAAGGCTTGTTTGCTCTAATAGCTTTGTCCAATACAGCCTCTAAGCTGTCCATCTTCACATAATAATACTCTTCGCTCCAATGCAGAGCTTAAATCCTCTATCGTCTTGAACGGGCGGACATACCGCCACCCCTTCTCATAAGTAGGATAGCTGGTATAGCCATACCCTAACTCGTAAAATGAGGAGCCTTGTGTTCCTTCCGGAATTGCTACAATGATAGTACCCTTGGGAATTTCTAAGGCAACAGCGGTTTCGATGGTTGGAATTTATGTATAATACTGTAAGTAAACAGGCGCTTCTATACGATGCGTTAACGAAAAAGCGGGCTCTGCAGAAATGCCAGGAAAATAGGGGCTATACGTGTTTAGGTCCATTTTCTCCAGCGGAATTCCTTGTTGATAGGGACTGGCAGTTGCCGCAGAAGAGAAATCCTTACGTAATTGATGATTGTGATACAGGGCGGACCCTGTACGGTAGACAAAAACGCCAAAGAGGATAATGACCGTCAACACGGCACACCACCAAAGCAATGGTCTAGAAACAGAGGGAACAGACATGTCATTATCCTCCTTATCGGTCCATATCAGCTAATTAACCTTTACAGTGAAGCTGGCATGCTCTGCATAGTAAATAGGTGTTGAGTACATATAACTTTTACATAAACCCATCTTCCGGTTCACCAACGTCAAAACCTAATACTTTTGTTGCTTCTGATTTAAACCTTTCTATCCAAGAATCCCAATCGCTCTTATTCATCTGCGTATAAAATGATAATCCGCTTGGCTCAACGGATGCCTGAATAAAAACATCATCATCTTCCTGCTCAAACCAGTGTGGAATCTCCTTCCTATCGCAGAACATTCACTTATAGGCGCCCAGAAAATGTGTACTGCTATATCTGGCCAGACAAACAGAAACACCCTCTCCGTGAAGAGAGGGCGATCTTCATTAACTACTCAGATTTCATCAACTCATAGAAATACTTAGCTTCCTGGGTCTTATAAAGACTATACCAGGCATCTAAGGTTTGAGAATCAAACACCCCCAGGGCTTTCAAGACATGTACAGTGAATTCCAACGGGGCTATTCCAGATGCCGTAATCAGCTTTCCATCAGTTACAACAGGTTGCTTTATGTAGAACTCTTCGCCGGTGTAGGCGGGACAGATCATTTTGAGGTACTCCAGATCATTACTTGTATGCGGGCGTGAATTCAGTAATCCTGCCTGGGCAAGCGCCACTGTAGCCCCACAAATCGCTGCAACTAATATATCTTCCTGTATACATTTCCGGGCGATTTGGAGGATGGGCTCGTGAATGGCTTCGGTCCATGTATCTCCACCGGGTAAAATCAATGTATCTGTGCTTGCCATGCTGCACTCCTTCAGATTGATGTCAGGCATTATTTTTAGTCCACCCATTGTGGTTACAAGCGTCTTTTCATTTGCTATGGTAACTATTCTAGATGAGGCCTGCTCCTTCTTATAATATCTTCCCGAGTTCAGTTCGGCAGTTAAGTACCCTATTTCCCAGTCTGCCATGGTGTCGAACACATATAGATATACCGTATTATTCATTCGTAACTCCTCCTTCAATGATTACCTCCATAATAAAACAGCTCCACTGACATCTGCTGTCAGTGAAGCTATTAAATCTGATAATATTCCATTAAGTCCGCCGCAACAGCAGCAAGTTTCGCCTTCAAACTCTGTGGTTCAATGATTTGAATGGATCTCCCATAGGATAGGAGAAAATAAGGGACATACCTCTGAATGGATTGTTCCTCAAGCAAAAAGATTGCCTGACCATATGTCCGCTCCTTCAGATGATGCCCCAAAAACCAATGCAGACATAAGTCATCCAACGCCTCTGCCCTGCCTCCTAGAATTAATGAAATTAACCCTTCTTTGCCCGCCAGATCAGGCAGCAGATTCTGCATGAAGAATTCACGGGCCGAAAAAGCTTCGGAACGCTTAAAGTTTATTTGCGTCCGCTTGATGGTTAGAATCCGGTCTGCCCGGAAGCTGCGGATCTCATTCTTCAGATGGCAAAAAGCAACCGTATACCATTTGTTGTTCCAGTACACCATTCCATACGGGTCTATCACTCTCTTCTTAGGGTGCTCCTCACGGCCTGTACGATAATCAATTTCTACAGAGAATTCATTAGCCACAGCCTGCTCCAATTCCGCGAGCACCGGCTGAACAGAAGGAGGCCCCACGCGGTTTATAACTTCAAATCCGGCTAAATGGCGGCTAAGTATATTTTTCTGTTCCTGATTCGAATACAATTTCAATTTTGCTGCCGCATTGTCTAATGCCTCATTCATAGGGTATCCGGCTTCTTTTGCAAACATAGCTGAATGAAGGAGGGCCTTTTTTTCTTCAATATCAAAAAGCAGAGGTGCTCTGATAAAATTACTCAACAGGCTATACCCGCCATTATGACCTGAGTCGGATATTATAGGCACTCCGCTGGCACATAGTGCATCAATATACCGGTACACTGTGCGGATATTGATTTCTAACTTTTCGGATATTTGTTTTGCAGTTATTTTCCCGCCGGAATTCAGCATCCATAAGATAGCCAGCATATTATCGTTTTTTGGCATAACAGAAACCCTCATTTATTATGAAATCCGCCTGAAAATCATCCACTTCACAACGCCCCCCGCCGCAACTCATAAAAATACTGCACAACCGGATGCTTCAACCTCATCTTCTCCGCCATGCTCAAGATCCGCTTCTTCCCGACTCGCCTGTCCACCAAAGCCAGAACATTCAATACCATATCATCGCTCTCTAGGCTCTCCTCTATAGGAGTAGTTAAGAACTTATTAGCCACCACAATAAAATTCGATTTACTTAATGCAGCCTGCGCTGACATTAGCTCTTTGGCATGTTCTGTACTTTTTCTGCTTCTGGCCATTACGATTAGGCGTTCCTCCGGCACTGGCCCTTTGGCAGCTTGTCTGACCGCTTCAATTTCGTCATTGCTGATAGGAATTTGGATATCTGGATCATTCTTAATGTCCAGCTCTGTTTGATACCATTTGATCGCGTTCGCTTTATCACCCATATTGAGTATGTTCTTTTTATCTACCGCAATATAACAAATCCCTGATTTATCAGGCAGATAACGGTAACCGGGTGCGCGGTATTCTACCCTTCCATGTAACGCAGGACTGAGAAATCCCTCCAGTTGCTGCTTCAATTTGCTCCAGGACATGTAATTCCCCTCCATAACCAAACAGAGGACAGGCTTGTTGGCTCCGGGTTTGCTCCCTCTCCATTCATCCTATCCTCAGTCTTTTCACGTCTTTTCTATTATAACTGGGCAGCTTAATCTTCACGTTCCTCCGCCCTATTATCAGCGCACGCACTTCATGCGCACACACGAATTCCATCACACGGTAAACGGACTCTCAAGCAACCCTAGCGCAATACGCAAGAGCTTTAAATTGGAATAATTCGGATTGATTAGGTAATGCTCATATTCTTTTCTTCTAACAAACGTCTCGGCGCTTTCTGTGGGAGCTTGCTCTTGTGTAACACGAGCCCATTGCAGTAGCACGGGTAAATTTCCGTAATCAGTAACCTCTTGTTCGGAGAGATTCTTGTCTGTCATGATATTGTATCCATTCATGAAAATATTTTTGGGGAACTGCTTAGCCTCTCTTCGCACATTGACCTGAGTCAGGCCGACGGCTGTAGACAGCTTCGATTCCATCAGCTCCATCGTAGCTTCCAGCTCAGCGCTCTGCCAACCGGAGACCGTTACACCCTTTTTATCGATCACAATAGTCGCCAAATCTTTAGAGATCTCGATTTCGTTCAAGCCAAGCTGTTCCCGGCGGTCCGCTGGTATTGTGCCTAATAGCCCGTCCAGCTTGTCTGCCCGGCTAATTATGGTTATCCCTTCTTCAGGATCTGTCCCCGGCGCTAGAATATATTCATCCCGAGTGTCCAGTAGCATTTGCTCTAGCAGCTCAGGATACTCACAAGTATATTGGTGCGTTTCAAAAATTTGCTCCCTCATGTCCTCCAGATTACTAACCGTTTTTCTGTTTCTACTATTAATTCTGTTGCTTAAATTAAGCATCTCAGGATAATTAGCAGCCAGTATAACCGAAGTTGACATCTCCTGTTCTGAAGCCTTTGCTCGTTCTTCTTGCAACTGCTCGACCCTGGTCATTACCTCGAATGCTACATCAGGGTGACCCCACATAAACACTCCATGGATACACCAATCCTGTACATAAGGCTCAATCATTCCGATAGATACGGTCCAAGGAGGAAGCTTAATCATCGTTTCACAGTACGGCATGCGATACCTTTCTTTGGACCAGATGTCCTCAATGACCGCACCTTGCTCATATTGATCCACCATCTGATAGCAGGAAATCTTCATTTCTCTCCATCTTTGAAGCATCTCCCGGTCTTCCCCGGAATATCTCTGGCCCTTCTCTTTCACAAACCAGTCTATTCCGCGCAAACCGTTATCATATACATGAAAGAAATACGCCCACATGTTTCCGGCCCCTTCTCTATAATTGCCTAAAGAAGAATCGAAGGGTTTATACTTTTGATGATCGAATGCCCATTCTCCGCCTTGCTTGTGAGCCAGAAAGGAATACAGGTCAGTGGTTAATTTAAATTTACGATCAAAAAAATGCCGCGCCTTCGCCTGCACCGTCTGATCCTCTGACTGCTTAAGTAAACAGCATTGCTTATATTTTTTCCCACTTCCACAAGGACAAGGGTCATTTCTTCCTATCATGTCAGACACTCCTCTGAAGGTAAATCTATCACCATTAAATATCACCGTTTACTGCACCTATGATTTCCCTCACATGATTGCGATGCTGCAGAATATAAGACTTCCACACTTCCGGTATCCCTTGTTTAAACTGCCTTTTCAGTTTTGCCTGATAGGGAGCCTTAGCCTCAATCATCTCGATTTTGTAATCAGGAAACCGCAGTGTGATATCCCCTATTTTTTGGGCTTTACCGTTTGGCATTACCCGATTAATCTCGAGTATTAGTGAAGTGCATTCGCAATTAGGGTTGGTACAATAATGTTCTACGGCTACATAAGTATCCTGTGACCCAGGAAATGCAAAGTATTGAAAGCCAGCATTCTCATCATAATTGGATTCTTTGATAATTGTGTAGTATGGATACATACTCATTTGATTCAATCTCCCTCCAAATCAGCTTCGCATGGGGCAGGTTGCTGCACCCTCCCTTGAAGCCTTTTCCAGTTTTTTCGTAAAAATTCATCCTCATCCACCCACTTGAGCTCGGTATAGGCGTAGATTAAGCAGTCTTAGAGCCGGGTTACTCGCTTCCAAACTCACCCAGCAGCGCACGCACTTCAATGGTCGACTTGGTGTTCATTAAGTTATTTCTTAATTCACTTGCCCCCCGGAAGCCGCGGACATATATTTTGAAGAAACGGGTAAGGGGGCTGAACGAACGTGGTTTCTGTCCTGAGTATTCATCATAGAGATCCAGATGCAGCCGCAGCAGATCAAGCAATTCGCTACTACTATGTTCCTTCGGCTCCTGCTCAAAGGCAAATGGATTATGAAAAATACCGCGCCCGATCATAATCCCATCCACACCGTACTCTTCAGCGAGCCTCAGGCCAGTCTGACGGTCGGGGATATCCCCGTTAATGGTCAGCAGTGTATGGGGTGCCACCTCATCCCGAAGCTTCTTAATCTCCGGAATCAGCTCCCAGTGAGCATCTACTTTACTCATTTCTTCTCGTGTGCGCAAATGAATGGACAGATTCACAATGTCTTGCTTCAGGATATGGGTTAACCAGCCGCGCCATTCATCTAAGCTACTGAACCCGAGCCTTGTTTTGACACTGACGGGCAGTCCTCCGGCTTTGGCAGCCTGGATGATCTCCGCTGCGAGTTCGGGACGGCAGATCAGGCCGCTTCCCTTCCCATTCTCTGCTACATTCGTTACAGGACAACCCATATTAATATCAATGCCCTTGAATCCTTCTTGTGCCATACCGATGCTCATCTGACGGAAGTATTCCGGCTTATCTCCCCAGATATGAGCTACAATGGGCTGTTCATCCTCTGTATAAGTCAAACGCCCGCGCACAGCATGGTTCCCCTCCGGGTGACAATAACTCTCTGTATTCGCAAACTCCGTAAAAAACACATCCGGTCTGGCAGCAATACTTACGACATGGCGAAAAACAACATCCGTCACATCTTCCATGGGCGCCAGCACAAAAAAAGGTCGCGGTAAATCACGCCAAAAATTATTCGTCATATCAAAAACCTCTCTATGAATACCAGGACAAATCTTTATCCCGAATAGTAATACTAACCTGTTTATGCCTCAAAAGAAATAGACCGCCCTGTCCGAAGGATACGATCTATCTCATGACTGTAATTCCTAAGCCGGCGCTATTTCGGCTTTTATTATAACACATATCACATTTGAACTTGTACCAGCTAATAAGGATAAAATTCCCATAAATGTTGCCATTTCTCCATATTCTCAGTCTGGTTCAAAGAATACGTTAACATCCTGATCGTATGCTATAAAGTCTGACCTCACTGAAATCAATTAGAGGAGGAAAATCGATGTCGTTTGGGTTCCGGAAGTTGGGTGTATGGTTTGTAGCTTTGGTATTGCTTGCAGGTGCTTATTCGTACCCGGGTTATGAAGTGAAGGCTCAAGGTTCAGCAGGCTACTATCACACCTCAGGCAATAAAATCGTGGATTCCGCAGGGAATCCCGCCGTATTCAACGGACTCAACTGGTTCGGCTTCGAAACCGCGAATTACTCCCCGCATGGGTTGTGGACCCGTTCCATGGATGATGTGCTCGATCAGATCAAGACGAAAGGCTATAACCTGATCCGGCTGCCCTACTGCAACCAGATGTTCGATTCAGGCTCTGCAGCCAATAGTATCGATTATGCCAAAAATCCTGATCTTATCGGTCTGAAGCCGGTGCAGATTATGGATAAACTGATTGAAAAAGCCGGTAATCGCGGCATCCGGATTTCCCTTGACCGACACCGGCCGGATTCCGGTGGACAATCGGCGCTGTGGTATACTGCGGCCTATCCCGAAACCCGCTGGATCAGTCAGTGACTGGGTGATGCTGGCCCAGCGATATGCAGATAACCCTACAGTCATTGGAGCCGATCTGCATAATGAACCGCATGGTACGGCAAGCTGGGGAACAGGTAATCTTGCCACAGACTGGCGGCTGGCCAGTGAACGGGCAGGCAATGCGATTCTCGCCGTGAATCCGAACTGGCTAATCCTTGTCGAAGGCATCGAAACCAACGTTCAGGGCAACTCCAGCAGCTATTGGTGAGGCGGTAATCTGACAGGTGTGCGTAATCATCCGGTCACGCTTACAGTGCCAAACCGTGTGGTCTATTCCCCGCATGATTATGGTCCCGGCGTTGCTTCACAGACTTGGTTCAGTGCTGCCGATTTCCCCAATAATCTGCCGAAGCTGTGGGATGATACCTGGGGATACATCAGTAAGGAACAAATTGCCCCCATTCTTGCAGGAGAATTCGGCGGGCGCAGCGTAGATACCCTCTCGGCGGAAGGGAAATGGCAGAATGCGCTCGTAAGCTACATCGGCCAGAACAATCTCTACTGGACGTACTGGAGTCTTAATCCGAATAGCGGAGATACCGGAGGTCTGCTGCTGGATGACTGGACATCCTGGAATGGGCCGAAGCAGGCTATGCTAGACCCTATTATGAAGCCGGTGACCTTTATCCCTGTTGGTGATCCTGGCGGACCCGGGGAAGGACCGGGGCCGGGCGACCCTCAAGCCACACTGCTCTACCATGCCGGTGAGACGGGGACTGCCGTCAACTCGATCAGAGCCAGCCTGCAGCTCAGGAACGAATCCGGCACCTCTATTCCGCTGAATGAGCTTACGATACGTTATTGGTATACCAGTGATGGAAGCGCTGCACAGACCCTGGAATTTGATTATGCTGTCATAGGCAAAGAAAAACTGCTGACGGAGATCGTCCCCTTGACTACGCCGCTTGCAGGTGCCGATACCTATGCGGAGATCGGTTTTACGGCTGGTGCAGGCTCACTCGCAGCTTCCGGCACAACCGGGGACATCCAGTTCCGCATTCACAACAATAACTGGTCGAATTACAACCAGGCCGATGACTACTCGTTCCAGCCAGCCATCACCAGCAATGCTGCGAATGACCGCATCACCGTCTATTATCAAGGCAAGCTGATTTACGGAATTGAACCATAAATGTCTGAATTGACCATATCTGGCAAGCTGTCCAATGGGTACGCTTAAGGTGCATGAGCACCTTAAGGAGGATGAAAGAGATGTATGAGCATCATAGACAGACGCTGGAGAAGCTGGTGGGGAAGCTTGAGAAGGACCCTTCCTGCCTGGCGGTAATCACCAGCGGTTCGGTAGCCCAAGGAACCGCCAAGGAGACCTCGGATGTGGATGTTCACCTGGTATTAACCGATGAAGCCTATGCAGAATATGACCGGGACCATATGCTGTCCTACTTGGACCGGGAAGTCAGCACCTATGAAGGGGGATACGCCGATATCAAAGTGATCAATCTCCGGTTTTTGGAGCTTGCCGCCAAGCGGGGCAACGAGCCGACGAGGTATGCTTTTACCGGTTCGGACGTTGTATTCTCCAGAATCCCGGAGCTGAACGAACTGGTAGCCCGAATTCCCGTCTACCCTGAAGAAAGCCGGGATCGCAATCTGCGGGACTTTTGCGCCCATATCTTCCTGTACGCTTTTTATTTCGCCAAAGAAGCGGCCCGGAAGAACGACGCCTACGTGCTCGCTCACACCGCCAGCAACCTGGTAATCTTCAGCGGGAGGATGATCCTGGCTTATAACCGGATGCTCTTTCCAAGCCACAAGGGGCTGCTGGATGCCGTAGATGCTGCAGAAGCTAAGCCGAAGGACTTCCGTAAGCTCGCTGCAGAGCTGCTGCAGTCACCCGGCGCAGATAAGAGTATGCGCTTCGCCGCGAAGGTGCTGGCTTTTTATAATCATGGCCTTTCCTTCGAGCAGGCGCTGGGCATTTATGTGATGAACAACGAGCGCTCCTGGATAGAGCAGTCTCCTTCCTTGCAGGACCGCTAATCCAAAACAGCGATTCTCCGGTATACGGGAATCGCTGTTTTGACGTTTTGGCTATGGGCGGGTTGCTTCATAGATAGACCCAAGCGCTGCTGCGCCTCGGCCATGATTAGGGATTGCAGGTGTACCCGTTCCCATGTAGCTTCCAGCTTTTCTGCCCTTTGCCCGCTCATCATTTCTGCGAAAGCATTCAACTGGCTGACATAGTAGTTCATCGGCAAATTCACACAGGGTGCTGCGGTTATCCGGAAGATCATGCCGTATTTTGATTTTGTAGAACCCTTTGACTGGCCGGAAGAAATCCGGGACCGTCAGCACTGTATGCTCGAAATACAGGGTATGCGAAGCCCGGAAAGGCAGCTCAAAGGAAGTGAGACACTCAGCTTCCAGACCGTTCTTATATTGCAGCGCCGCCTGAAAGGTCCAATCACAGCCTTCCGGCCCGTCAAAAGCCGACTGCGCCCTGATCTCACTGGGCTGAAGACCGGCAAGGGTCTGCAGGAACTGCAGCCAATAGCAGCCCAGATCGGCAAAAGCGCCTCCCCCCTTAGCCTTGACACTGCGGTAATTCCCGGCATGTCTGTCCTTGGCAGGTACGGATATTCTTGTACTGATCTTATAGAGCGGGCCGAATTGCCCGGAGTCGACAATGGATTTGAGTGCCTGCTGCCAAGGGTGGAAGGCAATCATCAGACCTTCGGCGAGCTTCAGGGCGGCGGATTTTTCTTTTACCAGCCGTAACCGTTCAGCTTCTTCGGGATGTAGGCACATCGGCTTTTCTACCAATACATGCTTCCCCGCCTTCAATGCCCGGACTGCCCATTCTGTATGAAGCTCATTGCTGAGTGCAATATATACCCCATCCAGATCATTTAACTCCAGCAGTTCCTCCAGACTGCCCGCCACATAAGGAATCTGGTAAGCTTCCGCCATTTTCGCTGCCTTTTCCAATGTCCGGTTGGCGATTGTGGTTATCCGAACCTTCTCCACAACCCGTGCAGGCTCCAGCATGGCTGGTACAGCAATGTTCGAGGCACCCAGGATACCGAGCTTATAGACAGGTTGATCACACCCGTTCTTCATACATGTGTCAGGGCAGCATAGGTATTCAAGTACAGCACATTGCATTTGGAACAGGCCGGCGACAAGCCTTCATCCAGAATCCGCCGCAGTCTGTCGTAGCGGGCTGAATTCCATATTTCCGTCAGCGATTGCTCTTTCACATTGCCAATGGCCAGCTCGCCGAAAAATTTGCAGGCACTCACCATGCCGTTCGGAGCAATATCCACCCGGGTACTGAGCGCCAGACATTTCGACGTACTGCGGGAGGCCATCGGCTTGCCGGCCACAAAATCTTCGATTTGGTTCAAGGGGAAGGAAGCCATCTGGCAGGTGCGAATAAAATGCAGGTTATGCAGGGGGATTTGTTAGTTATACCGCCTGGGGTTTCCCATGTCTTTCACCCTCAGGATATGACCGGTACAGAGCCGCTCCTCATCTTCAATTGTATGCTCAGGCCTGAGCTTGGCAGGATTCTCAGAGAGCTGCCGGGACCCTTCTCTGAAGAGGAGATGTTGCCGCTCCTGAAGCTTCTGGAGGTGAAGCAATGGTTCGGGTATAGGGAGAAAAACGTGGAGCTGGCCTTATTGCTCCGCCGTATGCATGAGATGCAGAGCTGTGGCTCACTTAGGGATCAACAGCAGCTATACCCGTTGCTGTTCGAACTGGCGAATCTCATTATGCCCGCAGCCGCCATTCCTTTCGCTCAGCAGTCCGGGATGGACTATGATCCGCTGCATGACGTCATCCTGTATATGATCAGTAATTTCAGAGAGAAAATCACGCTGAAGGAGATGAGCCGGCAGATTGCGGTGAGCTCCCGCCAGTTTCAGAGATTATTCAAAATAAAGACCGGCAAGTCCTATCTCCAGATGCTCCAGGAAATCCGCATGAAATACAGCTGCCTTCTGCTGATGTTCACGGAGCTTGGGATACAGTCCATTGCCCTGGAGGTCGGAATTTACGACATGAAATATTTCTACCGGCTATTCCGTGAATATAGCGGTATGACTCCTGCTTCTTACCGAAACCGGTTGCAGAGTCACTTTTTGTCGGCGAAGGAGATGATGAGCAGTGCTGAACATTGCTCCCATTAAGAGTACGCCTTACCCTACTCTACGCAGTTGTATTGATGACTGTATCCAGTCTGTTGCGCAGTGGCAAGACAAGGACAGCAAGTGCATGTACGGCAATGCCTGGCAGATGTCCTTTGAAGAACAGCCGTCCCCGGATCAGCCGTTGATTGAGCGGTTAATGCTGCCACGGATCAGTACAGAATCCCTGTCTGCGTACCATGGCCTTATGTTCAGTTATATCGACGGAAAGAACCGGCTATGGATAAGAACTTTATGCTGGACCGCCTGGAGAGCCGGCTGTCTTCGGGAATGCCGGTTCTGGTCGGATTCGATTCATATGACTGCCCCTGGTGTGTAGCCTTCCGCAGGCTGCATACCAGTCATGCCTGTCTCGCCGTTGGACTGGACCGGCCCGGCAACATCATTTATCTAACGGATGCCTACTATGGCAAAGCGCTTGAAGCTGTGGACTTCGATGTCCTCGAGCAAGCCTGCCATTTCTATGCCTTATTTGATCTTTGTGATGCTTCGCGTTCATACACTGATTGGCAGACTACGCTTCAAGGAATGCTGACGAGCCCTTCCAATCTGGTTCAGCCGGGCGAGGTTGCTGCTAACCTCAGATCCTATGCCGAAACCTATCTGCATACAGGAATCGCCGCTGATAATTCTGCCGAATCCAGTTCTCGCTTCAAGCTGTATGCCAACGCCCTGCCCATCAGCCGGATTCGGTTCAGCCTGTTCCTGCAGCTGCTTAATCGCGAAGCCCATGTACCCGCACTCTCCCGGGCCGCCGAGGGCTACCGGCATGCAGGCGAGCAGTGGGATCTGATTAATCAATTCATGATCAAGGTGATGTGTTCCGGCAATAAGCCGGCCGGGCGGGTGAAGATTCACAGAAAAATGTGTGAAATCATCAGTCTGGAAGAGCAGCTTCTAGAGGAATTGGTTCAATTGACGATGCAGGCTGGATGGGCCCAGTAAGTTCGTCAACAACTGTATCCAGCCGATTTCACTCCATCACAGTCCTAGATCTTCGGCAACCCGATGCCTTCAAATTCACGTAAATGGCCACAAAAAAAGAAGACGCACAAGGGTTTGGAGTTGCCCGTGGTCTTCTTAAAGCATTTATATCAACTGAACCTACTCACAAAAAAAACAATATCATCTGTCTTCAAAACATAACTCTGCAATCTACCGAGGTCTTCATCGGATACTTGTGGGATACCATTTTTGGGTTCAGGGAGGTCGCCGGTTTGAAGTGTTCTGTTATTATGATTGGCGTACCTTCCTAAACATAATCTTTTGAGTGAAGCGTACTTCCGAAAGGGCCAGGACGAATATCGGAGATTCCACCAAGTTCACTCTGTTCCCAAGCGAAAGCCTAAAAAGAGTCAAGAAATAATATCCTTGACCCTTTTTCGTCAATTCTTACATATTAATGCCTAAGATTCTCAACTGTTCATTAATCTTAGCTTCAAGCTCAGCGATTTCTTGTTTATCTTGCTCTAATAGCTTATTCACTTCGGCAAGGTCAATGGTTTGTTCTTCTTGAGACGTATCCACGTAGCGAGGAATATTTAAGTTAAACTCGTTTTCTTTAATTTCTTCAAGTGATGCCACATGAGCATATTTATCAATATCTACACGATTTCGGTAAGTTTCGATAATTTTATTAATATTTTTACCGGTAAGTTTATTTTGATTCTTACCTTTTTCAAATTCATTGCTTGCATCGATAAACAAGATGTCTTTTGCTTTACGATTTTTCTTAAGTACTAAGATTATAGTTGGGATAGATACGCCGTAGAACAAGTTGGCAGGCAAACCTATGACTGTATCAAGATAATTTTTCTCAATGATCGTTTGGCGAATCACACCTTCTGCTGCACCGCGGAACAAAACACCATGCGGTAATACAATCCCCATCGTTCCCGTATCATTCAGATGATACAAACTGTGTAAAATGAATGCATAATCTGCTTTAGTTCTGGGAGCGAGTTTACCAAATTCTTTAAAGCGCGGATCTTTGAGTTTCGTTTCGCTATTATCCCAATGAGCAGAATATGGAGGATTCGCGACGACGGCATCAAATGAGCGTGGATGGTCATTTCCTTTTGCATCCGGTCCATCAGGCCAATCGCTTTCCAGTGTATTAGCATTAGACAGAGTCATGTTATTAAACGAAACACCATGCATCATCAGATTCATACGAGCCAAGTTGTAGGTTGTCGTATTCTTTTCTTGACCGAAAAATTTAATCGCCCCGGGTTTATCTCCACCAGGCAGCTCGCCTTGTACCGTTAACAGCAATGATCCAGATCCACAAGTCGGATCATATACTGAATAAGTGTGCTCCGATTCTTCTACACCATCCGTTACGATTTTAGCCAAAACTTTAGAAACTTCATGAGGCGTGTAGAACTCTCCACCTTTTTTACCTGCACTTGCTGCAAATTGACCGATCAGGTATTCATAGATTGCGCCAAGAATATCTTTGTTATCTTCACCTTTGTAATCAATGTCGTGAACAAGCTTTACAATTCGGTTCAGTGATTTTGCACGTTCATTGGTGGAGGAACCCAGGCGCGAGTCTCCAAGATTGACGTCGTTAAATACACCACGGAAATCTTTCGCAGCTTCTTGGTTTAATTCAGCGTTGCGATTAAAGTTATCAAAAATAGTTTGATAATCGCTTGGAATCACCATGCTATTATCGATCTTTTGAACTAAAGATTCCCAAGTATCAAGTGGTGCAATAGCATAGCCTAGACTTGAAGAAATATCTTCTAAGTAATCTTTCAAATCGTCGCCATTCGCTTGTTCTAAATAGGCTTTATTGATCGATTCACCCTCGGCAACATCAAGAACATTATTTTCAACTAAATACAGTTCTTGATGTTCTGAAAGATAACGATAAAACATAAAGGCTAAGATGTAGTTCTTGTATTCTCCGGCATCCATGCCTCCGCGAAGCTCGTTTGCCATCGCCCACAGTTTGGTTGGGATGGTTTGCAGGTTATTACCCATTTTATTTTCCTCCTAGATAAACATTTGTTTTAGTAGTGCTTTCTTTTGTTCTTGCAAGTGATGTAGCTTACGCTGATGAAGAGTGATGAGTTGGTCGAGTTGGTTGAAAAGGGTGCCGATTTTAGTTTGTTCCTCTACACTTGGAAGTGATATAGGTGTTCTTAACATCTCATCTTTATTCACGAATTTCGTTGCATTACCTGTTGTTACAGATTCAAAATGCCCTTTATTATTAAGTTTATGTAGTGATGTTTGAATAAACATAGAACTTACATTTTTATTCAAAGTAAGTTTCAAAATATTCCAAGCAACTAAAAACTCTTTTTTAGTTTTCACAACAACGCTTGGACCTATAGTTCCAATGTTTGCGAATAATATATCATCTATTTTGGGAACATATTTCGGAAAATAATTTGGATATTTTTCTTTATCTAAATAACGAATATCGTCGAAAGATATTTGACCGCTTGTTATGTGTTTTGATTGTAATATTTCAACTCCGTCATTAGAATACTCGACTTTGTCACTTGCTGTGTTAATTCCTTGATAAGCTTCAGCTATTACATCACCCAGCTTACGCTGTTCCCATGCACGCGTGAATCCAGGGAAACGAACTTCTGGAAAATCTTCGCCATTTTCCGGTAAAATTTTTTGGAGCAACCCAGCCTTTAAGTTTTTCAATTTATTTAACTTACTCTGATGAAGGGTGATGAGGTGTTCGAGTTGCAAGTTAAATTCCAATATATTTCTTTGCTCTTCGATTTGAGGAAAAACCAAGTTTATTTTTTTTAAATCTGAATTGTGCAAATGAACTACAGATTTGCCTTGAGCTCGTTTTACCATATCTCTATTT
Organism: Paenibacillus donghaensis; assembly: GCF_002192415.1. Lineage (NCBI taxonomy): Bacteria > Bacillati > Bacillota > Bacilli > Caryophanales > Paenibacillaceae > Paenibacillus > Paenibacillus donghaensis. The sequence goes on along the minus strand of NZ_CP021780.1, from coordinate 7,963,656 downwards.
GGTGCTCCATTTGAAATTGCTAAAGCTAAAAAAACAGGATCAATTTGCTCGTTAGGTTTAATAACATTTAGGTCTCCACCTAGTATTACTCCTGGCTTTCCAATCACTGAAGCTCTTGAGATATCTTCTGCCGTTTCCCCGGATGCAGGAACAACAACTTCGTTTCCTTCACTTATTACAGATTTATCTTTCATTTCTACAAATGTATCAACATCATTAATCACTGTTTCGTATTTAGTATAAAGACGACCATATAAAACGATTGGCGAACCGGTTTCGCTTAAATCATTCTTCGTATAACCGCTTCCTTTTGAAAATTCTGCGAGATCACCCAACTCACGCTGTTCCCAAGCGTCAGTGAATCCAGGAAATCTTAATTTAGGTACATTTTCTTTGTGTCTGCTCATTACTGCTCTCCCTGTATGGTCTTGATTACTCGATCAAAATCAGACACTATTTTTTGATGTTTGTTGAATTCTTTATACTCACCGATCGCCTTTTCCTTAGCCTTACTTTGTGAAATGCGCCCATTTCCATCCAGAATTTCATAGCGGTTGAATGTTAAGAATTCATCAATGCTTTTCGCGAAGTCCTGCATTCCCAATAAAACCTCATCTTCGAGCAGACGCTCAACATAGTCAAAATAAGCGGATACGTTACGCTCCAGACTGCGAATTTCTTTTTCCAATAAATAATTCTTTGCAATGGATACGTCGGATTGCAAGATTCGGCCATCGGGCGAGTTCTTCCAAGAAGTAAGCCCCATATGTTCCTTGTCTTTATCGGCACTGTCATAAACAATTTCAGCAGCCGTTTTGCCTGTGATCGCATAATGAAACTTGTTTTGAACGGTCGCATAAAACTTCTTCGTAACGTCTGCGTTTCTGTCATAGTCGTATGAAATTTCCGCAAATACATCGGATATTTGTTGCCATATCCGTCGTTCACTTGCTCGAATGGAACGAACAGTTTCAATCAACTCGCGAAAGTAATCCTTGCCAAAAACATTCTCGCCTTGTTTCATACGTTCAACATTAATTTTAAAACCTTTTTGGATATAGTCTTTTAAAACATCCGTTGCCCAGATCCGGAACTTTGTTGCCTTTTGCGAATTTACACGATAGCCAACTGAGATAACAGCATCCAAGTTGTAATATTTCACTGGTTTCGTTTGTGTTTTTCCTTCTATTGCCCCGTGTTGAGTGGTATGTGCAATTTCTGCAATAACCACTTTTTCATCGAGCTCACCTATCTCAAAAATATTTTTCAAATGACGAGAGATTGACGTTCTATCAACATCAAACAACTCTGCGATAGTTTTTTGGGTTGCCCAAATTGTTTCGTCTTGAACAAGAACTTCCACTTTCTCATCGGCATCATACATCAAAAATTGTATTTCTTTCATCCCGATCTCCCATCTCCCCGTCTTATTGAACAGTTTCGAATTTATTAACTTTTTACCAGTTCATCTGCCAGTTTGTAAATCGCGTCGCGCAACCCGTTTCGATATTTCATCTTAGTTAATGACTGTACTTTTTCGTCATGAGAGAGTAGCGCATAGTTAGAACTGGCTTGAGCGATAATGTCACGGATTTGGCCCGTATCATCCAGGTCTTGCAAGCCGTAGCGATGGCGGCTAAACAATTCTCGCATTTGGGCGCTTGTGATAATATCCGCGATTCCCCACTTCACCCGAAAGTCAAGAAACATGCGATCCAGACTAATATTGTTCGCTTGCTGGATAACCAACTCACTGTCCTCTAGTTTCACAGGATACTTGAAATCAGAACCAGCAGGCGGGAAGTGTCCTTCAATAATAGCAGTAGCCGCATTCATAATCTTAGTCGCATAGTGACGATCATCCAACCCATTAGCAAACTGGTTGATTTTTTCTTGCGTCTCTTTGGCTTCTCGATCTTTACCTTCATGAACTTGGTTTAATAATTTTTCCACGAGTTCAGTCAGATAATCATAATCCACTTTAACATCTTTCACATGTGTCATCCGCAGTTCGATTTGATATACAGGGATTTTCTTCTCTTTCGCAATATGCGACTTGAGTTCATTGGTTAACACTGTTGTCAACATAACTTCTTGCTCTGAAGTCATCCCTAGCTTCTCTAATAACTCCTCCGGATCATCATAGTTAAATCCGACGTTTTCACCCTCAACTTCATCGGGATCATACTGCTTTAATTTTGCCATTCCTCTGTTATACTCACGAAGCAAATCAAGCATCTCGTCCTTTTTCTTTTCAGATGGAGGCAACTGTTGAAAATTAGACGTTAAGTTACCCAGCTTGCCAACCACTTCTTTCACTTCGCTAAATACATCTTCAAAGGGCTTGGCAATGATCCCGTCTTCCTGATTGGATTCACGTTGTTTGTCTTCCGGCAATATGGCTGAGTCTTTATTGGCGTAAACAGCGAGCGCTTTATTCATCAACTTCTCATTTTGAGCAGGCCAGCGATAATTCACTACACGTCCCCACGGTTTTTCTTGCATATCCGAAATCCGGTTCGTTCTGGAATAAGCTTGAATTAATCCGGCTCCTTTTAAGGTGCGATCCACATAAAGCGTGTTAAGTTCAGGTGCGTCAAAACCCGTCAATAATTGGTCAACCACAATAACGAGATCAAGAAAATTTCGGTCTGAGGCGGATTTATTCAAGCGTGAAGCCACGTCTTGCGTATAGCCGGAAACATCGTCCATCCCAAAGGATGTACTAAATTCGGCATTATAAGCGGTAATCGCATAGTGCAGACCTTGATTGGCGGCAAGCATACCATCGTTATTTGAAGTATTTTGACTAAATGTCACAGCAACTTTTAAGGTTTGTCCGCCATTCTTTTTATTTTCTTCGTTGATACGTTGAAACTCATTAAAATACATCATCGCCATTGGCGTACTTGCTTTACCGCCGCCCACGTGAGTTGTAAACAAAGCATTATACTTTCCTTCATTCGAACGATTACGCCAATTTTTAAAAATGTCCTCGACTACTAATTTGACGTGATCCGGGTTTTCGTCGTAGAAACTGGGTTCAACAGCATCATCCATATCTTCTTGGGAGAGATTATTGATTTTCTCCTGAATTCGTTCTTCCATCCATTTGGGATAACGTTCACGGTAGAACGCAGGAAGATATTGTTCTTTCATTTGTTTTTCGTTAATGGTGGTCTCGAAATCAACTTTGAACCCTAAAACATTGCGGTCAGCAATGGCTTCCCGAATGGTATAAGCGTGTAAGAGCGGACCAAAAATATCTTCTGTTCGAAGACCGGTGGTCGTTTCATCAAACATCGGCGTTCCCGTATAACCCACCCAAGCGGATTTTTTAAAAGCTTTTTGGATATTCCTGAATGAGTCACCGCCTGTTGAACGATGGGCTTCGTCCACGATAAATACGATATTTTTATCTGGAGCTTTAAAAGTTTTGCGTTTCACCAACGTGTCCAGTTTTTGAACAGAAGTTACAACAATGCTGTTGTCTTTACTTTTAAGCTTACGACTCAAATCAGTCGTATTGTCTGTGTTTTGAACGCTGCCCAATGTGTCTTCGGTCGCATCAGGATCATAAGCTTTGTAATTTTCATTGGTTTGCTTGGTTAAAGCAATTCGATCCACAACAAAGACAACCTTGTCCACCTTCGGCATACGGCTTGCCAGCCATGCTGTTTTGAAGCTTGTGATCGTTTTACCCGCTCCAGTTGTGTGCCAGATATAGCCGATTTTATGGGTGCCGAGCTCAAAATCTGAACGTTTCAAGCCCTCAATCACATTCTGGGTCGCATATACTTGATACGGACGCATCACTTTCAACATTTGTTTGTTTTTTGTGCCATCTAAGATCATGTAGTTGGTAGCCATTTGATGTGCCATTGGAATAGAAAGCATAGAGTCTGCGAATTCTTTCCAGTTGCGAACGATGGTATTGTCACTCTTGCGCTGCCAGTTGAAAGCGAAGTCCTTATTAAATTTATCTGGCGTAGTATTAGCCATATACTTCACATTATTTGGTGTTATAGCCACCAAAATTTGCAAAGTTGAGAAAATATCCCGATATTGATTTTCATCAATATATTGATGCATTTGATTGAGCGCTTCATTGACATCACGAGTATCACGCTTTTCCTCGATTTGAATGATCGGCAGACCATTAATCAGTAAAGTCGTGTCAAAACAGCGATTTAGTTTTCCTGCGATAATTGCTGGTCGTTCAATTTGATTGACTACTTGATAAACAGTATCCCCTGCCCCTATTTGTTTTTGATCAAAAACGGTAAGAAATACATGGCGTCCATCGTCTAAATCAATCTCGATTTGCGACACTCCATTTAAGCCATACAAGAACTGCCCCGCTTCATAAGGTGTCTGAATATCAGAGATTATTTTCTTAACCTGATTAAATTCCACAACGCTTAAAGGATGTTCAAGTGTATTTTGATTGTGTTGTTCCAGGATCGCCTTGAAGTTACCCCAGAGTTGATCTGTCGTTTTAATAGTTGATCCATATTTCCAATGTTTGGTTTTCACTATGTAATCCATATTTGATTCGTTGACAACAAAGTTGCTTATCCCTTCATGATGTTCTGATTTTGTAATTGTGCCACTTGTAAGGTATTGAATTAAATCGGTTTCAAATTGATTCTCGGTCATTTATTGCTTGCCTCCCTAAGTTTTTCTAGTACTATAGCAGTTTCCAAATTTGAAACTCTTTTTTTTAACGCTTCCAACCGTAATTGGCTGAAATAAAGTTCACCGGTAATGAGTTGAATTTCCATTTTTGGCAATTCAAGAAATTCAAGTTCTTTCACTTGTTTCAACGTGTATTTTAGAACTTGTGACCCCTGTAATCCCATTTGAAGCTGTTTTTTAATGAATTTATCTTCATTAAGTAAGTAAACAAGATATTTTGAATCCACCTTTTCATTTGTTACTAACTTAACGTAGTTTTGCGTGTATAGATATCCGTGATGATTTGCACTAACTATAGTAGATTCTCCCGATATCAAACTAAAGACAAGATCACCTTGACATAGTGTATTCACTCGATCAAAAGTTCGCACTTTTTTGCTGTCCCTACCATTAGAATCAATTCCTAGCAAATCATCTTCAATTTCTGATTGTCCATAATAGGTATAAAGTGGTGCTTTATCATCAGACACTTCTTTAATTCTGAATTGCGACGAGCCACTTACGAACTCAACTATATCATCCAACCTCTTCATATGAATTTGTGCCTTTCTTAAATTTAATTTTCAAACCGCTTTATATTCACAGTTTATCAAATAGACTGCGAAAAATCAAGATTATTTTTTTAATTTAAAAAAATTACAATTCAAGATAAGAAAGCGGTATTAAATTTTGTACAAAAAAAGTTGCCTGCACTGTTTAAGAGCAAACAACTTTTTATTTTCGTAGCCAGTATTAAATTATTCGAAAATGCTTTGAAGCAACTTTGATTCCATCTACCTTTTCTGGTGTCAAATATTTTCTCGGTTGTTTTGTATATTTGGTTTTTTTCGGGCAAGAAGCGCCACCGACTCCACATGTGTCGAGTGCTCAGTGTGAACAATCCTTATATGATGTGCCCCTAGACTTTTAGCCTGACTAGTAGATTTTCGCCTGTCAGGCTTTTGTTTTGTTAATCTTAAGGACGGTTCGTTTATGTGTTGAAGTTGAGCTTACTATCGAATCCACCTTCAAGCAAACAACACTTTAAATACTAATCTCCTAGTTCATCGCATGCAAATTTATTGTATTTGGCTTCATCACCATGTAATAAGTACTAAAAACTTCTATAACCTTTTTGCAGGATGCCCTTTCCATACTTCCATATATGGGGATGCCTCGATAATTCGAAACCTTAAAAACTCAGTCGTAGTACCAATATGAAGAGCTGGTACAATTATTAGAAATTGTGTATCATTTGGCAATGTGAACGGTGTGTATCGTCCACTTCTTATTATATTTATTTCTCGATCTCTATAATCTAAATACGTACTAATTTTTCTGTCATATTGATCCGAAATTTTTCTTTTAAAATTTGAGATTGAAGGGTACAATCCGTAAATTTCTAACTGGTTTATTATGTCATTAATTGAATTACAGCAGGAAACAATTTCTTCAGTGCTGGGAAAGTCTATTCTATTATGCTTTATACGATTTCTTATACTACATACTTGATTTGTTTCTAATACTATAGTTGTGTTCTTTAACAATGTGATAATTTTTTGAATATCCTCCAAATTCACATTTAATAAATGTATATTGTGTCTAAATGGGAATTCGATAAGTTCAGAATTCCTTGAGTAGTGAGGAAGATTCTCGAATGGTTTAACATATTTATCTCTTTCGATCATTACAGACTCACATAATTTTGCAAGTATCCCGAACCCGGTGATCAAAGGAAATAAAGTATTCTTACCTTTAGGATTTAACTCTAATTTTTCATCATCACCAAACATTGCTCCATTCAATTTCTCTACCATAATGTTAAGACCATCCTCAAAACTATAGCTGAAGTGGGTTTTAGAGAAGTGATCAGAAAATAGCATCCATGAAGTAAAAGAAAGGGCATTTTCAAGAATTTCTTCTAAAGATACAAAAAAATTAATTGCTTCACTACGAATTATTTCTTTATCATTTTCGTTTCGGGATATCACACTCGAAGCAACTTCTTTGAATCTTTTAAGTCTATCCCAAAACAAAGATTGACTCTTAGGAAAAGACATTTGATTAAATCCTAATTTCCATAAAATTTTCTTAATAATTCTTTCATCTTCATCTTCATTACTCGGATAATGGTAGCGTCAAGAAGTTTGTGTAATTATTTTTAAGGGTTGTAGGATATCCATTGGGACAATGGATATGAATGGTATTCAAAGGGTCAGGGGGGATCCCCCCTGCGAAAATTTCCTTTCATATCCAGTTGCGTCTGCCGTCGGTTTTGTTTTTAGTTGTCTTGGGCTGGGGGATACTTTTCCGCAAACTTTTTACTCAAAGCGGCTTTCGTCTGGGGGTCCCCAAACCCCCGCAGGACACGTCGGCTCCATCTCTCGTTGTACCCCATCGCTTCCAAATAGACAATCTTTTCGGCGGCATCCATATTGGTCAAACTGTTCATGGGACGCAGCCGTTTGCGGATTTCTTTGTTGGTTCGCTCGATCGGGTTGGACGTGTAAATGGCGTACCAGATCTGGGGTGGGTAGTCGTAAAAGCGCAGCAACACATCCAGCTGCTCTCCCCAGGACTCCAGTTCCTTGGGATAGATTTTGCCCCATTTCTTCAGCACCACATCAAAGTTGGCAAGTGCCACATCCTTATCCGGTGCGGTGTAAATGGTCTTCAAATCGCCGACCATCTCGGTCTTGTGGGTATCCCGAATTTTGGGCAGCGTGTTGCGTATCTTGTGGGTCACACAGCGCTGGACATCGGCTTTGGGGTAGGTTTCCTTGAAGGCTTCCTCCAGCCCGGCCAGCCCGTCAAAGACGCCCAGCAGCACCTCATGCACGCCAGCACTTCCCGCCAGCCATACGCGCTCTCCTTGCCGCCAATAGCGAAGCTGAGAATTTCCCGGTGCCCGTCTTCGTCGATCCCCATCGCGATGTAGATGACTTCACTGGCCACGGTTTGACGCTTCAGCTTGACGTACATGCCATCCAGATAGATGACCGAGTAACGCTTAGAGAGCGGACGATTTTGCCAGGCGGCAACATCTTCAAGCACCGTGCCGGTGATGTTGCTCACCGTCGTTGGAGAGTACGAGGTCCCAAACATTTTTTCGATAAACGAGGCGATATCCCGGGTGCTCATGCCCCCTTTATACATGTGGATCACGGTGTCTTCCAGCCACGCCTCCCGGCGCTGGTACGGCTCAAAGAGCTCCGTCTGGAACAGACCCTGCCGATCCCGTGGGACGTTCAGGTCGGGGATCAGGCCGTGGCGTGTTTCCCAGGTGCGGGTGTAATATCCGTTGCGAGTATTGGAGTCTTCCGGATGTTCGACACCGAGGTAATTTTTGATTTCTTCGCGGAGCATGAGTTCAATCTTTTCTTTCAGAAAACTTTGGATGCTATTTTCGAGTAGATCCTGGAACGGGTTTTGTTGTATACTTGTCATTGAGTAGGGCTCCTTTTCTTGGTGACTTCGCATTCCCAAGGATACCCTACTTTTTTGTCGTTTACTAGACTCCCCGGTCCTTACACAAACTATTTTACGCCATCCGGATAATAGAAGTACCCAAATTTTAGATATGAAAAACATTTTTCTGTATGTTCCTTAGAGTCTAAAATGAGTTCTCTTACTACAACAGAGGGGTCTTTTTCAATTAAATACCTATCCAGTTTTGTGTCAGTATTACTTTCCTTTATACTTCTGAGTTTCCATTCTAGAATTGATGGTTCTTGCATGTATATATTTCTTATCAGGTACTTGATCCTGGAAAATGCTATTTGATTAATATTACGCTTATCAATAGATCTTATTCCCTTGTCGGAACACTCACATATTAGTTCCAGCCAACCGTAAGTTATTCTTCTAGGAGAAGATTCCCTTATTTCTGTAGAAGGGATTGTTATTTTGTTACCTTCGATTAATAATTCAATTGTCTCTGTTATTTCATTATCCCCTAAAAGTAAAATTAACTGTAGACATTCACTCTTGGAAAGAGTTGATATAACTTGCTCATTTGAATTACGCCATCTTTCACTATCTGTTTGCCATTTCTGTAATTTCCCTCTGATTTTTTTGGAATATTTCCTAAATAGCTCACTCAAAATCACTTTCAATTCAATTTCATGAAAAGAATTAGCAAGCAACCATGGTAAGTCTTCTAGATGCATATCTTCGTGGTAAGCAATTGTTTTCCTGATTAATTGCTTCAAATTATTAATTTTAGTGTCTGTTAGGTCACCTTCAAAAGTCTTCATATTTTCCTGGAGAAAATCCATTACATTTTCTACAAGACAAGTACCACTCGATAATTTTACAACATGAGCAGAGTTACACGTCGGATCTTCACAATACCACAAAGGAGCAGTGACACTTGGTCTGAGGATTCTTTGTTGCTCAGAAATTAGAAAGCCAAATGGACCGACAAGGAAGTTTTTCACCTGAAAAACTCCCTTTGAAGTTTCATTTAATAACTATAAATGAGCAAATTCGCTTCCAGTAAACTGTAAAATCAAAAAGAATAGAGACAAAGTGCTCTCCTTGTGTTAAAAAGTAGTCACCACAACACACTTTTTAGCCGAAGGAGAACTCACAATGTCCCATACCGCCATCGTACCTGATCATCAAATGCTTCGCAACTATTTATTGCAGCACCGGTTGCCTTTATATTTCTCTAAACCCGTGATGAATCATATCCTATCTTACATGGCAGCAGCAACGTCCAAAGGATTTCGGGGTAAGGTCGTAGATCTAGCCGATTATAGCCCGTGTCACCGCACTGCTCTCGGGCACTTTTTGACTCACGGGCACTGGGACGAAAGGATTCTTCAACATAAAGTGAAGCAAGAATCTATTCGTCATGTACTCCGCGAGTCCACACAAACGGCGGAGCCTCTATTTGTGATTCATGATGATTCGATTTGCAAGAAGACCAAGCCTTCGTCACAGGCCAAGTCTCCCATCGAACAGACTGGATATCATCATTCGCATCTCGAAGGTAAAACCGTCTGGGGCCATCAGGTTCAGGCCACTATCGTACAATGTGGTGCAGCGGCATTGATTCATTCTATAGATCTATACGACAGAAAAAAAGTTCATCCGGATGGCTCCGTCTATACTAAAATCGATCATGTGTGTGACATGGCTGCGACGATGCCTTTGCCTCCATATGGGGGATATGCGCTTGTCGATTCCTGGTTTACTTGCTCCCGGATCATTGACAGCTACGCGACTGCAGGATACCACCTGATTGGCGCTTTAAAAACCAATCGTATTCTCTATCCGCAAGGCATCCGGATCTCGGTTCAGCATTTTGCCGCGCATGTGTCCAAAAAAGACGTTCACCTCGTGACCGTGAATGGTTCTTCGTACTGGACGTACCGATATGAGGGAGCCTTAAACGACATCCCGAATGCAGTCGTACTTCTCTGTTGGCCTGAGCAAGCCTTTGGTCAGCCGAAAGCTTTACGCGCCTTTTTGTGCACGAATGTGTCTTTAGAGACAGAGACGATTTGTACGTATTACAGCAAAAGATGGCCGATTGAAATCTTCTTTAGACAATCCAAAGGTAATTTAGGATTCGAGACGTATCAAGTTCGCTCGGCCACTGCGTTTATTCGTCTATGGGCACTACTCGCCTGGACACATTTGTTCTGTACCGTGGGGCTTGAACAGCCTTGTTCCTTTGGCGATGGGCTACGCACCGTTCGCAAGCAAGTCAAACAAGATATCGCCCAGTTTATCTATGACTGCGGCCGAAAGAACATTCCTTTTCAAGTGATTCAAAAACGATTAAAATTAGCATGATCTTTGATTTGGAATTTTTTGTATCCGTTTTTGCTCATTTATAGTTAATAAATTGAATGTTTGACTATAATCTAGCTTTTCAGGTTTTTCTGAGTAAGTATCATTAAATTTAATGTACAACTCAGTATCAAAAAGCCAAGGGTAAATAATTTTCCTTTCAAAAATATCGCTATCGATTACTCTAAAAAAACCTTCAATGTTTGTATTTTCGAAATCTATCAGGATATCATTATGATAACCTACTATTAGAAGAGCTAGCTTTATTTCTTCGTTTGTAATATTACGGAATTTATCAGATATAATCCCCCTCCAATACTTTGTACTTAGGAATATAGTAGCAAATTTCCTACTTTTTATATAGTAAATATGGATAAATTGTAGATATGTATACTTAATGAAACTCCCCGCAGCAAGCTGCGGGGAGTTTCATTGAAATTACATCGTTGCATAAAGCAACATTATTCTCCCTAAATGATGAGTTTTTTTGTAAAATCATGTATAATGCTGTAAAATGGAAGTTGTTCTATAACTAAATAATAGTGAATGATCACTAGCATGGGGGTTAATATGAAAAAACATATTTCCGAACTTCTAAACCATTCTCGAACTGGACATTCTAACTTGGAATTCGTAGATATTAATGTCTTAGATGACCAAAAATTATTCATTGACCCTTGTTTAATAGAAACTCAACAAGGGTCTTGGTACAATAATGCAACCAATTTGTTGGATAATTTTTTTAATGAATTTTATCAAGCTTACCGTAACAATGATGCACATAAGAAAATAGAGTTACTATCCTGTGCTAGAGAAATCAATTATACAAAGTTAGGTTATGGAAATGGAGATAATGGACATGGTAATACAGCAGAAGGTCTATTAGAAACTTTTAAAAATCTCGAAAGGCTGACAGCCAATATACCAAATATTACGAAAGCAATGGACATACCTGTTACTATATCAGGCTTTAGTGAAGATGGACTTTCGGATATGATAACTAATATTTTACATTTCCAATTGAATGAATTTACATTAGAACAATTAGCTATTGCTAATGTAAAGCCCAATTCTGAAGACACTTTCGATACTTGGGATGTTGCCTCTTCAGCTTGGAAGAAAGTAACACTCCCCTGCTATCGTTATGAAAATAATAAGATTCTTCTAACCCCTAAAAATATCGTTAGAAAAAGATATTTTTTTGGTGCAAATCAATTTTTAATGCGTGTAATTCTAGAAAGAGCTAAAAAAGAAACCGCATATACTACTCCCAAGGGGAAAACTCGTTATCGGACCACCAAGAAAGAGCTCAAAAATGCGATATCAAAAGAAGATCGCAATTGGAGATATAAATATATTAATGAGAAAACAGAGAGTGACCAGTCATTCTTAAAAGATTACCATGATGCCATCCCTTACTTGTACAGTAATAAAGCAATGACTAATGAAGAATTAGACAATTTTATTTACTCGTAAATTACTATGTAGTTTGAACTAAAGGTACTCACAGGACTTTCTATAATAATCAGGTTAAATTCTCCTTAACTTAAGCCTACAATTTTCACGAATGTTATACTACAAATGACGAATGAAACTCCCCGCCACTCAAGAGTGAGTTCTTAACTATCACTACCCTATCAATTTGCCAAGCGCCCCCTTGCCCATCTATGATCATTCGCGGGTACAGATTATCCACTTCACAACGCCCCCCGCCGCAACTCATAAAAATACCGCACAACCGGATGCTTCAACTCCATCTTCTCCGCCATGCTCAAAATCCGCTTTTTCCCAACTCTTCTGTCCACCAAAGCTAGAATATTCAATACGATATCATTGCTCTCTATGCTTTCCTCTATAGGAGTAGATAAAAACTGATTAGCCACAACGATAAAATTCGATTTACTTAATGAAGTCTGTGCTGACAAAAGCTCTTTTGCATGTTCTGAACTTTTTCTGCTTCTAGCCATTACTATTAGACGATTCTCCGGCACTGCTCCCTTGGCAGCTTGTCTGACCGCTTCAATGTCGTCATTGCTGATAGGGATTTGGATATCTGGATCATTCTTAATTTCCAACTCTGATTGATACCATCTGATTGCGTTCGTTTTATCACCCATATTGAGTACGTTCTTTTTATCTACCGAGATATAACAAATGCCTGATTTATCAGGCAGATAACGGTACCCAGGTGCGCGGTATTCTACCCTTCCATGTAACGCAGGACAGAGAAAGCTCTCCAGTTGTTGCTTCAATTTGCTCCAGGACATGTAATTCCCCTCCATAACCAAACAGAGGAAAGGCTTGTTGGCTCCGGGTTGATCCCCCTCTCCATTCATCCGATCCTCACTCTTTTAGCGTCTATTCTATTTTCTACTCGGATTTCCACAATCCTGACCGCTTAATCCCCAAGTACCTCCGCTCCGTCAGGCTCCTCACTTCCAAATTCATCGAGCAGCGCACGCACTTCACTTGTTGACTTTGCGTTCATTAAGGTATTTCTTAATTCACTTGCCCCTCGAAATCCGCGGACATATATTTTAAAGAATCGTTGAAGAGGTCTGAACGAACGTGGTTCCAGTCCTGAATAGTGATCATGGAGATCTAGATGCAGCCGTAGCAGATCAAGTAATTCCTCACTACTGTGATCCTTCGGCTCCTTCTCAAAAGCAAATGGATTATGAAAAATACCGCGCCCAATCATAATCCCATCCACACCGTACTCTTCAGCGAGCATGAGGCCGGTCTGACGGTCAGGGATATCCCCGTTAATGGTCAGCAGTGTATGGGGTGCCACCTCATCGCGAAGCTTCTTGATCTCGGGAATCAGCTCCCAGTGGGCATCTGCTTTGCTCATTTCCTCACGTGTGCGCAGATGAATGGACAGATTCACAATGTCTTGCTTCAGGATATGGGTTAACCAGCCGCGCCATTCGTCTAAGTTACTGAACCCGAGCCTTGTTTTGACACTGACGGGCAGTCCCCCGGCTTTGGCAGCCTGGATGATCTCCGCTGCAAGTTCTGGACGGCAGATCAGGCCGCTCCCCTTCCCGTTCTCTGCTACATTCGCTACAGGACAACCCATATTAATATCAATGCCCTTGAAGCCTTCTTGTGCCATACCGATGCTCATCTGACGGAAGTATTCCGGCTTATCTCCCCAGATATGCGCTACAATGGGCTGTTCATCCTCTGTATAAGTCAGACGCCCGCGCACAGCATGGTGCCCCTCCGGGTGACAATAACTCTCTGTATTCGCAAACTCCGTAAAGAACACATCCGGTCTGGCAGCAATACTTACGACATGGCGAAAAACAACATCCGTCACATCTTCCATGGGCGCCAGCACAAAAAAAGGTCGCGGTAAATCACGCCAAAAATTATTCGTCATATCAAAAACCTCTCTATGAATACAGGACAAATCTTTATCCCGAAATAGTAAACTAACCTGTTCATACTCTTACTTCTTCTTCACTTTCAGCATGTTATAGCAAAGTATATCAAACGGCAGCATGTGTTAATGGTGGGCATCTAAACAAGTATATCATAACCCCGTGAAAAGCCGAATCCGCGATACCCAATTCAAACTCTAAGCGAGCCACGGAAACCCCTAGCGCCATAGTAAGATTCTGCACCGTTATGATACACAAAGATATTTCCATAACGGAAATCAGCAAAGATTGCACCACCGAGATTTCTGATATCTGCAGGTGTTACCACCCAACTCGATGTTTTCGTATCGAAATTCCCAAGTTTCTGCAATTCCCGGTATTGTTCTTCTGTTAGTAGCTCAATGCCCATCTCAGCCGCCATTTGAACGGCGCTGTTTTCCGGTTTATTTTGTTTTCTTGAGTTCAGGGCTTCGCCGTCGTAACAAACACTTCTCCGGCCTTTGGGGCTTTCTGCTGAACAGTCACAGAAAATATAATCTCTCGTCTCTTCATCATAACCAACCACATCCGGTTCACCGCCGGTTCTTTCCATCTCATGAATGGACCCTAATTTTCCGTTGTTAGCTTCCAGCTTTAGTTGTACTTGGGCCCATTCCAATCCCTCGTGGCGATTCCTATTTTTCTCAAAACGAGTTTTTAATACGTCAAGCAATGCTTCTTTTTCTTCTAGTGATAACTCCCTTTTTTCATTTACCACAGTATAACCTCCTCTAAAATTTAATCCTTCTATATTATCGACACTTTGAGGTAAATCAGACATGTTACCATAGCATGCTTTCCATTTCATATAATAAGTGGCTTGAAATAAGGAATGAGGCTAAACCAGCGCGCGCCGAGAGAATATCGGCACGCGCTAGCTGCATAGCTTTTTTCATCTGTCTACTTGACAGGCTTTTTTCGGTAGATACAAACTAATCAGAAGAAAAAGGATGCCCATTCCCACATAAGCCGCCTTGCCTATCCAAACGACTGTGGGTATGATAAATGCCGGTTCGCCATTCGCCCCTACCTGGAGCGTAGACGGATAATTTTGATAGAAGTCCCCCCCAAACAGTTCCATCCCATACGGTAACGAAACCCAATTCAGCACGAGCAGCAGAAGCATCAGAACATAGATCAGACCGGGCTGCACCCGCCCCGCGAGCAGTCCCACCCCCAGTACAAACAGCATAGCGGGAGACAGTGTGAGCAGGATTGGGGACAGAAAATTGCCAAACGATCCGAAGTGAAAAATTCGCTGATAAAAAACGATGCTGATCAGGACAACCACGCAGCAGATCAACGCAAACGCTGTTACAATTGCTGCGTAACGTACTAAAGCGAAGCTCACCCTTTCAATCGGTGTGGCACCAGTGAGTACCTGAACACGCTGTTCTTTTTTGGAGTAGAGAAAAGAAATGAAAAACAGCAGTGTGATCAAGTTCAGGGGCAACAGCGACGACAGGAATGCCCCATAGCTCCATTTGGAGAAGGGTGCCGTATTCGCCACGCCTCTGATAATATCTCCACTTAATATTTGGTAGCTGTACAATCCGGTAATGACCAACAGACCAAGAAAAAATTTATTAAAGAGGAATCTATGAAGTTCATATCTGAATAGCTTAGTCAAGTTCCAGCATCTCCTTTGTCAGTCCAGAGGTTTTCAGAAAATCGTTGTAGGATAGCAAGGGATAGTTTTCGGTCCCCTTGGTCTCGTACATCTCGGCTAGCAGCTTATCGAAGTTCTTCTCTCCGCCCACCAGTTGTTCCGCCTTTAAGATTTTCAGCGCCATCAGGCAATACTCGTTGACTCTGCTCTGTTCCAAACGAACGGCTTCGGCATATCTATCCGGTAAAACGTCCAGATAATGAGGATTCCGGGTGTAAAAATTGCGTTTCTGAGCCTCAACCGCCTGTTCCCAGACATCGATGTAGTTTTTCCTGGCGTATTCTTCTCCGTACTTCTCCTTGGCGAACCGATAGGTAACATAGACAGTTAAACCCTCTTGCGTCCAGTGGTTCTCAAGGTCCGGCTGGAACATTGTGCTAAGTCCCCACCACTGATGGATGATTTCGTGCGCCAGCACTTCGTTGCCTTTCGCGCCCTTCCAGGGATCGTTCATTCCCTCCTCAGAAAAAGCGGTCTCATCCATACTGCTCATGTCGCCTGCGGCAATGCCCCCCAGTTTAAAAGCAGTTGTCTGAACCAATTTCAAGGTGCCGCTGCCTGCAGCAGCATGTGGCCCAAACTTATGTGTACAGTAATCAATAACCTCTTCCAGAAGCTCTCGAATGTTGGAGGACTCCATAATATTCTGATGCTTACGTCCATAATAGAACTGCGTTGCCAGTCCCTCCGTCTTAATGTCTTCGCGAATAAAGTCCGCCGCAAGCAAGGACATACTGATTGCATCTTTTCTAAGCACGTTCCAAGTTTTGGTCCCATCCTCATTGCCGCTCACCAGTTCAATATTGCCTCCTCTTGGGACGATGGGCACCATGTCTGCGGGAATAGTAAACGTAGCCGTTAAATCAGCAGGATCATTATCATCCGCATCCCTCATGGGCAGCACTGGTGCAAAACTTGTGAAAGTAAGATCAATATACTCGCGGCTAATGATACTGCTATTCATCTCGTTTACTAAATAGGCCCAAGCTTTCGGGTACCCGCCGTATTCGATTACAAGTTCCATCTCTTCCACAGGCGGCAGTGTAAAGACGATCTGCTTACCTGATTCTTTGTCGATGTTCAGATCGGTGAATGCAAGCGGTTGTCCGTTAAGCGTCATGTTGTGTACGGTATAACCGCTGTTGATTTCCAATTTTTGTTCAAGAGACTCCGTATTTTCATTGCGGATTTGGTAAGTTACCGTTCCGTTCAGGGTTCCACTTCTGACATCCGGTGTGGCATTCACCTGAGTGGATATCAGAAACAGCCTCTCGTAATAATCATAATTGTCGAAAGAATCCTCCCCGCTTAAACTGTTGTTGATATAGGGCTGACTGATATAGGTATGAGCCCCGCCGGCAAAGAACACAACGGCAAGCATAGGAAGATAGAGCTTGCGGCCATTGCGAGCTAGTGAGCCGATGATTCCTTTGCCGTACCGTCGAATGAACAGGACCGACACCAGCCATAGTCCCATCAGCACTAGCAGCCAGAACAGCCGGTTATGTGCAGCCATCCGCAGAGGCATCGCATTACTGAAGTCGTCAGTGAAGAGGGGGACGCTCGGATTGATCCATCTCAGCATGTATTTCTCAGCAAAATAATCGCTTCTGCTCACCAGCAGACATGCGACAACAAGGAGAAAGCTGAGCTCGAACCTTCGAGTGATCTGGTAAAAAGCAGCCGCAACAAGACAACCCGTCCACAAGCTGGGTAGCAGCAGAATCATGTAGCTTTCCAAGTAGAGCCCGGGATCGAACAGGTAGCCCATCTTGATATACGTATAGGGATAATAAACAGCCATCATCAGAAGCCCGGCAGCGGTGGCCGCCATAAGGAGAGCGATCAGACGTGCCGCATTCATCGTAAGCGGAGAAACAATCGTGTCCGTGAGGACCGCTGTGCCTTTCCGGTGTACCCGGTCCAACTCAAAAAGGGTAAGAAGAGCAAACAGCACCGCACCACCAATCACTGCGGCAAGGACAGGATTCGCAATAAATCGGCTCGCCTTAGTCGCAATATTAGCCGGTTGATACAGCGAATATCCCGCCAAAGGCGCACAAACCGTCAGCGTGATGACCAGCCAGGTGACTCTGGAGCGGAAGATGCGCTTCACCTCTACCATCAGATAGGAGAGAGAGTTCATCGAAGCCCCACTCCTTTCGAAATCCGGTACATGTAGGCATCCTCCAGCGTTGGTTCCACCGGCTGTGCAAAGGCAGGCAACACCTCTGCTACTATACGGCAGATAACGCCGCGAGTAGTGTTGATACGAGACGTTATCTGATAGCCCTGCTTCTCGTTGTTGTCGACCTGCTCCTCCAAAATACCGACATGGCCATATGCCAATCCGATCAGTTCCTCTGGAGTTCCGTCGAACAACAATCTCCCCTCGTTCATTACGATCAGACGGTTGCAGACTGATTGAATATCCTCGATGATATGTGTGGAGAGCAGCACGATTTTGTCTTCGGCAGTTCTCGAGAAGAGATTGCGGAAATTAATTCGCTCCTCCGGATCAAGCCCTACGGTAGGCTCGTCAAAAATTAGCAGCTCCGGGTTGCCGAGCAACGCCTGGGCAATCCCTACTCGCTGCCGTTGGCCACCGGACAAGGTACGAATACGTGCCTTATACTTTGCAGTGAGATTCGTTTCCTCGATGACCTTTCGGATCGCTTCCTTGCTGTTCTTGATGCCCTTCAGCGCGGACATGTAATCAAGGAACTGCCACACGGTCAACTCATCGTACAAGCCGAAGCTCTGCGGCAGGTAACCCAATGCTGATTTTAACTGCTTCTCCACTTTATTAAGCGGCGAACCGTTCAGTTGAATTCCCCCGGATGTAGGTAACAGCTCAGAAACGAGCAGCTTCATAAGCGTGGATTTGCCTGCGCCATTCGGTCCCAACAGGCCGGTCAGATTGGGGCTTTGCATATCAAAGGAAATATTTCGCAAGGCCTGTTTCCCATTGGCATATGTCATGTTCAAGTCAGTAAGCGTAATGTTCATTTCCCCTCGCTTCCCTTCATGTATCGATAGTATGAAATCAATGAACACAGAACGGGGTCGAGGCCGCTGTCCAGTCTTGACCCTGTTCATCCGCTGCATGCTGTTTGGCATGCCAGGTTATTCCTCCTCAGCACCACTAAGGGAAGAATCAGTTCAGTTCACCGATTCGGCAATCCGGATCAGCTCACTCCGATCAATCAATTTATCCATGTCTTTGGTCACCACCGAGTAGAGAACCCCTTCTGATTCCCATTTGATCACATGGTCATTCATAATGATCGCAACAGCTCCGTTCACCTTCGTACTTTCAATTGCACCTTCCGTAGACATTGAATAGGCGGTCTCTTCATCCGCAAACCATTCTTGAATGTAAATCTGTTTACCTTCGTTATTCATAAAATATAAATCGATGTACTTCGGACTGAGAACACCATGTTCATCTATATATTGTTCCGCATGGTCAAATACATAGCCTTCCGGCAAATACTCTGGCATACCTACCTCAAAGTTCATGTCATCGTTTAGTCTGTCGGGATCGGTAAGCTTGCGCATCTCGTTCTCACCGGCTCTCTCACTTACTCCAATGCTGACTGTGGCTCTATCATCAAGTTGAATTTTCGCAACTTCCTTACCAAGTTCCCTGCCTGACTCATCGTAAAGTATGGTACCATTGGCAACCTCGGGCAGCGTTTCATATTGAGACACAGAGATATGCTCCAGTGATAACGTCTTAAGAATCTTGTCCAGCATCCCGCTGGCGAACGAGGACTGGGTAAACAGCACCCCGACCAGCACAACGGATGCGACGGTAACTAACAGGCTTTTGAAGAGCCTGCCCGCTTCACGACTGCGCTGCTTGGCTGCGATCGTGTCTGCCGACTGCAGAACACTACACCGCACAACTTCTAAACTTCACACCCGCAGCGGTGCATAACCGTCAGGCTCTACTTTTATCCTCAAGCGATTCCTGAAGGGAGCTTTGCTACCCTCCCGCGCCTTCGCTTGCGCTTTGCCCTCCACCTGTTCCCCGTGTGGCTACTGACTTTGTAATTATTTTCACACCTTAAACATATTAAATTCTCAGTCTTGACATCGTGTAGCACTGTACTTTGATGCCCGAACATAAACGTAGAGGGACGAATGTGTACCCCTTCAACCACCACCTCTAAATTCTGAAAGATCATCGCCTAAAATTTCTCATCTTTATAGATTTAGTCAATTGTCGTTTGATAAAATCGTTTTTATTTCGGACTATCCTAAAAAATTAATATTGAACCTTCTATTTGAGATTGGAGCTTTGTATCTCACCATCATAATATAGACTTCAAAAAATGTTTGTTGATTTTAAGTCACATCCAATATCTATTACCTCCCGATGAACGCATACTCCAAAAGCAAGGGATATAATTCAGGTGGTATTGCCTCTTGTAATCTGACTTGCATCTGAATCTGCTGAAGCCGCGCTGTGCTTACATCTGATAATTGATTGATGGCACGAATGTGCTGCTGCAATCGCGCCTCAAATGACGGTCTAGCCCAGATTTCCACAGTGATTACATGGAATTTATAAAATAGTAAATAAATTAGTAAATAAAATACAATCATATGGCGATATACCATATAGAGTGGTTGAATCAAAGCTATTATTGGGGGAATTATGAATGCAAGAGCTTGTGAAGGAACAAGTGGGTCAGGAAGAAGTAGAGAACGAACGAGCAGAAATGAAGATGGAATGGGATGATGAAATCCATGGCCCTAGAGGTATACTTGGCTGGTTGCTTGTTGCCTTTATAGGCATGGTTTTTTCGATGTTTTTTGTAGCGATGCAACTATTTACCAAGACGATACCAGCGTTGTCTTCAGACTCTGAGGTCGTACGATTTGAGACAAGGTCATTTAGAGAAATTTATGATTCTGAGTGGACTACTATTTTGATATTTGACGCCGTATTTTATGGGGCACTCATCATCTATACCGGATATGTGTTATTTGAATTTTTGCGAGAGAAACCGATCGTACCGCGTTTAATGATCATTCTTTATAGTGTGAATCTGCTAGCTGCAATCATCAGAACATACTTACTCTTGACGACCGTTGATGCTGTTAGCGAAGAATTAAAAGCATCATATTGGTCAATTGCTATAGCCGCTGGAATATGTTTAGTATGGATTCCTTATTTTAAACTGTCCGTTCGAGTGGACAATACATTTTCGAAGTAAATGACCGATGATATTTTAGACCAACACCAATGAAAGAGGCGGCTAATCATATGCAACAGAGCAAGCGCTCATGGTGGCAGCCGTACAAAACATGAAGAAGCTTGCTCAGTACCTGGAAAGACACGAGAAAGAGGGGTAACCTTCCTCCAAGATGCCCTAGTGCGGTTTTCTGGAACAAAAGACGACAAATCGGTCGATACATGTCCGCCGTACCTTCCGATTAATATTCAACTATGCAACAACCAATGAGAAATCGCTCCACCCAAAATAAAAAACTCAAGCTGGGATGAGCTTGAGTTTTTTAGATTAGGCAAATGCGGCTCTACATTAATTCCTCAACAGCAACACACAGCACTCCACATGCCCTGAGTGGCTATCACGGATGAGTCTCTGGTCCATGCTTCAATTCCGGAAAGAAATAAGCAACCTCCGCTTCATATCTGTCCTGTGCCGACAGGCAGGTGTCCAGCAAATATCCTTTTTCCGAAGAGTACTCCTTCAGGCCACGGTAATAAAACAGCTTATGCTCATGGTCGATGATAAAGGGGAGTATATCATTTTTCAAACATTCCTTGAACAGGATGATCCTGCCGACACGACCGTTTCCGTCCTGAAAAGGATGGATGCTTTCAAATTCATGGTGGAAGTCTACGATGTCCTCAAACGAAATTCTGGGTTTTTGGTGATACATGGTGAGCAACTTCCCCATCGCGCTTGCCACTTTTCCCGGAGCAGTCGTTTTCATATCTCCTACCACATTGGGTCTAGCTTTGTAATCCCCCACGCGGAACCAGTCTTTTCTTTCATCTGAAGTATTTCTTTTTAAGATTCTATGGAATTCCTTGATCATTTCTTCGGACAAGTCTTCATGTGCAAGGTTCAACATGTAGTCAAAGCAGGCGAAGTGGTTTACCGTCTCTATAATATCGTCAACACTTGCTGTTTCTTCAGGTTCTACGTTTATTGTGTTGGTTTCAAAAATATATCGTGTCTGATCCTCAGATAACCGACTGCCTTCGATCCGATTGGAGTTATAGGCAAGCTTAATTTGGGTCTGATGGTACAGCCCTCCTTTAAGCCCCATCTTCATTTCTTCCTGTAAGAGCTCTACTAATGTTTTATGTTTCATCCACATTTCTCCCAGTAAATTCAGAATGATTCCATGTATCTTAACAGTCAAAATAGCCTTACCTGTTGTTATCATTATAGCATTCTCTATTGTAAAATATGCAGTTGTGCAAGATTCTGTCTGAGCTAGACATTGATCCCGCCAAGAACAAAAGAGGCCGCAGTTGGCCTCTTTTACGTAAGCTTTGCCAGCTCATCCATAAAAGACGGTCGTTTATGATATTGAGCTTTTAATTGAATGATGATTTCTGCTTGGCTTGGTTTCCCTACTACCTTTTTATATCGTTTAAGCATGGCGCATACACGCTGATACTCTTTTCTGTTGGAAGATGTGCTGGTCGCGTTATAAATATAATTGCTATAAATCTGCGCCATTTCCTCGCGGTAGTCCGTAGACAGTCGATCTGCATATTCTTCTATCGTGGAAGGATTGGTCCTTACATATGCCATCATTTCTTCCGAATCATTTTTTTCTAAGATAAGCTTAAGATAGACTTCCCGGGTTCTCCAATGGTTAGCTTTTTTCAGTTCCGGAAGGATGCTGCGGTAGAACTCTTCTTTGTCCCCTTGGAACAGAGACTCCAGTTCATGATAATAGACATAGTCACCATCCTTGCTGCATCCTCTGTAGGTGGAGCACTACTGTCCACCTTTCTATCCGGTTCTTTTACAGCCTCAATTGATGGTTCAATCGTAGGGGTATTCTTTGTAGTTCCGTCGTCTTGATTTTTTAATACAGATACATTACTACATCCAACCAAACAGGCAGACAATATAGACATCATCAGAAACATTACCATTTTCGCCCTCATTTTCACCCTCCAAATTACTATATAATAGTAATCAAAATGTTACTTGAATCCTTGAAATACCCAGAGTCGGAGCAGTCGTTACTTGTAACTGACATTTCATGTATTACAGTTGATCCGGGACACCCCCAACCTAACAGAAGCATTGTCATACAGCCGAGTGACAACTCGTCATAACTTTCATATGACAAGAAAAAGCCGAGGAAAAACAGGAGTGGATACCTGAATTTCGCACGGCTCACAAATCGACTCGACATAGTCCTACTACGCACTCCACATGCCTTGAACGGTCAAAAATGATGTCGCTTGAACCTGGTGGAGCCTTGGCGGCAGGGTACATTTCAGCGTAGTAACAGTATTATCATTTCATAAATTACCTTTAGTAAATACCTCTTCTGCCCGTTCTACACATTTCCCATATAAGCACTTTTTATAATTTAACAAAACCAAAACCACTGCCACTATAAAGTATAATAAAGCAGTAACCATGATGTTTTGCAATACATCACCAGCTTGAATAGCAACAAAATAATTAAAAAATTGATGAATCATAATTGGTATTAAAAGATTATGGTTCCAGTTATAAAATACTGTCATAATTACTGATGCCGCAATAATGTAAATCAAAAAGCAAGTAATATATTCAATCAATTGTATTCCTGAATACCCTGATAAAAACCATAATGGTGTATGCCAAAATCCCCAAGCCGCTCCAACTATAATTGCTGATTTTAATGGATTGAATTTTTTTTGTAATTCATTTAATACAAATCCTCTCCACCCCAGTTCTTCTCCTAGCGGTCCCCGAATTAAATTATCTCCGAATGTCACCAGCCATGTTATCCATGAAGTCACGAGCAATGATTTTATCGATACATTCCTTATAGAACTTGTAAATAAAATATAACCTAGAAAAACAAAAAATTGCAGTAGAATTATACATAATACAGTTGATATTTTTATCCTTTCACTAAATTGTCTTGTTATATATTGTATCAGATTATCCTTTGGATAGATTTTGTGGAACATAGCTATAAAAACAAAGGTAGCAGTCCATGCCGATATTACTTGTAGTATTTCAGCCAATGTATTGGCTTTTAGAACAAGCATAGCTATCCCAATTGCAAGAATAAAACAATAAAATACTCCATATGTCCAGAAAACATATCGTTTTAATAGTTTTTTCAATAGAAAAATCCCCTGAAATTTATTTTCAAATAAAAACCAACAGAACGTTTGTATATTTTGCTCTGTTGGTTAAATATAAACTATGGTGTTACACCCAGGTCAATACTCATATTAAAATATTCTATTTCTTTTTAACCGGAATAAATATTTCCAGAAATACTCGTTCCTTGTTATCAAGGTAGGTAATAAGACGAGTATTGGCAAAAACAACCCCTTCCAGCTCAAGTCCTTGTTCCTCAGCCCATTTCAGCCCGGAACTGAAAGCTTTATATTTAATATCCTCGGCTCCATTTTGGTATCTTCCATCCTCGACAATAATATAAATACAAGTGGAGTAATCCAAATAAACCTTATTTTTTTCCTTTTCGTTACTTTCAATTTTTTCAACAATATACATCTTGGTATCCATGAATCCTGTTTCATCAAAAGTAAACATTCTCATAATTTTAGACAAAATATCTTCCTTAATTAAATCCATATTTTTGAGTATAACTGGATATTCCAGAAAAGAATCAAAGTCTGAAATCTCTCCTTTTATTTCATACGTTGGTAATTTTCTAAGAGAATAATTATTTAAATGTTTTTTTATATCCTTACAAAATTCTTTTGTTTCATTAATTTTTCGCAGCATGTATTCTTTATTTCTTATACTTGCTTCTAAATCTCTGGCTTTTTCTCCCAATAGGGATTCCAATTTATCTATTTCGCTTCCTGCTTGTAGTTTTTTAACTTCCTTAATAGATAGATTTCTTTTTTTATAAAAATCTGTAACCATCAATGTATAAATATCATAAAAATTATATTCTCTATAATTATTTTCTTCTTTCTGGTCAGGTTTTATAATCCCTTTCTCCTCATAATATCTCAGCGCATCCCTTGATACTCCAAGAATTTCTAATACCTGCCCTGTCTTATAAGTATTGTTTTCTTCCATTCCATGCTAACCTCCTCGTTATAATTTGACCGGGAATTTAG
The DNA here is from genome assembly GCF_002192415.1 of Paenibacillus donghaensis. NCBI lineage: Bacteria > Bacillati > Bacillota > Bacilli > Caryophanales > Paenibacillaceae > Paenibacillus > Paenibacillus donghaensis. The sequence goes on along the minus strand of NZ_CP021780.1, from coordinate 7,938,752 downwards.
GGCGGAGTCCTGAAACTCCAATACTTTTAATCCCCCTGAAAACGGTATAATACAATGGAAATCAAGGTGTTTGTTTTCAGCTTAGCATCCCTATATTCGCATGAGCAACACCAAAACCTAGTATTCTCATTTATGTATTTAATGATTTAAACCTAACCAAAGTAATAGCTGAGACACAAATGGCTAATCATTCTTCTTGCAGACTATTAGAAAAAGTAGGAATGAAATTAGAGCAAACAGTCATAAGATACGGTGCTGAACAGGCCATATATGGTATTGAAAAGCAAAAATAGCATTCCAGATAATTCAGTTAAACAGAAAGAAAGTCCACTAGAAAAGAATCACAGCATAACCGGATATTTTTCGACGAAACAAAAAGGAATACTGACCTTTAACGCCGCCTAACATCTTTAGCCTGTGCGGGAGCGTGAACTCCTTTCCACGCTCCCGTATTTTTTTGTTTATACCTCAGCCTGTATATTTCCGTCAAAAGAAATATAATAAAGTTATGGAGGTGTTATGCGTGGATTATATAACGACAAAAGAAGCAGCGAAAAATTGGGGAATCACAGACAGAATGGTAGTGTACCATTGCTCTGCCGGACGGATTAAGGGAGCTAAAAAAATGGGAAATACATGGCTTGTTCCGGTTGACGCTGAAAAACCGGCTGACGGACGATACAGGAGCAGTAAAGTAAAGGATGGTGAAAATAAATGAAACGGATATTTTTGGTTGAGGACGATAAGGCAATCGCCAGAAACCTTGTGCTGCTGCTCCGCTCGGAGGGATTTACAGTCACTCACGCCCCTACGCGGAGTGAAGCCCTTGCCGCGCTTGCCGGGAATACATTTGACTTGGCGCTGATTGATATTTCTTTGCCTGACGGAAATGGCTTTACGGTTTGCACGGAAATCAAAGAAGCGCAGGATGTTCCCGTTATCTTTCTGACGGCTTCCGGCGATGAGGCGAGTGTTGTTACCGGGCTGAACATAGGCGCGGACGACTATATCACCAAGCCTTTTCGTCCGCGTGAATTGATTGCGCGAATTGGAACCGCCCTGCGAAAAAGCGGACGTTCCGCATCCGATTTTGAAATTCGCGGGCTTCATGTCGATACGGCAAGCGGCGTTGTGAAAAAAAACGGCAACGAGGTTTTTCTTTCAGCATTAGAATACCGCTTGTTGCTGGTGTTTATTAGCAACCCCAAAAATATTATCACGAGAGGTAAGCTACTTGACGAATTGTGGGACGCGGCGGGCGAGTTTGTCAATGACAATACACTGACCGTGTACATCAAACGCTTGCGGGAGAAGATAGAGAGCGACCCGGCAAGCCCGCAAATCATTCTGACCGTTCGCGGGACGGGGTATAGATTGGGGGGCGAGTATGCTTCGGAATAGAGAGTTTCGGCAGTTTGCCATTTTGTTCTCCTTAATGGCGTCCGCCGCTGTAACGCTTGGATTTGCAATACATACAGCAGCGGGAATCCTTTCCATCGCTTCTGCCGCTGCCTTTGGCACAGTGTTTTTCGTGTTTACCAAAGCCCGATACCAAAGCATTGCGCGGATTTCAAATCAAATCGATCTTGTGCTTCATAATGCTGACCATCTGTTTATTGGTGAATCGGACGAGGGCGAACTTTCCATTCTGCATAGCGAGATAACAAAAATGACGTTGCGTATTCGGGAGCAAAACGACGAGCTGAAAAAAGAAAAAGAACATCTTGCCGATTCGCTGGCCGACATCGCCCACCAACTCCGAACTCCGCTCACCTCCGCGAACCTCATTCTGTCATTGCTGGCGAATAACCCTGATGACAACGAGCGAAAAGCATTTATGAGGGAAACAGAGGAATTGCTTGTGCGGATGGATTGGTTGCTTACTTCCCTATTGAGATTATCCCGCTTGGACGCGGGCATTGTGGTGTTCCAAAGCGAGCAGATCGATGTAAACCACTTGATAAACACCGCGCTTCGGCCGTTCCTAATCCCGATGGAGCTGCACGATATTGATTTGCAAATAGATGCACCGAAAGGGGTAATTGTTCAGGGCGATTCGGGTTGGCTATCGGAAGCCATTCAAAATATCCTCAAAAATTGCATGGAAAGCGCAGGCGAGAACGGGAAGATTGAGATTGTCTGCGCGGACAACCCATTGTTTACCGAGATTGCTATCCACGACAATGGTGCCGGCTTTGAAAAAGAAGATTTACCCTGCCTGTTTGACAGGTTTTATCGTGGGAAATCCCCGAATGCTACAGGATACGGAATTGGACTTTCTCTCTGCAAGATGATTATAACCCGGCAGGGAGGGACGATTACCGCAAAAAACCACCCGCAGGGCGGCGCGATATTTGCCATTCGTTTCCCAAAGTGACGAATCTCTCACCTGAAAGTCACCGAGATGTAAGTTGAAAACTTTATGATATGGGTAAACCATAACGAAGGAGACTCACATAATGGAGTTTTTAAAAATTGAAAATCTAAGCAAGGTCTACGGCAAGGGTGAAAACCAGGTTATCGCGCTTGACCATGTTTCGCTCACCATCGAAAAGGGGGAGTTTACCGCACTCATCGGCTCCTCCGGGTCCGGCAAATCCACCTTGCTTCACATCATCGGTGGCGTGGACGTGCCGACAAGCGGAAAGGTGTATTTGGACGGGCAGGATGTATATGCCCAAGGCAACGAAAAACTTGCTATTTTCCGCAGGCGGCAGGTTGGGCTGATTTACCAGTTTCATAACCTCATTCCCACTCTAAATGTGGTGGAAAACATCACCTTGCCTATCCTGATGGACAAACGCAAGGTCAACGGGGAACGGCTGAATGACCTGCTCGAAATGCTTGGGCTGCAAGACCGCAAAACCCATTTACCCAATCAGCTTTCGGGCGGTCAGCAACAGCGCGTTTCCATAGGACGCGCTTTGATGAACGCCCCGGCGGTGATGCTTGCCGACGAACCCACGGGCAGTTTGGACAGCCGAAATGGACATGAAATCATCAAACTGCTGAAAGAAAGCAATCAAAAATATCGACAGACCCTTCTCATCGTCACGCATGACGAAAATATCGCCCTGCAAGCAGACCGCATTATCGGCATATCAGACGGCAAGGTAGTGCGGGACGAGAGGGTACGGCCATGAACATTTTCAACAAAGTTACCCTGCAAGGCATGATAAAAAGCCGCACACGCACAATCGTAACGATCATCGGAGTGATCCTGTCCGCCGCCATGATTACGGGAGTCGCTACCTTTGGCGTTTCCCTGCTGAACTATATGGTAAACGGTGCGACCCAGAAATACGGCGGGTGGCACGTCGAGTTTATGGATGTTGATTCCTCTTTCGTACAAGAACGAATTCAGGATGATGGAATTGCAAACACCGCAACATTTGATAATATCGGCTACGCAACGCTGAAAGGCGGGAAAAACCCCAACAAACCCTATCTTTTTGTAGCCGGATTTAGCAAGGAAGCCTTCGATAGCTTACCCATAACCCTTCTTTCAGGCCGATTGCCGGAAAACAGCGGGGAGATTCTTGTCCCGGCGCACGTCGCGGCAAACGGCGGCGTGAAAATCGCGGTGGGTGACACGCTATCGCTTGCTGTCGGAAGCCGAATGAATGGCAACGAGAATCTCGGTCAACATGACCTGTACATGCCTGGGGGCAAGCCGGGGAAGGCCAAAGAAACGCTTGTGCCCAAAGCCGAGAGAACCTACTCGGTTGTTGGTATCTTCCAAAGACCCAGCTTTGAGGAAACCTCCGCGCCGGGTTATACCTTGATCACGAAAGCAGATGCTGGGGACAAAGCGGACAGCTTCAGCCTATTTGTTACGCTTAAAAACCCGCGTGGAGTTGATGCTTACACAAGCAACACAGGCGGAAACCAAGCTTACATCTATAACGATAATGTGTTGCGCTTCATGGGCGTTTCGAGTGATGCCCTTTTCAAAGTGCTTCTGTACACGGTGGGCGGCATTGTGGTCGCCATCATCATGATCGGCTCCATTTTTATGATTTACAACGCATTCAACATCTCGCTGAACGAACGCACACACCAGTTCGGGATTCTCTCATCGGTGGGAGCCACAGCCAGGCAGCTGCGAAATTCGGTGCTATTTGAGGGACTTTGCATTGGTGCAGTCGGCATACCTATTGGCGTTATTGTCGGCATAGGCAGTATCAGGCTTGTGATCTCCGTTGTCGCCGGGAATTTCGAGAACGTTATGTACAGCAACGTACCTTTAACCCTGACAGTGTCCTTCCCCGTAATTGTCGTTGCGGCGGCGGTTAGCATGGTTACGATTCTGATTTCGGCCTATATCCCGGCCAGGAAGGCCGCAAGCACTCCCGTGATGGAGAGTATTCGCCAGACGAACGAGGTCAAGGTTGAATCTAAAGCTGTGAAAACGTCAAAACTGGCGCAGCGTATTTACGGTTTGGAGGGAACTCTTGCGCTAAAGAATTTTAAACGAAACAAGAAACGTTATCGCAGCATTGTGTTATCCCTTGTTTTAAGCGTAGTGCTATTTATATCAGCCAGTGCTTTTGTAACGGATATGAAACAGGCGTCGGCGCGGGCAGTAGCGTTTACTGCTTATGACATCGGTTTGGCCACGCAGGACATGAACGATAGCGAAATGTTGCCGCTTTACGACAAACTAAAAACCACAGGTGGTGTTTACGAAAGCTCGTATCAAGCACTTATGAAGTATTCCTGCGCGGCCGAAGCAAGCGATCTTTCAGACGATTACTGGGAGAACGCGGGTTCACATTCGCCGGACGATACGGTTCATCTGCCAATGGACATCCAGTTTCTTGATGACAGCGCCTATCTGAATATTATCCAAGGCTTAGGCTTGCCCGCAGAGGATTATACCGGGCCAAATGCGAAAATGATCGCCGTTGCCAAAATGACAAACCGCATGAAAGCCAACCGGGAGGAGGAGGTTGACAATTTTATTAATATGTTCAAGAGTTCTTCCATGAATTTCACCATTGCTCCCGAAACAAATGGCGAACCAAAGATGGAACAGAGGCAAAACGTAAGCATTACGTTTGTCGAGACTGTGCCTCCTGATACACTCCCCATCCTGGGAAACTCCGGGCCCCAACATCCGTTCTTTTTTAGGGTGATGGTTCCCTATTCGCTGAAAGAGAAGTTTGAAACCCCCGATACCCATGTAGCTATTAAGGGCTTGACCTTTCGCTCCAAGAATCCCGCACAGTCGGTGGCTGAAATGGAAACGATGATTCAGGTTGCGGGAATTACAGCCGAGTACAAGCTGTACAATGTGTATGAAATGCTTGATGAGAGTCACAATATGATATTCATTGCCAATGTGTTCGCTTATACTTTTATTATTATGATCTCGCTGATTGCGATTGCCAATGTATTCAATACGATTTCCACGAATATCAAGCTGCGCCGGCGGGAGCTTGCCATGCTCCGCTCTGTGGGGATGTCCGACCGCGATTTCCAAAAGATGATGAATTTCGAGTGTGCCTTTTATGGCATGAGGGCGCTCCTCTTCGGGCTTCCCATTGCTGTAATTTCTTCTTGGCTGATTTACAAAGGGATGTTCATCGGCGGGGCGGACAATATCGATTTTGTGTTCCCGTGGGGCAGTATCGGAATCAGCGTGTTCAGCGTGCTCTTTATCGTGTTCGTTACAATGCTGTATGCCATTAGCAAGATAAAAAAAGAAAATATCATTGACGCGCTTCGGGATGATATGACTTGATTCGCAATCGTCTCGAAAGACGCATTAGGCCTTGAAAATACAGAATCCATCCTACACAAGTAATGTAAATTACAAAGGAGTGCTACCCTGCGGTAATAAAAAAAACGCAGTTGTGGCAGATGATGTTTTGCGGCCAAAATGTGGCCATGCGGCGGTTTTGAAATAACAATCAAAACCGCCGTTTTCCTTTTTCAAAATTGGAAATTCGGAGGGTGTATTAAAGTCGCCCTTTTTAAGGATACGGCGGTATCTTAGGAGGTATCGCCATGATGACTGATATAGAGCCACTTGTCATTGAGGCAATCAGAGAACTGATTAAAAATCAAGATTTTGCAACGGAAATCAAACCGGCTTGAAAATGAAATTGACAGTCTGCCGGAAGATGCTCGTTTTAGGGAACGCAAGCTCCAGGATATGACCCTTCGCCTCGATGGACTGTATGACATCATCGTAGAGCTTGAAGAAAAAAAATCTCTAATTTCTTCGCTAATCAAAGAAATAGAGATTTTTCCATATGATGAGGCTGATTGCCTTTGAAAGTCTATTTTATTCAATTTTCCTGTTTATAAAGACGGTGGAGATGTTTGTGGGTTTTTGTTGGACAAAAGTACGCACGTCTCAATATGTATAGGAACTACTATGGGAAGACAAAGACTGAACCTCGTTCCTATCATTGGAACACAATTCAGCAGTTCTATGTTTGCCCCTTGCATTTTTCCTTTGCGGCTTAAATCGGCTGCCATCTACATTGTTTTTTAATCCTGTTTTATATACAAAAGTAAGTTGCGCTGGGTCTTTGTTTCCATCTTCATCATAACCGCCTACGATAACTTTTTCAACAATACTTTCAAAAACATAGCGGTCAAATTCAGATAAGACCTCGTTCTGCTCCAACGTCTTTTTAAAATCCCGTAAACGGCGTTTTATATCCTTTTCATTCGCAGCGGTTTCCTGTAACTTCTCTCTATCTTTTAATAATTGTTCCTGCTTCTCTGTAAAAGAAGAATATTTTGCTTCATAGGAAGCCTTATCAAGGGTATCTTCTAACCGCATATCCACCAGTTTACTTTTCTTTCTTTCAATGGATTCAATTTCTTTATCCAATTTAGAAAGCTGCTTATTTACAGTGCTGCTGCTTAATGTATCGTCCATTCTTTGCAAAAATTCATCTAATATGTCTTTGTTATCATCACATAACAGACGGTAACTTTCAAGAAAGGCTTCCTCTATGGCTTGTTCAGGAATCCCTTTGCTGTCAGGACAATATTTTTTGCCCTTTTTCGTAGCAGCTACACATTGCCAGATAACCTTGCTATATTCGGAACTGCTGTGCCAGTTACGCCTAGACAATGTACTACCACAAAATCCACATACCAGCATACAGCTAAAAGTATATTTCCGGCTATATTTTTCTCTTTTACCATCGCCGATTTTTCCTCTGTTTTTGTTTCGCCGATTCAAGATTTCCTGTGCTTTTTCAAAGACTTCCTCACTGATAATCGGCTCATGATGTTCACGGATATAGAATTGGTCTTCTTCCCCCATATTATCTAATCGCCGTTTGGAAATTGGGTCAACGGTAAAAGTCTTACCCAGTAATAAATCTCCCTTATACTTCTCATTTTTTATAATGCCAAGAATGGTAGAGGGTGCCCATGAAGAGCTACCGTATTTCGTTACGTATCCTAGATTCTCTAATTCCTGTCCTATCACGGAGCCCCCAGCCCCTTCAATATAGCGATTGAAAATGTAGCGAACAATTTCAGCTTCTTTCTCATTGACTGTGATAGTCTTATCTTCTTTATTGTAATCATAACCTAGACACCCTTGAAAACCTACCAACTCACCACGCTTCATCTTCATTTTCAATCCCTTTTTGACATTTGCAGATATATTTTCAACTTCCTGCTGTGCAACGAAGCTAAGTACTACTAAAAGCAGTTCTCCGTCCATTGTTAGGGTATTGATTTTTTCATCTTCAAAATAAACAGCAATATTCTTTTCTTTCAGCATACGGACATATTTTAAGGTGTCCAGCGTATTTCTAGCAAATCTGGAAATAGATTTTGTAATGACCATATCAATATCGCCATTCATGCAATCATTTATCATTCGCTGAAATTCTTCACGCTTTGTAACCTGTGTTCCAGTAATTGCTTCATCAGCATATATATCAACAAAAACCCATTTTTTTGTTTTTCTTAATCAAATCCGTATAGTATGCTTTCTGTGATTTATAGCTGTTCAACTGGTCTTCACTGTCTGTACTAACTCATAGGGTATGTAGTTTTCATTCCTCTTGCTCCTCCATAAATTTTTTAATAAAGGCTAGTCCGCTTGTTCTGTGACGATAAAGAGTAGAACGGTTCAGCTTTAGCAACTCTGCGATTTCTGTGTCATTCATATCCATAAAGTAATACAGTAGGATAATCTCACGCTTCTTGTTCGGCAAATTACGCAATGCTTCACTTAGCAAATAGCTCTCCACACCAACTGTAAATCCGTTGCATGTGAACATCTGAAAATCTGTTGAATAACTGTCTACGACTGAAAATTGATTAACAAGGTAATCACCCATATCGGAAAATGATATTTCTCGTTTGGATTGTCTGGACAGAATTTCCATGTAATCCTTGCGTTCATCGTCCATAGCACGCTTGCAAATGTAATCAAACTGATTTTCAATAGTAGTTTGAAAAGATGATGGCTTCATAGTATCTCACCCCCTTTCTTGCTATGAAAGGGAGTGGGTTACACTCTTTTGTCCCCTTTCGCACTAAGTCCCGACACGAAAGGGCTGCCAGTTGCATTTTCCACAGGAAAACTTTTGAAAATAACGCAAAAATGCCCGACTGCATAGCACAGTCGGGCACAAGGGAATTATTAACAATTATGTGATGATGTGTGTGTTCATATTGATAGTCTATGCAACTTGATGCTTGCAGTAAGTGCGTACAGCAAGGGAAAGAAATACAGGAATTTCAATTATCGCTGCCGTCATTATCACATAAGGCGACCACACGCTTACTTGACCAATATGCAGGTAAGCAAAGCCTGTCAGTTGATAAAGCAAGCTGTTTTGCATACCGATTCCCCCTGATGGCAAGATAAAAGTAAGCCAATTAGCTCCAGCTGAATAGGTAAATATCGGGAGCAGACACATTACAATAGCAATCAGGATAACAGAAATTGAATCCTTGAATTTGGCTGATAAAAATAATGTGAAGCTGATAGTTGCCAGTAAAGAAAGAAGTCCTCCTATTGCTAAGACAATTTGAAGCTGTCCTAAATTAAACGCAGGCAGACTGATAACGGAAAATAACATCTGCATTGATGTTTTCATGCACTCCGTTCCGAATGCGAGATTTGAAATGAGTAAATGCAGTGAAATACATATGATGAACGCTACGACAAAAATGGTCAGTGCAGCCATTATTTTTACAGTTGCCAATCGGGAGCGCCCATGCTTTGTGCAGCGCAAAATACTATCCGAACCCGTTTGATATTCATTGGAAAACGTGGGTGTAGCGGCAGCGGTACATAGAATGACAAGGAGAAAAATAAAAAGCACAATATAATCAAAGGCGTCCCTTGAATATCCGGGATAAAACTGAAAGGGCGTTTTTACCTCTGTATATTTTTGCAGGGCTTGTTCCTGTGCAGAGGGGTGTTCTTTTTGCTCCATCTGCATAATTTCTTTCAAATGCTGTACCGTTTGTTCATAAAAACCGTCTAATTTATCGGAGGAAATCTCCATCAAACTTGTTCCCTGACCAGTTTTGGGGTCAGAAAATGCTTCGGGCAGTCTGCCTAAAAGTGCTTCTACCGGAAACACTTTTTCCATGTAAATCCCTGTCGGGAAATCTCCGCTGTAAATACTGTCCTCTCCATATGGTTGAACAGCACTTTGATAAATGGTTAAAGCCTCTTTGAGCTTTTCCGGGGTAACTTCTCCGTTACCTGCAAAACGGAGCGACTTTTTATAAGCGATCGCATCCAAACCATTTAACTCCGCTACTTTGTTACCGTTTTCGTCATATTGATTGATGTCCTCGAACATAACGGGCAGCCAAGCCATTACGGCGGACATTACCAGTGCAATCAGCAATAAAACAATGGAGCGGCGTGATTTAAGCACACGCTTTACTTCAAGCAAATAAATACGCATAGATTATTTTCCCTCCTCACTAGTTTCCTCTTGCGGGAACAACCATAAATATAAATCCTCCAAACGAGGAGGAGCCATTACAGAATCGCTTGTTTTCGCTTCATCTGCCAGATAGCGAATAGATACATGATTATCACCCTCACTGCGTTGATTAATAATCCGCAGCTGCATTTCATACATGGGCATTTTATCGGCAGGAACAATGCAAGTCCAAACTTTTCCCACAACTTGTTTTACTAATTCGTCTGTTGTTCCTACATCAAGAATTTTCCCGGCTTTCATAATGGCATTTTTGGTGGAGATATACTCAATATCTGACACGATGTGTGTTGAAATGAGTACAATCCTACCATGTGAAAATTCGGAGATGAAATTGCGAAAGCGCACTCGCTCCCCCGGGTCAAGACCAGCTGTCGGTTCGTCCATAATCAGAATTTCAGGGTCATTCAGCATTGCCTGTGCAATTCCTACCCTACGTTTCATTCCACCGGACAGCTTGACAATTTTTTTGCTTTTCACATTGGAAAGGGTGAGCGTGTCGAGCAAGCTATCAATCTTTTTTCTTGTTTCTCTTGCCGGAACATCTTTCAGTGCAGCAACATATTCCAAGTAGTCTTTCACCGTAAAATCCTGAAAAAAACCAAAGTCCTGCGGTAAGAAGCCAAATAGATTTCTGTATGCTTCTCCCATCGTATGAATGTCTTTACCATCATAGAGGATTTTCCCACTGGTTGGATTCAGAATGTCCGCAATCATACGCATGAGAGTTGTCTTACCGGCTCCGTTGGCTCCAAGCAGTCCCCATACACCAGGTGTAAGGCTTAAGCACACATCATCAACTGCGGTTTTATCCTTAAACTGTTTCTTAAGGTTTGTAATTGTCAGTTCCATGTCACTTCTCCTTTTTCTAAATTACAACGACAAACGTCCTTGTTCAGTTTTATTGTACTGAACAAGGACGTTTCAAACTTTAATATGAACAGGATAAATTCCTAAGAAAATCCTAATATCCGATTGATGTTTTCTTAAGACAAAGCCGGCAGGGATACGGTAAATGTAATTGTGTCATTTTCACTTTGAGCAGAAATTTCACCACCGTGTAAACGGATAATTTCGTCTGCGATAGACAACCCAAGCCCTGCGCCGCCGGTATCTGATTTACGAGCATCGTCCAAACGGTTGAATTTATCAAAAATAGAGGAAAGCTGATCGGACGGGATAGTTGGCCCGTGGTTTTCAAATGTGACGGTAATCGTATCCTTATCCGCTTTTGCAGAAATCATAATTTCTGTATTGGGATAGCTGTATGCAGCTGCATTTTTGAGAATGTTGTTAAACACTCTGGCTAGCTTTTCAGAATCGGCATAGACCGTCAGGGTTTCCTCTGCGTTAAGTACAGCGGAATTTCCCTTAGCAGATAAGACAGGATAAAATTCATCAATGAGCTGTACAAGCATATAGTATAAGTCAACATTTGCTTTTGTCAGTTTGATTTGCTGTGTGTTATACCTTGTAATCTCAAAAAATTCATTAATGAGTTTTTCCAACCGCATAGATTTTTTCAAAGCGATACCGATATATTTTTCTTTCTGTTCTACGGGCATGTCGGGTGCTTCGTCAAGCAAGCTCAAATAACCGATTACAGAGGTGAGTGGTGTGCGAATATCGTGTGCAAGATACATCACCAATTCGTTCTTTTTGTTTTCAGCTTCTTTTACGGCTTGCTGGCTAAGTAGGACAGCCATTTTAATTTGGTTCATCTGTTTTTCCATATCTTTTAGTGGTTCCGACAATTCAATAGTGTTGTCGTTTGGCTGATACACGGTTTTGGTAGCATTGATGACCTCCTGCAAATATCCCCAAGGCTTTTTCCAGTAATGATGAAAGATACAGCAAAAGCCAACTACCAAATACAAAAAATAGATGACCTCAATTCTAAGATGAAGCCACGGAAAAAATGTATTTGAAAATTGACTAAATCCATAGTCAAATATTATTGCCAAGATATAACCAATCAAGGTATAGAGAATTAAGATAATGTAGAGCTTAATTCTCAACTTCTTTTCTATATCGTTTTTCTTCAAAGTTATCACCTCTATCCTTGCAGTATTTTTAATTGGATAGTAGCAATACAGCCATCAGTCCCAAGAATAACACTGTAACGATTCCTGCAACAACTGAAATTACCGTATCTATTTTCTGCTTATCTTTTACCACTTTCACCAAGAGAGCATATAAGGCAATACCAATGATACCGCCTGAACTATTGGTTATTAAATCCGTAATATCTGTACCACCGATTGAAAGAACAAACTGCATGGCTTCCAAGACAAGGCTTGTACCAAAAATGATAAGGAATTTGCTTCGCAGCTTCATTTTGGGAGCCAGCATAGACAACAAAATTCCAAAAGGAATAAAAATCAAGACATTGTCCCTGACTTCCTTAATATGAAATTGTTCTCCGGCAGCAGTAGAATAATGAAAAGGTATTAAGTTGACACTTCTTGTATGGTCGATATTGCTTAATGAAAATTGCAGTTTAAAGAGTATAACCCATACCAATATAACCAAATAAAATATGAATAACATTGAAATAATGATTTTTAAGCGTTTTCTATTTTTCTCCATAACATAGTTTTTCCTTTCCAGATGGTATGTGGCAGTTAAATCTTATATCCCACACCCCATATTGTTTTGATATATTTGGCTTCATCTACGGTATCACCTATTTTTTCCCGCAAATGCCGGATATGAACGGTAATGGTGTTATTGCTTTTATTGTAATATTCATCCTGCCATATTTCATGGAACAGCTTCTCGGAGCTTACAACAATTCCCTTGTTCTCCAACAGAATACGAAGTATAGAAAATTCCGTTGGTGTCAGCGAGATAGGCTTTTCTTTTAGCAGGCATTCATATGTTTCGGTGTTTATTTCTAACCCCGAGTAAGACAGAACCGTTCTTGTTTCTGTTTCCTGTTTGGTAGAATTGTATTTTTGATACCGACGCAGCTGCGCTTTTACTCTAGCAACCAATTCAAGAGGTCGAAACGGCTTTGTGACATAATCGTCAGCCCCTAAGGTTAAGCCCGTGATTTTGTCGGTTTCTTCATCTTTGGCGGTCAGCATAATTACTGGAAAAGTATATTTCTCCCGAATTTTACGGCAAAGGTCAAACCCGTTTACTTCGGGCATCATAATATCCAGAATAGCAAGGTCAAGCTCTGTGGTTTCTATGCAAGCAAGTGCTTCACTTGCGGAATAAAACTTAAATACTGTGTAGTTTTCATTTTGCAAATAGACTTCTATCAAATCCGCTATATCGTGTTCATCGTCTACAACAAGAATTTTATCACTCATGGCGGGTTCCTCCTTTCAAACATACCTAAGGTATTTTATTATTGTATCAAAGTAGTCTTTCCTATTTATAATTTTTAGCATGAGAATTTATGACCTTATTTCTAATTTTATCACCCTCACCTGTGAAGACGATATGCTTGAAAAAGTGCCTAAAACTAAGGATTTCTACGTATCTGCTCGTTGTATCAACACGATAGTCTCCACATGTGTTGAGTAAGCAGAGTCAACACATACAATAACAATTAACGGGGATGCCTAAACCCGTTTAATGCCAAAAAGCAGGGAGCCTTTACTTAGATATAGCAAGGAGCACTACCAGTAAAAATCAATATGCATGCATAAACCTCCGAGGTTTTTTCAGGCTCTCAAAGGTTTATGCATCTTTTTGATTGTTAACAATCAGTCTAAGCGTAGGCTCGATCTCCTTAAGTTTAAGTGAACCTTTATCCATGGTACAAAGCATTTCGATAAACTCTCGCGGTACACCACTCTCATTGATAATTTGCACCTCATTTTTAAAATTATCTTGGAGCAACATTTTTATACCTTTATTCAAAAGAATCGGTTTTGGAACCGTTATCACATCATCAAACGGCTCCTTTGATCTCATCTTGTGAATGGTCATTTGCTTCAATAAAGAAGTATATCTGCTCTGATCAATTATCCCTAATTCTTGAGCTCGATATAACATAGCTGCGATTGATACTTTCCAATATTTTTTCAACTCTATAAAGTGAATCAACTTTGTGGAAGTAACTGTCTTTGCAAATGCCTCTGCAGGTAATAGTAATGCTGATGCAAAGCGATTCGCCTGATGCTCAATAATCTTGAATTCCTCTCTTGAGAGGATATCCTGGTTGTGAATATGATTGTGCATCAAGCGATGGCCAATTTCATGAGCCGCATCAAATTGTCTTCTTGCAGCAGACTCCTTATCATTCCCTAAGAAAATATAAGGACGCCCCTTTCTGGATTGACAGAACGCGTCTACCTTCAAGCTCTCCATATCAATAGAAAAAACAACAATACCGTTTCGTTCCATAAGATTAACTATATTATTGATAGGATTTTCTCCAAGTCCCCAAAACTGTCTGACATTCTCCGAGAGAAGCTCTATTGAATCATCATCCCAGTCAGTTTGATCAAATGAAGATAGATCAGGTAAGTTCAGTTCAGGAAATTCAATGTACTTTTGCAGATAATCATATATATATCCAGCAAGCTTTGATTTATTGTATTGAATTTCCTTATTTTTTTTTGTTACTGCTGCAGATGCCCTAAAGAAAGTATTACCTATGATATGTTCTTCATAAGTCTTATAGAAAAAACTCTTAGGGAAATCCAACTCCCGTATAATTCCCATCATCGTACTAGGTTTTGGTTCGTTTTCTCCCAGCTCGTATTGAGATATAGCTTGTTTAGAAAGGCCTACTCTAGATGCGAGTTCATTAATACTTAGACCTCTTACTAAACGAGCTTCTTTAAGTCTAGCTGGGATGATTCTCTGATCTTCCTTAATCATATTACTTTCCTACTTTCATACTGACGGATCAAATTTCAGCTTTAGAGGAATATCCTCGTCAGTTTGATGCGCTGTCTCCTTAAACGGTATCTTGATATCGTCACTGTTCTCATAAACATTAATCGGCGTAACATTATCTAAACTATTACTTAATACCATACTCGTAGTATCTTCTAAAAATATCCAGTCCGTATGATCAGGCAGTAATGCGCCTTCTCTGATTGCACCATTATGTGGATCATATACAACAATTAGACCAAAGGGATAATTCTCCGTACCCAACGGATGCATTGCCCGCTGGTATTGAATATCGATATCTGGGGAGTCCTCAGGTAATCCTTCCTCAATTAACCTTGGGATGTTTGAGACAGAAAAGTTCATTCTGTACGTACTTGCACTGTCAAACATGTCTTTTTTAGTTGCTAATGGTAATACAAGAACAGATATATTTCTTAGCTTTTCTCTTAATACTATGTAGGGATGGAATCCCGACTTTTTCTTCTCAAACTCGATTTGCAGATGCGGATGTTTCTCAATAGAATTCATTACCTCTGTGTTAACAAGGTCATAACGGTTTTTGGGAATTGAAGTATCTGTTACTATATCAGAGAATAGTTCTAGGTATAGCTGATGTCTCTTAAATCCTGTTTTAATACCCTCACATATAACTGTTCTCTGCTCCAAAAGAAGCATACATTTTTGATATATATCCATACTCATAAATTGTCCCCCCCCTTTGTTGATGCCCTTGATACTAAGATATACCAAAACTATATTTTTGTCTAGTTAGGGTTATATTTATTTTATTTTTGTAAAGTTACACCTCGTTTTACGGTTAATTGTCAACCCACTTAACCAATTCGACTTCCTAGTATTCTCATAAAAATAGAGCTGGATAAAACTCACAAAGGAGATTTATCCTGCTCTTGAATATACCTCTATGTTTTCTGAATCGTCTTAACTATTACAAAGAATCTGTAGGCCGGCTTGGTATCTCAGCAATAAAAAGTCTCATTCTTTATTTTGTAGATACTGTTGTTTTATACACAAATGCAGTTCATTCATCTTTACCTTGCATCATCTTGTTAACCCAATTGGTCAGTCTACCTGATTTATTTTCGGCAGCATACCACTTACCGTTAACAGTAACAACCGCACACTGATCAGTCAACAAATGAAATGTATCTTTTTCAAAAGTAATCAGTCTCTTCCCAGAAAGACTCTTAATAAGGTCTTCTAGTCTCGCACCTTTTTGATCCAACCATTTTTGGAAGCCCGGTTTCTCTGTATTAAGCTCTTGATGTACGCAAAGCCAATTGATTATGAACCACTCTACCTCATCAAGTTCCGCGGGCTTCCACTCCCAAAATAAAGGCTCATGATCTAGTCCTTCTTTTGGGATATAAATATAATTTGTCTCCCAACCTATTTCATCATCGCTTCTTTTAGCCTTAGTCCGCAGAAAAGGATGGAAAGCTTCAAAATCAAGATCTTCGCCAAAGATATCATCGCTAAGGTTGTATCTATAGCTCAGCTTTGTCCAAATAAACTCTAGAAGCATTAAAAAGGGATTATGTGTTGTTGAACCATAGAAATTCCAGTTACCTTCCCTATCTAGTGGACTTATATAAGGCATAGCATCCAACTTTGCTATAACACTATTATTACATATAATAAGATCGGGAAAGATAGTTGGACTAAATCCCCTAATACCTGAGTTTTTTTCTATATATTTGTTAAACGCTTCTCTTAGGGCAAATTCAGATGAATATCCATAATAACCAAATACTATTCTCACCGGCATCATTTCTTCTATTAACAAACTGTGATAAATCATTTGTTCATGTAAAGGCAGTTCTGTCACTTCTTCATAGTCAGGAAGTTCTTTCTGTACTATATGTCTAAACGCATCTCTAAACGCCTTCATATTTAACAACTCATTATTGGGTTCAGTAATTGAGTATATTTTCCGCATTTTATCATAAGCATCTATCAAGTCATCTTGATACAAGTTTTTCTTAACTTCTAGGACCGCAATTACTTGAGAGAGATCATATATAAATTTGCCCGTATACGGAATGGATTCGCCTTCGCCCTCTACTATCATACAGTCTATTTCATTACTAAATTCATCTAATTCATTCCGTATTTTCCCGGAGACAATCCTTATATCTAATCCTTTAAATATAGCTTTATTCAGGAGACTCGCTGTAAGTCCTTCATACATATCTCCAATTGTAGGCCCATGCTTAATTATACTGTATTTTTTCAATAATTCTTTTTCCTTGATCATAAGAGAATTCAATAGATCGGCCACTGTTGTAATCAATTTAATTCACCTCTTACCTGTATTATACTTCCAATATTCTACAGCCCTTTACCTCTCTGCTATTTTCAACTACCTTATCTTCAGATAAAACCCTCTGGCACCTCCTCCTTCTCCCGAGTATCCCGCTTAATCATACTCTTGCTAAACACAACTTATCTCATGGTGGGTCCTCAACATTTCAAGCGCACTATCCATACGCCTCTTTAGAGTAACCTTGTGCCCTCCCCCCCACTTTTTGTCTAGCAATCGCTTTACTAGACTGAGTTGCTCGTATTCAAAAAAAATCAGGTAGAGCGATGTCCAAGTTCGAGGATCTACGTTCAGATTATGAACCAAAGATCTTGGAAGCGGTGAACTTTCTCGAAGCGAGGTGAAATGGTGTTGAGTTTGGGCCGAAAAAAAGGGGTTCCTTGTTGATTTGAAGGGTTGTTGGGTAGTCAAGATAATATACAGGCAGTGGATTGACCACTGCCCTTGATTTAGACAAACATTTTTTGCATCAAGCCCTTTTTCAATTCAATGAGGGATGTTTGTTTCTCAAATTCTTTTTCGATTTTGGAGCCGATTAGTGATAGGTTGGAAGCTATTTTATGTTGTTCTTCAAGGGAAGGAATGTGTATGATTAACTTTTTAATAATGTTTGCTGACAAATTTCCTTGCCCTCCTTGCAGGTAAGTACTTAAGATATTTTGTTTATTGTTATCTAAGAAAAGTTTGATAAATTTAGTATCGTGTTTGCTTCTGATACATAAAATCGCTTGATTAATTGCTCCTTCTAACTTGGAAATAGCTGTGTCACCACTATTTGCTCCATACAATGCAACTAACAGGTCACCAACCCTTATCATTTTAGCTGACGAATTATTTAACCCCGTTTTATTTATTCTTAGTTCCGTTGAATTACTATTAATCTCAGCAGATCGAATAAAAGGTATATCCCCATTATAAAAATTGCTGTTAGTTGACGTAGGGGTACCTCCAGAGAATGTCTCGACAATATCCCCTAGGTACCTCTCTTCCCACTCAGGGAATTCCTGCCCATTCTTATCTTTAAATCGTATCTCCTGCGAGAAGATTTTCTTCATCATACCCTTTTTGAACTGTTCCAGTTGTTTGATCTTCTCCTGCTGCTTCACTATCTTTTGGTCGAGTAGAGAGAAGAAGGTAGCTATTTTATGTTGTTCTTCAAGAGAGGGCATATAAAGACTGACACTATTCAGTATTGTTTGACTTACGTTATACCTGGTACTTCCACCAGCCTTAGACGACACTTGATCTCTAGCAGATGATGTGTCCAACAGTAATTTTAGAAAGTATGGATTGTATTCACCGACCTTTTTCCCCCGTATTACAAAACCACCGAATAACGCATATTCATTTTTATCAAGGTACGTACTACTTTTCCCAACATCTTCACGTGTTTCTGAACTTCTGAGAAAAAGCATATCCCCATACTCTACTTTTGAGACTTCCTCTTGTCTTTCACTTACACTTACAGAGCCAATGACATCATCATATAAAATGTACTCATTATTAAGGATGTCCAATACGTTTATGAATTTTCGTCCATGACCATAGCTATCTTTCGATGCATTTATCCCATTATTAAAGGTTAGTAATGTACTTAACGGCGTTTCATTCCAATCACTATCAAAATCAAAATCAAACCTCAACGCAGGCATACTCATCCCTCACACCTCCAATTCCTCAAAATACTTTGCTAACTCCTCATCAATTTGTACGATCTCATTGTCGATCTCTTTCAACCGTACTTGCACTGCTTCAATATCAACTGACTCTTCTTCTTCGAAGGTATCAACATAACGAGGGATGTTCAGATTATAATCGTTCTCCTTAACTTCTCCTAAGCTAGCCGCATATGAATACTTCTCAATAGTTTGGCGACTCTTATAGGTTTCTACGATCTTCTCGACATCCTCGTCACGCAAACGGTTTTGGTTCTTACCTTTTTCAAAATTATTGGAAGCATCAATGAATAAGATATTATCATTAGCCTCACGACACTTCTTGAATACTAAAATACAAGTCGGTATCGATGTACCAAAGAATATTTTTCCTGGCAGACCGATCACCGCATCCAAGTAGTTTCTTTCTTCTTCGATCAAGTACTTGCGAATAATCCCTTCTGCTGCACCTCGAAATAATACCCCATGTGGGAGGACTACTGCCATAGTTCCATTATCATCAAGGTGATGAATCATATGTTGGACAAAAGCAAAGTCAGCTTTAGAAGCTGGAGCCAATCTACCATAAGCACTGAAGCGTTCATCCAGCAGGTATTTCTCGTTCGAACTCCATTTGGCAGAGTAAGGAGGGTTCGCGACAATGGCTTCGAATCGTTCATCCAAGTGCCTTGGCTCCTCTATCGTATCCGCATTCTGAATGTCGAAGTTTTGATATGAAATGTCATGCAGAAGCATGTTCATTCGAGCCA
Organism: Paenibacillus donghaensis; assembly: GCF_002192415.1. NCBI lineage: Bacteria > Bacillati > Bacillota > Bacilli > Caryophanales > Paenibacillaceae > Paenibacillus > Paenibacillus donghaensis. The sequence goes on along the minus strand of NZ_CP021780.1, from coordinate 7,919,173 downwards.
AGTTGTACGTAGTTGATACCTTCTCTTGTCCATAATACTTTCTGACATTCGCTTCCTTACCCACTCGTAGCGCAAGGGAAGCAGAACCACAGGTGGGGTCGTATACATTCTTCAAGTCTTTCTTCCCGATGGTAACGATTTTGGCAAGTATTTTAGATACTTGTTGCGGGGTGTAAAACTCCCCAGCTTTCTTACCCGCCGAAGCTGCAAACTGACCAATTAGATACTCATATGCATCACCTAGAACATCGATTTCGACATTGTCATGCAAGAAAGGAATGTCATTAATATTGACCATGATCTTCCCAATCAACTTGGATCGAGATTTTACATCACGACCTAGCTTCGATGATGCTAGATCCATGTCATCGAATAAATGTTGGAATTCGTCTTCACTAACTGCGCCGAGAGTCGATTCCGTAACCGTGTTGACTGCCTTTTGGAGCATTTCAACATCGAATTTACCTGAATCACCTTTGGCGATTTCTTCTATCATGTTAGAGAATAGGTAGTCTGGTTCGATTACATAACCAATCTGCTGAATTAATTCATCCTTAAGCCCAGCTTGCAGCTCTTTGTCCTCCCATGCCTTGGCATAAGATATTTTATCTTCCTCAAGCAACTTGTTTACTCGGGTCTCCGTCTTCTCAGATAGAAAGCGATAAAAAATCAAACCAAGAATATAATTCTTAAACTCCGAAGCTTCCATTTGACCCCGCAGATCATTTGCCATGTCCCATAACTTCTTGTGCAAATCAGCTTGTTGCTGACGCTGTAATTCAGATGTAGTCATCTGTTTTCCTCCTTGAGATTCTTGATGATAGTTTGAGTGGCATAATGTCGTTCAAGTATGGTTCTCTCTTGAACAAGTCGATTTTTTCGGTGTAATAATCTGTGGACAATACTAACCTTCACTTGTTCATCCATAGGTGGCAAAATGATTTCCAATGTCCTGAGCATCTGGATCGATAGTGCTGAGATTGAAGTGCCTTGGGTAGAGACCCTTAATTGCTTTTTAGAGTTAGGATGCTCATTGATGAACCATTCCAAGTAATCAGGATGCAGAACCTCACTAGGCTCGATAATCGCGAAGTTTGAGGGGATCAGTTTACCAACATGCTCCTGCCTCAAAGCAACCGCACGTTGTCCAGTTAAACTGAGCAAGACCAATCCTTCCCTCGCAATCGGCAATAACCCCATTCGATCTTTAGATACAAACACATCCTGTGAATGTTCTGGCACAATGTTTGGCTCTGAACTTAACCACTCGTTCATCTCCTTCATCGTATACAGAGGAAGCCTTGCCGCATCAGAGGATGGAGATGTCTGAATACGATTTAGAAAAGCCCCCTGAGTTACCGAAGCACATTGTTCTAATTGCAATCCAACCCTCCCCTTAACGCTATTTAACAAAATAGCAATATAATATGGTTCAATACTAGTAAAAAATAGCAGAGAAGTCAATGACTTTCCTGCTATTTTTATAAATAGCTTACGAGAAACGTTTTGTGTGATCTGTAATGAACTCAATTATTCGTTGAATTAGCGATCTCTTCTGAAGAAATGGGAGTTTGATGACATCACTGATTACTTGTTGATTAACGAAGCCACTGTATTCGTATTCCTCAACAAAGCTTTGAATGTCTTCAACAGATAACCCAACCTCTCCAGCGAAGGTTTGGATCTCCTTACCACGCTCTTCTTGTTCAAATGTATTATAGGAATCATCTACGGAATCGGCGCTACTTAATGTTGGAACGACCTTATCCAAGAATTCTTTTAGAAGTCGAGCCTTGAGACGCAATTCTTCGTTATCTGCGCGATCAATCTCATCTTGAATATGCTTCACCAACTTATTACGTTCATCTTCATTGTTAAAGTCGATATTCTTAATCAGGTTCATAATGTAGCTAACGTTAATCCTATCCGTGTGCATCAATTCGATGGAGAAGTCTACGTCAGCCAAAATCGAAGTCTTACCCCCACCTCCACCACGCTTAACTTCATCATAGATACGGAGATACTTACTCTTGTAGTCCTGATACGTTTGCTCCTGGATACCTAACCGTTCCTCAGTAAACTCATGCTCAGTGAACGTTTCAAGCTTATTTAGATACTTGGTGAGGTCTCGGAAGGCTACTACAAACTTCTGCTTATCCTCTTCACGCTCTAGATTATCTACAGCTGCCGGTGTTAAAGCCATAGCTCGCACCTTAACGAGGGCTGCCTTAAACATATCTAAATACTCATCATAGGATTTCATCAGAACATCATCTACGTTATCTGTCTTAGAGAATAGCTTTATCGCTTCATCGGTGTCCTCTTTCAAGTTGCGGTAACAAACTATGTTACCATATGGCTTGGTAGCTTTCCCTGTACGATTCGTTCTGGAGAAGGCTTGAATCAGGTTATGGTACTTCAAGAAGCGATCCATGTACAGTATGTTAAGTGGCTTACTATCGAACCCTGTCAAAAAGATGTTCACTACAAGGAGAATATCAATTTGAGCAGTCTTAACACGCTTTGAGACATCAGCGAAATAATTTGAATATTTATCGGTATTGAAATTCGTGCCAAACATCTGGTTATAATCAACCATTATTCGTTCTAGACTATCCCGAGAATGTTCGTCACGACCTTCACTATCTTCATTCTGACCATAAGTGAAGATACCCGCAATCTTAAAGTTATGGGACATAGATTTGAACATGTCGTAATATTTAACTAGCATTGGAATGCCATCTACAGTAAAGATCCCAGTATAGCCTTTGCTACGAGACTTACGTTCATGATGCGTAAGAACATTCTCAATAATCAGCTTAATACGTTCATCATGCATCCAGACCTCATCGGTTAAAATGCCTTTTACCTTAGTCTTATCTGCCTCATTCACCTTTACGTCAACAGTCTTATTATACTCGACTGAGAATCCAAGTACGTTCTCATCATGTATGGCGTCTTTAATCAAGTAGGTGTGTAGACACTTTTCAAAAATATCTGCCGTTGCTCGACCATCCTGGCTCTTGTTCACTTCAAACAACGGTGTCCCAGTGAAGCCAAAGTATTGAGCCTCCTTGAAATGATCATCAATTAACCGTTTCATCTTACCGAACTGGCTACGATGACATTCGTCAATTATAAAGATGACCCGTTCTTGTTGATACGGTTTCATGATCTGCTCGTAACGCGAATTCTTAATCGCATTTGCCATCTTTTGAATAGTGGTTACAATTAACGTTTTGCCTTGATCAGCGATCTGTTGCACAAGTTTACTAGTGTCATCAGTCATATCGACCGAGTCATTCTCAAATTTATTGAACTCAGTTAGCGTCTGACTATCCAAGTCCTTACGGTCGACTAAGAAGAACACTTTCTTAATATGCGGCTCATTCGCTAAGATCTGGCTCGCTTTGAAGGAAGTTAGTGTCTTACCGCTTCCGGTGGTGTGCCAAATGTATCCATTGTTCTTAGTCTCTAAGGCTCGCTTTACTAAAGCCTCCACTGCATAAACTTGGTATGGTCGCATGACCATCAGTTGCTTCTCTGTTTCGTTCAAAACGATATATCTGGCAATCATCTTTGCCATATGACACTTCTCTAAGAATGTTGCCGCAAAATCATTAAGGGTCGTAATCCGACTATTCTCCGAATCAGACCAAAAGAAGGTATGGGAAAACAGGATGTCGCCATCCGAGTTTGCAAAATACTTAGTGTCAACCCCATTACTCACGATAAATACTTGCAAGTAGCGATACAAACCACGAAATGAGTGTTTCCGATACCGTTGTATCTGATTGAATGCTTCTTTGAAGTCTAAGCCTCGGCGTTTCAGCTCAACTTGAATAACTGGTAAACCGTTGATAAACAGAGTTACATCGTAACGATTCTTATACTTGCCCTCAACGATTGTCTGGTTAGTTACTTGGAAGTTGTTTTTGCACCACTCGCGGGTGTTCATCAGCTCCAAATAAACCTCTGTTCCATCATCACGCTGAAAGACTTGCTTGTCCCTAAGGATTTTGGCAGAATCGAAGATACTTTTACCATCAATCTGTGTAAAAAAACGGCTGAATTCTGAATCCGTTAGCGGTTGACCATTCAGTTTCTTCTCATTGAACTTGTTTAGCTGCTGTCTAAAATTAGCTACCATTGTATCATAATCATTTATTGTAACTCGTTCATAATTTTGATTAACAAGTTGGTCAATCAAATTCTTCTCAAGTTGCGCCTCAGACTGATAAGACAATCATAATACCCCCTCATACAATACACTCGCCAGTAACTTACAATATTCTACATCCCTAGTCCCATCTCCTTCCCAAGAAATCAGGGAACATAGTAGCACAAAAAAACCCACCCAAATTCTGAGAGGACTATAGCGACTAAGACGCTGAAAATGAATTGGATTACTAAAATTAATGAACCGCCACAGGCTGCACCATAAACTTCTGTTCATTACCTTGAACTTTAATGTGATCTTCCCAAACGAATAACTTCCAGTGCTCACCCTCATTGGGATTCCTGAGCATGATCTCAGGATTCATCATCTTCCGAAGTTCTTTGAAATCAATATAGTAGATCTTATTAACCCCTAAGCGAACAGCAAGCACAGCAATGTGCGAGTCATCTAGCAACTCGATTTGCTTTGTGGTCAAGTCAAACCAACCTTTAGAACTAACATGTAGCTTTGAATATGGAGTACATATGACTATACTCTTCCCGCCGCTGATAGCTTGATACATGATCTGCTTACCTTGTATGGTAGACAAAGTGCAGTTGTATCTCTTACTTAACTCGTTAATCACAAAAGTCTTATTAGACATCCACATTACCCCCACTACTATGATTACCACCATAGTAACACATGGATGCGTAGCCTGTACTTAGCAAATGAACGGCTATCAACCGGTTGCAGCCACACCTCGATCAAGCGTGATTACAGTTGAATTATTTCTCAGCTTGTGCCCTTACTAAAACCCTGACCGATGTCGTTTTCCAACTGCTTTGAAAATGATCGGCCCCATAGGAAACGGTCCTTGTCCCTAAGCGAAAGACCCTCTGGTGTTGCTGACTCTACCATTTGTATGTAGGTTTGATATCCACTCCAAATACTCTCAAAACTGATTAAGTTCTTTAGTTTATAGCAATCACCTAACTCGTCACATACCCTAACATCATACACTGTGAATTCTTCTGGGTAGAGGGCTGTTAAGATTGCTGTAGCCATAGGGAGTTGGAAGCCCCACACTTTCATTATGTAGCGCAATCTCTCTTTAGGTTTGGTTGCATTGCTTATTCCGGTTGTGAGTGCATATACTGCATCCTCAAGATTGTCGAACTTATCATCTTTCAGTAGTCGCTGAGCAATCTTGGTTTTGGCTCGATTGGCTTTCCAGATTACAATACAAAAAAAGTCATATCCGTTCAGGAACCCCTTCTCTGAAAAACGATTATGTACTGTCTCAAATATGTATGATTCCAGATCGTACTGTGATAAATAGCACATTTCAACACCTCTCTATCTAGAAACCCATCCAAAGCTGTTGCATAATTACACTCGAATAATCAGAATTTACGAATCGTTTACCATTACATACTCGATGCCGATAAACTAACTTCAAGATTTATCGGCATCTGAATAATCATTCTGTATCAAATATTATGAAGACTTAACCCCATGCTTTTTGAACAATCCTTCGAAGAACTCTTTAACGATCTTTGCCCCGGCTTCCTCGTCCATCAATTCATATCCACCGAATCGATAGATCTCATAACCGTTGAGTTTTAACTCCCTGTCTGCTTGCACCATTTCAGCATATTTTTTGGGACTAGATATATCTTCATCAGAATAGTGTTGCTTTCCATCTACTTCAAGGACGATACGCTGCTTGTTTGAAAACAGTAAAAGGAAGTCCATACGCTGTCTTGATAAATAAGGTTTTCCCGCACGCTGCTTTATTGTATATGGATCATAGTGTAAATAGACTTGAGGTATTAACGCAGGAAAGTTTTTGTCGAACAATTCTTTGAAACATCTAAAGTAACTTTTAAATAGTAGCTTCTCTGGTGGAGATGCTAACGTTTGATATAAACGCATATAAAATTGTTTTTCCGTCTCTATGTTTGGCTCTGATACCCCATTCATATCAGCCCACCACGTTACGAGGTCAGCCCAATAAAGACCAGTATTCGGAATACTACGGTCGTAGACTAAACAGTTTTCTTCATGCTTTACAATCCTAATGTCATTATTAATCGAGTCGCTAATTACAATTTCGGGCTTCTGTCCCACCGCGGCGAATATCAGATTTTTTACACTGCCTTTTACCCCATCAACCACTTTATCGATACGGTAGACAGGAAAACCTGAAATATTGTCCGCCAAATTGAACTTATATCCGTCATTTACTAAATGCTTATTGATGAATTCAATATACTCGTTCTGCTCGTCCTGTTGTCGCACCAATGGATGGACGACCTGTTCTAAGAATTTTATAAACATTTCATCGGGTGCAATCATTAGTTCTAAGTACTTCTCGTACAGATAGACTTCATCCCAGTCAGAGTTGTTGATCATATGCTGCCATATATCACCTGATGCGGTCTTAAAGCGGGAATCAGTTGAAGGCATGCTATCCAAATCCCATACCCTATTCAGGAAGTCTACCAACTCATATTTTCCTGGGATATTATTTCTGGTATGGAGTTCATCCATTATAATTCGCCTTGTTATCTCGCTGATTGTATAAAGTCCAGTCGGATTAAGTCGAAGGACTAACTTTGACAATATGTTTGCTTTTGAGCCATAGTCGTTGATTATCCGCTTGGCTAAGTCCAAGAGAAACAACTGATCCTTGCCTTTAAGTCTTTTTTGAATGTAAACCCTTCTGCTACTATGCGCCTCAGACTCATCTCCGCTTTCCAAGCCATATTTAGTGCAAACTGTCGGTATGTCGTAAGCTTTTTCCTCTAGCAGCACCTGAACTATCGCATCAATAAGTTCGTTAATACTCGCCATTGAATACCCCCATTTTAAATAAATACGAATCAAGGCTACCTATAGATACCCATAAGAGCATTTCCCATTCAATGTCAAGTGCCTTACCAATATTGTACTCCAACGCAAAGAAATCATGCCCTTGTTCCCTGCAAAATCTCTTCACGTTTGAGTAGCACAACTCCTTAATCCTAGCCTCATTACCGAATTTCTTAAATGAGGAATTAATCGGATCTATTTCAGTACAATCCAAACCAAATTTATGATATTTAGAAGGAATACTCTCGAGTGGATGTACACCAATCAAAATGTGGTAACATGGAACCTTGTAATCAGTGTATTTCTTTACCTTTTCAATATCCTGTAACACACCATCCTTCTTACCACCATCACCACGGAATAGATTGTTTACTCCCGTTGGGTCACGACTATTACGAGCTATATAGTGAGTGTACCTTGCCTTAAATTCGAATAATGCTGCTGGTGAAGTTATATCATTCTTGTGTTTAATAACTGCTAAATCTCGATTTTTCCATTCACGTTGGATAAAGTAATCGTCATCGTCTTTTAGGGTATTTGCAGAAAGCAGATTGAACTTGTCTCTGATGTTCATTTCCGTTCGGGAATTGCTGTAAAGAATAGCTAATTCGTTTGGAAACCACGTTTGGTTAAACTACTCAGTAAACTTTCTACATTTTCGGGTTTAAACAACATTATTAAGTAACACTCCTAATACACAATCTCATAATTATCTATTCATCTTGACCGTTCTCGAGATCTTCCTCTAAGCTTAATTCCATGACAGCGGTTCTTTTGTCTCATTCGCTGTAATATTTCGACAAATCACCTGATAAACCCTTTACTTTTATTGAGTGAAAAGAAGCCTCTTCTAGATTGCTTCTTGGAGCCAAGGACTAAACATAAAGAGCCGCCATCTAATGTGGCGGCTTCTCAGTATTAAATCATTTAATAAGATAATTCCATACCCCTGATCCTCAGCACCTTTTGCCAGAAGTCGATATTGGAAAGGTCTGGTGCTAAACCGAACTCCTCCTCAAACTGTTCGGATACCTCTGGTGACATACCTTCAAGTGCATCACTCAATATATTCAATACTTTGTCTGCTTTTCTTACCAATGGATGCCCATAATTTATCGTAATCTTATTTCCATCCTGATCAATAAATTTTCTTGCCGCTAGCTTATGTATCGCACTCCATCCGTCCATTGGCGCTGGTGTGTAATTATGTGAGAAATACCTGTAGTGGAAAATCAGGCTCACCATTATTGAATCTAATTGGTCTAGGGATGATTTGGTATCATCGATAAGTTCCTGCAGCTCTTCCGATTCATCAGTGTTGTGCGACCGGATAACATGCTTGACCGCAGTTTGATCTTTCAGTTTCTTCAACTCTTCGATCAAATCATCCTTTGCATCGCACTCGTCGATTTTTTCTTCCAGTTCTACTTCAAGTTCCTTCAACTGGTTCTGAAGCTTACTGAATACCTTTACTGGAACGGAAAATGGACCCTCTTTTTGACGCTGCTCATTGTACTTCTCTATCGATTCAAGGAACTGTTTACCCCTAGTGCGATATTCTCCTGAGCGAATCCTACCATTCAAATTTTTACCTTCCAATTCATCTCTTAGCTTTGGAAGATCATCCTCGGTCGCCATCAGGACGTTTGTGACTCCACGCAATGCGGAGCGATCTAATATCTTGTACGACGTTGGAGGAATTACAATCGGGTAAATATTTTGATTATTCGCCCATGCTGCTCCCATTTCATTCAGGCAAAAATCACTGTCCATATAGTTTTCGGTCAATATCATAATGACCAGTTCAGCTGAGTTAATGTTTGTCTTTATATGCTCAGGGAAATTAGCTCCGGTTGGAATATCTCCACCCGAAGTGAAATAAATTTCTTCTCGGTCAACCCCAAGACCCATGACGAGCATATCAATGAAGGGTCTGATGACCAGTTCAGCATCCTTCACAGCATGACTAATGAATATCTTCGGCATACTTATCTATCTATCTCCTTATCAATTATTAATTCGACTTCATCACCCTGCTGACTGAATTTTTTCCTGTTGTCGAACCTGAGTCTTTATACCCAAGTATAACCGATTTTTGGAAGAACCTCCATACAATTGATCGCTATTGAATTAATATGTCTCCTACCTATTCAAACGCTCGATAAATGATAAAGCCGTCAAGCATTGGCTGGATTAGATGGAAAGAAACTAGGCGTTTATGAATAGAGTTTGGAGAGATATCTTACCTTTTAAATATCTCAGGGTAATAATCATAAAATAAGGTCCTTCAAATTTGAGAGACTTTTAATAGTATCGGCTTCACTAAAAATAACTGCCGATTTCTGCGGTAGCTCGCCCCCTTAGTGAGGTACTAAATACGATAACCTCCATCTATTATAGTAATACTATAATCAGGAATTTTGAAAATTCCGAAGTCCTATCTAACAAAAAGCCGCTGAATACCCGAAAGGTAACAAGCGGCTTTGCATCGACCAGTATCTCAATTGGGTGACATTCTAGCAAAAGAGTTAATGATTCAAAAACCACCATATTCATTAACTTCTTCATTGAGCTTGTCAATGAGCTTTTCTGCATTCTTGACTAGACAATCAGCTAATTCAGAACCAGTATACTCATTGCCCTGCTCATCTACGTAATCCTTATCAATCCAATCGAGTTCTTCATCGTCCGAATCACCCGCGGCGGACTCTTCCTCAGAATCTTCTTTCTTTCGCTTCACAGGAGTTAGTTGTGATACTGTGTACTCATCACCTTCGGTTTGCCACATCTCAATAAGCTGTTCTTCCCCATACTCATCCTCGTGCTCTGCCAAATATCTTAACCTTGCTAACTCCTGCTTCAAGCCACTTATAGTCTCAGCATCATCAGCATCGGTAACGACAAGATCAAGTTCGCCGTCCTTTTCAACTGCGTATAATTCCTCGGGTTGCTTACGTTTTCTTTTACCCATTATTCAGTCTCCTTAATGTAAGATGTAATCAAAGATTGTCTGTCCATATCATGCATAATTACGATTGGCAACGAACAAACCTAGTTAAATTGCTTACATTTTCGGACTTTTTCACCTTGCTCCTGTCATGATTCCTAACTGTTAGCATCAAGTACAACTCAAATACCTTCATAACACCTAGACAAAGCTTATAAATTCCCTTCGCAGCTTTGGCTCTCTTTTTCTTTTTAGTACTATGTGCCTCCTTATTTCTAATCGCTAATAAAGTATCTATGTCGTCATCATCAAGTAATAAGTAGATGTCCAACTCCGAAACTTGACGTTTTTTCTCCGAATCAGTCAGCTTGTCCATTATAGATTTTAATTTAGTCCGCAATATCGTTTCACTGGAGTTTTCACCAACTGTACTGAATACCCCTTCTATCATGGATACGACCTCTTGTATATTCTTGCCGATATTTCTATATCCGTAAGACATGTACACATACCGCAATCCGCTTAACAGATGCTGGCTGTCCTTAGTTGAGAAGAAATAAAACCATTTCTTAAAGAACGTCTCTACGCTCAGACCGTCAAGCTTCATCAAAGCTACTTTATCTTGAATGTTTAAACCACCATTAATACTTGTGAAGTTATTCTCCTTACTAAAATGTACCGAATATTTGTGGTCTCCCTTATTATAGAACTTCACCTTAGTTAGATAGACGTCCTTACACAAAAGAAACTTGTAGAAATATTCGATGATGTGAATGTGTTTTCTGAAATCGTTGTAACCTTTGTAATCTTTGAACGTAATTTCAACGTATTCAGGTAATATGTTGATGTCACAATAGCTCATCTTATTTACTTTCGTAAGTAATAGCGCATCAATAAGCCCTATGTCTTCAAAATATAACTCTGCCCTATTGACTTGAACATTCAGACAATCAATTAATTTTGAATTTTCAAGGTTACTATCTTGAGACAGTTTAAACTTGAAGGCTTCCCTGGCTTTATATCTTTTCTTATCAATCTGCTCGACATCCACATAAAATATTTTCGATTTGTCACTTACCTCTGTTATGCAAGTTGTTTCAATCTCGTAGTTAAAGTTTTCATAAACCTTAACTTCCTCTATCTTAGCCTCACTCTTAAACTGTATAACATCATTCTCCTTCTTCATAATTGAACGCATCCCCTTCCAAGTTAATTATTGTATCCGCCTCTAAAAAACTCGAATGGGTAATAAATAATAATATCTCTTACAATATCCTTTAATCTTATGTCATGGTACTCGCAAATCTTAACTAGTTTCTCGTAATGCTTATTCTTAATCTTTAAGCTACATTTTTTCATTTCAGAGGTAACTACTCGGACACTTCGACTTCTCGAATAAAACCCCTTTTCCTCAATATCTTCCAAAGCCATACCAATTGACTTGTTCACTAATTTTTTCAAAGTGAGGTTATTATCGTCTGCTATATCCTTCAACTCCATGTAGTCACGATACAATAACTGCACCTTGACAGAACTCTCGTCTGGAACATTTGAATCGATTATTGACCTGAGAAGCATACTTTCTCCTTTCTAGTGTTTAGGCATTTTACGTATTGATCATACCCAAATTATACTTGGGTCACAGGGAGAAATCAAGGGACTGACAGACCCTTTTTCTCTAAAAAATTACCCGAAGATATAGACATGTTGATAGTTAATAAGGGCTTAACAGTCCCCTTATTTGAGTTATCAGAATTCATTTAGATTAAGGAATATTAACTCTTGGAGGGATGGAGGGGGAGGAGAAGCTCAGGCTGTCGGATCGGGGTGACCTAGTCAACGCTCTTTCTCTGTTCAATTTGTTTCATTCTTTACATTTGTCGTCTTATTTATATATCTAATCTCAGCGACAGGGTGCTGAAATTCATTTCAAGTGTACTCAAATTTGAGAATGTGCGCACAGCCCCCAAGTATCGAGAAGGGCATGAATACCTATCCATACCCCACCTTGATCGGCTTCTATACTCGATGGACAAGGTCAACATTCCTCAGGTAAGAACCGAATTCCCACGTAGCAACAGAATTTGGAACTTAAACACCCATCAAACCAGGTATCGATAAATGGCATTGACCAAATCCGTCTACAGCGAATCTTACCCCTTTACTTTCCAGTTGGTCGTAATAACCCATTACTCCACCTTCGAACCAGAACTCCGGTTGATTTACAGTAAGAAATAGCTCATATCCTTCTGGCTGCGATAAAGAATCAGGAAACGGGTCGTTAACTCCAGTTAATGATGGCAGAATCAATGGTGCAGTTTCTTTATACGTAATCGTCAAATACTTCCCACCTTCAAATCGCTCAAGGCCTCTGTCAAAATAAAGCTATCTAAAAGACGGAGGCGAAGACGAATGAATCGAGAAGAACGGCGGCAGCTCTGGCAAGCCCGCATGGCAGATTACCGTCAAAGCGGACTAAGCCTGAAACCTGGTGCGCCTTGCAAGAGTATACCCCCGATCAACTGAAATATTGGCTCTATAAAAGAACCCCGAAGACCTCCAGCACGACCTCTAGGCTACCGTCTCCGCAGTTTATTTCCTTGGCCACGCTTCCGGGTTCCCCGCCAAGTTCCTCCCTGCAGGTACATATCGGTTCCGCCCGAATTGAAATTAGCTCCGGCTTCGATCCCGATCTGCTACGCGATTTGGTTCGAGCCCTGGAGTCCCCATGCTAAGCCTCCATCCTGCCCCTCAGGTCTATCTCGCCTGCAGGGTCACCGATTTGCGCAAATCCATCGACGGCCTGGCCGCTGTCGTGCAGGAGCAATTTCAACTGAATCCGTTCTCCACGGCCCAGTTTGTCTTCTGTAACCGACAGCGCAATAAGCTCAAAATCCTGCAGTGGGATCACGCCAGCTTTTGGCTCTACTACCGCCGCCTGGAGCAGGGAACCTTCGCTTGGCCGAAAGCCGAAAGCGCCTCTGCGCATGTCATTTCCCAGCGGGAGCTACGCTGGCTGCTGGATGGTCTTTCCCTGCAGCAAAGACAGGCTCATCTCCAAGTGAATGCCCGGCAGGTGATTTGAATACCTGCCCGGCAGTTTAGCAGGATTTGGGGTGGAGTAGGGAGAATGTATCATTCATGAAGATACCCGTGAACGACCCTACCCTGGAGAATCTCCAGCAACAAAATCAATCGAAGGACCAACATATCCGCAAGCTGGAGCAGCAGAATGCCGAGCTTTCTGCCAAGCTACAGTGGTATGAAGAACAATTCCGCCTGGCCCAGCAACGGCGTTTTGGCGACTCCAGCGAGAAGACGTCTGCGGAGCAGATGGAACTGAACCTATTCAATGAAGCGGAAGTGCTGGCTTCGCCGGAGCCTGAGGTGGAAACGGAGCAGATTGCCTATGAACGTCGTAAAGCCAGTGGCAAACGCGAAGCGGATCTGTCCAAGCTGCCGGTGGAAATCGTGACCTACGAGTTGCCTGAAGGCGAGCGGATCTGCGAATGTTGCGGCGGAGCGCTACATGAGATGAGCACCGAAACGCGTCAGGAAATTGTCATGGTCCCGGCTCAGGTTAAAGTCCTGCGGCAGGTACGGCTGGTGTATGGCTGCCGTACCTGCGAGCGTGAAGGCGAACGCACGACGGCCCCGATGCCCCGGCCGGTATATCCCGGTAGCCTGGCTTCGCCGTCGCTGCTGGCCCACATCCTGTACCAGAAGTACGTGAATGACCTGCCGCTCTACCGGCAAGAACAGGATTTTATCCGAATGGGCTTCATCTTGTCCCGGCAGACGATGGCCAACTGGATGATGTATGCTGCGGAGAAGTGGCTGTCGCCCGTGTTCGGTATCCTGAAGCTTCATTTGCTGGAGCAGGATATCCTGCACGCCGACGAAACGACGCTGCAGGTACTGCGCGAACCGGGCAAGTCCGCCGAGTCGAAATCTTACGTCTGGTTGTACCGCACCGGAAGCAGCGGACCTCCGATTGTACTTTATGAATACCAGCCTTCGCGCGGTGGAGAACACCCGCGAAATTTCCTGACCGGGTTCGATGGGATCTTGCAGGTTGACGGATATGCCGGGTACCATAAGGTGAAGGATGTCAAACTGGCCGGGTGCTGGGCACATGCGCGGCGGGGATTTGACGAAGCGCTAAAGGCGCTTCCCCCGTCCCAGCCGAAGGTCGGCACAGCTGCGCAGGAAGGCCTGACCTTCTGCAACCGGTTGTATGCGGTGGAACGGGAAACGAAAGAGCTTCCCGCAGACGAACGCCAACAGGTCCGCATGGAGCGAAGCCGTCCCATTCTGGAGGCCTTTTCGGGTTGGCTGCGTCAGCAGAAAGGCAAAACGTTACCCAAAAGCAAACTGGGCGAAGCGATAGGGTACTGCCTGAATCAATGGGACAAGCTGACACGGTTCTTGGAGGATGGCCGGATCGAGCTGGATAACAACCGGGCGGAACGCTCCATAAAGCCCTTTGTGATCGGACGGAAAAATTGGCTGTTCGCGAATACACCACGCGGTGCGCAGGCGAGCGCGGTTATTTACAGTGTGATGGAAACAGCCAAAGAGAATGGGCTGCATCCCTTCAGCTACCTAACGTTTCTATTCGAGCAGCTGCCACAATTGGAGAAGGTGAACGATCCTCAGGCCTTGGAACTGCTCCTCCCTTGGTCGACCCATCTCCCTCCGCACTGCCGCGTCCTGACTTCTTAACTTCATTCGAGTTCCAGCCTACATCTTATTATAGGGTGTGGGCTATTTGACGCTTACCTTGCTTTAGCATCTCATCCATCTGGCGATCTAGTTTCTGAGACTTACTTGAAACCCGAATATATGCGTAGACCTTACTATTTGCTTGTTCGCTCATGGCGTTTATCGCTCCTCTTGGACAACTGCTATATCCTTATTATAGCAATAGCGTCCATAAAGGTAAAAACAAACATAGCTTAGTTTGCGGACGTTCATTATATTAGATATTTGACCATTACGGACGCTGATTATTGAATCCAAAATGGTGTACCTTTATGGACATTCAGAGCAACACGTTTATGTTGATATTCGACCAAAAGAAAAAACCGCTCTTTTTGAGCGGCGTTTCCAGTTTGCCTGTTGTTAATGAAAGAAAGTATCTAAGGACTACCCATTGTATGTAACTAAAAATTTAGTCATGTTTAATGTATCCTATTGTTGGAAGGAGTTTAACCTTACTGGGTGCCAAATTATGATATAATCCACAACTACTACACCAAAATTTTGTTGACCCAAATGCCATATACTCATAATATTCTTCGTCCTCAAATAATATATGTAACGCAGGATTTTGTTTGAACTGCTTGTATCTCCTAACCCCCTCATTGTAAGGTGTTTCGTTATCTGCTAGGACAAGCCAATTATGTTCGCAATGTTCATGTTTTTTGATCTCCCTACTACACGAATAGGGTACTGTGGTTGGTCTTCTATTTCCCACCCTATAATATTCATATTGATGCGGATTCCCGATTGTAATCACAAGGACATCACCACAAATACAACTCCAATATAATTTAGTTCCTTCGTCATAGTCGCTATTTATATACCAGCCGCTGTGCGTTCTATCGTAGTGCTGTGAAACACATTTCCTACAAGTATGATTAATTTGAGTATTGGTTCCTGTCTGTTTACAAATAACGCATGTTTGCCCCTCGACCATACGCTGATAATCTAAGTTTGTTTCATGTTCCCTAATCTTTTTGGGGTCAATGGAAAAGCAATCCTTACATAATGTATAGATGTCAGAGGGAAGGTCTATTCTTTCATGACACCTATCGCATCTCGTTTCAATTCTAAGTCCGAAGAAGCGTCTGATCTTCATGAAGTTGCCTCCTCTGCTTAAAAGTATTGATCTGGATCTGGATCTGGATCTGGATCTGGATCTGGATCTGGATCTGGATCTGGATCTGGGTCTTCTCTGTCATCTTCCTCCATGTCGCGATCTGCCCAATCATCCTCTTCTTGTTCCATATCGCGGTCTACCCGATCATCCTCTTCTTCTTCCATATCGTGGTCTACCCGATCATCCTCTTCTTCCTCTGACTTGTCATAGAATCGGTCCGTATCAACAATGATGTCATCTGTCTCAATATTGACTTCCAAAGGCTCTTCGACATCAAGCTGAAGATTGATGACAAATGGATAGGAATCTTCAAATTTAACGCCATCACCGCGCGCGTAGTCACCATCAGAGCCATACTGGTGTTCAATATCAACCGAACCAATTACTTGAACATCGATATGTTCATGGTCGATTGACCGAACAATAATTTCGTGAACATCGCTACCTTCGACAAAATAATGCGTGGACAAGATGTCTATATCGACCAATACATCTTCAATTGTTGCCGATGAAATTGCTTTGCTCAAAGATTCTTCCAGTGCTTCAGATACTGTTCCCTTGAGTTCTTCAATCGTCTCGAAAAATCTGTGTACTGCTGACAATGTGTCTGCAACTAGCTTGTTCCCAGTGGTATGATCTACATTAAACGTACTTTCGGTGTAATGAACGTAATTACTGAGTTCGTCTACCGCTTGTTGTGTCCTATTCGTAATTAACTCAAGATCAACTTCAAGATCGTCAGAAACAAACTCGTCAGACAGTCCCCCGCGAATTGCGTACTGCATTCTTTCCGTCCGCCTTGAAGTTGTTCTTGTCCCGTTTTTGTTGTCCCACCAGCTGCATTGTACAACCTTTTCATTTGGAGCTAAACGATCAACGATGTGGTTTACGAGTTCCCTAATTCCCAACGAAAAAAAAGAGAAACGAAGCGGGTTGGATTTCGACTCCAGCACATCGAGCGATGCTTTAAACGCCTCAATCTCCAACGTGCCTTCTAGGTACTTTTCGATAAATTCACTTGGATTATCTTTCATATTCGTGAGTCACCCTTTTTAACAGTTATGTATATCATAGTTCTCTCAAATGTTAACATAGCCTTATTATATACGATTGTAGAGGATGTACTTGTATTTTCACAATATCAAAGCCGAGACAAATGTATCGTATGTACGGGGTGGTTAACAGTCTGAGTTGATACTGAAAAGAAATAGTTCGCCTGTACACTTACACGTAGAAACTCAGCACAATTCAATGACGATACGACCAGTGTAAATGTTCTCATGATGTAACATAAACATAAAAAGAACGCCTGTATAGCATCTACAGACGTTCTCACGTGTCGGACAATGCTTCCGTGAGTATTGCTTAAAACTCAATGATTTTATACTGTTTCAGGAAGTCTTTCATCAAGCTGCTAACCCCTACAATAATTGATGTTGAATGAAACATAATAACTGTTCTTTTTTCACCATTGCTTTTGATACCTATAGTATTCTCTAGAAAATTCTTAGTAAAGGTTTGTGCGATGGTAGTTTGAATTATGTCGCGACTTATAGAATCTAATTGACTTAAATTTTCAGTTATATGCGCAAAATCCTCAATGAACTTATTCGCATAATTGTCTAGTGCTTCACCTTGGTAACCAAAATCTTCAAAAGCTAGTCTCATTGCATAAGCAGTTGATTGACTTAAATCATGTGAATCCAAATTACTCCCTTTTTCTAACGAAACAATCATAAATTCAAATTGTAGGGCTATGTACTTGAGTAGATTTAATTCTAAATTGATAGTCTTTATTTCATCTTCATTAAAATTATTTCTTACTTCCTCAACTTGTGAATAATCCGTATCAGGAAAGTCGTGGAGCGTATGGGTGAGTAATCTTGCTGATTGACCTAGATAAACCTTCTTCCTCCCAATTCCAAACATTTACCCTCACCCCCCATATGCTTTTCTTAGAATTACATTATATCATTTTTATGAAATTATAGGATATTTTGTACAGGGTAATTTTAGCAACTTTTGACCTCAAACGTGCAATCCATCTTCACTATACTTCCTTGTAGCAATCTCAATCAAGATCGGGGTGAATAGTAAAATCCTTCTGACTTGATTTCAACTTGTAACTTCTCCAAAGATTCAGCAACTGTCCATCTAATTGTGGCATCCCTGTTCGTTTCCAATTCACGATGTCTATGTAGCAGAATTGTAACTCAGTATCATTCAATTCCTCGATCATATCCTCTAACATGAAATGCCTCCAATGGATTAATGATAATCACATCCTATAAGCCCTCTTTTTGCCTGTATAAGAGCTTCTGATTAGGTCGGACAATGCTAATGTGAGGGGACATGCTTGCTAGAGGTGTCAATGTGAAGTTCTTGAAGGACAATCTATATTTTGAAGCTGTATAGAAGGCTAGTCCAATGCGGAAATTAATGTTTAACATGTTAGGCTCATTCACACAGTTTGAGAGAGACTTGATTGTAGAACGTACCACAGAGGGTAGAAAACGGGCCAAGGCAAAGGGGACTCATATGGAGCGTCCTGCACAGGATGCAAGTATCATTAAACGTGCATTGAAACTATACGCTGAGAGAGAGTCTAATAGACTGACAGTAAGCGAGATCATCAAGTCCACTGGTCATCCGCTTTGCCAACGATCTGTCGTGTATTGAATCCTAACCTCATCCTAAAATCAGAGCCCTCATCTTGGTGTCAAGGTGTGGGCTATTTGACGCTTACCTTTATACGTACTTAGGGCAAGCTTTTTGAAATAAAGGTCAATGCTAGCTTGTACCTTGCGTGAATGCCCATCTTCGATAGATTATACTTGTCCATTTTGAAGCCTCCGTTTCTTAAGCTCTCGCTTAATTGTGCTTTCACTAATCGTGGTTATTGCGACAACGTCATTCATGGTATGGTTCTGGAGCATGCTAATCGCATTATCCAATTGTCGCGGTGTAAATTTCGGTGGACGACCTTCTCGGAAACCAGTTTTCTGTTTTGCAATTGCCTTACCTTCTGCAGTCCGCTCAATAATCATATTCCGCTCAAACTCGGCAAAGGCGAAGAAGATCGTTCGTATTAAAATGCTAGTCGGTGTGTTATCCAAGACCCCCATATTAAGAATGTGAATCCGAACGCCACGTTCGATTAAGCTTTTTACGATCTTTTCACCTTCCATAGTTGAGCGGGCAAATCGATCCAACTTGGTCACGATCAATGTATCGCCAGCCTTCAAAACCTGAAATAACTTGGAGAACTGAGGCCGATCCATTTTCGATCCTGTAAAACTATCGACAAAGATATATAATTGAGCGACCCCCTCGGAAAGTAACAGATTGACTTGGTGCTCCAAACTATTACCATGTTTCGACTGTCCAACAGTACTTACTCGGGCATACCCGTATTTCGGCATCTTTCATAACACCACCAATCATTTTTTAGATTTACTTTTGACACCGATTTATGACACCCAATAAACCCGCATTCTACCGTCCCAAAATTGGACGGAATTGATCGGGCCAAAACTCAAGAGTTATGACCCTCACGAATGACCCCAAATACAATACAGCAGTCCGATATAACGGAGAGTGTTCCTTTAAAGCGAGAAGCATCACTCTGGAGCGCTACCTAATAGAGAAGATGATGCATAACGTACTCTCAGTTCAATAGGGTCTGCTAAGCATTTTACTAATTTGATGTTTTAGTACATTTGACTTAAAGTGTGACAATGCTTTAGATACACCCTTTTCATTCTTGGCCAGGTCAATGTTTTTGATTGTTTCAGCACCGACGAACGTTTCCATTTCCATTTCAATCTCTGAAAGAATCGCTTTAAGCTCTTCTACATCCAAATTAAGGAATGCCGCTATTGTAATAAGGCAGCTGCCACTTGAACAGTAATACTTAACACACTGCTGAGAATGGTCAGGAAGAGTTTGCAAAAAGTCTTCAAACATAAAAAACTCAATAGTTCTAAGGGCATTGTATTTCTGCGTTAGTAATATCCTTACTTGAATGTCAATGTGGTCGGAAAAGATCAACTCAGAATACAGTGTGTAGTGTCTTTGTAAATCAATAAGAATTTTCAACAAATCTACCCCCTTCTGGATTTATACTGAAACATAAAATAATGCCTGACTTGATACCCCATAACATGGGAATTCAAAGATGTGCATCTATGTATTTGATCCCGAAGCTACTGTGTAAATAGAATTAGTGTTCGTTAAGAACTACGAGAAATCGCTCACTAAAAAAAAGAAAGACAGTATAGACTCAGCGGAGAGTACTATACTGTCATTTTTAGTTGATGTCTTGTTTCTCAGTCTCTGGTGAGTTTTTGGTTACATACATGATGACAAATCCCCCCAATCAACATTGATCCATGAGTAAAGGAGAATAATCTGCTTAACCGTTCGGATACCTATACAACCAATAGCTTTTTCTAGGGGAGAAATTAATTGCACTCTCTGCTTCCAAGCTACATATTACATTTTTGTGTTCGTTAAACCATTAACCCATCATCACAGACACTCATAACTCCAGGAATTTATTAACTTTGCAATGTGAGTTCATTATTCATCATCACGATTTAGTATCTCAATATGCGAAACATAACACTATCTATAGATTAGGTATTATAATACGCCAATTATACTCCGTTATCAAAAGTTGACGTATTGTCTACGATTAGGGAAAAGATCAAGGAGTTGTTTTCCCTTTGAAACTCAGTGAAGCTAGAAATGTTAAAAGTCTTACACAGGAGAAAATAAGTCGATTAATTAATGTATCTTTGAAACACTATCAAAATATAGAACATGGGATTACAACGCCAACTGTTAATATTGCTTTGCATATCTGCGAGATACTTGAAGTTGACCCTAGAGATATTGATGAATGGAAAGATAGAAGACCATCCGTTTAAAATATAAACAAAACACCCCTATAAGCGTACAGTTTTTTAAAATATCTGCATGCTTATAGGGGTGTTTGGAAACTACAACACATCTTCAATGACTTATAAATTTGTGATGATACATTTCGCGTTCCAACTATCTTTGATAGGGAATGTTATCTCCCTAGGAAATGATGTTTCAGTGTTAGAACTAGCAATTCCCAATTGCCCTTCATCGTTTAAACCTAACGACCAAACAGAACCATCTTTTCTCAGTATAATTGTATGGTATGCACCTGCTGACACTGCCATGGTGTTTGATAACAATGAAGACTTAACCGGTGTTGTTATATCACCATACTGACTAACTCCAATTTGCCTATAATTATTATTCCCCCAACCCCATAATTGACCATCCTGAGTGATTGCAATTGAGTGCACTGTGCCAGCGCTAATTGAAACAACTTTTGTTAGATTCTTGACCTGGACGGGTTTATTCTGGTTTACTTTTGCTCCATTACCAAGCTGTCCGTTAATGTTGTTGCCCCAAGTCCAGAGCGTTCCATCTTTTTTTAGGGCAAGAGAATGATTCGCACCTGCTTGTACTGCAATTACGTTAGTCAATCCCTTCACTTCTGTAGGTATAATACTTATTTTATTAGTTCCATTACCCAATTGGCCGAATTCGTTTGATCCCCAAGACCATACTTTCCCATTATTTTTTAGTGCCAGGGAGTGGCTATTTCCCACAGATACAGTAGTGATCCCATTGAGTCCCTGTACTCTTACTGGTACATTACTGTTTTTAACAGTCCCGTTCCCGAGTTGTCCCGTGGTATTCTTTCCCAAAGTACGGACAGTCCCATCCTTGAGCAGTGCAATAGAATGCCCCTGTCCGGCTTCTACTGCTTTAGCTTGTGTCAGACCTTTAATCTGCAGAGCAGGCATCACCTTCAAACTCCAAGAAGTATTTTCAATTTTCTGAGTTTCTGAATTTTTCAATTCCATTCTATAATCAGCCACAAAAGGAATTTCATTCCAATCAAAAGTTTGATTACCGAGCTGTCCGTATTTATTTTCTCCCCAGCCCCATACAGTGCCATCCTTCTTGAGCGCAATAATGAAATTATTACCTGCTGACATGTCAACAGCATCACTTATAGTAGTTGATAATAACGGTCGATCAATAGTGTAGCCCATAATTCCTAAGAGAGAGACCTGATTCAAATATCCCCACGACCATAGTTTACCATCATTGTCGAGAGCCATAGAACTATTGCCACCTGCAAAGATTCCTGGAAATTGATTTCGAGAATATACTACATCAACCACTTGAACATTTCCGTCTTTAAACTTCACAGTAAAACCGCTAAATCCTGCCCATACGTTGCTAATTTCCTGGTTGGATAAGCCCTTTACTTGCACAGGGTTAGCACCCTCATCTGAGGTAACTACACTCTCAGATGACCAAACCCAGTAGCTTCCATCTTTACTGAGCGGCGATCCCCAAGCCCAAAGTACATTACTCTTACTTAAAGCTAAGGAATGATTGCCTTTTGCTGAAATTGATATAATTTCACTTAATCCGGGAACTTGTTGGGGGAATAATCTAGATGTATAAATATTATCACCTTGTTGTCCCAACCCATTATGTCCCCACACCCAGACAGTGCCATCACTGCGAAGTGCAATAGAATGGTCTCTCCCCCCAGCAATAGCAGTGATTTGATCTAATCCTTGTACCTGAACAGGGGTGAAATGATCCCCCTTTGTACCATCTCCAAGTTGTTGCATGTTATTTTGTCCCCAAGCCCAGACTGTTCCGTCTTTTTTCAGAACGACAGCATGAGTTCTACCTACAGAGATAGCTATAATATCTGATAACTCCTTAACTTGCCTTGGAACTCGAATATCATGTCGATCTCCCTCAGTGAAATAGTCAGCGAAATTCCAACCCCATTCCCAAACAGTTCCATCTCTCTTAAGCGCAAGACTATATGAACTCCCCGCAGATACTTCAATGACATCAGAAATCCCTATTATCTGTACAGGTGTATTTCGGTAAGTATCGGAGCCATCTCCAATTTGACCATAATAATTACCGCCCCAAGCCCAAACAGACCCATTATTCTTAACCGCTAGTGAGAAGTCATCTCCCGCAGACATGGTCTTGACTTGAGACATTCCCTTAACCCCTACTGTCTCCGCAAGTTCTTCCCATGATCCGGCGCCGAGTTTCCCATTCTGATTAGATCCATGCGCCCACAGGCTGCCGTCCTTCTTAAGTAATAAGGTATGTGTTTTGCCTTGGGAAGTAGATTGTAATTCTTGTGACTTTATACCTACTTCAGACGCTTCAGAGATAATTGGAAAAGCAGATGTTAGAAGAAGCACTATTATTAAGATTAACGATATGCCAAATAGCTTACCACGTACTTCCGTATCTATTCTTTGAAAGTATTTCCCCACTATTAGCCCCCATCTCAGTAACATTCTATAAATTATAATTATAGCCAGTAATTTATACTAATTAATCTTAAGATAACCATCTATAGGAAGATGTTCAGAAGGATCGAGTTCCAAACCTAACGTACCTTTTTCGTCAATTTCATAGTCAACAGCAACTATTGTCAAAGGAAAAAAATTCCCAACTTTCAGTTCTGTTTGTGATGATAAGTAATCCTCATCGATAAAAGTATTCCTGAGAATTACAAGGCTATGGATATTTGTTTCAGCCTTTAAAAGATATATTTGAAACTTATCACCCAATCTATATTCTTTTACTGGGAATTTCACTTCATATTGTTGCATATCCTTATTAAAATTCCTCCCACTTACTTCAACTGTGTTTATTACATTCCCTTCAAAAGAACGTAGTTGTAAAGTAAAGGAAGGTATTACAAGACCATTATTATTGTATGCAATGTTTAAATCAATACCTTTAGTTACAACACGACCAGTTCTATCGGTGTAAGAAGACTCGGTAGACTTTGCTGATGATGGATCGGATATACTCTGATCGCTAATATTAACAGTCAGAGTGGATGCATCCCAACCAACATTAGCTCCCAATGCCTCGGAGACAAAACGCAAGGGGACTATTGTCACATTATTAAGGGTCTGGGCCTTTGTTGTTAGGGTTTGTATTTTCCCATTAACATAAGCTATTTTACTATCAATAGTAATCTTGATTGTAGTCGATCCTTTAGTAGCAGTGACCTCTTTCGATTGCTGGTTGAATAAAATCGTGGCTCCTAACTTCTCAAAGATGGCTCTCATAGGTACCATAGTCACACCTTTGATGACGACCGCTGGCTGAGAAAAGGATTGTTGAGTTCCATTAATGATTATAGTAGCTTCTACTTTACTCTCTGCAGCCTCAGCCACTCCATCAAATGTGAAGACCGTAGCTACCATCGCATTCAATAATAAAGAAAAGAGTAATACTAGAACAAGGGATTTATTTAGTCTTAATTTCAACATTTTCACAATCATCCTTTCTAAAATAGGTTGTTTCTATAGTGCTTGAAATGTACAGTCTCCCAGACAATCATACGGCTGTTTAGATTACTTGCTAATTGACTCCAGAAAGGTTTAAATATCGGGTCCCATTTAACCGTCTTCTCGTTAGTAATTAATACATTATAGAGTGCTCTTAGAGGTGAGTAAGCTGTTCCATCTCATATAAACATTTCCACAACTATATCATTTGCATCGGTAGGGTTAACCAACTCTCCTTCTAAAAATAGCTTGATAACTCCCTGTGAGAGATAGAGTTTCAAGGCCATAAATTTACGATTGTCCCATCAAAATTCAACTTGTAATAGAATCCATCAGAGAAATATAACCCGCTTGGTAATAAATAAATATATTGAACATTAGATTGAATTGTATCTTTATTAAGTTTGACAGGTTCGTCCTCACTGCCAACTTTTAAACGGTAAATATCATTATCTGATACATAGTAGAAGAAGTCGCCGTTTGCATTGAACACAGGTTCCCCGAATATAACTTGGCTTCGTTCACTTTTATCTTTTTTCATGCGGAAAACTGCATTGTTTTTTATAAAATATATCCAGTCTCCGGTAATTTGAAAGTCTGTGACACCCTCGGATTCCCACTTCTCTACGGTAGCATCAGAATCGTGTTGTTCCAGAATTGAAAGGCCAGAATGCAAAAACAGATCTCCCTCATCATTAAAGTCAAACGAATTAATCGTCCTTTCATATTTATAAATGGTGTCAGGGCTACTCGTTGGGGAAGGATTGTTAATCTTCCTTATCCTAAGTCCACTCACATCCTTATCACAGAGAATCACTTCATCTTTCGTTACTGCATAAAAATAAGTCATTCCATACCTGCTCAGTTTCTGTGTTTGAATATCGTAACTAAGTAACAAACCGGAACTGTCATCATGATCATCTTTGGCAAGAAAATAGACTTTATTATCAATAGCACTAAAATTTTCAATTAACTTATATTGCCCTTTCATATCTAGCAATTCTTCAAAATCACTTCCATCTATCCGAACCCTAGCCAATCTTCCACGATAATTTTGATAAATCCATCCATCATATTCAACTAATCTGCTCCGGTTTACCAGATTCGTTTGACTGTTGCCCTTGTTTACATCCCACAAAATATCCTCTGAACTAAAGAGATAATCAGGATTCCCGGTTGTATTATTAACATTAGTATCGTTGAGAAGATAACTCTTACCATCAGCTAATGTTACAAAAACACCATTTCCCTGCATTTCGTAAGATATGACGTTATCCGCACGCTTTTGAGGAGAAAAGAGTTGCACACCTGCTTCCCAGCCCTTACCTGTTCCCATTTCCAATACATTTCTCGCACGTCCCCAGACATAAAGTTCATCTAAATCCGTCACTGCAAGAACATTATAATAATTGTTCTCTTCTTCCCCGAGTTTGAACTCTTTTATTTTATTCATAATTAAAGTTGGTTCCAACACCGGTTTGATGATTTCCGAACGTGCGCTGAGAGAGCTCTCACCATTTCCGACTTCACCGCTCGTATTTATTCCCCAACCGTATAAATCGCCTGATTTTGTAAGAGCCAATACATTTTTTCGTACAGCAGAGAATGTATCCACTTGTTCCATGATTTTGTAAGGCGTAGTTTCGATGTAATTATCATAATCATTAGTCGATTGATATCCACCATGCCCGTTTCCAAGGACACCGTAAATGGATTGGCCTAGTCCGTAAAGCTCTCCCGAATTGGTCAAAATCAAGAAATAACCATCAGCATCTCCATAGTAAACTTCTTTTACATTATCCAGAACAAGCTCATCTGCCAAGAATAAATTGTTATTCACATCAAATCCATAATGTTGCCCATCCCTGAAGGAACCTTCTTTTACATATTCTATAGATTGTGATTCAACAGTTTCTTCAATTTGCTTATCAATAGGTTCTGCATTATTAACCCCCCCGCAACCGGTCAATAACACAATACCAGCAAGAATTATAAAAACTACCTTATTCACTCATACACACTCCTTTTTATCTGATATCTCCTCAAGCCTTTAAATTTATTCAATCATTTAATACCAGTTAAAATCGTATTATATAGTACTCCGCGTGATCCCACTTTTATCTTTAGAATCTCCACTCCAGAAATATTCACATCGACATCTGTAGTTTCATCTCCTGCAGATGTGGCATACTCCTTCAGTAAAGTTTCATTTCCTTTCTTGTCAACGCTGTAAAATTTCAAGGAAGATGTATCATTATCTCCAAGCCTAGTGTACGGTACAATGAACTGCCCATTAAGTACACTGTAGTTTGAATGCAGAATGTATGTATAATAACTATTGCTATCAAGGCCATTAAATATCGCTACCTTTTTATCTAATATTTGGTAGTTAGTTTCCTTATAAACTTTACCATCCGTATTATAAACCTCTAGTTCTGCAATATCAGTTTGCGCAGCAACCGGTGCTTGTCCAACATAAATAGATGATGTATCCGGGTCCCATTTCACAGGTTTCTCATTTTTAGTCAATGCATTAGAAAGAGCTCTTAAAGGCAGGTATGTCGTACCGTCATAAATAAATGGCTCTACTATATTACCAGAAGCATCCAGTGGTTTTACCAATTGACCTTCTACAAATAGTTTGATACCGCCCTCTACTACTTTTATGCTCTTCAAGGTACCTGAAGCAGCAAAAGCCGTTCCCATCAGGGAAGCGAATAATGCAGTTGTCAGCATTCCCGTTACAAAACCTTTAACCTTGTCTTTATTGAATCTCATCATATATCATCCTTTTCATCTTAGTTAATAGAATATTCTTCACAAAATATGAACTTATTTCCTTGATTAGTGAGGTAAGAACTTAGCTTTTTGTTGAAGGTTGTACTATAAGGCTTTAGGACTTCCATCACCTTAACCTTATCTTTAGTCCATGAGATACTATCTGAGTCATATTCTCCCCTGGTTTGGTTTCTATTGATAGATACAGTAATGTATTTATTACTTATCAACTGCTCCAAAGTATCGTCCCACTCTTCCTGCCAAATCTCCTTACTTATATCCAAGCTGATCCTAGTCAGCCCATCATTGTACTTCAAATTCATTGAGTCTGGAAACTCCTCCTTTTCGTATCCTTCGATAAATTCATGGTTCACAAAGATCCCATTTTGTTCTTTATATTGAAAACCGTATACAACTGGAGCGAACACTTACCTTCTGTATACCCCATGCCCATTAAACATGTCGTTCTTCCATTCACCAGCATAAATAATTAAAGTAGGATCTCCTTCTGAGCTGTAATTATAGTCTTACTCAACCGATATGTACTTTCCATATCCTGAACGTTTTCCTTCGATCCATTCCCCTGAATAAGATTTACTTTTTGACCAAATCATCGTCCCTTTCCCTGAAGGCTTGCCATTTTTGACCTCACCATAGTAACTTGCTCCATTAGGCAGCTTCAAAGTCACATTACTCCCTGAAGCCTCGCTTTTCTGTACATGGACGAATATACAAAGAATCAAACAACAAAGTATGTTCCACATTTTCTTTATCAACGCAACACCACTCCCTCTTCTCATAATTATATGAATACTCTATAATATGTATTATATTACGCGTATTATAATTATCATACCTTTAGTTTATAATAGTTATTTCCCCACTCGTATTAAAGTTTGAAATAAAATGAGCCCCTTTATAAGGTTTATAATCATAATCATTGAAACATATATGCTCGCTATCACCTCTCTATATGATTTATTTTTTCTTGTTCAGAAATGAGCATACACTTATCCAATGTTTGACTCTATAGACTATAAGTCACATCTCCTAAAAACCGACAAAACTCATATTTAACATATTAGCTTTTTGCTATAATTCATTTTGAAAGGTTATCTCTGGGGGGATTGTTTTGAATATCCAAGTTGAGTTTGGCAAAAGAGTAAAGGAGCTTCGGGCGCGAAGTGGTATGTCACAGGAAGTATTAGGCTCTCTTTCTGGTTTAGATCGTTCTTATATTAGTGGAGTAGAACGGGGAACACGTAATGCTACCTTAGTTAGTATGAATCGGATAGCAGAAGCCCTCAATGTTTCGTTAGGGTACATGTTTTCTAATGAACGCTTTTCTGCAATACCTGCATATTCACAGAAAGATTTCGCTATCCCGTTTCTTGAGCGTTTCAAGTATCAGCTTGACCCCGAAAAGAAAGTATTAGCTTTTCAAGTGACAGGTCTACTTACGGGTCCAGATGTGGATTATATGTGTGCAAAGTTGATGGGAATTTGTACGGCTTACGAAAGAGATGAATTAAATATTATCGTGGACCACCGAGATATGAAAGCATCTGATGGTGAACCGGTGGTTTATTCACCTGAGGTTTCAGACAGAGCAGTGGTATTTCAGCAGGAGTTGATAAAATACAGTAAGCAGGTCGCTGTTCTATGCAACTCTCAATTTATGCAGCAACAAATGGATCATGTGACTAGAATTAGTGGGATACATGACAAAACAATACCTCTGTTTGGTGCTGATAAAGACATGGTTGGAACAGCTTTTCAAATGTTTGATATTAACGATAATGAACTCATCAAGACTATTGTATAGACTTTTCACTCTCACTGTTACAAGGTGTTTTTTCAATAAGAGAGGTCATATATTCTGTTGTTTATTTGTATCATAAAAGCTCTTGCCTCGTGCTTCAAGCCGTTACTCCCACATAGAGAAAAGACACCTCTACATTACGAGGTGTCATAAAGTACTGATCTATTGCAGATACGGGTTACTGTTACATCGGCATATTGCATTAAATTACGTTCTTCTCCTACGGGTGCTATACCCTTCAATGTCATGACTACTAATATGCATCCTTTCCAAGACAGTATAATCAATAATGGGGTTATGTCCTAAGTAAAGTTTATTTACCTCTGACATATGAACCAACGAAGTTATATCTGTAATATTATTGTGGCGTAAATTCAAATAGTTAACATTTGTACATTCCTCTGTAATAAAGGACAAATCAGATAGGCAATTATACCTTAAAGTTAAACTATAAAGACTTTGAAGACCCAACAAAGAACCAAACTCGGTGATATTGTTATGAGATAAATCCAGTTCGGCTAACCACTGACAATCGGCTAGGGGCGATACGTCATTAATATTGCAATGCGTCATGCATAAACAGGTAAGTCTGTTATGCCAAGTGGTCAACTTCTCACTTCTAGAAATTGATTCATTTTGAGTTACCGATAGTCTCCGCAATATCTCAAGATCAGAGAAGGATACCTCCCTTAAAAATAGGTAGGTCATATAGTGTAAGTCTTCTAAGAATGACCAATCATGTGTAGTACTCCCCTTCGCTACATAAAGATCACTCAAATTCGAAAACTGTCTAAGAAAATCAAGGTTTCCAACAGGTACAAATAAGTAAGTGACGAGATATGCTTAAATAGCTTCAGATCCTCCTCCCATAAGCCATTCTCTGATTCAATTACATTAAAATATAGGTTTGGTTTGTGCATGTTAAACGCTGACCCATCTAGAACCCAAGGGATTGGAAGAAGTTCCTCTGAGGATGTACTTGCAACAATACCCGTGATATCACTAATATTCTGTGAGGTCATTAGGCTTTGTGACAATCCCAATTGTTTCTCAACAGCTCGTTTAAAGCCATTATCTTTAAATTCAAGATAATTCATTGATTAGATCACCCCTAATTAAAGATGTTTTAACTTTGACATAATAACTTCCTTGGAAGGAATAAGAAAGAGGTTACAGAAAAATATATTCCTGGACTTCATCACTTTTAAAAAACAACATTTAGCATCTGCAGAAGCTACAGAACATCAGCTTGATAAGGATAGCTCTATAATTTTTTTAGATTTGCACAATTCAAATAACACCTCTAAATAAAATAAAAGGCACCTCACGATTTATGAGGCACCTCAAGACTTAAGAATTATTCTGTAGGATTGATGAGGATGAAGTTCTG
Organism: Paenibacillus donghaensis; assembly: GCF_002192415.1. Lineage (NCBI taxonomy): Bacteria > Bacillati > Bacillota > Bacilli > Caryophanales > Paenibacillaceae > Paenibacillus > Paenibacillus donghaensis. Next base: position 7,888,914 of record NZ_CP021780.1, on the reverse strand, counting down.
ATCCTCTTCCAATTTAACCTCATATATTTCCTGATCAATTCCTACATACAAGTTAATCTCCCTAAACTTTTTAACATCTTTAAAAATTACCTTGAAGGACTCAGCTTTCAAGTTGGAAAGATCAATAAGAGTTTCCGGTTTGGGTTTTACCCTTAATTTCTTCAATAGCACTCCCTTCTCGTCATATACCAGTACGTTCTTTCTTCTCAAATAAATTACCAGAAGAAGAATTAGTGGTACTGTCACTGTAATCGGAATAATTGGAGCTACTGGATCGCTGTTAGGAGTTTCTACATTTTTAAGTGAAGGGGGCAAGATTGCAGTTACGGCAGGCTTTTGAGTTATATCTTCTTTGCGTACCACAATGTCTATAACAAAATCTATCCGTTGTTTCTTATTAGATTTTGCTAGCTCAATTGATGCAATAACCTCAGTGTCATTTTGATACACTTCAGTATGAGCACTTCCCTGACCCATATCATTTTGATACACGGTGACCTCAATTGCGATATCCTCTACAAACTTAGGGTTAGTTAAGATTACCTTATGATGTCCAAGCTCTACATTGTCAAATTGATATTGCCCCTTCTCATTTGTAACAGTACGCATGGGTATGGAGTGCAACTCAACTGTTACTCCTCTAATCGGCTGACCAGCTTTATTAGTTACTATTCCATAAACCGTTCCATAAATCTTCGTTTGTTTGTTCTTTACCGCTAGACTTGATTCTGTGATCGAAGAAGGTGTGGAACTTGAATATGGTAATTGTACAGGCTTTGATACTATAGATTTCGGTTCCGTTGTTACTACTGGTATGGGTATTGCCGTTACTGTTGGCGTTAGGATCAGTATTGCTATTGGTGTTGGGATTGCTGTTAGTCCCGGTGTTGGCGTCGCTATTGATGTCGGTGTGGCTGTTGCATTTGATATCGGTGTCGGTGTTACTGTTGGTGTCGGTGTCGCTATTGCTATTGATGTCGGTATTGCTGTTGGTGTTACTGTCGGTGTTGCTGTCGCTATTGATGTCGGTGTCGGTGTCGGTGTCGGTGTTGCTGTTGCTGCCGGTGTTGCTGTTCCTGCCGGTGTTGCTGCCGGTGTTGCTGTTGCTGCCGGTGTTGCTGTCGGTGTCGGTGTTGCTGTTGCTGCCGGTGTTGCTGTCGGTGTCGGTGTTGCTGTTGCTGTCGGTGTCGGTGTTGCTGTTGCTGCCGGTGTTGCTGTCGGTGTCGGTGTTGCTGTTGCTGCCGGTGTTGCTGTGTAGTAAAACGCAAGCCCTTGGAAGCTATTTTGCTCAGTTAGGATAACTGTTCTCGTGGCTTCACCTATCAGTGTATACCCCTCTATTACAGATTCAGCTGTATATGTTTGCTCACCCAAGGAAAGGTTTGTTAATTTAACTATTTCTTTAACTGGATTGTTGCTGCCTTCCTCTAAGAACTCTACCTTTATTCCACCCTCGATTTTAGAATACGTGAAAAAGACAGTTCTATATTCATTTCTACCCAAAACTACATCGACTACTGAAGAAGATATTAATCGGTAACCGCTTATGTCCCTGTATTGGAAAATGTAATACCCCACATCATATTGACTACATTCCGGTGAGAGTAAGTCATTACCGGTTCCGTCAACATACTTAATGGTTATGCCTCCTGTCGCTTTTACAAAATGAGCAACTGCTGTCTTGTCTGCATCCATTATTATGCTTAGCGATGAAGTATAATAGTCCGAACCGTTCACAGACCATTTTTCAAAATAATACCCCTGTGCGGGTGTGGCGCTTAATACAGCAACATTTGATTCATTGAGCATCTCTATACTTCCATCTAATGGAGTTGTAGTTCCTTCACCAATTTTGCTGACTTCTAAAGAATGTTTAGGCACCATGATTTTTTTGTAGTAAAAGGTTATTGTTCTAGAACCAGAATCTGCTTTTACAACATCAGTAGGGTAAGTACCAAGAAATACCCCATCCTGATAGATGGATAAATCCACTTGGCCTGTGCCTACAGCAATTACATTTTTAATATCATCATTAACTTTAAGAATTTTAGGATCAGAGGATATAAAGCTGTAGTTTGAAACAACATCTGGCCGAAGATAGGAAGCATTACCATAATAATCTACCCAAGTACGATACAAGAGGTTAGGCTGCGTAACGTTGTTCTCAAATTTCACTGTCTGATTAGTAGACTCTATTGCTTGATACCCGGGAAATTCTTTCGGGACATAGATGAGAGGAACTCCTACAGGGGGATCATCTACAAATTCACTGTCCAGCATCCTTTCACCGTTATCTATCTCTCGATAATAAATACTCACTGAATTACGGGCTGTACCTGTACCTTGCTTCAGTAGAAATCCGTTCTGTGGATACATATCGATAAGTTGAGAAGTAAACGGAATTTCATCTGATGCATTCCTAAGGTAATTATAGTTCCCATAAAAGTGAAAACAACTCAGCATATTGCTTAATCCATTCAGATTAGTCAACTTGTTGTTCCCTACATTTAACGTATATTTAACAATAGTTAAGTTATTTAGTGCGCTTAGATCCGTCAGGTTGTTATACGAGAGGTTCAGTGTAGCAACTTTACTCAACTGACTAATACCAGAAATATCAAACAACTGATTATTGCTAAAATCCAAACTGAAGTCACCGGAGTTTTCATAATTGTTGATACCTATTATAAAGCGATCAAACGGAGTTAATTTATTAATGCCATTTAGATTTGTGAGTTTGTTATATTGCAGATAAAGCTTTTCCACATGTTCTAAATTCCCTAACCCCTCTATAGAAGCCAACTCATTATTATTGAGAATAAGAGACTGTAAACTCTCCAGATTCTCCAAACCATTAACATTCGTCAATATATTGTGACTGATATCAATAGTTCCCACCGAGACAATTCCTTCAAGTCCATCAACCGAAGTAAGTGAATTTCCTGATAAATCTAGATCATAAGGAGTTATAGTTCGAGAATTAAAAATCTCCATACCGGTCAAACTTACAATTCCTTTCCCCGATACATTGAAGAAATAGTCCTTCACCTCTATACCCCGAAGCTCCTCTTCACTTAACGTGCTGTTAAGATCTCCAGACCATCCATTCTTATTAAGCCACTCCACTACATTTACCGCTAAATTCCTGTCAGCGAAGAGCGTTTCTATTACAACCGATCTTCCTTCGTTAAAATCATTTAATGCATTTTCTGGAGTGGTTATGAATACTGCTTTGTACACATCGTTTGTGACTGTCTGCATATTCTCATAGACTGCTTCTGTTACCGTACGATTCCCAGCAGAAGAAAGCTGTTCACCATTCAGCTTAATGCTTTGGGACTCAGCTGATACCCCGAGTGGAATGCTTAACAAAGACGCTATTAACAAATATACGATGCCCTTTACCATTCTTTTGTTTTTTTGAACCTTCAAATCTACCATCTCCCTTATTAAGTCATTTACCACCTATAATTAATGAAGGGGCTCATGGCTTAACTGTGGAAATGAACTCAAATCTATAGAAAATAGCTAAAATCGCAATACAAAAAGCAGTTACCCTCACTCAGCAACTGCCCTGCACAAAGTACTGTTCTGTTATATATATAAATTACAGAGACCATATAGGAAACTTCTCACGTTGCAAGAAATACGGATGGTACAAACTCTTAGAGTACCATTATTAAATTATATCAAGTGTTAAGCTAACCATAAGATGACCAGCACAATAATTATTAGTCTTACTTTTACGTATAACTGAGGTTCACTCTTTTCTAATTATACGTAAGAAACAATTTAACAAACCTATCTAAAAGAAAGATACATGGCATTTTAGCCATGTATCTTAGATAATTGTTCCACTGCAACCCCTCTGAGAGATTAACAGGCACAACTGCACCTCCGGATAGATTGCTATAACTTAATCCCCTTCTCTAAGAGAAACTCATCAGCTATATAAAAAGGACTTTCTGACCATAACATAGTACTCCTATCATTCAACAACTCATAGGTTACGGAATTGTAAAACATGTTCAGTACTTTAGCAATCGGTAAGTTCAACCACTGGGATAAAATCATGATTGCAGCGGTTACCTTTGCACGAACTGAAAAGTTGAATTTTTTAGTGTCCATTAGCCCACGCTCCCAAGAAAGGTTAAGACCTTTATCGCTTTTTCTGAGGAAAAACAAGTCTGCTCCTTGAGATTTGTAGATCCCATAAGCTCTATACATATCTTTTTTCCACTGATGTCAAAACCATATATACCCTCTTGATACCTATCAAAGAAAAACCTTGCATCATCATCTGCTACTGGCCCTTTAACAATATCGTAATTATGGCATACCCCTCTAGTTGTTCTGCACTTTACTACAAAATCTAACCACTCAATATTTGCAGACTCGAAGACTTTAACTGATAAGCCCTCTACCCCTTCTAGTCGGTACTTGGAGACTGTGGGAGTTCCGTTTTTCTTCCTATTAGTTGCCGACTCTGCCCAAATAATTGCCTGTTTCTTGCTCGTAGTGGTGTAGAAGCCCTTTCCGAAATCCAAGAAGTCTCTTTCCTTACCTGGATCGATAACAGGCACTAAAATATTGCTCCCATGATAAAGAAAGGCGTTTGGTCTAAGTAGACTTGAGTACATCTATATCTACTCCTCTTTCCTTTAAGACATCTTCTAACCATCCTATCAAGTAGAGATGACTTTCGGTATGCAACCCTTCATAGCACTCTTCTATAAGAGTTAAGAGGTCTACGCCGTTGAAGATTTCTAGTACTTTATTTCCCCTGATACCCCACGCCACTTTACACAACTCTATGCTGTCTACTTTTAAGCTTAATATTCGTTCTTCCATACTTCGATGCAGCATAGGTCACCCTCCAGTCATATACGTTTGTTTAATTAATACACTTATACCCTATCCAATGTATTTGCCGAAGTGAAGATATTACGCATACGAAACTCATAAGGCGACTCTACGAGTAGAACTATTCGCAATGTCCCTTTAGCATCAAGACTGAATACTGGTTTGTCTAGGAAGTACTTAGGCTTGATTATCCATTCTGGTGGTCTTACTTTGTAGTCCAAGCAGATTTTGTATACTGTTCCTGCTAGAAAGGCGTAGTCTCTTTGAGTGATGTTTTCGTATTGGTCTGGTTCATCCGCTACCATTGCAAACCGCTCTTCCGATGTTCGGGCTGGATAGTAAAAAGCATCAAGGAAGTTACCCAAATGGTGCCATAGATTGATGTTTTCATTCTGATTAGACGAAACTAACTGCACAAGTTCTTTCATTGTTGTCAACTTTATCTAACCCCCTAAAAGTTCCCGGTGTATATGTTGAAAAACTGCAACTGAGTGCTAGTCATCCTTCTTTCTCAAATCAAAAGACCTTGATTTTGTCATCTTCGGCTGGTAAGTTAAACTGTTTACCATTTGTCTGTAAGAAGACACAAACCAAGACATGTACTGTCCGTAACTACCCGTATTGTAATAACTCAAGATAGCTTCGAGATAACCATTACTTTCTTCGTAGCCCGATAATAAAGGCATTACCCCACTGTTGAGCAAAGAAAGGGTTTGCACCATTCTTGCTGTCCTTTTGTTTACATCTTGAAAGTATTGCAAGTAACACAGATTGAGCTTTAGGTAGATGGCGCGTTCAAATGGATTATCGATAGTAATGGCTGTATTCAGCAGACGATCTAACTCTTCATTTAAATAATCCTTCCCCATAGGTGGGGAATAACCACCTCCAGATATTAGAATCGAATCCTCTCGTGGAATACCACAACTTGAATCAGGTAATGTATCTCTTGAAAGTATTGAATGTATGTCTGATACGAGATACCTATCTAAAGCTTTACCCCGTGATGTGAGTACAAAATTATAAGCATCCCGTAAATTCAAAAACATTTTCGCATCAGAGTACAACTTTCCTACTGCTGTTAATCCGAGTTTAAGAAGGTTTATTCCATCCACCAAGGAATACTCGTTTCCCTCTAACTTAGCCGAAGAATATACAAAATCAATTCCTAACTCCTCTACATTTCGGTAATTCATAAGAAAGTCAGACAAGGGAAGTTTTAATGCCACTTCCCTTAGCTGTTTACCCTGAACTGCCGTAAACTGCGGGACTTTATTTAATCTATTTGGATCATAACTCGACAAATCAACACCCCACCCCGTAATAGTACTTTCATATACCGAGACGAAAAAACTTCACTTATCCACAAGTGGCAGTTCTAAAGAAAGCGAGGTTTATATAATTCTGCAAAACGTATTCATAAGATAAACGCCTAATCTCGACTTCAGGCTTACCCGCTGTACGACAAGCATTGTCGTATCTCAAGCCAACTTTCAATAGTGTTGTTGCGCTCAGCTTATAGCACAGCACAAATGTTAACACGTGTTATAATAAGGTGATTACTGTTAAAACCTAACACAAAGAACCTTGGTTACATAGCCAAGGTTCTTTATGTTTATTTATCACTTTGTATCGATACTAACTATATAATTTTTCTGATCCCAACCTACAGAAGCCCCCAGAGCCTGACTGACAAAGCGCAGAGGTACGAAGGTGCTGCCTGTTGCACTAACAAATGGAGCTGTCGAAAGAGTTACTGCTTTTCCGTTGACATAAGCCTTCGTGCTACCGATTGTTAGGGAAATGTTTGTGCTCCCCTGTACAATTGAAATACCTTTTGTTTTGCTGTTGTACGTCAAAGACGCTCCTAGATTTTCCAATACCCCTCGTAACGGGATGAAGGTACTACCCGACTTGAGGATTGGCTTAGGGTTTACCGATACAATTGCTTTGTTGATCTTTACAGCGATGTTATCCTTGGTGTACTTGATGCTACTACCGTTTCCGATGGCTGGGATCGTGCTGGTTGGTTGCGAGTTGTCTCGTTTAGGAGTTGTGGCTGGACCTCTAGCTGGGCTTGATTGTGCCGCTGTTGTGAACGTCCAAGTCTTAGTGCTAGTCTGACTCATGTAGGGTCCGTAACTAGGTGTGTAAGTCACTGAAACATTATAAGTAGTTGAGTGATTCAATACTTCTTTAGGTAAAATAAATAAAGTGCCGAGATCTCCGAAAATAAAAGTGCTTAGTGGTTTACCAGAAGAAGATGTAAATACAACTTTAGAGTTTGTCTCGTTTAAAGCAGCTCCACCAACTTCTAATGAGAGGATGTATCCTGATTTATTTACACCAAACTGGTCCAAAGGGTTTGGATTTTCAAACCCCTCAAATGATAAACCTACTCCAGTCTGACCGTTATACGGATACATACTCTCTCCAACCTGATTATCCTCATATGTAGCAGATATACCTACAACCGTTTTTCCTTCTATTGCAAAACCAATACTTTCTGTTGCTACCGAAACAATTGGAGTCCGATGATAGGCCGTGTCCAAGAATTCATCAATGGCCTCTACAATAGTATAATCATTGTAACTAATTATTTCATAAGCTCCAGCGTTGTCGTTGGAGTACCCTACAGCTGACAATCTTTCGCCTATCCTGTATCCCGTGTACCCCTTCTTCCCGGAGTCCTCTGTATGTCCTGTAACCCCGTTAGATGTGAGATAATTCACATGATTCTCAGCAGCTTTTGTTAGGAAAGGATTTAATTTCACTGCAGATAAACCCATCTTTGATCGAATGTCGTTTACATGATTTAGCGCATCTACAACCTCACTTGAGTACGAATACCCATCCATTGTTACCGTAGCCGCTTCTGTCTGTGCGGGTGATACCGAAATACCCCCAATGGCCACTGCAGCCGCGACTAAGAGTGTCGCTAGTTTCTTGAATTTCATTAGTTGACCTCCCTAAACATTATATGCAATTAATTGTAAGAACCAGTTGTTGGTTGCGTGTAAACATAAAGACCACGTGCGGAGAGGTCAGTTACGGATAATTCTTCAAAAGACCCCGCAGCTAGCGTATACCACTTGCCCTCTATTTGCACAACCATATCTGCATGGTTTTTGCTTGCAAGAATAGCTGTGTTATACCCAAAAGAATCGAAGACTGCTGAGGACACGTTTGCATCCGCATCACAATCACTCTTTTTAGCTACTAAGGCATCATATGCAGAAGAAGGAGTTCCATCTCCCGGATTACTTATCCCTTTAAGTAGAATAGCAGCAATATAACCTACTTTGTAAGCTTCTTCTGCTTTGGCCACGCTTACCCCGTTGTCAATGAGAGCACCCATGTCATTTTCGGCTTGAGTTAAACCCCTGCTCTCTAAGGTACCTTCTGCATAGTTAGTTGCACGATCTCCGTTTAAATAAGCTTTGTAGAGAGCTTCATAACGACCCCCTCCATCAAGTTTCATCAACGGGTATGTTTGTTTTGCAGCTGAAATGTATTTCATAACCTCTACGTATTGCGAGAAGTTAGCTGAACCATACCCATGGTTGCCGTAAGTGAAGCTGTAACTCGGTGGCGTGACAACTGCACCTCTACCTGAAATCACGATTGTCATTGTTTCTGGGTACCAATTAACCGTTGCTCCCAATGCCTCGGATACGAAACGTAGAGGTACCATAGTCGTGTTTTTGATTGTTTGTGCTTTTACCGTCAAAGGAACTGCTTTTCCATTGACATAAGCTGTCTTGCTGCCGATGGTAAGCTTGATTGTGGTTCCATCCTTGACCGCTGTTATCAGTTGTGTTTGCTGGTTAAAAGTAATAGTTGCCCCCAGCTTTTCGAAGATGGCTCTCATTGGGACCATGGTCGTGTTGTTGATGGAGACTGGTGGGTGGCTGAAAGTCTGTGTTACCCCATCTATTTCCACTATGTGTTTTGGGGAAAGTGTATTTTTACCTACGCTTAAAACTCCAACGTTTGCATATATTGAACTCCCTGGCAGCAGCAAAGCTGTAATTATCGCTACGCTTAGCATTCTACGGCTTTTTAGTAGCCGTTGGGTCCCCTTTTTAGGATGCTCTAATTTATTATTCATTCTCTTTACCCTCCGCTATAATTCTCATCCTTAAATGCCTAAACAATTGTAGTATTACCCCCTGATTAACATTTGCCAGTATAACAGATTAGTAGTGGTAATTAAAGGTATTTATCGTAAAAAAATTCACATGTTAAACAAGTGATTTTTTGTGGAATCCTTTACAGTTCAGAGCGATATTTAATACTCTTTTAAAAGATCGTATACCCCTGAAAATCATAACAATACAGATGAACAATCTCTACGGACTATGAGTATCATTTGTCGAAAATCCTGAGAAATCTCACTTTCTTTGATCAGCTCCGTTGGTACAATTAATCTATTGATGATTTGGTATTGCAGGAGGGTGGGTGAGTACCATAAATATACTCGCTGATTTCGGACAGCGAATTAAAGCACTACGCTCTCGCAGTGGTATGAGTCAAGAAGTCTTGGCTGCTCGCTGTCAGTTGGATCGTACTTATATTGGAGGAATAGAGCGGGGTGAGCGAAATGTGAGCTTGATCAATGTGGAACGAATTACTCATGCGCTGAATGTCTCTATTGCATACTTTTTTTGATGAAAAATTAACGCCAACTGCCGCATATCAACAGAAAGACTTCCTAGTCCAGTTTCCAGAGCGGTTTAAATACCGCATTGACCCCGGCAATAGCGTATTAGCTTTTCAAGTCAATGGTTTACTTACAGGTGAGAGTGTTGACTATATATCAAAAACCTTGAGAGATGTGTGCTCTGCGTACGAACAGGGGGAATTGAATATCATTGTCGATCATCGGGAGATGAAGACTGCAAATGGGGAAGCTGCGGTATACTCCCCGGAGGTTGCTGAGCGGGCGGTACTGTTTCAGCAGATGTTGATGGATTATAGCAAGAAGGCAATTGTACTCTGCAATTCAGAATTCATGGTCCACCAGATGCATCATGTAACCAAGATCAGTGGAATTTATGACAAGACAGTGCCTTTGTTTGCTAAAGATCGGGCTATGGTTGATCAGGCCTATTCCATCGCTGGCTTGAATGGAAATGAGATTATTACGTATACAAAATAAAGCCAGAAGACTAATACTCTTTATTATCAAAGTATGCTGTGGCGTCAGCTATAACGGTTACAATTAATTCTTTGACAGTATCATAACTCTGTTTTGCTAACAGGTGTGGTGATGAACCGGGATGCACGTTTGCTATCAATACGTACACTATGGTTGATACCATTACTGTGATTATCAGGATTTTAAGCAAACTCCCAAGAAAGCTAACTATGTTAAGTATTCCATTATGGACTGTACGAAATATGCTCTTCACTGGTATAACTATAAAAGTATCTGCAAGCCACTTCACCGTAATACCTATTCTATCCGCTACTGACTTTTTATTGGCTTCTACTTCTACAATTTTCTCTTTTACAAGCTTATTGGCATCTTCATACTGTTCCATTAGTAGATCAATATTATAGGGGAGTACTGCTTCATTATTAACTATGTTCACAACGTCAACAACATTGGTTTCTGGTGAGAAATTATTTACCGCAGCGATGCTGGGCTGTTCTCCAGGCTTTAGAATTTCTTTAAACTCACTGTAGATTCTCTTTATCCGAGTTTTTGAATCTTCAACGCTTGAATTAGTCTCTTCCATCTCTTCTTCTATTGAATCAACTGAGGATAAGAAATTATTCAAAGAAACTTCTGGGATGGTGGGTTGAGTGGGTTCGTGGTCAAGAAATAAAATTCCTGATAAAATCTCAGGTTCATCCTCGGCTTCAACTTCAAAGGTAATATTATCAATAAACTGCTCCTTTGGGATAGAGAAGCCCAAGCCGATGTCGCAGCTTGTACTATCAGTGATTAGGGAGAAGCTTAGTCTAGGAGAATCAGATAACTTCTTATATGGTGTTTTTTTTCCCGTTATTGACTTCTCTGCTTCCTGTTGTTGTGTTGGCTTAATCATCATTGTTCGCCTACCTCTCCCTACTATAAATGATTACACTGCGGAACAAGCTCAAAAAAGTAATTCCATTTCCCCAGTGGCTAGAATGTGTCTTTCCCCTCATTACTTTGAAACCTAGCCCCAGCTTTGATAGCGGCAATAGCTAGTGGCTTTACCTCAATACCATTTTCTTTGTACCCCTCTAAGATGGAGCAATAGTATACGGGGCTGGGAGAATACAGCATTTCTGATTTCAAATTCATAACGTATACCATAGCCCGTACCCTTTTCCCATCTTGAAGCGTTACTGTGAGGGTTTCCTTCCGATACAGTCCTTTAGATACCCCTTCATAGTAATCAAGATTTATCACTTCGCTCTCGGAGATTCTCCATAATACAATAGGAACATTTAATCCAGGGCATTTCGTAATAGTAGCCAGCGAATAGAACTCAAGCTCATAATTTTCAATCACTCCGCAACCAACTATCATCGCAATATTACAACAAGAGGTCATTTGTCTCATACTCATGTTCGATCCATATGCAGCATATAGGATGCTTCTCTTCATTAATTCCACCCGCTTCTAATAGGTTATAGGGTTTTCTTTAAGTTCCAACATTTGCTGCCCTTCTAGTTCAAAAGTAGTCTCTGACACACCTTTACTTGCTTTGGGTGGAGTGCGCCATGCCGCATTGCCATTTAAATGGGCTATAAGATAGTGCCGCATCGTTTTAAACTCATCTCCAATTCCTCCAAGTTTTAATAACCAGACACGCAGAGCATATTTGTCATTCCCTGTCTCTTGCATAGAAATCCGGCAGGTTGCTTTCTTTTGATTTAATGCCTGTGCTGTGATCAATAAAGATAATTGAATATAGGATTTGATAGCATCATAATCAAGACTCCCATTAAATAAACGAAATTCAATCGTATTCTGCCTCCCTCTAAGAAGGGGATGCAGATTGAGAATCCGATATCGGGTTATATGATAACGTTCACTCCTGTTGTTAATCCAAGAGTCAGTTCCGCTATACCATATATCAGCGAATTGCTCAAATGTTTTTGGCTTACGCTTGTTTAGAAGCATTATGAAACTCTCCGGTAAATTTTTGCAATACCACTTTCTGAACTGAGTTATTTGCAGAGACTTATTCAGCAGTAACTGCTTGGCATAAAAGATGTTACATAAAACCCGTAGGCTGTTTGGAGTGAATCTTTCCGCTCCAATATGAACATGTAGACCAGTGCTTTCGTTGGTGCCGGCCCCGTTTGTGACTAAACAACGAATCAGTTCCTGAAGCAGAGGTATATCTGTATATTGAAGGATAGGAGATACTAGTTCACATTTATAAGCATCTGTCCCCACCATTAAGACTCCGGTCTCCTGCCTTTGTGGCCATATGGATGCATCACGCTTAATTCGCCATATACGATTTATAGAATCCCGTATTTCATAGCTGTCGTAGTATTTTTGGACTAACCCCACAGTAGTGCTGAAAAACTTAGCTACAACATCTGCCGCCTCCTTCCGAGTCAACCTTGTAAATTCAATTTCTACTCCAATGGTCAAATCATTATACGCTATAGGCAACATTGGATTCCCCTTTAGTGATTTAGATTAGAATTCTTTTCCTAAAAGAAAACTGGTCTCCCGATATAAAAAAGTGTATTACCCCAAAGGAGCAATACACTAAAAGATGGTTCGAAAAAGATCTCTCAAGCTACTATAAAATACACTTAATTTTTTTAGTTGCCATAGGATGTACACGAAAGTTAGAAAAAGTCTTGAAAATTCATTCTCCTCTACATCGTTGACCTATGAATTTTTCATAATCAACTTTGCTTGAACAACCAGACGCTTTGCCGTACCTGCCGGACCGTAACAGGTCGACAAGGTCAGGAACTTATCCTGTATTGAGAGGGAGTTTGCTGCGAAAAGTGCAACTTGATTCTTCTCTCGGATCATACGAATAAAGCTACTTTTCGATGCGTCATTCATAAAGCTAGACTGAACATACTCCCAATCCTGACTGTCTGTTACATAAACAGAGCAAATTCTGAATACCATTTCATGATATTCAGTAGTGAACTGAATAAGTTCTTCATCCTCAGAATAGCCTTCAGTAAGACTCAATAGCTTCTTTAGACTACCGAACATTTGCTGATTCATCGCATTATGTCCATAGAGAGTGGTATTCAGTCCCATATGCTCAATGTTACTACGGGTATCCACAAAGACCCAACCCAATTTGTTTTTTTGTCGGTCAAGATCATGTGTAAGATAAAAGCTGTTATCTGTAGTTTGAACGATGGGTATATCCAGATGAACTAGCGGAATCTTAATCCACGCTACAATCTCCTCATTCCTCGATTGAAGTTTTAAAAAATCTACATTTAGGTATGGAGAAACCGTTCGGATCTGTTTGGTAGAGAACTTTGTAGCAAAGTTACTATCACTAAGCGCTGTTGATCTTGTTTCTTTAATTATCACTTCTAATTTGTTGGTATCATCAAACCATTGAGCGATCAGTACTGAAGTATAACCAAGTACAAACAATGAACCCCCAAGAAGCAATATATATGAATATCGTGTACGTTTAAAGAATTTCATTTCCTTCACCAGCCTAACTTGTCACTCTATTTCATTTAAAACTGTTCCAAAATGCTTACCGGAAAATTCTCATCTTCACGCATACTTGTTATCAACTTGATGATTTCTTCCCCCAGTTCCCTTAACATGCTTGAAAAATCCATCCTACCTGATCTGAATAAACCAAATAGATTCTGCACTTCGTAAAATACTGGATCAGAATGCGAAAGAATGCCTTCAATTAAGGAACTATTTGTAATAGATGTATCGGATAAATACTGGTTCTCTCTCAGTGGATCAATAAACTGCTGAAACCTGACCTCTTTCGAATACACCTCTATAGTGCCGATAATTATGTCTTGCATACAAAAAGATATCATTTCAAATAAAATAAAAAGCTTAAGTTTTCTAATCTTACTATTAGTTCTAAATTGCCCTATTACTGATTCCAAATCTTCTTTACACTTGGCATTTTGAAGAAGTCGAATGGTATTGTTCCCCACTAGTTTCGTTACAAAGACATCAAAGTCATTTACGATTTTAGCAATCTCCTGTTTAGGAAGGAAACCGCTCTTGATAGATACAAAAAGTCCTTTCCCCCTACTAATCCATAGCAGATATTTCAGTTTGAAATGATCGTTAGGCTTATACCAGCACAATAGGTGAACCATGAAATAGAGAACTTCATCTAATGCTTTGAGTCTGTTCAACTCCAATTCTCTTTCTGTATCAGATAGCTCTAGATTTTCCAATCTTCGACTTATGACTTCTGACAAATCTCTACTTTTAAGCAATAGGTGCATTTCTATCAGTCTCCTAAAAGTCTTTAATGCAATCTCCTTATGCAAAAATTTCACTATATTTACTCAATACCGGATTAATAATTATTTCCCCCTTCCTACAAACAAGTAGATTGATCTCCCTTACATATCTATTTTTATGCTCACGGTTTGCATCGATAGTTACAACTTCAAGGTTGCTCGAGATGTTGTTTTCATGATTACCGTCTATATGATTTACTTCATAAACCCTGTCAACCCCTATCGCCAGAAGTGCAATCTCACCATATGCTAACAAGGCTATTAGCTGGTGATCCCTAATGATAATATTCTTAAATAGCGTGAAACATTTATATCGCCCGTTACCAGCTCTTTGCCCACTTTGCATTAGCCAATTCTTTTTAGTAATAATAAATTCCCCATCCAAATATACTTTTCTCAGTTCTTCTGGGTGGTTTTTATTTCTTAAATACAATGTCTTTCCTTTAATGTACAAGTCAAATTTATTATTGTTAAACCTCGTCAATGGGCTTTGATTGCGGTCATACAGAAACGAGTAGTTTTTATAACGAGTTACGTACACCTGATCGAAAAGATGGACAGTATTCACCAACAGTTGCCAAGAGACCTCCATTTTAGAATTAGGGATAACTGGAATAGGAACCCCTTCGTAATTATTCACAAACTCAGGTAGCTTTGAAATCTCAGTCTTATCGGGAACTACAACTAATGAAAGTACCATTCCAAATCCCCCATTTCAGTGTTTAAGAATAGTATTAAACCAGCTTCAATATCTGCAGCGCATGAACATTGCTTAGAATATCCATGATTAGTTCTTGCATATAATATTTATTCATCAAGGCAATGATGTTCTCCACCCTTGGGTGATCAGCAAATTGAAGGCTAAGCTTTAACAGGTGGTATAAACTTTTCCCTTCCTCAATAAGTATAATTTCCTGCATTTTTCGAAACTCTTCCACTACATTCTGAAGGTTCAAATTTTCAATAAGAAGATCGAATTCTTTCTGTTCGTAGGTAATACTGGTTTCAAGAACTCCTAAATAGCCTCTTTGATATTCCTCAGCCGATAACAAAGGAATTGCATTTCGATACTCACAAAAAGCTCTATTATATTCACATTTAGCCGTATACGCACTAATATCAAAATTATCTTTACTGTTGAATCGGCAACCATTAAGCGATTTGAAGAATAGTTCACTTACCCATTCTCTTCCTAATGAACTTCTAGTGAGTTCCTCAAAAAAGCTGGCTGCTATCATCACCTCTCCAATATTTGAATCTATAGAGAAAGTAAGCATCATTCTACCTCCTGTCAGACCTCAAAGAGTCGTACCATCTGATAAAACCTTTTTTCGCTTACCCCAAGTCTTAATGCAGCATCAGCTGCTTTAGACTCTTTTTCACAATAAGAAAGGTACGTCTCGTAAAACCCATCAGGGTAATTCTGTAAAGGACGCCCCAACTTTTTTGAACGGAGGGCTTGAATTTCGTCTTTTGATTTTATGAAGTGCTCAAGATACAGAATTCCTTCAATACCCTGAGGGGATAATAGCATCGAACCATCTGCTTCATCCAAAAGATTGAGATCTACCGAAGCATTTTGGATAATCCTTAAAAAAGAGCTTAATTCAGCTACATTATCAGCCACATCCTTTAGACCCCGAATTGTTAACTTGTCTGCTGATGTAAGTTTTTGTAGCAAAGAAGAGAGCTGTGTCCCAACGGAAAAACTGAATTCGTCAGTTAAGTCGAAATAAACTTCTTCGATATCTACCACTTTTAAAAATTCCTCCAGTTCTTTTTTTCGTTTAGCACGTAGATAACCAATTCTCATTATCCATCCTCCCGCTCAACTGTTTAGTACATAGGCATGATTGCCCACTATTATTAACTACTACCATATAAACAACTGAATTAGGCACGCGAGAAATATTCTTTAATTTGTATTTAAATCAATATTTTAACTTAACTAGTGTTCACATGATAGCTTGAAAGAACGGAAGAATCAAGTCCTTTTAGAGGATAATTCTAACTTTATGAAAGAAAAGAACAGACATTTAGAAACAGGAAAATTACTGAAGGAGAAATAATATGAACCAACACTTTTAGCAGCCTGTACGCCCCTGTAAGGCACAAGAAAGCAAGAGTAATATTAAGGGAAGGACTAGTGATGGGAACGCCCGTTTGGAGATGATGAAGCGGCGTAAGAGCCTATCCAGAAATGCCCCAAGAGGGAGACATTGAAATGACAAAAAGATATTGAAACAAAAGACAATGAGCGAACAACTTTGAAAAAGTGTTCCTTTAAACAGAAAAATCTAATAATGACTACATTACGATGTAGAGCCAGTGATCATGGCCATTTAGTTTGATTGTAACTGAAAGAACTAAAGACCCCATGAGACAGTCTCTCTTGGGGTCCTCAGTCATTGTAGTTTCATTATCTGGAGGACACATCACAGTATACTCAGCGAAGTGCTTCAAAAACAGCTATAATGCAGTGATTGATTAAGCTTGTGATATTCGTTACTTTAGAGCACCCTGCAGCTTACCAAAGGCAACCAGAGGTGATACTGTCTTCCAACTCGAAGGGGATTTCAAAATTTATATACAGACATTCAGCCCCCTTAAGACTGGCGGTGCCTCCCATTGTTACACTCTTCATCTTTAAAAAAAGCCTTTGCCATCCATGCTGATCACACAATCGATCGTAAATATCGCAAGGATAACTACTTAAAGCAATTTTCATTTTTGTATTTATCAATTTATTGGCGAGTTCTTCAAGAACCTCATGTGTACAATTGTATTTGTAGTGATTCCCCCCTCTCATTGTTTTCTCAGGGTAAGGCATGTCAATATACATGAAATATTCTCCCCGGTCATAGTATTCATCCACAAGATCAAGGCAACTCCCATGAGTCACTGTCACACCTTCAAGCAGTGGCTGAAATGCATCCAGACAGTCAACTTTATCATAATAGTCACTATAACATCTCGCTTCCCTTCCTCTATCATAACCCTTCATGTTTGCTGCGTGACTTTGGTGAGCACAAATAAAAGTATACGCCGCAGCGTTTACAATACTTGAAGTACCTTTGTAGATTCTTCTATCAGCTAGTTCAGCATCTAAATCACGATCAAGAACTGCAGTATCGAAAACTTCTTTTGAATACTCCAACTCATTCAATCGTTTTATTAGTTGATAAACTAACTCCTTATCGCCAATAGCTGCATAGAGCTTGGCTAGTGAAAGATCCAAATCATTAAGGATTCTATGCTCAAATAAATCTGGTGAAGTGTTAAGCATTATCCGAGCGCCTCCCGCCGCTCCTTCAATCAGTCCTGCCAGTTCATACGATTCGGCACACCACTTAATAAGAGGAATGATACGAGAGACAAGTCCATACTTACCACCAATGTACGGGATGATAGAATGAGGTGCGTTCCGCTTCTTCTTTCCAGAGATCCTTTCTCTAATTTGCACCATTTTTCTTCATCACCTCCGTAACTTTGGGACAATTAAGTATATACATCTTGCTTTCGCTTGTACCGTCTATGTCTTTATAAGAGACGGTATCTTGATTTCGGCCTTTTGTCTTCGAGACACTTATTCCAGCAGTTACCCACATCTTGATAATTGTCAGAAGTCGTCCATCAAGGTGATGCTTTGCAGGTTCCGAATCCATTTCATGGCTTTCAAAAAACAAGTCCATTAATTGGGACTTGGTTGTGGCGACAGTGACAGTCCCATACTTGCTAATTGAGCCTGGTTTATCCAAAATTACAAACCGATCCTCTTTATTTTTATAATTCATCTTAGAATGCGGTGGTGGTGCAACTTCTAGGCGCTCAGCTACAAATTCCTCGAAGATCTGATGATATTCTTCAGCTTCCGCAAGACTACATGTGTCGGTTAAATAAGGGACTAGATTTTCAACCTGCGTATAATCTCGTTTTAACTTCATTTGGGTCGCTTTCTTTATCATGTTATCCAACATGCCAGTAGCCAAATGACTGCTTATCTTCATATCGAATTGAGCTTTGTTGTACATCGTGAGATTAGTTTTTCTATCAAGCTCGTGTAGTAAAAATCGGTACTTATAACCCCCAGGCATATTTGACAGAAATTCAACCACGTAAATTTCATACTGAAAATTCGGATGCTTTCCCCGGTACAATATAATTGTATAGATCTTCTCAAAAGACCCTTCCTTTTCCGAAGATTCCTCCAACGTTTTTAAGTCATCCAAACTTACATTTTTTGATATTGATTTACTCATAACTTACCCCTCGTAAAACAGATTTGCCTGAACCAACAAGCATATGTCTATAGGCAATCTTTTCTGCGATGTCGGTAAATTAATCTCATCTCTCGGGAAAATCTTCTCAGACAGTGAATTTTATTTTCGCCTCACCTACTCACACTATGAATGTTTCAAATTAAGGAATAGTGTTGTAAAATTTACCATCCATCTCAACAAGATGATTTTCAAACAACCTTCTACTTTTTTATTGAACCTTTTTAACACAATCACTTTAAAGAGAATTAAAATGCACTTAAGCGAGAGAAGTAACGCAAATACGTAACATCACCTTTTTTAAAAATGAAGGCAACTTGCTGCTTGCTTCTATTAGAATTGCGCTTGTCCATGAAACCATTGGAATAGTCGGCCCATTCTGTGGCAAACAGCATTCGCCAAGGTGGCTTGCAGGTCGAAATGCTTACGAATAAACATAATTGACACAACCTTTCTCATTTTTAAGCCAGAGCCGACAAAGGCATGGGAAGCCAGAAGGAACTATATACCCAGACAAATAACTTTGTAAAAACCGGGGTTTTAGAGCCGAAAAAGCCGAAAAATCAAAGTTAAAAGGGAAAGTTAAGTTTGCATTGGCCCATAACTTTGCATCGCTACTTTGCAGTATAGAAAACAGTGGCCATATAATTTTAAGAATGGAATATTGTCATATAGGCCTCCCCTGGTTCTCCGCAATAGATTTCGCAATAGTCAGTACCAATTCTCAATTTGTTACGGAGAATTCATCTGTGGTTGATTCATTTGAAATATGTAGACGACTCTGGATTAGTGTAGACATTATTGCAAGGTATTGAAGGCAAAGCCTTACTTACATACCGAAATTAATAGATGCACTGAAGTTAATTCTTTACATGTAGATGTAAACCAGGAAAAACCAAGAAAGATACTCTGTTCAGTTATTTATAAGAACGATACTTCTCCTGATACTGCTATAACTTACTAATGGTGTATAGCCCTTCGATGTGGTAAGTACTTTCTCATACTGAGAATAGCCAAATCTGGTTTTAGTGACTTTTTAGGGCTTAGTCAAAAAGGGTAGTGTGAAGCAGTAGAGACGTTGAATTCCGACAATATCATCCTAAAATTGTCTTACCTATCTGTAACAGCATGAATGCTTTTATAAATCATTGTGAACTCCCCTTATAACACAGTCTAGAATCGATATAATTCGAGGAATAAATTTATAACAACCTATCCTGGCTTTTTATAAAACAAATCAATCCCAAATGATACGTTTCTACTGCCCTGTAACATACTCTCAGATTTTTTTTATAAAACCGTCACTTTTGGTTATAAAATAGTCCTTGAACGTTATAATCAAAAATGACTTTTATAAATTATTGTCCAAAGTTTTATAAAACGAACTCTTATCCTGGCAAGCAACATTCTTGACCTGTAATTTAGTCTCGAAAACATTTATAAATTAGTCTATCCAAGATATAAAATAGTCCTCTATCGTTGTAACAAAGTTGAAGGCTTTTATAACGAGAAAAAACATTGTTTTATAAACAGAGGTCAACAAGCGAACTTTCAGTTTTGACCAATCAATTCCATAAGTTATAAGCAACTACCTGTGCTCAAAGTCTCTGGTTCAGGTATACAGGGAAAGTGCTCGGCGTTTAGGAATTGTCCAAGTTTCCATAGAAAAATCCAGCTTTATGTTCATTGCAACGATAAATAGATAGCTCATAAAAAAGAAGGTGCCGAATTTCTCGGCACCTTCAAAGTTAAGGTATTAGTAGTTACCTTTGGAAAGAATCCAGTATAGATACATTTCCAACTACAAACTCTATAGAACGTTCACCCCCGAAATCCCCCTTCGAACTATCAAAGATCATCTCAGCATCATTCACCTTGAAGATAAGCTTACTATGACCGGTAAATCCTTTACTGAAGAACTGGTTCTTATTCACGTCAGCGGCTAACCCTGGAATTTCTAACGGAATCTTGTCTACTGCTATGAATTGTGGCAGCTTGAATCCGTTAATGTACTCACGCACAATTAATGTCGTTACGTCCTCATTATAGAACCCCCGCCCTAACGCTAGATCATTGGTACCGCGAAGGGCATTACCCAAATTAGCAACTACACTCTCCGTCAAGTTTGAGCCGGAGCCATGTTCAAACGCCCCAAAGATATTTTTATCTCCAAGGATCTTCATTTGAGTTAATGCTTGTTTCAGTTCAGCAGAAAGGCTATTGAGATTAGAAATACCATCAACACTGACCAGCTTCCCACCCCGAATAACTAATGTGTGTTCTGTAATTGAATTGGATGTCTCTGTAACAGGAAGCTTAGTGGATTGACCTCCATAATCCTTATTGTTAATAACTCGTTTACCCTGAGCATCAAAAACGACCTGCCATTTACCTGTTGATGTATCTTTGTCAGCGTATTGACTCAAGAATGACTCATTAATTTTGTCCGTCGAATACCCCGATGCAGGATTCCATGCGTTCTTAAGTGCAGTAGAACCAATATCTAGCGCAAAGGTCTTTAGCTCCAATTCACCTGCGACCTTAAAATTAGTAGTAACACTGCTGCCTTTATAAATAACTTCCTTTCCCGCAGCTCCCAAGCTATTGGCGAGTTTTTTAGCATTGGCATCTGTAGCTACAGACATCCCGCTTATTGCAGGTTGGATATTTACGTTTACAAATTCTGCTTGATTATAGCTTATCGGTTGGATAGAACGGAGCCTGTCACCAGCAACGAATGCTACACTTGTATTACCTGATTCATCATCAAAAGCCATGAGCACTTCCGGATTAACTTTCAGGATGGATTCCTCAGGATGACTTGACCAATACAATCCATTCGTGGAAGCGGAATCTTCCGTGAAAGACTTCTCTGCTGCGCCATCTTTGGGGATATACCGCTTGAAGTTAACCGTAGTTTTATAATCTGCTGTTTGATAACTGACCGGAGCCGGGCTTGACCAGCGATAAGGCTCGCTATGGCTGCCCGTTAACTTCCCATTTTTATCATACTCTTTGACCATTTTGTATCTGGTTTCGCTGTATTGATACGATGTGACCGGACTCTTTACCCCATATTTAAAAATATTACTCTTGATCACTCGGGCCTGTTCTCCCACTGCACCCCGGCTTGCGGTAGCAATATGTCCGTTAAACAAGCTAAAGTTATTTACCCATTCCGCCAATTTGATATTGGATACAGACTCATTATCTCGAATGGCTAAGAGATTACCCGTAAGATTAAAGGAATTAGTCGGACGATAAGTTGTTACTTCTTTTGTTGCTGTGTCATTTACCAATTTCGCTGTACTGGTTGCCCAGTTGATAGCACCAAAATCTGGATTGACCAAAGCGAATGTAGTCATGCCTGAAGGTGTAATCTGCGGATCGGCAAATGTACTGATTGGCAATGTAAGGAAGAAACGTGTTTGGTTACTGCCCACGGGATTCATAGTGTCCCAGTACTTAGATAACCGCCATTGAGGGACTATATATTTGGTGGTGATCGGCTCAGGAGTATCTTCGGTGGCCTTCACATATAACGTTAATCTAGCGTTTGAATATACCCCCTTGCCGTTTTCCTTAGCCCCTGCATATTTATTTTCCACAGACGAATCGCTCTTACCATCACCGCCTAAATATTGATGAAGTTTTACGGGAAGTGGTGTATCGAAGCCCAACTCAATTTCCCATGTGTCTCCATCTCCAATAGCAGGAATTGCAATTGAACCGTTCTCGCCTACTTCTGATTTTATAAGCATGGACTTGTTGATATTTTCTTGATCCCGTTTATCCAGTAATGTAAACTTCGCATTTTTGTCTTCCAGCAGTTCATACATCTTACCTTCATGTTCGACAGACATGCTCCCTTTTACCAACTTATCTTCAGCGCTTATCTGCCCTAAATACTTCTGGCTTTCCTCTGTCCAGCTGCTGACTACTTTCATGAAAGATTTACCTGTAGCCTTGCCTTTGGCATCTACCACAGTTACATTAAGATTAATATCGATTCCCGGTTTATTTCCATTCAATTTCTCACCAGACCCATAACCCCAGGGTTGATACCCCCATGAGCCGAAAGGATTGATAGAGACTGTAGATGACAATGGAACTTTAGTGGTTACCGGCTTTAATGTACGGGTGTAGTTATCTCTGGCATACATTTGAAACGTGTTCGGTAAATTACCGTTTTCCTTATACGGAGAAAGAGATGCTTGTTCAGATGAACTTGCTCCTCCTTTAGTAACTGCTTCAAATTCCCGATTAGCCGAAAGTGTAGCTAATGCGGTATCTGTTGGACGGGCTGTTTGCCGAATCCACAGATACCAGTCCGTAGCATCATGCATCGGCATAAAGGCATAGTTGCGGTCATACGGACTATTATTGTCCTTCACACTAATTCCAACTACAGTTTGAAAAAACAGTACCAACTCATTATTGTCGAATTTCTCCTGCATCATTTGTTCAAAATTTGAATAGGTGCTTCCTGTTAGCACCCCCTTCTCTCGGATTAAATCCATGTAACCATCAAACATCATACTGCCAATAATTTGCGCATCAATCTTGTCAAACTTATCTTCGCTGCCGTGCTTTAAGATATAGTCCTCAATCATATCCTTAATTGAATCACCAACAACCTGCACATTTCCATCTCCGGCAAGAGTACGATTAGGATCGCTGGGATCAATATTGTACAGTGATTCACCAATAATCTGTTTGAAGAGGTTGCCCCCATCAGAGATAGATTTGTCGGCATAGTCGAGTGTGCGTTTTAGTAATTGGTCGTGAGATGAGCCTGCCGAGCTATTAGGATAAAGCGGATTTTTACCGTATAGTGTCTTCACCTTACTGCTTGATCCGTTACGTTCAAACGTAATCAAGCCTGAACCACTTTTTCGAAACAAGGTATCAGATGTTTTGTTCGGAGCCATATAGAACATGAGGTTTTCATAGTCGAACTTAAAATCGTCCTGAAGATCAACTTTGCTAGATGCCGAAGTTAATACCCCTGCACCGGAGCTACTCATCTTGTTAGGAATGAAGCCAAACTGTAGCACTGCTACTTTGTCCGAAGTTTGAAAAGTACCAGCAGCTGTAGTTGAACTGCTACTACTGGTTGCGGGTGGAGTACCACCTACGTTTGCATCAGAAGCATCGGCAGCTGCTGCTCTATCTCCTCCAACAGGCAATAAAATAGAAGTTACTGTACTTAACGTTAGTAAGATGATCATAACGGAAGATTTAACTGTAGAATTTCTTCGAGATTTCCTGAGTGCAAATACACTCCAAACAGCAAACCCCATAGACAACAAGAAGGCAACAACCATATAGATAATGCTATCTCCTGTATGAGGATTGGTTGAACTACCACCCATAACACCTCCTGCACCCAATACTAATGTTGTCACAGGGGACTTAGCATCAATAATGACTGAAAATACTTTACCTGTTTCGTTATCCCTAAGCATATAGGATTCATTGGGTTTGACCGCAAAAGAGAGTGTAGTTTTACCCTTGAATTCTTTGTCTGCAATGGAAGCAATATTAAGAACAGAAAAATTGTAGCTTTGACCACCTTTACTGATATTGAGTAAATACTTAGGGGTAAGAGAGACCTCAAGCTTTCCAACCCCATTCTTGACTACAAGAACTGAGGTAGTGGGTTCACCGGCTGAATACTGGCCTCCAGCCACAGACACCTTATATTTTCCGTCGATCACTCCTGGAATAATTCTATCGTCCATACTGACAAAATAGGTATTTTCTTTTCCTGAAGCATCGGTAAGTGACACATTTACCCCTGACCAATTATTACTCAACGAATTGTTACTTGCTGTAGAGAAATCTACAGTTACCATCCCCGTAGACTGAATTTTTTTCACTGTTATGTGAATTTTATAGATAACTTTAGAATTTCCTGTAACGATATCAGTTGGCA
This sequence comes from Paenibacillus donghaensis, assembly GCF_002192415.1. Classification (NCBI taxonomy): domain Bacteria; kingdom Bacillati; phylum Bacillota; class Bacilli; order Caryophanales; family Paenibacillaceae; genus Paenibacillus; species Paenibacillus donghaensis. The sequence continues at coordinate 7,864,389 of NZ_CP021780.1, read as the reverse complement.
ATTCGTTCTCTGCTTTATTGTTCACTCCGTTTACAACTGTTCGTCCATTTACCCCAACAAGGAACTTCCAAGTCAACTTGTCAGTTTCAACCCAAGCGATTCCCTTTTCGTCTGTTGTTAGATTAAACGTACCTTTACCTTCCTGTAGCTTGATAGTTAATTTAGTATTCTTTAGCATATTATTGGATTCGTCTTGAAGTTGCAATCCAATCTTCTTGCTGTTTACATGTAGTACGCCACTGATAGCCCTAAGGGAAGTACCTGTTATTCCCCTAAATTGCTGCTCATCATTAGCTCCCCCAAAGTAATCAAAAGCTTCAACGAGAAACTTGAAGTGTGAATTTAACGTCAGGTTATACTCAGTTCTGGAAGAAGCTGTTTCTTGTTTAACTAGAGTGCTGAAAGTAATACTCTTGAGTAATGGGCTGGCTTCCTTAAGAATAAAGGCTAACTCATCTCCGAGCTTATACCCTGGGTGCTTGAAGAGCAGTTCGTACTTCTGTTTGCTTACATTATAGTTCTCAGTATTTCCTGATACTGAACTAATTTTTTTGTTGTCTTTTACCGACCAGAGCTCCAGAGTGAATTCTGGGATGTAGAGAGTCGAACTACTGCCGAAATCGTCTCCTCCTAGATAATAGATGTCCACGTATACGCCTTCAGTGACTGTACGCATTGAAACATCACTAAGTGCAGGATTTGAAGTGGTGGGTGCAGTGGGTGCAGTGGGTGCAAAATCCTCGCTTGAGGATTGATCTTCAAGCGACAAAAACGTTTGAGGAACTTCGCTCCCTGAAGATATATTCCCCACTTGGTTCGCACCCTCTTCTGCAGATACCATCGGTGCGGACAACGAAAGGAACAGTGAGAAGGATAAAATTAAACTTAGCGCTTTTCTCATTTTTACTAACCTCCTTAAATTCAATATTGATTTAGGGTTTGCTTTATCGTTGGACCTCCTATGTACTACTTTTCTTCTCCGAAAATAACTCAGTAACTAAAAATAGCTCAACATTAAAAATAGGACGAGCCCGTTTGGGCTCGTCCTAGAAGGCACTTCTACTAAATCGAATGTACTACGTGTATCATATCTCCGAAAGTTGGTTGCACCAAAATGCTACCGTCTGTAGCAAGACTATTAACTGGATCTACTCTCTCAAACGTTCCAGAAACCGTCTCATACCAAAGACCGTTAATTTGAAATGCCATTTCCGCATGACCATTCCCACCGTATACAATTGTATTGTATTCAATTGAATCAAACACAACTGATTTTACATGAGCATCAGATACGCAATTCGAGATATTATAAAACAGAGCATCATAAGCGGAATAACTCCCTTCTCCTGGATTAGCAGCTTTATTTAATAACCTTATAGCAATACTTTGAGCCTGATACACACGTTCAATTTCCTCTATACTTACCCCATCCGCGACTAATACACCTATGCTGTCCTCTGCACTCTTCAAACCTCGATTTTGTATGGAACGATCTGAAGTATCACCAGACCATCTGTATCCTTCAATATACTTATAGTAATACTCCGTATACAGTTCACCTAATTTTATGGAGTTTCCTTCTTTAAGTGCGCCGGCCACTACATTCATAACTTTTGTATACTCCGTTTGATTGTTAGTACCATATACATGATTCCCATATTTGATATAACTATCACTCACTGATTTAACATTTGGTGTTGCTGAGGTGGATACAGACGGAGATTCAATTTTCACAGTCATAGTTTCTGCATTCCATTCTATAGTCGCCCCTAAGGCCTCACTTACAAACCGTAAAGGTACCATCGTTATATTATGAATTGTCTGAGCCTTAACTGATAATGGAATGTTCTTTCCATTTACCGAAGCAGATGCCGCTCCTACAATAACGGTAATTTGAGTTTCATTTCTTTTTGCATGGATCGTCTTATTTTTCGCATCAAATACGAGGTTCGCACCCAAAGATTCAAATATACCCCTCATTGGAACAAGCACTGTTCCATTACTCATGACTGGAGATTCAGCGTAATGTTGCTTAACACCATTGAGGTATACTGTGATTTCTTTTGTCGAAGAAGCCAATACTGTATTGCTCTTTGTTTCCGAAGCATTGGATCGTAATAAGGATAAATTAACCTTTCCCTCAGCAATAGAGATTCCAATCTTCTGCTTGATTTGAACTAGTACAGCTTTCGCTCTTTGTTCCTCAGCAAGTAAATGCCGATCTCTATTGCTGAGAGGATTTGTCACCAAAGAATCCTCTGTCTCTAGAATTACGCTACGTAGAGCTTCAATGTTTAGAAAGTCTACATTTCCAGATAATTTCTTTTCAATTTCCATGAGACTGTTTGATAGCGAGCGTAGTCTCGTAAGGTTCCAACCATCTGCATTCAATGATTGTACTGCCATGCGTAAATTCTGAAGATAAACATCATCAATGAAGCGATTCAGCAAAACGCCTGAAGAAATCGATTGGCCAAAACTATTTTCTGATTGTGCTGTGGTATTCGAAAGCACTCCGCCTATCAAGTTGGAACCCAACATCATTCCACAAACTACTATGCTAAATGAACGCTTAGCAAAACTCTTTCCATTTACTTTGCTTCGGGAATACGTAGATGACAGGTGGATTGCTGTAGTTTGAATTGACTTCTGATTTATTGATGATCGAACTATCATTTTACAAGCCCCTCCCTGGTTTTAGTTCCTCATATATTACACATTCCCTCATCGCTATGGTGAAGACTGGAATTTATAATTCCCTAAGATTTGTTGCCTTTTATTGGAGATTCTTCTTCTTTAAAACTAAACCCTCTTCCACATAAGGAAAGCAAAGACACCCTAAAAAAAACAATTTACATTATATAAAACAAAAAAACACGTTCTTTATTTTTTCTGACCAGTAGTTAATGGTCAGTGAAAAATAAAGATCGTGTTTTTTCATAGCGATTTGTTGTCTACAATTCTTATTCCGGGAGTGTGAACGGCACCTGCGCCATTGTACTTAGGGTTTTTGTTATTCCCTAATCCAATTCCGGGAGGAGTACCAAAATGAAGGGAAATGAAAGGAAATCAGGCGAAATAATTGGCCGTACCTTTGAAGGAGATCAGACACTCGAAAATGTTCTATTAGAGTGGTTAAAAAAACAATTAGCAGGTGGCCGAGTATGATATATAATGTGCTTGGCAACGACGGTTTAGGCACCCCTGCAGACGGGGGAAAAACAATGAAGGTAGCTACTTATGTTCGAGTCTCAACGATTTTTGAAGAACAGGATTCTTCAATTATTAATCAAGAGGAAGGACTGATAGATTACATCCACACAAACAATTGGCTGCTCTTTGATACTTACAGCGAGAGAAAAACCAGCTTCAGTAAACGAAAAGAATTTATGCGCTTAATAAAAGATGCAATGGGTAAAAAGTTTGATGTCATTCTCGTTAAATCTCTCAGCCGCCTCGGCCGCAGTATTGGTGAACTCAATACTATAGTGCCCGAGCTTGTAAAGAAAGGAATTCGCTTTGTTGCTATTACTGAGTCATTTGATACCACACAAAGCGATTGGCAAACCAAATTAGCCATCTTCTCAATGCTGTACCAAATGTCTAGTCAAACCACGTCAGATTTTGTACGCATGGCAGAAAGAACTCGAGCCATGCGGGGTGAATTTACCGGATCGTTCCCTCCGTATGGTTACGAAAAGGCGGATAAAAAACTGGTTCCTGCTACAAACGATACTCCGGAAATTGTCCGGCGTATCTTCTCAACATACCAAGAGGGGACTTTAGGAATGCAAGCTATTGCCAACCAACTGAATACAGAAAAGGTTCCCACTCCAGCACAAGTTCAAGGACGAAAGAATGGAAGTGAATACTGGTGCCAAAGCAGTATAGAGTACATTCTAACCAATCCGGCGTATATCGGATATCTAGTTGCGCAGAAAGAACAAGCCATCACTTTGGGAAGCAGCCAACGTAAAAACACGGCTCCTACAGAGCAAATTGTCATTCCAGACAATCACCCCGCTCTTATTTCTAAAGAACAGTATCAGATGGCGCAATCACTGATTCAACGCAGGTCGCACAATAAAGTTTCCGGAATGCCAAATTTATTTACTCACCTACTGTTTTGCGCTGATTGCGGGGGAGGAATGCACTGTGTAAAACGTCCTTATGGCAAAACGCACTACATGTGCGGCAAGTATAAGTTATGGGGCAAAGATTACTGCAAGCGCCACTCAATTCACGAAGCGAATTTACTCGATCTGATCCAAGCAGATATCCATCAACTCATGAACGAGCACGTTAACAAGGATACTCTTGTTCGGGGATTACAAAAGGGATCTCAGATAGAAGAGAAAAACCATGCCAAAGAGGTTGCAGCTATCAAAAACAATATCGATAAAATTGAGAAACGCAAACAAATCTCCGAAGACAAATGGCTGGATGGAGACATCACAAAAGAGCAATATCATGAAATGCTAGATCGATTAAGCAAGGAGTTGACAGTCGCTAAGGAAAAGTTACTACACTTAACCAAAAGCAACGAAGTCAAACAGCCACTCCTATCCGATATTGCCAAGCTTGTTTCCCTGGATAAACTGGATCGAGAGCTTCTACTCATGCTGGTTAAACGCATTGATGTGAAAGAAGATGGTGATGTAAAAATCACTTACAACTTCAAGGTTACTCTATAGTAAGACTTAGGAAAGGGATGCTTAGGCATCCCTTTCTAACATATCTTTTCTATATATTGACACTACACACTCCACATGCACCGTATGCGGGAACATATCCACCGGCTGCACCTCAACCGTTCTATACCCGCCATCCTCCAGTACCCTCAAATCCCTCGCCAATGTCGAAGGATTACACGATACATACACCACGCGCTCCGGCTTCATCTCCAGGATGGTGTCCAGCAGACGAGCATCGCAGCCCTTTCGCGGGGGATCAACCACGATTACATCGGGGGTGATGCCCTGCTCTTTCCAGGCCGGAATTACATCTTCGGAGGCGCCTACCTCGAAGGTCACGTTGTTCATGCCGTTCAACTGCGCGTTGGCGCGGGCGTCTTCGATGGCTTCGGGCACAATCTCCACGCCATAGACCTGCTTGGCATGCTGGGCAAGGAACAGCGAGATCGTTCCGATACCGCAGTAGGCGTCGATCACGGTCTCTTTGCCGGTAAGTCCGGCGTACTCCACGGTTTTGCCATAGAGCACCTCGGTCTGCGGCGGGTTCACTTGATAGAATGAACGGGCAGAAATGGCGAATTTCACGTCACCGATATAATCGTAAATAACCTCGTTGCCCCAGAGCGTGCGTGTAATGTCGCCAAAAATCACATTCGTCTGCTTCGTATTTATGTTCTGGCAGATGCTGGTCACGGCAGGCATCTCACGGCGGATCTCGCTGATCCACTCCTCCTGCTGCGGAATACGGTCACCGTTCGTGACCAGTACAACCATCATCTCCCCGGTCCGAAAAGCTACCTTCGCCACCACATGGCGCAGCAGGCCTTGGCCGGTCTCTTCATCATAGGGCATAATTCCGAGCCGGCGGGCGATAGCCTTCACCTTGCGGACTACATCATCGTTGCTCTCATGCTGGATCAGGCAGGTATCCATGTCGATGATCCGGTGTGTGCCACGCGAATAGAATCCGCCGATCAGCTCCCCGTTGGCCACGCCAATCGGCACCTGGGCCTTGTTGCGGTAACGCCAAGGCTCGTCCATGCCAAGCGTAGGACGCACAAGGATACCTGTGGTATCCGCTATTGCAGCAGCGGGCTGAACCTGCTGCGTATCAGCAGAGTTGTCTACAACAGCAGGGTCAGCCACTCCACCGTTCACACTATCCACACCAGCAACTTGAACATCCGCAGGTTCGCCTGCGTCATTCATTTCGACGCGTCCTGTAGCGGCTCCACTCCCGCCAAGCGCTGCTTGGCCTCCTGCTTCGGCCTGCTTGCTCTCGCCAGCTCTGCGCATCGCAGGCGCGCCCGCAACCTGCAGCTTCCCGATCCGCTGCAGGTTGTCCACCACCAGCTGGCGTTTCCACGCCAGCTGCGCTGTGTATGACAGATGCTGCAGCTGGCAGCCGCCGCATCTGTCATAGATCTCGCAGGGCGGCGTGACGCGGTCACTGCTCGCTTCAATTACCTCCAGCAGCTTGGCGTAGCCATATTGCTTCTTGACCTTGAGCACCTTGGCCCGGACCTTCTCACCGGGCAGGGCCCCCAGCACAAAAAGGGTAAAGCCTTCCACGCGGCCTACCCCTTCACCGTCATGGGTCATGCCGATAATATCGAGCGTGACCTCATCATTCTTATTCACTGGCAGTCCGGCGACCGGCGCCGGGCGGCTCCGGCGGCCCGTGCTGCGTCCACTGCGGTGTTTATTCATCTTCTAGAGTTCACTTCTTTCATCATCTTCGATTATAAATCATGAACTTAAGAATGAAGCAGCTGAGTTGGCAGAAAGTCTGGTCATAGCGCTTCCCGGCAACTCCAAATGTAACATTCTTAAGTTCACGTTCTATAGAATCTTATCTTATAGGGAATATTTCCCTTTAATTCGCAAATTTACGCTTGATATTACGCTTTATAGGGAAAAATGACCGTTATATCCTCATCCATCCCTACTGATTCTGCGCAAAAATTCGCAGATGGGAAGGCAGAATCCGGAACCGGCCCGGCAGGGTGCCGCCCAGTTCACCGTCGAGGTTCAGCTGCACGTTATCGGGGGAGATGACGTCCATCGCATCGGTGCGGAAGTAGACGACCTTCTTGTCCTGCAGATGTTCGCCGCGGATGGCCAGACTGACCAGACGGATGAACTCGGCAAGGTTGCATTTCTTCACCGCGATCACATCCAATAAGCCGTCGTCGATGCGTGCATCGGGAGCAAGCCGCTCGAAGCCGCCTACGGAATTCGTGTTGGCGATCAGGAACAGCATGAACTCGTCATGGATCACTTCCTGGCCGTTGGCCCGGATGATCAGCTCGGTCGGAGACAGGCTGGCCATTTTCTCAATCCCCTTGAGGTAGTAGGCAAGCTGGCCCATCATGGTCTTCAGTTTGCTTGGGACCTCATAGGTCAATTCCGTCAGGCTTCCGCCGCCAGCAATATTAATGAAATAACGGTCGTTGGCTTTGCCCAGATCGATCAGACGTGACTGCTGGCGGAGAATCAGATCACAGGAATCCTCCCAGTGCTTGGGAATCCCCATCGCGCGGGCAAAATCGTTCGTAGTTCCCAGCGGAAGCACACCCAGTGGCGGAAGATTGGGTTTCTCGGCCATGCCGTTTATTACTTCATTTAAAGTTCCATCGCCGCCCGCCGCTATGATCAGATCATATCCGCGTTCAACGGCATCCGCTGCGGCCAATGTGGCATCGCCTTCTCCGGACGTAGCATGGCAGGAGGCTTCAATGCCCCCCATGTCCAGCCGGTCCAGAATGTCGGCGAGCCGCTTCTTCATTTCTTCCCGTCCAGAAGTGGGATTATAGATCAATCTCGCAGTTTTCATTACCGGAACGCCACCTGTTTTTATAATAGATAACCTATTGATTATACCCAATTCCAGACCCTACAATCAATGTGAGAGACCTTCGGGTTACAAATTGAATTCCGAACCCTATCTATAATGTATGCGCCTGCTGCAGTGTTGACTACTTCGGCTCCATACCTTTGCTTTTTTAAAGAACAGAAAGCCCTGTGTATTAGGCCCATCCACCTTCTCATACCTAACATTCTCAAGTTTATTTTCTAAATCGCGCTATTACGCAGTTCTTCCAGTTTCTGCTCCACCTGCTGTTCAATCCAGTGCGGAAGCAGCGGATGAGGCAACAACGTCTGACCGGAATATTTATAGTTTAGCCCTTGAAGCCTCGCCGGAATCACCTGTTTGGTAAAATAACCTTCACTCAGAAACAGCGGCGCCACCAGCACCGAATGTCCCCGCTCCTGCCAATACTCCACCTTCGCCTTCACACTGTCGGGATTCAGCAGGCCATAATCTGCCGCCGCAGCTCCGCTGAGCTTCCGCACCCGCTCGGCCAAGGAGGAGATCCCCTGCTGCCAACGCTGCCTGAAGCCTTCATGCCTACTTCCGTGCCCCACAAGCAGAATCGTCTCCCGCTCCGGCTCTACCGATAATTCGCGCAGCTTGTCCCAGATCATGACGGCAATATCCGGGTCATCGTCGACCGGATAGCCGTAGTGTACAGCCGCCTTCACAGTGAATAATTCCAGATCCGTCTCGCGTTCAGGCTCAGACTTGGCGCCCAATGCATATTCTATCTCATCAACATGGGTGCTACCAGAAGACACAAACAAGGGGATCACAATGATATCTGTGACCCCTGCGTATTCCAACTCATCAATTCCATCCTGAATCAAACGGCCTTCAACCAGCTCCAGAAAAGAAACGGCAACAGGCATCTCTTCACGCAGCGACAATCCGCTAACGGCTTCCTCTACGATGCCAACCCAGGTCTTATCGCGGGAGCCATGGCTGATAATAAGCACGCCCGGCTTCATCTTCTAGCGTCCTAAACGTTCCAGCGTCAGCTTATAGCCGTCATTCCCGTAATTCAGGCAGCGTTTCACGCGCGAAATAGTCGCCGTGCTTGCCCCGGTTTCAGCTTCGATCTGATTGTATGTAGAACCTTTACCTAACATGCGGGCAACCTCCAGCCGCTGCGACAGCGATTGGATCTCGTTTACAGTGCATAAGTCGTCAAAGAAAACATAACATTCTTCCATATTTTTCAAGGTTAAAATGGCTTCAAATAATTGGTCAATACTTCTATCGTCTAGCTTCTTGAGCTGCATGTATTCATCATCCCCTAAAAGTTTTGTCAGCATTAGCTACATAGATTAAGCTCCTTACAAAACCGCTATCCGAAAGCACAAGTGGAATCGGCTTCCCCGTCCTTTTAGAAGGACGGGGACGTTTCAGCGAGAAATAGAAGGATAATTGATAACGTGGAAACAGATAAATTTTTATATTTAAAAATAAATGCGACTATATAAGACGAACTTAAATGGTAACCCTTTTAGTTTAAGTTCAAGTTCTATATCTTGCCTTTACTATATTGTACTGGAGCGCATTTTTCAAGCATTAACGGTTTCACGCTGTAAAGAACGAAAATGACGGACAACCGTCCATCACTGGCGCACACATCTCGGGTGTGGAACCTGCATTCCCCAGCGCTGCCGAAGGTCTTCCTGCCTACACTATAGTACTACATAGTTGCCGAAAATCAAGCGCGGACACGGTTTCTTCACTTCCACTGTCAGGTCTGGGCACCTGCCCTTTTCCGCTCCTATCCCGATAAACCGGGCATTCGTCTATACCGTATGTTCGCCCATGACATACAGTATAGCAAACCACTAATGAAGGAATGTGATATTATGCCTGATCATTACTATAACCATTCCCGCCGAAGCGCGCGTTCGCTAGCCCAGCCTTATACATCTCCTTATCCTGGAGTCAGCCCCTATGTGCCGGCCCCCGTCCCCGTCGATACCGGAATCCTCCCTGCATATAACGCAGAGATTGTGGATACGGCGGTGGCTCTGCCCGCAGTTGAAGCAATTGAAGCCAAGAGCGGCGGGCTGCTTGGAAGTCTTGGCAATCTCGGTGGCCTGGGAAATCTGGCCAATATAGAGCAGATCAAGGGAATTATTGACCGTATGGGCGGAATCGACGGAATCGTTAGCTCCATGGGCAAGGTGCAGAAGGTGATGAACAGCTTCCAGCAGATGGCTCCGATGGTCAAGCTTGTGATGGGAACCTTCGGCAAAAAAAAGGGCGGAGCCGCCGGAGCACTGGCCGCAGAAGAGGACGCCGCACTCTATACACCGAAGCGGCGCAGGAAGAACCGCCCTGCCGCGCCGCGCCGCAAGGCCGCTCCCCAGAAACGGCGCCGCTCGGCTCCGGCTTCCGGCAAACGCCGCCGCAAATAGACGGCGGCGTTCTCTTTATGCCTGTGCCAAGTCTGCGGCACGGCCCTTCTCCGAGCGCGTTCCGCTCAGATTGGCTCTTCGCCAAGCCTCCCTCCCCCGGGAGGCTTATGCAGCATTACTTAAACCATCCGCTGCGCCGGAACCAGCCAAACATCCCGATGCCCAGCACTACCATCAGCAGCAGCACGCCGAAATAGCCATAATTCCATTCCAGCTCAGGCATCACCTTGAAGTTCATTCCGTAAATTCCGGCGATCAGCGTCAGCGGCATGAAGACAGTCGTAATTACCGTCAGCGTCTTCATAATTGAGTTCATCCGGTTCGAATTCAGCGAGATGTAACTATCCCGCAGATCTGCCGTCATTTCGCGGTCAACTTCGATCATATCGGTCAGCTTCAGCAGATGATCGTAGATATCTCCGAAGTAGATCCGTTCCTCGCCATTGCTCTGGACATGCTGGGAATTGACAATCCGGTACATCAGATCACGCATCGGCACAATGGTCCGGCGCAGCTTAAGCAACCTTCCGCGCACATCGAACACCTGGCCCATCAGCTCTTCGACAGATTCTGTGCTGCCTCTGCTCTCCAGGTCGGCCAGATCATCCTCAATGTTGTATAGGCTGGGGAAATATTTATCCACCAGCTTGTCCATCACCCGGTAAGCTGCCGCCATCGGTCCGCCCGACCAGCCCTTGCGGCTGTGTATCTCACTCTTCACCTGCTCCCAGGCCTCATTCATTTCCGGCTTCTGATCGTGATGATAGGAGACCAGAAAGTTATGGCTCAGGAACAGATCCACCTCTTCGGCCTCCAGCGTCTGGTCATTCAAGGCATGCAGCACAAAAAACTGCACTTTCTCATAATAATCCAGCTTCGGTCGCTGCAGGATATGCATGCAGTCCTCGATAGCCAGTGGATGGAAATGAAAATAGGTATCTAGCAGCAGGGTTTCCGCTTCCGTCGGCATGTCAAAATCCGCCCAGATCCAGGCATAATTCTCCAGCTGGAGTTCAGCAAGCGGAATTCCCGTCAGCACTTCACCTGTTGGCGTTACGGCCATTGTATGTATCATGTAAGAATCCTCCGTTATATAAGATGAACTTAAGAATAAAAGGGTGGAGTGTTCAGAGAGCCTGATGGATCAGACTTTCTGAATACTCCGAGTATAACATTCTTATGTTCACGTTCTATAGTTCAGCGTAAGCTAAAGAATCAGTGAGCGGGTATCACACTGCTTATTGTACAGCATAAAGACGGCTGTGCCCAAATGCCCTCCTATTAAGTAGAAATGGCTTCGCCGTCCTTTGTAAAAGACGGCATCCGTTTCTGCGAGAAATAGATGGATAATTTATGGCGTGAAGCCTATAAATTCTTATATTTTAAAATAAATAACCTCCGGAAGCAGAAATCCGCTTCTGGAGGTCATCACCCTCTATTAAGGTCTACCGACTGCTTCCCTCCTGCAGCTCCAGATGGAGCACCTGCAGGAATTTACGGATGTTTACCTTGATCTTGCCCGTTTCCCGGCCTTGCTCAATCTCTTTCATCTTCAGCCGCACCTCTTCGAAATCGAAATAGAGCGGCGCATAATATTCGAACTTGGGATTCCCGTAATCCGTTAGCCCAATGGAAGCCAGATTGGTCAGGCCTGCCGCCATCGCGCGGCGCAGTCGCTGTTCCACCGCTTTGACCTCCTTGGCAATCTCGGCGGGGGTTTCTTTGGTTGTGGCAGCAGCCCATCCATACAGCTCTTTCAGCGGCGGCAGCGTACCCATTTCTCCTCCTCTGGCTGCTATCTGCTCCATAATGATAATAATGTCCCGGCTGCCGTTCTCCGAGATCATTCCGATATTCATCAGGATCGGCTGGATAATCTCCTTCACCGAACGTTTGGCGGGAGGGATCGGCGGCGGACCGAACTGCAGCCCTTCCAGCTTGAACAGGCTGGACTTGATCTCTTCCAGGTAGCGGTTGATCGCATAACGCTCATTCACCTTTTGCAGCACAGCCTCCACCTCGAACTTGTTGATCGGCTTGCGGATGAAGAACTCAATCCCGCTGCGGTAGGCGCGCCCGACCAGATCCCCATTCTCAATCTGCGAGATCATCACGAACTTGGAACGGCAGCCCTGCGCCTGCAGGGAATTAATCGTCTCAATGCCATCCTGATCCGGCATCAGCAGATCCATCAGCACAATATCTGGCGCTTCGCCGAGGATCAGCTTGACTCCCTCCTGCCCCCCGTCGGCTGTTCCCACCACTTCGCCGAGTCCGCTGTCTTCGATAATATGCTGCAGCATCCGTCTGGCTGCCGCATCGTCATCCACGATACAGAAAGAAAGCGGCATATTATTCCTCCTTCCGCAGCTTGGCCGTAGGCAGCAGAATCTGAAACATCGCTCCGCCGGCACTTGAAGCTGTCTTCACCTTGATTTCTCCTTCGAACAGCTCCACAATGTCACGCACATGGGACAATCCGATCCCTGTCGCAGCCACACCTTCTTCGTCGAACTTGGTCGTAAATCCGGGCTCAAACAACAAATCGCGGTCCAGGGCTTGAATCCCGCTGCCGCTGTCAGTCACAGAAAAGACGGTCGTACCCGATTTCTCATACACATCAAGGGAGATTCTGCCTTTGCCTTTGATCACTTCTACCGCATTGGCGGTAAGGTTATTAAGCAATGTCAGCAGGGGAATGTAGCTAGCGGTTATATAGTCAGAGGTTTGATTCAGGCTGAAACTGATGTTTTTGCCAAGCATTTCGGCGTATTTGGCATTGCTCTTGATCGTAAAACGGAGGATTCCTGATAGCTGCATATCCAGATCCCCGGCCAGCTCACGGTCAACCAGCTTCATAAGCCCTGCCAGTATACGCTGGGAATCCTTCTTCACCTCATGCAGCTCTTGGGTCATATTCAGCACCTGGCGGCTGTAGTCCTGATGCCCTTCTTCCTTGAGACCGCTGTACAGCTCGAAGCTGCGTAACGTTGCATGCTCCAGCGTCCCGATGGATTTCTTGAGGTAGAACACCTCTCCGTACAGCCCGGAGCCGAAACCCAGCATCTGCTCCATTCGCCGGTTCTGCTCCCGCTGCGTGATCCGCAGCTGACTTACTGAGATGCTGCTGTATACGCCGGTTGTGAAGTAGGTGCGCAGCACGGCAATCGCCATTAGATACGTCCATTCATTCAGTCGGAACGAGCTGGAATCGAGCACAATCAGCCGGGTCAGCAGCTCCATCTCATTAGAGACCAGATCAATTAGCGCGGCAACACCGCCCAGCACCAGCGGATGGAACGTATCCACCCGACTCTTGATCAGACTCATCAGAGCGGCAAACACAATATAATAGACCATCGCCGAGAAGTGGCTGTTCATGCTCTCCAGCAAGGAAAGACTACTACCTGTTACAGCATCCATCGCTGTGCGGAACAGCAGCACGACGGTGCCTGTAACAATCCCTGTTGTGATGTAAGGCAGCTGCCTCATTAAAAGCAAAAACAGCAGAAAAGCGCTGCTGCCCATGGCAATCCGAAAGATGTCTCCATCGAACGGATTAATCTTGAATTCTCCGGCTACAGCTGTTCCTGCTGCAACCAATATAATTTGCACGAATCTGTACTTTAGTATAGATAATCCCATCGCCCACTGCTCCTGCCAAGAGATGTTGACCATTATACTACCATAATAAAACTTGTTTTCATACGATTTTCAGCACGTTGTGCTAATTTTTTAGACCATTTTGGTTTCCAGTCTTCTTGAGAGAACAGACAGCAGATAGTTCACCAGGAAGTAAACCACAGCTACAAGCAACAATGTTGGAATCGCGTAAGAATATTCATGCCCGATCACAATATTGGCGTTATGCATCAGCTCTGGCAAGGAGATGATTACCGCAAGCGAGGTATCCTTCAGCAAAGAAATGAACTGGCTGACCAGCGGCGGAACCATCCGGCGCAGTCCCTGGGGAAGCACGATATGCCACAAAGTCTGAATGTTGCTCAGACCGGAGGAGCGTGCAGCTTCGATCTGGCCTTTATCAACGGAAGTTAAACCTCCGCGTACAATCTCGGCAATCATCGCCGCCTCGAAGATGGTTAGCGCTACAATTGCCGCTGTAATCAGCCCCATCTTAATCCCTACCTCCGGCAAGGCGAAGCGGATAAAGAAAATAATCAGCAGCAGCGGCAGGTTGCGCACCAGCTCCACAAGCACAAACATAACGGGAGATAATACAGGAACCTTCGAATAACGGATCACACCTATGATACAGCCAATTACAAAGCTGAAAATAATCGAAACAAACGCCACAATCAGCGTAATATATAATCCATCCAGCAGAAACTTCAGATTATCTGGAGAATATGCACCGGCAAAATCCATACTATTCCTCCTAAAAGTTTTGTGAGCATAAGCTTCCATGTGTTTCTTCGTACAAAACTTACTTCGTAAGCATTAGCTTAGTTTTGTGAGCATAAGCTTCCTTGTGTTCCTTCGTACAAAACTTACTTCGTAAGCATAAACTTAGTAATTACGCTGCAGTTTGCGCTCCCATACTCTAATTCCATAGCTTAGCGGCAACGTAAGCACCAGATAGAACAAAGCCACGAAAATGTAGGTATCAAATGTCCGGTACGTATCGATAGCAATGCCGTCGGCAAAATACATCAGGTCCATTCCGGCCACAACGGTCAGAATCGAGGAGTTCTTAATCAGGTTAATGAACTGGTTGCCCAGCGGCGGAATGACCAGCTTAATCGCCTGTGGCATGATGACATGCTGCATCGTCTGAATATAGCTCAGCCCGGAGGAACGTGCAGCCTCCATTTGCCCTTTGGGTACTGCCATGATGCCGGCGCGGATCGCCTCGGCGATGAATGCTGAAGTGTATACGGCAAGACCAATGGTTCCGGCATTGAATCCGCTCATCGGACTGCCAAAGGCCGAAGGTCCGTAATAAAAGACATACACCACCAGCAGCAGCGGAATATTGCGGACAAACTCCACGTAGCCGGTCCCAACCCAGCGCAGCGCGCGTACTGTGGTAATGCGGAACACAGCGATCACAGTCCCCAACACGAAGCTGCCGACCAGCGCCAGCAAACTGGATAGCAGCGTACCCCAGAACCCTTCCATATAACGGTCGAAATAATCAATTAATATCGAATAATCCATCGTTGTCACCTGCCCTTGCCTTAAAAATAGAAAGATCTTATAAGCTCATTTAGTGCTTCAGACAAACACGAAAGGATGGCCGGCGGGTCTTCCCGTTCCATCCTTTCGCTGCTGCCTATGGAAGACTTGCTTACGGATATACTTATTTCGCAGGTGCTTTGCCGATCCACTTAGTGTACAGCGTATCGTAATCGCCGCTTGATTTCAGTTCAGCCAATGTATCATTAACGGCTTTAACTACATCACTGTTGCCCTTCTGGATCGCAATCCCGTAAGGCTCGTCAGTGAACGGCTCGCCTACCACTTCATATCCGGGGTCCTGGGAAGCCATGCCGTAGAGGATGGCATCATCTGTAGTCAAGGCTTCACCTTGACCAGCTTTGAGGGCACTGAAGGCATCCTGGTAATTGTCGAATTCCAGTACAGTAACACCCGGAACCTTTTCTTTGATGTTCTTGATCGAGGTAGCGCCTTTAGAACCAAGAATCTTCGTATCCTTGGTTACATCATCAATGCCTGTAATCGGGCTGCCCTTCTTCACGAGCAAGGATTGCCCGGCCTGGAAATATACATCAGAGAAGTCTACTTCCTTCTTGCGCTCTTCCGTGATCGTCATCGTAGCGACTACCATGTCGATTTCGCCATTATTCAGCATCGGAATCCGCGTCTTGGAGGTGACTTCCTTCAGTTCAATTGCGTTCTCATCACCGAGAATATGCTTCGCAATCGCTTTGGACATATCAATGTCGAAGCCCTGCACTTCCCCGGAAGCCGGGTCCTTCAGTCCAAACAGCTTGGTGTCGAATTTGACGCCTACGAGCAGCTTGCCGCGTTCCTTGATCTTCGCAATCGCGTCCGAACCGCCTTCTGCCGCCGGAGTGTTTCCGTTAGCAGCGTTATTGTTGTTGCCACACCCCGCAAGTACGAATAGAGCAGCGATCATCAGCACACTAAGCAGCTTGAAGCTTTTTGACATTTTCATTATTTTCTTCCTCCTCTGATCCTTATAGATGTTTAATGGCTTAATACACGGCTAAGGAATGTGCGTGTCCGCTCTTCACGCGGATTCGCGAAGAATTGCTCTGGCTCGGCCTCTTCCACAATCTGACCCTGATCCATGAAGATGACGCGGTCAGCCACCTCGCGTGCGAATCCCATCTCATGGGTGACCACGACCATCGTCATGCCCTCACGGGCCAGTGTGCGCATCACGTCCAGCACTTCACCGACCATTTCCGGGTCCAGTGCCGAGGTTGGCTCGTCGAACAGCATAATCTTCGGCTTCATCGCAAGTCCCCGGGCAATCGCTACACGCTGCTGCTGCCCGCCGGACAATTGGGAGGGATACGCCTGTGCTTTCTCGGCAATGCCTACCTTCTCCAAATAGTACATGGCGGTCTTCTCCGCTTCTGCCTTGGATAATCCCAGAACCTTGATTGGGGCAAGCGTGATATTATCGATTACTTTTTTATGCGGGTAGAGGTTGAAATGCTGAAATACCATCCCGATCTCTTTGCGCAGCTTATTGATATCTGTCTTGCGGTCATTCACAGTGATCTTGTCTACCGTAAGTCCTCCGCTTGTAATGACCTCTAGGCGGTTAATGCAGCGTAGCATGGTGCTCTTGCCGGAGCCGGAAGGACCGACTACAACAACCACTTCCCCTTCCTGAACATGCAAGTCAATATTCTTCAGCACATGAAAAGTTCCGTAATGTTTCTCTACTTGCTCAAAGTCGATCAACGACAGGGCCTCCTTTATCGAACATATTCGTCAATTTCGCTGTTAACTATGGTAACACTTAAAACACACCTTACTGTAGAGACTACTAAAAACTACATAATACTATGCTTATAATTTTTCTTTCATGTCATTTTCTTTTCAAAACGTGAGCTATTTCATTTTCTTTTTGCTGCGATTAAGCTTTTTTATCAGTCTATTGTGAATTATTGTGACATTCCTCTCTTGAAATCAATGAAACCTTTATCCGTTACTTTCCTTGCAAAACAAAAAAAAGATGTCTGCAGTCCCGGGTTGCGGGTTGCATGACATCTTCATCATTCGTATAGTAGTAGGTTGTCCTAGAAAAAGATTTTGAAAATAACACCGGCCAATACAGCACTGATCGGAATGGTGATGAACCAGGTGACAACGATCCGTCCCGCGATCCCCCATTTGACAGCGGAGAACCGTTTGGCTGAGCCTACCCCAAGAATGGCGGAGGTAATGGCATGGGTGGTGCTGACCGGCAGGTGCAGCAGGGTGGCCGAGAAGATAACAGTGGCTGCCGAAAGATCGGCCGCAAACCCGTTGATCGGTTCGATCTTAAAGATCTTCGTACCCATCGTCTTAATGATCTTCCAGCCACCGATTGAGGTTCCGAGCGCCATCGAGGTCGCTGCGGCTATCTTAACCCATAACGGCACCTCCATCGTCTCCAAACGACCTGAGGTTACCAGTGCAAACGTAATGATCCCCATCGCCTTCTGGGCATCATTCGTGCCGTGTGTAAAGGATTGGAGTGCTGCAGTAACGATCTGCATCGAGCGGAAACCCTTGTTGACGG
Organism: Paenibacillus donghaensis; assembly: GCF_002192415.1. Classification (NCBI taxonomy): domain Bacteria; kingdom Bacillati; phylum Bacillota; class Bacilli; order Caryophanales; family Paenibacillaceae; genus Paenibacillus; species Paenibacillus donghaensis. Next base: position 7,846,671 of record NZ_CP021780.1, on the reverse strand, counting down.
TGTGCGGGCTGCGCTTGGCGAAGATCCACTTCAGAATCATCATCACGATATACCCGATGGCAAAAGCGATCAGTGGCGAAAACACCAATCCTTCTACAATTTCAATAAAACCGCTCCATTTGATATGATCAGAACCCGCACCAACATATACCGCACCCGCAAGTGCCCCGATCAGGGCATGGGATGAAGACGAGGGAATTCCGAACCACCAGGTGACCAGATTCCAGATAATTGCCGCAATCAGGGTAGCGATAACAATATCAATCCCGTTATCAAGCAAGGTCGGGTCGGTAATACTCCCCCCGATCTTCTTGGCTACGCCGGTGAAGGCGAGGGCACCGATGAAGTTCATCGAAGCCGCCATAATAATGGCTGTCCGCGGCTTCAGCGCACGCGTCGAGACAGAGGTTGCAATGGCATTGGCTGTATCATGGAATCCATTGATAAAGTCGAACGCAAGTGCAAGAAAAACAACAAAGCTTAGTACCACTAATGATGTTTCCATATTTCCGGCCCCTTATGAGTTGCGCATGATGATCGATTCCAGCATGTTGGCTACGTCTTCACATTTATCCGTAGTAGTCTCCAGACGCTCGTACAACTCTTTGCGCTTGATCAGCTCAATGGGGTCCTTCACGGTTTCGAACAGAACTTTGGTGCAGATGCGGAGCACTTCGTCGCCCTGGTTCTCCAGGTCATTCAGACGAATGGTGTACTCACGGATGGCCAGCAGCTTCTTCTGCGACAGCAAATGGATCGCCTTCTGGATCTCATAGGCGCTCTGGCGGAGAATTTCAGCGAACTGCACAATATACTCATCCGCGTCGAGCAGGTTATACATATAGAAACGCGAGGCCGACGCCTCCAGCCCGTCAATGACATCATCCATACTTGTGATCAAGTCCATAATATCATCGCGTTCCAGCGGGGTGATAAAGGTCTTGTTCAGTTCCTTGATTACAGTGTGAGTGTAAGTATCGCACTGGGATTCGTATTTCTTCATCTCTGCAGCGAAAACATCCACATTCTCTTTAAGATTGGTAATATTCTGCGCGAAATAATCGGCAGCTTGGACAATGGTGTCCGCCATATTTTCCAGCGTCTCGAAGAAAATGTCCTTTTTTCTTAACCTCATTGCGCTAAACCCCTTTACATAAAATTACCGAGTAAACCGAAGCCATCCATATGTAAAAAAGCATGAAAATGAATGACAACCCTTGTTATCTTATCATATTCGTACAAGGGATAGAAGCAAAAGAAGCGAACTTTTTACACTATATTCACAATCCCCCATTCTTCCGAAAACAATCCTGTGAAGGCGGGCGTATTCTTCAGGTCTGATCCGTAAACTTTAACCCTAAGTATTCCACGTGGCTGCTGAAGGACGGCGCATTCGGCACCACCAGAATATGGGTGATTCCCGGAACCATCAGCGCTTCCTGCCCCTCTCTTACGAAGCGGATCACATCGCCCGACTGGCGCGACCAGCGGCCCTTAAGCACCTGTCCCTGCTGGAACAGCAGCGCTTCCCCGCCCAGTTCGACATCAACCTGCAGCCTTCCGACATCATCCAGCACCTTGTGGTCAGCGCCCATCACCATCACGTTCGCTGCCGCTACCGGCTGCTCGTTGTTCAGGTCCAGATGTGGCTTCCCATTCACCCAGCGTTGATATGTACCTAGTACGGCATCATATTTATAGTCCACATTATAACTCTTCAGCAGATAGTTCACGCTGAATTCGACAGCCGATTCACCGCCTGAAGCCTTCTGCCCGAAGGCGGCAAACAGATATCCCGGCACCTTCACCTCGGGCGCAAAACCCAGCTTCCCGGCGCCTTCCCGCAGCTTCGAGGTATTGCTGTACAGATTATGCGGCGCCTTGCGGTCCGTGGTCCGCCAGAAGAATGCTCCAGCGCGACCGATTTCGTCCATATCCTCTTTCTTCTGCTTCTGCAGGATTGAATACGCTGCCGGACTTCCGCCTGCATGCACAGTTATCCCGCCATAGCTCTCGCCGATATCCAGCAGATAAGGGCGGATGCTGCGGATCGGACCAATCTTGACTACGCCGGTCTGGCTCTGATAGATCCCGATCAGTCGCGTAATTCCGCCTTCAGCCAGCACCTCATACAGGATATCCGCTTCGCTGACTCCCGACTGCGGCCGGGCGGCAGGGGCATTATTAATCATTATGGCCAAAGGACGCGGCAGACTGTCTTCGGGTACCGTTAGCCCAGTCAGGCTGGACACCTGGCCCTCTTCGGCAGCTTCAGGCGTAGGAGAAGGTTCACTAACTGCAGTGGCGGTTGGCTGCGGAGCCTCAGTCGGCGGGGGCGAAGGTACAACAACCTCTTCAGCACTCTGCCCGCTGCAGGCGGAGAGCAGCAGCGTTCCCAGCAGAATGACGCTTAGAAGACCCAATGAGGTACGGTTCACTTTCATAAGCTGATATATTCCTCCCACAATTTTGAAAGTACAGGCTCCCTCCATTTAATCACAGCCTGACTGCTTTGTCTTGGGTCAGCTTGGTCATATACACGAAAAAGGCACAGCCCTGAACCAGCGGCTGTACCTGCCTTACGTGATATGAAGTTAATCCAGCATCCAGCAATTCAGGCTGAGCGTACCGTACTGGTAGGCCTGAATCATCCGCTGGGCTTTCCTGCCCTCGTCCGCACTGCCCATCACATAGAAGAGCGGTACGAAATGTTCCCTGGCGTAGGAAGGTACTGCGCTGCTGGCATGCGGGGCCTTCTTGTCGTAGGCGAACAGCTCCGGCAGATTCCAAGAATCCAATTCCTCTGCCACCCAAGCGTCGAATTCGGTTGCCCATTCCTCAGGCTGGTCATCCTGCTTCAGCAGCCGCAGATTATGCACGAGTCCTCCGCTGCCGATCAGGAGAATGCCTTCCTCACGCAGCGGAGCAAGCATTCGTCCGATATCGTACTGTTCCTGCGGAGACCGCAAGGAATCTACGGATAGTGCAACCACCGGAATATTGGCCTCCGGGAACATTTTGTTCAGAATCACCCAGACGCCATGATCAAGTCCGCGGCCCAGCACCGGCTGGTGAGCCAGATTGTTGTCCTTGAAGAGTGCAGCAATTCTGCGGCTTAAGGCCGGGTCACCGGGGGCGGGATAAGTTAAAGAATACATTTCGTCAGGAAATCCATAGTAATCGTGTAGAGTTTCGTGCTGTCCATCCACGGTAAGCAGCTGCTCGGGACTGTCCCAATGCGCGGAGAACACCACAATCCCGCGCGGGGCTTCCAGGTCTTGACCCAGCCGTTCCAGGAACCGGGTATATTCGTTATCCTCAAGCGCGAGCAGCGGCGAACCGTGTGCGATAAAAAAAGCGGGTAGTTTCATACGATGCAACCTCCATAACCCAGTATATGGCCTGCACCTTTTATTTTACCGCTTCTTCTCCCCGAATGCGAGTGGCGGACAAGCCTTGCGGGGCTGAAAGCCGCAGCTTATTTAGATCATCCAGTTCTGCCATTCCTCCTGCAGATGCTCCTGCTGGTTCATCCATTCCCGGGTCCGCTTAAGCAGCTGTGACTGCGCTGGGCCAGAAGAGAAGGTATGATCCGCCTGAAAAATAATCTCCTTGTCGCAGCGGCCCTCCGGCCGTGTCCAGAACAGCTTCTGGTAGAGGAACGCGTAGTCGACCGGAATGATATCATCGGACGTTCCGTGAACGACCAGCACATCACCGCCGAATTTGCCCGCCTCCTGAAAGGGCTGGAAGGATGCCAGCGAGTTGAAATACAGTGGAGTAAAGGCGTAGCCGGCATGATCGGCCGAGCCGTTCTTCACGGAGTGGTCATAAGCTTCCCGGCCTACGATCTTCACGATATCGTTGAACGGATATCCTACGGCCGCCCACAGCACCAGGTTCTTCACGCGGCGGTCGCGGACCGCCGTCAGCAGCGCGACCGCACCGCCCAGGCTGTGCCCGATCAGCGTCACCCGCTGGGGGTCCACATCGGCTGAGCCGATCCCGTAGTCCAGCACCGCACGGGTCTGCAGGATCATCGACTCCATGTCTTCGCTGCCATAGTTGCCGCTGCTCTCACCGCAGCCGGCGTAATCGAAACGGATCACCATGTAACCATCCTCGGCAAGCTCCCGGGCGGCTTTGACAAAGATCCGGTCTGCCCCAATCCGGTTGCCCACGAATCCGTGGCAGATGACGGCCAGCGGCACACGGTCCTTGCAGCGCCCGGAGGTCCCTTTTTCTTTGTTAGGATAATGAATGCTTGCTGTCAGTTCCTCCCGGCCCAGCCGGATCACGATATTCCGTTCCATCGCCTTGTCCTCCTTATAATAGAATCCATTTCACTGGATTAATTTAATTCCGATTAATTTAGTATGGATTATAATCTTATTATACGGCTAACGCTTCTCTTGTCAACAGGAAGTCCGCCCAGGCTATCAGAGTAAACAAGATAATCATTTATGGCGTGAATCGTTTATATGCTTATATTCTGAAAAACCCCCTGCGCTCCGACTGCGGAACACAGGGGGGGTCTTGGTAGTTCACTGTTTCAATGCTTAGGCTCAATCGTAGCTATCATGGAACATATCATGTGTCTGCTGACGCCCTTCCCAATCCTTAAGCCATTCTCCGGACGCTCCAGACGCGGAATTAAATAGACTGAAGCCGTCGGAGCCGCCCCAATCCACAACCTGATTCACAGGCCCCGGTTCAGCAACGGCTCCAGGCTCTGTTCCTTCAACCTGAATTTCTTGCTCCCTGCTGTTTCCCTGCTCCATACCCTTACCCCGCCTTTCCTTAAGCTGTATTGTTGCAGCAACTGCCTTATCAGTGTTCTCTCTTCCAAAAGGATTATACAGTGCGTTGTCCTTGCACAGAGCAGGGAAGCAAACGTATACTCTAGAGTGTGTATTCAAACCAAGCCAGGGTTTGAATACACATCCCAGGGTGAAGAACATCTTATGCACTATAATCTGGAGGTTTATGCTGCTGCTATGAAAGTTAAAGATATGATTAGAGAAAACAACCGGCTGCGCGAGCAGTTGACACCTTTTAATCGTTCCTATTTCGAGGATGTAATTATCGGGCTGCGGGCCAGCCGCGTGGAACCCCAGCGTACGGAAGAGCTGCTGCTGGAAGCCGTTCAGCTGCTGCTGCGGGAGCAAGGCAAAGGCCGCAATGCCAAGCAGGTCTTCGGTGAAAATCCGGGGGATTATTTCAAGGAAGTCATTGACAGTGTACCTGTACTTCCTGCCCGCAGCCGGCTCAATTATTACCTGATGCTTCCCTGGGCGGCGCTGACCGGCCTGTTCGGGGTTTTGGCGGCTGCGGGGCTGCTGGTCCAATCGATTGAGGGGGATGCCGGTGTTTTTGGCCAGATTAGTCTCTTCACGCTGATTGCTGTCGCTGCCGGGTCCATCGTGCTGTTCCAGCTGATGATGAAATGGATGGCCTCTCTGTCCGACGAGGAGGCTCCACGCTTCAAGCGCTTTGACCTCAAAGGGCTGGGGATATATATTCTGATTGCCGTTATCGCCGTCTTCGCCGGAATCTTCCTGGACTCCATCTTCCCCGTGATTACTTTGTCTCCATGGGTGAGCCTGATCCTGTTCCTTATCGGCACAGCAGGACTGAAATTTCTGTTCTTCCGCAAATAGAGTCTCTAAGGGGGAATCCCGCATGAACAACAAAACTTACCTTCTCTGCGCTATGCTGGCAGCAACACTGGTGCTGGGATGGCCGGGCGGAAGCAGTCGGACCATGGCTGCTCCAAGCCAGGCGGATGGAAGCACCGCAGCCAAACACAAAGCAGCCGTATACGCAGCGGCCTTGCCGCTGCTGTCTGCGCCGGACAAGCTGCCGGAAGCGATTCAATATCTGAACCGCAAGATATATGCCGTAACTCCGTACCAGGGCACGCTGCTGGCCTTGAAGCTGGAGAACCTGCAGAAGTCGGCGCTGCCGCAGTGGGAGCAGACATTCAGCCGCAGCGGGGAGCAGCGCAAGCTTGCCGGCTTCTACAAAGCCGGTCTGAGCATGTCTGAGCTTGCAGCGCGTACAGAGGATCACCCTCTGCGAACCTTGCTGAGAAGTGCCGGAGAGCACGGCTATAAGCTGGAAACAGCCGAGGGCAGCTTTTTTCCAGTAATCGATTATGCCGCTTACCGCAAATATAAAACTTATGTGACCCATGACATCAGTGCTTATCTAACGATTATGGCTGCTGAATCCGATCAGCCCTCCTCCAAGGACCAGGGACTGGTCATTGCCTGGACTGAGGTGTCCTCCCGGGCGCTGGCTCAGGAGCAGTTCATTCAGAAGTATCCCAAGTCCAACCGGATTGCTGCAGTCCACAACCTGTATTCCATGTACCTGACGAATACCTTCTATGGCCAGACCAATACGCCGCTGTTCCATTACGACAATCTGGAGATGGACCTGGAAGCCCAGAAGGCTTATTCCAGCGTGCTGGCCAAACATGACGGCAACACTCCTTACCTCCAGAAGTTGGAAGCATTCATGAAGCTGCTGAAGGACAACGGCTACAAGCTTGATGAGGACATCAAGCAATTCCTCCAGGCCGAGGTGCCGAGGGCCGAGCGGTAAAAGGCCGAGCGGTAAGAGACGAGCGGTAAGAGACGAGCGGTAAGAGACGAGCGGTAAGGGACGAGCGGTAATTGGCACACCGCAGGATTGCATAACTGCAGGACCGCAGGTCTGTAGGATTGCAGGACCGGTAAACCAATAAAGACCTGACCGCCACTTCTGGCCGTCAGGTCTTTGCTTTAAATCTGCTGGAGAATAATTGCAAATCGTCGAAATAGTTACAGCCCGTTGATTTAGTTGCGAAATCGGTTACTACTTAGGACCCCAGCCTTCTTCCAGTAGGTTTGAGCTTCGGAGTAGGGAAACAGAGATGCTATGGGGAAAAACTACCGTTAACTGCTGACTTTTGTGCGATTCTCGTTACCTATAGGGAAAAGTTACCACTAATATAAATATAATTGTATGGATTATTTAACTAGACAAATAATAAAAAAGCTCTCTTTTATATTGATTCAATTGATAGTCCTAATGACATGAGCAGAAAATAATTGACAAGGAAGTGACTCAGAGACTTAATCGACTATCCTGCCATAGGAACGATATTTGGTTCCCCTAGAAAACCAACGATTACTCAAAATGGAAGTAATATACCTACGACTGAAGCTTTTCCAAGCGAATCGATAACTGATTCAGGAAATAATGTTATTGGTACTATTTATTACCGTGCATTTGATCTTAGTAATGTAACTGATGGAAATCTTATAGCCTCCGCCCAAAACTACTATCCTCCAAATCAATCGTTTGTTGATTCAATTTATATCACAATTGACTAAAAAAGGTAAATATTTACGACCTATTGTCCGATAAAAGAAAAGAGAATAGATCAAAGGAGGGAGTATCTTTTGACAGTTAGTGCGATGGTTAACGGCAAATTCACACCTGAATTCGCAGCTTATACAAAGTTGGCCTTGTCAAATCGGTTTCAAAATGAAGCCCGTGGTATTAGAAATGATACGAGTAGTTCTTCTATGGGTTTTAGCAAATTCATAGAAGCAATTCAGAAGGATCAAGAAGTGAACCACAGCTATGCTCGGAAGATATCAGGCGATGAAGTAACAAACAATCGTCTATACCAACAGAGTCATGGAGTAAATGAATTCTCAAATCGACGTTTTACAGCTATTGAAAGAGCTTATGAACTGGGTTTAGTCAACCAGAGCGGTGTTCTGCTCTCCTCTTTCAATGCCGAAGGATAAGGGTATCGAGCAAGTCAACAAACAGGGATGTTCCATGATAAAAATGGAGCATCCCTGTTTGCAATTAATATCTAAATTGAACTGCGGCAACCCAGCCGCAATAGTATCACTTTATAATGACATGCGCTGAAAGTCTTTAGATCAGCATATTATACAGGTTGATATCCTTGTTGATCTCCACATAGTCGACGCCCTTCTGCTTCATCCGTTCAATCAGCGGAGCATAGGCATCCTTGGACAGCAGCTCGATGCCAACAAGCGCTGGCCCGTTCTCCTTCTCGTTCTTCTTGGTGTATTCAAACCGGGTGATATCATCCTCCGGCCCCAGAATCTCCGCAAGGAACTCGCGCAGCGCACCGGCCCGCTGTGGGAAATTAAGCATGAAGTAATGCTTTAGCCCCTCATAGATCAATGACCGCTCTTTGATCTCCTGCATGCGGTCTATATCATTGTTGCCTCCGCTGACAATGCAGACCACAGTCTTGCCCTTTATCTGCTCACGGTACAGGTCCAGAGCGGCAATCGGCAGCGCCCCTGCTGGCTCAACTACAATCGCATTCTCGTTGTACAGCTCCAGAATGGCTGTGCAGGCCTTGCCCTCCGGCACCTTGACCACATCATCCAGCTGGCGGGAGCAGATGTCGTAGGTGAGGCCGCCGACTCTTTTGACCGCTGCGCCATCAACGAACTTATTAATCTCCTTAAGGGTGACCACTTCGCCTTGGGCCAGCGCTTCGCTCATCGAAGCCGCTCCAGATGGCTCTACACCGATTACCTTCGTGGACGGGCTGACCGTCTTCACATAAGTGGCTACGCCTGCCGCCAGACCGCCACCGCCGATGGTTACGAACACATAGTCCGCGGGCTTGTCCAGGCTCTCCATCACTTCCATCGCAATCGTACCGTTTCCGGCAATGATCCGGGGTTCGTCAAACGGATGAATCAACGTCATGCTATGCTCCACACAAGCCTGCAGCGCTTCATCATAGGCGTCATCGAAGGTATCCCCCTTCAGGATCACCTCGACGAATTCACCGCCGAACCGGCGGACCTGCTTCACCTTCTGGTTGGGAGTTGTGCTGGGCATGTACACCTTGCCTTTGATTTCCAGCGCCTTGCAAGAGTAGGCCACCCCCTGGGCATGGTTGCCCGCACTTGCGCAGACAATCCCCTTAGCTCTATCCTCTGCAGACAGACTGCGAATCATATTGTAAGCACCACGGATTTTGAAAGACCTGACGATCTGCAAATCCTCGCGTTTCAGATAGACATTGCAGCTATACTTGGCCGACAGCACCGCATCCCGCTGCAGCGGAGTACGGACAATGACCTCCCGCAGCACATGATGCGCACGCACAATATCTTCCATTCCTACGATCCGGCCTTTGTCTTCATTCATGCTCTCTCGCCTCACTGTCTCCATCGAATTTCAATAGTCTTCTTGTAACATACCCTCCCGAGGACATTTTTTCAAGCTTTGTCCTTCAACGGGCAACACAAAATCCGGCCTCAGCCGCCGTAAGCAGCTGAGGCCGGATTCTGGAACGCCTCCCGGCTTATGCCTTGAACCGGTTTACCGTCTGCAGCAGCTGTGCCGAGCTGCCCTTGATTGCTTCGATTTCGCCCACGATACTGCTGGACTTACTAATGATCTGCTCAGCCTGGGCAGCGATGGCACCCGCCCCTTCCGCTCCTTCATTGGCCGCAGTACTGGTCTCGCCTATCGCTGACAACATGCTCTGGATCGAAGCCAACAGCTGCTCAGAGGTCGCGCTGAAGTCGGTCACCAGCTCCTCCACGAATTTGGCATCCTCACTATACTGGTGCCCAGTCTGCTGCATCGTATCATAGTCGCTCAGCACCTGCCGGTCCACGAAGCCCAGCACGCTTTCCGCGCCTTCCACCAGATTCGAGACCGCGCTGGTTACCGCTTCCGTCACGCCCATAATCTCCGCGACCTTCTCCCGCGAATGGTCAGCCAGCTTACGGATCTCTTCAGCTACAACGGCGAACCCCTTGCCAGCCTCACCCGCACGGGCGGCTTCAATCGACGCATTCAGCGACAACAGATTGGTCTGTGTGGCAATATCAAGGATAGCCGCCGTTAACGTGTTCATTTGCGAGATGGAAGTTGATTGCTCAATGGCCGCGCGCAGTTGCTCTTCGCTTTTACCATATACCGCATCTGCCCGTTCCCGTGACAGACGCCCAGCCTCCTTCAGCTGCTCCGCCCGCTGGTTGATCTCCTTCGCCGACAGAGCGCCTTCCTGTGCCTTGGAGGCGATGCCGCCGATGGCACTCTCGATCTCGATCGTGCTTGCATTCATCTCCTGCATTGTTGCTGCAGTCTGCTGCAGCCCCGCTGACAGCTCCTCCGTAATTGCAGAAACTTCGGAGATGCTGGCATTGAGCACGAACACATTTTTCTCCGTATTCTCAACTGCACCGGAGATACTGTGGGAGTTATTTATAATCTGCGTAATCAGCGTTTGCTGCGAGGCAATCATGTCATTGAAGCCGTCAGCCAGAACACCAATCTCATCCTTCGATGTCGCCTTGGCACGCACCGAGAGGTCACCGCTTCTTGCCGTCTTGAAGGCTGCTGTCAGCAGCGGAAGTGGCTTCAGAATACTATTGGATACGAAATAGAGCAGCAGCGACAACAGCACGATGGCAGCGCCAATCGACAGAATAAAGATCAGTGTCAATGAATCAAGCGCCTCTTCCGCAGCCTTTTCAGGCACAATGAGTGCTACCGCCCACTGATTGTCCACCGCAGGTGAATAAGAGACATAACTTGCCTCGCCATCAATATCCGCATGAATCACATTGGAGCCCCACTGCACCAGCTTGCTGCCTACGGCCGCCCAGTCCTCACCCAGGTCGCTCATTTTCTGCAGCAGGATGTAATCGGGGTTCGGATGATAGATGAACGTACCTGTCTTATCCACCAGCACCGCAAAACCACTGCCACCGTAATCAAAAGCGCGCAGTGCCTCTGTTATCTGTTCTGTAGAAATATCCGCACCCGCCACACCCAGCAGCTCGCCCGAATCGTCGAGGATGGGGGCGCTGAGCGTGACCACCATTTTACCGGAGCCTGCATCAATATAGGGATCGGTTACTGTAAGTCGGTTGTTCTTGGCCGTAACCGCGTACCAGGCACGCTCTTTCATATTGTAATCAGCCGGAGGATCGAACTCATCCTGGGTAATCACCTTGTTGATCCCGTCCAGTCCCACATATACATTCAGCAGATTCCGGTTGTTCTCCTTAATCAGATTAAGCGTCCGCACCAGTTCGGTGTAGCCAGCCTTGGACTTCAGCGTATCCGCAGAATCAGCGCTTCGGATGAAGCTCCGAACGTAAGCATTGGCGTTCAGCAGCTCGACACTGTCTGACGCAGGCTGCAGCAGTTGGTTCACCTTGACGCTGATTTGTTCTTTCTCATAGGTCAAAGCGCTGTTCAGATCATCGACGATAATCTTTTTGGAATTGCTGTAAATAATGGCCGAAACGATAACAAGTATAATAACCACCGATGAAATTACGGATAGAAACAGCTTTCCGCGAATCCCTAAACTACCCAGCTTCTCTTTGTTTTTGTTGCCTGCTGCCATATGATCCCCCACCTTTATGTGAAATAAAATGATGCCCCAGCGCTCCCTAAGAGGGTTTCGTTCATTTTCGACTTATTTCTGCAAAATAACTCTTTATCCCTTTAACGTTTTACATCGAGCTGTGAATTAACTGTGTCAGTGTTAGCTTTTTTCACAAACTTTTGGGATAAAATGAACTTTCATCTCCGTTCAGGACAAAAACTGCTGGTTATCCACTCAATTTATCGCAAAAACCACGCAGGCACTATATCAAATGTCAGCTTTCCTGTCTAAATTCATGTTTTTATAAAGTAACCTGGTGGGCAAAGCATGATGCGGGAGGGAATAGTGGTTGGAATAGCTGCCGAAGTTGGGAGTGTAAGTTGCAGGAGTAGGTTCTGGGGCGTAACAGTTAGGGGACTGGGGCGGGTGGTGTAGTTATTAGAGTAACTGTTGAGGGGCTTGGCGGCGCAGCTCTGGTTGAGTAACTGGTGAAGGCTTGGCGGCGCGGCTCTGGTTGAGTACCTGGTGAAGGCTTGGCGGGGACGGCTCTGGTGAGTACCTGGTGAAGGCCTGGCGGGGACGGCTCTGGTGAGTACCTGTCGGGAGAGAGGTTGGTTGGTCCTATCACCCCACCTTACGGACCGAGGAGCCTCTATTTGTCCGTTCGGATGCCATCTTCCCGCCTAACGGACTCAGGAGCCTCTATTAGAGTAAAATTAGTTTGTTTATGGCGAAATAATCGGCAATAGGGGCTATACAGTCCGTAAGACCAGCAAAGTCAGCTAAAAAGCACAAATAGAGGCTATACAGTCCCCATAGAAATCTCATCTACTCAAATGAAACATTAGCAAGTTCGTATATAATCATACGTCTCTCAAAGTAAATAGAATTGTCTTGAAGCCTGCCTTCAGGCATCGGAATAAGTATTCTCACTTTTCGCCGAACGCTGCTGTGGGCTCCACTTTTATGGGATATATCTCTTACTCCACGCAAACTTCTCCCTCCATCAACCGCCAATTCAACACTTTCAAAGGCATAAAGGCCTCTCATTCCTCCGTTTGTCGCCAATCCAGCACATTCAAAGGCATATATGCCTCTCATTCCACCGTATGCCGCCAATCCAGCGCACTCAAAGGCATAAAGGCCTCTCATTTCCCCATTTGCCGCCAATCTAGCACATTCAAAGGCATAAAGGCCCCTCATCCCCCCGTATGTCGCCAATCTAGCACATTCAGAGGCATAAAGGTCTCTCATTTCCCCATTTGCCGCCAATCTAGCACATTCAAAGGCATAAAGGCCTCTCATTCCTCCGTTTGTCGCCAATCCAGCGCACTCAGAGGCATAAAGGCCTCTCATTTCCCCATTTGCCGCCAATCTAGCACATTCAAAGGCATATATGCCTCTCATTCCACCGTATGCCGCCAATCCAGCGCACTCAAAGGCATAAAGGCCTCTCATTCCCCCGTATGTCGCCAATCCAGCGCACTCAAAGGCATAAAGGCCTCTCATTCCCTTCTCTCGCTCCCTCCGCCTACTCCATCCGGAACACCGGACCCTTGGGCACAAACGGCAGATGTCTTCCTTTGGGCAAAATATAAGCGTGCTCTCTTTTGACATAAACTTTGTCGCAATAGCCGTCGGTAATGATCAGGATCGGGCCATTCTTCGGGAAGTCCTCGGCCTGCTGGAGCAGATCGATGCCCGGCTGAAGCACCGTGCCTCCCCGGCCCCGTACCTTGACGCTCTCCGCGATATCCTCGGGCTTCATATAGCCCTGATCATAAGCAGCCGCATCGCAGAAAACAACTCTGGCTGCAGGCACATCTCTTGACAGGCTGTAGCTGGCAATCGCGCCGAGCGCCTTAGCGAGCAGCTTCCGGTCCATCGAGCCTGAGGTGTCCAGAATCACGCCGAACGTACGCCCGTCCTCGTCTCCGCCCTGATCCACCCACTTCGGCCTGGCGATATCCGGCGTGGATGATTGCCGGCGGCTTACACGCGCATAGGTGCGCACCTTCTCCACCGGAGAGAAATAACTGTCGAACCACTTGGCCAGCTCCACATCCCACTGGATGGCGGGTTGGCCCAGCGCGCGGATCTCTTCAATCAATCCGGCGGGAATCAGTCCCCGCCCGCTCTCCTGATGATAGAGCAGCCCCTGCTGCAGCGCATTGCGGCAGAATTCATCCATACTTACCCCGTCACGCGGGTCCCACAGACCCGCTCTGCCCTGATCCAGCATATCCGCTCCTCCGGTGCCCCGAAGCGTGTTCAGCTTACGGTAGAGCCGCATATCCGTCACCAAGCGATCATAAATGGCTTCTGCCGACATTCCCCGCATCTCCTCATCCAGCAGGATGCCTACTTGCGGAATTTCGCCGACATGCATCTCTGCAAGCCAATGATTAATGACATAATCACAGGCCACGTTCCAGAGATAATGATCCCGGCCCTGGCAGCGTTCCTGATGGTGCAGTCCGGCATGCAGCAGCTCATGGGCAAGGACGAATTTGCATTCCTCCGCATCCAGACCAGCCGCAGGGTTAAGATAGATTTCCCGTTCAGTGACATCAATCGCCGCAATCGAAATATCCATCCGTTGGCAGAGGGCAGTATCTTCAATTAGTGTGAAGCCGGAGGCAAGAGCTCCCAGCAGCGGATAATGGTCAATGAACCAGTTGCGCGCCCTTGCAGCCGGTGTATTTCGTACCTCAGCGGTGAACATCGAAGCCTCATAACCAGCGGCGACATTCACCGCCTTCGCTGCAGCCATCGCCAGTCCAGTGGCAAAAGCCCCCTCCCAATCCGTCTTGCGGGTTCCCGCATAGCCGCTGCGAGTTGGAACGATCATCATATCTCCGTGTTTATCCCCGGCTGTCCCGTGAACCTTCAGCTCGTCCGGCACCCCGCGCTCCACCAGCCGCTCATACAGCTTCTGCTCACTGCCGGCAGGGATATCTACCCGGAACCCGAACTCGCCCGGCGGCTTGCCAAGCTTCATATCATAGAGAAACTTGGAGATATAGACATCGCAGGCTATATTCCACAGGACAGGATGCTCCCGGTCCTGAAAATGTCCAAAACCCAAATACAGCAGACAATGGGCCAGCACATAAATCCATTCCTCGACCTCACCGCGCCGCTTGGGATGGACATAAATAGCCCCTCTGCTGTTCACTACAGCCCAGCCCTCTTCGGGGTATCCCCGCCAGCTGGACTCGTCACGATAGATATAGGCATGGCTGGCCAGCGGCGCAAACATCGGATGCAGGGTAATAAACCTATGTGCTTCGGTATAGTTGAGTGCAGCGATATCCTGCTGGGGCGCGCGTTTCTTGGCCATTATTTGTCCTTCCCGGCCAGACGCGGCAGGTCACGAATTACTTCCACCGTGAACCAGGCAGGCAGCACCTGTCCTTCCCCGTGATCGGCAACCACCAGCTGCGCCATCTCCAGACTGATCTCACTTAATTCCTTGATCAGCGCCTTGGCCCGGTGGGCGAAGCTGCGGTGATCCTCCTTAATCGCTTCCTTCTTCTCCGGCAGCACTTTGATAATCTGCGCCCGGAAAGACAACGTCAAAAAGTAAAGGAGATCCCGGTCCTCCGCCTCATGCGGAAACCTTGCATCTCCATTCAGGATTTTATTCAATTGGAATTTCCCGCTAAGATTCTTATGAAAAGCCTTGAACTGCAAGGCATGATCCGGCGTAAGACAGCCGCGGGCCAGCACCTCTATCATCTGAAGCGGCAGCTCATCCTTGAATTCATGCAGCGCATCACTGAGCATATGCCAGGCACGCGGTGTGGAGAAAGGCTCCTCTGTCTTCGGCGGCTGTGTCCAGAGATGGTCCGGCCGCGCCTGCAGATATTCGATCACATGTGGATGAATACCGCTGGCATACGCCCAGTCGAACCACTCTCTAGCCGTCACCTTCAGCTGAACATGGAACATCCGGTTAATCAGCGCCGAGGACATCGGCTTCACAATCGCACTGTCCTGCGCCCGGTTGCCCGCCCCAATCACAATCGAGCCCTGCGGCAGATGATATTCGCCAATGCGCCGTTCGTGGATCAAGCTGTAGAACGCCTTCTGCACTTCCTGAGAACAGGCATTTAATTCATCGAGAAATAAACAGTACGGCTCATCCCGGGCAATCATCTTCGGCGGACAGAATACACTCACGCCATCCTTGATCTGCGGTACGCCGATAATATCTTCAGGTGCCAGCTGGCTGCCCAGCAAGGAGACACAAGGAAGACCCAGGTCTGCAGCGAACTGCTCCACCAGCGAAGATTTGCCGATTCCAGGCGGTCCCCAAATAAACACAGGCCGTACTACTGCAACATTCAGCAGGACATCCATCAGTTCTTTCTGTGATACCGTAACGCCAATATTCATAGATTCCTCCGAAACTCTTATGACCTTATGTAGAATAATTCTCTATTAACTATAACGGATAACAAATTCCGTTACAATTTGCGCTGCCCTGATAGAGTAGAGGACTCCCCGAAAGGTTACAGCCAACGGATTTTAGCCAAAAGATGCGGCAAAAGTATTACTGTGAAGCTGCGCTTGCCCTGGCTTATGCTCGTCTTTGGTACCACGCTCACTACGGTAGGTATAATTGTTAACGTGTGCGTAATAACTCCGATTGTACCGGTTAATCAGTTCGTCCAGAACCATGGACTGTCTGAGCACGCCGGGATGGCCTAAACCATAGATTTGTTCCAGATCGCAGAGTTCTTGTCTGGCCTTCTCCATCTGTTCTTCTAATTTTTTATGTTTCTCCACCCAAATCCCTCCTTATTTATGATTATTTTAGAAGACTATGACTATGTTTCTGAAAAAAATTTTTCAGGAAAATTCATACTAAAAAACCACAAAAAAGACCAGCAAATACTGGTCTTTTAAGTCGAAATAATGAGAATTAAGCTATATTAACCCCCGTGCCAATTGTTAAGCGGAGTTATGTTGATAGGACCTGTCTGCATCGGACCAGTTATTACAAATAATAAACTGAAGCACGTTATGATCATTGCCAGCTTTTTTTTCATTTTTATTCCTCCTCTTTGAGTAGATTCCAATATTCAGTTTGCGTTTCAATTGATGAGAATTCTCGGTATTTCTCGAATAAACGAACACAGTCAAGAATAAAAGAATCATTATTTAGTAGAATAGATTTATGCAGAGCATTAGTTAAGTATGAAAAACCGAGTACATACAAACCTTTTTTAAGATTGTACTTAGCTAATTCAAACAAAAGACGGTCAGCTCGCTCAGTTATCACTTCTTTGGAATAAACTCCTACACTTGCAGGCTGGCTCAACTGGATATAAGATAATATTTCATTCTCAAATTTCTTAATAATATCATCAACTTCATAATCGAACTGGTTAGCCGCCGTTAGAATATTTAATAGACCTGTTAGCGTTTCATTTCTGTTCTGTTCGATGTAAGCCACATAATCCTTAATAACACTTGAATCACCATAAAAGAGTTTGCACACCCATATATTAGCTTGTGCCCATGCTTCGAGCATCTTAACCCAATACCTAGTTTCCTCATCTTCTTCTTTCACCCAGCTAAGATCTGCGTACGTATAGTTAAATTCTAATGCCTCATTATGATCTCCCCGTGCATCACTAACAGCACCACGAAAGAGATTAGACAGAGCTAAATATACAAATAAAGGTCTTTTTGTTTTTTTTGTTGGTTCTTCTCTTCTTCTATCTTGCTGTGCATTTATAAGTTGTATCTTTGCCTTCGTTCCCATATCCTTAGCTATCTTATCTACCTTGTCCCATCTTCGCATGGATCGAAATGTATTAGCCAAATCTCTAAGAGCATCCAACTGATCAATCTCATCCAACCGATCGACAAAAGGTTCGAACTGCAGCGCCGCGAGGAGATTATCCTCCTGATTCTCACCAAGCCGCAGGGTGAACAAGCGGTAATGACAGAATGCGAGCCGTTCCGAATGCTGGCGGCGTTCACTGGTAGCTACACTCTCATAGAGCAGAATAGCTGCTTCCGATCGGCCTTCATTGAAGAAGTCCTCCGCCACTTCAAACAGCAGCGGCGAATAGATCAGATTATCCAGCAGCAGCATTACAATCTGCCGGATACAGTCCAGCTTGTCCAACTCCGCACAGCGGTACAGAAAAGGCTTGATTCTGCGCCAATCCGGTACAGTGTCAACCATACTCTCCTGAATGTACTGTTCATAGTAATACCCTTGAGGCAATCCCAGCACAGCAGTCATCCGGTCCAATTGATCCACGGCCATGACGCGGTTTCCATTAATAATGGAGCTGACCGTTCCCGGATTCAGTCCCGCCTCCCTTCCCAGCTGGCTAAAGTTTAATCCTTTTCGTCTGAGGAAGCCTTCCAGTTCAGTGCGAATTGTGGTTGTAGGATGCAAAGAAACCACTCCTTAAAGATCGACTCCGCCAATTGGAGATTGATAAAATATGCTATTATATTACAAATATAACCATAAATTTTGGGGGCGTCAACCCTTTTTTTTGACAGCTTCAGACACAACAAGAAGAAACGGTTTCGCCGTCCTCTGAAAAGCGTATGCTTCCGAAGCAGCGATACTACGTATCGCTTTCAGGCATCCGTTTCTACGAGAAAAAAAGAACCACCGCCCCCGCTTCCGGGCCAGTGATTCTTCAGCGTTCCTATCTTAAATTCCGCACTATTGCTTCATCATCCATTTGAGCAGATCCGGCACACTCGCCCACAGGCGGGAATGCATAATGACGTATTCAATCGCTTCGTTCGAGTCGCCCATTCCTACATAATCCGGCAGATTATGCGGCAGCCGCTTTACACCCAGCAGGTAGTCCGGCACATGCTTATTCACATTGCGTGCTACCCGGTAGAGCATTTTGAGCTGGGAGGTAATCCCGTTCTTCTTGAATTCCAGCACCATCCGGTCATAGGCAAAAGCGGCGGCGGCGGCGTCCTCGCCATATTTCCGCAGCAACTGCTCCGTCTTCCCGAGCTTGTTGCTGTAGAGATACGCTGCCGCCAGAAGATGCCGTGCCCCGGTATTATCGCCTTCATTCAGCTCCAGAATATGCTCCAGCATCTTCGCTGCTTCTTCCGCATCGCCGCCAAGCCAGCAGGAGTCGGCATAACTCTTGCACACCCGGATATACGGACGACTCTCTTGCATTCCCCAGAAATAACCTTTGTTCTGCTTGAAATACCGCTCGCCCAGTTCACGTCTCCCAGCATCTATACCCGCCTGCAGATGAGCTCGCACTTCCTGCTCGTTGTCAGACTCTTCCGCCAGAATCAGATAGGCGTCGGGGCTGTCAGGATAGATCTCCAGCGCTGCCTCAGCAAGCTGAATCCGCCGTTTCGAGGAGTTGGCTTCCAGCGCCATATGCAGCAGTGTCTGCTCCTGCTCCTTCGGTGTACCTGCACCGTTTAGGTTCAGCAGCTCCTCTTCTTCGCCGCCCATGCCATACTCTTCAATATAATTAAAGATCTCTTTGACCTTGCGTGAGATGGTAGCGGCTGTAACCTCGTATTTCTTGGCGAGATGTACCTGGGTAATCAGGAAGCCGTATTCCTCGGACAGCAGGTATTCGATAGCGGCACAGAATGAACCCGTCTTCTTCACAGCCGGTTTCATCTTGCAGGAGTAACCGTTCCACAGCATAATCGCTTCCAGAATCAGTTCCTTGTCATAGTCATACCGCATACTCTCTATAAGCTCCAGGGCCAGCTGTTCATGGGCTGGATGCTCCCACTTCAGATCCTTCGAGACCGTCTTTCTAAGCTTGGCGAGCGTAAGCTTGCTCTCGGGACGCGCCGGCGGCGTGACTGCAGGCTGCTGCGCCACCGTCTCACGCGCTACCGCCTCCTGCGTTGTTACCAGCCGCAGAATAGAATCCGCCACAGACGTTTCCTTGCCCAGGCAGCACTTTTTGTATTTATTGCCGCTGCCGCATGGGCACAAGTCATTTCTTCCAACCTTAATCAAAGATGATTCCCCCTTAAATCTGTAACTGGTCCTATGTACTTATATAGGTGAAATTTATACTTTCTTATAGTTTAAAAAAGGCCTTTCCATGATCGGAAAGACCCTTTATCTGTATATATCCGCACATTTTCCCCCGTACGTTTTGTATTATAGCACTTCTTCTATCACTTGTCAGTCCCTTTTTAGGACTTAAAGCGTAAATTTTTGCTAGGATACGGTACTTTGTCCTAGACCAGAGCTTTCATGGCGATGTCCGTCCGGCTCTGCTTCCCGGCAAAAGCGATGCTGTCCGCACGCTTGTACGCAGCGCTGCGCGCTTCGGTTATCGTATCGCCCAGCCCTACCACGCCCAGCACACGCCCGCCGTTCGTGATCCAGCTGCCGTCTTCGCCGCGTGCTGTCCCGGCATGGAAGACCAGTCCTTCTCCGCCGGCATCCAATCCGCTGATCGGAACTCCCTTCGGATAAGGGCCAGGATAGCCCTGTGAAGCCAGCACCACACAGACTGCCGCTTGCTCGCTCCACTCAATCTCCAGCTGATCCAGCCGGTGCTCAACTACCGCCAGCATAATCTCCAGCAGGTCGCTCTTCAGTCTCGGCAGCACCACCTGTGTCTCCGGGTCACCGAAGCGGGCATTGAATTCAATCGTCTTCGGCTTGCCGTCCGGAGCGATCATCAGCCCGGCGAACAGCACGCCGCTGAACGGCCGGCCTTCAGCCACCATCGCTTGGGCAGTCGGCTTGATGATGGTCTCCACCGCTTCTTGAATAATCGCTTCGTTGATGTGCGGCAGAGGAGAGTACGTACCCATGCCGCCGGTATTCGGGCCTTTGTCGCCGTCAAAGATCGGCTTATGATCCTGGGCAGCAGCCATCGGTCGCACCGTCTCTCCATCCACGAAGGCCAGAATCGACATTTCCTGTCCGGCCAGAAACTCCTCGATCACCACCCGCGCTCCCGCTTCGCCGAATATTTTGCCAACCATAATGTCACTGAGCGCCAATTCCGCTTCTTCCAGTGAATACGCTACTGTTACTCCCTTGCCTGCGGCCAGCCCGTCCGCCTTGATGACAATCGGCAGCTCCCGGCTGCGCAGAAAGACAAGCGCGGCTTCATATTCACTAAATTTCTCATAGGCCGCCGTTGGGATGTTGTATTTGTGCAGCAGATCCTTCATGAAGGTTTTGCTGCCTTCGATCTCGGCCGCATTGCGGCGCGGGCCGAAGACAGGAATGCCTGCCGCTTCAAAAGCATCCACAATGCCCGCTGCAAGCGGATCATCCGGCCCGATTACAGCAAGGCCGATATGGTGCTCCTTGGCGAAGGCGGTCAACCGGTCAAACTCA
Organism: Paenibacillus donghaensis; assembly: GCF_002192415.1. Lineage (NCBI taxonomy): Bacteria > Bacillati > Bacillota > Bacilli > Caryophanales > Paenibacillaceae > Paenibacillus > Paenibacillus donghaensis. Next base: position 7,825,915 of record NZ_CP021780.1, on the reverse strand, counting down.
AATACTCCAATCGGTACACATTCTGCCAGCGTGGCGATCCCGGCGTTGCCGGGGGCACAGTAGATTGTGCCCGCCTTGGGGCTCTGGGACAGACTCCAGATGATCGCATGCTCCCGGCCGCCGCCGCCCACTACTAAAATATCCATAAGATCCTCCCCAGCCTGCTAGTGTTTGAAATGACGGACGCCGGTAAAGACCATGGCAATGCCATATTCATTGGCTACTTTAATCGATTCCTCGTCCTTCACCGATCCGCCCGGCTGGATCACAGCAGTAATTCCGGCCTTGGCCGCCAGCTCCAACGTATCTCCCATCGGGAAGAAAGCATCCGAAGCGAGCGCCGCTCCCTGGCTCTTGTCCCCCGCCTGTTCGATGGCAATCTTCGCCGCACCTACACGGTTCATTTGGCCTGCGCCTACCCCCACTGTCATGTTGTCTGCGGCCAGCACAATCGCGTTGGACTTCACATGCTTCACGACTTTCCAGGCAAATAGCAGCTGCTTCAGCTCCTCTTCCGTAGGCTTGCGGTCCGTAACCACCTGAAGCTCGTCCGGATTAACACTATGCACGTCGCTTTCCTGCACCACCATGCCACCGTCGATCGAGGTCACGATCAGACTGCTCTTACGGGCTGCAGCCGTGCTGAGATCACGGATCTTGAGCAGGCGGATGTTCTTTTTCTTCGTAAGAATCTCCAGCGCTTCTTCTGTGAAGCCAGGGGCCAGAATAATCTCCAGGAAGATTTCCTTCAGCAGATTGGCCGTATCGGCATCAATGATCCGGTTGGCCGCCACAATACCGCCGAAGATCGAGGTAGGATCGGCATTGTAGGCTTTTTGATAAGCTTCATATACACTTGCTCCCACGCCCACACCACAAGGATTCATATGCTTAACCGCCACTACTGCCGGCTCTTCAAATTCCTTGACGATCTGCAGCGCCGCGTTGGCGTCGTTGATGTTGTTATAGGACAGCTCTTTGCCGTGCAGCTGCTCGGCAGCGGTCAGCGTATCCAGCGCAGCCAGCGGCTTGCGGTAGAAGGCAGCCTTCTGGTGCGGGTTCTCACCATAGCGCAGATCCTGGATTTTCTCGTAAGTAACCGTATAACGCTCCGGCAGCGGATCACCGGTAACCTTGGACAGATAATCGGAGATCAGAGCATCGTAAGCCGCCGTATGGCGGAAGACTTTGGCCGCAAGGCGTTTGCGTGTTTCGAGCGTAGTATCCCCACCGGCACGGACCTCTTCCAGCACCACAGCATAATCTGCCGCATCCACCACCACACTGACGAACGCATGGTTCTTCGCTGCCGAGCGCAGCATCGTCGGTCCGCCGATATCGATGTTCTCGATGGCTTCCTCGTAGGATACATCCGGCTTGGCAATCGTTTCGGCAAAAGGATACAGATTCACAACGACCAGATCGATATAATCCAGACCCAGCTCGGTCATCTGACGCGTGTGCTCCTCATTGTCACGAACCGCCAGCAGTCCGCTGTGAACCGCCGGATGCAGGGTTTTGACACGTCCGTCCATAATTTCCGGGAACCCTGTCACATCCGAAATGCCGATGACCGGCACGCCTTCTTTGGCAAGCAGTGTGCTTGTACCGCCCGTGGAGATAATCTCAACACCCAATGCAGACAACTCGCGGCAAAAATCCACGATCCCCTGTTTATCCGATACGCTGACCAGCGCTCTTTTGATACTCACTTTGAATAGTCCTCCTTTGGGATAACAAGCTTGGTATGATTATATTACTACTTGCGGATAACCGTCTTTCTGCCCGTCAGCCCCACCCGCCCGGCCGCCATTTCAGCTACCACCTGCGGGTACAGCTCATATTCCACCTGATGGATACGTTCTGCCAGCGATTCTACAGTATCCTGCTCCTCTACCTGCACACCGCGCTGGGCGATGACCGGTCCGGTATCCATGCCTCCGTCGACAAAATGCACCGTAACGCCCGTCAGCTTCACGCCGTAATCCAGCGCCTGGCCAATCGCATCCTTGCCGGCAAAAGCAGGCAGCAGCGAAGGATGAATGTTGATGATCCGTCCCGCGTATGGAACAAGCAAAGTCGGCGTAATCAGCCGCATGTAGCCAGCCAGTACAATTAGTCCGATCTCCCGGCGCTGCAGCTCGGCTACAATCTCAGCTTCATACAGTTCACGGCTGGCGAAATCCTTCGGCCGCAGCAGGAGTGAAGGCACGCCCGCTTCCTCCGCGCGCTGCGCCACCGGCGCTTCCGGCTTGTCCGAGACCAGCAGCTCGATGCGTCCTGACCCGAGTCTGCCGCCCCGCTGCGCCGCAGCCAGCGCGGCGAAATTACTGCCTTGCCCGGAGGCGAACACAGCGATCCGGCTCCACTCCATCACACTTCAGCTCCTGTAAAGGTAACCTTGTGCTCGCCTTCTTTTACAGTACCGATCAGATAAGCTTCCTCACCGCTCGATTTCAGCAGCTCCAGTGCGCGTTCTCCGTCCTCTGCCGCTACCACAACAATCATCCCGATGCCCATATTAAAGGTTGTGAACATGTCGCGGTTGCTGATATTGCCTTTGCTCTGCATCAAGCCGAAGATCGGCTGGATCGGCCATGAGCCGTAATTCACCTCTACATCCACGTTCTGCGGCAGCACCCGGGGAATATTCTCGATGAAGCCTCCGCCGGTAATATGCGCCATGCCTTTGACTGTAAGCTGCTCCAGCAGCGCCAGCAGCGGCTTCACGTAGATCCGGGTCGGAGCCAGCAGTACATCTGCCAGCGGTGCGCCCAACTCCGGCACCACCTCATTCAGCTCGTATCCCCCGTCCTCCAGCAGCAGCTTGCGCACTAGCGAATAGCCGTTGCTGTGAATGCCGCTGGATGCCAGACCAATCACCGTATCTCCAGAAGCGATATCCACGCCTGTTACCAGCTTGGCCTTATCGGCTACGCCTACGGTAAATCCGGCGATGTCATATTCACCTTCCGCGTACATGCCCGGCATTTCCGCTGTTTCGCCGCCGATCAGCGCGCAGCCCGCCTGGTGGCAACCTTCGGCAATCCCGGCCACAATCGCTTCGATTTTCTCCGGAATCACTTTGTCACAGGCCAGATAATCGAGGAAAAACAACGGTTCTGCGCCCTGCACGACAATATCGTTCACACACATGGCTACCGCGTCGATGCCAATGGTGTCGTGGCGGTCTGCCGCGAACGCGATTTTGAGCTTCGTGCCCACACCGTCGGTTCCCGAGACCAGCACAGGCTCCTCATATTTGTCCTTATTCAGGCCAAACAAGCCGCCGAATCCGCCCAGTTCGGTCATGACCTCGGGACGGTACGTGCGTTTCACGTGTTTCTTCATGCGTTCTACCGCTTCGTTGCCAGCCGCAATATCGACTCCGGCATTCTTATAAGCTTCCGACACTGTTGGACACCTCATTTAATTTAGTTTAGAGCGTGGGGGAATTCGGATGTATCCGGCCCTCTTTGGGGGGGCATCATTGTTACAAGGACAGTTGGACTTCCGATCGCTGTTATGTTTGGATTTCCTGATTGAAACCGCTCTTGGCGGTAGAAATCCAAACCTAGCGTATGCTTACGAAGGAGCTTTCCTTCGGAAAGCTTTCAGGCGAACGCTAACGTTTCTCCAGTTCCAACTTCCTCTCCACAACTCCAACCCCCGGTAGAGACCTCCTGCAAGCCGGATTCCCACGCCTTGCACAGCACAGGATTCGGTGCTCTGCGAAGCCGAGCACCTCCCCTGGCGCGTCCGCCGCCCCACGCATTTGCGAAGCAAACAGGGGGCAGGCCGGCTAGCCTCGGGCGGCTTGCCCAGCTGCCGCCAAGGTCTTTAGCCCGGCGCCATCCGCCGCTCCCTGCATTTTCGCAGCAAACAGGGGGCAGGCGGGCCAGTAGTACTTTTCATAAGTTCTTTTCCCGTTCCCCAGCTTCCAAGACCAAAGCCTGTGGACGAAGGGTCGGCAGACTCACCCGAAGAGAAATTCCTGCATAAGTACAGGAATTTTCTCTCCTCTTTCCCTAGATCGCTTAATTCCTGCAAAAGTACAGGTTTTCCGGCGGTTGGGTCTGCAAACCAGCGCTGTGGGCGTAAATTCCTGCACTTTTGCAGGCTTAGGCTCCCGAAGACCGTTTTTGCCCGAAAAAAACTGCATAATTGCAGGAATTTGGGGCAGGCGGTGAAATGTATATGGTCCGCTGAGTTGAAGCCTGCGGTCCTGCGTCGCTCCGGAGGTCACCTTTCTTTAATGCGGGTTCCAAACGTTACACGCAACCCTGCTTACAGATCAGGAGCACGCCCCGATAAGAACTGAGATGCTGTACTAGTTCAGGGCGGCGGGCGCAGCTGCCGCCAAGGGCTTTAGCCCGGCGCGTCCGCCGCACACCGCATTTGCGCAGCAAACAGGGGGCAGGCGGACTAGCCAGGGGCTGGCGTGGCTGCATGCCGCCAGCAGAAAGGAAGCGCCGTTAAGCGTGTCCCGTCCGTGCGCAGCATACAGGGACAAAGCGAGCACACACACCTAGCCCCCACTTAGCAAGTTAAAACCCAACTCCTACCGCCGAGCTTTCGAGTGGCCGGAGGGCAGCGCCCTCCGGGGTCCCCCTTGGAAAGGGGGATTTAGGGGGATGGGCACAAGCTAGGGGGATCAGCACGCTTAGCAGGAGCAGCCGTCCTTCTCTTCCCCGCCAAAATCCACCTGCGTCGGGTAATCATTGTCGAAGCAGGACAGGCACAGCCCGCCCTTGTAGTCGCCGCTATTATAACCGCCAATGGAGGTAATCAATCCCTCTGGCGACAAGAACGCGAGCGAATCGGCGTTAATCTCCTGGCACATCTCTTCAATCGACTGCCGAGAAGCGATCAACTCGCGGCGGTCCGGCGTATCGATGCCGTAGAAGCAGGGATTCTTGAACGGCGGCGAGGTAATCCGCACGTGAACCTCAGCCGCGCCTGCCTCGCGCAGCAGGTTGACGATCCGGCGCGAGGTGGTGCCGCGCACAATGGAGTCGTCGATCATGACGACACGCTGGCCTTCGACGACACGGCGCACGGCGCTAAGCTTCATCTTCACTCCCTGCTCGCGCAGCTCCTGGCTCGGCTGGATGAAGGTGCGTCCGGTATATTTGTTCTTGATCAGCCCAAGCTCGTAAGGGATGCCGGTCTGCTCGGCGTACCCGATGGCCGCCGAGATGCTGGAGTCCGGCACACCGGTCACAATATCAGCGTCAACGAACGCTTCCAATGCCATCCGGCTGCCCATCCGCTTGCGGGCGGAGTGCAGGTTCGAGCCGTTCAGATCGCTGTCGGGACGCGCAAAGTAGATATATTCCATGGCGCAAAGCGCCTTGCGTTTCGGTTCGGTGAAGCGATCCTCGCGGAGGCCGTCCTTATCCAGCACAAGCACTTCGCCCGGCTCAATGTCGCGGACCAGCTTCGCGCCGATCACTTCCAGCGCGCATGACTCGGAGGCAAAGACATATGCATCGCCCAGCCGACCCATAACAAGCGGACGCAGGCCGTGCGCGTCCGAAGCAACCAGCAGCTTGTCGTTGGTCATCAGCAGGAAGGCGAAGCCGCCGACCAGCTGGCTGAGCGCATCCTTGGTCGCTTCAACGAAATCCTTCTGCGACCGTGCAATCAGATGCGCCAGCACCTCGGTATCACTGGTGGTCTGGAAGATTGAGCCGCTGCGCTCCAGCTCTTTGCGGATCAGCGGCTCGTTAACGATATTGCCGTTGGTGGCAATCGCCAGATCGCCATCGCGATACTTGAAGACCAGTGGCTGTGCATTGGTCAGCCGGCTATCACCGCTGGTCGAATAGCGCACATGCCCGATCGACATGTCGCCGACCAGCGAAGCGATTTTATCCTTGTCGAACACTTCCTTTACCAGCCCCATGCCGCGGTGGTAGTTGAAATCACGTCCATCCGCCACACAGATGCCGGCACTTTCCTCGCCGCGGTGCTGAAGGGCATGCAGCCCGTAATAGGACATAGAAGCGGCCTCCGGATGTCCGTAGACTCCAAATACGCCGCATTCCTCTTTTAATGTGTCAAAAATATCTCCCGAGCCCGTTCCTTCGTTGTAAAAGTCGCCGGTCCACAGGATAGGGTCCGCCTGCTCTTTCCCGGTCTTTATTTCATAAGACATGGAATGGCATCCTCCCAAATGAATTTCAATTCAGCCACAGGCTCGTCCAGCACAGCTGTGCCGTCCAGGTTCACCCGCAGTCTGTCTCCGCCTACGGCTCCGATGATTTCAACCGGCACTCCGCCGGCCGCAATTGCAGCCTTCAGTTCCTCCGCCCGTTCAGGGGCAGCAGTCAGTACAATACGCGACTGGCTCTCACTGAACAGGGCAACGTCATGACGCAGTCCGCCTGCGGACAGGTCCACATTCGCGCCGATTCCGCCGCTGATGCAGCTCTCCGCCAGCGCCGCCGCCAGTCCGCCTTCGGACAGGTCATGCGCCGAACGCACCAATCCGCCACGGATCGCACCCAGCACAGCTTCCAGCAGTTTTTTCTCCGTAGCCAGATCAAGCGCCGGCGGGCGTCCTTCAGTTACTCCATGAACCGCGTACTGCAGCTCACTTCCGCCCAGCTCAGCTTTGGTTACGCCAAGCAGCAGAATGGCATCGCCTTCTTGCTTGAACGCTTGGGTCGTAATATGATCGGTATCCTCCACAAGGCCTACCATACCGACAACCGGTGTTGGATAGATCGCCCCGGAGGCATTCTCGTTATACAAGCTGACGTTTCCGCCGATAACCGGCGTATCCAGCACACGGCAAGCTTCCGCCATCCCGTCTACCGCACGTTCCATCTGCCAGAAGATCTCCGGCTTCTCCGGATTCCCGAAGTTCAGGTTATCCGTGATCGCCAGCGGCTGTGCGCCGGAGCAGACAATGTTGCGAGCCGCTTCGCTGACAGCAATCCGTCCGCCGACTTCAGGGTCCAGGTAGACATAACGGCCGTTGCAGTCCGTAGTCATAGCCAGCCCTTTGCGAGTACCCGGAATCGTGATTACTGCCGCATCCGAGCCTGGACGAACCGCCGTGCTGGTGCGAACCATGTAATCGTATTGGTTGTATACCCAGGCTTTGCTCGCCACCGTTGGCGAAGAGAGGATCTTGCGCAGCGCGCCGCCAAGATCGGCAACCTCTTCATAACGCAATGTATCTATCGCTGCACTCGCTTCATAATAAGCGGGCACCGCCGACGGCTTGTCGTATACCGGGCACTCATCCACCAGCGCTGTGACCGGCATGTCACCGACAACTTCACCGTGATGATACAGCTTCAAGCGTCCGTCATCCGTCACCTTGCCCACTTTGCAGCAGATCACGCCCCAGCGGTCAAAAATCTCCTGGGCCTGCGCCTCATCCTTCGGCTCGACCACAAACAGCATCCGCTCTTGGGATTCGGAGAGCATCATCTCATAGGGCGTCATGCCGTCCTCACGCTGCGGCACCTGATCCAGGTACAGCTCCAGCCCGTTGCCCGCTTTGCTGGCCATCTCGGCGCTGGAGCAGGTCAGGCCTGCTGCGCCCATGTCCTGAATGCCGATAACGATGCCGCTGTCGATCAGCTCCAGGCAGGATTCCATCACCAGCTTCTCCATAAACGGATCGCCAACCTGAACAGCCGTCCGTTTGGCTTCCGATTCCTCGGTCAGTTCAACGGATGCGAAGGTCGCGCCATGAATGCCATCGCGTCCGGTAGGAGGACCAACGTAGAAGACCGGATTGCCGACGCCTTGGGCGACACCGCGCTGGATTTTGTCATGATCGATCAGTCCGACACACATCGCATTGACGAGCGGATTGCCGTCGTAGCTGTCATCGAACATAATCTCGCCGCCAACGGTCGGAATCCCGATACAGTTGCCATAACCCGCGATCCCCGACACGACATGCTCGAACAAATATTTCACCCGGTCGCTCTCAAGCTTGCCGAAACGCAGGGAATTCAGCAGGGCCACCGGCCGTGCGCCCATGGAGAAGATATCGCGGATAATTCCGCCTACCCCTGTTGCTGCGCCCTGGAAAGGCTCTACCGCCGAAGGGTGGTTATGGCTTTCGATTTTGAACACAACCGCCTGGTTGTCACCGATATCGACAATACCCGCGCCTTCGCCCGGTCCCATCAGCACGCGCTCTCCGGTTACCGGGAAACGGCGCAGCAGCGGCTTCGAATTCTTATAGGCGCAATGCTCGGACCACATAACACTGAATACACCAATCTCCGTGTAGTTCGGCTTGCGGCCCATGAAGGTGGTAATCAGCTCATATTCGCTGTCCGACACGCCGAATTGGCTGTAGATTCTCTGCTCCGCAATTTGTTCTGCGGTCGGTTCTTTAACGGATACTTGCTGCGTCATAACGTTCCCTCCAGGTCTTCAGTATCGATGTAAACATTCTTTTGCCATCCTCCGAGCCGAGCAGCGCATTTGCCGCACGCTCCGGATGCGGCATCATGCCCACCACATTGCCCTGTACATTGCTGACACCGGCAATATCGGCTACAGACCCGTTCGGGTTGTCGCTGTAAGTGAACACAATCTGGTTATTGGCCTGCAGTTCAGCCAGTGTAGCCTCATCACAGTAATAGTTGCCTTCGCCATGGGCGATCGGGATGATAATCTCTTCATCCTTAGCGTAGTCAATAGTAAACGGGGTTTCATTATTAACGACCTTAAGCACCGTGTCATGACAGCGGAACTTCATCGAATTGTTGCGCAGCAGCGCACCCGGCAGCAGGCCCGCTTCGGTCAGAATCTGGAAGCCGTTGCAGATACCGAGCACGAATTTGCCCTGCTCCGCCGCTTTGGCCACTTCAGCCATGACGGGAGCAAACTGCGAAATCGCGCCGCAGCGCAGATAGTCGCCATAGGAGAAGCCACCTGGTACCAGAATACAATCATAGGCCGACAGATCGGTCGCCGTATGCCACACATAATCGACAGGTTCGCCGAGCGTGTCCTCTACCGCCTTGTAGCAGTCAATATCACAATTGGAGCCCGGAAAAACAAGTACCGCAAATTTCATGATGTCTAGTCCTCCAATTCATAGCGGTAATCCTCGATCACCGTATTGGCCAGCAGCTTCTCGCACATTTCCTTCAGGCGCACTTCTGCTTCCGCCCGGTTATCCGTATCCAGCGTCAGTTCCATATATTTGCCGATCCGCAGGCTCTCCACTTCCTGAAATCCAACAGAATGCAAGGCTCCCTGCACGGCTACGCCCTGAGGATCAAGCACACTTTTTTTGATGGTGACATACACGGTCGCTTTTAACATACGTTTGTCGTTCCCCCTAAAGTTTTATTAGCATGGGCTTCTTGAAATACTTCGGTAAAACTCGCTTCGGAAGCATACACTTAAGTTTTATTAGCATGGGCTTCTTGAATTACTTTGGTAAAAGTTGCAGCTATATTTTCGCCTACAGGGAATGCCCGGTCAGACGGTGGTAAATGTCCAGGTAGCGGCGGGTCGTTTCTTCCACAACGTCCTGCGGCAGCGGATCAGGTTTGCTGTTCTTGTCCCAGGAGGAAGCGGACAGGTACGTCCGGACCGGCTCCTTGTCCATGCTGTCAATCTCGATATCAAGCGCGTAATTCTCCTTGGCCCAGAAGCGGGAAGCATCCGGTGTAAAAATCTCGTCGATCAGAATCACCTTACCGTCCAGCAGCCCGAATTCGAACTTGCAGTCTGCCAGTATGATGCCCCGCTCGGCGCAGTAGGCTCTGGCGAAAGCGAACAGCTGCAGGCTCTTCTCCTTCAGCTCGAGCGCCAGCTCGGCACCGACTAGCTCCTGCATCCGCTCAAAAGGAATGTCCTCGTCGTGGCCGACATCGTTTTTGGCCGCCGGGGTGAAGATCGGATCAGTGAGCTGGGCGTTTTTGCGCAGGCCGCTTGGCAGCTCAATTCCGTTGACCTTGCCGGTCTGCTCATATTGTCTCCAGCCGCCGCCGGTAATACATCCGCGGACTACGCATTCGATATCAATACGCTCGGCCTTGCGTGCCACCATAACACGGTTGCGCAGTGCTTCCTTGTCCTTAACGGCATCCCCCAACTGATCGACGTCGATATGCACCACATGATTCTCGATCAGCTCCCGGGTCTTCCCGAACCAGAACGCGCTCAGCCGGTTGAGCACATTGCCCTTCTCCGGCACCGCCGGGTCCAGCACATAATCGAAGGCGGAGATCCGGTCCGTGACCACGATCAGCACCTGTTCCCCCAAATCGTACAGCTCACGAACCTTGCCTTTATAGAGCAGCGGCGCATTTACAAGTTCCACGGCAGTGGATACGGCCGGTGATGTCATGACCTTTCCTCCCTTGAACTAATGATCTTGCTATGAAAGAAGACTGGTCTTCAAAAAGTAACTTCGAGGAATGTTTGGACTTCCGATCGCTGTTATTCTCAAATTTCTTAATTGAATTAAACCTTTATAGGTTGAAATTTGGTTACTACTTAGGCCACCGTAGGATAAGAGCATCCAAGACTTAGCAGCATGCTCGCCTCATTAGTCGAATTCACAGATTTAGTTGCAAAACTGCATCTATTTAGCCGATTTTTTCCGTTTCGGGGTAAATAAGTGCAAAAACGCATCTATTTTCTGGTTCTGAGCGTTAAAGAAGCGATTTACTCGAATTTAGTTGCAGATTTGCACTTGTTCTCCTGATAATGGGTGTTTCGGCGGAAATTAGTTGCAGTTTCGCATCTAATTACTCCGAAGGTTCCAGGGCAACACGCTAAATCCTCGGTGGGACCTAAGTAGTAACGAATTTGAGAATAAAGGCGAACGCTGACGCTTCTCCAGTTCCAAACTTCCTCTACGTTACTTCTCAGCCAGTTTCTTTTTAGTACTGCGTTCCCCAGTTCACCACTAACTGCACTTTTGGAGTTAGATAAGGTCCAGTTAGATAAGCTCCAGCTTGCGGAAGATGGTATCAACATGCTTCAGATGCCACACCGGGCTGAACGCATCCTCAATCTCTTCCGGGCTGAGCACATTGGTAATCTCGGGCGTAGCTTCCACAATAGAGCGGAACTGAGTCTGCTCTTCCCAGGCCTGCATTGCACGCGGCTGCACGGTATCGTACGCCTGCTCGCGGCTAAAGCCCTTGTCGATCAGCTTGGTCAAGATGCGGCCGGAGAAAGGCACACCGTATGTGCTGTTCATATTGCGTTTCATGTTCTCCGGGAATACAGTCAGGTTCTTCACGATGTTCCCAAAGCGGTTCAGCATATAGTTCAGCAGCATCGTAGCGTCCGGCAGAATAATGCGTTCTACCGAGGAGTGCGAGATATCACGTTCATGCCACAGCGGTACGTTCTCGTAAGCAGTCACCATGTGGCCGCGGATGACGCGGGCCAGACCGGAGATGTTCTCGCAGCCGATCGGGTTGCGCTTATGCGGCATGGCCGAGGAGCCCTTCTGCCCTTTGGCAAAAGCTTCTTCCACCTCGCGGATCTCACTCTTCTGCAAGGCGCGGATTTCGGTAGCGAACTTGTCCAGCGATGTGGCTACCAGCGCCAGCGACGCCATGTATTCAGCGTGACGGTCACGCTGCAGCGTCTGGGTCGAGATCGGCGCCGGGCTTGTGCCCAGCTTGCGGCAGACGAATTCCTCCACGAACGGGTCGATGTTGGCGTAGGTGCCGACAGCCCCGGAGATTTTGCCGAATTGTACACCGAGCGCCGCACGGCGGAAACGCTCCAGGTTACGCTTCATTTCCTCATACCAGAGCGCCATCTTCAGTCCGAAGGTCGTTGGCTCGGCATGTACGCCATGGGTACGGCCCATCATCGGGGTATCCTTGTATGCGAGTGCCTTTTCTTTCAGAATCTCTATGAAACGGATGATATCCTGTTCGAGAATGTCATTGGCCTGACGCAGCAGGTAACCGAGCGCTGTATCCACAACATCGGTGGAGGTCAGGCCGTAATGCACCCATTTGCGTTCCGCGCCCAGGCTCTCCGATACCGCACGGGTAAAAGCGATCACATCATGGCGGGTCTCCAGCTCAATCTCGTCGATCCGCGCAATATCATATTTCGCATCCTTGCGCAGCTTCGCCGCATCCTCATGGGGGATGACTCCCAGCTCTGCCCAGGCTTCACAGGCGCACAGCTCTACTTCCAACCAGGCGTTGAATTTATTGTCTTCGGTCCAAATGGCCCGCATCTCAGGTCTGCTGTAACGTTCGATCATATCGGTTCAGTTCCTCCAAAGGTTAGTTTGCTCCTCCACCCAGGACAGAGCGTCTCCGGTGTCCTTGCAGAGCAGGTTGATATGGCCCATTTTGCGGCCGGTTGTACTCTCGGTCTTACCATATATATGAAGCTTGGGGATTACCCCCAGCCGGCTGTCGGCTTGATTTGTACTGAGCAGCTGCACCGCAGCCTCCAGGTGCTGGCCCAGCACATTCACCATCACTGCCGGGGTCAGCAGCGTGGTATCCCCGAGCGGCAGGTTGCAGATCGCCCGCACCTGCTGCTCGAACTGTGAGGTCGCGCAGGCATCCATCGTATAATGTCCGGAATTATGCGGCCGGGGCGCCAGCTCGTTGACGAACAGCTCCCCCTCCGCTGTAACGAACATCTCAACCGCCAAGAGGCCCACCGCGTTCATCTGCGTGACCAGTTGCTCCGCCAGCTCACAGGCTCGGCGCTGGATGTCTTCTTGCACCCTTGCGGGCACAATCGACAGATGCAGGATATTGTTCACGTGGATGTTCTCGGCTGGAGGGAAGCTCTTCACCTCGCCGGACGCACTGCGGGCTGCAATGACCGAGATCTCGCACTGGAACGCGATGAACTTCTCCAGCACCAGCTCGGGGATGCTTCCGGCAGCGGCTGCTTCGCTGCCGCCGGTCTGCTGTGCCGGTGCTTGCGGCACCAGCTGGGCGTAAACCTCCTCCAGCTGGCTCACGCTGCGGATGACGGCTTGTCCCTTGCCGTCATAGCCCCCTGTGGCTGTCTTCAGCACACAGGGCAGGCCCAGCTCGGCAGCCGCCTGCTTCAGCTCCGCCAAGCTGCCGATCTTGCGGTACGGGGCAACGGGCACGCCCGCCGCCTCGATGGCTGCTTTCTCGCGCAGCCGGTGCTGCGTCGTATACAGCAGTTCGCTGCCCTGCGGCACGTACGACTCCTCCGTCAGCAGCGCGGCTACACCCGCGTCCACGTTCTCGAACTCGTACGTGATGACGTCCGCGCGGCGCGCCAGCTCCCTCGCCGCGTCACGGTCATTGTACGCCGCCTGAATCTGCGGCGTCACCTGCCCGCAGGGCGCATCCGGCGCGGGGTCCAGCGCCACGAAGCGGTAGCCCATGGCGCTGCCCGCGAGCGCCATCATGCGCCCGAGCTGGCCGCCGCCGAGCACGCCGATCGTCGCGCCGGGCAGCACGGTCCGGGGCGCTGCCGGAGCGGCCCCGTTCAGCTCCCCGGGCCTCATAGGCTGTCGCTGCTTTCCAGCACTTCAGCCTGGATCGCCTCACGCCGCCGCTGTACGCGGCTGCTCACGGCCGGATCGAACGCGCCGATAATCTGCGCAGCCAGCAGGCCTGCGTTCACGGCCCCGGCGCGGCCAATGGCAACGGTCGCTACCGGGATGCCGCCCGGCATCTGCACGATCGAGAGCAGTGAATCCAGGCCATTCAGCGCTTTGGACTGCACCGGCACGCCAATCACCGGCAGCAGCGTCTTCGCTGCAACCATCCCCGGCAGATGCGCAGCGCCGCCTGCGCCTGCAATAATGACGACGATGCCGCGGCCCGCCGCCTCCTCCGCATAACGGAACATCAGATCCGGCGTCCGGTGCGCCGAGATGACTTTTTTCTCATAGGCGATTTCAAGCTCATCCAGCACGCTGCATGCATGCTCCATAGTTTCCCAATCTGATTTACTGCCCATAATGACAGCCACCTGCACAGACATGATCCGACCTACCTTCCATTTCCTCAAAGGGGATATCTACAGCTTGTGTATGGTTGTCCCGGCTCATGCATCCGCTCAGAATCCGACAAAAAAAGCCCGACTTCCAGACGCATAGCACTGCGGGAGGATCGGACCATCAAGGAATCAGAAGACAGGAGTCCCGTATGCCGCTCACCGGCGCATATCACAACCAAATGTAACCACGCGCACAACAGCAAAGCCCGTTATCCGGGCAAGCATCCGCTTGATTCCTGTCAGCCTATTTCCTCGTAGTCCGGTAATTTACGGTTCCCGGGTAGAAACTTCCGGGCCTTATCCCCGGTTTTATACGAGCTGCTTATGACTTCAGTTTAACAATGGCCTACATAGGATGTCAACTTAAACACGAACATTGTCAAATTACACCTAACGATTGTTCGCGTTTAGCACGGATTGAATCCATAATTCTGGTTTATTTTCTTCAAAAAAGCCTTGTCCGCCTTAGTTGCCGCCAAGTGGAAACGGCTACGCCATCCTTTTAAAGGACGGGGCGTTTCAGCGAGAAATAGAAGGATAATTTATAGCGTGAAACATATAAATTCTTATATTTTTAAAAAAAGGGAACGCCGTCAAGCGTCGGCGCTCCTCTTCTATCCGTCTATTATTTCACTACCAGCACAGGAATACGCGCGCTCTGTACCACATTATGGCTTACGCTCCCCAGCACGAACTCACGAATGCCACCAAGCCCGCGGCTGCCGATAATAATCAGGTCCACTGCCTGCTCCTTGGCATATCTCAGAATGACCTCGGCAGGTGAACCCTGCAGCAGCTCTACTACAGGATTAAGCCCCTCCGCTTCCAGACGTCCTTTGACCTCTTCAGTCGTTTGGACAGCCAGATCGTAATAATCCTTGTTTACCGAAGCCGGCAGAGGCGCCAGGGCTTCACCAATGAAGAACCGCGGGAATTCAAAAGCGTGAACGACATGCAGTGCAGATCCGGGAGTAACCTTCGCCAGTTCAATGGCACGCTCCAATGCCTGGTTGGAAGCTTTGGAACCGTCATAGGCGAGTAGAATTTTGGAAAATAACATGTACGCCACCTCTTCTTCTGTTTGGTTTAGCGATAATTAGGAATAATAAGACCGTTACATTAAACATTACGTTAAAAAATAACCATAGAGCAGCAAATTAAGCAGCAGCAGCAGCGGAATTCCGATTCGGAAGGAAGCATGCCTTGTCTTGTGGCGCTTGCGGTACATGGCTGTCAGTACACCGAGCGACCCGCCCATTGCGGCCAGCAGAAACAGGGTTTTCTCCGGCACACGGTCCCGCCGCTTGCGGGCTTTGTTCTTGTCCTCGGACATTACTACATAGCCGATTATATTGATAACCACAAACCATACCATCACAATTCGTTCCATCCCCGGCGGCTCCTCCTTAACGACCTGTCTACTCTATATATTATATTACCCTTCTTGCCAAAAAACCAATAAGTCTCTCATCACAGGTTCAGTTTATTCCCGTTTCCCGCCCTGCTTGTCACCGTTTCCGCCATCCATATCCACGATAAGCCTGCCGCCAGCAGCGCGGCCAGCCCGCCCAGCCAGAAGCCTCCGCTAAGACCGTACAGCGAGCTCATCCATCCTGCCGCAAACGGTCCGGCTGCCATCCCGATCGCATACACTGCCTGATAGAATCCCATCGCGGTAGCTCTTTTATAAGGATCGATTCCAGCCCCGATTTCCCCAGCAGCAGTGGAAAAATCAAGCCCTGCATAAAACCGTTCCCCAGCTGTGTAATACATAGAGCGGCCAGATTCGGCATCGTGGGAATAAGCAGTGTAAATAACGCACTACCGGCAAAACCCAGCAACAGCGTCCCCCGGTCTCCCAGCAGCCTGCCGAACAGCCGCGAGCCATAGAGAGTAGCCGCCGCATGAGGCACCATGAAGGCCAGCGTCAGCCAGCCAAGGCTTTCCTTGCTTGCCCCGATGCTCAGCGCCTGATTCGGCGTATAGCCAAACATCGTAATGAACAGGACGCAATGGGCCAGCACGGACAAAAGCGATACCTTAACTAGCAGCGGCTCCTTGATTACAAGCGCCAGATCGCTTAATTGGACTTTATTCTGTGCAGCCTGCGGCTTCTGCTCCGGCAGGCGCAGCACCAGCAGCAGCGCTCCAATCGCTACAATACCGCCAATCAGAAACGACGCCTGCCAGCCCCAATGCTCCACGATATAACCGCTGATCATCATGCTAGTCATCTGGGCAAGAACCGTAGTGAACTGCAGCATGCCCATGGCCCGTCCGGCTTCCTCCTTGGGGAAGTATCCGGCGAACATGACAGTGTACACCACCCACGCGGAGGCTGCAATGCCCGACACCGCACGCGCCGCAAGCGCCCAGCCCGGCTGCTGGCCCCACATGAATAGGAAGCAGCTGGCTCCGCTTGCAATCAGGCCGAGATAAATAAACGGTCTCCTCCGCTTCAAATAGTCCGAGCCGATGCCCAGGGGCAGACGGAACAGAATCTGCATCAGGCCATACACGCCAAGCACCATGCCCACCATTAGATAGGAAGCTCCCAGATGCTCTACATACGGCGAGAGCACGGGGACATATATATTAAGAAGAGAACCAGAACAGAAATACGATGACCAGAAAAAACATCCGGCTCCCGCCCCTGCGCTGGTCCGCAGTTCCAGTTACCGATAAATTGTTGTGCTGCTTGGCTTCCATACCGTCATCCGCTCCATCCCCATATGCCTGCGGCCTGACACTTTAGGTCAGGCTGTACTGATTGCTGCCATCTACCGACAGCTTTGCTGCGCTTATCAAGCGCAATATTACTCCATTACTCCATTCTCAAGTCCATCTTATATGGACATGCCTTATTTATCCTTATTCTGCCCTTCAAGCGCCGCCTTCAGCAGATCACCCAAGCTGGAACCGAGACTTTCCTGCTTGCTGTACTGCTGAACCAGCTTCTGCTGCTCCCGTTTGTTGACAGGTTTATGGTCCTTATTCATGGTTTCTGTAATTCCGCAGCCGAGGCACTGCACGAACAAGCCGGCTTTGCCCTCTTTGAGCTCCATCTTCTTATGGCACTGCGGGCAGCGCCGGTTGGACAACCGCTTCTCTCCGGCGCCGGTATAGCCGCAGTTATCTGCGGGGCATACCAGCAGCTTGCCGCGTTTGCTTTTCTTCTCCAGCAGCCGGGTTCCGCATTCCGGGCAGTGGCTGCTGGATACATTGTGCGGCTTGTATTCCGCCGTACTGGCTTTCACCCCGCCCACCAGTTCCTCAGCCATGCTGCGGATGCCTTGCAGGAACGGGCCGGGCTGCCCTTGTCCGCGGGCGATCTTCTCCAGCTCGCTTTCCCAGCGTGCCGTCAACTCCGGCGTACGCAGCTGGGAGGCCACCAGGTTGATCAGTTGCTTGCCTTTGCCTGTCGGATGCAGCAGGTTGCCCTGGCGCTCTATCGTATCCGAGCTAACCAGCTTCTCAATCACATCGGCGCGGGTAGCCGGGGTTCCAAGCCCGTGCTTCTCCATTAAGGTCAGCAGCGAAGCTTCATTATGGCGCTTCGGCGGCTGTGTCCGCCCGGCTTGTAATCTGCAGCGGGTAATGGTCACCTGCTCGCCTTCACGCAGCTCCGGCAGCTTCACACTGCTGGCCGCAGGCTGATCTCCCGTGTTCTCTTCCTCTTCATCGCTGCTAAGATCCCCGCCGTAGACTTCTCTCCAGCCGGTATCCTTGACGGTAGTTCCCTTCACATGGAAGCTTTCTCCCTGTACGGTGACAGTTACCGCTACAGCATCATAACGCGCCGGAGGATAGAACAGGCTGATGAACCGCCTTGCGATCAAGTCATACAGCTTGCGTTCTTCTGTGCTGAGCGTGTTCAGCAGCAACGTCTGCTCTGTTGGAATAATCGCATGGTGATCACTTACCTTACTGTCATCGACAATCCGGTTGGTGATCGGCAGCTGCTTGCGCAGCAGCGGTCGGGCAAGCGCAGCATAAGGGCCGACCGCCACACTTTCCAGCCGTTCCTTCAAAGTGTCGGTCATATCGGCAGTCAGGTATCTGCTGTCTGTGCGGGGATACGTCACCAGCTTATGCTGCTCATACAGCCGCTGCAGCAGACCTGAGGTCTGTTTGGCAGAGAAGCCAAACTTGCGGTTCGCATCGCGCTGCAGCTCTGTCAGATCGTAAGCCAGCTGGTGGGCTTCACTTCTCTCGCTCTTCTGCACCTTCGTAATCGTTCCGCTCTGCCCGGTAAGCTTATCCTTCAGGCTGGCAGCCTTCGCCTTATCCCAAATACGGGCATCCCCGCTCGCCGAACGCCAGGCAGCCTGGAAGCTGCCCAGATCAGCCTGCAGCGTCTCATAATCCTCTGATAAGAAGCTGGTGATCTCGCGCTCCCGGTCCATAATCATTCCCAGGGTAGGCGTCTGCACGCGGCCCGCCGCCAGCGGCGTGCCGAACTTGCAGGTCAATGCCCGGGTAATGTTCAGCCCGATCATCCAATCGGCTTCCGCACGGCAGCGCGCCGATTCATACAGACGGTCGTAGTTCTTGCCCGGCTTCAGCGCTGCGAATCCTGCTTCAATCGCCTTGTCTGTCTGCGAAGAGATCCAGAGCCGCTGGAACGGTTTCTTCCAGCCGGCCATCTGCAGAATCCAGCGCGCCAGCAGTTCACCTTCGCGGGCAGCGTCGGTGGCGACGATCAGCTCCCCTATATCCTGGCGCTTCATCAGATGCTGCACGGCTTTATATTGCTGATTCGTTTCACGCAGCACCTTCAGCTTCATCCTGTCTGGAAGGATCGGCAGATCCTCCATGGCCCAGGAAGCAAATTTAGGATTATATTCTTCAGGCTCTGCCAGACCAACCAAATGCCCAAGCGCCCAGGTAACTACATATTTCGGTCCTTCAATATAACTTTTCTGTTTATCGCTGCAGCCCATCACGCGGGCGATTTCGCGTGCAACGGACGGTTTCTCCGCCAATACCAATGTCTTCATCATTATCCTCCTTACAGCTTTCGCATCTATTATAGCATTATAGAAAGTGAACTTAAGAATGTTATACAAATGAAAGTCCGCAAATATCGTCAGGCTCCCCCCTTCAGGCGCATTGTACAATAAATTGTAATCATTAACCAAGAGGAGCTGTACCCATGTCCAAACAAGGAAGTTATACTATAGTACAAATAGGAGTTGTCCAAGCTGAGGGAGATCATCAGTTGATCCAGCTTCAGCCTGAATTCGGCCCTGCACTGAAAGGTCTCTCGGAATTCAGCCATTGCCAGGTTATCTGGTGGCTCTCCGAATTTGCTGAGGATCATTTCCGCCAGACTACGCAGATTCAGCCTCCCTACGATGCACCCCTCTCAGGTGTATTCTCCACCCGCTCTCCGGTAAGACCTAATCCGCTGGGGCTGAGCGTAGCCACCATTCTTTCTATGGATGAACAAGCGGGAGTTATTGAATTATCCGGTCTGGACGCCTATCCAGGTACACCGGTGCTGGATATCAAAGCCTATTTCCCCAGTACCGACCGCGTGAAGGATGTAACGGTTCCGGTCTGGGCGGCATCTTGGGGAGATTGGGTAGCACAATAGACTGGAAATACTCATTGCGGGAGGGACAGGATGTGAACAATCGCCAGCTGATCTGCCAAGCACTCGACCATATTGAAGACCAGCTACGGTCCACACTTCCTGTCCAGGCGCTTGCTGAGACTACAGGATATTCCTTATACCATTTTATCCGTCTGTTTCAGGCGGTGACGGGAATGAGTCCCGGCGAATATATCGCCCGGCGCAGAATTACTGAAGCCGCCCATGATATCATGCGGCAGAAACAGCGCTCTCTTCAGGATATTTCACTGGATTATGATTTCAATAATTATGAGACTTTTTCCCGTGCCTTCCGCAGAATATTGCATACTACCCCTACACAGGTCCGCCGTAACCGTATGGAGGGTCTGCTACCGTTGCTGCACCCTTTGCATGAACAGGATCTGCACTATTTCGCTGTAACCAAAGAAATTTCCCCGCAGCTCGCAGAGCTCGGAGAAGTCGTTATTCAAGGACCTATTGTCACTATACTCAGGAATTCCAGCATATTCTCACAGGCCTGGCATCAGCTGTTCAACCAAGTCTCCTCGATATCTGGCCGCATGCAGCCTGAACGGTATTATCAGGTCGGCTATTGGCCTGATGATTATGAGCTTAGCGGAGCCAAATTTATGTGCGGCTGTGAGCTTGTCCAGCCCCTGTCTGCTCCACATGATCCTAATGTTCGTGCTGGAATGGAGTCCTTTTTTCAGCCCCAATCCCACAACGGCATTTTTCCGTTACAGGTTATTCCACCAGCACGTTATCTGAAATTCTACCATCGCGGCCTTTCGAAGGATATTTCTCACACCTATAAATACTTCTACGAAATCTGGCTGCCCAAAAGTGAATTTAGATTATCGCTGCCTTTTGAGTTCGAATACTACGGCGAGCAGTATCTTGGACCTGATAATGAACGTTCGGTAAGTGAGATCTATATTCCGCTGGAGCTGCTATGAACGTTATTATGTAATCGACAACTAGAATGGATCAGCTTATTTCCCAAGGCTCTGTTACAGTCTCAAGCAGGCTTCAAAAGCAATAAAATCCCTGCCCTGCCCCCGCACATAAACTCCCTCATCGGTAAGCCCTGAACGCAGTATGACAAGTTCATCCCCAAACTTCGCTTCATGAAGATAGGTAATCCGGAACTGCTTCAGCTCTGCTTCGCCCCATTCCTGCAACGAAAATACATCACAGCATAAATCCCCATACCGGGCATTATTAAGGTGACCATTATTATCCAATCCGCTGTATTTGACCTCATACCGGTAGACTTCCTCCAGCACCAGATCTGGGGGTATTTGCACTTTATCCGGCGAAGCTCCTACCGAATCAGCGGTATAATGCTCGACGCTCTCAGGAAGTGCAGAAGGACGCAGCATTTTGCGTTTGTGGATATCCACCAAGGCCCATATCGATCGTGCTACGGCTACCTCGGCTGCTTCTGCCGTGAATATCCGGTAATCCCGCTGCCACACCGCCCCTTTCGTACCTTTGCTCCAGGTATGTACGGCAAGCTGCTCGTTAGGCCGGGGAACCCGTCTGAACTCAAGGTCCAGCGTAATTAGCATCCAGCCCATTCCTGCTTCCAGCATCTTCTCCAGACTTAGACCCTGCCCATTTACAGCCGCATCTGCCGCCCGTTGCATTACGTCCAGAACATAGGATAACTTGGCCCTGCCCAGGAAATCAGTATCACTGGCTTGCACCGTATGCTGCTCTATCCACAGAAGATTTTGTTTATTCATCGCATTGTCCTCCTAAGCTCTACAAAAAGTATCTTATCCCCTAAACTATCCACATTTAAACCGTTCCTATCCACAGTTTTTGGGGATTACTTAAAATTATATAAATTTCATCCACATGTGCATAAGATTCCTTTGATTCTAAGCAGTTAAAGGTTGTCCACAGTCTGATTACTGTTTAGGTTCCCGCAGAATTCTATCATACTTTATTCTATTAAAAAACAAAAAGACCACCGTTGAGTAATCAACAGTGGTCTTCATGTGCTTGGCGGCGTCCTACTCTCCCAGGACCCTTCGGTCCAAGTACCATCGGCGCTGGAGGGCTTAACGGTCGTGTTCGGGATGGGTACGCGTGGAACCCCTCCGCTATCGCCACCAAACGGGCATTTGCCATGCAAATGCATCATTCAGGTCTCAGCATCGCCAAATGCTGAACACAATTTCTTTCTCATACAGCCACTCGGACTATATGATGCAGAACTTGATGCCTGAAAACTGAATCCGAAACAAATCTGCGTTTTAAGATGTGGATAAGCCCTCGACCGATTAGTATTGGTCAGCTCCATGCATTGCTGCACTTCCACCTCCAACCTATCTACCTCGTCGTCTTCAAGGGGTCTTACTAATTGGGAAATCTCATCTTGAGGGGGGCTTCACGCTTAGATGCTTTCAGCGCTTATCCCGTCCGTACGTAGCTACCCAGCCATGCTCCTGGCGGAACAACTGGTGCACCAGCGGTACGTCCATCCCGGTCCTCTCGTACTAAGGACAGCTCCTCTCAAATTTCCTGCGCCCACGACAGATAGGGACCGAACTGTCTCACGACGTTCTGAACCCAGCTCGCGTACCGCTTTAATGGGCGAACAGCCCAACCCTTGGGACCTACTTCAGCCCCAGGATGCGATGAGCCGACATCGAGGTGCCAAACCTCCCCGTCGATGTGGACTCTTGGGGGAGATAAGCCTGTTATCCCCAGGGTAGCTTTTATCCGTTGAGCGATGGCCCTTCCATGCGGTACCACCGGATCACTAAGTCCGACTTTCGTCCCTGCTCGACTTGTAGGTCTCGCAGTCAAGCTCCCTTATGCCTTTGCACTCTGCGAATGATTTCCAACCATTCTGAGGGAACCTTGGAACGCCTCCGTTACTCTTTAGGAGGCGACCGCCCCAGTCAAACTGCCCGCCTGACACGGTCCCCGTACCCGATAAGGGCACTAGGTTAGAACCTAGATACGATCAGGGTGGTATCCCAACGGCGCCTCTGCAGAAGCTTGCGCTCCTGCTTCTTAGGCTCCCACCTATCCTGTACAGATCGTACCCAAATTCAATATCAAGCTGCAGTAAAGCTCCATGGGGTCTTTCCGTCTTGTCGCGGGTAACCTGCATCTTCACAGGTATTAAAATTTCACCGGATCTCTCGTTGAGACAGCGCCCAAGTCGTTACGCCATTCGTGCGGGTCAGAATTTACCTGACAAGGAATTTCGCTACCTTAGGACCGTTATAGTTACGGCCGCCGTTTACTGGGGCTTCGGTTCACAGCTTCGGATTGCTCCTAACCGCTCCCCTTAACCTTCCAGCACCGGGCAGGCGTCAGCCCGTATACTTCGCCTTACGGCTTCGCACAGACCTGTGTTTTTGCTAAACAGTCGCTTGGGCCTTTTCACTGCGGCCCCCTCGGGCTATTCACCCTACCGAGGCACCTCTTCTCCCGAAGTTACGAGGTCATTTTGCCGAGTTCCTTAACGAGAGTTCTTCCGCGCGCCTTAGAATTCTCTTCTCGCCTACCTGTGTCGGTTTGCGGTACGGGCACCTTCTCCTGGCTAGAGGCTTTTCTTGGCAGTGTGAGATCATGACCTTCGCTACTATAATTTTCGCTCCCCATCACAGCCCAGCCTTCACGATGTGCGGATTTGCCTACACATCAGCCTCACTGCTTAGACGGACACATCCATCAGTCCGCGTCACTACCCTCCTGCGTCACCCCATCGCTCATAGCGGATTACGGTGGTACAGTAATTTCAAACTGTTGTCCTTCGACTACGCCTTTCGGCCTCGCCTTAGGTCCCGACTTACCCTGAGCGGACGAGCCTTCCTCAGGAAACCTTGGGCTTTCGGCGGATCAGATTCTCACTGATCTTTTCGTTACTCATACCGGCATTCTCACTTGTATACGCTCCAGCACTCCTCACGGTATACCTTCAACGTATATACAACGCTCCCCTACCCCAGATACATTGTATCTAGCCATAGCTTCGGTGGTGTGTTTAGCCCCGTTACATTTTCGGCGCAGAGTCACTCGACCAGTGAGCTATTACGCACTCTTTCAATGGTGGCTGCTTCTAAGCCAACATCCTGGTTGTCTGTGCAACTCCACATCCTTTCCCACTTAACACACACTTGGGGACCTTAGCTGATGGTCTGGGCTGTTTCCCTTTCGACAATGGATCTTAGCACTCACTGTCTGACTCCCGGCAATAAATATGTGGCATTCGGAGTTTGACTGAGCTTGGTAACCCTTGCGGGCCCCGCACCCAATCAGTGCTCTACCTCCACTATTCTTATACCGAGGCTAGCCCTAAAGCTATTTCGGGGAGAACCAGCTATCTCCGAGTTCGATTGGAATTTCTCCGCTACCCCCACCTCATCCCCGCATTTTTCAACATGCGTGGGTTCGGGCCTCCAGTGCGTGTTACCGCACCTTCACCCTGGACAGGGGTAGATCACACGGTTTCGGGTCTACGCCCCCATACTCAAATCGCCCTATTCAGACTCGCTTTCGCTGCGGCTCCGGCTTCTCACCTTAACCTTGCATGGTAAACGTAACTCGCCGGTTCATTCTACAAAAGGCACGCCATCACCCCTAAAACGGGCTCTGACTTTTTGTAAGCACACGGTTTCAGGTTCTATTTCACTCCCCTTCCGGGGTGCTTTTCACCTTTCCCTCACGGTACTGTTTCACTATCGGTCGCCAGGTAGTATTTAGCCTTAGCAGATGGTCCTGCTGGATTCATACGGGGTTTCACGTGCCCCGCACTACTCGGGATCCGTCTCGGAGAGAACACAGTTTAGGCTACAGGGCTTTTACCTCTATCGCGGGCCTTTCCAGACCTCTTCGCCTACTATATTCCTTTGTAACTCCATGTGAGACGTCCCACAACCCCTAAGAGCAAGCTCTTAGGTTTAGGCTGTTCCGCGTTCGCTCGCCGCTACTGACGGAATCACTATTGTTTTCTCTTCCTCAGGGTACTTAGATGTTTCAGTTCCCCTGGTCTGCCTCTACCTCTCCTATGTATTCAGAGAGTAGTAACTGCGAATTACCACAGCTGGGTTTCCCCATTCGGACACCCCCGGATCAAAGCTTGCTTACAGCTCCCCGAGGCAGTTTCGTTGTTCGCCACGTCCTTCGTCGGCTCCTGGCGCCTAGGCATCCTCCGTGTGCTCTTATTAGCTTAACCATCGCTCCGGTGTTTGGCTTGTTCGCTCATCTTGTTTTCAACAGCGCTACCGGACTAATCCGTTCGCTACTCTGTTCAAAGCCAAAGGTCGCTTCACAATCCAAAACCTTCGCTTCCAGCTAATAACTAATTCACTTGTTTGCACAAGTTATAGCTAAAAGATGTTCTAAACGCAAATTCGTTTCGGTATCCAGTTTTCAAGGATCAAGTTGTTCTTGCTCCGGCTTTAACCCCGGAAGAAGATCATATCATTTTCCGTAACCACTTGGCTACAAGCAAGTTCTGGAAATGATACTTTTTTGAGAGCTTAAACTCTCAAAACTGAGCAACGAGTGAGTGTGTTGAACCCGAAGGTTCTTATAGAAGCTTACGCTTCTGTTCGAATGTTTCCGTCTCAGGAAACGATTCTCCATAGAAAGGAGGTGATCCAGCCGCACCTTCCGATACGGCTACCTTGTTACGACTTCACCCCAATTATCTACCCCACCTTCGGCGGCTGGCTCCCTTGCGGGTTACCCCACCGACTTCGGGTGTTGTAAACTCTCGTGGTGTGACGGGCGGTGTGTACAAGACCCGGGAACGTATTCACCGCGGCATGCTGATCCGCGATTACTAGCAATTCCGACTTCATGCAGGCGAGTTGCAGCCTGCAATCCGAACTGAGACCGGCTTTGTTGGGATTCGCTCCACCTCGCGGTTTCGCAGCCCTTTGTACCGGCCATTGTAGTACGTGTGTAGCCCAGGTCATAAGGGGCATGATGATTTGACGTCATCCCCACCTTCCTCCGGTTTGTCACCGGCAGTCTGCTTAGAGTGCCCACCATCATGTGCTGGCAACTAAGCATAAGGGTTGCGCTCGTTGCGGGACTTAACCCAACATCTCACGACACGAGCTGACGACAACCATGCACCACCTGTCTCCTCTGTCCCGAAGGCCGCTGCTATCTCTAGCAGATTCAGAGGGATGTCAAGACCTGGTAAGGTTCTTCGCGTTGCTTCGAATTAAACCACATACTCCACTGCTTGTGCGGGTCCCCGTCAATTCCTTTGAGTTTCAGTCTTGCGACCGTACTCCCCAGGCGGAGTGCTTACTGTGTTAACTTCGGCACCAAGGGTATCGAAACCCCTAACACCTAGCACTCATCGTTTACGGCGTGGACTACCAGGGTATCTAATCCTGTTTGCTCCCCACGCTTTCGCGCCTCAGCGTCAGTTACAGCCCAGAAAGTCGCCTTCGCCACTGGTGTTCCTCCACATATCTACGCATTTCACCGCTACACGTGGAATTCCACTTTCCTCTTCTGTACTCAAGCCACCCAGTTTCCAGTGCGACCTTAGGTTGAGCCCAAGGTTTAAACACCAGACTTAAATAGCCGCCTGCGCGCGCTTTACGCCCAATAATTCCGGACAACGCTTGCCCCCTACGTATTACCGCGGCTGCTGGCACGTAGTTAGCCGGGGCTTTCTTCTCAGGTACCGTCACTCCGGTAGCAGTTACTCTACCGGACGTTCTTCCCTGGCAACAGAGCTTTACGATCCGAAAACCTTCATCACTCACGCGGCATTGCTCCGTCAGGCTTTCGCCCATTGCGGAAGATTCCCTACTGCTGCCTCCCGTAGGAGTCTGGGCCGTGTCTCAGTCCCAGTGTGGCCGTTCACCCTCTCAGGTCGGCTACGCATCGTCGCCTTGGTGAGCCGTTACCTCACCAACTAGCTAATGCGCCGCAGGCCCATCCCTTAAGGGCAGATTGCTCCGCCTTTCATCCTCGGTTCAGGAGAACCAAGGAATTATCCGGTATTAGCTACCGTTTCCGGTAGTTATCCCAGGCTAAGGGGCAGGTTGCCTACGTGTTACTCACCCGTCCGCCGCTGAATCCTGTTGAAAGCAAGCTTTCAACAAAACTCCGCTCGACTTGCATGTATTAGGCATGCCGCCAGCGTTCGTCCTGAGCCAGGATCAAACTCTCCAAATTGGTTTTATCGGATAAATCCGATAAAGTATTGAAAAGAGCGATATGCTCAATTTGAAACATCTGACGAGAATTTGCATTCTCTACCGACAAGCTTCACTTGCGTGAAACTCATCTTCTTTTGGATTTTACTTTCGTAAAATCCCACTCACTCGTTGTTCAGTTTTCAAAGATCAAGTTCTCGTTGTCAGTGATGTTTGCGTCACCAGCAACTCTTATAATATATCATATTGTTTCGGGCGATGCAAGCTTTATTTTTGAGAACAATTTATCAAGTTAATCATTCTCTAAATTTCCTGACACGCTCTAACAACGCTTACCTATAATACCCCATCCCCCTAGTAAAAAGCAACCCCTAATTCAAAAGAAAAACAACCCGCTTAAAATTCAGCAGGTTGTTTATTATAAACTAATGTTGTATCCGTTTAGTAGAACTTCACTGCGCTATATTTACTGGCAACCTTGGTCAATTCGTTTGATTTGCCGTTCTTGCCCAGACCTGCATCAACAGTTGTATCAATAATAACCCATTTGCCATCAAGGAATACTTCATTCCAAGCGTGATATTGAGCTACATAACTAGTATTCCCCATAACCAGCTTGGCAGGGATGTCCACACTGCGCAGCATAGCTGCAAACAGGGAAGAATAATCATAGCAAATGCCTTTCTTGCTGGTAAGGGTGTTGTCGATATTGGGAATGTAATCTGTTGTTACACTGTTTGCGAGTGAATAATCATATTTCACATTCTCCACAACGTAGTTATAGATAGCCTTGACTTTCTCTTGATCAGTCGTCTTGCCTTGGGTAAGCTGTTTGGCTTTGAGGATAGCTTTATCTGAGGAGTTCCATTTCACATTCTGAACGGAGCTCAAATATACGGAGTTCTTGTTATTGGTTGATACATCCACTACTTCGCTGTGGACTGCTTTGTATTTGTTACCAGTGGTGTTCTCTAGGACAGATACCTTGTAAGAGCCATCTCCCTGCTGCAGCGGAAAAGATTCTGCCTTGTTGGAGCTGTAGAGATTGTAAGTATAACTACTGTTGTCCTTGGTTATCATGACCTTGATACGCTTGTCCTTAGGAACGTCATAGTTAATTCCGATTACCCCTTGGTTCAGGTTGGATGTGTTCAGCCAGTTGGAATCTACACTAGCGGCTTCAACCGTAGTGCTATGAAAGGACGCTGTTACTACAAACAATGATATTAACACAGCATAAAATTTCTTCATGGATAAAACTCCTTTCGGTAGCTGGCTGCCATCCTTACGGGAAGGCCCTTTAGCTTTGCGTCCCTGCCTTTCGACAGGTTTGCCGTTATCGTATAAGCTTTATCTACTACAGCTTGTACACTATGGATTAAATTAATAGGATAGATTTCCTATTGAGCAAACAAAAAAAGCCTCATCTTTCGGTAGCTGGCTGCCATCCTTGTGGAAAAGGCCCTTTAGCTTTGCGTCCCTGCCTTTCGACAGGTTTGCCGTTATCGTGTTTAGCTTTTATAGTCTAATTCTATCATATTTTTGTTTATATACAAGAGTCCAAGCACTAGTTTCCTAGCATTATATTTAAAATTTGCCGTTTGATCTGTTTCAACGGGACCTTGGATCTATGGATTGGGTAATTTGGCATGTACAATCAACCGGTGGGTAGGATTTACAAGTGGATCACATGTAATCAACGTAAGAATAGAGTCCTTATCATTGCCGTTAAGCACGGATACATCCGTGGGTTCTACGACGGAAATATTGTACACCTCGTAATTATAGGTCTTATCCTTCGTCCTCACGGTGATGGTATCACCCATCTCCACCTCATTTAGCCTGTTAAACAGCCGACCTGTAGTTCTGGCCCTATGCGCAGCTATCGCTGCATTGCCCTTCTCCCCCAATGAAGCCGTCTCCTTCATGTGAGCCGCTGCATGCTTCATATTTGCTTGAGTCGCACCCTCCAGAACGGGAAGCTTCAGATCAATCTTGTCAATTTCTATAATAGCCATCACTTGTCCGCCCGGCTCCATCGTTTCCTGCTTGGTCTCCTTCTGAGCCTGGTCTGCCTCATTGAGAGCGGACTCATCCGCCAGCACCCTGGTCACTTCAGCGTAACTGCTGGTTAAGCCCGACTGTGCCTGCGGCTCACTGTCACTATTGTCACTGTAGCTCTGCAGAGCGTCCTCGAGCAGCTTATCCTGCTGCCTGTCGTTATACCATTCATTGGCCTTGGGAAATAAAATCACAAGAATCCCGGCCAAAATAAGAAAATACGATAGTTTGCGCATTCTTCTCCCACCTCCTTAGAAGACCCATTTGCGGCTTCCCACAAAATTAATAATAACAGTAACAAACGTAACCAGCACCTTGGCCAGCAGTACCTGAATCTGAAGCTTGTCTGTCAGCAGATGCATCAGCAGCAGTGAAATCCCGAGCACAACCAGATTCAGCATGATAAACCTCACCAGCTGCATCCGGTCAAACCCTTCGCCGGCTACGCGGCTGCGGTCCTTGAAGGTGACTTTTTTGTTCAGTATGAAGCTGTTTGCCGTACCCGCACTATAGGAGATAACCTGGGCCAATGAATAGGCCATCCCCAAAGAATGCAGCAAGGTGAAAATCACGAAATCAATCAGCGTGTTCACCAGGCCTACAGCATTGAACTTCAGAAACTGGATCACTCCGGCGCGGAGATTCTTATCTGACATGCTCCTCTTCCTTCCGGTTGTCCATGGACTCATTCTCTGCATACCCTTGGGTCTCACGTACAATATACAAGGGTCTGTCCTTGGATTCATCATAGATTCGTCCGATATATTCACCGATCACGCCCAGCAGCATCAGCACAATTCCATTAAAGAGCAGGTTGACGCCGACAATGGAGGCCCAGCCCGGAATCGTCCAGGAGGTGAACATCTTCTGAAAGAGCACAAAGAACAGATAGATGAAGCTGGAGAAGGATAGGAAGAATCCGATATAGGAAGCGATTTTGAGCGGCTTATGGGAGAAGGAGGTGATGCCGTCCAGGGCGAAGCGGATCATTTTTTTGAGCGGATATTTGGTCTCCCCGGCAAAACGCTCCTCACGGACATATTCGACCATCGTCTGACGGAAGCCCACCCAGCTGACCAGACCTCTGACGTAGCGATTCTTCTCCTTCAGTCCGCGCAGCACGTCGCACACCTTGCGGTCGATCAGACGGAAGTCGCCGGTATCGGTGGGAATCTCCACACTGGTCATGCTGCTGAGCAGTCTGTAGAACAGCTTGGCTGTCACTTTTTTGAATATCGTCTCGCCATGACGTTTCAGACGTTTCGCATAAACAACATCATACCCTTCCTTCCATTTGGCGATCATCTGCAGAATAACCTCCGGCGGGTCCTGCAGGTCGGCATCGATGACCACCACGGCCTGCCCTTCGGCATAATCCATTCCGGCTGTGATCGCCACCTGGTGCCCGAAATTTCTGGAGAAATCAATCAGCTTGACGTTCTCATCCCGGCTGCTGATCTTGCGCATCAGCGCTGCGGTACGGTCGCGGCTTCCATCATTGACGAACACCAGCTCATAGGTATCGCCGCTGCCATCCATCACCTGCTTCAGACGCTCATAGGTATGAGTGATCACTTCCTCCTCATTGAACATCGGTACAATTACACTGTATCTGGCTTTCACCTTGGTTCCTCCTAACGATTGTTCGGCCTAACGCCGCGTAAGCTGTACTAACAAGTAGAAACGGCTTCACCGTCCTTCAAAGGACGGTATCCGTTTCAGCGAGAAAGAGAAGGAGCATTTATAGCGTGAACATATAAATACTTATCTTTTGAATAGAAACCCGCTCTGCAAAAAGGAATGCGCTTGGCGAGTTTCTATCCATCGATCTTGTACTCTAAAATACCCAGGACGGGAACCAGCGCAGCAGGGTTGTGACATAACTTCCGCTGACCACCATACCCGATAGTACCGGATAAAACGCCACAAACAACAGAGCGGCCACTGCCACATAAACATAACGCAGGGTCTTCGCCTTGGCATATTTGCCCTCAAGCAGCTGCATGACATAAACAATGCCAAGAATCATAAACGGAACCATTGCAAAGTAATGGTATAGGAAGGTCTCGCGCGGCACAAGCATCCAGGGAACATATTGCGAGAAAAACGCAATCCAGATCATGTACAGGTTCTTGTCCTTGCGCTTCAGGGTCAGCCATAGTGTACCCAGCATAGCGAAAATCCCGGTCCACCAGATCAACGGATTGCCCATCGTCACAATACTGCTGACCTTTCCTGCAGGCAGGCCTTCACCACCGCTGTAGAACCAGACCGGCCGTTTCATAAACGGCCATTCCCACCATGAGGAAGCAAACGGATGCGTGGCTACCAGCTGACTGTGATAGTTGTACATATTCTTCTGGGCATCGATCAGCCCTTTGAAGGTGAAGCCTTCGCTTGAAGCCGACAACGCCGGCCAGAAGGACAGGCTGTAGATCAAGGCCGGAATGATTACGAAGAACACCACACAGCTTGCCAGCGTAATGATCGTATTCTTCCAGAAGGAGCGTGCTGCTACGCGGCAAGCTGCCGTCAGCTCCCCGTCCTTAAGCTTGCCTTCGGCCAGCACCCGTCCCGCCGCCTGTGATTCTTTATACCGCTGGAACAGCGAGAGTGCCAGCATAATAGCCAGCCCTACACCGCCATAAGCAACAATCCACTTGGAGGCCACCCCAATCCCGAAGAAAAGACCGGAAAGAAATAACGGCAGCAAGGTCTTGGCCAGCGGCTGCCGGTAGAAGCTTCGGGTGGTGTAACGCTGCATGAAGTAGAACATCAGCATGATGAAAAATACCCCGTAAACGTCTATCGTCGAGATTCGGGTCTGGGTGAAATGCATGAAATCAAGGGCGAACAATCCTGTGGCCAAGGCCGCATAGGTGGTTGAGCGGAACAAACGCTGCGCCATGAGATAGATCAGTGGCAGCATGGCAATCCCGAACAGCGTGCCGATGATCCGCCAGCCAAACGGATTCACGCCAAACAGCTCCATCCCGACCGCAATCAGCAGCTTGCCAAGCGGTGGGTGTGTATTCTCGTAAGGCACAATGCCATGGGTATATTCATAGGCCGTGCGGGCATGATAGATTTCATCGAAATAAGTGCCGTTCGTAAAGCCGGAATATTCCGGAATCAGCGTCTGCTCATCAAAGAGGTTCGCCGGCTCGCCTCTTTTGGGGGCAGCTGCCGCATCCGGGGTAACTGCGGCAACCGGCAGCGGCGTTCTGCCGCCACCCTGCTCATAGAAGGCCATTTCATTCAGGGTGAAGCCCGGTGAGTCTACGGTCAGCTTGACATACCTTGCGGCAACGTTCAGCGGCTGGCTTTTCCAGACAAACACATTGCCTACCTCTTCGTTTACTGTAAGCGGGCTGCTCCAGGCATCGGGAGACTGGCTGAATTCCAGCTTGAACTTGCCCGTCCCCGTACCTCCGAATACATTTACCCGCTCCAGCTGACGGCTCTGGCCGAGGTCAACATAGAAGCTCTCTCCGCCGGCAGCAGGTTCCCACAGCGTCTCCGGTGCTTTGTCAGAGCCCAGGTTAAACAAGGCAATGGCGGCATAAACCGCAGTAATCGCCAGCATCGCTATCCAATCCTTGCGCTGCAGCTTCAGCTTGGTCTCCTCGGCCAGCGGCCGCAATTCCTCTGCCGTCTGCAGATCGCGGCTGTACTTCTCCTGGCCTGTAAGCGGCTGGGGCAGAAGCTTATGGCGGCCACGGATATACAAGTCGTATCCAATATACAGCATATAGCAGAGCAGCAGAAGATTCGTAATGGCCGTCAGCAGCACAATACCGTCATTCGGCGGATTGCTCTGGATGTTCAGAAAAGCCAGCGTATAGCCGACATTGATAAACTGCGTAAGGCTGAATCCGAGAAACAATGTCAGGAACCTGCGGTCCCGGCTTTCAATATAGGCGAACAGAGCCAGCAGCAATGCCGGGTACATATATCGCTCATGCATTTTGGTGCCAAGGACAAAGACAATCACAATCAGCACCATACCAATGAAATAGGATTTCGCGAGATTCTGGCGGTCCCGCTTGAAGGAATAGAAGACTGACGTTGCCACGGCCACGAGAATAAACACGAAGCCCCATACCCGGTAGGTAATCCCCAGCCACGTATTGTCGAGCGCTGCCCACATCGGGTCTGTCAGCGCATATAGATTAAAGGCATTAACCGTAGAATACGGATAAGAAGACAAAGTCGCCTTGTACAGATTGATTACTCCGGCAAAACCTCCGTTATTCCAGAAGAAAGGGGCTGCCAGCACGCCGAAAATACCCAGACCATAAAGGGCCCCGACAGCAAGCTGCTTCCAGGCCCGCTGGTGATAGAAGGCAAACAGCAGCACCGGCGTAAAGATCAGCGCCTGCGGTTTGATCAGGGTGGCCAGGGCAAAAAAGATGGCGGCACGCACCAGGGTTTTGTCTGCGGCCCCCTTGATGGCGAGCAGCAGGAAGATCAGGAAAAATGAATCTGCCTGGCCCCAGGCTGAGGAGTTGATCAGCACTGCCGGATTAAACAGGAACAGCAGCATGAGGCCAAAAGCGATGCCCTGTCCCAGCTTTTTGCGGCCAAACTGGTAGATCAGATAACCCAGCACAAGGTCGGAGAGGATCGCGGGCAGCTTGAACAGCAGCGACTCGCCGCCCGAGCCTTGTGCAAAACCGAACACGCCGCGCACCAGACCGAGCATATACAAAATGTACAGATATCCTGGCGGGTAATCGGCGAAATAACCTTCTTCATAAAATTTCCCCGGACCCAGATCAACAAGTCTCTGGCCCCAGGCTATAAAGGTGTTCATATCATTCTGATACCCCTGTGCAGTCAAGCCAATCCAGACCCGCAGGATCAGGGCAGCACCGAAGACCACAACCATCCAGCGGGTATAAATCATCTCCGGCTGCTTCAGCAGTCTGTCGCTGCGGAAAGCCTTATGGTAGAGGATCGCGAAAAAGATGCTGAACAGCGCTGAAATCAGCAGCAAGCGCGTAGGCGACACCTTGTGCGGAGTCTCCGCCGCGCCCTCCTGTACGGTAGTTCCGCTGACCAGTGAAACTACCGCCGCTCCTTCAGGAGCTGCTTCAAGCTTCTCTACAGACAAGTCATCGAAATAAGCCTTGCCTTGAATCAGACTGGCATAGCCGCCCAACGCGGCACCGACGCCAATCTCGGTCTGTTCCGGGCCAGTCTGGCCGATAAATTCAAGATACTGCCAATCGCCTGCCGTATCCTTGGTGCTCGGATATCCGCCGCCTACACCCACCACAAACAGATTGGCGCCCATCCCTTCGCCCGTTATGCTTATGACTTTGGTCCAGCCGGAGATTTTGTAGTAGCTGTCAGGGGATACTGTAAGATTCTGCACCCATTTGAGATGGTTGGGTTCAATATTCTCAATCACAGCCGCCTTGCCGCCGGAGCGGACATCGTCTCCCTGCAGCGATATCAGCCCGGAGCCGTCTCCGGCAACCCAGCGGTCCTCAATCCAGCCGGAAGGAACCCCGTTCTCTTCATTCTCGAAGCCGGGATTCTGCAGCAAATTGTCTTCCGCATGAATGCTTGTCACGGGAAGCATGAATATCAACAGTAGCATAATGATTATTGCGGCCGCGCGCATCTTCTTGATCATCGTTCCAACCTCACCTCGTCCAAGTTAATCCAGCCGTTGCCGCCGGTTATATAAATCTCCGTTGCCTGATTCTGCTGCAGAGCAAGCATATGTAAGGTCACCTCTTGATATTCCTCATTTCGGGGCAATTCCTGCTCGGCAATTACGGCCCCGTTGACACGGATACCCAGCTTGCCCCCTTCCCCTCCGCTGCTAATCCATGCAGATAAAGTGTACTCTGCGGTGACAGGGACGCTGAAGGTCTGGGTAATGCTTCGATCGCTGCCGGGATCAAGGTATGCCAGAGATCCACCCTGGTAAGGCTTGTTGTTGCCGATCCCCGTACCCGGAGTGAAGCTCCAGCCGGCTGCCCCTTCTTCAAAGCCGCCATTGCTTATCCCCTCCAGCAGCGGAGCCTCCCCTGCAGCGGGAATTGCGGCAGACGATTCCGTACCCGAAGCTGCAATCAACACGGTATAATTGGCGAACCGCTTCAGCTTATAGCCATCGATATCCGCAGGCAGCGGATCACCGTTCCAGATAATATATGAAGCAGCTTCTTCGCCAGAGGGAACCGGCTGACCAAAAACATAGCGGTCAAACGAGGTCACCTGCTGGAAAGCAGCGCCGGGATTTGCATATTGAACCGTGTCCAGGAAGGTGTGCGGGTTGATTTTTTGATAGAACAGCACATAGATATAAGGCATATTCACTCTGTCTGTAATGTAGATCTTCCCGTCGCTCTCCTGCGAGGCATACTGCACCGCTTCACCGATCGATTCATGAAACGCTGGTCCAATCTCATTAGGGAAATCGCGGAAATAAACGGTAACGAACAGAAGGCCGAACACAGCCATCACTGCCGCTGACAGGGGTACTGAAGGCTTCCATTTCTTGCCCAGCCACATGAGGCCCGATGTCATCAGCAGCATAAGCGGGAAGAATATCACATTAATCCGGTTAATATTGACACTGGTTATACAGGCCATCAGTACAGAAGCTAGCAGCCAGAGCAGAACCACTGACTGGCCCAGCCCCTTCGGGTCGCGTTTCTGGAAGGAAGGCAGCAGCGCAGTGAGGCCGATTATCGCCAAAGGCAGCCCTAGCGGATAAGCATATCCATAAGGTGAAATCGAGTTCCAGGGCAACCCGTCGCTTCCGCTCACCAGCAGCTTGATCAACGCCCGGAGGTTGCCAAAGGCTGTCTGCAGCAGTTGCCCGCTGAACACGGAAGAGACCTCTTCCACACGCGGCATTGTTAATTTAGGAATGGAGAACAGCGGAGTAACCACACTATCCAACTGCTGCATACGGTTAATTACAATAAATAATAGAATCGGGATCGCCAGCAGCACAAACAGCAACACGTTCCAGATGATTGCCTTCAGGGGAACTGCTCTCTTATACAATAGAAGAAAGACGCTGCATAACGCAAATACCGGCACGAAAAAGTACGCTGTTCCATAGGCATAAAGCGATAGACCCAGCATGATGGTAAAGCCATAAGTCCAGCGGGGAGATTCAAAGGATCGAATTAGAAAATAGACGGCCAGCAGGATCAGGGTTGGCAGCAGATTGGATTCCAGGGCCCATCTGGACATCATGATATGCCAGGGATTAATGGCAATCAGAAACATCGCAGCAATGGAGGCTGACCGGGTGGTGAAGATTCGCTTGGCCAGCAGGTAGAACACAGCCATGCCTATCAGACCCATAATCAGGCTGATTGCCCGTACAGAGCCGGGGTTCAGGCCAAACAGCCAAATAAAAGGCATGGATAAATAAGCGTACAGTGCATTTTGTCCGCTTCCCCAGGCTATAAGGTGGATGGGAAGATGAATTCCGTTGCGGTCTATTCCGTAATGAAGAATGGCATAAGCGTCATAACCAATCGACGCCTCATCCTGATTAAGCCCCGCCGGAACTGCACCTGTATAGATCATCCGGATCACCGCTCCCAGCAGGAACAGCAGGACAGGCCAGGGATTGCTTCGCAGGCGCTCATACGCTCTGCCGAGCCAAGTGGACAACTTTATCACCTCTTCAACAATATAATCTAAATATTGGTATATGAAAAGTCCGGGTTGTGCAGATGCCTATACAGATACAGAAAAGGCCCCTTCGGTTAAGAAGGAGCCTCTTAAGTCTCACAGCTTGGATAATAGATTAGCCTTGGCTGCCAAGCAGTGCGTACCGGAGAATAATCAGTACGGCCAGCAGCCACATCATCCAGTGGATATCATATTTCTTTTTGCCGGCCAGGTTGGCTACACAAGCCAGAATCACGTAAGTAACGATACCGAAGGAAATACCGTTGGCAATGTTGTAGGTAAACGGCATAATAACGAAGGTCAGGAAGGCCGGAATCGCCACGACCATATCCTGAAAATCAATCTGGCGGATCGACTGTGCCATCAGCACACCCACGACAATCAGCGCTGCCGCTGTGGCAGAGCCGGGAATCAGCGCCACAACCGGAGCCAGGAACAAGGCCAGCAGGAAGCATACCCCGGTAGTTACTGCAGTCAGACCTGTACGTCCGCCTTCAGCTACGCCCGCTGCACTCTCCACATAGGCTGTGGTTGTCGAAGTACCGAGCATTGCGCCGCCGGCTACGGCAACCGCATCGACAAACATTGCGTTTCCGACACGTTTCTTGCCTTCTTCCGGATCGTCCATAATACCTGCACGTTGAGCTGTGCCCACCAGGGTACCGAAGGTATCAAACAGTTCTACGAAGGTAAAGGTGGCAATCGCCGAGATAATCCCGGTGTGCATAATACCGTCCCAGTCAAATTCCATGAAGTTCAGCTGAGTAAGGTCAGGCACCCAAGGCGATTGCGGATTGGACAAGCTGCTGAAATCCACTACGCCCATCAGGATTCCGGCTACTGTTGTGCCCAGAATACCGAACAGGATCGCTCCCCGCACATTCAGCACCATCAGGATCGAGATCAGCAGCAGGCCGATAATACCCAGCTGTACATTGCTGTTCTCCAGACTGCCCATATGGATTACTGTTTCAAAGGATAATACATCGGTGAACTTGCCAGCGGCGATGTCACTGCCGGCTTCGACACCAATAGTCATAATACCGCTGTTCTTCAAGCCGATAATCGTGATAAACATCCCGATCCCGACGGTAATGGCATGCTTCAGACTGTCAGGAATGGCGGTCAGCAGAATCTGCCGCACCCTTGTGACAGTTAACAGAATAAAGATCAAACCGGAAATAAAGACGGCAGTCAAACCCATCTGCCAAGTGAAGGCATGATCCGTTGTTGCCGAAGACAGCACCACGGAAGCAAAATATGCATTAAGGCCCATACCAGGCGCCAGCGCTACCGGAAAGTTAATGAACAACCCCATCGCAATCGTGAAGATACCCGCTGCCAACGCTGTGGCCAGAAATACGGAATACCAGCCCATATCGATGCGGCCAAAAGCCGTCAAGGTGTTGGGATTAACCGACAGGATATAAGCCATGGCCATAAATGTAGTCAAGCCGGCCATAATCTCTGTGCGGACTGTAGTGCCTTTCTCTTTCAACTTGAAAAAGCGATCCAAATTGTTCTCCCCCTAAGGTATGTTATTTCTGACACTAGGAGGTGTCTTCAAACCCGATATGCGGAAGGACAGGGCTACTGAAGCGGCGATGGTAGAGAGAAACTCTCGATCAAATGCCGCTCAGTCTGTGATTGTCCTCCTAAGACTTGGGTTTGAAGACACGCTCTTAGGAAACAACAAAAAAAGCCGTTATCGGTTGACTGCGGCTTTAACAAAAAAGCGGGTTCCGCACAGCCGCCAGCAGAAAGCTGAGAGGCAAAGCAGAAAGCTCTTCTTCATCGTAGCCAGGTCATTCCGGTGACCTCGTAGAGACTTCCAGGCCAATCCCCGGAATTATACGAATATTTAATGTTGTTGTTGTGCTTTATCATTTTAGGTGGACATGACATCGCTTGTCAATGGCAAATGCGAACATTACACGTAAGGATTCATTTATTGTTCGTAAATTGGACAATTTCACGCCGAAATTCGGTGGTTGAGGTGATATCTCCACTAAAAGAAGCGGGTTTCGCTGTCCAAAATTAGTGACGGTTGCCCTTTCCACTAGAAGTAGGATGATCATTTGTGGCCTGAAGCATACAAGTAGAAGGATAATTGATAGCGTGAAACATTTAAATTTTCTAGAGTAAAGGACTGGCCTGACCAGCCCCTCCTCATCAAACCGTACGTGAGGTTTTCCCTCATACGGCTTTCCGATGTTCGTCATTCATGGGCATGCAGCCTATTGACTTTGGCCTCATGACCTAGTTTCCCCTTAGAGTTATTGAGCATTTTCTTGCGTGTCGTTAGCCTTTTGGCATTCACGAACTCGTACCTCTTGGTCAAACATGAACAAAGCAGGGCCCCTTCCCTCCCTAAGGTTATGTTGTCCTTAGGTTCTTCGGTACTATGAGCCCCTCGGACTCCCTTCCTGCAGACGGTTCACTTCGCCTTTTGGGCTTATAGAGCGTCTATTTACGGTTTCTAAAAAAAATAATCCCGTGCAGGGGAGGGTCTCCCCAGTTCACTGCGCTATCTTTCAACCCATGCCGTTCCCTATACGCCGGAAGGTTCTTCACTGTGGTTCCAAGTTCTATACAGTTTCCTTGGCCTTCGTCTAAATACACGAGACTCGGCTCCTTCTTTTCCCCTTTGCAGGGCCTTTTTGACGACGCGGCAGGATTCACTTGGTGTTGCGGCCTGGGTCGTTGCTCGCCCTATCTCTGACAGGTACTTTTGTCGATGCGCTTTTACACACAGATTTCGCCATGCGCAAGCATCCTAGCTACAAAGGTGGCTTGGCCCCTCCTTGGGTTGGACTTTCACCAACTAGATAACGCGTGCCTCTGGGCACGCTATATTTCAAAAAAAGCATCCCGCAGGATGCTTTTAGCTTATATTCGCCTATTCCCACTCGATCGTTGCAGGTGGTTTCGAGGTGATGTCGTAGACGATGCGGTTGACGTTGTCCACTTCGTTGACGATACGGACGGAGATCTTCTCCAGCACATCCCAAGGAATACGCGCCCAGTCAGCGGTCATGCCATCGATTGAGGTCACGGCACGAATGCCTACGGTATAGGAATAGGTGCGTTCGTCACCCATAACTCCGACACTCTTCATGTTAGGCAAAGCGGTGAAATACTGCCAGATCTCACGATCAAGACCCGCCTTGGCAATTTCCTCGCGCAGGATAAAGTCTGAATCACGTACAATCGTCAGCTTCTCCTCGGTCACTTCACCCAATACACGGATGGCAAGACCCGGACCCGGGAAAGGCTGGCGCCAGACGATGGCATGCGGCATACCCAATTCTTCGCCCAGCTTGCGCACTTCATCCTTGAACAGCGTGTTCAGCGGTTCGATCAGGCTGAATTTCATATCCTCTGGCAGGCCGCCTACATTGTGGTGGGATTTGATCGTCTGGGCGGTAGCAGTGCCGCTCTCTACGATATCCGTATACAAGGTGCCTTGAGCCAGGAAGGCGAAATCGCCAAGCTTGGCGGATTCTTCATCAAAGCAGTAAATAAATTCATTGCCGATGATTTTGCGTTTCTGTTCCGGGTCATCCACTCCGGCCAGCTTGCTCATAAAGCGTTCACGCGCATCAACCTTCACGACATGAATATCAAATTTGCCGACAAAAGTCTCCATAACACTCTCTGCTTCGCCTTTGCGCAGGAGGCCGTGGTCGATAAACATACAAGTCAGCTGGTCACCGATTGCCCGGTGAATCAGCATCGCCACAACAGAGGAATCTACGCCGCCGCTCAGCGCGCACAGTACCTGCTTGTCCCCTACTTTGGCGCGGATATCGCTGATCGCTTCATCAATAAAGGATTCCATCGTCCATTTGCCCGCACAACCGCAGACCTCATACAGGAAGTTGGAGATCATCTCATTGCCGTGCACAGAATGCTGGACTTCGGGATGGAACTGCACCGCATAAAATTTACGCTCAGCATTGCTCATTGCTGCAATCGGGGCGCTTTCGGTGCCCGCAGCCAGTTTAAAGCCGGTCGGCAGCTCCACTACATGGTCACCATGGCTCATCCACACCGTCTGACGAGAGTCCAGTCCGGCAGTCAGCGGGAAGTCCTGCTCGAAATCAACATCGGCTTTGCCGTATTCACGTTTCGCGGAGCGTTCCACCTTGCCTCCGTCAAGTTGCTGCGCCATCAGCTGCATGCCGTAGCAGATCCCGAAGATCGGCAATCCCAGGTCATAAATAGCCGGATCTACATGTGGCGCATTCTCGGCATATACACTGCTTGGGCCACCCGAGAAAATAATCCCTTTTGGCGACAGCGCCTTAACCTTCTCGATCGGTGTATTGTAAGGCAGAAGCTCGCTGTATACCCCCAGATCCCGAATTCTGCGCGCGATAAGCTGATTGTATTGTCCTCCGAAATCGAGAACGACGATAATTTCATTTGGCTTGTTCATTACGTGCCTCCCTTGATTATTGGATTCATTATACTCATGGTTAATTCACACCGTCAAGGAAAGGGAAAACCTTATAGCCAAGTCGCTACAAGGGATCACGGAACATTACAGACCCGTACCGCATCAAGGATTGAGGGGCTGTACGACTGGTCCGCTATGCAGCGCTGAAGGTGTAAAGAAGCCTATTGATGAGAATACCGCGCATCTGCTAACGATAATTGCCGGTGCACAGGTCTGCCCAAGAGTAATGTTAAACACTAATGGCCCAGAACGGGTTTCGAGGATGCTAATAAGGACAAAGAGTTGGCAACAAAGAGCATAGGCCAGAATCTAACGGTAGTATTTCCCTCTCTCCCCGATTCGTATAACTACTTAGGACCCTCTTATACACATGGGGAAGGTAAGGCCCCTAAGTAGCAACCAGAAACACAGTTATCTGCCTATGAATGGGCCATTTGGCTGCATTTAGTTAAACTTTTGGTTACTGGCTAAACATGGTGGCAAATCAGTGAGTGACGCTGTTCAGAGGCGCTTTTAAAAGTCGGACTAAATAAATTAGTTGCGAAAACGCATCTAAATAGCCGATTTTTGGCGTTTTGAAACAAATAAGTGCGAAAAGGCATCTAATTTCGTCGTAGAAGCAGATTTGGTCCGATTTGCTCGAAATTAGTTGCACATTCGCACTTATTTGCTCCCCAGTTAGCGTTCCTGCTACATTTAGTTGCGTTTTCACACTTAAATGCGCTGAATAGTTGGCCACGGGTTTGGGTGTCGCAATTGTATAGTGAAAAGCATAAAACTAGCTTCCTTAGGCTGCAGCCGATTACCTCAATCGGATCATAATCGTCAGACAGTTGTGGATAAAGTCTGTCTCGTCGTTAGCGGAGCCGGGGGCCGGGCGGACTCGGGCAGGCGCGGCGGATGAGCCGGGATCGGACTCGGCTCGCGAACGGCGTGAGACAGCGGCGGGATCAGAGCCGGGGGCCGGGCGGACTCGGGCAGGCCAGGCGGATGAGACGGGATCGGACTCGGCTCGCGGACGGCGCGGGACAGCGACGGGATCGGAGCCGGGGGCCGGGCGGCCGGGCGCGGCAGAGTCGGGACGGGACGGCGAGCGGAGCCCTGCCGCCCCGCAGTCGCTATACGCCAGGGTCTCCCACTGGCGTACGAACTGCCGGAGCGCTGCGCGCAGTCCGGCATCGTCGATATGCAGGGAGTCTGCGTACTCCCTGCCTGTCAACCCGGGCGGCGGCGCCCCATACCGCGCCGCCAGCCCGCGCCAGGCCAGAGCGGCTGCGCGCAGCTGCCGCTCCCGGCCCAAGCTGCCGCCGCTGCGCGCGGCCGGCAGCAATGCCAGGCACCGCCGCCAGCGCCAGGCGGCGGCGGTCAACAGCAGCGCCGCCGCAGCCGCGGGCGGCGCAGTGCCCCCGCCCGCCTGCGGCAGGGCGGGCATTCCGCCCGCGCGGCGCGCAGCGGGCGGGACGGCTTGCAGCGGCGCGTCCGCAGGCGCCGCCGAATCCGCAGCCGCCGCAAGGCCGGCGGCGGAGCCGGGTGTCGGGTCGAAGGGCACCCAGCCCGCCCCGGCGAAATAGACCTCCACCCAGGCATGGGCATCGCCCTGGGTGACGGCATATTGCGGCGGCTGCGTGTCCGCCGCAAGGGTCCCTGGCCCGTAGCCCTGCACGTAACGGGCCGGAATGCCCGCGCTGCGCAGCAGCACGGTCATCGCCGTAGCGAAATGGACGCAGTAGCCCTGCCGCGTCCCGAACAGAAAATCATCGGCGAAATCAGCCGATGGCGCAGGCACCGCCGTATTCAGCGTATAGGCGTAGCCACTCTGCAAATATTCCCGCACCGCCGCGGCCGCATCATAACGGCTGGCTGCGCTATCCGTCAGCTCCATGGCCAGTGCGGCAACCCTGCCGGGCAGCTTGGGCGGCAGCTGCAAATATTGGCTGCGGATCTCCGGAGAATCGGCAGCATCCAGCCCGCGAAGCAGGGCAGGATTGCTGACCGGAAGCTGTGCCTGCACGGTGTAGCCCGTAATCCGCACGGAACCCGATATCTCCGGGAGCCGGAAGCTCTGCTTGCCGGGGCTGGACAGCACATATCCCAGCCTGCTGCCGTCCGTAAGCTCGATAGACTCCACGTCGAGCAACGTTCCGGCGCTGAAGATTGGCAGCCCCCCGGCAGAGGGGGTTGCGAACGTAACCCGCTGGGTCAGGGTACGGGCTGATCGGCCAGAATCGGGGTCGGCAGACACCGGAAAGGCGGCAAGACTAAGCGGCAGATAGGCTTCACCGCTCCTGATCCAGCGGCGTCCGTCATAATAAGCCCGGCTCTCGCCCCGCCAGTAGCTCCGCTGACTGGACTCAGCGGTGAAGACCGCAGCATGGCTGGGCAACAGCGGCGCCCCGAGCTCCCCATCCCCTGTGCCATAGCCTGCGGATGCACCTTGCAGCAGCTCCGCTTCTTCCCTCTGGTCCGACGACCATGCCTGCAGCCTGGAAATCACCGGCTGCAGCGTAAACGGAGCCTCCTCCTTCGAGCCATAGAGCTGCCCTCCGATCCAGGCGGCGGCAGTCAGCGACAAGGCGGCGGCCAACGCCATAACCCCCCAGCGGGCATACGGGATTCTGCTCCTCCCTGAACGTCCTGCGGACTCCTCCAGGCGCAGATGCATTAACCCGCTCATGGCATGCATCCAGAAGATCAGCCCTGCCGCCAGCACCACATCTGCCGCCGTATTCAGGCCAAAACCGATATCAAGGCACAACAAATAAACCACAGTCGCGGCCGAGAACAGCAGCAGGCTGCCCCGGAACAATACCAGCTGCTGGACAGAAGCTACCAATAGTCCCCAGCCGGTGGTCAGAATGGCCAATCTGCTGTCCTCACTCAGCTGCGAGATCTTTCCCGTCACCAGCAGGCCGGCATCCTGCGGAAGCTCTGACACATAACCGCCGGCCCAGCTCCACAGCAATTCTCCATCGGGAATACACACATACAGCCAGGCACTTAATATAAGCAAGACCTGCACACCAACCTGAAGATAGACCGGAAGCCGCAGCAGGCCCCATAACAGCAGTGCTGCCGCCAATACCATCAGCGCCGCAAGCAGGCTGGCCGTATCTGCCGCCGGACCTGATCTGTACAGCGGCAGCAGCCATTCCAGGAACAACCCCAGAATAGCCAAAGAGAACAGCAGGCGGTAATACAGCGGGGCTTCCCCCGCCTTCCCAGCCGAACTGTTCTCTGCAGACTGTGCCTCGAGCGACTTAACTGAAGCGGCTGATGCTCCTCCGTCCGCCGCCGTTAATCCCGCCCGATTACCGTTACTGAAAAGAGGGTCTGCCGGAAGCTTCATGGCGATCCACCTCCTTGTACCGATAAGCAGGCACCGCAGCATCCAGGCTGTACAGAATTGCGCCAAGACGTGCCAGACTGTCACCGACAGTTCGGGCCACAAGATCTGGCGGTTCAGCGCTGCCGCCTGGCATCGGAGCAGGTGGGTCCCAGGCGAAATACAGCTCCACCTTAACTCCCTGGACCAGAAATCTGGCCAGCACCTTGGCCGCAGCCTGATCAATCCGGCCTGTAATCACCGTAACCGTCATGCCCGGAATCCAGCTGGCT
Source organism: Paenibacillus donghaensis (assembly GCF_002192415.1). NCBI lineage: Bacteria > Bacillati > Bacillota > Bacilli > Caryophanales > Paenibacillaceae > Paenibacillus > Paenibacillus donghaensis. Next base: position 7,781,376 of record NZ_CP021780.1, on the reverse strand, counting down.
GAAGCCTCTTCCAGCAGCCGTGCCAGGGGTGTAGCGCCGTCGGGTGCCAGACCGGTAAGGGTATCCAGCACCCGGCCGGGGATTTGGCCCATTCCTTCGTGTCTGGCCAGTCCCTCCGGCCAGCCGCCGCTGAACAACTGGATATACGCACCGCAGGCTTCGGCCCTTAGCAGCAAGCCCGCTGCTGCCGACACCGCCTTCTCAAATGCCGGGATGCTGAAGCCCCTGCGCGCACGTGGCACCAGAGCACCAGCCGGAAGCTCGTAGCTCTCCGGGTGGTTCGAGAGTACAACACAGGTCATCGGTGCTTTTTCACGCACCGGCATTTTGCTCTGCAGCATGCCGGTGCGGGCGCTGTTCTTCCAATGAATTCGGCTCAGCGGGTCGCCAGGCAGGTAATGGCGGGATTCCTGCAGCGGTCCGCTGCCTTGGCCGCCTCTTCTCGATATCATCATCGCAGCGGGAAGATCAGTTCCCCCTTGCTGCGTGTTGCCACAATACAGCGGAGCAGGCAGCACCCTGAAGATCTGTCCACCCTGCGGCTCATTTCGGCCCGTAAACCAGCAGGGCAGATCCCCCCAGACAACCCGGCAGCCCTGCAGGCGGTGGAAACCCCGGGGCATCTCCTCCAGCTGATAGACATAAGAGAAGGAGCGCCGCAGACCGGGGAACAGCAGCTGGCGATGACTGCGCTCTCCCCAATAATCGGTGATGGTCATCCATGGCAGCGGCAGTCCGGCAGTGAAGCTTACCTTGACTTCCACCTGAATAGTGTCGCCCGCCGCCGCGCGTGGCGGTGTCAGCGTCCGCTCCAGCCGGATGCTGCGCGGGCCGAGCAGTTGCAGCAGCAAGCCGCCAAGCAGCACAAGACCCAGGGCAATCAACAGAAACAGCAGCGACGGTCCCCCATGCCAACTATACAAGCCGCCCACAACGCCTGTCAGCGAGAGCATCCGCAGCCATTCGGCCGCCGAGCTGCGGGCCAAAGGCAGCGGCAGATTTTTGACGGACGACACAGGTTTACGGCTGCCGCGTTCTTTAAATAATGGTGATGAGGACAATGGGACACCCTTCCTTCGGCAATAGACTTGCCCTCCTGCTCTTGGTGGATGCGCAAACGGGTGCAGCGGGAGAACTGATTCTTATCTATTCTTGCCATGAACAGGGGTGTACAGACCTGCCACAGGTCACTTCTATAACGCTGTTACTCTGCGTTCTGCTGCCGAGGTGCTAAGCTTCAGCGGAGGATGTCCGGTAGCTCCCAGAAGACTGCGCAGCGGTACCCAGATCGACCCGCTAATCATCTCCATGCTTGCACTGGTGCTATGCATGCCGTCCGGTCCGCTTAACAACAGTTCCCCGTTCCTCACATCGGCAGTTACTGACCTGCCATTCCAGCGGACCAGGCCTGTATGGCTGGCAGCGTTCCAGCCCACCGCACCGCCCAGCCGTTCAACAACTGCCCGCAGCGGCACGATATAGTGTCCGTCAATAATTCGGTATTCGCCCGGGTCCAGCTTTGTTTCAAGCTTGCCCACCTCCAGCACCAGCGGCTTGCCTGCCGCAAACAGCTCCGCATTCGGCATAATGTTGGAGGCCACCCATACCGTTGATGGGGCAGGCCTGCCCTGTGCTTCCGCTTTGGCAGAAACTCTGAACTGTACAGGCTCTACACTCTCATCCAGCACTCCGAAGGCATATCCAGCCTCCTTGTAACGGGCAATAATTTCCGGCAACCCCTTGGCACTCTCCTCATGGCCTCCACCGTCATGCAGCAGCAGCACTACCTTGTCAGATTTCATATCGGCTGTAGAGTTTCTGACAATATCTGCTGCCGGTACCCCCTTATGCAGTGAATCTCCGCTGTCCACCGTCCAATCTGTAACCGTGTAGCCTGCTTGCTCCAGCAATCGGAAATAGGTATGATCAAAATGCCCAAACGTTCCGCCAGGTGCCCGCACCAGCGAAGGACGTGTTCCCGTAATATTGCGGATGACCTCCTCAGTCTGTTTAATCTGGCTCCAAAAAGCGGTAAACCCGCTGTATAATTCTTTATATTCATGGTTGTAGGAATGATTGCCGATGGCATGTCCCTGCTCCCAGATCGCATTGATCAGCTCGGGGCGGCTGCTTGCAGCACTGCCAAGCACGAAAAAGGTTGCCTTGACTCCCTCCTGGCGTAAAGTTTTCAGCACCCCGGGCGTCACCCGGCTAGGCCCGTCGTCAAAGGTAAGGTAGACTGTCTTGCCCTGCTGTTTCTTCACTGCAAGCTGGGCGGGAGCGGAAACGGCAGCTGTTGAAACCTTATATACAGACTCCGTCACTGGCTGTGGCGGCAATTCTTGCATCACAGCAGCAGGAAGCTTATTCTTAAAAGATACATTACCTGCAGCTTCAGCCTGCTGTGGACAGGCTGACGGAGCGCCTGACCATTGTCCCAGCCCCCAGGCTGCAAGCATGAGCATAAATACGGTCATAACCAGCAATCCGCGGCGACTTAGCAGCTTGCGGGTGTGAATGCTTTTATTATCTTTCATCTTCTCTACCTCCAGCATTATTCGGCCTCACAGCCTGTTGGTAGATTGTATGAAGACAAGCTCTGAAATAGAATCAGGAAACTGCCCTTTGGAGAGTGAACAAGCTTAATGGAGATGCTTAAATGGATACAGGAACTATTCGCAAACTATGGATATAGCGTGTTATTTTTCGGATTATTGCTAGAATTCGTTGCTTTGCCTTTTCCGGGCGAAACTACGATGGCCTATGCGGGCTTCTTGTCCTTTGCCGGCAGACTGGACTTTGTTACGCTGGTGGCGGTTGCCTTTGTAGGCACTACCGCCGGAATGACTATTACCTATTTCGTTGGACTGAAGGCCGGAATGCCGTTCATCCAGCGTTATGGCAAATGGTTCCTGTTCTCTCCGGCCAAGCTTACGAAAACCCAACGCTGGTTCGAGAAATACGGCAGCATTTTGATTTTTATCGGCTATTTCATTCCGGGAGTCCGTCATTTCACCGGCTACTTCGCCGGCATTATTGCCCTGCCTTTCCGTAAGTTTGCCTGGTATGCCTACAGCGGAGCCATCTTCTGGGTACTGCTCTTTCTTGGCATCGGGCGGATCTTCGGTCCGCAATGGATGGGCATCTTCCATCTGTTTGAGCTGTATGCCTTGTGGATTATCTCCGGCGGTGCAGCCCTGATCGTTCTGTTCTTCCTCTACCGTTACCGCCTGGCGATCAGCGCCCGCCTGAAACGGAATAAGGCAGGAACTAAGCTCGAAACTAAGGTTAAAGAAACTTCGAAGGACCGGTGACCGCACCGGCCTTTCGGCTCCGTAATACTGCATAACCTGAGAGCAAGAGAGCAATCACCACGAATCCCGCACCTCCCGCCAGCCCCAGGGAAAGTGATCCCTTGCAGCAGACAAGCACCCGCCACAAAGGACAGAGCATTCACAATAAAAGCCGTATCGGGACCCAACCACATGGACACAACGCCTCCGGCAAAAGCACCCAAAATCAGCACACAACCCGTAAGCAACTGCTCCATTCCATTGATTCTCAGCAGAAATTCACCTCTGGCCAGCAGCGGGATCGAGGATTTGCGGACTGGACTGTAGATCGCTTCCCCTGCTGCCAGGAGGAATCCGGCAGTATATAGCAGCCATAGCTTGTCAGCGCCGTCTACCCATAAATAAGCCAGCGCCACCGGTACCCGCAGCAGATCGGCCGTGATCAGGATCGTCTTGCGCGGCAGTCTGTTATTTTTCTTCAGGATTCCAACAAAAAAAGCCCCTCCTGATTCATCCATAGGGATGGCCGGAGAGGCTTTGTTGTTCTTTCTAATTTTAGTTTGACAGTTAACCGTTAACCGTTGTCTGTTGCGGCTGCACTGCTTCCTCCTTAAGGAAGTCAAGCTGCGGCGAGGTTTTGCGGATAAAGAAGGATAAGACCAGAGCAGCCACAGTTACCCATGTCGCTACCGCAAAAGCGAAATTAATCCCGTTAATCGTAGCCTGCTGCTTCAGCGCTCCCATAGCCGCCTTATCCGTCTGTGAGACAGCTCCACTCGTTATCGCCTCTGTAATTCTGCTGGTGGTACGGTTGGTGAACAGGCTGACGAACATTGCCATCCCCAGTGCGCCGCCTACGGTACGGAGCGTATTGGACATCGCCGTACCATGCGAGGCAAGCCGCTGCGGCAACTGGTTGAGACCAGCCGTCACAATAGGCATCATCAGCATGGACATCCCGAACATCCGCGCAGTATAGGTCAATATGAGATGCATGTATGTGGTGGAGTCAGTCAGCTGACTGAATTCCCAGGTAGTGACGGTAGTGATCAGCAGCCCAATGACCGCCAGCCATCTCGCACCGATTTTATCAAAAATAATACCGGTCACCGGAGACATAATCCCCATCAGGATCGCGCCGGGCAGCAGCATCAGTCCGGATTCCATCGGTGTAAAGCCGCGAATCGTCTGCAGATAAATCGGCAGCAGAATCATGCCTGAATACATAGCCATCGTCACGATAATATTAATGATTGTGGTCAAGGTATACATGTTGTAACGGAAAATACGGAATTCCAGCAGCGGTTTATCCGTAGTCAGCTGTCTCCATACAAACAGAGCCAGGGAAACCACTCCGATAATCAAACATCCAATTACCGTGCTGCTTCCCCAGCCGTCGGTTCCGGCATCACTGAAGCCATAGAGCAATCCGCCGAACCCGAGCGTCGACAGCACAACACCCAGCTTATCCAGCTTGGGAGAAGTTAACTTCCCAACATTTTTCATGGTCTTAATACCCAGCAGGGTGGACAGAATAGCCAGCGGCAATACGATAAAGAACAACACGCGCCAGGAGTAATTCTGCACGACCCAGCCGGACAAGGTAGGGCCGACAGCCGGGGCAAAAATCATCGCTACTGCCATAAGCCCCATCGCCTTGCCACGTTCTTCAATCGGGAAAATCTGCAGGAATACAATGTTCATCAGCGGCATCAGAATTCCGGCACCAACGGCCTGAATTACTCTGCCGACCATAATCATTTCGAACCCGGTGCCGACACCGCACACCAGCGTACCTATAGAGAACAGTACCATGGCTGTAATAAACAGCTGGCGGGTCGTGAATTTCTCCACCAGATAGGCACTGATCGGCACCAGCACCCCGTTGACCAGCATAAAGCCGGTTGTCAGCCATTGCGCCGTATTGGCCAGAATATTGAGGTCTTCCATCATCTTCGGCAGCGCCACATTCATCAGTGTCTGATTCAGCAGGGCCACAAAGGCACCGATCAAGAGCGCCGCGATGATTGGACCTTTGCGTATAGCTTTTGTTGCGGTAGCAGCGTTGGCAGTTATAGTGCTCATAATTTCTTCTTCTCTCTCCCTTGCTCTAATATATTTACAATCTCCCCATGAATTCTCAGCAGCTCCTCCGCATCCTCAATTGGAATATTGGAGAGCGGCAGCAGATGGGTGCGCAGGGATTGTTTGCTCTTCTCTCGGATCTCCCTGCCCTTCTCAGTCATTGCCAGATGGTAGATCCGCTTGTCGGTCTCCGAACGCTGCCGGGTAATCAGGCCCGCCTTCACCATCCGGTCAACCACCCCGCTGGCCGCACTGTTTCCCAGATGCAGCAGCTCTGCAAGCCCGGTAATGCCAATATCAGGATGCACAGAAAGCTTGCGCAGAACTATCAGTTGGGTGGGGGTAATGTTTAATTCCTCGGCTTCCTTCCACAGCAGCTGCTGAAAGGCATGGCTGATCCGGCGAAATGACGATACGATCTCATCCAGCTGCTGCTCCTTCCCCTTCATCATGTTCTGTTCACCTCCTGGATTTTGTGTATACAGAATAATAGTTCGTATGCGAACTATTTTACTATTTACCTATTTACGCGTCAAGAGTTTGCTGAAAATTTCTGAAAATTCAAATTACCAATAATATGAATTTGCCGGACCGTAAACACTGGAGTAGCAATCACAAGCTGCTTACAGGTATTCTAAGCAAACCCAACGAGCACTCGCGAGCTGTAGCCTTATTTCTGGAGCAGCATGCACAGCTGTACGACCACCGGATGTCGGAATGCGAAGCGCTGACTTTTGAAGATGAGCTTATGGCAGACCTGAGTGAAGAAAGTTTTCGCAGCTATCCCGTCTACACACCGGGTACGCGTAATTCCATCGCCTGGCATCTATGGCATTGCGCCCGGATTGAAGACATCACGATGAACCTGCTCGCCTCGGACAATGTTCAGGTGTTACATACGGAAGATTATGCGCAGAGGATGGGAACGTCCTCCTACCTGCATTCAGGGAATGGGATGACAGAAGAAGAAATAACCGGATTAAGCTTGTCTGCGAACATAGAGGGATTGCGGGAGTACCGCCAGGCGGTGGGCCGCAGAACGCGTGATATTATCCAATCGCTGGAGCCGGAGCAGTTTGCAGCAAAGGTCAGTCCTGTGCGGATCGGGCGCTTACGAGAGGAAGAAGCCGTGAAAGAGACAGAACAGTGGCTGATCGACTACTGGGGCCGTAAAACCATTGCCGGGCTGATTCTAATGCCGGCCACAAGGCATAATTTCGTGCATCTTAACAAATCAATACGGATCAAGCAGAAGCTTCAGGGGAAACGGCTGAGTGCTGTTTCTTCAAGCTCAGAGTAGCGAAAAAACCAGGAGCCCCGAGTATGGGGTTCCTGGTTTTTTAAATTGCCGGTTAATCACTTGCCGTTTACTTCCAGCTTCAGCTACCGGCTCAGCTGCCGGCATTCTCCATCACTATTGGCCTCCGCAGCCCTGCAGGCAGCTCGGCATCGGGTGCAGGCAGTGAGGCACTGCTGTCCAAGCCGCTGGCAATCGACATCATCAGCTTGATCCGATTGTTCTGGTTAATTACACTCACCCCGGCATCATAATCAATCGCCACGATGTTGGCTCCAGGATACAGCTCCTTCAGTCCTTTGATCATACCGCGTCCGGTAATATGATTCGGCAGACAGGCAAACGGCTGGATACAGACGATATTGTTGACTCCGTGGTCAAGCAGCTCCATCATCTCGGCGGTCAGGAACCACCCTTCACCCATCTGGTTGCCTACGGACACCAAACGTCCGGCCTTCTCGGCCAAACCGTAGATATTCTCCCGACTTTTGGATAGTCCTGCCGCTTCAAGCGCCTGCTTGACCGGCTTGCGGTAAATTTCCAGATAGGAGATCAGCATGGGGTTGATATAACCGAGTCTTTTGCTTTTGCCAAACTGCTCTGCCTTGTAGATTGGATTGTATACGCAATAGAAGATGAAGTCGAGAAAATCAGGCATCACAGCCTCCCCGCCCTCCGCTTCAATCATCTCGATAATGCGATTGTTGGCATCCGGATGGAATTTGATCAGGATCTCGCCGACGATACCCACCTTCGGTTTGAGCGCGCCAGTGACCTGCAGGCGGCTGAATTCGGCCACAATCTCACGGATCAGGCGTTTGTATTCGCGGAAGGAGAAGTTCGAGAGACTGTACTTGCAGCGCTCCATCCCTCTGCGGTACAAGTTCTGAGCGCTGCCCGGAATCACTTCATACGGCCGGAAGCGGTACAGCAGCTTCATCAGCAGATCACCGTAGCAGGCGGCGGCAATCAGCCGGTTCGCCAGCTTAAGGCTGATCTTGAAGCCGGGCTGGTTCTCCATGCCGGAGGCATTCAGCGAAATCACCGGAATCTGCTCCAGATTGGAATCCTTCAGCGCCTTGCGCAGCAGGGAGATATAGTTGGTCGCCCGGCAGCCGCCGCCCGTCTGCGACATGATCACCGCGGTGCGGTCCGGATCATATTCTCCGCTCTTCAGCGCGGACAGAATCTGCCCGATGGTGACAATCGCCGGATAACAGGCATCATTGTTGACGAACCGCAGCCCTTCCTCCGTCTCCTCCGGTCCTGTAGTTTGCAGAATCTTCAGCCGATATCCGGCGTCCTGAAAGACCCGCTCGAACAACTCGAAATGAACCGGAGACATCTGCGGCGCCAGAATGGTATAGGTCTCCTTCATCTCTTTGGTGAACGGCACGTTTGCTTCTGTCTTGCGGGCTGCTTGAGGCAGCACATTGCCTTTCTCACGCTCGCGCATCGCCGCAAGCAGCGAACGCAGCCGGATGCGGGCGGCGCCAAGATTGCTGATCTCATCGATCTTGATCAGGGTATAGACCTTGTTGTGCCGCTCCATGATCTCCTGCACCGCATCACAGGTAATGGCGTCAATCCCGCAGCCGAAGGAGGTCAGCTGCACCAGCTCCAGATCATTCCGCGAGGCGACCAGCCTTGCCGCCCGGTACATGCGGGCATGATAGGTCCACTGGTTGACTACCGCCACCTCTCCTTCGCTGAGGTCCAGATGGCAGACCGAATCCTCAGTCAGCACCGCAAGTCCCATGCCTGTGATCATATCGGCCAAGCCGTGGTTAATCTCCGGGTCGGCATGGTAGGGATGGCCGCAGAGCAGGATGCCTTTGGTTCCCGTTCTGGCCAGGAAGTCCAGCGTCTCTTCGCCCTTGGTGCGCAGGTCAAGCTTAGCGCGGTCCGCTTCAGCCAATCCGGCCTGCACGGCAGCTGCCACTTCCTCGCGTGGAATATCCGGGAAGGTCTTCACCAGCACACGTGTCAAGGCGGAGATATCGTCAAAGGTCAGAAACGGACTGACGAGCGGAATCCCGCTTTCCTTCAGGCCGTCCATATTGTTGCGGATCACTTCGGGATAGGAAGCAACCACAGGACAGTTAAAGTGGTTCTGCGCAGCACCGTCTTCCTTTTTCTCATAAACCACAGCCGGATAAAAGATAAAATCGACACCCTTGCCGATCAGACTCTGCACATGCCCATGAGCCATCTTGGCCGGATAACAAATCGATTCCGAAGGGATGGTGTCCATTCCGCTTTCATACAGCTTTTTGCTTGATTTGGGTGACAGCACAGTCCGATAACGCAGGGAGCTAAAAAAAGTAACCCAAAACGGATAGTTCTCGAACATATTCATGGTTCGCGGGATACCGACTGTCCCACGCGCCGTCTGCGGCTGAGGCAGACTCTCATAATCAAAAAACCGTTCATATTTATATTGCATCAGGTTGGGCAAGGTGTTTCGCTCCTTCTTGCCGCCAGCCCCCCGCTCACAGCGGTTGCCGGTAACATAGAAGCTGCGGTCCGGAAAACGACTGATCGTCAGGGCGCAGTTATTGCCACAGCGTCCGCAGCGGCCCGGGGATACCTCATATTGAAAAGACTCCAGCTCCTGCGGGCCGAGAATGCTGCTGGAGACGCCGGGAACTGTGTTCTCCCGGGCAATCAGCGCACAGCCATAGGCGCCCATCACACCGGCGATATCGGGTCTGACCACCGTTCTGCCGGTCAGGCTCTCGAACGCCCGCAGCACCGCTTCATTATAGAAGGTTCCACCCTGGACGATAATGTTGCGGCCCAGCTCTTCGGGGTTGCGAATCTTGATTACTTTCTGCAGGGCGTTCTTCACTACGGAATAGGCCAGACCTGCCGACAGATCGGCCAGCGATGCCCCTTCCTTCTGCACCTGCTTCACCTTGGAATTCATAAATACAGTACAGCGCGAACCTAGGTTCACTGGTCGCTCTGCCTCCAGCGCAGACTTGGCGAATTCCTCAATCCCCAATTCCAGCGCAGAGGCAAAGCTCTCCAGAAAAGAACCGCAGCCTGCCGAGCAGGCTTCATTCAGCAGCAGGCTGTCGATGGCCCCGCCGCGGATCTTGATGCATTTCATATCCTGTCCGCCGATATCGAGAATGAAATCAACCTCAGGCATAAATTTGGCGGCCGCCTTGTAATGGGCGACCGTCTCCACTTCCCCGCCGTCCGTACGCAGTGCCGCCTTCACCAGGCCTTCACCGTAGCCGGTGGCATAAGCGCCTGCGATATAGCAGCCTTCCGGCAGCAGCGTATACATCTGCTTCAGCGCATCGCTGACCGATTGCAGCGGATTGCCTTGATTGCTTCCATAGAAGGTATGCAGCAGCTCATCCTCAGCGCCGGTAAGCACCAGCTTGGTGGTGGTGGAGCCTGCATCAATCCCCAGATAACAAGGCCCCCGGTAGGCCGCGAGATCTGAACGGGTTACCGCTGCCCGAGCGTGGCGGGCGCGAAATTCGGCCAGGTCGCCTGCCGCAGCGAACAGCGGCGGCAGCTCGGCATCCTCGGCGCGGTCGGCGGTGAAGTCGACCGCTTCCACACGCGCAAGCCAGCCGGAGAGCGGCAGGGCGGGCTGGTCGGCCGCGGCGAGCGCCGAGCCGATGGCGACGAAATACTGTGACCGCTCAGGGAACAGGATTTCGTGCTCTGCAAGGCCTAGCGTCAGGGCGAAGCGCTGGCGCAGGCTGGGCAGGAAGGTCAGCGGACCGCCCAGGAACGCGACCCGGCCGCGAATCGGGCGGCCGCAGGCCAGCCCGCTGATCGTCTGGTTGACGATGCTCTGCAGAATGGAGGCGGCCACATCTTCCCGGCGCGCGCCTTCGTTCAGGAGCGGCTGCACGTCGCTCTTCGCGAACACGCCGCAGCGCGAGGCGATCGGATAGATCCGCTCATGCTTCGCGGCCAGTGCATCCAGACCGGCGGGATCGGTCTGCAGCAGCGAAGCCATCTGGTCGATGAAAGCGCCCGTACCACCGGCACAGGCGGTATTCATGCGCTGCTCGACGCCGCCGCTGAGATAGATGATCTTGGCGTCCTCTCCGCCAAGCTCAATGGCGGTGTCACAGCCCGGAATCAGCTCGCTGATCGCCTTGGTGCAGGCAATCACCTCCTGCACAAAAGGCACACCGCCCAGCTTCGACAGGGACAACCCGGAGGAACCGCTTACAGTAAGCGTGGCTCCCCGATCGGGGAAGCGCTCCTGCACATCTGACAGCAGAGACAGGGCGGCTCGCTTAATATCGCTGTAATGTCTTATATAATCCTGATAGACTATCGTCTTCTGTTCCATGACAACCAATTTGGCCGTAGTTGATCCTATATCCAGTCCGATATGCAGCTGAATCACGTTATCACCTTGCCTTGCTCCAAATTTGAAGTATTATGAGGCAACTATATCATGATTCAGCCATAGGTTTGCTGTTAGAAATGTAACAGACTTTTACAATTCCTTACTGCACACTAATGTGTCGGATTGATTATTTTTCCAATTTCTTCACTGCATCCTCGACATGGCCTTTGACCCGGACCTTCCTCCATTCCTCCACCAATATTCCATGCTCATCAATCAGGAAAGTGGAGCGTACAATGCCCATAAATTCTTTGCCATAGAGCTTCTTCAGCTGCCATACGCCAAAGCTCTCACTGACCTCATGCGACTCATCCGACAACAGCGGAAAAGGCAGGCTATTCTTCAGGATGAACTTATCGTGCTTAGCCGGAGGGTCGGCGCTGATCCCCAGCACCACTGCACCGCTGGCCGTTATCCGGTCATGGGCATCACGGAACTCGCAGGCCTGCTGAGTGCAGGCGGGCGTCATATCCTTGGGATAGAAATAGAGCAGGACCTTGCGGCCCCGGTATTGGCTTAAGCTGACTGCTCCCCCGCCGGATGACGGCAAGGTGAAATCGGGAACCTCTTGTCCTATAGATATCTGGTTCATGTATTATCCACTCCTAAAGTTTTGTATAGCTTAAGCTTCTCTGAAATCACTTCGTACAAAACTCTCTTCGTAAGCATAGGCTTAGTTTTGTATAGTTTATAAGCTTCTCTGAAATCACTTCGTACAAAACTCTCTTCGTAAGCATAGGCTTAGTTTTGTATAGTTTAGGCTTCTCTGAAATCACTTCGTACAAAACTCTCTTCGTAAGCATAGGCTTAGTTTTGTATAGTTTAAGCTTCTCTGAAATCACTTCGTACAAATCTCGCTTCGTAAGGCTTACGTTTATGGCTTCAAATTCCAAAATTGCGTGTTGCCCTAAAAGAAATTATAATGTAGAGAATGTAAATGCGAAAGGAAGAACGAGAAATGCCACCAAGAAAGAAACGGCACGCAAAGGCCGGCAAATCCAAGAAACCGCTACTGTGGACTCTCGCCATTATCCTCGTCCTGATTATTGGGGGGCAGTTATTTTCTTCACCTCAATTTACAACCAGCTGGACAGCATGTCGAACCAGAACAATACTCCTTTTGAGGATGCGAAAACTGTCGATGTCGATACCCCGGAGCCTCCCAAGTGGGAGGGCACCGAGCCTGTTAATATTCTGCTGATGGGCGTCGATGCACGCGGCGTGAAGAAAGGGGAAATCCCGCGCTCGGATACCATGCTTGTAGCTTCTATCGATCCGGTAAGCAAGAAGATCAGTGTATTCTCCATCCTGAGAGATACCTATGTACCGATTCCGAAACACGGGGAACAGCGGATTAATTCCGCAATTATCTATGGTCCCAATACGGCGATGCAGACAGCAAGCGACCTGCTGGGCATCCCGATTCAATATTATGTCTACACCGATTTCCAGGGCTTCATTAAGCTGGTGGATGCAGTGGGCGGCGTCGATTACGAGGTTGAGAAGGACATGGTCTATAAGACCAAGGCTGACGGCCCGTTATACGATATCGATCTCAAAAAAGGCTTCCAGCATCTTGACGGCAATATGGCGCTGCAGTATGTCCGCTTCCGCCATGATGCCACCTCCGACTTCACCCGGACCGAACGCCAGCGCGGCTTCCTGAAGGCTGTGGCGGACAAGCTGATCAGCACCACCTCCATTATCAAGCTGCCGACCATCCTGTCCGAGGTTACCCCCTTCGTGGACACCAACATGCTGGTAGATGACATGTGGAAGCTGGGCACCGTCGGCTATAAGAGCACCATGAGCGGCAGCGTGCAGATTCCGCCAATGAATCTGTTGCGTGAGAAGACACTTGATGACGGCTCACAGGTGATTGGATACAGCAGTACCGACAAGCTGCATGAATTCGTTCAGAAGACACTTGCCGGTCCTGAGCCAAGTCCTTCACCAGAGGCCACCCCGGAAGCCACGCCATAGAGCAGCGCTCCCATTCAGCAATTAGCCATAACCGTACTCACAAGGGCGGGCGGACAGCGGGAATACACGCGGTTCGCCCTTTCCCATGCGCACGGCCCTAAACGAAAGGATGATTATTAATGAACCGTTCCACATCAGAGCAATTGTATCAGGAAGCCCTTCAGCACATCGTTGGAGGCGTTAACAGCCCCTCCCGTTCCTTCAAAGCCGTCGGCGGCGGCGCACCGGTATTCATGAATCGTGCCAGCGGCTCCAAGTTCTGGGACGAAGACGGCAATGAATACATAGACTACCTTGCTGCCTATGGGCCGATCATCACCGGCCACGCCCATCCGCATATCACAGCAGCCATTACCAAGGCGGCAGAGAATGGCATTCTCTACGGAACGCCGACACAGTTGGAAATCAAGCTGGCCAAAATGCTGAAGGACGCCATTCCTTCCATGGACAAGGTCCGCTTCGTCAACTCCGGCACAGAAGCAGTAATGACTACAATCCGGGTAGCCCGCGCTTACACCAAACGCAGCAAAATCGTCAAATTCGCCGGCTGCTACCACGGCCATTCCGACCTGGTGCTGGTAGCCGCAGGCTCCGGTCCTTCCACGCTGGGCATTCCCGACAGCGCGGGTGTTCCGAAGAGCATCGCCCAGGAAGTAATCACCGTGCCGTTCAATGATTTGGACAGCCTGCGTATCGCGCTCGAAACCTTCGGCGAGGACGTCGCCGCGGTGATGGTCGAGCCGATTGTCGGCAACTTCGGTATGGTTATGCCGGAGCCTGGCTTCCTGGAGGGGCTGTGCAAGCTGGCGCATGATAATGGCTCCCTCGTCATCTATGATGAGGTCATTACCGCTTTCCGGTTCCACTACGGCTCCACACAGACCTATGCGGGACTCAGCAACCACGAAGCGATTATGCCCGATCTAACCGCTCTTGGCAAAATCATTGGCGGCGGTCTGCCGATCGGTGCCTACGGTGGCCGCAAGCATGTCATGGAGCAGGTGGCTCCGCTCGGACCGGCCTATCAGGCTGGCACGATGGCTGGCAACCCGGCCTCCATCTCCGCAGGTATCGCCTGCCTGGAGGTGCTCAGCGCCGAAGGCGTATACGATGAGATGGAGCGGCTGGCGATCCGGCTGGCGGACGGCCTGCAGGAATCGGCTGACCGCAATGGAATCCTACTAACCATCAACCGCATCCGCGGTGCCTTCTCCACCCATTTCTGCAACCATAAGATCACGAATTATGATGAGGCCCAGGATACCGACGGTGAGCAATTCGCCAGCTTCTTCCGGCATATGCTGAACCGCGGCATCAACCTGGCCCCTTCCAAATATGAAGCCTGGTTCCTGACTACGGCGCATACGGATGCCGATATTGATGCTACGCTGGAAGCGGCGGAAGCCTCCTTCCGGGCGATGACAGCGGAATAAGGATACTCGTCGGGATCGGATGATTGATGTTATCTACAAAGGCTGCTCCCAAGTGGTTTCCCACCTGGAGCAGCCTTTTTGGGAGTAAAAAAACAAGAATAACTGTAATCAGTTTCCTAAGTCCGAAGAACCATTGAATTAGTTGCAAAACTACATCTAATTAGCGAATTTTTACCGTTTTGGAGGATATAAGTGCAAAAATGCATCTAATTCCGGTGTTTGAGCGTTACAGGCCCGATTTGCTCGAAATTAGTTGCAGATTTGCACTTATTCGCCTTCTGATAGGAGTTTCAGCTGAAATTAGTTGCAGATTTGCATCTATTTGTGTTAAACGTTCCAAAGTAACATTCTAAAAACTCACTGAGCCTAAAAAGTAACATTTTCTACCACTAATTACGTCCTACCCATGCCGAAATGCGATTGTTAACCGAACAATAGACGGTATTTAACGGTAATCTTTCCCCATAGCAACCGAAAGCGCATCATCGAAAGTCAAAATATTCAATAAAAATCCACCTGCTTGTCCAACTTAATCTCTCTGTAGGACGGTCCCATAAATGATTCTTCACCAGGAACAAGCGAGAACTCTATGGCACTTAGATCCTCCGGCAAGGGAGGGGATACGATAAACTGCATCTGGATTTCGGAGCCGCCACCACCACTGCGGGTGGTACTTACCTCGTACGGCTCTGCGCCCAGCACAACCAGATCAAGCGCAGGCTGGATATGGACACGCTCATCGGATGACTTCAAATATTGAATCTCCAGGGTAACTATACTATTCTCTTCATATTGCATGGCATGGGACAGCATGTATTCGAACTCACCGTCAACGGTTCGTTTCATGATCGGCAGCACCCCCTGCAGCAGCTTGGGCTCCGGATTGAAATGCCTTAGCATTGCTTTTTTATTAAAATTGTTTAGCAGAACGGATATTTCAACAGGCTCCATTTCGAACTCCGCCGCCCACCGATCCAGTATCTCCATGCCGGGAGCAAGCTGCTTCCCTGCGGCGAGCACCTTGCGCTGCTTGACCAGCTCCAGCAGTTGCCTGTCAATCGCCTCAGCCTCTGCATTATAATCGCTCGGAATCACCCGCAGCTGTGATCTGCTCCAACCCATGCTTCATTCCCCCTCGGTTATTGTTGTGATCGTCCATACATAAATACAGCAATGACTATCCCCAGTACAGCAAGCCTGATCAACACATGAATTTCATTCGCCGCCAGAGAGACCAGCACCAGGCAAATGACCATGGCCACTTCGGCATAGATGTATTTGCGGAAGATTCGCTTTCTAATCCGGTAAATAAAAGTGCCTGTCGTCAGAAGTGCCAGCACGGCATATATAAACAGCAGCATAGTATTACTTAAATCCATAAATCCCCCTTATATAGCCCAATGGCTTCACGTTACGCTCTAATATTATTCCACATTATACCATGGGCAGCGATATATCTGCATCTACAACAAAACGGCCATCCTCCCGTTGGGAAAGACAGCCGCATGTCTGCATCATTATTATTTAGAGCCATCCGCCTGGTCGTACAGACTGCGGATCTCCACCCCTTGGGGAAGCTTGAACGGATGTTCCTTGTTGATGCGGTCGTAGAACATGATTCCGTCCAGATGGTCGATTTCATGCTGAATAATAATCGCCTGGTATCCCTTGAACTTCAGGGTAACTTCCTTGCCGTCCAGATTATATCCCCTCACCTTCACCGACTCATAACGGGGCACGAACCCATGCACAGGCCGGTCTACAGACAGACAGCCTTCGCTCTCCGGCAGATACACCATCGACACGGAGTGGCTGATGATCTTGGGATTGGCCCAGGCATGCTCGATAATCCGGTCTTTCTCATCGGTCGAATACATTACAAACAACCGTTTCGTTACGCCGATCTGATTGGCCGAAAGGCCTACTCCTGAACGCAGCCTGTATTCCGCCGACATCTCCGGGTCCTGGCTGTTCTTGAGAAACTGCAGCATGCACTCCAGTGTCTCCCGGTCCTCCTGCTGCAGCGGAAGTGCAACCGGCTCGGCCACCGTCCGCAGCACCGGCTCGCCTTCACGGATAATATCATCCATGGTAATGATGTATTCGGCATTAAATTTTGTGCTAGCCAATATCCCATCCACCTTTGCCTTTAGTC
The DNA here is from genome assembly GCF_002192415.1 of Paenibacillus donghaensis. Taxonomy (NCBI): domain Bacteria; kingdom Bacillati; phylum Bacillota; class Bacilli; order Caryophanales; family Paenibacillaceae; genus Paenibacillus; species Paenibacillus donghaensis. Next base: position 7,764,740 of record NZ_CP021780.1, on the reverse strand, counting down.
ATTCTGATAGCAGTATATGCATAATTACGGATTAATGAAAGCCGTCCGCAAATGGCTGCTGTAATTCACATCGAAGCCCAGTCCCGTTGCCAATGCGGCGAGCGGCAGATAGGTTTTGTCCTCTTTGCCTACCTTCTGCAGAAAAGCGGGGGTATCGATGGCGGTATTCACTCCATTGACCTTCATAAGCTTGGAGCCGATGGTAATTACAACTGTCCGGCCACCGTAGGTAATTGTGGCGCTGGAGGTTTTGTTGTCCCATTTGCCGGTGGCGCCAACAGCATTCAGCACATCCTTAAGAGCCAGGAAGTTCTGGCCGTTCTTCAGAATAGGCTTGTTCGGTGTATTCAGCTCCACCCCTTTCACCACAATCGACATGGACGCCGGAGCGGGAAACACGGCAACCGAAGCGGGCACGCTGTATTGTCCCCACTGCACTTCGGAGAACACCCGGGCTATCGTCTCATATCCCTGCTGGGTGGGGTGGAAGTCAGCTGCGCCCTCGCCAAAAATATGGGTCAGCGATACTTCGACTCCGGCGAACCGGCTGGCCACATGTGCAACCTTCACCGGTGTTCCAGCTGCGTTCAGGGCCGCAACCACACTATCCGCAGCTTCGGTCAGACGGGCAGCCGCGTCCATCAGCTGGGTGTAGCTCTCCTTGACCGCAAATTTCGGAGCCGGCTGGTATTGATCGGCCACGATAATATCAGCCTGCGGGTTTATCGCGTGAATATTGGTAAGTACAGCACTGAGATTGGCGCTGTAATCCGCCAGCCGCTGTTCCAGCTGTGACTGGAACTCAGCCTCTCCCAACTCCTTGGCCTGCAGGAACAGGCTGCTGACATCATTGCCGCCGATCGTAACCGTAACCAGATCCGCTTCAGCAAGCTCGGCCTTGATCTGCGGCGTCAATGCCGCAAACTGGGTGATTCGCGGATCACGAAGTCCGGCCTGGATTCCTTCTGGTGTAGCAGGCGTTCCCTGCTTAATAGCTTCTGTATAATTGCGCAAGCCGGCTGTGGTAAGCCCCAATATTCCGTAGTTTATCAGCTCACTTCTGCCATGATACCAGCTCTGCTCCAGCAGTCTTTCTGCATAGCCGTAAGGCTTCACGTTCACATCCGTCATGCCTGGCTCATATCCCGCCGTAATGGAATCGCCCAGTGCCATGATTCGGAAGACTTCAGACTGTGAGCTCTGCGCTCCTACACCTGCCTGCGCTGCCTGAACCGATTCCGCAGCCGTTCCTGCAAGGACAGCAAACAGCAGCAGACCGCTTGCTCCAATGGCCTTGATCTTTCTGGATATATTCAGCACCGTTCCCCCCTTAATTGGTATAATTCCATTCTACCATCAGTGGAGGCTGCGCAAAAGAGCGGCTTCCTCCGAGGAGAAGCCGCTCTTTAAGAGATTCTATTGTTGGAGCAGGGCTTAATCACGCTCCGTACCTTGACCATCCGGTGAAGGCTTGCCTGAAGGCTCACCTGCCCGCTCCATATATTTGTCGTAACGGTCATCCAGCTCACGGCCCAGCTTGCGGTAGCGCCGTGTCTCCTCGACAATCGGATCAAACGTGGTCTGAATACGGACCTCATAACGGGGCGAGATTTGGCGGATTTCCTTGGCCGTGCGGTCTCCCTGCTCCATCTCGCCGTCTTCCAGCAGCTCGCTCAGCTTGCGTTCCAGATCATCGCGGCTGCTCATGAACGTGTTAACCCCGTGGCATCGGCAGCCTTGAGCGAATCCACCATCGCCTGATGAATCTGTCCGTTGCTTGCAACCACATGACGGGTGCTGATGTCATATGGATCTCCCTGTGTATCCGTAACGGCGCCGCCTGACTCCAGGACCAGCAGCACACCGGCAGCGCAATCCCAAGGATTCAGCCCAACCTCCCAGTATCCGTCTACCCGGCCTGCGGCTACATAGGCCAGATGCAGCGCAGCTGAGCCTCCGGCACGAATGCCGCGCACCTGCGGAAGAATACTCTGCAGTCCGGCCATATTGACCGGCTGGGCGAACACCCGGTCCGGCGGGAAGCCCATTGCCACCAGGCTGCCGCCCAGCTCGGTCTCGGCCGACACAGCGGTAGGAACGCCATGCACGTAAGCACCCTTGCCCTTCTCGGCAACAAACATCTCATCGCGGATCGGATCGTAAATTACGCCAACGGTCAGCTCCCCGCGGATGACGAGTGCAATGGAAACACAATAGAACGGGAAGCCGTGCACGAAATTGGTTGTTCCGTCTACCGGATCAACAATCCACAGGTATTCGTTCTCCCGCACTTCCTCCAAAGCGGCGGTCGCTTCATCCGCACCCGGAAGGACGCCTTCTTCTCCGAGGATACAATGATCCGGGTAATGGGTCTGAATCAGCCGGCGGATCATCTGCTCCACGCCTTTGTCCACTTCCGTGACTAGATCCTGGGCCGAGGTCTTGGTGCCGAGGCTCTTAACCTGCCCCTGTCTGCTCTTAATCCATTCTCCTGCCTTGGCGGCAGCATTGATTGCCACTGCCGTGTGTCCTTTGCTGGATACTACGTAAGGCTCCCTTTCATTCCGGCCATCAGGCGTTAAAGGACTCATATTTTTCACTCCGCTTTCTTGAAATATAAGAATTTATAGGTTGCACGCGATAAATCATCCTTCTATTTCTCGCTGAAACGCCCCGTCCTTTAAAGGACGGCGTAGCCGTTTCTACTTGTATTCTTATATGTAGAGGCAAGGCCCAGTAGCTGACGACAGCTTCAAGTTTCATTCACCGTACTCTATTTCAGAATACTTATCAAGTAGAAGCGGCATTTCCGCCCTCTGTAAGAGTCGGTATCCGTTACTGCAAGATTCAAGTGTAGGCTGGGCCCGCCAGTGGCTCTTCTCTTGCCGTTTATTGCCGATTACGCTTCAATATTAACGCTGGCACCGTCTAAGAGTGTAATTCCGCTACCTGGTACAGCCAGCTCCTTGAAAGCCTCCATCAATCCGAATAAGGCGCCATCCTTCGACTTCGCTTCCAGCATGACATCCACAGCGGGAGTATCGGCAGCAATCCGCTTCAAAAAAGCAAGCAGCGGTGTGATCTCCACACCATCCGCATGGCTGCGCGGGTCAGAGGGGCTGCGAGGGCTGGAGGCATGAATCTTCGGCGGCAGCAAGCCGCCGGGAGGTACATCCGCCAGCGCCAGCGGGCTGTTCCACGTCTGCTGAATCTCCGGCCATAGCTCCCAGGGCAGCTCGCCTTCATTATTCACCCACTGGTGGTGAATATCGAGCACCATCGGCAGGCCAAGGCTCTGGCTGACGGCCAGCGTCTCCACCGCATTAAACGTCTTGTCGTCGTTCTCCAGCGTAATGCGCTCCTGCAGCGCACCGGGCAGCTCCAGGAAATGCTGCTTGAAGCGGGTTGCGGCGGCGGGCTTGTCCCCATAGGCTCCGCCGATATGGATGTTGTTCTTGGCGGTTGCCGGCAGTCCCATTGCCAGCAGCATGTTCAGATGATGCTGCAGATCGCGGACAGAGCTAGCCAGTACCTCCGGGCGGTGCGTGCTGAGCACGGTGAAATGATCCGGATGAAACGACACCCGCATCTCCCGCTTCTTCACATACTCTCCTACTTCCAGAAAAGCTTCAGCCAGCGCTGCGAACGGGTCCCAATCCTGCAGATCGGGATGTGTCGCCAGCGGAACCAGCTTGGAGGTAAGGCGGTAGACCTTGATGCCGGAACCTGTGTTATGCTTCAGCAGCCGTAGGGTGTTGTGCAGATTGCCACGGGCAATCAGCTCCAGGCGCCGCAGTGCGGCATCGCGGTCGCCCAGCTTGTTGAAAGATGCCATCGTCATCGTCTTGGAAGGGGAGCAGTCCTTGATCACAGTAGACATCGCTACGTATCCGAAACGGACAATCATCCCTGCTCCCCAAAAAACATCTCATAGGCAAGCGCCGTCTGCACCCGCGATTCTTCTTCATTCAGCTTGCGCACCAGGTCCATCTCAACGGCGGTAACCTCATGCCCCTGAAAATTGATCTCGGCGATGGAAGCCGAAATCTTGACGATGGCCACGGCAACATTCTCCGGTGTGTAGGCAATAACCTTCTCCCCGGTCGGATACACGCGAAAACCCTGTTTGACCATCTTGGTGCGGCCATATTCCAACAGCTCATACAGCTCCTGTTCGTTCTTGAACTTGCAGACTGAATTAAATTCCATTTGAAAACCCATAGTTTACACTCCTCTCCGGCCGGGATCTTGCCAGCCAACACATTGTGAATGGAAGCTTATTCGTTATCGAATTTCAGCGATTGTCTGAACCGGTAGCGCTCCAGCGCCAGCTCAATCATCCGGTCGAGCAAGGCTGCATACGATAGACCGGTCTCACGCCAGAGCAGTGGGTACATGCTGAAGGGGGTGAAGCCTGGCATCGTATTCACTTCATTGATCAGGATCTTGCCATCGGATCTGCGCAGGAAGAAATCCGCCCGCGTTATCCCGCTGCCCTCAATCGCCCGGAACGCGGACAATGCGGACTCCCGCAGACGGTCTGCCACCTCCGGGTCCACCGGTGCCGGGATCAGCATCTGTGATTTGCCGTCGGTGTATTTGGCGGCGTAGTCATAATATTCACCGGAAGAGACGATTTCACCCGGAACAGAAGCCTCTGGCTCATCATTTCCGAGCACGCTGACCTCCACCTCACGCGCATCGATAAACTCCTCAACAATTACCTTGGTATCGTAGCGGAAGGCGAAATCGACCGCTTTGATCAGGCTCTCCTTGTCTACTGCTTTGGAAATGCCTACACTCGAGCCGAGATTGGCCGGCTTCACGAATACGGGGTAGCCCAGTTTATCCTCCATGCTGATAATCAGCTCATGGCTGCGGTACTTCCAGCTGCTGAGATTGAAATAATAATATTCACACTGGTCCAGTCCGGCTTCAGCAAAAAGCTTCTTCATAACCACCTTGTCCATACCCGCCGAGGAGGCCAGTACCCCTGCCCCGATATAAGGGATATTCGCCATCTCGAACAGGCCTTGAATCGTTCCGTCTTCCCCATAAGTGCCGTGCAGCAAAGGGAACATGACATCAATCGCACTCTCTCCGCCGGTCAAACCGCTGAATACCGCGCCAAGGGCTGCGTTCATATCCTCGGAGGCATCCGGCAGCTTAAGCTGCTCGATCCCGCTGTACGGCGCTCCCAGCGTCTCACCGATCTTCCACAGTCCCTGCTTGGTAATATAGAAAGGCACAATTTCATATTTGCTGTAATCAAAAGCGTTCATAACCGCAAACGCAGTCTGCAGAGATACCTCATGTTCTCCGGATTTGCCTCCATAGACCAATCCTACGGTTAATTTAGCTGCTTCCATACCCTAACCTCTTTCTCTATTATAAATAGTCATGATTAAGTTCATCCTGTAATATGAAAAAAACGGTAAACCGTTCGATCCGTCCATGCATAAGAGTCCTTATAGTCCCAGAAGCGGTGACGGCTGCTTACCGTATGGGCATTGACCAGCGGCAGTCCTCCCGCGTCAAAGGCAGTAACTACGGTGCTGTGCTGAAATAGTCCATTGCCGTCCCAGTCATACAGGATGACATCGCCAAGCATTAGCTGCTCCGGCCGGTCCACGGCCTCAGCCTGCAAACCGTCGCTGCGGCTTGCGCTCAAATAGCGCTGCAGACTGTCCGAAACCGCCCAGCTGAAGCTCCACCATTCCTGTTTGCCGTTGTAGCCTTTGTACCACCAGCCCGTTTCTCTTTTACCAGTATAGTTGATCGGCGCTCCCCCTGCAAAGAGGCATTGGGAGACATAATTGGTACAGTCCACGGCAAAAATTTCATATTCGGGATTGCCGTCCTTCCACCAGAGGTCGGCATAAGCTGCCGCCTCCTCGCGGTTGTAGCGCACTTCTCTTGAGCCTGAGCCGCCGCGGGCAATCTTGCGGCTGAGCAGTGGCTGCGACGGCTGCGGTTCGGGCAGCACCTCGCCCCATTTTGACAGCCTTCCTTCAGGCTCGTTCTCCGTCACCCTGATCGAGCTGCGCTCCGGGACGCTCCGCTCTACCGCAACAAGCTCCCAGCCCGTACCCGCCTTCCCGAAGGTCAGGCGCTCGGATTCCACCTTATCCTCGCGATGCGTAACTCCGCCTTTTTCATAATACAATGCGCTGTGCAACACCACCTCAGCCACCACCTCGGCCAGACTCTGACGGATGGTCCGCACGGTGCGCACACCGGTCTCCGCACGCAGCGGAGTAATGCCTCTCGCTGCATACCAGCCGCTAAGGCGGCGGGACATCTCCCGCTGGCGGGCATGGAAATGCGGGTCTTTGATCGTGATCAGCTGCGGTGCCGATTTTGGCTCGACCCGCCCTTTGTTGATTTGATCGACGTAGCTGTACAGACTTTTTTTCCATTGCTGCTCCATTCCTTCCACCTCTCCTTCATTCGTGTTTGTCTACTGCCACTATGTATATGAAGCAAGGTAGGCGGCTATACAGACGGTTTCGATTTAGGACAAGCTGCAGTTGCTGTTTTCCATTAAGAAGAAGCAAAAAAAACTTTACTACCCCCTATGTAACCGTTATACTAAAATTACACGCAATATGAAATACCGTTTCAATAGATGAAACAAGGAGGCGCATATATGCCAAGCAAGGATCATTTTTCGCTGGCCCGAACCCTGCAATCCGGAGGCAAATCTTACCGCTATTTCGATCTCGGCTCTCTGGAAGAGCAAGGAGCGGGCGATATCAAGTCCCTGCCTTTTTCCATCAAAGTATTATTAGAGGCTGCTGTGCGTCAATATGACGGCAGAGCCATTACCGAAGAACATGTGAAGCAATTGGCCAATTGGTCAGGCGACATTGACCGCAGCAAGGAGATTCCATTTATCCCTGCCCGGATCGTGCTGCAGGATTTCACCGGCGTTCCAGTGGTCGTCGATCTGGCGGCCATGCGTGATACCGTCAAAAAAGCCGGCGGCGATCCCAAGAAGATCAACCCGCTGGTCCCTGTAGATCTTGTCATTGACCACTCTGTCATGGTGGACGCATTCGGAACCGCCGACGCGCTTGAATATAATATGAATGTGGAGTTTGAACGCAATGAGGAGCGCTACCGCTTCCTGCGCTGGGCTCAGACGGCTTTCAACAATTTCCGCGCCGTTCCTCCCGCCACAGGCATCGTGCATCAGGTTAACCTTGAATATCTGGCTTCTGTTGCCACTACCAAGACTACGGACGGAGAAACCACCGTTTATCCCGATTCCCTGGTCGGTACCGATTCCCATACCACAATGATCAATGGTCTTGGCGTTGTCGGCTGGGGCGTGGGCGGAATTGAGGCCGAGGCAGGCATGCTGGGACAGCCGCTTTATTTTGTCACACCAGACGTAGTAGGCTTCAAGCTGACCGGCAGTCTGATCGAAGGGGCTACCGCAACCGATCTGGCGCTGACCGTAACCCAAATCCTGCGCAAGAAAGGCGTTGTCGGCAAGTTCGTTGAGTTCTATGGACCGGGACTGTCCAACATCAGTCTGGCGGACCGGGCAACGGTAGCCAATATGGCACCGGAATACGGCGCAACCATCGGCTTCTTCCCGGTAGACGACGAAACGCTGGCTTATCTGCGCAGCACCGGTCGTCCCGACGATCTGGTCGAGTTGGTAGAGACTTATTACAAGGCACAGGGCATGTTCCGCACCGCTGATACCCCGGACCCGCAGTTCAGCGATTCCATCGAGCTTGATCTGGCTTCTGTTGTGCCAAGCATGGCCGGACCGAAACGTCCGCAGGACCGGATCGAACTTACGCATATGAAAGAGAATTTCGAAGGCATTATCCGCACCCCTGTCGACAAGGGCGGGTACGGCCTCAGCGATGAGAAGATTGCCGAGGTTGTCGAGGTCACTCACAAGAACGGCAGCACAAGCAAGCTCAGCACAGGTGCTGTCGTGATTGCAGCGATCACCAGCTGTACGAACACCTCCAACCCAAGCGTTATGCTCGGGGCAGGCCTGCTCGCGAAGAAAGCGGTCGAACGTGGACTGACCAAACCCGGTTATGTCAAAACCAGTCTGACTCCCGGCTCGCTGGTGGTTACCGAATATCTGGAGAAGGCAGACCTTCTGAAGCCGCTGGAAGCATTGGGCTTCTACTTGGCCGGCTATGGCTGCGCCACCTGTATCGGCAACTCCGGCCCGCTGCCCGATGAAGTCAGCGAAGCCATCACAGACAATGATATGACCGTTGCCGCCGTTATATCCGGGAACCGCAACTTCGAGGGACGTGTGCATGCCCAGGTCAAGGCCAACTACCTGGCTTCACCTCCGCTTGTTGTCGCTTACGCGCTGGCCGGCACCGTCAACATTGATCTGCAGACGGAGCCGCTTGGCTACGATCCGCAAGGGGAGCCAGTCTACCTGAAGGACATCTGGCCGACTACGGCAGAGATCCGCGAAGCCACTCAGCGCTCGCTTAGCCCGGAGATGTTCCGCCGCAAATACGAGAATGTCTTCACTGCCAATGAGCGCTGGAATGCGATCCCTGTCCCTGAAGGCGAGCTGTATGAATGGGATGATAATTCTACCTACATTCAGAACCCGCCGTTCTTTGAGCATCTGGCGGACGGTCTTGGCGATATCAAGGATATTACCAATGCCCGCGTGCTGGCGCTGCTGGGCGATTCCGTGACCACTGACCATATCTCGCCTGCGGGTAATATTACCGCTGCCGGCCCTGCCGGAGAATACCTGCGCGGACATGGCGTAGAGCGCGCGGACTTCAACTCCTATGGCTCACGCCGCGGCAATCATGAAGTGATGATGCGTGGTACTTTCGCCAACATCCGCATCCGCAACGCGGTAGCCCCTGGCACCGAAGGCGGGGTAACCACCTTCCTGCCAAGCGAGGAAGTCATGTCGATCTATGACGCCTCGATGCTCTACCAATCTGCCGGCCAGAATCTAATTGTTATCTCAGGCAAGGAATACGGCACAGGCAGCTCCCGTGACTGGGCCGCCAAAGGCACCCTGCTGCTCGGCGTCAAAGCCGTTATTGCCGAGAGCTTCGAGCGGATTCACCGCAGCAATCTCGTCGGCATGGGCGTGCTGCCGCTGCAATTCCAGGAAGGTTATAGCTGGAGCAGCATGGGTCTGACCGGACGCGAGACCTTCAGCATTACGGGTCTGGACAACTCCGTGGTACCTTCCCAGGAGCTGACTGTTACTGCTATCCGTGAAGACGGCACACAGTTCGAGTTCCCGGTGATTGCCCGCCTGGACAGCACCGTGGATATTGATTACTACCGCAATGGCGGAATCCTGCAGACCGTGCTGCGCCAGATGCTGGCGGATGCCACTACTTCCGAGAACGCCTTGCCAGTAGAATAACTGCCACTGAGCAGACTTAGTAATTAGTGAATAATAAATGCGGGCACCAGTAAGTGCGTACTGACTGCTAACCGTTATAACTGCAGCTTTACCTCGAACACCCCCTAGAGAGTCCTGAGGATCTCTAGGGGGTGTTTTTTGTGGTCTAAAGTATAGTTTTTCTGACAACACAACCATTCCCCCCACCTCTGTTAACGCTAGATTATAACCTGCCCTCCAGTATAGAATACCAGTCCAACAACCCTGCGGACTCTGGGGTTGCTAGCGTTTGCCGTTTCTCCAAACCAGCACCATCAACACTCCTAACGGACCCAGCAGCCGCTATTTAGCATATTTTCGTATTCTGCTCACTCTAGCGGACTCAGGAGCCCTTATATGCATCAAACCCTGCCATTCCGCGCTCTGAAACAGTAAATAAGGGCTCTCCGGTCCGCTAATCCTCCAATACCGGGCAAAAATACGAAATAGAGGCTATACGGTCCGTAAGAGCTTGGGATGTTGCTTTGCAGTGATTGGATGCTGTGTTTAGGTGCTTGAGACTTGTTGGTTGGGAGTTAGGCGGATGGGCGATAATCGGGTTTGGGTTTGGGTTGTCCGTCGTTTGTTGGTTAATTCAGTGTAGTGTGATTAATTTGTTTATTAAGCTTGTAGGTACGTTGGTTCGTTGATCTGTTCATTCATCCGTGTTTCGCTGATTGGTTCGTTCGTTGCTGATTCATAGGTTGGAGCATAGTTAGTTTGAATGTTGGTTCAGAGACTTACTAGGCCGCTCTTTTCCTCCACGGTTAAGCCCACCTAAACTAATCGAGTAGGAGGGGGCGGCTAGCCCCCGACCTCTCAGTCGAGTAGCCCAAAGGAGTTTCACCTTCAGGCTCTCACAGAACCGTACGTGAACCTCTCGATTCATACGGCTCTTATCATTCAGCCAGTTATGGTTTCATTCCGAGAGCCCAATGTGGAAACATATTGGGCTCTCTTTTTGCAAGTTCTTTCAGCCATTTTTCCGCTCGACTGCGATGTCCCCTGAACCTCTTGTATTTACACATTGCCCATTTGACCAATCTGCGATTTAGACAGTCAATGGTATACTTTACTGCTGATGGATTGAATTTCGTGAAGTAGTTAAGCCAACCTCTGACCATCGGAGATAGCATTTCAGCGATCATTTCAATTTTACTACCGGTATAGCTATGAATTCGCATCGCTTTTATCTTGTCTCTGAATGCTTTGGCTGATTTCACACTCACCGATGGTAGGAAGTTGAACTGCAACCTCCCTAGTCTGTCTTTTATGAACACCCTCCGAAAGGTATATCCCAAAAACTCAAAATCGGTGACTGGAAACTCCTTCACTCTGTCCTTATCCTTGCAGTATACAATCTTGGTTTTCGTTGGATGCAATTCAAGCTTGCATTCCTCTAGTCGTTTCTTGAGTTTTTCCAGAATCTCTTCTGCTTCTGCTTGCGTTCTGCAGTGGATAATGGCATCATCTGCATATCTTTCAAACGGTGCATTTGGATTTGTTCGTTTCATCCACAAGTCAAAAGCGTAATGCATAAACAGATTCGCAAGTACAGGACTGATGACACCACCCTGAGGGGTTCCGCTTTTGCGTTCAATCCATTGACCTTCTGAATTTATGAACGGTGCGTTGAGCCATCTTTCGATATACATCAGTATCCATGATTCGCTTATGTGCTTTCGCACTGCACGCATTAATAATTCATGATCGATATTGTCAAATAGACCTTTGATGTCAAATTCTAAGACATAATCATTTCTCCAGCACCTTTTCCTCGCTTGACCTATTGCATCGATAGCTGACTTGTTTGGACGGTATCCATAAGAGTCTGTATGGAATATAGCCTCTACTCGCGGCTCTATATACATTTTAACTACCATTTGGGCCACTCTATCCCCGACTGTCGGAATGCCGAGTCCTCTTGTTCCACCTGATTTCTTTGGAATCTCGACCAATTTAACCGGTGGAGGGAAATAACTTCCGGAACTCATTCTGTTCCAGATCTTATACAAGTTTCCTTTGAGGTCTTTTTCAAAATCCTTTATGTCCAGACCGTCAATCCCTGCGCTTCCCTTATTCGCTTTGACTCTCTTAAATGCTGTCATAACAACTTGCTTTGAAATGTCAAATGGCTTGCCCTCTTTCATCGAATCCTCCTGTTACAACAGTTGTTCTCTGCTTCGAGCTGAATGATGGTACCCCTTCGCTCCATTGCCATTACAGCAACTTCATTACTATTACGGGTACCTCCGCCCCTGCATCACGCTTTGCTATTTCGACCTCGTCTTTCTGTGACTTGTGTCTTTTCACTTACTATCGTGATGCAGGTTCCTGTGTTTCACATCAGAGCCTGATATGCACTCATGCTGCCTTAATACCGTTTGCCGAGCAGTCAGCCTTCAGGTCTACTTCTGCTCTTATCCCTGTCTAGTGGTGAACAACAGGTTTTGACAAAGCTTTACGTTATCGATACTTCATCGGCAGTTCACTTTCGTTCATCTTTGCATATCCCACATGATTGCTTGTGGCAACCTTTTCCCTAGACGCTCACTACCACAACTCTTAATTGCAGCAGCTTAGGGTTGTTTGACGGGTTCGCCTGACTCGATCCCCGTCGAGGGGCCTTCCTCATCTCTGACGCAACTTTCACAGCACACCACCACCGTACGTACCGTTCGGTATACGGCGGTTCATGAAATATTCCGTAGTGAGTTGTATCTGTCCAATAAGCTCTTGAGTCCATTGGATTCCCAGTATTGGTTATTCAATGCTCGTGACAAAATTGGACTTCCTGCTATTCGCCAATACCCTTTTCGGGTATTTCCCCATTCATAGGCTTTATTCTTAGGCATGCCTAAGGATAGTAGCCTTTTGACTTTGGTTCTCGGGTTCTTCCATTGCTTCCAAAGGCACATTCGTAGCCTTCTTCGTACCCATTTATCCATGTCTTGAAGAACACTTGGTGTATCCGCTAGCGAGAAGTACCCGCACCATCCCATTAGGTATTGGTTTAGTTCCTTGATTCGCTCTTCCATCTTCATCGGTTTCTTTCGAGACGTGATCTCTCGAATTCTGACCTTCGCTTTCTGTAAGGACTGCTTCGCAATTCTCACCTTCGGCTCTTTGTCCACACTAAAACTAAACCCAAGAAATTTCCGTTTCCAGGGTCGGTCTACTGCACTCTTTCCTTGGTTCACCTTGAGTTTAACCTTGTCTCGATGAATCGGGTGACGGATGCCTTGACTCGTTCGCCTGCTCTTGGCGTTTTCACGTAGATATTACAGTCATCCGCATAGCGGACGAAGTGGTGTCCACGTTGCTCTAATTCCTTGTCCAACTCGTCCAGTACAATATTAGATAATAACGGACTCAAAGGACCCCCTTGCGGTGCTCCTTCTAGTGTCGGTTGAACTAACCCGTTCTCCATCACGCCCGATTGAAGGTATTTACGAATAAGTAAAAGGACTTTCTTGTCCTTCACTTTCTCCGAAATCTTCAGCATTAGACGGTCATGGTTGACGCGATCAAAGAATTTCTCCAAGTCCAGGTCGACTACAAATCGGTATCCTTCTTTCATGAATCCTCTTGCTTCCCTTACGGCATCATGTCCCCGCCTTTTGGGGCGAAATCCATAACTGTGCTCGGAAAACTGTGGATCGAACAATGGGGTTAACACCTGGGCGATGGCTTGCTGTAGCATTCGGTCGGTCACGGTAGGGATTCCTAACTTCCTGACACCTCCGCCATTCGGTTTCGGGATTTCGACCCGACGCACGGGACTAGGTTGGTAGGTTCCTTCTTCTATCGCTTGCCGTAAGGATTGCCAGTTGTGTACGATGTGTTCTCGTAAGGATTTTACGGACATCCCATCTACGCCATGGCTTCCTTTATTGGCTTCCACACGCTTTAACGCTTGTAGAAGATTTTCCCGTGACAGTAACTGCTCCAACATTTTTTTTATATACCTCTCTTTACGTGATTTGTACTTTCCTCTTGTGCCAGAGATGAATTCTGCCCTGCCGAAGCCCCACACGGAATTCACCGCTTCCTTCTTCAGTCAGTTCCTTTCGGATATTCTGCTTTCATTACTCATCTTGAACGCCTGGATGTACAAATACCTATTTCATGTTCGGTCCTTCCGCAGCTATTGCAACAGCTTGCGTACTATGACGTCTGCTGACTTCTGTGCGTTCAGCCTGTCCTCACGAACAGGGTTACAAAGTTGTCTTCGTGTTTCGCACAGATCTCCCCAGGTAAGAACGCTATCTTTCCCTCCATCTATTCGCCTCATTTACTTCCGTTCATCTTCGGCAGTAAGGACTTTAACTTGTTATGCAGTCTCATCCAATGAACGTTAGCCTGATATGAGATTCGTGTTCCTCGAACCGGAGGTTTGCCGCCGACTTCCTTCAGATTCCACCTCACGGTGGACACCCTTGTCTTAAGCTAATGGCTACTACTGCCTTCACCATTCGGGACTTTCACCCTATAGATAGCGCCCATGCTGGGCGCACATAAGAGGCGCTCCCGCAGGGCAGGACCGCCTCTTTCTCAATCAACTAATAGCCCGAAGACTTGCCACAGTCTGCCCGGACAATCAGGGCAGCATCATACCCATTTCGGCAGCGGCCTCGCTCAGCACAGCGGCGTAGTCAACCAGCGTCTCCCGGGAGAGCCGGTTGACTGGCCCAGAGAGCGACAACGCGGCTACAACATGGCCGCTGCGGCCCGTGACCGGGACAGCTACCGCTGCCGCCCCCGGCTCACGCTCCTCGAAGCTGGTGGCATAGCCCTGGCGGATGATCTCCAGCAGCTGCTCGCGGTATTGGCCGCGGTCCACTGCATCCGGCCAGGACGGGCTCTCCAGCAGCTGGCTCAGCGCCTCCGGCGGCGCATACGCCGCCAGCACCTTGCTGGACGCACCTACGGACAGCGGCAGCCGCGCACCGATCTGGGCGACCCGCCGGATCGCCTGCTGGCTCTGCACCGCCTGGATGCGCACGCGCTCTATGCCGTCGCGCAGATAGAGGCTGACCGTCTCGCCCAGCCGGTCGCGCAGCCGCTCCATCGCCGGCAGCAGCAGTGCCGCCGGCTCGTCGAAGGCCGGCAGATGAGTCGACAGCTCCCAGATGCGGATGCCCAGCCGGTATTTCTCGGTAGCTGGATTACGCAGCAAGAACCCTCTCTCCTCCAGTGTTGTCAGCAGCCGATGTACCGTGCTTTTGTGCAGATCAATTCTGGAAGCAATCTCCGTAAGCCCCAAATCCCGCTCCTGCGTAAAACAAAGCAATATATCAAGCGCACGTTCCACGGCGCGTACGGTCAGCTTGCGGTCTTCCATCCCATTCTCCCCTTAGTGTTTCATCAAATGAAACGCGGTTACATTATTAACTATATCTATTCTATTTTACTTGAACATCTTGCCGAAAGTCCAGTATTATCATCAAACCGGAAAAGGCTGGGAGCCAGTTTACAGTTACATTACAAAAGCGGCTAATTCATTGACTTTGTAAGGGGATGACCCTACGATTAATGTAGATCGTTCTCAAGTTCATCATTCAACTTCAGTTTTTATAATAAGCATATTTCCGATTTTTAGGAGGGGACCTCATGAACTTGGCTACTAACACCGGCACGCCGGTCTCCCGCCAGTCCGAGAAACATCAATCCGGAACAGCGACACCGCTATCCTTGCGGATGATCCGTCTTAAGCATGTTATCGTAGCACTGCTGCTATCAGTCTTCTTCTTCTTCGTCTTCTGCTTCATCTTCCTGCATGGATACATCGCCTGGGTGCTCTCCAACCCCACCGTTGCTCCGCTGTATTCCAATCCCTCGCTGTCCAAAGGGCTGAATTATGAGGAAATTACCTTTCCCGCGCTGGACGGAAGCCGCGACATGAAAGGCTGGTATATCCCGGCTAAGGGGTCTTCCAAGACCATCGTCTTCAGCCATGGCTACGGCGCGAACCGGGAGGAGTCCTGGGTGCCGATGTATGACCTGGCCCATTACGCCCACCGTCTCAACTTCAATGTCGTCATGTTCGACTATGGCTTCGCATCCCAGAGCAACAAGGACATCGCCACAGGAGGCAAAAAAGAATCCCAGCAGCTGCTGGGCGCCATCCAGCTGGCCAAGGAACGCGGCGCGAGAGAAATCGTCGTCTGGGGGTTCTCCATGGGGGCGGGCACCGCACTTCAGGCCGGCCTCGTGACAGAGGATGTGGATGCCATGATTCTGGACAGCACCTTTTTGCTGGAGCCGGATACTCTCTACCACAACATTAAGCAGAACATAAATCTGCCCCGCCAGCCGTCGCTGGAGATCATGGAGCTGCTATTCCCCGTGCTGAATGGCACAGGGCTGAACCAGATCCCTTATGCCAAGGTGAAGGCCAAGGATTATCCATTCCCGATTCTGTTTATGCACGGAACAAAGGATGACAAGGCACCTTATCCGATTGCTGAGGAACTGGCGGCCAACCAGACTAATCCTTTTTCGGAATCCTGGATTATTGAAGACAGCCATCATGAGCTGCTGTTCCGTGAGCATCCCCGCGAGTATCTGCGCCGTGTTTCCGCTTTTCTGGGCAATGTGCAGCTGGCGGTAGAAGGGCAGAATAACCCGCCTATCGCAGCCGGCCAATAACTCCTCCCGTCATAAGATGCTCCAGCCGTTCATATAATGAACCGCCTGAAGACTTATGACGGGAGGTTTGTATGTAAAATGCTATATGTATACGGTCCAATGATGCCTGCGCGCATTCTGGAGGAAATTGTATTCTGGAAGAACCAGGAGAAAGAGCATACCGTGGTCATCAAGGCGCTGATCCCGCAGTTGGAGGAGCCTTATGTGAAGCTGCTGAATGAGTGGGCCGCAGTGTTTGCCGCCACCTCGCAGGCAGCGGCGCAGCTGCTGGAATCGGCGGTTGCCCCGGTCCCCCCCGGTTCCTCTCACCTTATTCCTGAAACGGAGCAGCTGATCTACATCGCCTGTACCCAGTCCCATGAATTCATCCGCCAGCTGTACGCCATGATGGAGAGCAGTCCGGCAGTAAACGCCCAGCCTCTATCCAGTGTGGTACTGCTGCATTTCATCCGCGAAAGCCAGTATTTCCTCGCGATGCTGGAATCCCTTAGCCAGGCAGGCCAGCTGTCCCGCGCTATGAGAAGCGACAGCGAGCTGCCGCAGCCTGCCGGTGACCAACCGACAGCCCAGAAAAGCTCACTGCAGCCTGCTTCCGTATCAACGGCAGCGGCCCCTTCCTCCAGTGTGCGTGAGCCCGGTTCGGTACCCATAGGCGGACATACCCTTCCCCCACTGCCTTATGCCTATAATGCGCTGGAGCCATATATCGACGAGAAGACGATGCGTATCCACCATGACATCCACCACAAGAGTTATGTAGATGGCCTCAACAAGGCTGAGCTGAAGCTTGCAGACGCCCGAACAAGCGGCGACTTCGACCTCGTTAAGCATTGGGAACGTGAGCTGGCCTTCCACGGAGCCGGGCATTACCTGCACACGCTCTTCTGGACAATCATGTCCCCACAGGGCGGCGGGCGGCCCACAGGAGCGCTGCTGGCAGAGATTGGGCGCAGCTTCGGCAGCTTCGACGCCTTCAAACGCCAGTTCAGCGAAGCGGCGGAGAAGGTGGAAGGCGGCGGCTGGGCCATCCTGGTCTGGAGCCCACGCAGCCGCAGACTCGAGATTCTGACTGCGGAGAAACATCAGAACCTGTCCCAGTGGGATGTAATCCCGCTGCTTGCCCTGGATGTATGGGAGCATGCCTATTACCTCAAGCACCAGAACAAACGCGGCGATTACATCAAGGATTGGTGGAAGGTGGTCAACTGGCGGCAGGTGTCCGAACGATATGCTGCCGCGAGCAAGCTGGCCTGGCAGCCCTACTAAGAACAGAGCGGCAGCCGCAGGTTATACTAGGCCGCTTGTTCAGGCCTGTTTAGATATGTACATGCAGCTTCAGGAGTTGCTGAACCGCATTATACATGTTGCACACTAGAAGAACCCGGCTCACCTGAGCCGGGTTCTATTTATCTTCCCATACTATGGTTCTTGCTCTATTCTTTGATCAAGGACAGGAATTCAGCACGGGCAGCAGCATCTTCACGGAAACTTCCCCGGGATGCCATGGTTACCGTCTTGCTTCCCGGCTTCTTCACACCACGGGCACACATACAGAGATGTTCGCCTTCTACCACGACAATTACACCGTGTGGGTTCAGCACTTCCGTCATAATGTCGGCGATCTGCGCCGTGATCCGCTCCTGCACCTGCAGCCGCCGGCTGACCGCTTCCACCAGACGGGCCAGCTTGCTCAGTCCGGCAATGCGTCCACTCGGAATATAACCGATATGCACTTTACCGAAGAAAGGGGCCATATGGTGCTCGCACTGGCTATAATAAACAATATCCTTAACGATCACCAGCTCTTCATGAGACTCATCAAAAGTTACACCGAGCGCCTCCCGGGGATCCACTGAATAGCCGCCAAATATCTCCTCATACATCCGCGTAACACGTGCCGGCGTCTCCAGCAATCCCTCGCGCCTTGTATCCTCACCAATCAATTCCAGTATTTTGGAAACGTGATATTCAATCTGTTCCCGGTTGCCGGCAACCTTGCCGTTGATATATTCCTTGATTCCCCCCATGAAGCCTCCCCCTTCCAAAAACAACAAGTTCTCTTATTCTGCCTGATTCGGCAATTACTTACTCTTGCGTTTATTTCCTTTGGCTGCCGCCGGTGCGCGTCCAGGCTGTTGAGGATTGTTCTTCATCATCTGCTGGGCACGCTGCATTTGCTTGCCGTTAAGGTTGTATCCCATTTGCTTGGCAACCTTCTGCAGCATTTCAGGATCATTCTGCATGCTAGTCATCTGTCTGCGCAGATAATATACACCAATAAAAAAGCCGCCGATCAGACCAACAACCAGAGTAATAATGGGTAATGCAATATTCATCTAGAATCCACCTCTGCACTCTATTGTCTACAACGCCAAGGGCGCGCGAATCTATCATAGCATTTCAAGAACTGGACAGCAATTGGATTTAGTTTCATAGCCATCGCTCAATCTTCCTGTGCTTCGGCCCCTCCCAGGAGCACTTGCTCTGCCCGCTCCAGCATTGCGCAGACCTCCGGGTCCTCCTCATGCTGGATAGCCTGTCTCACCGCACTCAGCGCATCACTGCCGCCAATGCGTCCCAGTGCCCAGGCAGCTGTGCCACGCATTTCCGGCCGGATATCCTTAAGCAGCACCTCGGTCAGCTTGGGCACAGCAGTCTTATCCTTGAAATTCCCAAGGGCAATCACCGCATTGCGCTGCAATGGCTTCTTGCCTCTCCAGGCTGCCGAGCTGCTGCCGAACTGTTCCTTGAATTCGCGGTTGCTTAGATCAAGCATCGGCAGCAGCAGCGGCTTCACGATCTCCGGATCAGGCAGCAGCTGGGGACGGTGATCCCAGTTCTTGCCCCGGTTGTGCGGACAGACCACCTGGCACGTATCGCAGCCGTAGAGCCGGTTGCCGATCTTCGTCATATGCTCCTCGCTGAGGAAGCCTTTGGTCTGCGTCAGATAAGAAATACAAGCCTGTGCATTCAGCTGTCCGGGACCTACTAGTGCGCCGGTAGGGCAAGCATCAATACATTTCGTGCAGTCTCCGCAGCCTTCTTCGACGGGAACATCGGGAGGGAACGGAAGGTTGGTGACCATTTCGCCCAAATAGATCCAAGAGCCCCACTGCGGGGAGATCACGGCGCAGTTCTTGGCGCTGAAGCCGATGCCCGCCCGTTCGGCAACCGCCCGGTCCACCAGCACGCCGGTATCGACCATGCTCTCCAGCACAGCTCCGGGTACACGCTCGCGGATATAGGTCTCCAGCTTCATCAGCGCTTCGCGCAGCACATGATGATAATCCTGGCCCCAGGAAGCGCGGGCAAGGATCCCCCGCCTTGCCCCAGGCTCCGACTTGGGCGGGTCCACAAGCTTGGAGGGATACGCTACAGCAATGGCAATAATGGACAACGGCTGTTCCCCGTTCGGCAAGGCCGGAACCGTTCTTTTGTTCAAGTCTGGCTCTTCAAAGCCGGATTCATACCCGTTGTCCCGGTGCTGCTGCAGAATGCTTTTCAAATATAGAAACGGCTCTGCCGTAGCAAATCCGATACTGTCAATCCCAAGGGATGATGCTGCCTCCTGCAGCTCCGCCTTAAGCTTAGTCCATTGCGAAGGCGGAGCTGCATATGCTGACTGATTATAATTGTTCATTTCCGCCTTCCTCCTCTTCCTACATTATAGAGAACTCAACTTGGACAGCGGCCACCAAATATAGGAAGCGATCCCAACGATAATATCCTCCGGCACCGCCCCGAAATAGCGGCTGTCCTTGCTTGCTCCCGCGCGGCGGTTATCGCCCATCACGAAATAACGTCCCTGCTCCACAGTCAATTCGCCAAAATCAGGATCTTCGATCTCTGTATCAATGTACGGCTCCACCACCGGCGCACCATTCACAACCAGCTGATGCTCGCGCACTTCAACCGTGTCGCCAGGCAGACCGACTACCCGTTTCACCAGATATTCCTTCTGGTCCGGTCCGGTACTTGGATCATGCAGCACAATCACATCGCCGCGTTCGGGCGTAGAGAAGGAAAGTGTGATTTTGTTGATGAAGAGACGCTCCCCTTCCCATAAAGTAGGCTGCATCGACTGGCCGATTACCGTTGATAGATTAAACACAAACATATTAAGCAGCGACATCACCACAAAAACCACAGCTCCGGTGATCAGCCAATCCTTCAGCTCCCTGACCCATCTCGGTCCCCAAGCAGACCTGGAGGCTCTGTGTGTGGCAGATCTGTATCTGTGCTTACGGCTGCGCATGGATAACGGTTCAAGCCCCTGGCTCATAGGTCACCCTCTCGCCTTGTTAATAAACTTCGCGTGCGTAATCAGAACATATAACAATAGAAAAGCATATCTCCCGGCCATTTGCAATGGACGCGGAAAGATATGCTTCAGTATAATGGAACAGACTATGCAGTCGCTATAGTTCTCTGTATGAAAATGTTTCCGCTTACGCACTGCCGGAGAATGAATACCGGTTCAGCCTACAATGCTTAGCTTGCGAACGGATTTGAAAATCTGGTTCTCGTTATAGCCCATCGCTTCATACAGCGGCAATGCGAAGGAGTTGTGCTCATCAACGGCTACAAAAATACCGCTGACCTTACGGGCCTGGAATTTGTGTTCCATAGCTGTAACAAGACTTCTGCCTATCCCTCTGCGGCGGTAATCAGGATGGACGGCGACGCGGAAATAACAGCCGTGATTCTTCTCGATCGTGCCAATGATTGCACCAACAAGCTCTCCTTCATCCTCAGCAACTACAATGAGATCCGAATCCCATGAGAGCTGCCTGGAGAAAGGCTCGATGGTATTCTCGAAACATTCTTCCGATAATGCGGTCTGCAGCAGTTCAGTCACAGGGCTAACGTCGCTTAATTGAAAGGAACGTACGTGCATTCTTTACAATCTCCCTTTTCTATGGCTTAGAGTTTTACAAAAAGAAGGAGTTCCCATAACACTTTGGAAAGAGAAAAAACATACTTAAAGCAGCTGTGGATATCATTTCGAAGAGATCGCCGAAACGGTTAAAATATGACGATAGTATTGTAATTAAAGAAATGTTCAGTTTGGGCTGAACAGATAAAAAAGTTCTTTAATCCGCAAAAATCGAGGAATACCTGCTTTTAAATCTATTAAAACACACTTTTCTCGCGATATCACCATTTTTCTTTTGAAAGCGCTTGATAT
Organism: Paenibacillus donghaensis; assembly: GCF_002192415.1. Classification (NCBI taxonomy): domain Bacteria; kingdom Bacillati; phylum Bacillota; class Bacilli; order Caryophanales; family Paenibacillaceae; genus Paenibacillus; species Paenibacillus donghaensis. The sequence goes on along the minus strand of NZ_CP021780.1, from coordinate 7,743,489 downwards.
TAAGCGTTTACATTATTAAATGTTACACAGATATGTAAATAACGGATTAAAGACAGTATAAATTATTGTAAACTGCGGAATTTTATATCTTGCATTCAGACAAAGGCTTCGGACAGGTAATTGGCACTGCGGCAGACTTTGTAAACAATATTGTTTGTTTAGTGTTGCATTATGTTTCCAGATACGGTTTAATAGAAGTAGCATATGGGTTAATTACACTATAACATCAAAACTCAGGAGGGATTTTTCCAATGGCATTTCAATTACCGGCACTTCCTTATTCGAACAACGCACTCGAACCGCATATCGACGCTCTGACGATGGAGATTCATCATGACAGACACCATAATACTTATGTGACGAACCTGAACGCTGCTCTGGAAAAGGCACCTGAACTGCAGAACAAAAGCATTGAAGAGCTGCTTACCGACCTGAACGCTGTTCCTGAAGCAATCCGCACCGCGGTACGCAACAATGGCGGCGGACATGCCAACCACACTCTGTTCTGGGAAGTTATCGGACCAGACGGCGGCGGCGCACCTACAGGCGCTTTGGCTGCTGCTATCGACAGCGAGCTGGGCGGCTTAGATAAATTCAAAGAGGATTTCGCAGCTGCAGCTACTACTCGCTTCGGGAGCGGCTGGGCTTGGCTGGTTGTCAAGGACGGCAAACTGGCTGTAACCAGCACACCTAACCAGGATAATCCGATCAGCGAAGGCGCAACGCCAATTCTTGGTCTGGATGTATGGGAGCATGCCTACTATCTCAACTACCAGAACAAACGCCCTGAGTACATCAAGGCTTTCTGGAATGTAGTGAACTGGGCAGAAGTTGGCAAACGCTACGAAAGCTCCAAATAAGCAACATTTTCTATAACTGCATGCACAATATAAGGGTATCACCTGGCGTAAGCGCTGGGGGTACCCTTTTTTGCGTGGCAATTTACCTTTGACATATAATATGTCAATGCTATAATCGACATATTATATGTCAAAGGATGATGCAAATGAATAACACTCATGCTCTAACCACACTGCAATATTTGGCAATGGTCCATCAGGTCTCCTATACCAAGGTATGCAAGGATCTCGGGGTTACACCACAGCAGTTCTCTGACTGGGTCAAGAAACGGCGTCCGGTTCCCGAAGAACGTCTGAGCCTGCTGGCTGATTATTTCAAAATCGCTCCACACCTCCTGATCGGCGGCAATCACTATTTGCGGGAGCTTACCACCGAGCTGAAGCTGGATATCCAGCTTCTTGTCCTGGAGCAGCAGCTTGAGGCTGCTGAAGACGGCGCAGATCAGGACGGTTACCGCGAGAAGCTTGCCCACTTACGCCGCGAGAGAGCCCAGGCGCAGCAAGTGGATAGATTTACTGCCCTGCTAGAATTGGGTGAACCCTCTGTTGGCAAGCTTTGCGCAGCATTCCTTGACCAGGTGGAGACCGGGAACACCGCACAGCTGGAGAAGCTGCTGCTGCAGAAGGAGGAGGAAGCATGAGCACGGTTATACATCTGAAGCTGCAGGGCAATCATATGATCTGCAAGAATCAGGATGTAATATATGAAGGAGTTTACGTATATTCCAATCAACGCGGGGTACGCAAAACCGCTGCAATCATGCCCCCCGCCGCTCCCGCTTCCTGGGTCTCAATCTATGGAAGTCTTACCGTAACCCAGGTCGGCAAGGAATATCCGAATGGCGGGATGAATGAGGCCGGGCTGGTGGTGGAGCAGACCACACTGTGGCAGACGGAATACCCCGATCCGGCCGGTCATCCGGTCCTGAACGAGCTGCAGTGGATTCAATACATGCTAGATACCTGCCGGACTGTGCCAGAGGTGCTGCAGGCCGCTTCGCAGCTCCGTATCGGTCAGAATACCTCTAAGCTGCATTATGTAATCGCCGATCGTACGGGTGATTGTACAATCCTAGAATTTGTCGACGGCAATATGCTGGTCCACCGTGAGCCGCTGCCCTTGCCTGTACTGGCGAACACGCCTTATCTTCAGGCCGTAGAGGAAATTCAGGCTGATACTGCGGCCTGGCCAGAGTGGGATGACTATGCCCGCAACTCCATGGAGCGTATCCTGCAAGTCACCCGGCAGCTGGATAGCTTGTCCGCCAATGAGGATGTGGTCGACTTCGGCTTCGACCCGTTGCAGGCGCGTCGGGAGGACACCATCGACTTCGGCTTCGACTTGCTCCAGGCGGCGCGTCGGGAGGACACCGTCTTCAGTCTCGTTTACGACCAGCAGCAGCTTACGCTTCATGCCTGCACGGCACGTTATCCGCAGCGCAAGCTGTTTCGTCTTGCCGATTTCGATTTCGCTGCAGGCCAGCCCTCCCACGCCGCCGATCTTCAGCTGCTGGGGACTGGCGCAGCGAGGGAGCAGTTTGTTCCGTACAGCACGGAGTTTAATCTGCGGGCGGTCCGTGGTTTTTTTGAGGACCCGCTGTTGACCTCCGTCTTCCAGTGGCAAATCTCCGAGGAAATGATCCAATTTCTCGGGCGTTATCCGGAGAACCTGGAAGAAACTAAGTGAGCAGGGTGTGAATGAGTCAGACGGATTGGGCAAGCAGTTGAAAGAGTAATAGCGAATGTGGTTACTACACCACTGAGGCCCGTGCGTGGATTGGGAATGTTACTTTGGGCGTGCGGAGTAAATATAGATGTGAAAGTGGTTACTGCTTTAGACCAACGGGGATTTAGCAAGTCATTTGGAACGCTCGAATTAAATAGATGCGAAAGTGGTTACTACTTAAAACCGGCGAAGATTTAGCAGGTCGCCCTGGAACGTTCAGAGCAAATAAATGCGAAAGTGCAACTAATTTCAGCCGAAACACGGACTAGCGGGCGTTTAAGTGCGATTCTGCAACTAATTTCGAGTAAACCTCTCGTCTCACGCTCCAAAGCCCAAATTAGATGCCTTTTTGCATCTATTCCCTCCAAAATGGTAAAAATGCGTCAATTAGATGCACTATCACAACTAAATCAATGGTTTGAACTTAGGAAGCCACCATGGAGCCGAATCTTCGATGTTCTCAGCACCCCAAAGACCTAAGCAGTAACCAATTGTGCACCTAATCCGCAGTAGATCAGGTCAGTTACGGTTGCAAGAAGACTCATTGATGCTTGATTGTCCTGAGACGCCAATAGTTACTATACAAGATGAACTTAAGAATGAAGGTGTGGGTGTGGCGGACAGCTTGATATATAAGAGTTTCTCGCCAACTCCGAATGTAACATTCTTAAGTTCCCGTTCTAGATGAAATTCCTGCAAAAATGCAGGTTCTCTGACTCGCCATGCCTAAAACAAAGAAATTCCTGCGAAAATGCAGGAATTTCTTTGTGATTACAGCTGAAATTGGCTTCAAGCGATTAAAGGATGTATATTTGCAGGCATTCAGGCTAAAAGGCCAGTAGTTGGCAGAAATACCTGCAGATTTGCAGGTTTTGGTTCACTCAGCTGTTCCGACTCGAAGCAGACATAGACACAATCCAGCCCACTCAGCCGAAGCCCTGCCCCGCCACACAATCCCAGCAACCATACAGGCCAACTGCTACTTGGAAGACACACTGGTGCGCGCCAGCTCCTCTTGTTCATCGAAGTAATGATTAAGCAGTTTAAGAAACACATTCGGAAAAGCATAATTCGCCATGTCCTCTCGGGTAATCCAGCGTATGGCGCCACGCTCCTCAGCCGTCTCTGTGCCGTCGGCAAACATCTCCACCTGCTCCGTTGCCGCCTGCACAGCGGCTGCTGCGGCATGCAGGTATGGAGACGCCGCGTTAGCGGCGTCAGCAGCGCCAGCAGAGCCAGCAGCGCCAGCAGCGCCAGCAGCGCCAGCAGCGCCAGCAGCGCCAGCGGCGCCAGCAGCACCAGCGCCGTAAGCCGCGCGGCTCTCCGCCGCCAGCGGCAGAGCCGCCTCTTCCCTGCAGCGATACACCTGCAGGGTCCACACGATATGGCTGAACGTATGCTCAGCAGCCATCCAGTGCCCTTCCGGCCGGGCGGAGATCCCGGCCGTCCGCAGGGACCGGCGCAGCCGGTCCTGCGCCGCGGCCTCCGGCGGCCGCGCGCCAGGCGCGCCGCCTTCCGCAGGCGGCGCCAGCCAATGCGGCAGCTCCCACATGCGGGCGAGTAGCCCGCTGGATGGCCGCTGCCGGATCAGCACCCGGCCCGCGTGCCCGCCGCGGCCCTCCACCAGGGCAGCAAGCCGCTCCTCCGGGCGCGGCGGCTTGGCCTTGGTCTTGACAGGCAGCGAGGTTTCGCAGCCTGCCAGCCGGGCCGCGCAGTGCTCCATCACCGGGCAGGGCAGACAGCGCGGTGATTTCGGCGTGCAGATCAGCGCGCCCAGTTCCATCAGCGCCTGGTTGAAATGGGAGGCCTCACCCTCCGGGATCAGCACGGCGGCCAGGCGCTCCATTTTGACACGGGTAGAGCCCTTGGCAATATCATCCTCCAGCAGGAAATATCGCGACAAAACGCGCATCACATTGCCGTCCACCGCCGGCTCCGGCTGGTTGAAGGCAATACTGAGGATCGCGCCTGCCGTGTACGGACCTACACCCTTGAGCGCAAATACAGCATCGCGGTCGTTTGGAACCTGGCCGCCATACAGCTCCTTCACCTGCTTGGCCGCATGCTGGAGATTGCGCGCCCGCGAATAATAGCCAAGCCCCTCCCAGCATTTCAGCACCTCTTCCTCGGGAGCATCGGCGAGCGCCTCCACCGTAGGAAAACGGTCAATAAAGCGGTTGAAATAGGGAATGACGGTATCCACCCGCGTCTGCTGCAGCATAATTTCCGAGATCCAGATGTAATACGGGTTGCGGTGGCGGCGCCACGGCAGATCACGTTTCTGACCATGATACCACTCAAGCAGATGATGACTGAAGAATCGTTGCACTTGCTCATCCTGCTGCTGTTTCTGTTCGGTCATCCTTACTCTCCTTACTACTATATATTCACAGCTTAAGACTTAAGCTGAGTGTAGTCTGATTCATTACAATCATATCCCGTCAAGCCGTTCCACCACGGCAAAAGCCGACGCCAGCTCACGCCCGTGCGTAATGGTCAGGTGGATGGTATATCCGGCAGGCGGCAGGTTCAATCTGTCCCAGGCAGCGCCTGACAAACCGACTTCCGGTTTGCCATTGCCATCAGGCAGAATCTCAACATCCTGGAAGCCGACGACTCTGCCGATACCGCTGCCCAGTGCTTTAACCACCGCTTCTTTGGCTGCAAACCGCCCGGCTACAAATTCCGCCGCTTTGACCCCTCTGCTATCGGCCAGCCGCTGTTCTCTCGCAGTGAGTACACGGCCCATAAACTTCTTGGCCCTGCCTCTATCCATCAATTCGGTAATCCGCTCAATTTCCAGCACATCGTGCCCAATTCCATAGATCAAATCCTGTCACGCTCCTCATGACGTGTATTGCTAACCGCTTCAATAATGGTATGATTATCCTGTTATCCAAGAAGAAACGGTTTCACAGTCCTCTGCAAAGGGGCGGCGTCCATTTCTGCGAGAAATATAAGGATAATTTATGACGTGAAACCTATACATTCTTATATTTTTAGAAGGAAACCTGACGGAGGTCTAGTTCAGCCCACGCCAGGAGTATCATCCTGAGCTAAGCCTTACTTATTATAGACATTATACAAGAAAGGGGCTACCCCCTATGAACCCTACTCATTTCGAACTTCCTGCCGGAGAAGATTCCGTGCTCCGCTGTACCCGTTTTCCCGCCCGCACGCAGGCCAAAGCCCTCATAGTCGTTGCACACGGTTACAAGGGCTTTAAGGATTGGGGCATGTTCCCTTATGCCGCCTCCGCACTCAGCGAGGACTACGAGGTTATCAGCTTCAATTTCTCCCATGCCGGAGTAGGTGCAGACCTGCTGAATTTCACCGAGCTGGAGAAATTCGCCCGCAACACCTATCAGCGCGAGCTGAAAGACATGGAGATTCTGCTGTCCTACCTCAGCCAGCATCCGAGATACGGCAGCCTGCCGCTGTTCCTGCTCGGACACAGCAGAGGCGCTGGCGACTCTCTCGTCTATGCGCTCGATCATCCGTCCGATATAGCCGGTGTGATCAGCTGGAACGGGATCACCAGCCTGGACCTGTTCACGGCTGAGCAGAAGCAGGAGATGAGAGAACATGGCCGGGCCCATGTGCTTAACGGCCGCACCGGCCAGCAGATGCCGCTCGATGCCGTGATTCTGGAAGATTTGGAACGCCAAGCGCAGCGGTATAACATTCTGACGCGAATGAAGACAGCCAGCTTCCCTGTGGTCCTCATCCAAGGCAGTGAGGACGGCGCACATCTGCGCCGCGGCTCAGAGCAGCTGGCCGCCCTCCGCCCTGATATTGAATGGGTCCAGATTCCGGGCGGCAACCATACCTTCTGCACCGTCCACCCTTTTGCCGGGACCACACCTCAGCTGGAGCAGGCCATCGCCGCCACGCGCGAATTCATCACTGGCATATTAGCAAGGTAAGCGCCTGCCCCCTTATCCTAAGCACACAAACCGCCGCGAAGCCTGCAGTTCCCTTGCAGCTTCGTGGCGGTTTGCGGCTTCAGCCCCTTCTAAGCAAGGCCTTACTCTTCGGTAATGCCCAGAGCCTCGGCTCCTCAGATCCCCGGAATCACATTGCGCTTATGCGCCGTTCTGCGATAATAGGATTCCAGCTTCTGTGCAGCCTCGTCAGCAATCTGCTTGCCCTCCAGGTAGTCACTGTTGTCATCATAGGTGATGCCCAGCTCCGTCTCATCCGTCTGTCCCGGCCAGAGGCCTGCACTCGGTGCTTTGGAAACAACGTCTCCGGGAACTCCGAGATAGCCGGCCAGCTGCCGCACCTGACGTTTGTTGAGCGAGCTTAGCGGCGTGATGTCGACAGCCCCGTCGCCCCACTTGGTATAGAAGCCGGTAATGGCTTCCGAAGCATGGTCCGTACCGACCACCAGCAGATTATTCTCGAAGGAGAGCGCATACTGCAGCACCATACGTGTTCTTGCCTTCACATTGCCTTTGCCCTGATGAGTCATATGACGGTGTTGCCCCAGCCCTTTCAAGCCATGCTCAACCTCCAGCACCATCTCGTTGACGGCATCCTCAATATTGGTCTCCACCGTATGTGTGAGCTCGAAGGCCCGGGCCACTTCATAGCTGTGCTCAATATCCTCCTGAACGCCGTAAGGCTGGAATACGCCAAGCGTGATATAGTCAGTGCCTTCCTGCTCAGTCAGCTCGTCCGTCGCCCGTTTGCACAATCCGGCAGCAACCGCGCTGTCCACCCCGCCGCTGATGGCGATCAGCAGCCCTTTGGCGCCCGCTCCCAGCACATAGGCCTTCAGGAAATCCACGCGTCTGAGCACCTCGGCTTCCACATCGATGGTTGGCTTCACACCCAATGCCGTTATAATCTCAGTCTGCATACTCACCAGCTGCACCCCGTTTCGTCAGTATGGATTCATTCTTGTATAGCGTACAACATATAAATTCTTATATTTTTAACAAAAAATCCCGCAGGCCACCGGAAACCGGCTGCCGCGAGATTCTTATAGCCAAGCAGCTGTTACTGGCACAGACGGTTGAATACATCCTTCAGCTCAGCGGCGATTTCGGCAGCTGAACGGTCTTCAACGGCATGGCGCTCGATGAAATGAACCAGCTCGCCATCCTTCATCAGGGCAATGGAAGGTGAAGACGGCGGATAAGGCGCAAAGTATTCACGCGCTTTCGCTGTAGCTTCCTTCTCCTGGCCTGCGAACACGGTGAACAGGTGGTCCGGCGTAATTTCATTCTGGAGTGCCTGGGCTACGCCCGGACGGCATTGGCCGGCAGCACAGCCGCAGACAGAATTAACAACTACAAGCGCAGTACCTTTGGCGGTTGGAAGTGTTGTTTCCACCTCTTCGGGAGTCATCAGCTCCTGAAATCCGATGCTTGTCAGATCATCCCGCATCGGCTGGATGGAATCCTTCATATATTGATTAAATGACATGGACATTTCTTTGCACTCTCCTTTACACTTTAGCTTTCTCCATAACAGCAGTTACTAACTTTATTATACATTCATACTCTGTGAAAGCAAGAGAGCGGCACTCTGCTCCAGCCAGTATTGACCCCGTTTATAGGAGCAGCCAGGTTTCTCATTCAGCTACTGCAAACCGTGCATTCTCCTCAGAATCATATGGGAAAGAGACCGTGAACAAGGTGCCCACGCCCTCCTGGGATTCAACGGAGATGCTGCCTTCATGCCGCTCCACAATGCTGAGGCACAGCGACAAGCCGAGACCGGTTCCCTGGCTTTTGGTAGTGAAGAACGGCGTGAACAGTTTCTCCCGCTGGCTCTCAGAAATGCCGCTGCCCGTATCCCGGACCAGCAGCTCCACCCGGTCTGCGGTATGGCGTGTTTCCAGTGTAAGCACACCTTTGGCACCCATCGCCTCCATGCTGTTGCGGCCGAGATTAAGGATCAGTTGCTTGATCTCTCTTACATTCAGCTCAAGCAGCGGCAGCGCAGGGCCAAGCCGCAGCTCCACGCTTTGGCCGCGCAGATTGGCATCGGCCCATAGCAGCGGGCTCAGCTCTTCAATAATATGGTGAAGCGGCACCCGCTCTTTATGCGAGACCCGGCTCTGCGCGAGCGACAGAAAGTCATTGATGATGCTGTTGGCGCGGTCCAGCTCTTCCATTACCAGCTGATAATAAGAATTCAGCTCATCCGGACTTTTCTCGCGCATCAGTTGCAGGAAACCCCGCACTACGGCCATCGGATTGCGGATCTCATGGGTGATCCCGGCAGCCATCTGGCCGACCAGTGTGAGCCGTTCCACATTATCCAGCTCGCTGCGCATCTTCTCTTCTTCCGTCAAATCCTGAACAATCAGCACCATGCCGCCAGCCGTATTCTCCCGCTGATGCACCAGCGGCGCGGTGCAGACCAGATAACTTCTGGACTCAAAGGTCACCTTCTCGTTATACCGCTGCATCCGGGCGATGTCATCCAGCAGCCGGAGACCGACTTGTTCATCTACCGAATGGTCGAAGAACCGCTTGATCGGCTTGCCCACAATATCCTCCCTGGCTGCTTCAGGGTAGTGGTTGCGGATTAGCTCCAGCATGAACTCGTTAAGCGCGGTTACGGTCCCGTTGTCATCCAGAGACAAGATACTGAGCGGCATGACATCGGTAATCTGCTGCAGCTTCTCCGACTCGTAGAGAAAATTCTGCGAGAGCCGCTTCATATGCTCCTTGGCTTGCTGCCTGTCCCATGCCGTTTCAATGAAGTAGATAAACAGGGCCCCGATCACAATCGTACAAAAGATATATACAGTAATAACCAGTGTTTCTTGGGAATTCAGCTTGTAGTCCCTGGCGTTACGGTCCAGTATGGGCACCAGGCCAACAAACAGCATGCCCGGCAGCAGCACCATCCACAGCAGCCCGATTTTCTCCATAAGGGTCCCATTCTTGAAGGGTTTAGCCAGAGCAAACAATAATGGATACAAGACAATCCCGGTATTCAGCACCAGATTGCATAGTCCGGCAGGCTCCGAGAACAGAATATTGCAGAATAGAAAAAAAGCAGCCAGACTTATACCAGAACGAAAGCTGCTGTATAATATACCAATGAACGCGGGCAGAATCGCCAGATTCAAATAGGCAACTCCAAATAAGGTTGTCGACAAAATGGAGCAGCAAGTCACACTGAGCGCACAGGAAATCAGCAGAAAATTCTGATCATCCGGAAATTTCCCGTTCCTTCGGGTCATGTACCCTTGATCCAGCCACCATTGAAAAATAACTAAAAAGCAACTGGCAATTGAAATCTGCAATAAAATGTCCTTAACTGCTCCAATAATTACAATCACACCCTCAAATTGGACAAGTTTCCTTACATGCTTAGATTAAATCACACCCGTCGCTTTCTGACAACGGAAATCAGCAAGATTTCACAGGACTACCACAAGCCTATACAATTAGGACTAAAGACACTTTAGGAGCTTGATAAATCATGTATGACGTAATTGTGATCGGAGGAGGTTCTTCAGGTTTGATGGCCAGTGTAGCAGCCAGCAAGTTCGGGGCCAAAGTTCTTCTGATAGATAAGGGCAATACGCTCGGCCGCAAGCTCGGCATCTCCGGCGGCGGCCGCTGCAATGTAACCAATGCCAAGGAGATTGATGAGCTGATCAAGTTCATTCCCGGTAACGGCAGATTCCTGCGCAGCTCACTGGCAGCGTTCAGCAACAAGGATATTGTCGAGTTCTTCGAATCGATGGGCATCCGCCTGAAGGAAGAGGATAACGGCCGGATGTTTCCGGTCTCGGACAAGGCCAAAACCGTTGTCGACGCGCTGGTCGGAAAGATCCGCTCCCAAGGCGTTCATATCAAAGTAGACAGCCCTGTGCGGGAAGTGCTGTTCGAAGGCGGACAGGCCTGCGGGGTTATTCTGAGATCCGGCGAGGTCGTAAGCAGCCATTCCGTCATCATTGCTGTCGGCGGCAAATCGGTGCCGCAGACCGGCTCCCAGGGAGATGGGTACCCTTGGGCGGAAGCTGCGGGGCATACTATTACAGAGCTGTACCCCACCGAGGTTCCGCTGACCTCCGGTGAGGATTACATCAGAAGCAAGGAGCTTCAGGGGTTGTCTATGCGCAATATCAGCCTGTCTGTGTGGAATCCGAAAGGCAAGAAGCTGATTGAGCATGAAGGAGATATGCTTTTTACCCATTTCGGTCTCTCAGGTCCCGTTGCACTGCGCTGCAGCCAGTACGTGGTCAAAGCCCTGAAGCAGTTTGCTGTCCCTTCTGTGACTCTTACCCTCGATCTCTTTCCGGGCAAGACTGCAGAGGAGCTGTACAGCGAAACCTGGGAGCTGGCCAAACAGGATGCCAGAAAAGCAATCAAAAATGTGCTGAAGGCCCAGCTTCCCGACCGTTTGATCCCGTTGCTGCTCAGCAAAGCCGAGCTGAATGAGGACATCACCTTCCATAATATTCCCAAGCAGGCTTGGCTGAGCCTGGCGAAGCTGCTGAAGGCTTTTCCGATTGAGGTGAACGGCACCTTGTCGATTGAACAGGCCTTTGTGACCGGCGGGGGCGTAAATCTGAAAGAGGTTGACCCCAAAACGATGGAATCCAAGCTGATGAAGGGGCTGTTCTTCTGCGGCGAAGTGCTTGATATCCACGGCTATACCGGCGGCTATAATATTACGGCAGCCTTTACAACAGGCCACTCGGCTGGAATCCACGCCGCAGCGGCAGCCTTGACTTGATGCTGCTTGCTAATCCATGAGCGAAACGCGGTGCTCCGCTCATGATTGCACCCTAGAATTCCACAGCACAACAAACAGCGTGACCTGCCTCTTGCGGCGGGTCACGCTGTTGTTGTATATGGCGAATGTCTGCCGGATTGCCCTCCGGCGGAGCGGCTGCATAGGCCCTGCTTTCCCAAGAATATTGGAGAGCCAAGTAATAACACGTAGGTGGCGATAGGGAAATACTACCGTTAGATGCCAGTAGATATTCTGTAATCCCAGCTTATAGGGAAAATATACCGCTAATTCGTCTGTTGATGACGTTTCAGAGTCGAAATGACCTGATTAGTGGTAGAAATTCCCTATAACGCAGCTGCGAAAGCAGTATGCACTCAGGTATTCCACTTATAGGTTGGCGATCCGGCTACATGTAGTTGCAGTTTGGCCTCTGTTTGCTCCGAAAGATCCGAACAATATTCTATAGCTTAATTGGATCTACGAAGTAATCAGGCAGACAGGTTCTAAGTTATCCTTCGATCGCAGCAACCAGAATCGGCTTGCCGCGCGGCTGTTCGCCCTGCCCATCCGGCTCCAGCGTAATAGCCACGGTATCGTACCCTTGCGGGTCGAAGGTGTAATACATCGCCCCCGTTCCTTGCGAGGCCAGGAACGTACCCGCGCTCTGCTTCACGTCGCCCTTGATCAGCCAGACCTGGTACGCTTCGCTTCCGGTCAGTTCCGGCAGCTTCTCGGCCTGGACCAGCAGATGGGTCCCTTTGGCGTCGATGACTATGGTCGCCAGGCCGCTGGCTACAATGTCCTCTGCCGCAGGACCCAGCTGCACCACCTCGTTAACCTTCAACTCGGTGGAGGGAGCTTGCGCAAGTGCGAGCTGCTGCTGCAGTCCGGCCCGTTCCTGGGCCACTGCGGCAAGCTCCTGGCGCAGCCCGCTGATATCCCGCTGCAGCACCGCGGAATAAATGGCCAATGCCGCCGCGACTGCCGCAATTCCGGCGGCCAGCGTACGCAGCCTTCTGCCTCTCTTCACAGAGATCGGATAAGGCCGCGGCGCAGGCGACGGCGTGCTTGGCGCAGGCACCGGGGCCGGAGAAGGCCTGCTGTTCACAGCGGCTGCAGTTCCCGCCCCGGGCGCACCGCCGCCAGCAGCCGAATCCACCACCGGTGCCGCTTGCTGTCCCGGCGCGCCGCCGGCAGACAGCACATGGCCGAGCACGCGGCTCTTCATGCCTGAAGGAGGGGCGACTTCGGCTGAGGCGAGCGGCAGCAGCTCAATGATCGCCCTCAGCTCCTGCACCTGCTCCCGGCACTCGGCACAGGTCAGCATATGCTGCTCGAACCGCAGCTTCTCCGCTTCGTCCAGACCGCCGAGCGCATACATCTCTGCCCATTCACACAGTTCTTTGTCCGTGTTATCCATCGTATCCTTCCCTCCTTCCTTCAAGCCTCAGGTGCTTCTTCATTTGCTTCAGAGCAAGCCGCACACGGCTCTTCACCGTTCCGAGCGGAATATTATAACGCTCAGAGACCTCCTGCTGGGTCATGCCTCCGTAATAAATGGAATCAATCACCTGCTGCTGATCCCGGCTCAGCTCGGTCAGCACCTTGCGCATACGTTCCCCTTCGCTTCTTAGCTCAACCTGAGCCTCTGTATCCGCATGCTCGTCAGCCATCGTATGCAGGGTTGTATCTTCCACTGAAATTCCCTGGTCCCGCACCGATTTGCGGCGCAGCATATCGACGGCGATATTGCGCGTGACCGCGAACATCCAGGTAGTTAATTTACCTTGGGCTTCATCATACCGCTCACTGTGGGTCCATACCCGCAGGAACAGCTCCTGCACCACCTCTTCGGCTGCCATGGCATCCTGTACAATGCGGAAAGCGAACGAATACACGATTCTCTCATAACGGTCATAGAGCCATTCCAGCGCCGCAGGGTCCTTCTCTCCAACAAGCTTCATTAACTCTCTGTCATCCAGAGTTTCTGTCATAAGGGAACCCCTCTCGATATTCTCCCTCTATATTAACCTTCGCGGGAAACAATGAAGAGGATTACTTTTTAAAAGAAAAAATTCGTGGCACTTTATTTCCAGTATGGAAACTAAAGCTCCAGATTATGCCTTATCTATGACTATCTGCCCAGGCGAATGGCGGTATACACCCTCGAAATCAGCAGGCCGGCCGCAGCCCCCACCGGGATAAACAGCAGCAGCCCCCACCAGGAATAGACGGGAATACAGACTACAGCTGCACACAGCACCGTATAGGGAATCAGCAGCAGGGGAATGGTGCGTGCCCCGGCTTCCGCCTTTTGTTCTTTGGTGAAGGGCAGAATGCCAATATAATCGTCTCCGGCAAAAAAAATCCAGAACGAGGTCAGCCAGTAAGCGAACAATAAAGACAACACTATGAATATAATCCACTTCAGCACGGCCGGCACAATAAAAATCGCCACCAGGGAGACTCCCATAAATTGCAGGTACAGCTTCAGATGGGCCGGGTTGCGCAGCAGCGCTTTGACGGCGGCGGCGGCGAACCGGCTCTCCGGCTCTGTGGACTTCAGCAGCGGCTGCGATTTGCGGAAAATCCAGGGCTTGTGCCGGGTCGGACGCGGCTTGTCCAGCACACCGCGCAGCATCAGCGCCGCGATCCGCATCCGCTGCTTGTAGTCCTCGCGCACATCATTCAGGAACGTGCCCTGCAGGCCCAGCCGCAACCGGATCGCGAGGATGGCTCCCGCCGCAAACAGACACGCGGTGATCCACAGCACCAGTGGCTGACTGCTTCCATACAGTACAACCCGTACATAAATGCCGCAGGGCAGCACTACTCCCGGAAGCTGCCACAGCCAGCGGCGCCAGCCTTGGCGCTGCACTTTGACGATGTGGGACATCGGCTTGATGAACCAGCTGGCGGTGATGCTCAGCACGAGCAATGCGGCGGCAGCATCGGCAGACCATCCGAAGCTGCGGATCAGGAAAGGCAGAAGCAGAACAAAGACAGCAGCTATTTTGAGCGTCGTCAGGATCAGGCTGTACACGATTCCCCGCAGCATAATCGTCCTGATCCATTCGGTACGCTGCTTCAGAAACAGCAGATCGCCCTCCTGTAAGAGCAGCAGCATTCCCCCTCGGCTCAGCACGAGCACGAGCAGGACGGCAGCCAGCGAGAACGGGATGTTTCCGATCCAGTCCGGCAACGGCTCATTCCAGAAGCCGAGGTAGAAACGGCCCCCAAGCAGGCCGCCGGGAATGATGAAATAGAGCAACACCGTCCAGTCGGCGGCCGTGCGGATGATCTTCTGCTGTTCATGCATATGGGACCTCAGCCGCCGCCAGAATAGACGCCGCGCGGTAGGAAAGGTGAAGGCAGTCTGCTTGACAGCAGCATGAGCCTCTTCGGCAACGAGCTTGCGGGTGCTCATGTTAATTCGTCGAAGCAATCAAACAACGACGCCTCCGGCAGTCCGGCCTCGGAGCGGATATCATCCAGCGTTCCCCAGGCCGTCATCTGCCCTTCGGAGATCAGCACAAACGAATCGCAGATTTTCTCAGCCGTATCCAGCACATGGGTAGACATCAGCACTCCGGCGCCCCGCTCGCGTTCCGCCTCCAAGAGACGCAGGAAATCCTTCGTGGCCCGCGGGTCCAATCCGATAAACGGCTCATCGACAATATATACATCCGGCTGCACGAGGAAACCGAGCATCAGCATCATTTTTTGCTTCATGCCTTTCGAGAAGCCGGAAGGAAGGTCATTGCGCACATGCTCCATTTTAAACTGCTTCAACAGTCTTTCCGCCGTGGACTCAAATAGGCCGAACTTCAGCCCGTAAGCTGCAGCTGCTAAATCCAGATGCTCCCACAACGTCAAATCCTCATAGAACACAGGCTGCTCGGGCACATAAGCATAAGACTTGCTGGCTCCCCCTATCATCACTTTGGCTTTGGAGTATTTGAGCAGCCCCAGGAGCGCCTTGATCGTGGTACTTTTGCCTGCACCGTTAGGTCCGATCAGTCCCAGCAGCTCGCCCTTGCGCACCTGAAAGGAGATATCGACAATCCGCGTATCTCCAGCCTCATAGCCTGCCGCTTCAATGGCAACGTCAAGCACAACCCCTTCGCCCAGCTCCTGCTCTGTTTCTAAGTCTTCCATGATCCATCTCCCACATCTGATTGAATAAGTGCCTTCTCTGTCTTTCATTATACGAATAATCTAGAAGCTTCCACAAATATTTGATTCACAAGGTTAAGCATACCTGCAGTTTGCACTAAATAAAATGATATTTCTCCATTGTCACCGGCAAATGGAACTGGCTGCGGAACACTGCGGATGGCCTGTACCGAACACCTTCTTTTTTCATCCTATCCATGTTCGTTTCTTCTTCCCTGATCATCTGTTTCCAACAGCCTTATAGTAAATTATTGGAACACTGCGGAGCATCCGTCCCGGGCTGTAAATGATACCTGCCCCAGCGGATGAGAGGGATTTCCGCACTGCGACCGGGAGGAAACAACGTTTTTTTATACCACGGAATGATATTGTTTGATTTTTAATAATTAAAAGTGTGCTCATTGTGACAAATCACATGTTCTTCATCGTTTCTTTAACGTATTGTAAAGTTATCTCAAAAACCGCTGCACAGGTTACCGGTGCATTTCAGGGCAAGGATTCTAAACCGTGCGGGCGAGCTCACACGATTAACCATAAAGGGTGGAGAAGCTATGATACAATCTTATGAACGTGATACTCAGTTAACCTTGCATTTGTACCGCGTATTCGCAAAATCCTTCAAGAGTATTAATGAACACGCTGTTACGGGCAGCAAGATTGAAGGGTTCAACCCGACCGCCTTCGCTGTGATGGAAGTTCTGTACTACAAGGGTGCACAGCCGATCCAGCAGATTGGCGCCAAGCTGCTATTGCAGAGCGGCAACGTTACCTACGTAATAGACAAGCTGGAAGAACGCGGCTACCTGCAGCGCAAGCCTTGCCCGAGCGATCGCCGTGTTATTTTTGCCGAGCTGACTACGGAAGGCGAACGCTTAATGAACGAGTTGTATCCGAAGTACTCGGAGCGGCTTCACCTGGCCTTCAGCGGCCTGAGTGACGAGGAGAAGGAGCAGATGATTACCCTGCTCAAGAAGATGGGTCTTCAAGCCGAGAAGCTCTCCCCGCTTCCGCGCAAGTAGAGGCTGATGATTTCAGTCGGTAAGCAGAACTGAAAGAGGCAATGCCGGGATAACACCCGGCATTGCCTCTTTGTGCTTATAACAAAATTAGTTGGTTTGGTTGGTTTGGTTGGTTTAGTTGGTTTAGTTGGTTTAGTTGGTCGGGGTGTTGTGGCATTGGTATCAACCTCACACATATACTCGCTATAGGGACCGTTAGTTGGCAAACTCCTTGTTTCTGGAGGCGCTACGGGCCGCGGGTAATTAGGTTGATCCTACTAGGTTCAAGCGCGGATTTAGAAGGTTGCTCTGGACCATTTCGGGCAAATAGATGCGAAAGTGGTTACTACTTAGGACCCTGCGACACTCCAAGCCCTTGAACTAGGTAACCTGCATTCTAGCGGACCGTATAGCCCCTATTTCCTCCTATCTGCGATCTTTTGACGTCTTACGGACCGTATAGCCCCTAAGTCGTCAAAACAGGCTCTAAAGCGAGGGTTTTCTGTGATATAGAGGCTCCTGGGTCCGTTAATCCTGCAAAACGGCCTATGTACAGCAAATAGAGGCTCCTGAGTCCGCAACCGTCTGAAATCGAAGCGAGGGTTATGAGCGAAGAGGGCTAGGGGACCTAAGTAGTAACCGAAAGTGCAGTTAATTTAAGCCAAATCATCAGCCAACGATCGATTAAGTGCGATTCTGCAACTAATTTCGAGTAAATCTGGGCTCTGACGCTCAGAAAGCCAAATTAGATGCCTTTTTGCACTTAATTCCTCCAAAATGCAAAAAATCCGCCAATTAGATGCACTTCCGCAACTAAATCAAAGTTTCGAGCCTATCAAGCCACTACGGAGCTGAGTTTTCTATCCTATCCTCATGCCGAGGCCTAAGTGATCAGCAACGCGCTGCCTCATGCCAAGCATTCTGCTTCTACACTTTATTCGGAGCTGGCTCCGCATCCAGTGTGGACGGCAGGCCTCTCTTCAGAGCAGACGAGATCAGCAATGACAGCACGGCGAACACAGCCATGACGATAAACAGTGAATGCAGACCGCCTTCCAGTGCACTGCGCAGACCACTGCCGGCCGATCCGGCAAGCGCACCCGCTGTATTCGGGTCGAGCAGCTTGTTAATATCGGCGCTTGCAAGGGCAGCAGAACTGTCCTGCTTAGCCAGCAGCCAGCCGATGTTCAGGTTCAGCCAGGAGCCGAACAAGGCGACTCCGATCGTCTGCCCAAGTGAACGGGTGAAGGTATTCAGCGCGGTGGAAGCACCTCGCCGGGCCTGCTCCACCGAAGACTGGGCGATGATGGTGAAGACTATCGAGGCATACCCGAAGCCAACCCCGCAGGCCAGCATCAGCGCCAGCAGCAGTAGCTGGGAGGATTCGGCTGTCATAAAGACCATTCCGGTTGCACCAGCGGCAATCAGTGCCAAGCCCAGCATAGCAGTGCTTCGCATACCCGCACGCATGATCATCCGGCCCCCTGCAATAGAGCCAAGCATCCAACCGACCGACATGGGAGCCAGCAGCAATCCCGAAACAGCGGCACTTTCTCCGTTTACTCCCTGCACCCATAGCGGCACATAAGTCGTAAGGCCGATAATCAATGTGCTGACCAGCAGATTGGCTCCTGTCGAGACCGCAATATTGCGGATGGAGAACAGGTTCAGCGGCAGCATAGGCTCCGCCGCATGGCGCTCCACATACAGGAAGACGGCCAGCAGCAGAACGGCCGCACCGAGCAGAGCCAGCAACAGCGGCGAACTCCAGGGCAGGCTCTGGCCGCCGAGGGTTAAACCGAGCAGCAGCGCACCCATGCCTGCCGCAAACAGCAATACGCCCGGAATATCAAGGGCTGTCTTCCGCCGCACCTTGTCTTCCTTGAAGTAACGGGCAATAAACAGAATCGACAGCACGCCAAATGGCAGATTAAATACAAAGATCCAACGCCAGCTCAAATAATCCACTACATACCCGCCGAGCAGCGGTCCAGCCAGTGAGGAGATTCCCCACACCGAGCTTAACAGCCCTTGGGTTTTGGCCCGCTCCCTGATACTATAGATATCTCCAATAATGGTAAAAGTCATCGGGATAAGCGCCCCTGCTCCTATCCCCTGAATCAATCGGAACACAATCAGCTGCTCCATATTCTGTGAAATTCCGCATAACAGCGAACCGAGCAAAAAAACCGCTGCGCCCCCCATAAAGACGGGCTTACGGCCAATCAGGTCACTCAGCTTGCCGAAGATCGGTGTGGTTACAGCCATAGCAAGCAGATAAGCGGTGAATATCCAGCTCAGCCACTGTATTCCTTGAAAATCACCTACAATCGCCGGACCCGCCGGTCCCGTGACCGTTCCTTCAATGGCTGCCAGAAAAGTAGCCAGCAGCACGCCAGTCAATATCAGCTTTCTTTCCTTATCCCCCATTGCCTTCAATGATTACAACCCTCTCTGTATCTATTCTGTATACTTCCAATCCGGGCGCAGCACCGCGTGCAGCAGGATGTCCTGGAAACCGGCAGCCGTATGGCGGTATTGCCGCAGCAGACCTTCCTGCCGGAAGCCAAGCGACCTTGCCAGCCTGGACATCCGGGCATTGTCCGGATGACATAATGCTTCAATTCGGTTCAGCCCCATCACCTCAAAGCCATAATTCAGTGCCAGGATCAGCGCTTCCCTCATCAATCCTTGGCCCCAGAACGCCGGCGAAAGGTCGCAGCCGATTTCCCCACGATAGGCGCCCTGCAGCTGCCAACGGTTGTACCCGCAGCTGCCAATCACTTCGCCCGATGGCCCGATAATACTCCAGCGCAGACTCTCTTCCTCCTGTGCCATTTCTGACAACAGCGTGATCAGCTGTTCCGTAACGGTGACAGAGGTAAGCGGCGGAGCACCTAGCCAGCGCGCCACCTGCGGATGAGACCAAATATGAAACAATGCCGGAGCATCCCTGGTGGTCATAGGCCGCAGCTGTAATCTTGGTCCGGCCAGTGCCGGAATGACCCCACCACAAACATACAAGGCATCTGTCCCCTTTCGGCTTGCTTCAATCTTATACCATTCTCAAGTTATTATATATAACCAAGCAGAAACAGCTTTGCCGTCCTTTTTAAGAGAGCCTACGCTTCCGAAGCAGCGATACTCCGTATCACTTTCAGGTACCGTTTCATATACTTTTTATATTGTTAAAAATAACGTCCGCAGCAGAAGGTTTATCCCCCTGATACAGACGTTTCATCGTACATTTATCCTGTAGTTCCAGCTGCCTTGACCGGCCCCAGCACTTCAGTACATAATACCTTGAGCTTGGACTGGATGGCTTTGAATTCCTCAATCCCCGTACCGGTGATGCTGTAGCCTTCACCATGGGCGGTCAGGAAATTCTCCTGCGTCAGCCGCTCCAACTCCTGCTTCACTTCGCGCTCGGCTACACGGTATCCCAGTTCCTCTAGTATAGGCTGCATTTCTATGATTGTTAAGTCCTTCTCATGTGCTTGATACAGCATGTGAATCCCTATGAATAAGTTCTGTACATCGGCGCGCATATCCCACTCCTTCTGGCCCGTAAGCCTTCGGTATTTATAATTGCATTACCCGCCCGGCCGATGCCGGAAACATTCCTCATAGCTTATTGTCCTTCTGAAGCTTGACGTATCCTCTGCAGCTGTAATATGTTATTATTTACAGTTATGGATTCATACTGATTCAAGGTACAGGAAGGTGATGCTTCATGTTTCAAGCGATGCCTTACGATGGAACACGCAGCGAACGGTTCGAAGGCGTTCTCTCGCAGCTGGCTGCGCTAATGAAAGACGAGCCGAGTGCGATAGCCAATCTGGCCAACGCTTCTGCGCTGCTTAAATTCTCATTGCCGGACACCAACTGGGCCGGGTTCTATTTATTTGATGGCAAGGAACTGGTGCTTGGTCCTTTCCAAGGACTTCCTGCTTGTATCCGCATCCCGCTCTCACGCGGCGTATGCGGAACTGCCGCCACCCAGCGCCGCACTCTTGTCGTTGGGGATGTTCACGCTTTTCCGGGACATATTGCCTGTGATGCCGCGTCCAACAGCGAGATTGTAGTTCCGCTGATTAAGGAGGACCGGCTGCTCGGCGTAATGGATATCGACAGCCCGCTGAAACACCGCTTCGATGATGAGGAACGCAGATTTCTGGAACGCTTCGCCGCTATGGTCGCAGAGGTTATCTAAGCACACAAGTGGAAACGGCTACGCCGTCCTTTTAGAAGGACGTTGGAGTTTCAGCGAGAAATAGAAGAATAAAGGATAATGGGTAACATGCACAAAGGCTGCGCTCTCCCGCATGGGAAAACGCAGCCTTTGTCTATGTCCTTACAGCTTACAGCTTCACAGGAAGAATATTCCAGATTTCGGAAGCATACCTGCTAATCGTATTGTCACTGGAGAACTTGCCGGAATGGCCAATATTGATAATCGACTTCTTCAGCCATTCCTTCTGGTTGCGGTAGGCGCGGTCAATTTCGACATGGGTCTCCACATAACCGGCGAAATCCTTCAACACAAAGAACTCATCATTGTTGTCCAGCAGCGTTTGGTAGATGGTCTCGAACTCCTGGGCGTGGGCGCTGAATGGCCCTTGCAGGATCAGCTGGTCCAGCACTTCCTTCACACGCCCGTCACCGTAGTAGACGTCACGCGCGTGATAGCCGCCATACTGGTAATAATCCATTACCTGCTCGGCACGGAGGCCGAACAGGAACATGTTCTGGTCTCCGACCATCTCATGCATCTCCACATTGGCCCCATCCATCGTGCCGATGGTTAAGGCTCCGTTCATCATAAACTTCATATTGCCGGTACCGGAGGCTTCCTTGCTGGCTGTAGAGATCTGTTCGCTGACATCGGCGGCCGGAATAATCTTCTCCGCCAGCGATACGGAATAATTCTCCAGGAAGAAAATACGGATCTTGCCCTTGATCTGCGGGTCCTTGTTCACGACATCAGCTACGGTATTAATCAGCTTAATAATCCGTTTGGCCAGATGATAGCTCGGAGCGGCCTTCGCGCCGAAGATGAAGGTGCGCGGTACGATATCCATCGACGGATTGTCTTTGATCTGATTATACAGATGCATAATATGCAGCACATTCAGCAGCTGGCGCTTGTAGGCATGGAGCCGTTTGACCTGCACATCGAAGATGGAGTCGGGATCAACCGAAACCCCGTGCTTGCCCTGGATGTATTCTGCCAGGCGCTGCTTGTTGCGGCGTTTGATCGTGGCAACCTGCTCCTGAAAGGAGGAATCCTCACAGTATTTGATCAGGCCGATCATCTCCTGTGGATGATGAATCCAGCGGGTTCCGATCGAATCGTTAATCAACCCGCTCAGCTCCGGGTTGGCGTGCAGCAGCCAGCGCCGGTGGGTGATGCCATTGGTCTTATTGTTGAAGCGGTGCGGATACATTTCATTGAACAGGCGCATCTCCCGCTTTTGGAGAATCTCCGTATGCAGAGCTGCTACACCGTTGACGCTATGGCTTGCCACAATCGCAAGATGGGCCATCCGCACCTGATCTTCATGGATGATCGCCATCTGGTTGATCCGTTCCTGATCCCCCGGATACCGCGCCATCAGCTCCCCGCAGAAGCGGGCATTGATCTCCTCGATGATCAGGAAGATCCGCGGCAGCAGCTCCCGGACCATCTGGATGGGCCATTTCTCCAGCGCTTCACTAAGAATAGTGTGGTTGGTGTAAGAGACCATCCGGGTCGTCATGCCCCAGGCCTGATCCCAGCTGAGCTGATGCTCATCCATCAGAATGCGCATCAGCTCGGGAATCACCAGCGTCGGGTGGGTGTCATTGATATGAAGCGCCACCTTATCCGCCAGGGACGTGATAGGCAATCCAAGCTTGCTGTACGTACGGATAATGCTCTGAAGGCCGGCGCTGCAGAGGAAATACTGCTGCTTCAGGCGAAGCAGCTTGCCTTCATATTCGGAATCATCCGGGTACAGGAACTCGGAGATCTGCTCAATGGAACGTTTGTATTCCAGGAACTTGTGATAATCCGTACCTGCCAAGGAGCCGAAGGTCCGGGAGGGCTGGGTGATCGACTCCGCACTCCAGTTGCGCAGCGTGTTCACATGCCGCCGGTCTGCACCGATGATCGGAACATCATAAGGAACCGCGCGTACAGCCTCATAGCCCTTATGCTCAAACACCAGCTCACCGTTCTCTTCCCCGGTCTCCACACGCCCCCAGAACTTCACTTCCACCTGCTTGTCTTCCCGGCGCACTTCCCATACGTTATCATTCTGCAGCCAGTAATCGGGCAGTTCCACCTGATACCCGTCAACGATCTTCTGCTCGAACAGGCCGTACTTATAACGTATGCCGCAGCCGTGGCCGGCATATTGCAGCGAGGCCAGCGAGTCCAGGAAGCAGGCGGCCAGCCGCCCAAGTCCACCATTGCCCAGACCGGCATCCGCCTCCACTTCCTCCACATCCGCCAGACAGAAACCAAGCTCAGACAATCCTTCGCGCACAACCTCCAGCACGCCCATATTAAGCAGATTGTTGCCGAGGAGCCTGCCGATCAGAAATTCCATTGAAAAATAGTATACCTGCTTCTCCTTATCGGCCTTGTACTTCTGATTGGTATCCGCCCAATTTCTTCCGGCATTCTCGCGGATCATGTTGCCCACAATATTATAGATATCCGCATTTGAAGCTTCTTCAAGCGGCTTGCCCAATTTCCCGATGAGTGTCTCGCGGAACACTTTTTTGAACGTTTCTTTATCGTTGAACAACAGCAGGTTCCTCCTGACGAAAGCTTTTATTTAGAAAACTATAGCTAAATCTTGCTGCTCTTGGCAATCACGAATGGCCGTCTGCTGTCTCCCATCAGGATGCGGTCCTTGCTTAAGTGCACATCTTTGTCCATAATGACATTCTCAATGACCGCATTCTCTTCAATCACACATTTCTGCATAATGATCGAGTTGGTGATCCTGGCACCCTTGCGCACCTGCACGCCCCGGAAAATAATGCTGTTCTCCACCGTTCCGGCGATGATGCAGCCGTTGGCCAGCAGCGAGTTGCTTACACTGGCGCTCTCCAGGTAACGGGTGGGAGCTTCATATTTGATCTTCGTCTGCACCGGATTCTCCTTGAACAGGCCGAAGTAGTTGTCAGGCTGAAGCAGCTCCAGACTGTTCTTGTAGTAGCTCTCCAACGAGTTGATTACCGAATGATAGCCGGTGTACTCATAAGCGGAGATCTTGAACTTATGTCGGTTCTTCAGAATCACATCACGGAAGAAATAGCTCTCGCCATGAGCGATGCAGTATTCCACCTGCTCCAGAAACAGCTTCTTCTCCATCACAAAAATATCCAGATACACATTGTGGTGATCTTTTTCCTGATGGATATTGGTGACCTTGCGGTCTTCATCGACATCGACACGCATGCACACCTCATGCTCAGGCTGAAGCTGGTCAATCTTCTTATACACCAGGGTGACATCCGCTCCCTGCTCCAGGTGGTGTGTATAGAGATCCTGAAGGTCAACGCTGTTCAGATGCTGACTGCCGGAGAAGACGATATATTTGGCGGCTGCCCGTTTGAAAAAGTCCAAATTGTTATGATAATGCTGCAGGTCCCCCAGAGAGGTATCCGTCGGATCGTTCCAGTCCGGAGGAAGGATAAACAGCCCGCCATGCTTGCGGTTCATATCCCATGATTTGCCGTCGCCGAGATGGTCCATCAGGGAACGGTATTTGCGGCGGACGAACAGGCCCACGCTCTCCAGCTCAGCACGCATCATGTTGGACAGAACGAAATCGATCAGACGGTAACGGCTGCCAAAAGGCACGGCTGCCCCGCAGCGGAAATAAGTAAGTTCATTAAGCTTGTCGAGTTCATGATCCAGGTTGATAACACCCATAAGTTGCTTCATTGATTTCACCGTCCTCTTGGATTATAGGGTTTTGGCTGTCACGGTTTTGCGCTTCTTGCTCTTCTTGTCGATCAGCAGGATCTCATCCTTATTCTCCCGATCGATGCCAATTTCCATATAATCGTCGATGACTGTATTCTCACTGATGATCGCTTTATGAATTCTGACGTTCTTGCCGATCTTGACCTTGGGCATAATGACCGAGTCTGTAATCACGCTGCCTTCTCCCACTTCCACGCCGTAAAAGAGTACCGAATGGCTGACTTCTCCATGCACAATGCAGCCTTCGTTGATAATGCAGCCTGATACCTTGGCTCCGGGAGCCACATATTGGGCCGGCTGGTTCGGGTTGCGGGTGAAGATGCGCCACTGCGGATCATTCAGATTCAGCGGAGGGTTGTCGCTCAGCAGATCCATATTGGCTTCCCACAGGCTGTCTACCGTACCCACGTCTCTCCAGTAGCCTTCAAAAGGATAGGCATACAGGGACTGCTGGTCTTCCAGCATCAGCGGAATAATATCCTTGCCGAAGTCATGTGACGAATCGCCGTTCTCCCCGTCTTCGAGCAGATGCTTGCGGAGCACCTCCCATTTGAAAATATACACCCCCATAGAAGCAAGTGTGCTCTTGGGCTTGGCAGGCTTCTCCTCAAACTCGTAGATCCGCAGGTCATCCTCCGTATTCAGGATCCCGAACCGGCTGGCTTCCTCCAGCGGAACGTCGATTACGGAAATCGTGCAGTCTGCATCTCTTTCCTTATGATATTGAAGCATCGCATTATAGTCCATTTTGTAAATATGATCCCCGGAAAGAATCAATACATGCTCTGGGTCAAACTGGTCGACAAATTTCAGATTCCGGTAGATCGCATCGGCCGTTCCCCTGTACCAGTTGCTTCCGTTCTCCCGCTCATGCGGCGGCAATACGAATACTCCGCCATTCTTGCGGTTCAAGTCCCAATCACTGCCTACACCAATGTAAGAATGCAGCACAAGCGGCTCATATTGCGTCAGCACGCCCACTGTATCAATACCTGAATTGGAGCAGTTACTTAAGGGAAAATCAATGATACGGTAAGTTCCCCCAAAATAAACTGCGGGCTTGGCAAGCGATTTGGTTAATCCCTTCAACCTCTTCCCTTGGCCTCCCGCCAATAGCATGGCTACCATCTCTTTTTTCTTCATGGAAGAGCCTCCTTGACTTATAGGTAATTAAATGATTTGGAACAACAAATCAGGTTGAATTGAAGCCTAAGAAGTGAGCTGGCAGGAACTTGATAAGGTAAACAAGCGGGGAATACATACAGAATCAGGATTGGCCTTCCGGGTATAGAATCAGGCCCTGATACCGGGATATTATCCTTATTGTAAAGTGTTCGATGGCCGCCGTCAAAACCCTTTATCGGCAAATCAAGATTCCAAAGACCGATTTACTTAGGCTCCTGATTCACCACATTAACATTCCTTATTATAGGATTAACCAATATCATTACCTATGAAAGAAATTTATCAAGCGATCGGCAAAATAACGGGCTTGACTGTTCAGCAAACGTTCAATTTTATGTGTAATAATACAGTGAAGGACTGAGCTACACGGACGTCCTTGTAACAACTATAGAACGCTTATATACATTATTTACTGGGGGGCACTGCCATGAAAGCTGCACTGGGTGTACGCTTGCTGCTTGTCGATGACGAGCCTAATATACTGCAATTTCTGGAGCTTGGATTAATTCATGAAGGCTTTGAGGTCAGAACGGCACCCGACGGGTTGAGTGCGATTGAGGTTGCGGCCGAATTCAAGCCGCATGTGGCTATTCTCGATGTGATGATGCCGGGGATGGACGGCTTCGAGCTATGCCATTATCTCCGCGCAGAGGAGACCGAGCTGGCTGTCATTATGCTTACAGCCAAGGATGAGGTAGACGACCGGGTCAAGGGGCTGTCGATCGGGGCTGACGATTATATGGTCAAGCCCTTCAGCTTCGACGAGTTGCTGGCCCGGATTCAGGCGCGTCTGCGCAACCAATTCCCGGGTCTGCTCGGGGAGGTGCGCTGCGGTCCGTTCCGGATCGACAGCCGGCGTAAGGAGTTTCGCCACAGGGACGAGGTGCTGGAGCTGTCACCCACGGAATATGAGCTGCTGCAATATCTTGTGATCAATCACGGACTGGTGCTGAGCAAGCCAATGATTCTTGATAAGGTCTGGGGGTATGACTTCGGCGGCGAGGAGAATATCGTCGAGGTCTATATCCGCTCGCTCCGTGAGAAGCTGGGCGATAAAGAGCACCGCATTATCCGCACGCTGCGGGGGGCCGGCTACCGGGTGGATTTGGAATGAGCGGCCGGCCTCCTGCATGGCTGCGCCGTCTGCTGGCGCCACGCTCGCTGCGCAAGCAGCTGCTGGCCATTTCGCTGCTCATTTTGTCCGCACTGCTGCTCTTGATCGGTGTGCTGCAATATGTGCTGATGCGGGATTTCACCTATACGAACCGGGCCGAATCCATGGAAACCCAGATCCGGTCGGTGCCGCGCGAATTCTATTATGATCTCTTTAATAATCATTACGGGCGGAGTCCAATGACACCGGGCGACCTCCCGCCGGGGGCTGAGCGGCGGCCGCTCCTGCTGGATGCCCATACCACGATTGCCATCTACAGCTCGGACGGCGTCTTCAAGGATTTTCAGGAGGACACCTTCTCCGAGGATACGGCTCCGCGGCTGACGGATGAAGAATATAGTCTGCTCCTGCAGCAGAACACCGAGCGGACGGACGGTGACTACAGACTCATCACTGCGGCCGACGGGAGCGAGCACCTGGCTGTATTCATGAATCTGGGGCGTCCTGGCAACGAGCGGCTGCTGCTGCAGATGAGTGTGCGGACGGGACCGCTGACCGATGTGATCATGCAGCAGCTGCTAATCTTCGCCGGCCTGTCTGTGGTTGCCCTGCTGGCCGGATTCTTCCTCTATCTTCCGGCCTTGCGCAAGACCCTTGTGCCGCTCTCCAATATGGGCGAGGCTGCACAGAGCATTGATTCAGGCAATCTGAATATCCGCTTCCCGGTGGAGCAGGGACAGAGCGAAATCGATCAGTTGGCCCATTCCTTCAATGGCATGCTGGAACGGCTGGAGATCTCCTTCAACAACGAGCGTGAGGCCAAGGAGCAGATGCGCCGCTTCGCGGCGGATGCCTCCCATGAGCTGCGCACTCCGCTGACTTCCATCCACGGCTTTCTGGAGGTGCTGCTGCGGGGTGCAGCGGAGAACAAGGAGCAGCTGTATAATTCACTGCGCAGCATGCAGGGCGAGTCGAAGCGGATCAACAAGCTGGTTGAGGACCTGCTGCTGTTGGCCCGCATGGACGGTGCCCCTGTACTGCAGCTGTCGGCCCTTCATCTCGGAGAGGTCCTCTCCGAGATGAAGCCGCAGCTGCTGGTGCTGGCCGGCGAGCGCCAGGTCAGCTTCGATATCTCTTATGGCATCCGCGGCAGGTATGACCCGAACAAGCTGAAGCAAGTGGTGCTCAACCTGTTTCACAATGCTGTACAGCATACAGATACACTCAAAGGCACCATCCATGTCTCCCTGCATGCCCGAGGCGGCGAGGCTGTGCTTACAGTCCGGGACAACGGCTCTGGGATTGCCGCTGGGCATCTGCCCTACATCTTCGACCGCTTCTATCGCAGCGATTCCTCCCGAACGCGCAAATACGGCGGCTCCGGCCTGGGGCTGTCCATTACCCAATCCATCGTGGAGGCGCATGGCGGAGCGATCAGCGTCAGCAGTAAGCCTGGCGAAGGCAGCAGCTTCAGAGTCACCCTTCCCTGCCTGGAAGGATTAGCTAAACCGGCACCCTAAACGGTATAATCAACTGGTGAGGCTTATGCTTACGTAGTGAGTTTTGCTGCGAGGTGATTCTGGGGAGCTATGCTCCGCAAAACTTTGAGGAGGTTCAACATGTACGAAATCGCCGTTATTGGAGCCGGCCCTGCCGGTGCAAGCGCAGCCCTGTTCGCCGCCAAGGCAGGCAAACAGACGCTGCTGGTAGACAGTGACAAAGGTATGACCCGCAGAGGCAGGTATGAAAACTACTATGGCATTGCCGAAATTAGCGGACCCGAGCTAGTGGACATAGGCCATCAGCAGGCGGTCAAATTCGGCGCTGAGCTTGTAAAGGATCAGGCCGTTAAGCTGTCCAAGTCCGAAGAAGGTTTCGTGATCGAAACCGAAGGTGGCACCTCATATGAAGCGAAACATATCATCCTTGCCACCGGTGTACTGACCGACCTCGCCGCTGCAGCAGGTGTACAGACGCAGGACGGAACCGAGCCGCGCATCAAAACAGTAATCACAGTCAATGCACAGGGACAAACGAACGTGCCTGGAATCTGGGCCGCAGGCACCGTAGCTGGAGTTAGCGTGCATGCGGTCATCACAGCCGGTGATGGAGCCAAGGTGGCGGTTAATGTCATCAGCGAGCTGAATGGTGCCCGTTATGTCGACCATGATGTCCTGAAATCTTAAATCTAATTCATTTCCTGCTGGTGGAGCGGGTTCCCGTTTCTGCCTTACATAGCAAAGAGGTTAGCCGATTCAAAATGGCTAACCTCTTTGCTATGTTTGTACATTACTTTGGCAAGAAACGACTCCATTCCGCCGTGCACCTATCGTTTCCTGTTCATTCGCCTCCCGCCCTCACCACGCCCCACGTTACGGACTCCACAGCCGCTGTTCTGCCTACATGCCCACTAATCATGATCTTGCGGACTCAGCTGCCCTTATTAGTGGTTTTAGAGTGTTATTATGCTGCATTTGGCCTCTTTAAGAGCTATACGGTCCGTTAAACGCACCAAATGGCTAATTTTCAGCAAACAGGGGCTATGGGGTCCGCAGGATCGGAGTTTAGAACGGGCAGCATAGGTTGGGAGCCGCACATGAAGGCGTAGAAGAGTAGAGCCTCAGGCTGGAGGGCGCGCACCATAACTATGCGTTCAGCTCCGCCTCAGCTTACGGGTAATCTGCGGCGCGCCTTGCAGCTTCAACCTATTCATCTCACCCGCAGCGCAGCATCCGCTTCAAGCCCTGCAGCCAGCTTCTGCAAATAAGGAAGCAGCTGCGGGCGCAGCTCGCTGCGCATCAGCCCCATCTCCAGCGTAGCCTGGATATACCCAAACTTGTCGCCAATGTCGTACCGCTTGCCGACCAATTCCAGTGCCAGCAGTCCCTCGCTGCGGCAGATCGCGTGCAGCGCATCGGTCAGCTGGTATTCCCCGCCTGCTCCGCGCGGCAGATCGGCCAGCACGGCGAATATGGAGGGCTACAGAATATAGCGTCCCATAATGGCATAATCGGAAGGCGCATCCTGCGGGGCAGGCTTTTCCACCAGCCCGGTGACTTGATGCACTCCGTCAGCAGCACCACTCGATGCAATGATGCCGTATTTGCCAGTTTCTTCGCGCGGCACCTGCTGCACGCCTACAATCGTCTGCTCGTCCTGCTCAAACAGGTGAATCATCTGAGAGAGCGCAGGAGTGTCCGAGACCATAATGTCGTCACCAAGCAGCACAGCAAACGGTTCGCCGCCGATAAATTGCTCAGCGCATAGGATAGCATGCCCGAGGCCGAGCGGTTCTTTTTGGCGGATATAATGGATCGTTGCCAGCTCGCTGATCGCCTGCACCTCGCGCAGCAGATCCAGCTTGCCCTTCTCCAGCAGCGTCTGCTCCAGCTCCACCGATTTGTCAAAATGATCCTCGATCGACTTTTTGTTACGGCCCGTCACGATGATAATGCTCTCAATACCCGACCTCACCGCTTCCTCCACAATGTACTGGATGGCAGGCTTGTCTACAATCGGCAGCATCTCCTTCGGCTGCGCTTTGGTAGCGGGCAGGAAACGTGTGCCCAGACCGGCTGCGGGAATCACCGCTTTGCGGATCTTCATCCTAAGAACACTTCCCTTCCTAAGCTTATTTATTCAGCTGTGCCACGCGTGGCTCACGCGCATTCTGCTGCTGTTTGCCTTCATAGAATTCCTGCACGATATACAACGGCCGCCCTTTGGTCTCATCGTAAATCCGGCCGACATACTCTCCTAAGATGCCCAGCATAATCAATACGAACCCGTTGAAGGTCAGTGTAATGCCAATCATCGACGCCCAGCCTTTGACTACAGAATCGGTAAATGTCACCTGGTACAGCACATACATCAGGTACAGGAAGCCGGAAACAGACAAGAGTGCCCCAAGATAGCCTGCCAGCTTCAGCGGTTTATAAGAGAAGGAGGTGATCCCGTCCAGGGAGAGCTTGATCATCCGTTTGAGCGGATATTTGGTCTCTCCGGCCAGACGTTCATCGCGTTCGTATTCAATGGCTTTTTGGCGAAAGCCCACCCAACTGACGAGTCCGCGTACGAAACGGTTCTTCTCCGGCAGTCGTTTCAGCTCTTCCACGACCTTGCGGTCCATCAGGCGGAAATCGCCGGTGTCCACAGGAATGGAGATGTCGGTGGAATAACGGAGGATACGGTAAAAGAGGCTGGCCGTCCATTTTTTGAACAGCGATTCTCCGCGCCGTTTGATCCGTTTGGCATAAACGACGTGATAGCCGTTTTTCCATTCCGCGATCATGTCCAGAATCAGCTCCGGCGGGTCCTGCAGGTCAGCGTCAATAACCACGACTGCCTCGCCCAGCGCATAATCCATTCCGGCGGTAATCGCAATCTGATGCCCGAAATTCCGCGACAGGTCAATCAGCTTCACACTCTCATCCCAATAGCTGTATTCCTCGATCATCTGCGCGCAATTGTCGCTGCTCCCGTCATTGACGAACAGCAGCTCATACACCTCTCCCGTCTGGCCCATCACTTGCTTCATTCTGCGGTACGTTTCCTGAATAACGGCCTCTTCGTTGTACATCGGTATAATGACGGAATAGCGCACTTGGGTACTCATGGCAGCTCCTCCTTGGTTTCTGGTTAACGAAACGGGCGGCATCACCGGCACACGCGTTTCGGATAAAATAGGATAAATTAGTTCAAAGTCACTTCATACAAGGTTCCCGTGCTGCCTGCGGCATCACTTCCCTGCCATTCGGCAGCCGGCACCTCGGTACCATTCTCGGTAATCCACGTAGTCAGCTCCGAGTTGCCGCCACGGCCGCGTCCAGGCCCGCTTCGCCTGTGCCCGCTGCACCCTGGCCCGCTGCACCCTGGCCCGCTTCGCCTGTGCCGCCCTGGCCCGCAGCGGCTTCATCCGCGCCGCCGCGGCCAACGGCCGCCTGCCCGGCTCCGCCCGGGCCGCCGCCAAACCCGCCGCCCGCGCTGTCCGGGCCAGCCGCCGGCGTCATGCTGTTCGAGCCGTACATAATGGGCGTTGCCGCCCAGTACACCGGCCCGATCAGCAGCACGAGCAGCCCTGCAAGTCCAGCCGCATAGAGGAAGCGCTGCGGCTTAAATTTCAGCAGGGCCAGCAGCAAGGCCGCAAGAACCCCTGCGGCCAGCACCGCAATCGACCAGCCGCCGCCAATCGTGTCGTCGTAAGGATGGATAATGTACCACTGGAAGATGGCCGTAACCAGAGTGGCTGCCGGGAGCAGCCAGGAGAGCCAGCCGGAGGATTCCCGGTACAGCTGCCACAGCTTCGCCCAGCCTGCACCGGCCAGCGCCGCCACCGGCGGCGCCATCATCACCAGATAATATTGGTGGAAGAATCCGGCGATGCTGAAGAAGCCCATAATCGGAATCAGCCAAGCCAGCCAGAAAATAACTTCCTTATGCTGGCGGGTAAAGTTCTTGCGCCGCAGATTGGCGAACAGCCCAATGCAGCCGAAGAGTACAAAAGGCAAGAGCCAGCTGGCCTGTCCTGACAGCTCCTGCTGGAACAGACGCAGCGGACCTGCGGTGCCGGTGTTGAACATTCCTCCACCACCACCGCCGCCTCCGAAGCCGCCGTTCATCCCGCCACGGCTGCCTTGGCCATCCTGGCCGCCGCCTTCTCCGCCGAACTGGCCGCCCGAGCGGTCCGTCCCGGAAGGCGCCTGTCCCTGCCCGCCGCCATCCGCTGCACCTGCGGCGGCATCGCCGCCGCCTTGGCCCGGAGCTGTGCCGCCGCCATCATCACCCTGGCTGGTGCCTCCCGCCGCTTCTCCGTCCGTACCGTTCATCACCGGCAGCTCGCCATTCATGAGAGGCAGCTCGCCGTTGCCGTTCATACCCTGCGGCATG
The DNA here is from genome assembly GCF_002192415.1 of Paenibacillus donghaensis. Lineage (NCBI taxonomy): Bacteria > Bacillati > Bacillota > Bacilli > Caryophanales > Paenibacillaceae > Paenibacillus > Paenibacillus donghaensis. Next base: position 7,710,848 of record NZ_CP021780.1, on the reverse strand, counting down.
CCTCCGCCTCCTCCGCCTGCGCCAGTACTCCGGTCTCCGGTCAGCCGTGAGACACCGTTGTACCCGAAGGCGAGATTCAGCACTGAGTTGGTGCCGCTGCTGCCCATAAACGGCCTGTTGCTGGCCGGAATGGAATCGACCACCACCGCCCAGGATAGCGATACGACCAGCAGCACAGCCGTAGACGCTGCCAGCACCCCGGTTTTGCGCTTCCAGCTGACTCTGGCAGCCAGCACATAGAAGAGATAGAAGGCCGGCAGCACCATATAGGCCTGCAGCATCTTCTCATTGAAGCCCACTCCGATTAGCGCAAATGCGGCAAGCACGCTGCCGATCCGGCCTGTCCGGGTTCCCTTGAAGAGGAACCATGCCCCCAGCAGCAGGGTGAACACCAGCATGGCATCAATATTGTTCGTGCGGCTGACCGCCGCTGCTACCGGAGTAACGGCCATGGCCAGCGCAGCCAGCCGGGCGGCAGTTCTGCCGAAGGATGGCTTCACCAGCAGGTAGACCAGCAACACCGAACCTACGCCCGCCAGCACCTGCGGCAGTATGACACTCCAGCCGTGCAGCCCGAAGATCCAGGCGCTCATTGTCTGAATCCAGAAGGTGACCGGCGGCTTGTCAACCGTTACCGATCCCGCCGAATCCAGCGAGGCGAAGAAGAAATTGTGGAAGCTCTGCAGCATGCTACCTACAGCCGTCGTGTAGTAGGTATTGGCATACTGATCATTCCAGATCCCGTAGCCGTAAAGGTAAGCAGCAAGCAGCAGAATCAGCCATAATACAAGATCCGAACCCATTTTTCTAATCCAATTCACGTTATCCACTCCCGTCTGTCTATGCAGAGCTATAATTCCGGCAGTACCCAGCCCCCCGGTTTGATCTTCTGTAGCTGTAGTATGGCATCCGTACCTTAAGTCACACTGAACGCCCGCTGAATGTTTGCTGAACGCCAAAGAAGCGGATGCCATCCCTAAGGGGACGACATCCGCTTCTGCGTAGAGTTCGTAGAAAAGCCCGTCAAGCGGGGCTCTACTGTATGTACAACCAGACTTGCTTCTAACGAATACCCGCGTTAATGGCGGGTCTGCTTCTTATCCTCTGCCTGCAGGCGTTTGCGGATGATCCGAACCAGCTGCTCCTTCTCCGAAACCGGAACCCCTTCGTTCAGCCTGGCCGCTGCCACCGGTACGATCCAGCGCTCCAGCTCGGATAATGAATATCCCGAGAGCCGGAGATATTCTTTGGTATAAGCACCGCAAAGACCCAGCCGGATAAACTTTAGAACCCATCTCATGAAAAGCGAGGAGCCGGGCGGCGGCGTCCCCACACTGCACAGGAGCCATGAACGGGCGGCATCAGCCGCAGGCTCCCCGGCAATCCCGTTCATCCAGTCAATAACCCATAGCTGTCCGTCCAGCAGCACATTGTCCGGGTGAAAATCGCCATGGCAGAGCCGCCGTCCTTCAGGCAGCTGATCCAGCCCGGCCAGAATCCGTGTCTTCTCTTCTGTTCCCAGCATCGGGGCCGCGGTAATGTTCCAGCGCAGATGCTCCTTCTGCCGGCCAATATCCTCCCCCGCTTCCACAGCATGAAGCTCGCAGTGAAGTCCGGCCAGCTGCCTGCCGTACTGGCGCGCCTTCCAGGGAGCCTTGCCGATCAGCTTCAGCAGCGAGGGACCATGAATCTGCTGGTAGACAATCCCCCGTTGTTCCCCGGTGTCAAGCCATTCCAGCGGCTGTGGAGTGGGAACTCCCCGGCTATGTACATATTGGCTAATCTTGTATTCACGTTCCATGTCCTGTACCGGAACATCATTCCGGTACAGCTTGAGAATCGTCGTTCCTTCATGCTGCCAGATCTCCGCCGTCCGGCCTTGACCGATCAACGTGCTGCCCTCGGGCCGCTTAGCCGCTTCTAGGACCATGTCAACTGCTCCTCTACAATAATTTACATTACGCTATCTGCAGCTTCCCTAGCTCCCCTGCAGCGCATCCCGCAAGAAGCTGTGATAGAAATTAACAATAACCAGCAGCACCGCCAGCGATTCGCTGACCGCGCCTACTTCCAGTGAATGATTGGCATCATCGATCCGATAGACCTGCAGCCCCGGCACACCGCCGATTTCAGCGGCATGCTGCTCACTGAACAAGGGATCGCTGCTGCCGTAAATCACTGTACCCCGGCTCTGCCGGATCAGCGGAATGGCCTCCGGCAGCGGAGTCAGATACAGGAAGGATGACAGCTGTTGAAGGCCGAGCTCCTGGGCAACTCTGCCGGCAATGAGGGTACCCATACTTTTGCCGATCATCAGCGTCTTCTCATATTCCGGCAAGGAGGCAATGGCCGCCTTGCATTCCTCGACTACGATCTCCATCTCTTCGCGGCGGAAATCCGCCCGCGCACTCTGATACCCGTACTCCAGCAGTAGTAGGTCGCATTCATGCTCACGTGCCGCCTTGGCTGCGTATTCCAGCAGCGGACGTTCGGCGGAGTAATTTTTGCCGGGAAATATAATGGCCAATGCCTTGGCTCCTTCTTGCTTGATATGCTTATGGATCACTTCTCTACCCCAATGAGAGGGCATCAAAATATGGCTGACGCTCATACTGCATTCCTCTCCCTTGTGCCATAAATAGATTCACATTCTTCATTATAGCGCTCTATTGGACCCTTTTTCCAGCCGTTAATGCTGTGCTGCCGCTTCCTTCTTCCGTTTGTTTCTCTTCGCGGCAATCTCTGCGCAGACCCACAGAACCAGCGGGATCCCTACCTGGAAGGGAAGCGCATATATTTTATAGATATGATAGGCGAAATACTGCATCTCCATAATATCCTTATATACGAAATCGGCGAAATAAATCATAATCAGCCCGATCTGCAGCACCACGGATCGGTAGCTCTTCAGCTTGAATATCTTGGCTACCCCATTGCTGGCCATATACAGACAGAGACTTACCTTAACAAAGATAGCCGTCACAAAGATAAACGACACCGAACCCTCAATTCTAGTCAGGAAATCACCCACATTGATCCGGCTGATCGCTACATAAGTAGGAAAATACAGCGTAGAAAGCGTATCCGGTCCCAGCATCAGCAGATTGCGCAGCGAGACCAGAAGAATAATGCCCCCCGAGTAAAACAATCCGCCCAGCATGATTTTCCTCGCATTCGCCTTCTCCGGCAGCACTGTAAACGCCCCCAAAAAAACGACAATCTCGGCAAACGGAAAGGTGAAGGTCCCCATAGTATCCGTGAAGACCAACGGCCATCCGTTGTCGATCAGCGGCAGCAGATGATGGAACTGAAACTTGGGGATACATAACAGCTGAACAATGACCGTAGCCGCAATGGTCAGCAGCACCAGAAACTTGGCGCTTCTTCCAAGCACCTCAAGCCCCGCCTTGACCACCCAGATACATAACAGCCCTATGCATAACATAGGGGCTAACATCGGAGTGGCGGTTAAAGCAACCGTCTTGCTGAATTCTCCGAAATTACGCAATATTAGCGCTCCCAGATGCATGGCATACCAGATATACAGACAGGAGAATAACCTGCCGAGTATCCCGCCAAAGACAGTGATCAGCATATCAAACAGATCCCGGCCCGGAAAAAGCGTATGCAGGCGCGCATACAGCAGCATCAGCGGAAATGCCAGCACCATCGCAAACAGGATGGAAATCCAGCTGCTGTTGCCGGAGGAGCCCGCTACCCCCATAAACAAGGATGTCCCTGTAACAAACAGGATGATAATACTGACGGAGTGTCCTGAGGGTATCGTTTCCTTTCCCATGCTATCACCTGCCTTTTCGGGAAGATCCATTAAATGATCAGTAGAGTTTTTTGATCCAGCTGACGATCAGCGGGGAAGGACTGGGTATTACCCAGTGCATGGCCAACGCAAAGGCCAAACCAAAGGAGAGTACGCTCAGGATGGCGCACACATAGAAATCCCGCTTCATTCCCTGTTTTAACAATCCATAAGGGTCTGCCCATATAACAACGCCATAGATAAGCACTGCATAGATTACCACTTTAATCTCCCATCTTTATCGATCTTGAGGTTTTGGCACTGCTCCTAATGACCACCTTGGCCTCCACTTCTATGTCCATTTCGGCAAATTCCTGCGGCCAATTCTTGCTGATCTTCTTCCAGAGCTTCGGCATCTCCTGATGCACAATTTCACCGTAACCAAGTACATCGGCATGGTATTCTTGCTGCAGCTTCTGAATGATGGCGGCAATCCGCTGGCGCACCTCCTCCTCCCCGCGCTGCTCAATACTTTGTACATCGCTGAAATTGTTGAAGCCTTCTGCTGTCATGACTTCGTCCAGTCCTGTTTCTACTAAGACCTGAACATGCATCTGCAGCCGGCCATTGACCCATCGCGGCTTTAATTTAGTTGCGCTCTTGAGAATCTCCAGTGAATAGGTAGGAACGCCGGATTCGTTACCCACCACCAGTACGCCGCCCTTCACATCATCCTTGGCGAACAGCAAGTATTTGCTCTCTTCTCCGCTGACTATGCCTACCATTTTATCGTTGGAGAAGATAGCTGTCCCATACACACGTTCATTCTTCTGCTTATTGTTCGCATAGATAGACACGATAGGAGCCATAGCAGACTTCCCTTCACTCTCCAGCTTGTCGATGAAATCCCAGATCTCCACCACCGGCGCGGTGCTAACATGAGTTTCGTTACGCATCATCTGTGCCAGCTCGAAGGACATGATCATCTCTGAGGTGCCGTTCATATTAAGCAGGGCTCTGGCCGTCGGCTCACCGGATACATAAATGTACACATCTGATCTGGTTTCGGTATCTCTGCTGTACCAGTCGATCACCCGGATCACGCCTTCCCTGGCAATTTCTTCACTGATAATAATGGCCTTGGAGTGGCTCCAAAACAATTTCTTGCCGGTCATGGAGATCATATTGCGCACAATATCGAACATAGTGTCGCCGGATAGAGTCACAATCTTGAAGCTGGCCTGATTCTGCTGCAGCTCTCCTTTGGTATCGAACAGCTCGGTGGTTATCAGCAGTTTGCCGGCCTTCTTGTCCTTGTCGATGGCTACCCCGGCCACAATGGACATGTCATCGACCTCGGCATAATTCCAGCAGCCGGAAACGCCAGGAAGCAGCAGCAGCAAGGACAACAGCAGCAAGGAGGGCCTGTATGAGCTCATGGACGTCTACCTTTGGCCTTCGGCTGCTTTCTTCTCCTATTGCGAACGCCAATGAAGGCCGGACGGGTGTACATATCCCACCAAGGCGCACGAATGGCGGTATCCTTAATATCCTGCGGACGAATGGACCCTACCCCCAGCATATAAGGAACTCCGAAGGAGCGCAGACTCATCAGATGGATCACTAGTGCAAGCAATCCAAAGAAATAGCCATAGATGCCGAAGAAAAAGCTGCTGAGCAGCAGCAGTAATCTGACTACAATCAGCGGACCAGTCAGCCGGGGATTGAGCAGGGTCGTGATTCCCGTAAGTCCCACCACAATAACCATGGGTGCACTGACAATTCTGGCATCTACGGCTGCCTGGCCCAGCACCAGCGCACCTACGATACTGACCGCTTGGCCAATCGCCGTCGGAATCCGTGCGCCAGCCTCGCGGAGGACCTCGAAGATGGTCAGCATAAGAATGGCCTCCACTACGGTTGGGAAGGGTACCGATAGTCTGGCAGTAGCTATGCTGAGCAGCAGAGTAGTGGGCAGCATCTCCTGGCTATAGGTGACCAGAGCCACATAAACCGCCGGTACGCTGATCGAGAGGAACGCGCCGACGATTCGCAGCATTCTGTTGAATGAGGAAAAATAATAGTTGATATAATAATCCTCACTGGCCTGGAAATTCTCCACAAATACATAAGGCAGGGTTAGGGCGAACGGACTGCCCTCTACCAGTACGGCAAAACGCCCTTCCATGATCTTGCTGACCACAGCATCGGGACGTTCCGTACTGCCCAGCATTTCAAAAGGGGAATACGGCTCGTCTCTGATCAATTCCGCCAGATAACCGGTGTCCAGGATATGGTCGATATCCACTCTGGAGAGACGGCTCTGCAGCTCTTTGAGAATATCCGGAGAGGCCAGGCTCTCCATATAACAGATACAGGCCTGGGTCTTCGAGCGGCTACCAACCTCACTGAATATAAATTTCAGGTCATCGTTCAGTACTCTGCGGCGGATGAGGGTCAGGTTCACTACCATCGATTCAGTGAAGCCTTCGCGTGGTCCCCGTACTCCTTTTTCAGTGGTAGGCTCGGTGATGGCCCTTGTTTCCCAGCCTTGTGCATTCACAATCAGCGCACTGGAATCCCCCTCCAGAAGGAGCAGCGTCTTGCCGCCTACGATGGCCGCTATGACCTCATTCAGGTGCGAGGAAACGGTCACATCACTGGCATTAATCACCTGTGAACGGACTTTCTTCATCAGATTCGCCGCTTCTCTGCTGTCCTCCTCTGTGAATTCGAACGAACTCAGTGGCTGAATGATGCCTTCCTGGATCAGCTCTCTGTCAATCATCCCATCAATATAAATCAAGCCGAACCGAAGCTGGCTCCACCATTTATTCTCTATGACTCTGATTCTGAACGTACCGTCGTTATGAAAACGTTCTTTGAGCTGTTCAATGGTTTCATCCATAGACTTACTTAGCATCCGGCCCGTTTCTATATTCATTTCCGGACGGGGGGTGTTGCCTTCAGGTGGTTGGTTCTCCATAGCAGTCACTCCTGTCAGCGTTGGCTTTCCTTGAAATTATCCCCAGCTTGCGATACTCCTATGCGCCTAATAGGTGCTTAGGTTCCCTGCTTTCTCCTGGGTGAACAGCAATAGCCGCTTCCCTGGACCGGGAAGCGGCTTCTGAATATTTACTGATTTTTTACCTAATTAATAAAAGTGTTATGCACTCGTCTCGATCGGATCATATAAGGAATCCAGATGATGCAGGAAACCAGCATTCGGGCAATTTCCTGGGTGGAGTTCGGTTCATTCATGTCCTTCAGAATCTGAATATTGTCCATCAGTACATAGTCAATAATCAGCACCAGCAAATTACCGGCATAATAGAAAATCATCCAGCGCGGAAAGGTCGCTTTCTTCCTGTACATCAGCACCAGCAGAAATACCGCGCCCAACAGGAAAAAAATATTGGCTGCAGCTTCGAAGATCAGCGCCGGCTTCCAGAGCGGATCATAGGCCGCACTGCCCGGAGTGGTCAGCACATCCCATATCTCCGGCTGAAAAGCGGGAATGACGTAATTGATAATTAAGGATACCAAACGGGCTATCGAAACATACAGCCCCAGCTGCACCAGAATCATCCACCCGCCCAGCCCCCTCGGTGAATCAGGCTTCAGCTCTATCCTGTCATAACCTGGTTGAATCATCCCCATACTGTACACATCCTCTGTTATTGTCTTTGGCTTCTTGAACGATTATGCTGTTTATAAAGTCGGTTCCCATAGATAAGGAGTCCCGTATGACACCATTCACAGAGAAAGTAATCCGTATTATCCAGTCCATTCCGGAGGGGAAAGTGATGACTTACGGAGGGATTGCCCGTGCTGCAGGAAGTCCGCGCGCTGCCAGGCAGGTCGTCCGCATCCTTCATTCCATGAGCCGCAGCTACAAGCTGCCCTGGCACCGTGTAGTTAATGCCAAAGGGGCCATTTCGCTGACAGAGGACGAAGCCCACTCACAGCAGTTGCTGTATTTGCTGGGCGAAGGGATCGTTATGAATGCCTTGGGCTTAATTGATCTGGAGCATTACCAGCACCACCCTGAACTGGACATAGACGACGAACCGGGAAGTGGACCGAATGGCCCAGCCTAGAAGCGCCGTCCACCGGTTACCCGCTGCTCTCCTTTACCGAGTACATTCAGCAGGCAGTACAGCGTAGCATAGATAACCAGCAGCACAAATGCCACAAACAGGCTGAAAAACACCGACTGCCGGTTAAGGCTGTCCAGTACCAGCTGAATCAATTGCTGCCGGTCGGTCAGCACATCCCAGCTGTTCAGCCGGTATACGCGGCCCAGCAGCACACCATATCCGCCCAGCAGGCAGGCGGCCAGTACGAATACCCAGGACAGCAGCAGGCTGGTTCTGCGGTAGATTACGGTCTGGAACTGGTATAAGGAGAAGAACCCGGTCAGCCAGGCGCTCCAGGTGAAGAGCAGCAGCGTAACCAGATCATACCAATACCGGCTGACGATCTCTCCGTCTACGATATATTTACCCTTTCTTACCGTCAGATGCACCAGGTCAGTCATAATATAGGGAGCATTGGGGAAGAACAGCAGCCAGGCCACACCGAGCGGAAGCAACAGCAGGCCTAGGATTCTGCGCTTATCCAGCTCATAGGCTGACATGGAGAACAGAAACGGAACCCACGCCAGGAACAGATTCCAGAGCAGAAAGGCAAAGAAGCTGTCGGTTTGCAGCGATACCATCCGGTATACGCCAAGGGTAGCGCCAGACAAAAGGGCTAGCAGTATAAATACCTTCGGATAATTCAACTCTCTCATCGGTTAGTTTACTCCTTAAGGATTAGAGATGATGGGGCATATACTCTTCATTGTACAAATTTGGCTGGAGATAGTCCATGTGGTGGACGGAGGAATCTAATATAGGCTACCTCCCGGTTTTATGTTTATGCAGACTGAGGAGTGGCTATATGGCGTTTGGTGCTTATGCGGGACTTAGGCGTGGCTATTTGGGCGTTTGGTGCTTATGCGGACTGAGGCGTGGCTATTTGGGCGTTTGGGTGCTTATGCGGACTGAGGCGTGGCTATTTGGGCGTTTGGGTGCTTATGCGGACTGAGGCGTGGCTATTGGCGCAAAATGAGTACCTTTCGAGTTACTATTAGGCCTTGGGATGAGGAGAACGATCATGTGAAGCATCGCGAACTTAACTCCGTGGTGGCTTCATCAGCTGGACTATGATTTAGTTGCGAAAGTGCATCTAATTGGCGGATTTTTTGTGTTTTAGAGGAAATAAGTGCAAAAAGGCATCTAATTTGGGCTTCCGAGCCAAATAAGCTTGATTTACTCGAAATTAGTTGCAGTTTCGCACTTAATCATCCGCTAGCGCAGGATTTCGTTGAAATTAGTTGCAGTTTCGCATCTATTTGCTCCGAACGTTCCAGGTAACATTCGAAATCCCCGCTGGGACTAAGTAGTAACCATTTCGGGAGTGATTTATGCCAAGTGATCTAGGCCAATGAAGTAGCTATTTATGCCATGTAAGCGCGCTGTATTCCGAACCCCGGCGAAAGCGGCAGACATGCCGAGTAACAACCTATGGCTCGTCGACAGGAGCGGGGGCGCTGCGGGAAACTTGACGTATTGCGACTGCAGGATCGCGAGCCTGCCAACTAATACAAACAGAGGCCCCCGACGCTGAGCGCGTCTGGGGGCCTCTGTTACATTCTATCTTGGCTACGGCTCAGATGCCGCCGCTTAATTCACGGGCCACGCCGGGCAGTACGCGCGGCTTATGCCCGCGCGGTGCGGAAGCCGTGTCCATCGCGGACAAGGCGGCGCACTCCCTGAAGGCGGCGTGGCTGCAGCCGATGCATTTGCCGCAATCGATGCTTCCCAGTGCAGCATTGATTGCTTCACCGGTATGCTCGAAGAACTGGGCTGCGCCGATGGTATCGTACAGCCCGGTCTTCTTCAGCAGCTCCAGCGCCTGCGGCTGGATGCTTGAGATCAGCAGCTTGCCTCCGCCCTGCTGCAGCTGCTTCACCAGCTCCGCCAGATTGGACTCGCCGGTAGTGTCCATAAACGGCACCTTGCCCATGCGCATCAGGATAATCTTGGGCTGCTGCGGTCCGAAGCCCGGCATGGTATTCTCAAAACGGTAGGCTGCGCCGAAGAACAGCGGACCCTCCACATTATAGATTCCTATCTGCGGACAGTCATGATTCTCCGTCACCATATGCGCTTCTACCTTGACCGATGACGGATCGGGAAGCACCTTCGATACCAGGTGGACCTCACCCATCCTTTTGACAAACAGGACGACCGCCAGCACCAGCCCTACTTCAACCGCCAGTGTCAGATCGGCAAATACGGTCAGCAGGAACGTAATGCACAGCACCAGCGAGTCCCCGGTCCGGGTCTTCAACAGATGCAGGAATGCCTTGCGTTCGCTCATGTTCCAGGCTACCACCATCAATATCGGTGCCATGGCTGCGAGCGGAATATTGGAAGCATACGGAGCGAACAGGAGCAGAATCAGAAATACCACTACGCCATGAACGACACCCGACACCGGAGATACAGCTCCGTTCTTGATGTTGGTAGCTGTTCTGGCAATCGCGCCGGTGGCAGGAATGCCGCCGAACAGCGGTGCAGCGATGTTAGCAATCCCTTGGCCGATCAACTCCCGGTTGCTGTTGTGGCGGGTGCTGGTCATGCCGTCTGCTACCACGGCCGAGAGCAGGGATTCAATGGCGCCCAGCAGGGCAATGACAAATGCCGGCCGAATGAGCAGCCGGATACGTTCCCATGTAATCACCGGAATATGGAAGCTTGGCAGCGTACCGGGAATATCTCCATAAGCCGAGCCAATGGTTGTTACTTTGCCGCTGAAGAAGAGGACCGCCATGACCGTTGCACAGAGCAAACCGACCAGTGACCCGGGCACCTTGGGGGCAAACCGGATCGTTAACATCACCACAGCCAGGCAGATGCCTGCCGTCAGAATGCTGTAGCCGTTAATCGTCGACAGATGAAGACCGATCTCTTTCATATTGTCCACAAAGCTCTCATGCCGCTCCATGTCCCTTAGTCCGAGAAAGTTGGCAATTTGCCCGCTGAAGATAATAACTGCAATTCCTGCAGTGAAGCCTATCGTTACCGGCCTTGGGATAAATTTGATCAGCACACCCAGCTTCAGCAAGCCCATAATGACAAGAATTACACCTGCCATCATCCCGGCAATCAACAGATTCTCATAACCGTACTCCATGCCAATGGCGAACAGAATCGGAATGAATGCCCCTGTTGGGCCGCCGATCTGGAAGCGGGAACCGCCGAACAACGAGATTAGAATACCGGCAACGATAGTAGTGTAAATTCCATATTCCGGTTTCACACCGGAAGCAATAGCAAATGCCATCCCAAGTGGGATGGCAATAACGCCGACGATTGTCCCTGAAATAATATCCTTGCGCAAAGAGGCAAGATTGTAGCCTTTGAAACGGCCGCGCCCTGTCATGATTTAACCTTCTTTTCTCTAAATATCTGATTATTTGAATATAAGAGAAACATTACTCCTGACTTCCCTTATTGTCAACGTAAAAATGCCTGGACACCGCCCGTTTCTACTCGCCGCGGATGCCCTCCAGCATGGAAATGGCATTTACCAGATGGTTATCGAAAATTTGCTTGGCTACAGCCAGGAGGTCTTTGATCAGGGGGTCGCGCAGAGAGTAAATTACCGTGGTGCCTTCCTTGGTGCTGGCTACAACATTTTTGGCACGCAGAACCGCCAGCTGCTGGGATACGGCAGAGCCCTCGGAGCCAAGAATGGCCTGCAGCTCATTTACATTCTTCTCGCCCTCGCTGAGAAGTTCCAGAATACGGATTCGCATTGGATGGGCGAGCGCTTTGAAGAATTCAGTTTTGAATTGCTGGATATCGCTGTTCATCACACGTTTGCTCCTTATTGCTTTACTTCTGAAACTGTTACCATCTTAGCACATATTCGCCCCAATAGAGAACGAACGGGATTACACACTATAGAACGTGAACTTAAGATATAAAGGGATAGATCCGCACTTCTGAAGCGCTCAACTCCACACAGCTGCCCAGCATCATCGGTTCCCCCATACATTCGAACATCAGCAGATCCTGGCCCAGCCGCAGAAATCCGGTACCATCCTCTTCAATATTCTCCAGTATGCCGGTAAACACCACCCGTTCGCCCTCCAGACGAATCGCAGGCGCAGCAGGCGGAACCGGCACTATATCCACCCATCTCATCAGCAGCTCCGGCAGCTCAAACTCCACCTGGCTCTCAGCACCCACCGCTGCCGCCTGAGGTCCCTGCCAGATGCCCCGTCCCTCACCACAGCCTGCAGTGAAATACACCTCATTGCTCTTCAAACCCTGTCTGACAATTGTTATATACATGACCTGCTCCGCCTTCATTGGTTACTTGGGATCTTGACTATTATACCTGAACATCGCAAATTCTGCCGCTTGTACCCATTCATATCCCTCAAAAACAAACAGCATTCCCCAAGCCGCACAGGCCTGTGGAATGCTGTCGATTTCAAGCATGATTTCATTTATTTATTACTTGTTAACCTGTTCACCGTTGAATACCTTCAATTCAAGCGGCGCAGTCAGGAACTCACTGGCTTTGCCTGCGAAGGCAGTGAAATGGCTGCTGGTATTGTGGGCGGAAATCGCCTCGGAATCGCGCCAGGTCTCCACCATGATAAATACATTTTCCTTATCGGCATGCTCGTACAGCTCATAGAACAGGCTGCCTTCCTCTGCATGAGTTGCTGCAATCATGGGTTTAACCTCTTCCATAAACTGCGTACGGCGCTCCGGGTTTACATACATTGTTGCATGGACAATGATCATTGTTAGTTCCTCCTCTTATTTCCACTCGGTGATTCGGTCAATCGGCAGACGTACGGAGGCATAGCCTTCTTCAGCCGCTTTGCCGATAGACAGCAGCATAACTGGGATGTAACGCTCTTTATCCATGCCGAAGATTTCTCCAATCTGCTCTTTGTCATAACCGCCGATAGGGTTGGTATCATACCCATGGGCACGGGCTGCAAGCATCAGCTGCATGGATACCAGACCGGCATCAATGAGTACGGTATCCTTGTTCACTTCATGCGGCAAGGTCGAGAAGTGTTTGGACAATCCGCCCATCTGGCGTTCCTTCACCTCGGCCGGCATCAATCCGCGCTCCACAGCTGTTCCATAGATTTCTTCAGCATAATCGAAATTGTTCAGATCTCCAAATACGGCAATCATGGCTGCGGAGGTTTCATTCTGCAGTTGATTGAATTTCACCAGAGGCGCCAGCTTGGCTTTGCCTTCCGGGCTGTCAATCACCAGGAAACGCCATGGCTGCATATTGACCGAAGAAGGAGCAAGTGTAGCTTCGGTTAGAATCTCGGTCATTTCCTCTTTGCTGATCTTGACGGACGGATCGTATTTGCGGATGGAGCGGCGGCCGGTAATAATGTCTGTGAAATTATTGTTTTTTGTAGTATTCATGATTCATTTCTCCTTTAAAATATGATGGGTGTGTTGGTAAAGCGGATTACAGCAGGTCGATATTGTGCTGAAGCCGCTCAAGCATATCTATAAGCACAGTCTGCTCCCGACTATTGAAGCCCGTTAGCAAGGTGCTGATAAAAATTTTATTCTCCTGCCGGTATGAAGCTATATGTTCCCTGCCATGCTCTGTAAGCGAGACAAGAGTGACCCTGTTGTCAGCAGGATTATTGCGCCTGGATATCATCCCGCTCTCCTCCAGTCCTCGAAGATGCCGTGTGACGGCAGCCGCATCGATTTCGATCTGCTTCTGCAGGGCGATCTGGCTGATCTCCTCCACCTGAAAGAGCTCTTGAAGAACACGAAAGCGTGTGGGAGTAATGCCGGCACAACGCTCGAATTTAGGACTGATGCCCTTGTTCAATACCTGTAGCAGTTCAAGGATACGGTCTTCTTCAGGCTGTTGTTCCGTCAAAATAAACCTCCTCCGCGATTTAAGTTGTGTCAAATCTTATTTACTAAAATTATATTACACCTAAATGCTTGACCCGTCAACTAATATAATAAACTTTCTGTCCGAGACTCCGATGTTGCTTTTACGGAGAGACATCCTGTAGTCTGAATCTTATAAAGGAGGCCGAACTATGCGCATATCTCTGATCCAGTTCGATATAGCATTTGGCAATCCGGGGGCGAATTATGCTGCTGCCCAGCAACTAATTCATCAGGCTGCCGCCGATAAACCGGATTGCATCATCCTGCCTGAGCTGTGGACCACCGGTTATGACCTGCAGCGCTTGACCGAAATAGCCGACCCCGACGTCCGGGATACCCAGCTTCTGATGTCCGGGCTGGCCAAGCAATACGGGGTCAACATTGTGGCCGGCTCTATAGCCAGCCGCCGCTCTGACGGCATAACGAATCGGATGCTTGTGTTCGACCGCCAGGGCAGCCTTGTCGGTGACTACAGCAAGCTCCATCTGTTCCGGCTGATGGATGAACATCTATACCTGCAGCCGGGAGAAGCCAAAGGGCTGTTTACAATCGACGGCACTCCATGCGCAGGCTTGATCTGCTACGATATCCGGTTTCCGGAATGGGTGCGTGCGCATACGGCGTTGGGTGCGGAGGTATTGTTCATCAGCGCGGAGTGGCCGCTGCCCCGCCTCTCCCATTGGCGCGCCTTGCTGATCAGCCGGGCGATCGAGAACCAGTGTTATGTCGTTGCCTGCAACCGGTCCGGAAGTGACCCGAGTAATGTTTTTGCCGGCCATTCCCTGATCATTGATCCTTGGGGGGAGATTGTCTGTGAAGCGGCGGAAGGGTCAAGCATCCTGTGCGGGGAGCTTGATCTGAAGCAAGTGCGGCAGATCCGCAGCCAAATTCCGGTATTCTCCGACAGGAGGCCGGAGCTGTATTGAATATCATGGAGGATTTATATCATTATTATGATGCATCGACGGGCCCGTTCCGCAATCTGTCCGACCTGACTGTGGAAGAAGCAGAGACGGTGCAGAGTGAGCTGCGCTTGCGGAAGAAAGGGTTCGCCAGCAAACGTGGGGATGATTATCTCGAGGTCCGGCGCGGACTGGAAGCCCTCACCCGGAAGTTATTCGTGGCTAAAGGGGGACGCCCGGTGCGGCAGTTCCCCCACTATATGACGCTCGGCAGCTGCCCGTGGCTGCTGGAATGGTATCCGCAAGGCAGACTGCTGCAGATTCCATTTACGGCCTTCCAGCCGGATACGATAAGCTTCACCTATGGCGATTTGTTTCCTACAATGAGACTCCAGGATGGGAAGCCCTATCGTGGCCAGGTGTATACAGCGGCCGAGATTGAAACGGTGATCCGAAAGTTCGGTCTGCCTCAGGTCTGGAACCGTACAGGCGCTCACGGACCGGAGCGTTATATTGAGGTTCAGGTCTGGGATGACAGTCCTCTCCCTTCATTCGCAGGCATGCCTGTGCGGGAATTCTGAGACATAGTCGAAGATCATCGCTTAGTTCGCAGGTGTTACATGTAACATGGGGAATTTCTACCGCTAACTCCGTCCTATCCGATTACTATTAGGTCCCGGCGAGGATTAGCTGGTTACTGTGGAACGTTTGGAGCAAATAGATGCGAAACTGCAACTAATTTCAGCCAGATCGTGAGCCAATGGTCGATTAAGTGCGATTCTGCAACTAATTCCGAGTAAATTGTTCCTATGGCGCTCAAAAGACCAAATTAGATGCCTTTTCGCACTTATTTCCTCCAAAATTCCAAAAATCCGCCAATTAGATGCACTTTTGGTTACTACTTAGGACCCTGCGAGACTCCAAGCCCTTGAACTAGGTAACCTGCATTCTAGCGGACCGTATAGCCCCTATTTCCTCCTATCTGCGATCTTTTGACGTCTTACGGACCGTATAGCCCCTAAGTCGTCAAAACAGACTCAAAAGCGAGGGTTTTCTGTGATATAGAGGCTCCTGGGTCCGTTAATCCTACAAAACGGCCTATGTACAGCAAATAGAGGCTCCTGAGTCCGCAACCGTCTGAAATCGAAGCGAGGATTACGAGCGAAGAGGGCTAGGGGACCTAAGTAGTAACCACTTTTGCAACTAAATCAATATTCCGAACTTCCTCATCATACGGGGGGTTGGGGGACTCGATAACACCATAACCCCCTCCAACCGTTGCCCGTCCCCTGATCAGCTCAAATACGCCTGAGCCGCGCCAAGCGGCTCAGGCGTACCGCTCCCGCAGCACCTGCGCAGCCTGCAGAACACGGGGATCGCTGTAGTTCAGCGCATATCCCGTGTCCTGCAGCAGGCCTTCCTGCGGGAGCAGGGTCACTCCCCGCCCGGCCAGGGCCGTCTTGACCCCCGCGGCGAAGGCTGCGGGGGAATCCGGTCCGCCCAGCTCGCCGAGGGCGGCTATGGTCTCCGGGATGACCCGCGGATACTCCAGCGAGTCGTCCCCTTCCGCAGCATCCGCATAGAAGCGGCGGACCAGCTCTCCGCGCTGCGCTCCGAGGCCGGAGACGACCACAAAGGCATGCACAAAAAAGGCCTGGCTCTGCCGCCGCTGGGCAATGCCGCAGAACTTACGCCCGCCAATCGACAGATCAAAGTCGCCCGGGCAGTAGGAGCCCTTAATCTCATATGCCTCAATCTTCGCCGCCGCCTGCGGATGGCTTAAGGCAACCGCATCCGCGATTAATCCGGCCAGCAGCCGGAAATCGTCGTGGAAATCCAGCTTGCCGCGGCTCTTGGGCAGCAGCAGCGCGACATTTACCACTCCGGCATCCAGCGGCACCGCAGCGCCGCCGGAGTGCCGGACCGCCGTGCGCAGGCCTTCCTGCGTAAGGCTTGCCATCACTCGGGCAGCGCCGGGCAGTCTGCTGTCGCGCAGGCCTAGCGCAAGCCCGGCCGGATGGCTCCAGAGATGCAGCGCCGGCGGGGCATGACCGCTGCCGATATCCCGGCAGAGCATCTCCTCGAAGGCAAACGGGATCAGCACATCACCAGCCTCACCCTTATTAGACTGCGTATCCATAGACTGTCTACCTATTAGCTGCTCTTGCCCGCCCTGCAACAGCTGATCCTCTTCGACCTGAAGATGCTCAAAGACCGCCATCAGCGGAGGAAGCTGCGCCCCCGCCCTTGTCCCTGCCGGATTAAATCGTCCACTGATCATGAATAATGCCCGCTAGTCTCCACTGACTACCTTCTTTCTGGAACACGAGCCGCAGACTTTCCCAGTCCATACCGGCGTACTGCGGATCGAATCCGTCATAATGATATTCCACCACAATGGCGTCCGGGTATACCTGATGCACATTGTTCAGCGTATTGCCCATACCTATCGTCTTATTGTAACCGATCTGCGGTGCGGCTGCGAAGTCAGAGCTGTAGATAAACTTCTCTGCATATTCGGCAAAAGTAAGCTTGATCGCCTCCCCGCTGCCATCGTAAGCGCCCCACACATAGGCTTCCTTGTCCTGTGCAGCATTAGCCAGCTGATCACGGCTCAGCACCCGGTCATTGCGGTCCACGTACCCGTAGGGTGAGAACCGTATACCCTGGGCGGTGCTCATCCCGGCGATGGCTGCCCAATCGCCGCTCTTCAGCGCAGCCACCGCCTTGTCCGCCTGCTCCTTAATCAGCTCGCGGGCTGTATCCGAGGCCAGCGGCAAGGTGATGGCCGCCGAAGCCGTCTTGGCACTCCAGGTCACCCTGCCGCCCAGACTTTCGGCCGAGAACCGCAGCGGTATATACATGACTCCCCGCTTCACTTCGGCAGGCGCATCCAACTCCGCCTGCCTGCCGTTCTTCAGCGCCGCAGAGCTGCCCGCCGTAATCCGCGCCTCATGGTCGCCGCGCTTCACGGTTGCTGTACGTGTGGCTGCGTCCCAGAGCACTTTCGCCCCTATTCCTTCCGCCATGCCTCTCAGCGGAACCATCACCCGCCCTCGCTTGATATAAGGGTTCGCCGCAAGAGTCAGCCTGCTTCCGTTGACCAGAATCCTGGGAACAGCCAGGCTCTCCGCTGCTGTTGTCCCTTCCGCCGGCGCTGCCGCCGCTGAAGCCAGCCATGCCCCTTCGCCTCCGCCTGCAGCAAGCACCACACCTAAGCTCAAGGCCAGTGCCAGATTTCTTGTTCTCATATTCCTTCAGCTCCTTATGTTCAAGAATTTGAATTCGTGTCATGATAACGCTATCCTTGTCTTATAAGACGATTACCCAAGCGATAAGGTTACGAACAAATGGCGTGCCCAAACCAACGTTCAGGAGTGATGCCGTGTGACAACCGAACAGCAGACCAAAGACCGCCAGTTAAGCAAAACCAGACAATGGGAGCAGGCGCTGGTCATTCTGTATGCCAATTTCCGCGATTACAGCAAGAAGGCACTCGACAAATTCGACGAGGAGGATATTCATCAGACGCGGGTTAACAGCCGCAAGCTACTGACCCTTTTATCCATCCTGGACCCGGAGCACACCTCAGGCCTCTATCCTGTATTCAAAAAATCCCAAAAACGACTGGGCAAGGTCAGAGATGCCGACGTGCTGATCGCCTCATTCAAGGACAGGCGCCAAGCAGCGAAACAGGAAGGCAGCAAGAAAGTTGCCGGGTTGCTGAAGGCTGTCATTAAACACCAGAAGGATAAGCGCAAGATCTACCGCAGGAAGCTCGCCGAGCAGCTGCCGAGACTGGTCAATAAAGAGCTGGATAGGCTGTGGGACACTTTTCTACGGGAGCAGTTGGAGCCGCTGGTATCCAAAAGAGACGCCAACGTTGTGATGCGGGAGCTGGAGGTGGCATTTGAGCAGCAGAAAAAAACCTGCAAGACCATCTTCCGCGAACAGGACAGCGGATCGGGAGAAGCTTTCGAGGCACTGCATCAGCTACGGATTGCTGCGAAGGAGCTGCGCTATACCGCCAGCAGTGCCTCATTCGCTCTAAGCCAGAAGTTTCATGCCCATGAGCAGATGTTCCAGGAGATTCAGGACCAGCTGGGCCTGATCAACGATAAGCGGGTATGGCTGGAAACGCTTGATTCCATTGGCCGCGAAAAGCTGGAGATAGGCCGCAAAACCTGGAATGCCTTCACCGATGCGCTGCGCGCCGAGGTGTTGGAAGCACTGCAGCAGAATGAAGTCGTGCCTGTGGCCACCAGAACGAAATCATAAATAACCCTCTTTCCTCATATATAGACAGGCAGCAGGTTTTCATTCCCTGCTGCCTGTCGTGTGACTACAGCCTGCCTGCCGCCCACATGCCGCCCCTAAGGATCATCTTGCGGAAAGGCTCGGAGGAGAAGGAGGGCAGATGATGTCCCGGCATCAGATACACCACACGGCCCAACCCGAAGGAATGGCACCAGGCCGCAGCTCTCATCGCTCCGTCATGCGGATATTCTGCCAGGATGGTCGATTCGAAATGCGGTGTCCGCTCGAAATAATATGGCTCATCCTCAATTACGAAATCATCAATCCCCTGCATAATGGGATGCTCCCGCGCGGGAATACCGATCTGCAGAGCAGTATACTCGGGGTGGTGGGTAAAATGGGCTCCCAGCAGCAGCCCCAGCTCCTGATTGCGCTGCAGTGAGATGCCGTTATGTACAGCAAGCAGCCCACCGCCTTCTGCAACATAGGAGAGCAGCGCTGCGCTCTGCTCTTGCGCCAGCGGAATATCGGAGAATTCGGTGTAGGCAATCACCAATTCATATTCAGCCAGCGTCTGCTTGGACAGCAGGCTGTAATCCTCCGAGCAATCCACCTGCAGCTCCGGAGCCATAATCTGCTCCAGCTCATGGTCCACACCGCTGAACGGATGGTATTTAACTTCAGTATAGCTTCCTAATGCCAGTGCTTTGCCGCTTCCCATCTCATCAACACCTCTCCTGAATAGTTGTCGTTCTCCGGCTGTTACCAGGGCCATGCCTGCCCATTCAGATCAAGATACGCCGGTTCTTCTCCCTTATATGCCGGATAGTCCAGTACAAGCTTCATAATCTTCCCGGCAGCCTCGTCAGCAGAATAATCCGCCTCATCCTTCTTCATGCCGCTCATATAGGTCTGCAGCCAGCCGGGATGGAAGACCATTACCTGTCCGCCCAGCGTCTTCAGATGGTTATGCATCAGGGAGGACTGCATATTCAGCGCTGCCTTGGACATACAGTACCCGTACATATTAATCCGCTGGTTGCTTCCGATGCTGCCTGCTTCGGAGGAAATATTCACGATCAGCTTATCCTCCCCCTGCAGGAGCAGTCCCATCAGAGCATTGCTAACCCGCAGCGCACCCAGTGTATTCACATTATAGATCTCCGCCATGGCTTCATCATCCATATCGACCAGCATCGTGGCATCGTCAGCGCTGCGGATAATTCCCGCATTGTTAATCAGCATGTCTACATGTCCGGTCTTGCCGGCGATAAGGCGTGCAGCTTGCTTGACGCTCTCCTTACGGCCGATATCCAGCAGGACCGGCTCCAGCTGCTGCGGGTATTCAGCTTTAAGCGCTTTCAGATTCTCCGAGTCTTCTCTATGCTGGCCGGCAAACACCTTATAATTTTGCTCCAGCAGAACACGGGTGATCGACAATCCCAGTCCCCGGTCGGTACCGGTCACACAAGCTACTTTGTCCATATCCTATACACTCCTGTCTGGTAAAAGCATCTCCTGGTCTCACTTCAATATCACCTTAGCATGGTGCTGTGCTTTTTTCAACGGGACCCTGGGCTGAACCCTTTTGATTTAATTTTGAACTATGTTACAATCATGATTACAGGTTGACAGCCATATGATATTGAGCACACTGACGTGTGCATTAGGAGGATGAACTTATGTCTATTCAACAGCTCCATTCCATCGAAGAACTGCACCAATATGTCGCACAGCCGGGCAAAAAACTGCTCTTCAAGCACAGCACTACCTGCCCGATCAGCGCCAAAGCCCACGAGGAATTCCAGTCTTATCTGAAGGATGCGGACACCACAGCTGCCGTCGTTCTGGTCATTGAAGACCGTCCGGTCTCCAATCAGATCGCCGAAGAGTTCGGAATCAAACATGAATCTCCGCAGATCTTCCTGCTGGAGGGCAGCGAAGTCAGCTGGAACACCTCCCACTGGAAAATCACGCGCGATGCCATCCAGCAGGCTGTGAGCCAATGAGCACTCCAGTTATCGTCTACTCAACTTCAGGCTGCAGCGACTGCAATCTGGTGAAGCAGTTCCTTACAGAGCAAGGCGTTCCCTTCGAGGTGCGGGATGTGATGACCAGCACGGTCTACCAGGATGAAGTGGAGAAACTCGGCTTCATGGGCGTTCCGGTCACTGTAGGCGGCGACCATGTTGTAAAGGGCTTTAACCTGCCTGAGCTTAAAGCACTGATCGAGGCCGCGGCTAAGTAATATAGGTGCTTCATACTTATAAGCACTATTTATACACTATCTTGTGTTTTACAAAAGGGGATCACTCCAGCCTATTGGCTGCGGTGATCCCCTTTTTTGCCACTTCTATAAAGCATTTAGTTGCGAAAGTGGTTACTACTTAGGTTCAGTCGGGTTTTAGAGTACTGCCCTGGAACCTTCAGAATAATTAGATGCGAAACTGCAACTAAATTCAGCCGAAACGTTCATCAGCAGGCGAATAAGTGCAAATCTGCAACTAATTTCGAGTAAATTACTCCTGGGATGCTCAAACATCCAAAATAGATGCGTATTCGCACTTATTTCCTCCAAAACAGAAAAATTTGGCTAATTAGATGCAGTTTCGCAACTAATTTAATGACTCAGACTTAGGAAAGCTATAACTTGCTCTTCTTTCTGCCTATGAAGTCAACTACAATCATGACCAGAGAGAGACCAATGGCTAGTAAGAAAGACGATCTGAGGTCGGACTCGATGATAAAGTAACTGAATAAGAACAAGGCTATAAAACCTATGAGATTTCTTAGTATCATTACATCATCTCATTTCATGTCATGGAATTCCCATTAACATACACGAACTCAATAAAATTGTAAACCTGCTTGCCCGTGTTACAACTCTGTCCATTCTGCCTATTAATATAAAGGTGTTATGGAAGAATCCCCCTCTGAAACCTTCCCATCTTCCCCCCCGTACTCTTTATCTACCTATGAATCCCTCTCACTCGCCCTCGGCGAGAAGAAGGAGCTCGAATACTATACCCGATACAGAGACACGTTGGGGCAATACGGTATACGTTCACTCCTGATGCCTTATAACCCAGCTTATGCGTAACAGAAACAGCCGCGGCATCCGCCGCGGCTGTTCTGTAGCTTTCTTGCCCGTTATGCTCTCTTACGTTCCTTCGCCAGACTCCACAGGGTTAAGAAGAAGGCCACTCCATTGATGCCGACCACGAATCCCTGAAAGTAATCGCGTACAGTGGATCCATTCGTATCCATCAAGGTACCAAAGATCCCCGCGCAGCGCAACACGCGTTATGACATCCTGCAGAAGTTCGACAATGCGAATGCGAAGAAAGACAATGATTTTGTAATTGATAGCTTTAAATTAACGCTGGCCTGTTACTATTCCTTCAAACGTGGAACGACAGACAAACGTTTTTGAATTGTTGTTATGGAGTGTAAACATTCGGATTTCCTTATTCAGGTGTGGTCTCTTTTTTTAGCTGCCGTAAACGATACATAGCTTTTGAAACGGTTATTAGGAGAGGTATGCATATTGCAATGCCTAAACCTTTAACTACATATGAAATTACAATTGGAACTTGTTCATTATTTAAAAAGTTTAGCCCTCGTGGTTTGCTCACAATAACCACAATAAGAATTCCAATAATAGAAAGTGTGAAAGTATTTCTGACTTTTTTATAATAAGAAATTTTATCGTTTTTATCAGTGAACAATTCGAAGGATTTCCCATCTGTTTTCTTCTCTAAAATAAGAATCTCTGAGTTAATGGTACCTGGAGCTGTTCTCACTCTAATTTTCCCTGCCAAATTGAGAGTAGCTTTGCCATAAGCTATTCTTCCAAAAGCATAGTTTTTAGTAAAAGTTCTAATCCCATCCTCACCCAATGACCGCCGATATTCTACTTGTTCTTGCAGCGATCTATCAGTAATCAATTCAACCTTGTAAGTAAATTCTGAAGGCTCACATTGCTCGAAATAATAAAATAATTTTGTGGTTTTAGTTAGTCTCAAACCCTGTTTTGCCTTTTCATTTAACCAATTTTCTTGTTTGTCCAAATCACTGAAAAAAATCCTGAATATTTTCATCATTTCCTTCCCCCTAACTTTTTTTCGAAATGTTAATTTTCGTAATCCAACTAACAACAATATAATGTATGGATCATTATCTATATAATATGGATTTATATGGAACAAATTTCAAGGTGATTCAAGGATATAATGTGAACATTCGATGGAATAATAGCTAATTAATTCCAGGATTATAATGTAATTAATTGACTTTAAATGGATGTGATGATATTTTTGCAAAGAGGCCTTAGGTACATTCTACTAGTTCAAATATTTAGTAAGCACTTTCTACTAAAGTTAGAACTCTGAGCTTTTCCAATACATAATTCTAGCTTCTTAACTCCAGCAGTAGATTTGAATGAAATAATATAAGGATACTCTTGAGTATCCTTATTATTATAATTAAGAAAAAAATGGAGGTGGAGGTGCATTGTTAATCTAATAAAAGTTGTCCACTTATTGAATCTTCACAAAAAACAGTATCTCTTTAAAAAGCTGCCTTTAAGTGACAGCGATTAATTCAGTAAAACATTAAATTAGGAGGAAGGATACTTATGTCAGCTACCTATGTAGGAAGAGGTTACGTAACACCCAATGCTACTGCTTGTCCAGGGTATGTCTGTGCTTTAAACGGACCATGTGGCGGGAATGCATGTGGAGCAGCAGCTTGTGGTGCAGTATCTTGTGGACTTGATGCTTGTGGTACTGCAGCATGTGCAACAAATGCCTGTTTACTAAATTTTTGTGCAGCAGACGCGTGCTGGGTTAATCTTACCCCACTCCCAGGACCTTTTGAAGCACCAGGAAGCAAGGTGTAGAAGAATGAAAGTTGAATATGTTGGATCTGCTTATAATTCATCACTACATAAACCTTTTGGAGGGGAAGTAATTGTAGCTGGCTTCTGTCCATTAGATCTTTGTATAAAAGATAGTTTGTGTAGTTTTTTTTATTGCATGCTTAATTAATATCGAACTTAAAGTGATATTTTTCACAAAATGTAGTGCGTCACATTATTAATCTATACCCTCGATCTCTACATATATCATGGATGGTCGAGGGCAAACCTTAAACAACGAGTTAAACTATACAATACTTAGGAGGGCTATAAATGAAGCTGTCGAAATTCAACCTGCTTCTTCCGAACAGAAATAACAATGGGCATATTTTATTCAACACACTAAGTGGCCATAGTTTCACGATTGATGATTCAATTGCCAGTGAGATTCAATGTGAAAATGTACAAGGTTTTGATGAGGATACTTTCAAGCTTTTTGTTGACTATGGCATTGTAGTAAATGATGAAATCGATGAGAATAGGTTTTTTACATATTTTCATAATAAGCAAAAATTTTCGAATAGCTCCATCTCGTCAACTGTCTTATTAACATGGGCCTGTAACCTTAACTGTGTGTATTGTTATGAAGGGGCAGGTTCTCAAAAAACATCAATGAAAATAGAGAACGCTGACAATTACATACGATTTATCGTCAATGAGGCCACTAGTAAAAATGTGAAAAATATCTCTATTAATTTATTCGGTGGTGAGCCCTTAATAAATATTGATGTAGGATTCTATATATTAGATAATTTGAAACGTTTTTGTTTACAACATGATATTAATTTAACAAGTAGTATTATTACCAATGGAACATTATTAACATACGAAATTGTTGAAAAACTTCAAACATATAATTGTCAGATGCTACAAATAACTCTTGATGGTACTGAAGCAATTCATGATACACGGAGAATGTATAAGGGTGGGCGTGGTTCCTTTAACGATATTATTAAGGTCCTGAAAATGATTAATGAAAAACAACATTCAATACAAACTGTTATAAGAATCAATGTGGATAAAACTAATTTATCTGAGACATATGAGTTGTTAGAGTACATTGGGTTTAACGGTGAGAATCTAGTGAACTGCACAGTCGATTTTGGAATTGTTCGTGGTTCCACGGCTGCCTGTTCAGCTTATTCAGGTAATTGTATTCCCGAAAGTGATATAGGTGATGTGCTTGAAAAATTATGGATTGCTGCTGAAAAGCAAGGATTCAAAAATTTTGTTAGACCAAGTCAAAAATGGTTGTATTGTGGACTTTATGGCGACAATCAATATACTGTCACTCCAAATTGTGATGTGTATAAATGTTGGGAGCATGCTGGTGATGAAAAGCATATGATTGGACAGATAAATGAAGAAGGAATATTGGAAAATATTAAATATGCGTTTTTTGATTGGATGTCTAAAAATCCATTAGACAATGTTGACTGTAAACAGTGTGCTTATTTACCGTCCTGTGGTGGGGGCTGTGGAGTTGTCAGTTATAATGAGACAGGAAGCTACCACTCAAAGGGGTGCTTCAAGATAAAGGGAGTTCTTGAAAAACAAATTTTAAGATATGTGGATGATACATTGGACCCAAAGGTACATGCTGTAACATAAGGAAATATTTCTGCATCAATAGTGGGTGAAATCGGTGGAAACTACGCTCCGTTTTCACCTTTTACTTGTTTTAGTATTTAGACAAATGACGTCTCAAAAGCGGGGATTATAATATATGAAAGTTTTCAATTTTTGTAAGCTATATATATTCAAGCATCGTTTATTGTTAATTGTTTATGTAACTCTTGTTATTGTTACAAGTCTATCATCACTTGTGTTACCACTGTTTAGTGGAAAACTTGTTGACACTCTTATAATCGGCGGTTCATTGGAAGAGTTATTTTACTATTGTTTTATACTATTTTCATTATCATTAATAAGTGTAGTAGTAGGTTATTTAGTTAATAAATTATTGATAAAAATTCAAACTAATGCATCATTCGAGTTAAATGTTATGGTTATCGAACATGTGAAATCATTACCAATTTCATTTATTGAGAATAGTGATGTAGCTTACCTAAATCAAAGAATAAATAATGATTCTAATGAAATTATAACTTTTAGTATTAGTATAATTGGCTCCATCATAGTGAATTCGAGTATATTTCTAGTTACTTTTTTAGTCTTGATAAAATCGAATGTTAAAATTGCTATTGTTTTCTTATTTCTCATAATAATATATACATTATTATACAAAATTTTAAAAAATCCATTATACACTAAAACAATGGAATATAAAGAATCTCAAAGTCACTTCTTTTCAAGCTACAATGAACAATTGAAGAATGTCCGTTTTATAAAAACCCATTCATATAATGGTTATTTTTACGAGAAATTGAAACATGCTTTCGACCAATTCCTTCCTAAAGTATATTCTTATCAGAAAATATCGTATATATTTTCAAGTTTCGATAACATTATGTCAACATTTGCTCAAATATCGATATTCATAGTTGGCGGAATAGAAGTTGTGAAAGGCAATCTTACTATTGGCTTTTTTACAATACTAATAAATTATTTCAATATGCTCATAAGTTCAACAAGATTCTTTTTCAATTTAAGCAAAAATTATCAGGAAATATTAGTATCTTACATGAGGCTTCAAGAAATTTTATCTATACCGATTATTGAAGACGGTGAAAAAGTTATGGAACAAATTGATTCAATTGAATTTAGGGATGTTACATTTGCCTATAAACAAAATACTATTTTTGAAAAAAGTTCATTTGTATTTGAAAAAGGAAAAATATATTGTTTAGCAGGAGAGAATGGTTCGGGGAAAAGTACATTGTTAAGTTTAATTTTAGGTCTTTACATAAATGAACATGGCGGTTCTATTTTATTCAATAATGAAGATATTAAGAATCTTAATATGAGTTCAATTAGACTTAATAAGATTGGTGTCACAGAACAAAATCCCATACTTTTATATGATACTGTGGCAAAAAATATATTATTAGATAATATGAATCATGAAAATATGGAGCTTTTAATAAGTCAATTTTATTTGAATGATTTTATAGAAAGGCTCCCTAATGGAATTAATAGCAATATGAATGAAAATACGACCAACTTGTCTGGTGGTGAAAAGCAAAAAATATCGATTGTCAGGCAAATGTTAAAGAATCCGGATGTAATGATATTTGACGAACCCACAGCATCTCTTGATGCTCTTAGTAGAAAAACTTTTATTGATCACATTACTGAAATCAAAAAAAATAAAATTATTATAATTGTATCACATGATAGTGCCATAAAAGATACATGTGATGAGATTATTAACTTAGATAGAAATCTCTACACGGACTTTTCTCACTCTTAGCATACTCAACTTTCGGTGCGAACAAGCTGAGTATTGGACCTCGTCTTGCCCAGCTACATCAAGGCTTACCTACCGATTTTTGCTGCGAAAGATGCCATTATTATAATAATCCTTGTGTATCCTTTTACTGTAAACCATGAGGGTCTCAGTGTCGCCTGGATACGGTGGCGTGCCGTCTTGAACGATATGGGATAGATCAATTATCATGATATTTCTCCTTATTTGATCTCTACCAGAAACAGCCGCGGCATCCGCCGCGGCTGTTCTGTAGCTTTCTTGCCCGTTATGCTCTCTTACGTTCCTTCGCCAGACTCCACAGGGTTAAGAAGAAGGCCACTCCATTGATGCCGACCACGAATCCCTGAAAGTAATCACGTACAGTGGATCCATTCGTATCCATAAGGATACCGAACAAAATCATATTCAAAGCGCATATTCCAAGAAACATCATATTTTGATTTTTTTTACTCACCGTAATCTACTCCTCTTATGAGATATATGATTTCTATATCTTGTAAGCTTTCATCGCTTTTCTCAGTTCCTTAATGGTAGGGCGTTTGCCATACATTAGCACGCCGGTACGGTAGATCTTGGCGGCCAGCCAGCCGAAGCAGAAGATCGTAACCAGCAACAGCCCCAGCGACAGCAGGATCTCCCAGAAGGCCACATCCCCCACACCAATGCGCAGCAGCATCGTCAGCGGCGAAGTGAACGGAACGAAGCTGGCTACTTTGACCAGCATGGTATCTGGACTGGAAATGCTCAACAGCGGAATATAGAAAGCGGCGAAACCAAGCATCATAATCGGCATGATCGCCTGGCCCAGATCCTCGGTCCGGCTGACAATGGAACCAACAGCAGCGTACAGTAGGGCATACAAGAAATAACCAAGCACATATAGCACCAAACCATATATCAGCAGACTCATATTCATCTGGCTCAGGTCGATATTGAAATCAGTCAGAATTGTGGAATTATGCGGCAACATAAGGTTAGCTGCTACGGTCAGTGCGATCACTGCGATCTGAAGCATACCGACCAGAAAAATGCCTATAACCTTACCGAACATCTGCGCCAGCGGTGATGCGCTCGTGATAAGAATTTCCATAATCCGCGAACTCTTCTCAGAAGTGACCTCTGCAGCAATCATATTCCCTGTCATAAAGGTAGACATGAAGAATAGAATCAGCAGCACATAGACAATGACATAGTTAATGATTGGTGCGGACTCCTCAGCAGTTGCCCCGTTGTCAGTACCGTCAGTCTGGAGCTGCTGTGTGCCGATCTGAACGGGAGCAAACATCGCAGCCACCTGCTCCTGTGTCAGCTTATCGCCGACAATCAGCTGGGTATTGGCCTGCTGGAGCGCGTTCTGCAGGAAGATGCGTACGCTGCCGTTCATCTCTCCATCATTGCTATAATAGGTAACCGGAGGAATCCCTTCCCCAGCTGGTTCGGCAAAAGCGATATAACCCTCAATCGTCTCTTCATCCAAAGCCTTCTTCAGTCCGGCATCCTCTACCGATGGATAAGTATTGACGGTAACCTGCTCCAGTTCATCGGTCTCGGGTTGTACATAAGCCTTCAACAAGCCGGCCAGCGCATTATTCTCCTCAGCAATTACTCCAATCTGTATACCATTGCTGGAAGCATCGTCCCCTTGAAACACTTTAATCAAATAAGGAATATTCATCCCCACGGTGATCAGCAGCACTAGAATCAAGGTTGTCACCAGAAAGGATTTCGTTCTAACCTTATTCTTAAAAGTAAACCCGATAATTGTCCCCATCTTATTCATTCGATTCACCCACCGCTCTGATAAAGATTTGGTTTAACGTTGGTTCCTTGATCTCGAAATGCTCTACTTCACTCTGACCAATCGCCAGCTGCAGAACCCGCTGCGCCGCGCTCACTTCACTTATGCCTACCAGGTATCCGCGTTCCTGCTTCTGCACCGAAGTTACGCCAGGCACCGACTGCAGTCCAGTTACTTCACCTACGGTCCGCAGCATGATCTGCTCACGCGGATAGCCGTTCTTGATCTGCTGGATATCTCCCTGCACGACTGTGTTGGAACGGTCCAGGATCGTGATATTTCGGCACAGCTCCTCGACATGCTCCATCCGGTGGGTCGAGAACAAGATGCTTGTGCCTTGATCTCTCAGTTCTTTGACTGTCCCTTTAAGCAGCTCTACGTTGACCGGGTCAAGTCCGCTGAAGGCTTCATCCAGAATCAGAATCTGCGGCTTGTGGACCACGGCGGCGATAAAGCCCATCTTCTGCTGGTTCCCCTTGGACAGCTCTTCAATCTTCTTATTGTAGTATTCCGGGACTTCGAAACGTTCCAGCCAGTAGCGCAGGCTCTTATCCGCCTCACTGGCCGACATTCCCCGCAGACGGGCCAGATAGATGATCTGTTCGTTGATCTTCACCTTGGGATACAGTCCGCGTTCTTCAGGAAGGTAGCCCATAACCTGCTGAAGCTCGCTGTTGAAGCTTTTACCGTTGTACAAGATCTTCCCATCATCCGGGTAAATAAGACCCAGCACCATACGCATCGTCGTTGTTTTACCGGCGCCGTTGGCGCCAAGCAGACCATAAATCTCCCCTTGCCCCACATTCAGGCTGATTCCGTTCACTGCCGTTTTGTCTCCGTATTGCTTCACTACGCTTTCCAGTTTCAGTGCTTCCATACTTCAGTCCCCTCTCTTCTGATCAATCAATACCGGACGGTGTCCCTGTGTCCATAACCCTAGAATTTCATCCAGCTCCAAGCTGCGACTCTTGATTACCTTTACGCCCAAATCCTGAATCCGTTTCTCCAAGGAATGGAATTGCTGTACTTTAAAAGAAGCTACACCCGGCGTTTCCATCGCAAACTGGATCGCGCCCGGCAGCTCCGCTGCCAGCTCAGCCAACTCCTCTTCCACAGCGGCATGGACCCATACTTCGCTCCAGGAGCCGAACAAGCTGTCTTTGTCTGCCATGCCCATCAGCTGCCCCTGATGAATCAGCACGATATAATCGGCCAGCCGCCGGACCTCCTCTACATTGTGGCTGGACATGATGATCGTGGCATTGGTTTCATCCATGTAATGCCTTAGAGCTTCAAGCATGATCTTCCAGGAGAACGGGTCCAGCCCCGAGGAAGGCTCATCCAGAATGAGCAGCCTGGGACGCCCAGCCAGCGCGGCGGCAATCTCAAACTTGCGGCGTTCCCCCTTCGACACTTTGCGCAGCTGAATATTGCGCGGCATCTCGAATTTCTCAAGCAGCTCCTCGAAGTAACGTTTGTCCCAATCCGGATACCAATGGCTGCGGAAGGCAGCTGCATGCTCAGCGGTCCATTGATCCTCTTCCTTCTGGGAAATCTCCGGCACATAAGCTATCGATTGGCGCAGCTCTATCGGAAGCTCATTTACATATTTGCTCTCGTACCAGACGATGTTGCCTTCATCCGGGTAGTTCAGCTGAAGCAGCATCTGCAGCAAGGTACTCTTGCCCGAGCCGTTCTGACCGACCAGAGCGGTAATATAACCTGCCGGCAGATTCAGATTAAGCGGCCCAAGCGTCTTATTGCGCCGTAGCTTCCTAACATTCTGCAGTTTAATTGCCATCTGGACCATATCAGCGGCGCCGCCTTTCATTTCAATTCGTTATACTTTCGTTCGACAATTTCCAGGAATATTCTGATGATCTCCGCCTTGTCACTCTGTACGGACATTGCCGTATCGACCGCTGCTTCGAGGGCTTTGGTTATAGCTTCCTGCTTATAGCCCTCCATAGCCCCGGTCCCTACATGAGAAACAAAGGTACCAGTGCCCTGCCTGGTTCGCAGAAGTCCTTCATTCTCCAGATCCTGATAGACCCGGCGGACTGTAATTACGCTGCATTTGAGATCACCGGCAAATTCACGGATCGATGGAAGCAAGGTTCCTTCCGGGATGGCACCGCTGATGATCAGGGAACGAAGCTGGGTCTCAATCTGGTGGTATAGCGGCTCTGCACTGTTCTCATTGATCTGTACTGGAATCCACATATTTACCCCCCACCCCGCCAAGCGACAGTCTTGCTATGTCCGGCTCTCATAGCAGATCCCTGCTCTTCAATCGGTGGATCGTCCATTTGGAGAACACCTGCACCGATGCCATTCCCACCAGCAGCGTGCCCCACATCAGCGGTGAGAGCAGCCCCCATTCCTGCGAGCAGAGTATCGTATACAAGAATAGATTCCCACCGCCCATCTGGACCAGAAAGGCCACCCCAAAGGCCACTATCAAGACAGCTAAGGTCAGAACCAAGTATATTTTGCCGCTGAAGAGCAGCTCGAACGTAATGTATAAGCCGGTGACGATTAATCCATATCCAATCCAGGTGATCGTAAACGCGATGTAATCTCCCAGATCCATTTCTGCCCTCATATTCTTGCTGAAAGCATAGATGAGACCGAAACAGAGCGTGCCATTAATTGAGAAGGCGATTACGCTCATAATTTTTCTTTTACAGAGGATGACAGTCGCCGGTATCGGCAAGGATTTGAAATAGACAAGCATCCGGGTGTACGAGTCCTCTGACCAATACTTAAAAGCACTCCGGTTCAGCACGAATCCCATCAGCGGCGTTATGGATAGCAGCATAATGTCAACAGCCATATGCCCTTCATTGCTCTGAACTATTTCGTTCATCATAATGCCGACGAAGAAGGCTATATATCCCATATAGAAAATGGAGAATAGTGAAGCCCAAACCAGCTTCAGCTTGTTGCCGCGGTATTCGCTCTGCACCATCATCCAGGCATCCTTTACCGTTCTCATGTTTCTACCCACTTTCACAATTTCTTCAGCAGATGGCTGAAGTGTGTGTATACTGTTTATGCCTCTGTGCTTACTGTATATATCTATATACACAGTATACGACCCGTTATTTCCAATGTCAACCATAATTCCAAGGTCGGCTGGCTATACTTAGGATATCCGCCAGCGTTCAGACGAAATTTCCGCAGCAGCTCTGCCGGGAATCGCAAGTGGAAACGGCTACGCCGGCCTTTTATAGGACGGGGCGTTTCAGCGAGAAATAGAAGGATGATTCATAGGGTGGAACATATAAATCCTTATATTTCAAAAAAGAAACGGTCTGCCATCCCTAAGGAGGCAGCCGTTCCTGCTTGTTACTGACTTTATTCTATTAGCGGCACCGAGCCAAGGGGGAAACGTTACCTCCATAACAACAAACTTCGATCACTGCGGACACTATAGCTCTTATTACTGTGATTTTCAGCGTTTCAGCTGCCTTGCGGACCGCATAGCCCCTATTCGTCTAAAAGCTGCCTTAAGTAGACCCTTTATGACTAAATAAGGTCTTTCCGGTCCGTAACTACTCTAAAATAGGTCACTTGGGAGCAAATAAGGTCACTGGAGTCCGCAGACGTCCGTAATTGGACGGTATAGATATACCGGTATGTATGCAAGAAATACTACTCCGCTCAATATTTTGATTAAATTTATTCAATAAAGGGTATTAACAAGCTAAATTTCGACAAAAAAATAACGTAATCAAATTTAGGTGTCGTACAATATCACTTATGCGACATTACAGACATTTCGACAGGACTTTTTTCGCATTTGTGCATAGTTTCACATCACTTTTTTATTATAGGTCATTTGTATAATATTGTATAGTTATCTCTGGAAAAGTAAGCTTTCTTATGTCTGATTTTGTCTTATTCTATGAAATCACGTAAGCTGTCTTCCACAAAATCCGGAGCCGCCTTTTGAATTTGCTGCACAGTGTGGAGATATCTTTGCGTGGTGTTGATATGGGAATGTCCGAGTGATTCCTGCACCTGTTGAAGTGATGCTCCCTGCAATAAGGCCAGTGTGGCATTGGTATGGCGCAACCAGTGAGGTGTTAGTTTTTTCTCAATGAAGCTTACTTCTCCAGCATTCTTAATGATACGCTCAACTTGTCTTGACGATAGCGAGAACATCAACAGATCCTTATCCGGCTCATTCGTTCCGGCCCGTAAACTGGACAGCTGTGAATATAATTCCCACAGGATCGGAGGTACCTTGATCTCTCTTCGCTTGCCGCCCTTTGCTTGGGTAATCGTTAGCCAAACGGAGGATTCCAGAGGATCACTGTGAAAATCGCCCCACTTCATAGCAGTAAGCTCCGAGACCCGGAGGCCCAGCATTACCAGAGTAAGACCGATCAGGTAGTTTCGCAAGCCTTGCTTTTGCAATTCACGGAGCAGGTTTCCTACTTCTCTTTTGGTCAGAAAATTGCGTCTGCTGGTAATATTTATGGTAGGGATACGAACGCTGAGTGTTGGATTATTACTGAAAAAACCAATATGCAGATCGCTTCCCCACTTGTAAAATGATTTCAATGGTGCGATAAAAGCGGCAATGCTTGCCGGCGCCAGCTGGCGTGGATAGCTGTATCCGCCTTGGGTCAGAAACAGCTTGTAGGCTTCAAGTTCTCGCCAGGTCACCTCGCGCAAGGTTTTATTGGAGATGAATTTGCGGAACGCACTCAGTGCCCGTTCATAATTCCTTCTTGTATTAGGTGTCCTGCAGCAGGTTGCCAGAAACATCTGCACGATTTGCTCATCACTGTCAGATACCGCATCCCGATCTACTACGGCCAGTTGAGAATTGCTGGAAGCCATCCGTTCTGTGGTCATTTTATTGCTCCTTTGTCATTATAAATGTCGCATAAGTGATATTGTACGACATTGTCCTAGTACATTTGTTCCATATTTCACATACTATGGTGTATTTTTCATGAACAGTGCTGAAAGAAGCAGACTATCACAGAGAATAAGGAGGGAGAAGGTTGGAGGAATTAGCTGTGCTCGTCAAAAAAGTTCAGACTGCTCTGACAGAAGAGGCTCATGTGAGTGTTTGGATGAATTTTTTGAAGGAAAAACACCCTGAAACTCACCGTCATTCTGTTCGGGTAGCTATGCTGGGGGAAGAACTGGCCGTTGCGATGAAACTGAGCAGCAAGGACAAAAACCACCTGGTACGCGGCTGCTTTTTGCACGATATCGGTAAATCTTTTATACCTGTACATATATTGGAGCAGCAGGAACCGCTGCTTGAGGATCAAATGAACATACTCCAGCTTCATCCTCTGATCGGTGCCGATTTAGCCAAGGATTTTCCCGGAATTGATCAGGTAGTTGCAGACATCATCCGTTATCATCATGAACGCTGGGACGGGAGCGGTTATCCCTGCGGGTTATCCGGTACCCGTATCCCCCTGCTTGCGCGAATCTGTGCGGTAGTGGACGCTTACGACGAAATACAGTTTATGAACGGCTGCCGCAAGCGCAGCACGATTGAGCTCGCCCGTAAGGAACTTCGCGCAGGTGCGGGCGTTCAATTTGACAAAACGGTTGTGGACCATTTCCTCGAGCTTTCCGACCTTCAATTGAGCTTATAGGTATGAACGGAGCCCGGCTCCCAACATAAATAGGCCTGTCCGCTGCCGCCCGGACAATAACCGGACAGCACACATACAGGCCTCACCCACCTAACAGAACCTCTTACGACCCCATAATAACTTCCCATAGCGGCTTGGTGTGCCCGCCTGGATACAGCAGATACAGCAGGATATATACCACGGCTCCGGTAATGGCGGTCACGAACCACATCATGGCCGTAATTCTGCCCCACTTGCGATGCTTGGCATACTTCTCCTTAAATGCAAGCGTAATGGTGGTCAACCCAAACACTGCGGCTGTAGTCGCCAAGATGATATGGAAGATCAGAAACACCTGGTAGATGCCCTTCAGTTCATCCGGGCCACCCCACGAGGTACTGCCAACAAGCGCGATTCTCGATACATACATAATGAAGAATAGCAATGCCGCCACAGCAGCAGCAAGCATAGTTTTCTTGTGCGCCTCGCGTTTGCCCTTAATAATTTGTCTCCAGCCAATCGCCACCAGCACCGCACTGATCACGATAAAAGATGTGCTGATCGTTGGAAACAGCGTGAAAATATCCATGATTATCCCCCTCGGCAAGTCACCAGCTATACACGGGTCAAAGCACCGTTCCTCCGTCCGAAGAAACCTTCGATGCTTCCGCATCGTCTTGCCCGTTCTCTTTTTTATACCAATGATAGAACACATAAGCAAGCATGGAGGCAAAAATAATTTCCTGAATGAACTTCATGGCGATGCCGCCCACCTGCTGATCGACCTTGGGAGAAAGCGCGCCGAAGAAGGCCGGACCACCGAAGGACTGCAGCAGAGCGCCCGGAGAGGTGGATACACAATAGCCCATCGCCCGCGCCCAGATATTCGGATCGGTGTATGTGGCATAGAGGGGATTAGGAGCAAATATAATCAGCCCGCAGGCCGGAGTCAGCAGCACCATATTGAGAAAAATATAGCCAAGCTTGCCGAGACCGCCAACCGACTTGCGCTCCGGGAGCGGACTGATCAGCGTCCACCACATCAGCGCAGCGGTTACGAAGAGCACCCCATAATACAGCCGGTGGATAGTGAAATGGACCATCACATAATCATGGATTGCCGGAATATGGTACAGGGAGAACAAGCCGTTAAACAGCAAGGCTGCCACGATCGGCTGGGCGAGGAAGGACAAGCGGTGCAGCGGATTACGACGCAGCAGACTGCGCCATAGAAAGTCAGGAAGGCCCAGCATCAGCAGCGGAACTGCAATCAGATAGGACAGGGCCATGCTGATCATATGAAAAGAGAACATCAGATGCCCAAGCAGGCTGAGCGGCCCGCCTTGTGCCAGATAAAGCGCGGTCAGCCCGGCAACAAACAGCAGCTTCCGCCAGACCGGAACGTTCCCGTTACCTGGGAAGCGTGAGGCCAGCGGCCCAATAAGTACGAAATAGCCGGCCATGCACAGCAGCATGCCGGCCAGAATAAGCGGACTCCAGAGATCGTTAAAGCTGAAATATTCAAGTACCGGCATCCTATCAGCCTCCTTGACCTTCTGGGAGGGTCAATCCCACCAAACCCAATACAGCGCCATTACGATGCAGGTGCCGGCAATAAAAAAGCCGCCAAATATAAAAATAATCGGCATCATGTGACCTTTATCCTTCAGGTGCATCCAGAAGCCCATCTGCATGATAACCTGCAGCACCGCCATTACCAGCAGCAGAATCACGGCAAAGGCTGCATTGATGCCCCCCGCTGCCACAGCGGCGAAGGCGATCAAGGTCAGCACAATTGAGAAGATAAATACTACAATATGCCGCTGCGGCCCTTCCGGCCGGTGACGGTGCTTCACTCCGCCCTTCTCCGGCGGATGCTGTTCAGTCGCCATAGCTTAGCCCACCTTTCCAAGCAGGTATACCACCGTGAAGATAAATACCCACACCACGTCGATGAAATGCCAGTACATGGCCGACACATAGATTTTGGGCGCGGTTACGACGGTTAGCCCTTTATAGCTCAGTTGCCCAATCAGAATCAAGATCCAGACGACACCAAAAGCGACATGTGCACCATGAAAGCCAACCAATGTATAAAAAGCCGAGCTGAATGCACTGGTAGTCATGCCGAACGCCTCGTGTCTGACATATACGCTGAACTCGTAGATTTCGAGTCCAAGGAAACCCAGACCCAGCACAACGGTAACGATCAGCCAGAGCCGCAGTACCGCCGGACGGTTGCCGTGCATGGCCTGAATGGCGAACACACTGGTCAAGCTGCTGAGCAGCAGAATGAATGTCGCCGCCGCCACCAGCGGCAGATGAAACAGCTCATCGGCTGTTGGCCCTTCATTGGTCTGGTTGCGCAGCGCAAGGAAGGTGGCGAACAGCGTCCCGAACAGCACTGCCTCTCCGCCCAGAAACAGCCAGAAGGCCAGCACCTTATTGCGTCCCTCCAGCGTGGCCTTCTCCGGTTCATGCGGAAGAGTCCCGTCAGCTGCTTCAGCCTGTGCCGTTGTCATTACCGCTCACCTTCCTTCCAGCTCTTCCGGTTCGATATGCCAGCCCTGATCGTCAAAGAGCGAACGGGCCAGCATCGATCCGAAGGTAATAAGCAGTCCAATTGCGGTTACCACGTAATTATTAAACAGGAAACCCGTAAGCGGGCTGCGGAATTCGTCCCGGCTGAACATAAACCCCAGGCCGGCGATAAATATCCCTACAGACATCAGAAACGGAAGGATCGTAGCCGATGGCATATGAATGGACCCGACAGGCTCCGCCGGAGTCATCGCCTTGTGACCTGCCGTTTTCTCTTTCCAGAAGGCATCGATGCCGCGCACCAGCGGGGTCTGCTTGAAATTGTATTCCGGCGGCGGCGAGGGAATGGTCCATTCCAGCGTCCGGCCATCCTCCCATGGATCGGCGGCGGCATCTGCCGGTCTCCTGGATGTCAGGTAGATATTGACTAGAAATATAATCATGCCCACACCCATCAGCCCCGCCCCGATCGTGCTGACCAGATTCAACAGATCAAATTGCTGGTTGGGCAGATACGTAAACACACGGCGCTGCATGCCCATCAGGCCCAGGAAATGCTGCAGGAAAAAGGTCAGATGGAAGCCCAGAATAAACGTCCAAAAGGTCCATTTGCCCAGCCGCTCGCTCAGCATGCGCCCGAACATCTTGGGCCACCAGTAGTGCAGCCCGGCGAAGAGGCCCAGCACCAGTCCTCCGACAATGACGTAATGGAAATGCGCCACAACGAAATACGTATCATGGAACTGGAAATCCGCAGGTGCGGAGGCCAGCATCACCCCTGTGACACCGCCCATGGTGAAGGTTGGAATGAATCCGACCGCAAACAGGTTGGCGGTGGGGAAACGCACTTGTCCGCCCCACATGGTAAACAGCCAGTTGAAGATTTTGATCCCTGTCGGGACGGCAATCAGCATCGTGGACACAGAGAACAAGGCGTTGGCTACCGGTCCGAGACCGGTGGTAAACATATGATGCGCCCAGACCATGAAGCCCAGGAAGGCGATCAGAATCGTCGCGAATACCATGGAGCTGTATCCGAACAGCCGCTTGCGGGAGAAGGTGGGAATCACCTCTGAAATAATGCCAAACGCTGGCAGGATAAGTATATACACTTCGGGATGGCCAAAGATCCAGAAGATATGCTGCCAGAGTACAGGGCTGCCGCCACCGCCCACCACGAAGAAATTGGCTCCGAGAATGCGGTCGAAGGTGAGCAGAACAAGCCCTACAGTAATAGCCGGAAAAGCAAACAGGATGATTGCGGAGGTAATAAAGGTAGTCCAGGCGAACATCGGCATGCGCATAAAGGACATTCCCGGAGCGCGCATCGTAATAATGGTCGCCAGGAAATTGATTCCGCCGATCAGGGTGCCAAGCCCGGCGATCTGCAGGCCGATGGTGTAGAAGTCCACGCCGTGCGTGGTGCTGTAGGTCGTAGAGGAGAGTGGGGTATAGGCGGTCCAGCCGGCATCCGGGGCGCCGCCCATCACCCAGCTGAGATTCAGCAGCAGGCCGCCGAAGAGGAACGTCCAGAAGCCCAGCGCGTTCAGAAAAGGAAAAGCCACGTCACGCGCCCCGATCTGCAGCGGAATGACCGCATTCATCAGGGCGAAGATGATGGGCATAACGCCCAGGAAGATCATCGTCGTGCCATGCATCGTAATCAGCTCGTTAAAGGTCTGGGCATCGAGGAAGTTATTCATCGGCTTAATCAACTGCCAGCGGATCAGCAGCGCTTCAAATCCGCCGATGCCAAAGAACAGCCCTCCGGCCCACAGGTAGAGGACCGCGATTTTTTTGTGGTCAACGGTGGTAATCCAGTCCATCAGGCCCGTGTGCCGCTTAACACGGTGCCCGGGCTCCAGAAGTTTCGAAGAATGCAAGGAAGACGCTGCTTGGGCCAAGATGCTTTCCCCCTTTACTCAAATAGGCTGCCATACGCACCTGACCCACGAGCCTCAGTCCAGCTTGTAATTGGCCAGATATTCAGCTATTCCATCAATTTCAGTATCGCTCAAACCCAAATCCTTGGGGTTAGGCATCCGATTGCCCGGCTTCACACTCTCGGGATCACGAAGCCAGGTCTTGAGGTTCTCTTCGACGGAAGCGCCTTCCACACCCGTCTCGTCATTAAGCAGAATCCCGGCGACCGATTCTCTGGAGCCGATACCGGTCAGGTTCGGTCCTCGGCCAATATCATTCTGGTCACCCACTGCATGGCAGGACAGGCATTGTGCCCGGAACTTCTCTGCCAGCGCGGGGTCTTCAGGCAGGACAGCCACAGGAGCCTTCATCTTGCCCAGCCACTCCTGGAAGGCTTCCTCGCTGACCGATTTCACCTTGAACTCCATGAAGCCGTGGGAAGGACCGCATAATTCGGCACATTTACCGCGGTAAACGCCTTCATTCGGCGCGCTGAAGCTGAAGCGGTTAGTTGTTCCGTCGGGGTTGGTATCCATTTTACCTGACAATGAAGGTACCCAGAAGGAATGCAACACATCGGTTGTAGTCAGCTCGAACGCGATATCCTTGCCTGCAGGGATGATTAAATCCTGGGCGGTGGTAATCCCGTAGTCGGTATATTCGAATTCCCACCAATACTGGTGCCCGGTCACCTTAACCTTAATGGCATCCTTATCGTTCGCATGGTCATCGCCCGCGGCGAATACCGCCTTCACTGTGGGGATAGCCAGCACAATAACTAGAATAAGCGGGATCACTGTCCAGAGCACCTCCAGCTTGAAGCTGCCTTCAATCTGCTCCGGAATCTCATTCTGGCCTGCCTTCCGGCGGAAACGGATGATAACATAAGCCGCTATGGAGAATACAATCAGCAATACGACAATCATGATGGAAATCGACAGCTTCATCAGCCCGAACGAACTCTCTGCTGCCGGCCCCTGCGGCCGCAGCACCGAGAGGTCCTCGCGTCCGCATCCGGCCAGCAGAAATCCGCAGAATACAGTCACTGGAAGCAACCGCTTTACAGCCTGCCCTGTTATCCTCATGGAACCACCCCGCTTTTCCCAGTTTCAAGGATTGGTGTGTTCTTCCTGTCAATTATAACAATCACTATTAATATAAGATCAGACCCCCGTTTTGTCAATCGTTCACATGAAGTTCACAAATATCTTTTTTTAGCGAAAAAGCCTTGTCCTGACTAGCTTTGAGGTATATCATTGTAAGCGCAAACATATTTAATTCAATATTGTATTCGCTTACATTATTAATTATGTCTAAATGTTCATTTGACTATTTCATAAAGACAGATTCAACACAAAAAAAACCGATTCCAGCGGCAGCAAACGGCCGGGGCACGGTTTATGAGAATCCTCATGGATGTGATGTAGTGACTCAGAATGATTTCGCGAAAAACAGCACGAAACAATCCTATCTATTGTTTAGGAGACCGATGAGTTCATCCTTACGAGCTCATGCTCCACGACCATAGTCAGCTCTTCTTCATAGCCTCCTGTGATCCGATACTTTCGGACGTACTCCTTCACGAATTTCTTGGGATCTTTAGGCCGGAAAATGCGTGTCATTTCCCTTAAACTTTCCTTGACTTCGTTATGACCTTTACTTGCCATGATCAGTTCCCTCCCAAAACATTGAAAATGAATGCTCCGTTGTAGAGAATGCATGATGAAAAGTTCGCCGTAACCTTGAAATGCAAGTTAAGCAACCATGAACACATACGTGGCTTGCATTATCCGCCTGAACAGTGGATGCCGAAGCTTAAGTAGCCTCTGAAGCACCGCCAGGACGGTGAAGCAGGTTCGTCGTGATTTGGGCTGAGAGTAAGGATGTCTTAGATAAAGAACACCTTGACACTTTAGTTACCCGAAGAGCCACTTTCTGAATCACTCCTTTCGGGCTTTATCGTTATATTGTATCATATTCCAGTCCAACTTCCACCTTTCCAGGTAAATTGGGTGAAGGGAATTTATTTTTATTGCTCGCGGCGGGCCGCTGTTCCCGTGACCTCGGCACATACATTGTCCAAGTGTTTCATAGACTCTAAAGGAGAAGCCTGAGGAGTGTGATTGCCTGTGTCCCCTTTCAAATCTTCCACCGGATTGCCCGACTATGTAGCTGGAGCTATATGTTACTTCTTCCCATTTGTCGGCGGCATTGTGTTCCTTGCGTTGGAGAAGCGCAGCCGGTTCGTCTTATTCCATGCGCTGCAATCTTTGATTGCTTTCGGAGTGCTGATGATCTGCCATGTGCTCAGCGGCTTCATTCCGCTGCTCGGCGCCTTGCTGGGAGCACTTGTGTCTTTATGCGGCTTCGCCGTCTGGCTGCTGATGTTATACCACTCCTTAAGCGGGCACTGGTATAAGCTTCCCTGGGCAGGAGATGTTGCGGAAAGCCAGCTGCGGCGGCTCTAGCGGGTGTTATTCATGAAGAACCAG
Source organism: Paenibacillus donghaensis (assembly GCF_002192415.1). NCBI lineage: Bacteria > Bacillati > Bacillota > Bacilli > Caryophanales > Paenibacillaceae > Paenibacillus > Paenibacillus donghaensis. The sequence continues at coordinate 7,669,238 of NZ_CP021780.1, read as the reverse complement.
CCACCCTCACAAAAAGCATTCCCTTTTGTTCCTGCACTCCTTACAATGGATACAAGGACAACCACGGAATTCAACAGGCTGGAGGAGAACCATGTATTTATTCATCATTAACCGCCGCTCCGGCGGCGGTGCAGGCGGCCGGACTTGGCTTGCCGTAGAAGGTCTCATGCAGCAGCGCGAGCTCGCTTATGAGACCTTATTCACGCACAGCGCCGCCAGTGCAGAGACCCTTGTGGCGGAGGCGCTCGCCCTCCGCCACGACTGGAGCGCCGCCATTGTAATCGGCGGCGACGGCACGGTGCATAGCGTGCTGGGCGCGCTGCACCGCTGTCGGGTGCCGCTGGCGGTGATCCCCGCCGGCTCCGGCAACGACACCGCTCGCGGCTTCGGGCTCCCGCTGGACACGGCGGAGGCGCTTGAAGCCGCGCTCAGCGGGGTCTGCATGGACGCCGACCTGCTGGCCGGCGCCGGGGGCTTGACCTTGACCGCGGTCGCCAGCGGCTTCGACGCCCAGGTAGCGGCCAATGTGAACGCCAGCCGCTATAAGCGGCTGTGCAATGCCATTGGCGCCGGGCAGCTGGCGTACCTGATCGGCATCGTGCAGACGCTGCTGACCTTCAAGCCGTGCCCGGTCCACGTGACCTGCGACGGTGTGGAGCAGGCCTTTCCGAGCGGCTGGCTGGTGTCGGTCTGCAACCTGCCCAGCTACGGCGGCGGGCTGCTGATCTGCCCGCAGGCGAAGGCCGATGACGGCCTGCTCGACGTCTGCGTCGTGCACGGGTGCAGCCGCTGGCAGCTGCTGCGGCTGTTCCCGACGGTCATGAAGGGCAGGCATGTCAGCCTGCCCTTCGTGACCTTGCTGCGCGGACGGAGCGTAGCCGTCCGGTTCGCCGAGTCGCGCCACGCCATCGCCGATGGCGAGAGCCTGGGCCAGGGGCCGCTCGCGGTGCGTTGCGAGCGGGGCGCACTGCGCGTGCTCACGCCGCGGGCAGCGCATGGCGCCATGCCTGCGCTTGACGCCGCCGCGCGTCAGGCCGAGGGCTGAGGTATCGCCTGAGGCTTAATCTGCCTGCGCGCGCGGAGCATGCACATTAAGCTCGTTGCGCAGCGTCCGCTGCCGCATCGCCTAACACTTAATCTGCCTGCGCGCGCGGAGCATGCACATTAAGCTCGTTGCGCAGCGTCCGCTGTCGCATCGCCTAATACTTAATCTGCCTGCGCGCGGAGCATGCACATTAAGCTCGTTGCGCAGCGTCCGCTGCCGCATCGCCTGAGGCTTAATCCGCCTGTTTGCAGCCTAACGCGGCTTAACAAGCCTGCATACGGCCCACAGTGACCATTCACACCTGCCACTTCCTCTGTTAAAGGGAATTCATCCCTCTATATCAGTGTGTATAAGACAATTCAGTTGTTTATCCTGCTAGGATATAGAAGGTTACTGGAGAATGTTATGGGATCGCTCTACCTTAATCCAAACCCTCCCCCCGCCCGAACTTCAGGTAACCAACATCCTAGCGGACCGTATAGCTCCTGTTATTTCCTCATTCCTGCGATGATTTGGAGTCTTGCGGACCGCATAGCCGCTATATCGGAAAAACAGGCCCTAACTAGTGGGTTTTCGCTTGATTAAGAGCTCCTGAGTCCGTTAGCCCTACAAAACAGCCTTTTTACAGCAAATAGGGGCTCCTGAGTCCGTTAGTAGTCTGAAAGTTAAGCGATGGTTACTGGCGACGGCCTTCCTTTGTTATTCTTAGCTTCCTTGTCCGCAGTGTGATATGACAGGCTCGGACGAGTAACAGAGGGAAAAAAAGGGCCCCCTAAGTAGTAATACTTCTACCATCTATACCTTATCATTCTTCAAACATACTGTAATTATACGCATACTCCCACTCTATACGCACAGCAAAAAACAAGCCCAGCGGAACGCCGGACTTGCTTGTGGATTAGCACTGCAGACACCGTACTTCTACATTGCTATATTCGCCATGGCCAATTAAACAGCATTAGCCCAGCAATACCTCTTCCTCTTCATCGTCCACAAAAGAGACCACGCCATCCTCCAGCGAGGCAATCCGCACCAACGATTCCACGCGGTAGCCCGCTTTCTGCAGCAGGCGACCGCCCGGCTGGAACGATTTCTCGATCACGATGCCGATGCCGGCCACGCTGGCCCCGGCTTGCTCCACAATCCGGGCCAGCCCGAAGGCCGCTTCCCCGTTGGCCAGGAAATCGTCAACGATCAGCACCCGTTCCCCGGGTGCAATGAATTTTTTGGAGACGGTAATTTCGTTGCTCTCTTTTTTGGTAAAGGAATAGACCTTCTCTACATAGATGTCCTCGGTGAGGGTGAGCGACTTCTGCTTGCGGGCAAAGATCAGTGGCACCTCAAGCTCCAGCGCTGTCATAATTCCCGGAGCAATACCCGACGATTCAATCGTGAGCACCTTCGTAATCTCATCCCCGGCGAAACGGCGGGTAAACTCGCGGCCCACCTCACGCATCAGAAACGGGTCCATCTGGTGATTCAAGAAAGAATCCACCTTGAGCACGCCTGATCCCAGTACAATTCCTTCGTTGATTACCTTCTGTCTCAGCAGCTTCATCCTCTATGCCCTCCCTCTCCACGAAATGGACCTCAACCTTATGGCTACAACCCCGTAGGCTTCTGCGGCAGCAGGTTGCCAACAATACTCTTCAGATTGTTGTCCTGCTTGTATTTCTCCTTGCCATTGTCAAAGCTTGTAATCCGGATCTCTGAATAACTCTCACCCGGATTCAACGGCTTAAAAATCAACTTCTCGCGGTTATCCAGCCGGACATTAAACTCCATATCCTTGAACATATCTACCAGCTCGGCTTCACCGGGAACCTGATCTTCCTTCAGAAACAACAGGCCGCGCAGCGGTTTGGGCCCTTGCGGATGCTGCACTTCAAAATGTACGATACACTCCATGCTCTTCACCTCCCCAGGTTGATCTCAGCCATCATACGGAATTATTCCGCCTTCAGGTCTGCTTGTTCTTCCTCTTCCGGCTCCTGCTCATGCATCACATATTTGTTGTAAATCCGGCTGTATCTGTCACCGTAACGCTCCTCCAGCTCCGCGCCCATATCCTGCTCCAGCTCGAACAGTACCATCTCCTGCGTGAAATGATTCAGCAGCAGCTCGACCAGCACCGGATGCTCGGTCACAACCGCCTGTGCGGTACCATCATCATAACGCATGCCAAGCATGCACCAGCTGCGGTCAATCACGAAGGAGAATTTGCGTCCGCCGTTTCTGCGAGGTTTGCCGCCCAGCGGCGGCCATGCCGGATACGGCGCAGGTACATTGTTGCCGCCGTCAAAAGCCCACAGCAGCCGCACTCCGCGCAGCTCGGCCTGTTCCAGCTCGCTGCGAAGATGAGACGCCTCCTCGCGCCAGACATCGACCACAACCTCCTGCCCGGCCAGATTAAGCTGGCGGACCAGCTCACCCATCACGTTGCGGTCACCCTCCACGTTATAGAAGGAGGGACTTACCGGTCCTCCGCGCGGCATTTCATTCTCCATGTAAGCCAGAGAGGCCTGAACCCGGCCGGAGATCATGGTTGCCAACTCCTCCGGCTCCAGCACGCTGTAGCGCGCAGGCTCACCTTCCCCACATCTCACATAGCCCTGCTGTGTAAGTCGCTGAAGCGCAGCATATACATTGGACCTTGATACACCAAGCTGTTTCGCTACCTCGTAGCCAGAGGCCTGGCCTTTGGTTGCCAGCTCCACCATGATTTTGGACTCCATCTCCGTGAAGCCCAGATTGCGCAGATGCAGCAGCAGCTGTTCCATCCTGTTGTCCCCCTAGCTGACTGTTCTCTATGACTGACTAAATTTGCTCGGATCCGCAGCGCGGGCACCACATGGAGCCTTTGGGCAGATCGGCGCGGCAGATCTGGCATTTCACCATATCCCTCACCCCGTCCTGCTCATTGCCTGCCGCTTCTTCGTCATGCCCATGTTCACTGTTCTTCCAATCACGGATGCGGCGGTCCAGCTCCAGCTGTCTTTCCCGCTCCCGTTCCAGCTCATCGGCATGGCGGCGTTCCCGCTCGGCATCTGTTGGCTGGTTATCCACTGAGCCGTTATATTCTTCCGGCAGAAGCATATCCTCTTCATGCACGGCTTCGGTATATCCGCTCCGCTGTGACTGCGCGGACCGCATGGCCAGTTCTTTCTCAGCCTCGGTAAGCTCTTCAGCCCCATAATATTGGTCTTCATCCTCTTCCTCGATGGGCACATGCTGCACCTGCACGCTGGCAGCGGCAACCGGTGGCTGCTGAGAGCTTCTTCTGGCGGCCGAAGGCGCCTCCAGCTTACGTCCGCAATGCGGGCAGAAGTTGGCTTCCAGGGCAACGACGTGTCCACATGGACACAGGCGTTCATTCTTCAGCTCGGCAATCCGTGAACGCAGGTCGTCGATCTTCTCCTGAAGCTTGATGCAGTTGCGTGACAGCTCAATCATCTGGCCTTCAGCAACCGACATATCCCGCAGACGGTACCCTTCATAGAACAGCTTCCCCATTTTGGCAAATTCAATCTCCATCTCACGTTCGATATCGGTAATATGCCCGTTCAGCTTGCCGATCTCTACAGAGCTTTGTGCTTTCTCGGTAACCTTGCTGGCACCCTGTTTAATACGCTGGATTAAATTCATTGCAGTTCCTCCTTCTCAGGCTGTGCCTGAAACGTGACTCTATCATACCAAATGTCCCGAACAGATTCATTATTTGTCGTTCTGTGAACCGTTCTACTCACCCATACTTACGTGTCCGAGTACAGCTTTATGTGCGTTTATACGCAGCTTCCGCAGAAATGTTCCCTTAAATGTGTCTACCCACCATATACTTTCAGAGGACAACGAAGCCGTTTTTTCTTGCGTTTTTTTGCTTCCGGGACCTCCTATCGGTTAAAATAGAGAAGTCAAAAATAACGAAACCGGGAGAGTATCAGTGGAAGAAGAGGATAGTACAGATATGACGCTGAAGCAACTGCAAGTACATGTGAAGGATCTTAAACAGTGGCAGACGGATGAAGATTTCGTCCAGCAGATCAATGAATTCAAGGCGTTGCCGGCGCTTTATCGCCATGCTCTCAATGAGCTTGAGAATAAAATTGATGTGATCAAGACCGAATGGGCGATCCGCGACGGCTTCAGTCCGATCGAGCATGTGAAGTGCCGCATCAAGGAACCCAAGAGTATATTGCAAAAAATGCAGCGCAAGGGCCACAAGTTCAGCCTGGAAAATATGGAGCAGCATATTCACGATATCGCGGGCATGCGGATCGTTTGTGCTTTTGTGAAGGACATTTACCGCCTCGTCGACCATCTGTCCTCGCGTGAGGACATGCGTGTGCTGGAGATCAAGGATTACATCGCCCATCCCAAGCAGAACGGTTACCAGAGCCTGCATGTTATCGTAGCGGTGCCGCTGGTGCTGCTGGACGGAACACGCTGGGTGAAGGCCGAAATCCAGCTGCGGACCCTGGCTATGGATTTCTGGGCCAGCATGGAGCATATCCTGTATTATAAATTCGATAAACAGCTGCCCGCACATGTCGCCGCAGAGCTGAAGGATGCAGCCCGGGCTGCCGATGAGCTGGACCAGAAGATGCTGCGGCTGCGCCGCGAGATCCTGGAGCTCTCTGAAGGCGACACGGCCGGGAGCGGCGCATAATAAACAGATCAGGCACAGAAGGTCGCTATCCAATATTTGTTTAGCAGTAAGAAGAAGCGGCTTCCCCGTCCTATGCAAGAGGCGTTGCGTTATCCGTTTCTGCGATATGTTCTTATCTTTTCAAAAAGGCAGTCCCGCGATCAGCCAATGCTGTGCGGGACTGCCTTTATTGTTCCTCCGGCGCTGTCAGCGCTGCGGCTTGCCTTCTTTGCCCGCCCGCCTTGCGGCGGCTTGAGCCACCCGCTGCACGATCAGGGTCAAGCCCTGGCGGGCCTTCGGCGTGTTGGGCAACAGTTCCTCCCAGCCTTCGCTCACAGGAGCCACAACGGGTGAAGCGGGGAAGGGACGGGCCGCAATCTCATGAAACTGCGGCCCCGGCTGATGAAGCGAGCCTTCGGCAGCTGCCTCGGCCAGCCATTCCCCCGAGGAGACAGCCGGGCCTTTGCGTTCCAGCCGGGCCAGTTCGGCTGCGAGCACCCCGGTTCCCACAGTGGCAGGGTTTCCTCCCTCTGCTTCGGCCGCTTCATCCTCGGGCTCTGCCCACAGGGCAAATATACCCTCCAGCAGCTCCCCTTTGCCAAAACCTCTTAGCGAAAGAGCCAGCATCGGCTCCTCCGCCAATCTTGTTCTCACCAGCTTCGCAGTTTCTCCATCGTCCTTATGCCCCTTGTCCGCAGTCCCTTCACGAAGCTCTGCATCGGTAGGCAGCAGATCAAGTGCCGCAAGGCCTCCGGTCAGGCGGCCCTGAAGCAGAGCATAGACTTCCGCCGGGGATAAGGCCAGGCAGCGCACTACCTCCTGCTTGCGGCCGGCTTGCCACACCGGAACATTCAGCGAGAATAGGTTTGGCTGCTCTTTATCAAGCTGCTTTCCGGCTGCTTTCCCGGATGGCGGCAGCGGCAGCCAAGCCGCCCGGACCACACCGGGAGCAACCTCCAGCCGAAGCTCCGACCGTTCACTCATGGTTACATCGCTCCCTTAAATTCTGACTCCACTTCTATCCTTACATCCAATCCTGTCCCTGCAGCTCAATCAGTTCCTTCAGCTCATGGTTGGACATTTCCGTCAACCAGGTTTCACCGGAGCCGACTACCTGCTCCGAGAGGCTTTTTTTGCGCTCGATCAGCTCATCGATCCGTTCCTCAAGTGTTCCTTGGCAGATCAGCTTGTGCACCTGCACATTCTTATGCTGGCCAATCCGGAAGGCACGGTCGGTGGCCTGATTCTCGACGGCCGGATTCCACCAGCGGTCATAATGAATCACATGATTCGCCTTGGTCAGATTCAGCCCTACACCGCCTGCCTTCAGTGACAATACGAAGAACGGCGGACCTTCACCTTCCTGAAAAGCATGCACCATCTCATCGCGTTCCCGCTTGGGAATGCCGCCGTGTAGAAACAGCGGCACCGTGCCGTAGCGCCGGGACAGCCTGCTCACCAGCAGTTCTCCCATCGCGACATATTGCGTGAAGATCAGTGCCGACTCTCCAAGCTCGGCAATGCTGTCCAGCACTTCGTACATCATATCCATTTTGCCCGATTGCTCGCTGCGCAGCCCCCTGCCTTCTTCCTTGCGGAACAGCTGCGGATGATTGCAGATCTGCTTCAGCTTAGTCAACGAAGAGAGCACCAGCCCGCGGCGGGCCATTCCCGAACGCTCGCCGATCACGCCGAGCATTTCATCCACCACACCCTGATACAGCGCAGCCTGAGTTTCCGTCAGCGTACAGTAGGCCTTCAGCTCCAGCTTCTCCGGCAGGTCCTTGGAGATGTCCGGATCACTTTTGAGCCGCCGCAGCAGGAAGGGCGATACCAGACGATGCAGCTCACGCAGCCGCTCGCCCGCTTCCCCGGACACATACCTCTGGCGGAAAGAGTGATACGTACCGAGGTAACCCGGGTTGAGAAAATGAAAAATCGACCATAACTCGCCGAGCCGATTCTCCACCGGCGTGCCTGTCATGGCAATACGGTGCGGCGCTGACAGCTTCATCACGCTCTGCGCCTGCTTCGTGCGATGATTCTTGATGTACTGGGCTTCATCCAGCACTACGGTGGACCAGGACACCGCCGCCAGATCCTCGCTGTCCCGGCCTGCCAGATGATAGGTCGTCAGCACAATGTCATGGCTTCCGGCCAGCTCCAGGAAGCTGCTGCCGCGCACGCGGCGGCCGCCATGGTGGATATGCACCGCAAGCGAAGGCGCGAAGCGCTGCAGCTCCCGCTGCCAGTTGCCCAGCAAGGAGGTCGGGCACAGGATCAGCACAGGCTCCTGCTTCTCCTCTGCAGGAGCCGCCATGGCGCGGTCAAGCAGGCAGGTAATGACCTGCACCGTCTTGCCCAGACCCATGTCATCGGCCAGGCATACACCGAAGCCCAGGCCGCTGAGCACCGACAGCCATTGATAGCCCCGCTCCTGGTAAGGTCTGAGTGTGCCTTGCAGGCTTTCCGGCACAGGGCGTATTGGAAGATTGCGCAGCACATCCCCCTTCATCAGCGAAGCCATCAGACCGGAGGTCTCCATCCCTGTGACCGATATCCCTTTCCAGAGGCGCTCCTCGCCATCCTCTGCCTCCAGGCGCATCCATTCGGCGGCCGTCATCTCTCCGCTCTCATGCCGTTTCATATATCTCAGCACCTGGCGGATCTCCTTCGGATCCACCTCGATCCATTCTCCCCGGAAGCGGACTAACGGGACGCCCGCTTCAACCATCGCATTCAATTCCTCTTCCGTAGCTGAGCTGTCTCCGAGCGAGGCTTCCATCCGGAAGGAGATTAGTTCCTCCATCCCGAGCGCCACCGGAGCCGGGCCTTCCATGGTGCCCGCAAGCGTCTGCATCTTCATCTTCAGGCCAATCCGGCGCCGACCTTCCCGGCTCCAGCGTGACGGCATCTGCACCGTGAACCCGCTCGAGGTCAGCTGCTGCACCGTTTCCTTCAGGAAGTAGTAGAGCTGCTCAGGCGCTAGCTCCGCACCGGAGGGGGCCGGCTCCGCAAGAGCACGCCGAATATCCGCCGAGAGCGCCGCCGCCCTTCCCAAGGCCGTCAGCAACTGCTGCTGGATATTACGGTAGCGGATTCCCCATAGGGTGAACTCCCGCTCTCTGCTGTCCCATATTGCCTTCGCCGGCAGCCAGAAGCCGCCCTCTTCGCTGCCTTCCGCCCAGAAGGTCAACCGCCAGATCTCATCCTCTTCCGCAGGCGGCTCGAGACGAAGCCCAAGCGCCAGCTGCCCGCTGCGCTCCTCCTCCGGTTCGGACAGCGGCATTTCACTTCCGGCCGTTTTGTTTACCGTCTCCAGCAGTTCAATGACCTCGGCCGGGGTTCCCTGAACGGGAATATCCCGGCTACCCGTTAGCAGACTGTTCCACCATAGCTCAGCGAGCGGCGAATAGCCGCGCCGGTAGGCCGTTTTGTAAGGAGACAGCTCCCCTTCGATCCCGGCGGTCACCTTCTTAATCTCCGCGCTCATCACAGCCTGCAGGAAGGAATACAGCACATAGGCGCCCGCTTCTTCACGTGAAGACGAATCTCCCGCTTCCGCAATATGCGTACCCAGTGCAAGCACCGGCATCGAAGCCGCCAGCTGCAGGAAAATCTCCTGGTCCTCCGGTTTGCGGAAGACTGGCGACCAGCAGACCGCCGCCGCCTGTTCACCGCCGCGGCGGCGCGAACCTACCGGCCGCGGCGGCAAGGCTCCCGGCGCAACTGCGCCGGTGCCCATCAGCTCCAGCGCAAACCGCGCTGCCGCCGCCCAGTATCGCAGCTCGCCGCCCGGCTCTATCTCTTGGCTGCGGCAAGCCTTCTCATCCCACGCCAGCAGCAGCTCATAAGCATCTCCCGGCTGCAAGGCCAGCCCTTCGAGGGTACGCCCGGGCATCCCTCTGCGTGCCGTCTTTCCCTCTACTGGAGCAACGGGGTATTTCACTTCCGCCAATCGCAGCGCTGCCCCAGCGAAAGGGCGCATTCCTCCCGTCAGCTCCATCCGCTTGACCACACGGGTCCACGCGTCAACCTTAGGCTCCGAAGTTTCGCCTGAGAAGCAGAATAAAACGTCCCCTAACCATATTGCATACAGATGCTTAGTCATTGGTGATCTCCTGTCTATATAGCAAGTAAGAAGAAACGGCTTCGCCGTCCTCTGCAAGAGGCGGCATCCGTTTCTGCGAAAAATAGAAGGATAAAGTATCAAATGAAACTTATACTTTCTTATATTTTAAGAAGAAACGGAATGGCGCCCCTTTGAAGGAGGGTATCCGTTTTTGGTGAAAATTCTATTTGATACCCGCAAGGCCCGTCCCTATAGAACGTCTGCGGTTATTATTACAAGCTCAATCTTCATCTCTTCATCTTATACGAAAAACCGCGGATTTAAAAACGTTTCTGCGGATTTTCTGCAGTTTTTAACGTAAAAGGGAACGAAATGGAAATATTCCCTATCTCCTATGCTATAATTGAGATCATTTGGAAGGAGGTAAGTAGGATTAAACCACCTGTTCCATTCATCCAGAGCAAACGTTCTTTCGTCCTTGTCCTTGGTCTGCTGGCTCTGTTTATCGTATTATTCATCCGATATCCGGGTCCCGATCCATGGATCGACGTATGGATGCGTTCCATCGGCCTGCCGCTGTACTCCCGTCCGGAGACTGAGTCGGGCTTGCAATATTCCGGAATATTGGCTGCGGTATTATTGATCTTTTTATTCACCAATTTCACCCTGGCCTTTTCACGGCACCGGTTCATTCTCTTCTTCGTTATAATTATTCTGATTGCACAGACACCCGGATGGCTCACCACTGGCTATCAGCGCCTGTTCGCGTCTGGAGTGTACGCGCTGAAGCTTGATCCTCAGCAAGTCCGTTGTAGTTATGCCTACCTAAAAGATAACTATGAGGGCAACTGCAGTCTTCAGATGACGAACCATAGCAGCCAACCTGTAACGGTGGATGCTGTTCTGGAGCGGCCGTCCTATACTAGACACCCGCTGTCAACAAGGCCGATCACTCTGTCCGGGCTGGTTCTGCAGCCGCGCACGCTTAATTCGTTCAATGCCACTTTTACGCTGCCAGCAACCGGAGCCGAGGGTGACAATGGGAATATTAACGGCTTTGTCATAACCTTAAGCGACGGCAGCAACAGCCGCTCTTGGAAGTAGGCTCTACTCTCTGGAGATCGGATAAAGTCGACGATTTAGTTGCGAAAACGCATCTAATTAGCGGATTTTTTCCGTTTTAGAAGAAATAAGTGCCAAAAGGCATCTAATTTAGGCTTTTGAGTGTAAGATTCCTGTTTTACTCGAAATTAGTTGCACAATCGCACTTATTCCCCATTTGTTAACGTTCCAGCTGAAATTAGTTGCACTTTCGGTTACTACTCAGGACCCTGCGAGGATATAGAAGGTTTACTTGCGAAGGTTAGGGGATCGCACTACCGTAATCCAAACCCTCCCCACCCGAACTTCAGGTAACCCACGTGCTAACGGACCGTATAGCTCCAATTTCCGCATTCCTGCGATGGTTTGGAGTCTAGCGGACCGCATAGCCTCTATATTGGAAAAACAGGCCCTAACTAGTGGGTTTTTGCCTGAATAGAGGCTCCTGAGTCCGTTAGACCTACAAAACAGCCTTTTTTCAGCAAATAGAGGCTCCTGAGTCCGTTAATAGTCTGAAAGTTAAGCGCTGGTTACCGGCGACAGCCTTCCTTTGGTATGCTTAGCCCTTGTCGCGCGGTGTGGTAGACAGGCTCGGACGAGTAATACATGGAGAACAAGGGGGCTCTAAGTAATAACCACTTTCGCATCTATTTGCTCCGAACGCTCCAGTAAATACAAAAGGAAAAGGTGCCTCACCATTGAAGTAATCCATGGTGAGACAGCTTTTTTTACTTGTTTTATTTTACAAATAATACTATTCCTCCGCTTCAATCACCAGTTGCCCGCCCTCGGACACATCCTGCACCTGCACGATGATCGCCCCGTTCTTCCCGTTGCGGCCCCAGCCTTGCTGCCCCTCCTCCAGTTGCTCCATGCTGATCTCGGAGAGTCCGCTTATCCGCGCAGGCTGGAAGAATGGATAACACAAAGCAAAGCGCAGCCGCTCCCGTTCAGGCTCATATTCCCGGTAGGCATACGTCCAATTGATCTTAAGGCAGCCTGCCTCGCCCGCAGCTGTAACCACCAGCTCCGAGTAGCTGCCCTTCCGGTAGTTGAAGCTGTGGCCGTCATCCTCATACAGAGTGTACCCGGCTTCAAAGCCCTTCCGCGCCTCTGCACCGTAAAGATGGAAGGTCACCATCTCCTCAACCTCTTCCTGGGCATATTGCTTAAGCGGTCCTTCGGCCACGAAGGTGCCCGCCTTCACATACATCGGCATAATATGCAGCGGTGCAGCGTCCAGGATATGACGCCCGCCTTCCTGAACCGCCCCATCCCAGTAATCAATCCAGCAGCCTTCCGGCAAATAGATCGAGCGGTGATCTGTATCCGGCCGATAGACCGGAGCAACCAGCACATTCTCACCCAGCAGAAACTGGTCGCACAGATTAGTCAAATGCGGGTCGCGCGGATACTCCAGAATCAGCGGACGAATCACCGGTAGGCCACAGTCCTCCGCTTCATGGAACAGGTTGTACAGATGCGGCATCCAGCGGTACCGCAGTCCGATGAATTCACGCAGAATGTTCTCAACCTCCTCTCCGAAGGACCATGGCTCCTGGCGCATGGTGCCGATGGAGGAGTGGTTGCGGCAATAGGGGAAGAACACTCCCATCTGCGTCCAGCGGACCAGCAGCTGGGCCGAGGTATGGTGGGCGAAGCCGCCGATATCCGGTCCGGCAAAAGCAAGGCCGGACAAGCCCATATTCAGCGTCATCGGAATCGCCATCGCCATATGCTCCCAGAAGCTGCGATTGTCGCCTGTCCACACAGCCGCATACCGCTGGATACCGGCATATCCCGCCCGGGTCAGCACGAAAGGGCGCTCCCCTTGCAGATGCTCCGCCATTCCTTCATAGGTAGCCTTGGACATCATCATTCCGTACAGATTGTGATACTCCTCATGTGTGACCGGACGACCATTGTTAAAGTGCATCACATCCAGGTCCATCGTCTTGCTCTCATTGAATACCGCCGGCTCATTCATATCATTCCAGATTCCCTGAATGCCGAGGTCCGTATAATATTTGTGGAGATCGCCCCACCATTCAGAGGTCCGGCTGTCACTGAAATCAGGGAAGGCGCTGATTCCCGGCCACACTTCGCCGAAGAAAATATCCCCCTCCAGCCGGCTGCAGAAATGCTTGTCCAGCACACCTTCCTTGTACACCTTGAACTTGGGATCTTTTTTGACACCGGGATCTACAATCGGCACAATCCGCACACCCAGCTCTGCCAGCTCGGCAATCATCTTCTGCGGCTCAGGGAAGTTAACAGGATCAAAGGTAAACACCCGGTATTCATCCATATAGTGAATGTCCAGATAGATTACATCGCAGGGGATCTTCTTCTCTCGGAAGGTCCGTGCCAGCTGCAGCACCTCCTGCTGATTCATATAGCTATAACGCGATTGATGATAGCCTATGGACCATTTGGGTGGAAGGGCAATCCGTCCCGTCAATGCCGTATAACGTTTCACCACGTCCTTCATCTCCGGACCATTAATGAAATAGACATCGTATGCCCCCGTATCACAGCCAATGGTAAAAGCTACCCCATGCGAACGCATGTCGAAATCACTGCGCCCCGTATTATCGAGAAAAAGACCGTAGGAGAGGTCACCGTGCATATGGATCAGAAGCGGGATCGTAACATACAGCGCCTCAATTTCCGGCAGATGGGGAGCGAAGACATCGGTATTCCAGTTGGTATAATGCTCTCCGCGTTTGTCGAGGAAACTCGACTTCTCTCCCAGTCCATAGAAATGAGACTCCGACTGCATATCATACTCCGTATGGCTCGCTCCGCGCGGGCTCCAGCTGATCAGATTCTGCTGCATAATGACCTTGCCCGTCATATTCTCTACCTTGATCCCAAAGGAATGTTTGTCCAGAATCAGCCGGATGGTGCTCGTAGTGAAGATCAGCTGCTCCTCCGTCTCCTCCACCGGAAACAGGTGCGGCACACAGCTCTCCAGCATAATGGCAGCGGTGGTAGTCAGATCCGGAATCCGGTTCTGGAATACCTTCATGCGGAACATCTCGTCATTCAGAAACACGATCACAATGCCCCCGCGCTCTCCTCGGCAAATATAAATATTGTCCGCACGTTCCCAGGTAACCAGACTGCCCGGGGTGTTCCAGGTCTCCTTCATTACAATCGGTCCCATCTTCTCGGGACGTATGGCCTCACTGCTCTCCATCTATCCTTGCCCCCTTCGGCTTGTTAGCATTCGTTAATAATACATATTACCCCGCAGCACGCTTCTGCTATCCAGCAAGCTTATGACCCGCAAGTCATTTTTTTGGCAAATAGCGTCTTATCTCCAGAGAATGAGGGTATATTCTATTTAGGCAAACACATAACTTAACCAAGTTACTATAAATCTGGGGAGTGAATTCGATGAGTCGCAATAATCCTTATAAGTGGTGGAATCTTCTGTTCTATCTGGCTATGATCGCTGTCAACGCACTTTCTGTTCTGCTGCCGCTCGGCGGGAACAGCACCGCGGAGATATCAGACAGGTATAAGACCTATCTGACGCCTGCCGGTTATGCTTTCTCCATCTGGTCACTGATCTATGTGCTTCTGGCCGGGTTTGTGATCTATCAATTCCGTTCAGATACAAGCCCACGGGGTTCTGTACAGTCGATTGGCTTCTGGTTTATCCTTAGCTGCGCATTTAATATGAGCTGGCTGTTCCTCTGGCATTACCTGTACATTGAGCTATCCTTTGTGGCCATGCTGCTGATGCTGGTCACTCTGATTGTCATCTACCTAATCACGCGCCGGATCCCGGACCCTACGACAGGTGAGAAATGGCTGATCAAGCTGCCCTTCAGCATCTATCTGGGCTGGATCTCAGTAGCTACTATTGTTAATTTCAGTGTAATCCTCAAAAAGAACGAGTGGGACGGCTTCGGCCTCAGTGACACCACCTGGGCCGTAATTATGCTCTGTGTCGGCGCCCTGCTTGCCATTCGGGTCAGCTATCCCTTCCGGGACAGCATCTATCCGCTGGTGTTTGTCTGGGCTTTCATTGCGCTTGCCCTTGAACACAAGGACGCGGGCAATGTATACCTCACGGGTCTTATCACGGCCGGACTGCTGCTGCTCTACAGCATCTGGCTGTTCCTGAGCCCGCGCCGCCGCCGCGCCTACTGAACTGCGGGGTGATTCTTTATCAACGGAGAAGAAACAAGAATAAGACAAGCCGCATAAATATCGGCTTGTCTCTTTGCTACATATTCGTTACTAACCTAGTCCCAGCAAGGATTTGGAATGTTACACTGGAACGTTCGGAGCAAATAGATGCAAACTGGTTACTACTTAGGTTCCAGCCAGGATTTAGAGTGTTGCCCTGGAACCTTAGGAGTAATTAGATGCGAAACTGCAACTAAATTCAGTAGAAACGTCCATTAGCAGGCGAATAAGTGCAAATCTGCAACTAATTTCGAGTAAATCACTCCTGAAACGCCCAAAGGTCCAAAATAGATGCGTATTCGCACTTATTTCCTCCAAAACGGAAAAAAACTGCTAAATAGATGCATTTTCGCAACTAATTGTTCGGCTCCCTAATGATGGAACTGAGTCTGTATAGTTCCTATTATAAGAGTCCTAAGTATTAACGTATAATCAAGCTATTTCTTGCGCGCTACAGCCTCAATCTCCACCAATCCGTCTTTAGGCAGACGGGCAACCTCAACGGCACTGCGGGCCGGATAAGGCTCAGTGAAGAAGCTGCTGTAAATTTCGTTCACAGCGGCGAAATCGTTCATATCCTTAAGATATACCGTAGTTTTCACCACATGATCCAAGGAAGCGCCTGCCTCCTCCAGAATCGCCTGAACATTCTGGAGTGCCCGGCGTGCCTGCTCCTGCACACCCTCCGCTAATGTTCCGTTCTCCGGATCAAGCCCCAGCTGGCCGGAGGTATATACCCAGTTACCTGCTGAAATGGCCTGGCTGTAGGGACCGATAGCCCCCGGTGCCTGTTTTGTTGCTACTTGCTTCTTCGTCATGATCTTGCTCCTCTCCACCTGTAGCGCTTTTACTGCTTATTGTACATCCTGCTCTTCGGCCTTTGCAACTATATAAAAGGATTCAGCCTTTGCCGATCACATGGATGACATCGTTGCTGTAAACATGAACGCCGCGTGTATTCGCCAGCGAGATGTTAACCATCGCCCTGGCAACCACTTTATCCGAAACAGCCCGGTACCGGGCTAGCTTGCCCACCAGCATGAAATCCAGCGCTTTCATTACCACGGTGCTGATCCGCTCAGCAAGCCTGAACTCCTCCCGCTGGCCCAGCAGCAGCGAAGGCCTGAACAGATGCAGGCCTTGAAAATCAGCGGCAATCAATCCCTCCTCAGCCCGTCCTTTGGTGCGAATATAGAAGTTGCGCGATTTCGCGCTTGCTCCCATGGCCGTGACGGCCAGAAATTGGCTTACGCCGGATCGAACCGCAATAGCGGCGGCTGCAAGCGGATAATCCAGATCCACCCGCTCGAACTGCTGCTGGGACCCCGCTTGCTTAATCGTTGTGCCCAGACAGCAGAAGACCGAATATACTCCGGTGAATTGATCCTCAGCCTGCTCCAGCTTCTCCCAATCGATAATCGTCTGTTTCAGTTTGGGATGCTCCAGGGTTAGCGGCTTTCGCACCAGCACCCGTACCTCCTCCCATTCCTTGCGCCGGAGCAATTCTTCCGTAAGAGCACGGCCTACCAGTCCGGTCGCTCCCAGCACTAATGCTACCTTAGGCATTCAATGGCCCCCTTTGCTTTCTATTGATCCTTCAGGATACGTCTGCCGAGCAGGAAGGCCAGCAGGATCATGAGTGTACCGACGAGCAACTGCATGCCGTACACCTGAACCCATTGCGGCCAGTGCTCAATTCTTTCGTAGATCTGCCCTCCGATCAGAGGGCCAAAAAACGAAGCCAGACCTGTAAGCGCGGCATACATAGCCATATACATCGGGCGTTCCTTCTTAGGGGTGTCGCCAATAATGAAATTGAAGGCAAGCTGGTTAAAGCCCCCCACACCTACACCGAACACGATATGAGCCGCGAACAGCACCAGCAGCAGCGGCAGCACCGATATGAGCCCCCATAGCAGCGAAGAAGCCGCAATAATCGGCAGCGTGTAGAAAAGCAGTCTTTTATTGCTGTATTTCGCATTCAGATTGCCCCAGACGTAGAAGCTGGCCATCATAAAAATCGTCTGGGAAACATTCAGCAGCGATAACGTTTCATAATTAATATCGAGCAGCTGCAGCATTACATACGAATACAGGGGAACCGTCAGATTCTGCAGCAGCAGCCAGCCGGACAGAAATAGCGTCGATTTCATAAACAAGGTGTCATGGAGCGGCTTCTTGAACATCGGCAGGAATTTGCGCTCCTCCGACTTCTCGAAATGAACATCCGGGTAGAAGAAGAAGACAAGCACATTGCAGGCGGAGAATATCCAGACCACAATATAAAGGATCAGGAAGCCGTCTCCACCCGGATAACGGTCCAGAACCACCCCTCCTCCGTACATCACCAGACTGCCCAGTGCGTTCAGAAAAGTATTGCGGATGCCGAAATACCGTCCCCTGACCCGCGGCGGAACCAGGTCGCTGATTACAGAGTTCCATAATACCCCGCCTGCGGTATTGGCAATAAATGCAGCCGTATACAATCCGATAAAGGCTATAACCCACTGCTCCTTGGGGAACAGAAAGGGGACAAGCCCTGTGGAAGCCCACAGAATCCGGTGCAGGCCGATAAAAGTAACCATCGCCCACTTGCGGCTTGGCAGCTTCTGAATCAGAAAGGCTACACCGATCTGTCCCACGTTGACCAGGGTAGTAAGCGCTAGCACAAAGCCGATTTGGCTTGAGGTTGCGCCCAGATACAGCAGAAAGCCTGTAAGAAACTGCCCCTGGAGCAGCACCTGGAAGATCGTTGAAGGTATCCCCTCCAGTGTAGCAATCTGTAAATTTTTGCGGTGTAATGAGGTTCTACGGATACGCTTGGGACGAAGAGCCGGCGGCCGGTTTCTCATGATGTTCATCGGGCAAAAACACTCCTTAGATGCGGCATTGGCTCTATTCTACTCGGCATCAACCTGCTGTCAATACGGTAAAATCACAAATAATGTTGGAGCTGCCCGCCTGCTATGCAGCTGCGCTGCTAAACAGGCAAATAAAGGGAGAACACACTGCCGTGGCCTACTTTGCTCTGAACCGTAATATACCCGCCGAGCAGTCTGGATAGGTCATTGCTGATCGACAGTCCCAGCCCGGTTCCTCCATAATTACGGCTGATGGTGGGATCAGCCTGACGGAAGGCTTCAAAGATCACCGCATGCCTCTCCGGCGGGATGCCCATGCCGCTGTCCTTCACCTCAAAAACCAGCCAGTCCTGCCTGATTCGGTCCGAGCGCTGCTGTTCCAGACGGACATTCAGAGAAACCCGCCCTTCCTTAGTGAATTTAAACGCATTGGAGAGCAGATTGCGCAGAATCTGCTGAACCCGCTGCGGATCAGAATGGAGCGTGGGCGGTAGCGATTCACCAAGGGAAGTGGTAAATTCAAGCCCTTTTTGCCTCGCTGTCACCGCGAACTGCATAGCAAGAAGCAGCGGAATCTCGCTGACATTAAGCTCTTCCTTGATAATGTCCAGCTGGCCCGCCTCCACCTTGGACAAGTCGAGAATATCGTTAATCAGCGTCAGCAGGTCTTCGCCCGAGCGGTGGATAATCGCTCCGAATTCACGCACCTCCGGCTGGCTGAGGGAATCTTCATTCTCTTCTATTAATTGCGAAAGATTAATAATGCTGTTCAGCGGAGTTCTAAGCTCATGCGACATCGTCGCCAGGAATTCCGACTTGAACTGGGAGGCGATCATCAACTGCTCCGCACGTTCTTCCAGCACGATCTTATTCTTCTTCAGCTCCTCAGTCTGGGTCGACAGCAAGGCATTGGCCCTTTTGATTTGTTCATTGCGCAGCAGTTCCTGCTGGAAGTCAAGGATAATCAGAGCGAAGACCACGCTCAGCAGCAGCCCGGCGGGCAGTGTAACCGGCATAATCTCCAGCAGATATTCCCTGTAAGGAATTACACCAAACACAGCAATATTAATGGCATTTATCAGGTTTACCAGCAGAATAACTACCCCACCCTTGAAGCGTACAGATGCGGCTGAGCGCCGTACCCAGAAGCTGAGCGCCGCGCAGCAGATACCCAGTAAAGATAAATTGATGACGCCCGCCCAAGCAGCTTCAGTGATTCCGAAGGTTAACCGCAGCAGCCCTGTCGCCACACCAATTAAGACAAGCACCAGCGGCTGCGGATAAGCCAGCGTTGCGATAATAAGCGGCACAAACCGCAGGTCAAAGATTACATGCTCACCCAGCCGGTAACCAAAAAAAGAACTGATCCATCCGGCGAAAATCGCCAGCACGATCCAACTCAGCCTTTTCAGGTAATCGGGTGCATGTGTAATCGTATGTTTATAGATAAGATTAGCCAGATAAGCCACTGTGATCAGCAACGCCGTATTTACAAAAAACATCTTGAGATAATCCATAGCTTCACTCCCGCAGCAATCCCTAATATAAAAAGGCTTAATTTCTTCTATATTATCATAGAGCACCGGCAAAAAAAGCATCCGTCGGTGCGGTTTATCACTTTTTGAGACAGCGAAGATTTAATATGATAAGAAGTAGAATACAGTCGTATCTTGTCACATAATAGCTATAAATGAGCAAATTCGCTTCCAGTAAACTGTAAAATCAAAAAGAATAGAGACAAAGTGCTCTCCTTGTGTTAAAAAGTAGTCACCACAACACACTTTTTAGCCGAAGGAGAACTCACAATGTCCCATACCGCCATCGTACCTGATCATCAAATGCTTCGCAACTATTTATTGCAGCACCGGTTGCCTTTATATTTCTCTAAACCCGTGATGAATCATATCCTATCTTACATGGCAGCAGCAACGTCCAAAGGATTTCGGGGTAAGGTCGTAGATCTAGCCGATTATAGCCCGTGTCACCGCACTGCTCTCGGGCACTTTTTGACTCACGGGCACTGGGACGAAAGGATTCTTCAACATAAAGTGAAGCAAGAATCTATTCGTCATGTACTCCGCGAGTCCACACAAACGGCGGAGCCTCTATTTGTGATTCATGATGATTCGATTTGCAAGAAGACCAAGCCTTCGTCACAGGCCAAGTCTCCCATCGAACAGACTGGATATCATCATTCGCATCTCGAAGGTAAAACCGTCTGGGGCCATCAGGTTCAGGCCACTATCGTACAATGTGGTGCAGCGGCATTGATTCATTCTATAGATCTATACGACAGAAAAAAAGTTCATCCGGATGGCTCCGTCTATACTAAAATCGATCATGTGTGTGACATGGCTGCGACGATGCCTTTGCCTCCATATGGGGGATATGCGCTTGTCGATTCCTGGTTTACTTGCTCCCGGATCATTGACAGCTACGCGACTGCAGGATACCACCTGATTGGCGCTTTAAAAACCAATCGTATTCTCTATCCGCAAGGCATCCGGATCTCGGTTCAGCATTTTGCCGCGCATGTGTCCAAAAAAGACGTTCACCTCGTGACCGTGAATGGTTCTTCGTACTGGACGTACCGATATGAGGGAGCCTTAAACGACATCCCGAATGCAGTCGTACTTCTCTGTTGGCCTGAGCAAGCCTTTGGTCAGCCGAAAGCTTTACGCGCCTTTTTGTGCACGAATGTGTCTTTAGAGACAGAGACGATTTGTACGTATTACAGCAAAAGATGGCCGATTGAAATCTTCTTTAGACAATCCAAAGGTAATTTAGGATTCGAGACGTATCAAGTTCGCTCGGCCACTGCGTTTATTCGTCTATGGGCACTACTCGCCTGGACACATTTGTTCTGTACCGTGGGGCTTGAACAGCCTTGTTCCTTTGGCGATGGGCTACGCACCGTTCGCAAGCAAGTCAAACAAGATATCGCCCAGTTTATCTATGACTGCGGCCGAAAGAACATTCCTTTTCAAGTGATTCAAAAACGATTAAAATTAGCATGATCTTTGATTTGGAATTTTTTGTATCCGTTTTTGCTCATTTATAGATAATAGTCTATTAAACTAGGTATCTATATATTTAAAAATTTGATATAATTCAACTGAGAAATAACTTTTGGTGATATTAGTGATTATTTTCACGTAATATAACGTTAGGTTGTGTTAGAATGCCATGTAGTAACAAACGAAATAATTAAATTTTTTCCTATGTACTACCGATATATGTCATGTGCTTGCTACAAAAAGCCGGACGACGCCTTGACAAATGTGATAAATATCATTTATAAAGTGATAAAAATCACTTCCAATTAATATTAAAATGTTTTACATTTTAATATATATATTTTAAACTATATTTTTGGGGGTTATATCAAATGAAAAAAGCTTCTGTGATCTTGTCGAGTGCTCTGCTTCTTGGGATACTATCAGGTTGTGGCAACAACGCGAACAATGAAACTGCCGCAACCAATGCTCCAGCTGGAACCAATGCCGCTGCTGAAACTGCTGTTCCTGCAGCAACCGATGCTCCTGCAACAGACGCTGCATCCGAGTACAAAGACGGAACCTACTACGGCACGATCGAAGCTGACCCGGAAACAGGCTGGCAGACTTATACCCTGTTGACTGTAGAAGGCGGTAAAATCACCAAGGCTGACTGGAATGCCTTTAACGTCAAGAATGCTGGAGATCTGAAGAAGAAATTCTCCGAAGACGGTAAATATGGCATGAAGGAAAAAGGCGGCGCTCAAGCAGAATGGCACGAGCAAGCAGCTACAGCTGAAGCTTTCCTGATCGAGAAACAGGATCCAGCGGCGATCACTTTTGATGCTGAAGGACATACAGATGCTATTTCCGGCGTATCTGTACACGTTAATGATTTCGTTGCCTCAGCTCAGGCAGCCCTGGCTGCAGGTCCGGTAGAAGCTGGTGCTTATAAAGACGGCGGATACCATGCTGAAGGCGAAATGGATGCTGAATCCGGCTGGAAATCCACTGTTGATCTGACTGTTGCCAACGGCAACGTAGTAGCTGCCAAGTTCAGCGGTGTCAATGCTGCTGGCGACGACAAACAGCAGTTCTCAGTTGATGGTAAATACGGCATGAAAGAAAAAGGCGGATCACAGGCAGAATGGCATGAAGAAATCGCCAAGGCTCAGGATTACTACCTGCAAAACAAAGGCGTAGCACCTGCTATTGATGCCGAAGGCAAAACCGATGCCATCTCTGGGGTAACAGTCCACGTTGGCGAATACTTTACACTGGCAGAAAAAGCACTCGAAGGCGCGAAGTAAATCGCACACCTCTTGCAGCTAAACAGATGAATGGAGTGAGTTTCTCTTGAAGAAAATAGTCATTTTGGGCGGCGGCTACGGCGGCGTACTCACGGCTAAGAAACTGGCAAAGAAATTTAAAAACAACAAAGATGTAGAAATTAAGCTGATCGACCGGAATCCCTACCACACTCTATTAACTGAGCTGCATGAGGTTGCTGCAAACCGCGCCCCTGAGGATTCAATTAAGATCGATCTGAAGAAAATCTTTGCCGGTCTTAAAGTAGATGTTGTACTTGATGAAGTCAGCAATATTGATTTCAAGAGCAAGAAGCTTAAATCCGAAAAAGCTACCTATGCTTATGATTACCTTGTAATCGGCACAGGCAGCAAGCCAACCTTCTTCGGTATTCCGGGCGCGGAAGAGAACACCTTCTCCTTCTGGTCCAACGACGATGCTGTTGCCCTGAAACGCCAGATCCGTGACATGTTCACTCTGGCAGCCAAAGAGAAGAACCCGGCTGTACGGCGTTCGATGTTGACCTTCGTTATTATTGGCGCAGGCTTCACAGGCGTAGAGCTTGTTGGTGAAATGGCAGAATACCGTGAAGAGCTGTGCAAGGAATTCTACATTGCCCCATCCGATGTGCGGCTAATTGTTGCCGATATGGCGCCGAAGATTCTGCCTATCCTGCCGGATAAGCTGATTCAGAAGGCTGAAGCATACCTGCGCAAGCTGAACGTAGAGATCGTTACCGGTGCCAAGATTACCGAAGTAGGCAAAGGCAGTGTGGCTCTTGGCGAGAAAAATGTCGTTGATGCGCACACGGTTGTCTGGACTGCCGGTGTTGAAGGCTCCGAAATCGTGGGCAACCTTGAAGTTGAACAGCAGGGACGCAAACGTATCGTTACCAATGAACACCTTGAAAGTGTTGATCATAAGAATGTATATGTAGTCGGAGACAACATCTTCTTCATTCCTGAAGGCGAAACCCGTCCTGTACCGCAGATGGTTGAGAATGCCGAACAGGCTGCTCCGGTAGTTGCCGGCAACATTGCCGCAGATATCAACGGCACAGCCAAAAAAGCATACAAACCAGCTTTCCATGGAACAATGGTATCTATCGGCAGCCGCTATGGTGTAGCGAACGTTGGTCTTCCAGGCAAACTGTTCATGCTTACCGGCTTCATGGCTATGCTGTCCAAGCATGCGATTAATATGTTCTATCTGTCCCAGGTTGTTGGCTTCAACAAAGTATGGACATATATGATGCATGAATTCTTCCATGTAGAGAACCGCAAGAGCTTCGTTGGAGGTTACTTCTCCAAGCGTTCCCCGAACTTCTGGCTCGTTCCGCTGCGTATGCTTCTGGGGGGAATGTGGCTGTATGAAGGGATCGACAAGATGAAGAAGATCTGGGAAGACCCGGATAAGATCTTCCTGATTCCTGCCGCCCCTAATGCTACAGATGCCGCATCGGCAGCCAGTGTGGCCGTTGATGCTGTAAAAGATACGGTAGATGCACAATCTGCAGCGTCGGCAGTCGTTACTGCCAAAGAAGCGGTTGAAGCTCTTCCGGTTCCAGGCTTCGTTTATGATGTCACCAACTGGTTCATGGATTTGATGTTCTACAACCCGGATGGTACTTATACCTTCCTGGCGAAATGGTTCCAGATCGGTATGGTATGTGCCGAGATGGTGTTTGGCGTTATGCTGATCGTTGGTCTGTTTACAGCACTGTCCTCTATTGCTACCATTGGTATGGCTGTAATGATCTGGTCCACCAAGATGGCTTCGACCGAAATGCTCTGGTATGTTGCAGCAGCTATCGCTTGCATCGGCGGATCGGGCAGCGTGTTTGGTCTCGATTATTATGTTCTGCCATGGCTCAAGAAGCAGTGGAAGAGAATTCCTATTGTCCGTCGCTGGTATCTCTACACCGACTGATAAGACCTCTACAGCTAAACTGCATTTCATATCATGTAATTTAAATAGGTTCCACTTAAGAGTAATGTGTCCCCGGACACATTACTCTCCTTATTTATCAAGAAGAAAATGTTTCTTCTGAACGAATGGTTTTGGAGGGACGATCAGGGAATGGTGTCTTCCGGCAAAACCGACAAGAAGGAGAGAATCATATGAACAGAACTCTCATCGTAGATACCCTCCGGTTGCTGCAGGCTGAAATGTCACCCATCGCCGGCATCGAGCTTGACCTCATGCCTTCCGATTGGGAGCCGCTGCTCACGGTACTGGAGCGCCATGATCTGGAATACGACCGCAAAGTCCATTTGCTCGGTATATACACGATCCTCACTGTGGCCGCGAAACGCCACATGGAATGTGTCCCGCATCATCAAGACCTTACGCGCAGCATTCTGGATGGAGACTATTTGTACAGCTTTTACCTTCAATTTGCGGTGAAATGCCGTGAGCTGGATCTGGTTGCTTATTTGGCTCCTTCAATCAAACAGCTGCAGATCAAACGGGCCAATGGAGATTTAACGGAACATCAGCCAGCGGCCGGAATCGATCAGTTCCTGCTGCAGGAGCGCAAACCGCAGAGCCGTACAAGCAAAGCCATTTGACAGGTGGGAAACCATAACATGAAGCTGCATGAAGTCTTAACGATTGACCTCGCTCAGATTAATAAAGAAATAGAACAGCTGGTGACCCGTGACAAAGATGTGCCCAAGGATTCTCAGCTGTCGCACAGCATTCTGCAGCTGATCGGCTCCGGCGGCAAGCGGCTGCGGCCGATTATGGTCATGGTCGGCAGCCGTTTCGGGCGTAAAGCTCCCGGCCGCCGGACCTACCAATTGGCTGCGGCGGCTGAATTTATCCATGCCGCTTCCCTGATTCATGATGATATCATCGATGATGCCGAGCTGAGGCGTGGTGTACCTGCACTGCATATCGGAACAGGCACTCTTGCTGCCGTTCATATCGGCAACTATATGTCCGCCCGGGTCATTGAGCTGTTAAGCAAATATAGAGGTGACAAGAACCGCTATGTCCATGACCTGTCCTCTGTGGCAACCGCCCAGCTCTGCCTGGGTGAATACCAGCAGCTGGAGCAGGCATTCAACTACGATATCTCCATGGCGCAGTATCTGGAGAAATCACGCAACAAGACGGCCCTCTTGATGGCAACCTGCCTGCGGGTAGGTGCGCTGTCCTCGGAGAGCAGCAGAGAGCTTGCCGATCTGCTGTACAGCTTCGGCGAAGCCTTGGGGATGTCCTTTCAGATTCAGGATGATCTGCTGGACTACACCCAGGCTACGGACGTGCTGGGCAAGCCGGCTGGCAGTGACCTGCGCCATGGCCAGGTCACGCTGCCGGTGATCTTCGCGCTGCGGGACCCGGAGCTGGCTCCCGCCATCCGCGGTATTACCCCCGGCTCCTTCAGCGCCGAGGTGGGCCATGTGCTTGAGCTGATCAAGCACAGCACGGCCCTTCAGCAGGCGGAAGCGGTCAGCCGGGATTACCTGGAGCAGGCTGCGGCGATAGCCGGCCAGCTCTCCGCTTACCCGGCCCACGCCGATCTTCAGACGCTGCTGCAGTATTTCGCCGCGCGTGATCACTAGGCGCGGCGAAATGGGCCTTGGCCCATAAGCAAGTAGAAACGGCTTCACCGTCCTCTGCAAGAGGCGGCATCCGTTACTGCGAGAAATAGAAGGATAATTTATAGCGCGAAGCATATAAATTCTTATATTTTAAAATATTCATCCAATCTACTGAATTAGTTGCGAATCTGCATCTAATTTGCCGTTTTTTTCCGTTTTAGAGCAAATAAGTGCGAAAACACACCTAATTTCGGATTCTGAGCGTTAAACAAACGTTTTACTCGAAAATAGTTGCAGATTCGCACTTATTTGCCCGATAACAGGCATTCCAGCTGAAATTAGATGCACCTTCGCATCTAATTTCTCTGAAAGCTCTAGTGTAGCATTCTACATCCTTCAGTGGGACCTAAGTAGTAACCAAAAATGCATCTATATAAGATGAACTTAAGAATGTTACATCAGGAGTTGGCAGAATGCCTTATACACTTGGCTTTATGCCAACTCCGCTGCTTCATTCTTAAGTTCACGTTCTATATTTACTCGAAAAATACAAAAGAAAATAAATCAGCGCTTCTCCAATAAATGGAGAAGCGCTGATTTATTTTCTCGGTTCGATTAGGAACTTGGTCCACCCAAAAGCGCGGAGAGAACGAAAGCGATTGTGGAACAGCGGAGCGGTCACCTGGGTCTGACGGACAGCGATTGGAACGACGGTTCGTTCGCGCAGCGTCCACACAAAGTGCCCCAAGTCTGTCCCCTCCAAAAAACCAAGGCTGTCCCAGCGGCCATTTCACGGCTTTACGGGACAGTCTCTTGTGGTGAACACTCTGCTTATTTCAAAGCTCTGTTACGTTGTTGATTCAGGAGCCATAAGGAAGCTATCATCGTCGTAAAGAACGCAGACAGCTCTACTATTTCGGTGCCTGATTTGATTATGGCTCCTAAACTTACCACATTTAGAACAATAAGCAGCCTAATGATCCATTTGTAACTCAAATCACTCACCTTCCGCTTGTATTTTCAATATTATTCCACAAGCTAGGAGATATAACCATATGAAATATCACTTTAATGTCTTAGATCAATCATGCTGCAGTTATAGATAGAAATAATCCAGCAGCGTACAGAGCAAGATAACCATGCTGATCACCTGATTGAGATTATAGGAGGCTACCTTCATCATCCGCCGGTTGGCAGGCTTGATGATCTTGTGTTCGGTCATCAGAAGCAACGTCGCGATTCCGATGCCCACAAGATAGATCCAGCCCAAATCGCGCCAGAGGTACAGGAACAGCAGCAGCATAACCATGATGAAATGCAGTCCTTTGGCAATCCGCAGCGCATTCTCCAGTCCGAAGAAGCTCGGGATCGACCAGAGGCCATGACGGCGGTCGAATTCAATATCCTGGGTGCCGTAAATAATATCGAAGCCGGCGATCCAGAGCATCACTACCGTACCAATCACAAACGGCGTGAAGGCGATATTGCCTGTAACGGCGAACCATGCCCCAATCGGTGCAGAAGCAATCACAAAGCCCAGATACAGATGGCTGAGAAAAGTAAACCGTTTCGTATAGGAATAACTGGAGATCAGTGCAATCGCTACCGGTGAGAGCAGCAGACAGAGCAGATTCAGCATCCCTGAAGCCACAATGAAAATGGCATAGTTGATGATAACGAACAGCACCACTTCTTTCTCCGCAAGCAGGTGCTGCGGCAGGTGGCGGTGTGCCGTGCGCGGGTTCAGCCGGTCGAAGGTACGGTCGGCCAGGCGATTGAAGGCATTGGCCCCATTGCGCGCCCCAATCAGCGCGATTAGACCCCAGAGCATCACATGGCCTGAAGGCCAGCCACCGGCTGCCCATACCATAGAGATGATAGCAAAGGGTAAAGAGAATAAAGTATGGGAGAACATCACCAGCTCGCTGAACATTTTTAGCTTCAGGGCAGCTTGCTTGAACACATTATAGAGGACCATCTGTCTTGTCCTCCTCCGCCAGAACCGAATCCAGTACGCCCAGCATACCGTCAATATCGGCTTCCGTAATGATCAGAGGAGGCTGGAAGGCCAGCACGTTGCGTCCTATTCCGTTTTTGCCGATCAGGTATCCGTGATCCTTCATCGCTTCCAGCACCCGGTCCGTGAGCTGAGCCGCTTGATCAGCGGACGCCCCGGACAGCTCGGCACCCAGCATCAGACCCGTTCCGCGCACATGGGAGATTACTGCCGGATAACGCTGCTGAAGTTCCAGCAGTCCGGCTTTCAGTCGCTCTCCGAGCTGTGCTGCCCGTTCCGGCAGCTGCTGATCGCGGATATAATCCAGCACAGCCAGTGCTGTGGCCGCTGATACGGGATTGCCACCAAAGGTCGAAGCGGAAGGCCGGTTCAGCGAGAGCGCAATCTCGTCCGTGGTGGCAAAGGCCGCTACCGGTACCCCATTGCCCAGCGCTTTGGCCATGCTGACGATATCGGCGGTCACGCCGTAATGCTCCATGGCGAACATCCGGCCGGTCCGGCCGAAGCCGGTCTGAATCTCATCGGCAATCAGCAGCACGCCGTATCTTTCCAGCAGCACCTTGACCTGCCGGAAGTAATCCGGCGCAGGCATAATCATTCCGCCATTGCCCTGGATCGGCTCTACAATCATGGCTGCGATCGTATGGCCCTTCTCTTCAAGCACCCGCTCCAGTGATTCCAGCGACAAGGAAGCTGCTTCCTCCAGGCTTAGATCCTCCTGGTACGGCCGCGGGATAAACACCACGTCCTTATCCAGATATTTATCGGTCCGCCACATCGGCAGGCCGGTTACGCTCATGGTCAGATTGGTCCGTCCGTGCAGACCGCTCTCCAGGGCAATGAAGCCTTTGCGGCCGGTATGCATCCGGGCCAGCAGCAGCGCGCCTTCATTGGCCTCAGAGCCGCTGTTTACGAAAAAGGTCCGTCGCAGATCACCCGGCAGCACCTCTTCCAGCCGCTCTGCCAGATCTACGGCAGGCTGGGTCAGATAGACGGTTGTGGTATGCTGCAGCTGCTGCAGCTGCGCGATTGTCCGCGAGGTAATAGCCGGATTGCAGTGACCGCAGGCGACCACGGAGACACCGGCGAAGAAGTCGGTGTACTCTTTTCCCAGCTCATCATATACATATTGCATGGAGCCGCGCACCAGCTGGGGAGAATTGCGGTAGAAATGCTGTGTACAAGGATAGAAATATTGCTGCCGCTTCGCCTCAACCTGCGTGCGCCCGATAAAGAGTTCAGTTTTCATGTAGAATGCCTCACTTTCCTTGCTTCCATCATAAACCTGATGGTTATATCTTGGATAGAGTCTGATGGATTGTGAAAATAATAACTTAGTATCGCGTAAAAATATCCTTTTTCAAGTCGCGTATATATTTAAAATTTAATTAATTGAATTGCAATGCGCCCAGCGTATATCCTGCGTACAGAGGTTTCATTCCACCCAGCAGGTCTTTCTCTTCCGCACCACCGTCCAGCTTGTGCTGATACGCTTTGATGATCTGTTCCAGCTGATCCACGGTATAGGTAGCCGCTTCAATCCGGAAGCTGGATATCCCCCGCCCACTCATCTCTCCCAGCATCGGCAGGAAGCATAACTCCTTGGCAAACAGCAGATGGCAGCGGCCATGCTGGTCACGGTATACGGGATTCTCACCTTTGTCGGTCTTCAGTACCAGCACTCCTCTCGGAGCATACAGGTTGTCCTCTTCGGCAATCGGCTCCATCACTTCGGTGTTCTCATACAGGTCATGCTCCATGTACATCAGCGCTGGTGTGCCATGAACAACAACCTCCAGCGGACCGTCATAATGGGCGGTGAACTCGGCAAAGTGCTCCATCGTCATTTCCGGTGATACTGTAAGCCGCTCTACTCCCAGGCCTGTATAGAGTGCAGCTGAAAGATGGTTGTATACGTTAAGGCTGGCATCGCCTATCATCGGATATCCCGAGGTTCTATAGCGGCGGATTGCCCCCAGATTGGTCACCAGCAGTCCGTCAATCGGCAGGCGTTCTCCGCTCAGCAGCTGATCATATTGGTCAAAATGCAGCTCTGTCATCATCCGCGGCATGCCAAGGTACAGTTTGGTCTCGCCCTTACGCTCACCCAGCTCCTGAATATCCGCCTTCGAGAACGGACGGTCCGGCTCAAACACATCGCCTGGCAGATACAGATTCTCCACGCCCAGCTCCAGCACCAGTCGCGCCTGCTCCATGTTGTTCACACGTACGGCAAGCTCCGGCTTATGCTGCCCTACACGTCTGTCCCGTGACAGCCGTTCCCGCAGTTCCGCCACACGCTGCTCTGATAGCTCCCGCTCTGCGGTCGGTGTACTGAATACCTTGCCTGTACTGTAGAATTTGCCTGTCCCCTCATAACGGCGGTTAATATTGGACAATCCCGGTTTGCCAAAAGCATACGCTGTGGAGAAATCGCGTTTCCGGCTGCGGTACAAGGCCTTGGAATCCACTGTACGATCGAATCCGATCGGGTCTGCGATGTAACGGTCAATTGCAGCGCCGTAGCTGTTCACCAGTGATACAATAAATTCTTTATCCCGCATCCGGCCTTCGATTTTGAATGAGGTAATTCCCGACTCAATCAGCTCAGGCAGATGCTCATACATAGACATATCTTTGACAGCCAGCGGATATTCGGCTGGGAAGACATACCCGTCCTTCTTGATCCGGTAATCCCAGCGGCAAGGCTTCATACATTTGCCCCGGTTGCTGCTCATGCCGAAGACCTGGGAGCTGAAGTAGCAATTCGCCCCGTGCACCGAGCACATATCCCCATGAATGAAATATTCCAGCTCCATGCCGCTGCGCTGTCCCAGCAGCTTCGCAGTCTGCAGATCCATTTCACGCGAGGTGACTACCCGGCTGACGCCAAGCTCCCCAAGCGCATGAATCATCTCCAGGTTGTGCACGTTCATCATCACCGAAGCATGCACAGACAGGGTGAGATCCAGCTCACGGATCAGCTCCAGTACAGCCATATCCTGCACAATCAGCGCATCCGGACGCACCCCGTCCAGGAAACGCAGATATTCCTTGGCTTCTTCCACATCCTCTTCGCTGAAGAGGTTGTTGACGGTGATATATACCTTTTTGTCCAGCCGATGAGCTATATCTAGGGCCTGGACAATTTCCTCATGAGAAAGGTTGTAACCCTTGCGCATCATCCGCATATTTAGCACCGGACCGCCGAAATAGACCGCATCACAACCGGAAGCAATCACTTCTTTGAAGATTTCAAATGTCCCCGCCGGAGCGAGCAATTCAACCTCTTTACCATTAAAATAACGTGCCATTACTGTTTCCCCCTACTAAATTACAACTTGAGTACCTTTTATAATAACGCTACAGCGATACCTATCCCCACGAACAGGCAGATAAAAACAGTATCCGTCCCGCCCCATTTCGGAGTATGATACCGGCTGCGCGGAGCATCCATGCGGAAGCCGCGGGCTTCCATGGAGTAGACCAGGTCCTGCGCCCGCCGGAAGGCACCGGCAATCACCGGGACCAGCAAGGAAACCAGCAGCCTTCCCTTCTCCTTCAGCGGCAGCTCCTGCAGATCAGCCCCCCGCGAGGCTTGGGCCTTCATAATCGTCTGCGCTTCTTCGAGAATGGTTGGAATGAAGCGCAGGGCAATGCTGATCATCAGCGTGATCCGATCCGGCGACAGACCCAACTTCTTGAAGGGTGCAAGAATGCCCTCCAGGCCTTGATTGAGCTTGCCAGGCGTAGTTGTGAAAGTCAGCAGCGCGGTAAAAGTGATTAGAAAGAACATCCGGATGACCGAGAAGGCCCCCAGCCGCAGACCGCCCTCATACAGATTAAGCGAACCCAGAGACAGCCAGACCGCCCCCTCCTTCACAGACAGCAGCTGGACGATGAAGATAAACAGCATCAGATACCGCAAGGGTTTTGCCGCTTTGAGGAAATATTTCAGCGGAATCCGGGTGGATGCCATAACCGTCACAGAGAAAAGCGCCAGCAGCGCCATGTCCGGCCAAGTGCGGGACATTAGAATCACGGCGACATAGAACAGCATGCCGATAATTTTGCCCCTGGCATCCAGCTTATGAACCCAGGAGCCGGTTTCAATGACGCGGCCAATCACCAGCTTCTCATTCATCGGCAGCCCTCTTCTCTCGCGGATGCCGAATTGCCGGCTCCTGCCGGTGAGAGGGCGGCAATCCGCGCCGCCAGACTGGCGGCGGTCAGGCAGGGCCGCTCGTGCTCCAGACCGAAGCGGCTGGCAAGAGCATGCCAGTAGCGCAGCGATTGCGGCACAGTCAGGCCGCACCGCTCCAGCACAGAAGGGTCCTGCCCCAGCGCCTGCGGACTGCCCTCAAAGGTGATCGCTCCATCCTTCAGCAAGAGCCAGCTGTCGGCAAAAGGCAGCAGCTCATCCATCCGGTGGGTTACGATGATGATCGTCCGCCCCTGCTCGCGGCACAGCCGCTCCAGCAGGGTAATCAGCTCGCCGCGGCTGACCGGGTCCAGGGTGGCCGTCGGCTCATCAAGCACCAGCACCTCCGGGTCCATCGCGAGCACGGAGGCAATGGCTGCCTTGCGCATCTGGCCGCCGCTCAGCCGAAAGGGATTCCGCTGCAGCAGCTCCAGCGGAAGACCCATATCCTCCATCGCCTGGGCCGCACGCTGCTTGGCTTCCTCAGGGCTCATCCCGAAGTTCTGCGGGCCGAAGATCAAATCCTTCTCCACCGTATCTTCGAACATCTGCTGCTCGGGAAATTGGAACACCAGCCCCACCCGGCGGCGCAATCCCAGCAGCTTCGGCGATTTCTCCCCTGCCTGAATGGTCACATCCAACACCCGGACCTTGCCTTCGGTCGGCTTGAGGATACCGTTGAACAGCTGCAGCAGCGTTGACTTGCCGGAGCCGGTAGCTCCGGCGATTCCGACCATGGTGCCGGGCTTGATATGAAGATCAAGCTTATGAAGCGCGGTATGCCTCCATAGGCTCCGGTCAGCATAGGTATAACTTACTTGTTGAAGTTCTACGGCCATAACGTTTCTATAAGCTCCTTTTCACTCGCAGGCACATCTGCCCGAATGCCCAGGCTGCGCAGCTCACGGGCAAGCTGCCAGGTGTAAGGATCCCGCAGGTGGCATTTCTCCAGCAATAGGGCGTCCTGGAATAGCTCGGCAGGGGTCAGATCTGCCGCAAGACCACCTCCATGCAGCGCCAGCACCCGATCGGAGGCCAGAATCTCGTCGGCATCATGGGTAATCATCAGAATCGTGTATTTCCCTTCCGCCTGCATGCCCTTCAGAATAGCCAGCAGGTCATTTCGACTGCCTTCATCCAACATTGAAGAGGCCTCGTCAAAGATGACGATGCCTGGCTCCATAGCAAGAATGGACGCAATGGCCACCCGCTGCTTCTGGCCTCCCGACAGCTCGCCGGGATGCTTGGACATCAGAGAGGCAATCCCCAGTCTATGGCTATATAATTGCAGGCGCTGCTCCATCTCGGCGTAAGGCAAACACATCCCCTCCAGCCCAAACAGCAGATCCTCCTCTACCGTTGCCCCGATAAACTGGTTGTCCGGATTCTGGAAGACCATACCGATGATCTGGCGGATACTGCCGATATTGGCCTCCATCAGCTTAAGGCCGCAGATCTCAATCTCTCCGCTACTAATCGGCAGCAGCGCATTCAGCAGCTTCACCAGAGTTGATTTGCCGCAGCCATTCGGACCGACTACACTCACCCACTGTCCCTGAGGAATCTCAAGCGAGATATCATGCAGAATCGGCTGTGTGGGATCATAGCCAAACGATACTCCATTCAGTGCAATTACCGTCTGCGCCTTTCCTTGCCCGTGATCTTCTTGTGTGTGCAATTCATTCATGTTAGTCATCCTTCCGCTATTGTGACCGGGCGTCCAGGAATTCTTCAAACAATGATATTTTGGATAAAGAATCTACCAAATAACGGACCGCAAAACCAACGGCAATCCCCGTGACCACACCGCTAATCAGCAGTACCGGCAAATAATACAGAATGCTCGCGGAATCAAACACCATAGCTGCACCCAGCAGTTGTCCCACATTATGAGCCAGGCCTCCGGCAATGCTGATCCCGATCAGGCTGAATTTCTTGCCGAACAGCTTCAACAGCAGGAACATAACCACGAAGCTCAGCAGGGAACCTAACAAGCTGAACAGCAGGCTGGAGAAGGTACCCAGCAGGAAGGCGGTGAGCAATGTCTTGAGGATAACCAGGACTAACGCATCCCGGCCACGCAAAAAATAAATGCAGGTCAAAACCATAATGTTGGCAAATCCCAGCTTCGCACCAGGCATGAAGCCCATGCCCACCAGTGGAATCTGGGCTTCTATAAGTCCCAGCACTACGGCAACTGCAGCGAAGATGGCGATAATTACCGTTCTTTTGAGAACGGTAGCCGATTCACTACTGGACATAGGCATCTACATCATCCTCCCCCGACGCACTCGCAATCTCCACCAGTACCCGATGCGGCAGACATACGATCGTCTGCTTGGGCAAGGTAATAAATCCAAAACCTAAACATACTTTATCCGGGCAGTCGGCATCATACATCTCAACACCGTAATCATACACCTTCAGAATGTTATAGCCCTGATCCGTGCGGATCTCAATAGTTTGTTCTTCTTCAGTCAGTTCAATCGTCCGGAACAGCTTGCCGTCCACCGTCACATTGGCTACAAGCTTGTTGTCGGGCCCACCCTTGTTGCTGTCGCCAGCTAACCATCTCGGTGCGAGAAAAGCAAGCGCAGCAATCAGGACGATCGAAATCAGCAGCACATCTGCGCGTTTCATAGAAATCTCCCTTAAGTTTTAATTAAAATCCAGACTTATTAATTATAACGGTCTGCCTGGAATCCTTCAATCAATGTAGTCGTTAATTGTCGCTTTTCAAGAGCTGTTCACAAAATAGGCACGCAAAACAACCTCCACATCTTACAGCCTGTCGAAGCTGGAACATTACGGGCTGTATGCGGAGGTGCTTCAGCATATAATCTGGAAATTCAGCCCGTCTGACTGGTGTAGTCGGTATGGCTGACGGAGCTGGGCCTGCCGAAATAGTCGAGTCTGTTTCTTTAGAAATGTTGCATATAATCCCATGTTTGCCCCGATCCGTCTGACTGTCTGCTGTCTGCCACAATCAACAAATTTGCTTTTTTGATGATTATATGTTATATTATAATAATATTTGATTTCCCGTATATACATCCCCATCAAGAAGATGTCAAGCCGATGTTTCACTCTTACTTTTTTATCGGCATTTTGGACACAAAATCTTACGTTTTCTTGCAGTACTCTTCCTTTTTATGAGATGAAATTCAAACATAGCATTCCGATTCACACTGGCGCGGCCACGGAGCCGCAAGGGCAAGAGAGAGGTAGGGTTCTTGTCGTTTTGGAAGGATTACTCTCGCCACACGGCTGCTGGAAATAAACAAGGAATTATGACACCCGTCACTCACGGACGGCGGGGGATAACGATACAGGAACCGAACTATGGTGGACCTTAAGGTTCGTCTGCCATGTGTGGAAATATAAGCGCCCGGGTAACCGCAATACTGCGGATACCCGGGCGCTGTCTACATTTAAGGGCTACTTTTTACATATTGATTCACAAAAGAAGTTACTTTGCGGGCATATTCCCCTTTATCCGTATCATAGGCCAGACCATGCCCTGCGCCCGCCACCGTATATTTCTGTTTAGGACTGTTGCAGGCCTCGTATAACTCATCCATCATCTCATATGGCACGAATGTATCCGCGTCCCCATGAATAAATAGAATCGGAACTTTGGCCTTGCCCACCTGCTTCATGGCAGAGGCTTCACCGAAGAAATACCCTGCCTTCAGACGGGTAACCAGGCTTGCAATCTGCACGAACGGAAAGCTTGGCAGACGATACATTCTTTTCAGCTGATAGGCAAGCTGCGCTTTCACCGAGCTAAAGGCGCAATCCGCCACAATAGCCTTCACCTGCGACGGCAGCGATTCACCCGAGGTTGTAAGCACCGTCGCGCCTCCCATGGATACCCCATGCAGTACAATCTGCGCCTGTGGCCCCGTACGTTCCATCACATAATGAATCCATTGCAGATAATCCCGGCGCTCCGGCCAGCCAAAACCAATATAATTGCCTGCGCTTTCGCCATGCCCTCTGGCATCCGGCAGCAGCACATTATAGCCAAGCTTCTCGTAATATAGCTTCGCGTACGCCCCCATGTCTTTGGCTTTGCCGGAATAGCCGTGGGCCACAATCACTGTACGTCCCTTAGCCTGTTCCGAAGCGATAAAATAGCCCTGCAGCTTCAAACCGTCCTCCGAGATCAGCTCCACCTTATCCAGGTCATGCCGGGCGACCCAGTCCTTGCCTTCCCCCCACGATGCACCCGCTACCGGAGGGTCAACCTTTAAATCCGGAGTTTTGCTGAGAAATTCCTTCGGCGCCCGCTTTATAGCTACCCCGTAGAAGAAAAATCCCGCATACGTGACCACTCCGGCAAGAATAACCAATACCGCTATTAATATAATGCTCCATATCACTGTCTGCTTCACCCGGCCTTCCGGCATATTTCAACTGCTCTATGGCAGTATAACACGGCTATACCGATATCAAGAAGAAACGGCTTCGCCTTCCTCAGCAAGAGGCGGCATCCGTTTCTGCGAGAAATAGAAGGATAATTTATGGAGTTAAACCCATGCAAAAGACCAGAAAAAGTTTATTATTTAGACCTTAGTATGCTACCCCCATGGAAGTTCCAGCTCCATGGGAGTTCTCTAAATTCGAACCATTGATTTAGTTGCAAAAGTGCATCTAATTATCCGTTTTTTTCCGTTTTGGAGCAAATAGTTGCAAAAAGGCACTTAATTCCATCGTTTGAACGTTGAGAACTTGATTTACTCAAGATTAGTTGCAATATCGCACTTAATCGCCTTCTGACAGAGGCTTCAGCTGAAATTAGTTGCACTTTCGCATCTATTTGCTCCGAACGTGCCAAAGCAATCTGCTAAATCCTCACCGCGACCTAAGCAGTAGCAGAAAAAGCCGCTATACGGAGGACAACTCTTCCATATAACGGCGCTCTAAATGATTCTTATTTCTCGCAGAAACGGATGCCTTCTCTTTTAGAGAAAGGCATCCGTTTCTTCTTGTCAGCAGCCAAGCTGCTTTACCTATTTAGCGTCTGCGTCTTGCAATTCCAGCTTTTCTGCGGAGCAGCAAGCCGAAGCCAACAATCGCGAGACCAGCGGCATAATAAGGAGCCGGGCTGGACTCTCCAGTCTGTGGCAGTTTGTCGCTTACCGTTACTGTTCCCAGAGGAATCTCCTCGTCAGGGATGAGGATTTCCGGCTCAGGATCTGCAGCCGGTGTAGGCTGTGGCGTGACAGCTGGCGTTGGCTTAGGTGTTGCAGTAGGTGCCGGTGTCGCTGTAGGTGCAGCCGTGGCTACAGGTCCCAGTGGCACCTCTTCATCCTCAATCAGGACTTCATCGTCAACAATTGTTCCAATTGTAGTCAGACCTGTAGGGGCTGGCGGTACAAATGGTGTGAATCCAGGATCATTTGTTGGTGCTGGTGCAGGTGTTGCTGTTGGTGCAGGTGTTGCCGTTGGTTCTGGTGTTGCTGTCGGTGCTGGTGTTGCTGTTGGTTCTGGTGTTGCTGTCGGTGCTGGTGTTGCTGTCGGTGCTGGTGTTGCTGTCGGTGCTGGTGTTGCTGTTGGTTCTGGTGTTGCCGTTGGTTCTGGTGTTGCCGTTGGTTCTGGTGTTGGTGTTGCTGTCGGTGCCGGTGTTGCTGTTGCTGTCGGTGCCGGTGTTGCTGTTGGTGCCGGTGTTGCTGTTGGTGCCGGTGTTGCCGTTGGTTCTGGTGTTGCTGTCGGTTCTGGTGTTGCTGTCGGTTCTGGTGTTGCTGTTGGTTCCGGTGTTGCTGTCGGTGCTGGTGTTGCTGTCGGTTCCGGTGTTGGCGTTGCTGTCGGTTCCGGTGTTGGTGTTGCTGTCGGTTCCGGTGTTGGTGCTACCGTCGGTGTCGGCGTTGGTGCTACCGTCGGTGTCGGCGTTGGCTCTGCCGTCGGTGTCGGTGTTGGTGCTACCGTCGGTGTCGGTGTTGGCTCTGCCGTTGGCGTTGGTGTTGGTGCTACCGTCGGTGTCGGTGTTGGTGCTACCGTCGGTGTCGGTGTTGGCGTTGCTGTCGGTTCCGGTGTTGGTGTTGCTGTCGGTGTTGGTGCTACCGTCGGTGTCGGTGTTGGCTCTGCCGTTGGCGTCGGCGTTGGTGCTACCGTCGGTGTCGGTGTTGGCTCTACCGTCGGTGTCGGTGTTGGTGCTACCGTCGGTGTCGGTGTTGGTGTTGCCGTTGGTTCTGGTGTTGCTGTTGGTTCTGGTGTTGCTGTCGGTTCTGGTGTTGCTGTCGGTGCTGGTGTTGCTGTCGGTTCTGGTGTTGGTGCTACCGTCGGTGTCGGTGTTGGTGCTACCGTCGGTGTCGGTGTTGGTGCTACCGTCGGCGTCGGTGTTGGCTCTGCCGTCGGTGTCGGCGTTGGTGCTGCCGTCGGTGTCGGTGTTGGTGCTACCGTCGGTGTCGGTGTTGGTGCTACCGTCGGTGTCGGTGTTGGCTCTGCCGTTGGCGTCGGCGTTGGTGCTACCGTCGGTGTAGGTGTTGGCTCTGCCGTCGGTGTCGGCGTTGGTGCTACCGTCGGTGTCGGCGTTGGTGCTACCGTCGGTGTCGGTGTTGGTGCTACCGTCGGTGTCGGTGTTGGTGCTGCCGTCGGCGTCGGTGTTGGCTCTGCCGTCGGTGTCGGCGTTGGTGCTGCCGTTGGTGTCGGTGTTGGTGCTACCGTCGGTGTCGGTGTTGGTGCTGCCGTTGGCGTCGGCGTTGGTGCTGCCGTTGGCGTTGGTGCTACCGTCGGTGTCGGTGTTGGCTCTGCCGTCGGCGTCGGCGTTGGTGCTACCGTCGGTGTCGGTGTTGGCTCTGCCGTCGGTGTCGGCGTTGGTGCTACCGTCGGTGTCGGTGTTGGCTCTACCGTCGGTGTTGGCTCTACCGTCGGTGTCGGTGTTGGTGTTGGTGCTATCGTCGGTGTCGGTGTTGGTGCTGCCGTCGGCGTCGGTGTTGGCTCTGCCGTCGGTGTCGGCGTTGGTGCTGCCGTCGGCGTCGGTGCTACCGTCGGTGTCGGTGTTGGCTCTACCGTCGGTGTCGGTGTTGGTGCTACCGTCGGTGTCGGCGTTGGTGCTACCGTCGGTGTCGGTGTTGGCTTTACTGTCGGTGTTGGCTTCACTGTCGGTGTTGGCTTCACTGTCGGTGTCGGCTTCACTGTCGGTGTCGGCTTCACTGTCGGTGTCGGCTTCACTGTCGGTGTTGGCTTCACTGTTGGTGTCGGCTTCACTGTCGGTGTTGGTTTCACCGTCGGTGTTGGCTTCACTGTTGGTGTCGGCTTCACTGTCGGTGTTGGCTTCACCGTTGGCGTTGGCTTTACTGTCGGTGTTGGCTTCACTGTTGGTGTCGGCTTCACTGTCGGTGTTGGCTTCACCGTTGGTGTTGGCTTCACTGTCGGTGTTGGACACGGCGTAGCCGTTGGCTTCGGCGTGGCCGTTGGTTTCGGCGTAGCCGTTGGTTTCGGCGTAGCCGTTGGTTTCGGTGTTGCCGTTGGTGCTGGTGTTGCTGTTGGTGCTGGTGTTGCCGTTGGTGCTGGTGTTGCTGTTGGTGCTGGTGTTGCCGTCGGTTTTGGTGTTGCTGTTGGTGCTGGTGTTGCTGTTGGTGTTGCCGTCGGTTTTGGCGTTACTGTCGGTTTCGGCGTTACCGTTGGTGTTGCCGTCGGTTTTGGCGTGGCCGTTGGTTTTGGTGTTACTGTCGGTGTTGGTGTCGGCGTTGTTCCCGGATCATCGCCATCATACGGGTGATGGTGGAACTCTCCGTAGGCTCCTTTTATTGAAGCGGCGACCATCGTGCCATTAATCTGTCCATTGTTGAATTCAACCGCTGCACGCGGAGCAAGCATACTGCCCATAATATTGATGCCGCCTAATTCCATCTGGCTGGCCTGGTACACATTAAACAAGATTTTTCTGCTGTTGAGAGTGTTGTTGGGAAGAAAAGCAAAATTCTTCATATTTACGCTGGAACCGCTGATATTAATAATTGCTGTAGAACCTGAAGGAATGTTGATGGTGAAGCTAGTACTGCTGGATACATTGCTGCCCAGTACATCAAAGACATTAACACCTGGTTCGGTACCCGTTAAGGTAAGACCGCCATGTTTGAATTCAGTGCTGCCCGTTGCGGGATGAGCTGCAAGCTCATCTGACTTCGCACGCAAGGATTGGAAGGCAGCGGAGAAATCAATCGGGTAGCCCGTCGTCCTCGTTCCACCCTTCATAAGCGTTACATCACCGCTAAACTTCCCCCCATGCACAATGTTTCCATACACAGATCCGCCATTAAAAGCGAGATCCCCGCCTACAACAAGTGTGTGTGCCGATGGAATCTCGCCATCTGACAACCTGTCGCCCACGCTATAATTAGAAACATGCACATTGCCACCCGCAGCCATCCTCCCCTCTGTGTCTGAAAGGGTGGTGATATCCCCCAGCACAAACACATTGTATTTGCCGGCGATTCCCAGCAACGAAGAACCGCTTGCTCTGACAACACCATTACCCAGAGTGAAAAAACCACTGGTCGCCAGAACTATAGCCAGCGTTAACGAGAGCGCCGCTTTCAATTTTTTTCTCAGCATGAACACCTCCTAATAAAATATAATATTCGGAACAATGAATAGAACCGCCCGTCTCTTAAACTGCAAAATAAAAAGACTGCCACGAAGTAGATTTCTCTCTTCATGGCAGTCGGACGATCATTGCGCTAATACGGCGCTTTAGACTCCTGGCTTTGCGTCCCGTCCTTTCGAACGGTTTGCGATTATACATGATTATGTTATGGAGTCGCTTCAATTATGTATGAAATCATCGGGTCTATGACATTTGTTACTTTTGAACTAAACATAGTGTATCTGCTCTCCCCATGTATTGTCAATCTATTCCTTTTAAAACTTTTTCGCAGGTGTAATCCTTGCTCCCTCGGAAAATAAAGCGCTTCCAAAACTATCGCTGAATCCTTATTATATCCCTATTACCCTGGAATTTCGTCAGCGTCCTACAGCATGAGCAGGAGTCAACAGGTCCAAAGTCTCATCCAATTAAGTGCCGCCCACTTCCCAAGCGAACTGCTTATTAGAGCAGCTGGAACCAGCCAATCAACGACATCCACAGCGGAACGCTCAAGCACAGACCAAACATTAATCCACGGCGAAGGTTGCCTTCATGATTCATCCTCATTTTCTTTTTGCTCCTTTGGCCCATCAGCCCGATATATATTACTTTTTATTATTTCAATTTTAATATAAATGTATTCAACACTATTTGTTGTGAACAATGTCACATTATTTGAACTGTTTAGAAATACCATTGATTATTTTTCAGCAAAGAGGTTATGATACGAATATACGTTCGTATATTAGGTGGTGAAGGTTATGCACAGAGCAGACAGCAGGGACCATA
This sequence comes from Paenibacillus donghaensis, assembly GCF_002192415.1. Classification (NCBI taxonomy): domain Bacteria; kingdom Bacillati; phylum Bacillota; class Bacilli; order Caryophanales; family Paenibacillaceae; genus Paenibacillus; species Paenibacillus donghaensis. The sequence continues at coordinate 7,627,859 of NZ_CP021780.1, read as the reverse complement.
TGCTCGTGAAGTCCTATATTCTGCTTCCGCTGATCTTAAGTGCTTTTGAGCGGGATAGCGCCATCATGTCGGCACATCTGCGTACACCCGCCCCCTACCTGGAAGCCCTGAAGATCGCATCGTCCACAGCTACGGTAGACCTAAGAGACGTCCGGCAAGAAATGAGAACACGCGGAATCAAAGTATATGAGCAACATCGGCTTAAGATCGGCATTGAAGCAAAGTTTATCTGCAGGGGGTACCATGACCGCATGCTGCTGCTGAACGATATTATCGCCGCCCAGGCCGCAATCCATATGCGCCGCTATCTGGGTCTGGATATTTCTTCTTACAAGAGCTATGAGGAGCAATATCAGCTAAAGTCAAAAAAATAGGCCCCACCTTCTCCGGCAGGACCTGTCAACTATATACAAAACACTGGGGGTGTTTGGTAGTTCTTAGTATATCCCCCTAACCTGAAAACAAGCTGATTATCACATGAAAATAACATTAATTTTTTGAGTCCTAATTACCTAATCCACAGCTACAAAAGGACGTCCATCAGCAAACTGCACCACTGCCACACAGGTTTCACGCATCAGGCTGTGCTCGGGATCGGCAAGCCGGTGGTAGACCAGGTACCAGTCCTCTCCATGAGTGGTTAGTGAGGCATGTCCTGTACCCACCGCCTGCTCTGAAGCGAGCGTCAGCCGATTATTCTCGGGAACCTCGTAAGGACCGTAGATATGGCTGCTGAACGCATAAGCAATCTGGTAACGCGGATCACGGGTATCGTAATTGCTCCAGGTCAGCCAGTATAATCCGTCTTTTCTCTGCAGATGCGGCCCTTCATTGTAGATGGAAATGTCGAATTGTGCCGGATCGGCGCCCTTCGCCCGGTAGATCTGGTCCGAGAGCGGCAACGGCTCGCCTGCAAAAGAAATCATATCCTCCGCCAGCGGCGCAATCCAGCATTTCCCCTGGCCCCAGAGCAGATAAGGCTGTCCGTCCTCGTCCACGAACAGATCGGCATCAATGGATTGGCAAGCGTATTGGTCCTTGGTAATCAGCGGACGCCCCAGCAGATCCTTGAAGGGACCGGTAGGCGTATCGGATACGGCCACTCCTATCTGTGCTTCCGCCGTGAAATACATATAATATTTGCCCTTGTATTTGTTCACCCCCGGCGCCCAGGCCTGCGAGGAGGCCCAACTGACCTCCTGCAGATCAAGCGTTACCTGTGGCCCCTCCCAGTGGATCAGATCGCGGCTGTGGAACACATGAAACTTCTCATACTGCCAACCGTCGCTGTCCTTGGTCGGGTACAGATAATAATCGTCACCGTCACGCAGAATGAATGGGTCCGCCCAATAACCGGGTAAGACGGGATTATGGATATCCAAGTTGAGGTCCTCCTTATTCTTTCACCGAGCCCAGCGTAATGCCGGATACGAAATATTTCTGCAGGAACGGATAGATCACCAGGATCGGCAGCATGGTTACGACAATTTTGGCGGCATTGAAGGTGCGTTGCGAGAAGTTGATCAGATCCTCCGCCCTAGTTGTCGATGAAACGACCGGCTGCACCACCAGCTGCTGGATATACGTCTGCAGGGGAATGTTGCTCTGCTTGTTCATCAGAATCATTCCGTCAAAAAAGGCATTCCAATGGTTCACCACACTGAACAGCGTAACTGTGGCAATCGCCGGCAGCGCCAGCGGCACGGAGATGCGCAGCAGCATCCGCCAAGGACCGGCCCCATCCACCGTCGCCGCCTCCGAAATTTCTTTAGGCAGATTGCGGAAGAAGTTCATCAGCAGAATGACATTGAAGATCGGCACGGCCGTTGGCAGCGTAAGCGCCCAGATGGTATCGGTCAGCTGCAGATTCTTGATCACCATATACCAGGGAATCAGACCGCCGTTGAACATCATGGTGAAGACGATAATCCAGATATAGAGGTTCCTGCTCTTGAATTCCGAACGTTCCTTAGCCAGTGGGAAGGCCATCAGGATCGTAAGCACGAAGTTGATCGCTCCACCGATCAGCACCCGTTTGACCGAAACGCCAAAAGCATCAAAGAACCGGTGGTCGCTGAGCATATATTTGTAGGAATAGAACGTGAAGTCCACTGGAAACAAGGTCACCTGGCCGGCCGCCGCCGCCGATTTCCCGCTCAGCGAGAGCGAGACAATGTACACCAGCGGCAGCAGGCAGAGCAGTGTAATAACTATCATTAGCAGCAGCAGCAATACGTCTGTTGTTCTTATACGCCGTTTGACTGAAGGCAGCATGAGCGAACCCTCCTTTCCCTGCAAGCATAGCTTGTTCTAAAAAATACGATAGTTGGCATACTTGGCAGCCAGGCGGTAGGAGATGAAGATCAGCACAAAGCCGACCAGTGATTTCATGCTGCCGACGGCAGTAGCAAGCCCAAATTGGTATTGCACCAGCCCTATCCGGTACACATACGTATCAATAATATCGCCCGACTGGTAGACCAGCGGATTGTACAGGTTATAGATCTGATCGAATCCGGCGTTCAGCACCTGGCCGATATTCAGGGTAGTGATCAGCACAATCGTCGGCAGGATGCCGGGCAGCGTGACACTCCACATTTTGCGCAGCCGTCCGGCCCCGTCAATCTCTGCTGCTTCATACAGCGAGGGGTTGATCGCAGTCAGCGCGGCCAGGAAGATGATCGCATTGAAGCCAAATTCCTTCCACACATCACTGAGCACCACGACAATCGGAAACCAGAAATTGCTTCCCAGGAAAAATACCGATTCGCCGAACACCCCTTTTACCAGCTTGTTCACAATCCCCTGTGCGGACAGCATATCGGTCAGAATGCCGGCCAGAATGACCCAGGACAGAAAATGAGGCAGATAAATAATCGTCTGGAACCAGCGCTTCATGCGGTTGAACATCAGCTCATGCAGCAGGAGCGCCGTTCCTACAGGCACGATCACCTGCATAATCATTTTCAGAATCGAAATATACAGGGTGTTGAACAGAATTCGCTTGCTGTCATCCAGCTGGAACATATAGACGAAGTTATCGAATCCCACCCATTTAGAGCCTGATATGCCTTTGACCGGAATAAAATCCTGGAACGCGATGGCGATGCCGAACAAGGGGATGATGCCAAAAATGATAATAAACAGCATTCCCGGAGCAAGCATCAGGTGATAATGCAGCGCATTGCCCTTCTTCCCCATGTTTTCCCTCCATTCCTTACTCTATTTAATGGTGCGGGGTCTACTTCTCAATTTCGGCCTGAACCTCTTCGGTGATCTGATCGCCGCCTTGGGATTTCCACTTCTCTACGAAGCTGTCGAAATAATCGACCGATTCCGAGCCCATAATAATCTTCAGCATGGTTTCGTCCTCAAGCTTCTGCAGATTGGCCCATTTGCCCCGCATCGTATCGGTCTGGTCATAGAAGACACCCTGCTCCTGATGAACCCCGTCTCCGGCCAGCACCAGCGCTCCTGTCAGGAAGGCGTGGCGTTGTGACCAGGCAGCCATATCCTTTTTGGGTGTTTCCTTGTCCTTCAAGTAAGACTCGTATATCTGCTTGGCTTCACCCTGAAGCGTATCGGCGGCCGCACTGCCGTCAATAACGGCTTGAACCGCAAGTGCTTTTTTCTCCTTGTCGTCATAATTGCTGAGCAGCAGCGAGAACGGCATATTTATCCATTGGTACGGGTCCTGGTCCACAATGCCTTCGCCTTGCAGCTGGTCCACGTCAAACTGCAAATTTAAGGTTTTCAGCACGGCTTCGGGATGCTCATATCCTTTGCGGACGACCAGGTAGCTGCTGCTGGCGGCGCCCATATGGGTGTTAAGCTTGCCCTCCGGTCCGGCAGGGGCGAGATAGGCTGTCCATTCTGCTTTGGAGTCCTGGCTGACTGCATCATTCAGAGGCGAAAACGGCAGCCACCACGGTCCGAAGAAAATTCCCGCTTGCCCGTTGACCACAAGCTCTGTTGCCTGCTCCGGCTTCTTGACGGCAAATTCCGGATCGATCAGCCCTTCCTTAACCATGCTCTGCAGCTTGGCGAGCGCTTCCTTCATCTGCGGCTGAACAGAGCCATAGGCGGCTTTGCCCTGCTCGTCCCTCATCCACAGCTCAGGGTAGGCACCGAAGGAGCTGAAGATGGTGTCGAAGCCATATTGGCTGGTGCCGACATTCACTATCTGCTGGGTGCCGAGAATACCGGATGCCCCTTTTTTATCCTGAAAAACCTTGGTTACGGCAATAATGTCATCCAGCGTCTTCGGCGCTGTCAGGCCCAGCTCATCGAGCCAATCCTGGCGCACCCAGAGCAGATTCTCGGCATCGGCGCCGGGGCTAACGTTCGGGAACGCTCTCAGCTTGCCGTCGAAGGTTGCCGAATTCAGGCTGTAGCCATTCGTTGAGTCATACGCAGCCTTCAGATTGGGGGAGACATAATTCTCATAGACCGCTGTCAGGTCTTCCAGCATGTCCGCGTTCACCAGTTGAACCAGTTGCTGCTTATCGACCACCATCACGTCGGGAAGATCGCCGCCGGTAAGGCTGAGGCTAACCTTCTGTCTGTAAGCATCTCCCGAGTTCGTTGCCTGCCAGGCATTCTCATATTTGACGTTCAGCTTCTCCGAGAAATAACGGGTCAGCTCGTTGTCCTCCACCGTTGAACCATCCGGCAGTTTCGGGTCCACCGCCGCCTCTTTGCCGATGGTTATCGTCACCGGCTCCGCCATGGGCGCATACGGATCTTGTTTGCCTACAACGTTCTCTTTTCCATCATTGCCGGAATCGGCTGTATTGCTGCCCGAATTGTCCGCGGCATTGGAGCAAGCCGACAACACCAATATGGAGCCTAGCAGAATCGCAGCCAGCCTATGTTTTTTCATGATTTGTCTCCCCCTGTAGCTTATTGAGATTACTCTTCAAGTATAAAGTCAAACCCCCGAAAGCCGGGTCAGAAACGCGTTCCCGGTTCGAGGGTTATTGTATCCGCTTTCAATAAGATCAGCTACCTCCCTCTGACCATTTTCAGAGGTGCAGCTTACCAGATTCCTACTCGACACGCAGCGGGTTCTGGTTTCTGTAAGCCGAGGGCAGCATTCCGTATTGCTGCTGGAACATTTTGCTGAAATATTTCTCGTCTTTGAAGCCAACCTGCTGGGCGATGCTGTAGATCGGCTTGCTGCTCTGCAGCAGCAGCTGGCGCGCCTTGTACAGGCGCAGTTCCTTCACATAATCCTGGAAAACCTTGCCGGTAACTCCCTTGAAGCTCTGGCTGAAATAGGTGCGGCTCATATTCGCTACATCCGCCACTTCATTCTGGCTGAAATCCAGTTCTTCCTTGCCATGCATATATACGACAGCCTGCAGAATGCCCTGAACTACCTCAGCCGCGTGTTTCTCGCGGAACAGCAGGTTGCGCAGATAACTCCGCTCCTCCTGCAGCACCTCGCGCCATTCCTCCCAGCGCCGGCTCTGCTCCAGCCGCGAGATCCAGCGCAGCGAATGCTCCAGTGACAGCAGCAGATAACCGGACTTCAGCAGCACCGGGAACACCATGTCCTTCAGCTGCGACTGCGGCAACCGCAGCTCAGCGGTCAGAGTCAGCAGCTGCTCAAACGATTCGTCCTCATACAGCCAGCGCATTCCTTGCCACAGGGCTTGGCAGACTTCTGCGGAAGCCTGCTGCGCGCTGTCGCCATGAGGCATAAGCTGTGCTTCAGTGCCGGGAATCCCGTGTAGGCGTACCGGTGATTCCCCCTCATAGAACAGCGGATGCAGCGAAGCTTCCTGCTGCTCCGGCCGATTGTCCGCCCGGCTCCGCACACTGGCCGCAATCCGTTCCAGCACCTCGTCCATCACATCGGTCTCCAGATCATTTTTGACCACATAATCGATGGCACCGCGCCGGATCGCCTGCTGGGCGAAGGCAAATTCCTCATGGCAGGACAGCACCACTACGGCAGTCCGGGGATACTGCAGCTTCAGCTGCTCCATCAGCTCAAAGCCAGACATTTCCGGCATCATTAGATCGGTGAACACGATGTCCGCCGGCTCAGCGGCCATACATTCCAGCGCTTTGGTGCCGTTCATCGCTTCCGCGATTACCTTCATCCCATATCTGTCCCAGGGCATCATCGAGATCAGCCCTCTGCGCACCAGCTTCTCATCATCCACGACCAAGACCTTCATGTCCTGCACCATCCCTTCCTCTGTCTGCATCCAGCTTCGGCAATATGATCGATACGGTGGTTCCGCCCGGATCTGCGCTGGTAATGGCAAGCTTGCTGCGGCCCTCTGTGAAGCTGCTCAGACTGCGGACGACATAATTCAGCCCGATCCCCATACCTGACGATTGGTGGCTGTCCTTGTCACCACTCAGCATATCTTCAATCTGAGCAGCCGTCATGCCTTTGCCATTATCCCTGACCTCAATCACAATATGGTCCAGCCTGTCTTCTGCGCTCACCACAATCACGCCGCCCGTCTCGGGAAGGCCATGATAGAGCGCATTCTCCACAATCGGCTGCAGAATGAAGCGCGGCAGCACCACCTCCATAATCTGCTGCGGAATGTCGTAGCGCACATCGAATTCATAGTCATACCGAATCTGCTGCAGCTCCACATAGTCGCGCAGTGACTGGATCTCATCCTGCAGGGTGACAATTTTGCCCGATTTGGCCAGGTTGTATTTCAGCACCTTGGTGAACAAGGAGAGGAAGCGGTCAATCTCCTGCTGCCCGTTCATCCGCGCCAGCCACTGCGCCGTGTTGACTGTATTATAGAGAAAATGCGGATTGATCTGCGCCATCAGCTTCTCCATCTCGATCTCCTGCTGCTCCTTGACCTTATGCTCCACCTCCAGGATCAGCTCGCCGATCTGATGCTGCATGCCATTGAAGCGGTCAATCAGATAATCGAACTCCTTCAACCCTGTGGCCGGAAGGCCCACCTGCGCACGCCGGTTCGTCAGATCACGCAGCCCCCGGTGCATGCCCTGCAGCGGCCCAAGCACTACCTTCCAGATACGCAGCGCGAGCAGCAAGGAGATAATCAGCGCCAGCCCGGCCACCAGGGAGAACCCGACCATCCAGGTCCGGCTCTCCCGGTGATAATCCTGCTTACTAATGAAGACAACCAGGTTCCAGCCCTGCTGCGCCGTCTCCTTGAAATCATAATAATCCTGCCGCTGCTGATCGTGGTACACACTTCCGTCCGGGAACCACTCCGGCTTGTCGCTGTAGAGCACAACCCCGTTTTTGTCCGTTAGCAGATGGAAGGCATTCATCCCGTATTGCTCCTTATTCAGCACCTGCTGCAGCACTTTTGAATTCGTTTCCACATAGGCATAGAGCGGATGCTCGGCATCGCCCATTTTGCGTACAATCGAGAACACCGGGGTATCGTTGTATTTATATAGGGTCAAATGAGGACTGTTATAGGTGATATCCCCCCGTACAGCCATCACGGGAAGCTTCGATAGATCGGGCTGCTTGTCCCGGGTCAGCAGGGTCTCATACCGCAGCCGCTGCTCTTTGCCGTCGTAATAGAACATCAGGCCGGTATTGAGGTTGGAGGCGTTCAGCAGATTAACATTGCGCTGGATATCGTTGTTGATCTGGGCTGCTTCAAAAGGGTCATTCGTCTCCAGCAGCCGTTTCATATCGGCTCCGACGAACCCTTCAAACGACATTTGCTGGGATACATCATACAGATTGCTCAGCGTGGTCTCCAGTGTCTGCAGCACGCGCTGCAAATTGCCTTCGATCCCCTTTTCTATTTTGTTGTCGAGAATCGAAGTCATAGAGTACAGCGCAAGCGTACCTGTCATAATCAGCGGAATCATGGCGCTGGTCAACAGCGTCCAGTACATCTGCCCGCGCAGCGTATCCCTGCCGAAGGACTTGCGGAGGGGTCCGGTGTTTAGCTTCATCTCTTCATCTGCCTTCTGTGATTTCTGCCTCAATGATCATTAGCCTAAAGCGTTTATCCAAAATATAAGCGTTACCAACAGACTCAATCCGGCTACCGGAAAGACGATCTTTCTGCTCACCCTATCTTTGAACGTATAGATCCAACATGCTATACAAATCCACGCAATACATAAATTTGCAAATCCCATCGAGAATCCTCCTCCTTACAGGTAAACTTGACTTCACACTTTTATTATAACAATGAATTATAGATATATCTTTACTTAGGTGGGTAATGGATATGAGAAAAAGGCGAGGCCCCCGAAATCCCGGAAAGCCCCGCCATGATTGAGTTGTTAAGGATGCTGGTGAAGGGAATTGAACCCCCGGCCTACGCATTACGAGTGCGGACAATGCGGGTTTTTTATGGTTTTATAAGGTCACATTAGCCTTCAACCCCTTATGAAACCTACGTTTAAGGTTCCGCAAGTTGTTGTTAGGTATTTCATGACGGTAGAAGAATCGGTAGAAGCGCAGGCTATGAGAAATAAAAAAAAGCCTCTGCGCTTGGCAGAGACTTCGCAATAATTACTTGGTTACACTGGCCGTCTTTGTAATGTTGTCCCATCCAATCTCAGCACCTAACGCTTCGGTTACGGCACGCAAAGGAATATAGGTTGTCCCGTCAATCAGCAGAGCATCAGCCTTCAGCTTCTGGCCGTTCACAGTTACTTTCGCTTTAGTCGCTTTCACTTCAAATCCCTCCTTCGCTTTCAAATCGCCGTACAGCCGCGCCCATGGAAATTTAGGTCCAGGACAATAGGGCTTACGAATTGGGTCAATCTGAAAATGGCCGACTATATGCTTGCGGTCCAGCGTGATAGGCTTGCCATACAGACGTTCTACCTCGTTGCTAATGAATGTGTGTAACCAGACCGTTGCAGCATACTGAGCCTCCGTAAGCATACCGTCCGTGCCTTCATGCTCAATACTGACACTATACTTGTTCGGATTGACCGGAGCCATTTCCTTAACAAGCGCTGATGGGGCCTTGCGTGTGTCAGCAGCCACTAATCCGTTTCCCCATGCCATTCGCTGGATATCGACGTACTGGTGGATTGCTCCGGCTTTGGATACACCAAAATGGGCGCTGCTGACCTCGTTGCCTGAAGACTGGAACCAGTTGTCCATGCTGCCCATTGACCCGCCGCTGATATGATCCACTATCATGATAGGTATATGGCCGTCTCGGCTGCTGCTGTTGGTGTACTTATTCCCCTTTTGGATAATCTGCATTACTCATCAATTCCTCTCTTGGTCTGCTGGACAAGCTGATTACCATATACGGCTACTGCGCCGCACAAGATGCCTTGCAAGAAGCTTTCGACAGTGAACCCCAGCATAAAAAATACAATGATGATGGACACCAGCGTAACAGCATAGATGATTGTCCAGTTCGGCACTCGCGGCGTTTGCTTCAGGATATATCCAATAATCCAGCATGCCGCCACTACCATGAGCAATTCAGGCTTAATAAATTCAGATACAATGTTCCATTCCATTCGACTAACCTCCAGTAAGTTTAATAGCTGCAATGATAGCAGCAATAACAACGGTAATGATTGATCCCCCAATAGTGCGCCACAGCCATCGCTGGCCGTCCTCGATCCGATCCAGCCGGTGATGCGCCGATTTAGTAGACTGCATCGCCTCACGAGCTAGATCGCGTGTAAGCTCAATTGTCGTTGTCAGTGTCGGTACTACTTCAAGCGTCTTTTCCATTCGCGCCAATTGAATCTGAATCTCAACCAGCTTATCCTCAGCAGCCACTGTTCCTCCTCCTCCCGGCATTATCCTTCCCCCTCTCTTGTGATCTCCCTGAAAAGCAAAAGACACGCCTACTTGGGCGTGTCCTCTATTTTGTAGTATTCAATTCAGGCTTCCACCTCCTTGTCAGAATCACCTGAAGGCTCCAAGGAATTAATCTCGGCTATCCGCTTACTCAGTGACTCCCTGATGCCTTCTAAGACCTTGACTTCTTGCCCTGGATAATAAGCCATCACCGCTGAGATCACCGCGCATACCTCCGGGACGGTTGGTTCAATTTCAATGGATAGCTTGTTTCTGATTATGGCCATCTTTGTTTTCCTCCTATGGACAAAATAAAAGAGCCTCACGATATCGAGACTCTTTACTGAACATTTATTTTTGGACTTCGGCAATTTGGGCATCGAGATCGGATAGTTGCTGCTGAAGACTGGTCAGTTCAGCTTTTATCTCTTCCAGTCTTGTGTTTCCTTTTTTCTCAGCTGCCTGCCAATCGGGAATCGATTTAGAATTTGGGTTTTCTTTGATCAGCGTTGTATAAAAATCCACTTGATGATTTCTGTATTCCTCCACATGGGCTTGTTTCTTGTCAATGGCAGTAACCAACAATTCCCGCTCTGCACTTAATCCCTCCGCTGTTGTAGGGGTTGCAGTCGCTGTTGGAGATGACTCGCTTGTTAAAGGTATTTTTTCCTCCATGATAATTTTCTTCCCCTCCAGGCTCAGTGTAACTCCAGCAGCATCAGATACGGCTCTGACCGGAGCATAAGCCGATCCATTAATAACTACTGCATCAGCCACTTTCTTACCATTCTTCTCGACTGTAAACAGACCCTGCACCTTCTGCCCGATGAGACTTGTTGGTGCGGCAAAGGCTGATGCACCAGCGAACAGCATAACGCCGACGATTATGCCAGATACAAACTTTTTCATAATATAACAACCTCCGATGGTATTTTACCCCATCATACCATTACGTCATGATACTGAGAAGGTGCCACCCCAGTTAACTGCACCAGCAATGCCATGGTTATGCGATCCAAGATTTACAGTGTGAGAATGGGATATGCTCGCCTTATTACTTATTGCTGCATATAGGTCATCTATTACATCCTGAAGGCTCATTGCTTCGTTATCGCTACGAAATTGTGACCATGAGGGAATAAAAACGTTGCCGGAAGGGGCTAGAACCACTTTTGGTCCAGCTAGCCTTGTCTCGGCAAAACCGGATAGCACCAGCCCAAGGCTCGGTGAATTATAAATGGTGGACTCGTTGCCATTTGACAGGAATTGAATCTTGCTGACTCCCCCATCAAACGCAGGGATCAATACACCGTTGTTCTCATCTGCGTAAACCCCGAACGCAACGCTTGAAGGGTCAATCTCCACTCGTGGGTATACCCCATTCAAGCCAGTCCGTATCAACGCGCCTGTCACTCGGCCGCCGTTAATATCCGTCCCGTTGATCTCGCCGCCATTAATCTCTGACGCTGTGATCGTACCGCTGAACTCAGCGCCAACCGCCTTCATGTGACCGGCAGGGTTGACGCTGAACGGCGCATTCGCGAATGCTTCATTCCCTAGCCATATGCCCCAATCACTGGCGCGGAAGGCGTTGTGTCCGCTGCCGATCATGATGGTGCCGCCTTCGAAGGACGATGCAATGATTTTACCTGAAAATACCCCATTTCCTTCGGTGTCCAGATATATAACATCTGTCCAACCAGACCCACTTCCGTTGCCCTTCTGAATCTTGATTCCCTCGGTGGCATTCATCACGGTCCGGGCCATCTTGTCGCTGCGGATCGCCTCGAATCCAACCTCCGGGCCGATCCGGGTACCGTTATACACTTTGTCTTTGACGATGGTTGTCTTCTTCAGGCTGACTACTGCGTCCTTAATGCCGGTGATCGCATTGGATATGACCACTTTACTGTTGATCCGGCGGCGCGGGCTGTACGTGTACCCGATGATCCGCTGCTCCTCATCGATCCCAAGCTCCGGGTCCACGATAAACACGGAATCCCCCAAGTCGAACTCTTCCAGCCCCGCGAACTCCGGCAGCTCCCGCAGCTCCTGCACATCCACCTCATAGGCTGTGATGATCTCGCCGGAACGGGTGTCTACGTCTTTGATAATGCCCTTTAGGTTTTTGCCAAGCAGGAATTGAACACCTCTTAGCTGCCCACGTGGAGCCAACAGCGATATCGTGTGGCGTTCAAACAGTAGCTCCCCACCAGATAGCGCCGCAATCTCCATCATAATGGCCCTGGCGTTGATATTCTCCTCAGCCAGATCCACAGAGATATAATTCCCGACCTCCACGGTACCAACGGTGAATCCGGTACCGTCCAGGATCATCGCCAGCAGATCCGCAGGCGTTCCCGCGTGAACGAATCCGTCCGCCCACTCAAACCGCAGCAGATTATAGGCCACCTGTTCACAGTCCACTGCAACAATTAAGGACCCGCCTCCATCGCGGGTCCTTCGGTGATGAACTATGTTAAATAATTGATCTTCTACCTCAACCAAATTGCCATCGACTAGGTACTCGCTTTTGCCATCCTCATCAATTATCGCCGTGAAGGACAGTTTGTATTCGCCGTTGATTGTCTCCTGAATGGAGTCGTTCAAGTAATGGTCTATGATAGCCAATGCCCCATGATCAGGGCCTAATATTGTAAGCAAGGGTTAAACCTCCTTTGCTGCGCAGTATGCGGCGTTCTGACTATTGTTCTGATTTATACCTAATCCAAGCATTTGAAAAAACGGACTTAGCTGCTTTCCAATATGGCGAGAGAAAATAGCCTAAAAAAATACCGCTCAAAAACGTTATCATTTTCATCCTCCCTTTGTTGCGCAGTATGGTCCTACTCCGTGACATCATTTCCAATAACTACACCAGGATTTCCGACAACAGTACTATTGCCAGGCACATCCTTAGTAACAACGCAGTTGGCACCTATTTTTACGGAGTTGCCAATTGTCACCCCTCCGATAATCACAGCTCCTGCTCCTACTATGCAGTTGTCACCGATAGTCGCAGCTTTACGGTCTGCTCCCTCCGCAATTGTGACACGTTGGTATATGGTGCAGTTTTTCCCGATTTTTGCAAAATGAGAAACTACTATCCCATTTAGTCCATGATAGAGCGTAGGTGGTCCAGAAAACTGCGCACCAGAACCTAAGTCTGTTCCCATAGATGCATTGTTAAAAGCATCCATACGTTTTATTCTCAGCAAGTAAATTAATCTGGTAATTTTCGAACGATTTGATGTTGAGCTAACCACTTCATTTCTCATGCGCCAGTATTGCTTATGATTATATCGTTGAACAGTATTAATAACTGACCTAACAAATGGATGACCCATATCTACGTTCACAAAGACCACCGCTTTCCAAAAGGTATAATGTATCACTACAAGTCTATAGTTTACTTCATGGTAGGTAGTTTTGGGAAGATTAAACTGTTGCACCACTTGCATCCTTCCATACTGTACCATTGCCACATATCTGTTTTTGCAGAGTATCGTCGAAATATTGAAAACCTTTGATTGGTTCGGGTCTTGCTGATGTGGCACCACTCAATATTACATTTCCCCCAATAGGAGTAATTCTCACATACTTCACTATTAAATACGAGCCTGCTGGGAGGCCGTTTTCGTTATTAAGGTACATCTGAAGTCGACGAGTACCTTTTTTCATCTGACCACTATTATAAACATATTGTTTTTTGATAAATGTCAAAGACTCTGGAAGTGACGCGGAAAACTTTGCTCCTCCGTCAGTGTTTGGAAGTTGTTCTTCGCTGTCCAAACCTAGGCGATTAAATTGGAACACTGCCTGGCCTGCTACCCCACCCTTGTTACATTTATACTCGATCTCTATTAGGTAGTCCAAATACGGGTTAATATACGTGTAGTTATTGTCTCCATATTCCAGGAAACCGCCTAATTCTGGATTTATAATGAGGCATTTAAAACCCTCGCATTCCGCAAGGTCGCTCCTCACTCTTGCGGACGAATAAGGGTAATAATTAAAGTCAAAAGTTTCGTTTGGCTTAATAGATACGCGTGAGTACCCTATCTCTGCCTTATTATTTGTGATGTCATAAATTCCGTTAATGTTAATTGTTGGTGACAGGGGCACTCTTTCAATGACAGCAGTATTACCGTAAAGTGGGGTGAGCGAATTACTTGGGAGTGGGTAAGGATCTGAAAATGATGAACCAGATACACTAATATTATCCCATGCAGCGCCCCCCCAATTAACTACAGTTCGTGCGTATTTGTTTTGCTCATAATACCCTCCCTCAACCACTAAACCTCTGAGTGTGTAGCCTGTAGATTTATCTAAATATAGGCCAGCGCCTGTGTTATACTCGAACACATAATCCCGTATCCTGATCCCTAAACCCCCGTCAATATACATTGCGTGCCCACTAGAGGGAGTAGCCTCGGACGAAAGATTATCTGCATCAAACCCATTTTTTGCGATATATAAGCGATTTAAACTCACATCATTGATTTGTGAAATTCCGGTGCTTTTTAAATAAATCCCCCCCAGTTTGTTATATGCAATTGTTACAGAATCAAGATGGGTAGTAATAACATGATTAGTCGTACAGAACTCGACCCCATACCCTGCGGAAGTGTATAAATGTATATTTTCAAGATTACAACCGTGCTTAATGTACACATTGCTCCCGGTGCCATCGTATTTACTCTTTATAAGTAAATTTTTAATTGTTGCGCGAGCTTCAACCGAAACAGCATGACCGGCTCCCTCAAACAAGAGTATAGTATCTGGGCTTGCTCCCGATAATATAAATTTATCCTTACTTAACACAAGCGTAGTGGTGTATCGATACGTCCCAGGAGGCAGGTATACGTACATCTCACTGTCGCACATAGCCTGCAACCCAACTGAGTTATCATATACCCCATCGCCAACTAACCCATAGTCGTCAATTGACACGGATAATTGAGCTGTAGTTACCTTCGCAATATCCGCCAACTGCGCAGTATGCTTCTCGTACTCATCGTTCAGCCGATCTCCCAAAGTAGAGTAGGTTTCTCCAGAAACACTCACCCGGGCTGCAGCAGCTTCAGGTCCGCTGTCTCCCGATATGATGGCTTGATCCAACTGATCCTTCACGATATCTACAGCCTGCTTCAGGTTGTCGGTTCCAGTTACCGCGCCCTCATAGGTGATGTGCTCGGCAGCATGCGCCACACCTGAAGCTTTATGCTGGTCAATATCCCCCTTAGCCTGTGTAATCCGTACCTCATGATTGTCCAGCTCGCCCTGCGCGGACAAGATCCGCCCTTCATGGTTTGTAATGTTTTGACCGTGCACCGCCAGTTCACTGTTCGCCCTTTGGAAGTTCCGGTTGATCTTCGGATAGGCGGCAGACAGTTTGTCCGCCACATTCCCGTTGTCCGCGCCTTTGATTAACTCAATTTCTGCCATCACATTCACCTCAATTTATGCATATTTCGCGTGCAGACCAATGGACAGAGAGCAATTTATTCCGCTGCCGTTCACCACGATGATCGAATCGCCTACCGGCAGCGCCCCAAACCTCCGATTGGTATTGCGCAGGACATTCGTAGATCCAACCCGCGCTGTCTTCCGCGCGAAGTCGAGAACCAGTGTGCCGGACAAAGCCGTGTTATAGATTGTCTCCACTCCGCCGATAGTAATGGACAAATAGGAGAACGCCCCCGATATCTGAAGCACCGGTGCACCGTTCAGCGTCCCGAAATTTGTAAACGGGATCGCCATCGGCCCCGTCACCGAATACGTGGAAGCTAGATCCACTGATACATCCATGTCCACCGGGATCAGGCTATCTACGTCGATCTCATCCAAATCATAGATGCTGTAGGCATATGGATCATGTGCAATCAGCGGCAGCATGAAAGGGCCAAAGCCTGCCACACGGTCAATCGGCAGCGAACCTGAATACCGGACCATATACTGCCTGTCCGGCTGTGCGCTGAAGATCAACGGCATTGTTCGCGGCCTGCCGAATCCATCCAGTAAATAAGCAGCAAAGGCGGATACCCGCTCCTGCAGTTGGATGGAATTCCGGGCCACGAACGCACACTCTATGTTGAATGGTTTCGGCCCCAAGTCTGCACCAAAATCATAAGCACCGGGCATATATGGTACAGCGGCCGTCCGATCTACCGTCGAAGAGAGGATAGGACGGTCCGTCTTGCGGAATGTCCCGAATCCCAGCTCTCGCGGTGTTTTATCGCCAAAATAAGCAACGACACTCATCATTACACCCCCGTACCGCGTAAAGCATCTGTAATTTGCGTACCGATCAGCTGTCCTATCTTCACTGCCTCATTCTCATCCCGGACGTTGAAGGTTGATCCCTCGAATAGTCCACGCATAATGATTTGGGTAATAGCAGCAGCCGGAGCCGATGCTGTCCCGCCACCGGCGAAAGTCGCCCCACTAATGGAAGGCGATTGAATAGCGGGCATAGCTGCGGCTGCCATCGCCGCCGCCTGTCGCTGAATGCTTGCCATCGTCCCGGCCAGCCCCTCGACCAGTCCGGCCCCGGCCATTCCGCCAATCCACGACAGCTCACGCGAAGGCGAATGAATATCCAGTGCCTTCTGCATCGTCTTGGTGACCGATTTGGCAATCTCATTGGCTTTTGCTGTGACCGCCCCCTGCATCCCGGCCATACCGTCAATCAACCCTTGCATGGCCTGTTTGCCTATCGTGGGCAGATCCGCCTTCATAGCGTTGAACTGTTTTGTACTGTCGCCGCGAATGGCCTTCACCTTGGATTCGAAGTCTATCCGCAGCTTATCCAGCTCTGTGACAGCATCCGTATGCAGCAGGCCAATTTGAGTATTGGTGTCCTGACGTAATCCGGTCAGCTCTGTAACGGCTGCGGTCCGGGCAGCGGAAGCCTTCGTTTTCCACAGTCCGGAATACTCCTGCAACTGCTCGTCGGTGAGTTGATTCAGCGCTGCGAGTTCAGGTGCCGCCTGCGGACCCATCTGCCGCAACTCTTCCAGCAGCCCTTTGTCGATTCCCTTGGCCGATAATGTGCGGATATTGTCCGCCCACTTGTCCAGGTATTCGACTTGGCCGCGAAGGTTGTCCAGCAGATCCTGCCCGCTGGTTTCCGAAGCAAGAGTAACCTGGTCAAAGAGTCCAGCAAAGTCATTGATCGACTTGGCACGCTGTACCACTGCCGCTTCATACTCTGCATTCAGGCGCTTTTCCTCAGCAGCCACATTTGCATTGATCTCCTTGGTCTTCGCAAGGAATTCTTCGCTGGCTGTCGTCAGTTGAGTATAAATCGCAAGCCGAACCTGACCGGCTGCTTCGTCTGCCGCTACGCGTTGCTCAGTACCAACCTTGTATTTTGCTTGCACCCGTTCCCATGCCGCAAGCTCCTCGACCAAGGAAAGCTCCTTCGCCTGCTTGGACTTCTCAATCCATGTCTTGGATGCGTCGAACCCAGCCTTGGATATCTCTTGCTGCACGCGATAGACCTCTTTGTCTGCCGCAATACGCTGGGCACTGCCAGCCTTGTACTTCGCTTGCACCTGCTGCCACAAGGACAGCTCCTGCGCCAGGGAAGCCTTCCCAGTGGAAACGCGAGCATCAATGTAGGTCTTGGATGCGTCGAATACTTCTTTAGCCTTCTTGATCTGATCCGCAGCCAGCGCCTTGTTATTCTTACTGATCTCCTCCGTCACCTTTCGGCGTTGATCCGTTGTCTTGGCATATTGTGCCTGAATGGTCTTCAGAGACTTCACATATCCAGTCGTGTCCACAGCACCGATTTTGTATTGATGCTGCGCAGCCGCAAATGCTTCTTTAAAAGCAGAGTCAACGCCCTTAGCAGCCGTTGCAGCTGCCTTCTTCGCTTCACCGCTTTCATTATCCATTCCTTTTGCAAGACCTTGGATGATGTATTCGCCGTATTCGGTGGTTAGTCGGGACGGTGAATGGATGCCGAAAAAGTCACGAATGGATTCCCCGATTTTTGACGATATGTCCTTTGCGGCCTGACCCAACTCATTCGCTTTGCTCTTAATTCCATTCTTCAAACCATTCATGATATCCGCGCCGATTTGGGTTAAATCAATGTCCTTGAAGAATTGAATCATTTCATCCCATTGCCGCTGTACATCCACCTTGATTGTTTCGGTAACATCGGTGATGGACTTCCACATATCCCCGAATACTTCAGCAGCCCACTTTTTAAGCTCATCCCATTTCGCCTTCACGGACGTTTTGAAGGTATCCCACTTGGTGAGGATTTCTCCGGTTTCCCAATCGACCTGATTAATATGCTCCCCGGCCTGCTTCTTGGCAGCGTCCACCACATCGGTATACATACCATTAGCAGCGTTTACTGTATGGTCACGCTGCCGCTTAGCTTCGGAGATCAGCTTGTCGGCCTGTTCGGCAGTAATGGTTCCCGCTTCATCCCGCTGCTGAATAATAGTCTTAATGACATCGTTGTACTGCTCATCGGCGGCGGCGATGGACTCGTCCCGCTGCTTCACGCTATTCTGTACAACTTCGGCAGCTTGTCTGGCGGATAGATCTCCAGCATTCTGGCGCATACGCTCCATGATGGCCTTCTGCTCTAACTCATTATCAGACAGGTGTTTGATGCCCGTCTCAACCATCTGCTGCTGAATGCGATTTATCTCCAGCCGCTCCCATTCGGTAATTCCACGCTTCTCTTCCCGGGCCGTTTGCATGATCGCTGCAATCTTCCGCTGAGACTCGCCCACATATCCTTCCTGTGCGGCTTGGTTAGCCTTCATCTTCTCCAGCGCTGCCGCTTCTTCCTGGTCAGTCAGTGACTTAGAGGATGCAAAGAACTGCCCCATGGTCTGTAACTGAGCAGCGTGGTCTTCTTGCATTGCAGTAAGGACTTGATCCCCCATGAGAGAGAATGTTTCGGTAATGCTTGCCGCCATTTCTCCAGTTATCGTCTGGCCGGACCAACGCAATTGATCTAGTGCAACGGTGGCCTTATCGTTTAGATCCAAAAATCCACCTACGGCCTTCTGAGTATTGGCAGAGACTTCGCTACCAAATCGCTGAATTTCAGGAATCATGTCGGCGCTGAAATGCTTGTACAGCGCGACACCAGCCACTGTAAGCCCCCCAATTGCTGCCACAGCTATTCCTATAGGTCCTGTTGCTACGGCCAGCAAAACAGCCCCTAGGCCTCCAGCTGCACCAATTGCCACGCTGACCGCGCCCACCGCAGAGACCACCGTCCCAATTGCGCTTACTACAGCACCGAGTCCGATAATCACCGGACCTGCTGCTGCAGCCGCCAAACCAAATGCCACCGCTGCTTTGATCTGTGCCGGAGACATATCGTTGAGAAATCCTGTCAGCTGCTCGACCTTCGCGCCGATCTTCGGCAACGCATCCTCTGCGATACTGACCAACTGCTGACCAAGGGGCAGGAGGGATGTTTGCGCATTGCGCACCAATGATGACCAACGCGCCCCCAGGTTGTCCGACAAGGCGGCTCCGGCCTTGTTGGCCGCGCCCTCAAAGTCGCCCAGGTCAGTATTAGCCGTGGCGAAGAAGTCCCGGAACGATGGCCCTAGATCCTCCAGCGGAGATCCCATTAATGCCAAGGCAACCTGTGATTGCTTCGCAGGGTCCTTGATGGCGGCGATGGACGATACAACAGCCATAAATGCACGCTGTGTCGATTCCCCACCGGCAGCAATATCCGCTTCCACCTTTTTGAAATCCAGATTCATGGCCTTCAGCGCATCGCGGGAACTGGCACTGCCGTCCCCTACACGCAGGAACGACTCTTTGGCTGCATCCCCGATTTTATCCAGGTTGAACGCACCTTTTTCAGCCCCGGATATGAGCAAGGCAGTAAATTCGTCCGCAGAGTATCCAAGACCCTTAAATTGAGGTGCATACTCGCGCAAGGTGTCCAGCAGCTCATCACTGAAGTTACCTCCGCGCTGGAATCCGACCGTAATCAGATCCATAGCCTCGTCGCCTTCGATGCCAAATTGCTTCATGAGTACGCTGGCCGTCCGGGTGGTCTCATTAACCTCAGCGTCGAAAGCATCCCGCAAAATGAGTGCCTGAGTCGTCAGCCCCTTCAGTTCAGTATCATTTAGGCCCCGGACGTTCTGCGCGGTGGTGATCAGTGCGGCATTGACGTCCTCCAGGCTTTCGCCCCAGTTATCTGCCCAAATGGTCTTGGAGGTTCCGGCCATCTTATCCGCCTGCGCCTCTGTGACTCCCAAGGCAGCCTGTATCTTGTCGGAAGCACTCTCTACATCAATAGCCGCTTTCGCAGCCGCTACGCCAATTCCAATGATCGGAGCCGTTACACCAACGGACAACCCTTTGCCGACACTCTGCATTTTACCGCCGACAGCTTTGATCTTATCTCCGGCTTCTTGCAGCTGGCGCCCCAGAACCTTCCACTTATTGGTTTGGTCCTCGATCTGGTCATTGGTAGAATCTAGATCCGTCCGCATCCGCCCGAGAGCAGCACGGGCATTGTTGAGCTGGATCTGCAGCCGCTGCGTGGCCGCTGCGTCCTCACCATTAGCCGCAGCAGACTGCGCATGGGCTTGGGTCAGTGCATCGATGCGCTGCTCTTGGATAACGACCTGATCCGCGAGTGAGGACGACCTCAGCCGCAGTTGCTCCGTGGAGTCACCAAGCCCACCCGCTTCAGCAGATGCCGCTCGAAGCGAACTTTGCGCCAGTTGCATCTGCCGGTTTAAATTTTGCATGCCTGCTTTGAAGGAGGTATCCTCCATACCTATTCGGACAACTAAATCACCAACGTTATCAGCCAATTCCTCACCCCCTATAAGACCTGATCAATATATCCAGTGACAACGCCGTCTGCTGCCTTCCCCTTACCCTTGCGCTTGATCAGCCTAAAATATAGACCAATATCCATATCCTCGATCTGCTGCAATGTCATGCCCTCTTCCAGGCGAATCACATAGAACTGCTCCAAAAAATCAAGAGGGTCTATGCCCTCGCTCTCACGTTTGGGTCCTCATTACCGCCAGCATCATCATTCACTTTGGATACAGCCGCGTTCATCAGGTACATTACGGTTGGGATGAATTCATGACTGGACAGCCCGTCATAAACGTTGTCCCGCGTGAATTGTGCACCGAATAAATCAACCGTGTAGTCTGCCATTTCATCCAAATCTTCAGGACTCAAATCTGAAGTGTTTCTTGTCTTGCTAAATTCCACCGATTTACGCAGCATGCGAGCAGAGACGAACGGGACCGTGAATGTCTTTTCCTTTTTATCTATAACTAACTTAATTTCCAACGTAATCACCCTCTCATTTTGTTAAACCATGAAAAAAGAGC
The DNA here is from genome assembly GCF_002192415.1 of Paenibacillus donghaensis. Classification (NCBI taxonomy): domain Bacteria; kingdom Bacillati; phylum Bacillota; class Bacilli; order Caryophanales; family Paenibacillaceae; genus Paenibacillus; species Paenibacillus donghaensis. The sequence continues at coordinate 7,606,733 of NZ_CP021780.1, read as the reverse complement.
ACCCCTCGCTGGAGTGCTCCATGAACCGGCTAATCTATGCCGTTGTAAACTTGGTAATGATCGGCGCTGCCAGCGCATTGCCGGATTGATCCCGAACACCCACGCCAGCCAACGCCAGATACAGCGTAGCCGCCGAGAGATTGGCAGCAGGGGTAAACGTGACCACCTTCTTAGCAGAATCCAGAGAGAGCGCCCCAGCCACCACGCCGCTGCCGTCCGCCTTTTGGACGACAAAGTTTGCAGCATTGACTGTATTGTCAGCCAGTGTTTTGTTGAATGTCCACTTCTGAGCTGCCGTAACCGCAACGGCCGTGGCATTGTTTGCCGGTACAACCGTAGCCGTTGGAGGCGTGCTGTCCGTGCTAATCGTCGGAACCGCATCAAACCACGTTTCCGCAGCTGTGAAGCCTGGAACATCTTCATCCCCGGTAAGCCTCCAGCGTCCATCGGAATCGCGAATGACAAAGTTTCCTGTAATTTCCGGGGTCTGGAACGCCGGGGTGTCTCCTTTGGTTTCGTAGGAATCCTCTGGAAGTGAGAACTTCCCTTTCAGCAGCCAAACGAAACGGTATTTCCCATTTGATTTGAGAGAACGGAAGCCGATAGCCACATAGGGGGCAATATCATCCGCTCCGTCGATTAGTACGCCGTTGACCAGTTCCTTGCCAAGCATATCGGACTGAATCGGAAGATCCAAATCATCCACGCCCAAAGCAACCTCAATCCCCCCAATAGACGATGCTGTTTCTGCTGGTCCGTCATCCGCAAACAGCGTTTCTGTATTCACTGTCGGCGTAACTGTACCGGAGATGGCCTTCGCAATCCTTTTCGGTGTCTCATATGTGGTCGTTCCTGACGCGAGATCCTCGATCAACTTTGCATAGAACAAATCTTTAAAACCAATACGTACTCCTGGCATGGTTAATCCTCCTCATACCTGCGGACCGTCCGGTACCGCAGGGCTTTATGATATATTTTTGTGTCCTCTTCGAACAGGTCCGCACCCGAATAGCGAGCGAAGCCAGATGCCTTCATGGCAATATCTACTTCAGTGCCCAGCGCTGCGGTAGCCGCCTTATGCCAAACGTCAACCTGAAAGTGAATCTCACTGGAATCTGCAGCATCTTCGGCATAACGATTGTCGTTGTTAATCATTTCAAAGAATGTAATTCGCGGAAACTGTTCAGCATAATCTTCAGGTACGAAATGCCGCCAGATATAATCCCCACCCAGCAGATCAATCAGCTCCGGTCTGCCACGCAAGGCAGATACGACCTCGGGGATCAGATCAATCATCGCATCTCCCTCCGTACGGCTTCGGCCATGGCTGTAACCATCTGAGGAGCACCCTCAACAGCAGCCGGACCCATGAAGGGGCGAGCTGCCATCTTCGATGTGCCAAATTCTTGGAACTTCCCGTAAAAAAATTTGTTATTGTCGCCCCGCTGCGGACCAACCAGGATATACTTGGCTCCAGCATCGGTTCGCACATTAGTGACCACGATGTTATCCGCCAGATGCTCCTTTTGGCTGCGGCTTCGGGGAGCACGCAACTCGGCAGCGTCCTTGATCACCAAGGCACCCGCTCGCAAGGCCTTGTTCTCGGCCTTGCCCTTCTTCTCAGCAAGTCCCTCCAGCATGCGGCGGATCTCATCCATACCTTCCAGTTGCAAGCTAACCACTAGAACCACCTCCATTGAACCGGCTAGTGCAGACAAGCTCCGTCTCCTTGCCATTTTTGTTAAACGTCCGAATGATGGAATAGGTCAGTCCGTTATATTCGAGCTTGGTTTCGCTTGCGTATTCAATAGTCCAGATAACAAACACCAGCTCCGGGTTAAGCTTTGCAGCAGCAGCTTGATAGAACTCGGATTGCCTTACAGACTGCTTCTCGCCCAATATGCGCCGCCGTAGTATCGTGATGATCGGATCGCCATTGACATCCTTGCCTGTCGTCCCGCTCTTCAGCAAATACAACTCACTGTCCATCCTCATGATCTCACCGCCAATTGGTAAGCAAGCGTGAAAAAAGCCGGGGAAAATTTAACCTCCCCCGACTTCACTTCCCATAGATCACTGACACCCATGACAATAACACCAACAGCAAGTGGATCTTGCAACATCTCCTCAGACACACCCGCACCGCGAAGATATGACTTCACCGCCAGCAGCTTCTGCTTCATCGGCTTATCAACCGTCTCATTTACATCACTGGAGTAACCAAGACCAATTTTGCACTCGATCAGCAGCTCCGCATCCGTCATTACTCATCCCCGCCTTGATCCGGTTCGGTTGGCGGATCCGGTTCTACTGCTGGTTCTATAACTGTCTCTGCCGCCAGCTCTTCAATCACTTCTGCATCAATGGACAACGGCACCAGCACGATTTTAATACCTGCATGCTCCTGCTCCTGCCGCAGTTTAACAGATAGCTGATCATGCTCCTCAGCAGACAATTCTCGTGTGGCTTTCCAGAGCAATACGGATTCACCCACTTTGTTGTTAGCCTCAACGCCGTCAATCTTTGCAACCTGTGTTTTCTTAGCCATCGTTTTCACCACCTTCATGGGCCATACGACCCCGTTTATTAGGATGCTGTACCCTTCTTGACAATGACCACACCGTTAGGGTCGATTAGCTTACCATCCGCGATCAGGATAGCCTTGTCCACCCATTCATTCGTATCGTGGTCAAAGTAACGAAACATTGTCATTTGCATGTTGGAGTTCCAACCGAAGTTTTTCAGGTTGAGCAAAATCGCGACAACATCTCCCGCCGCCGCCGACTCATAAGGTGCAATCACATCGTCCTCAACTTGAATAACTTCCTTTCCCGCGAACCTTTCCTGTGGTCCGTCTGCAATACCGTAGTTTACCCGACCGATAGGCTGGCCGTTATCATCAACCATGCCGTCAATGTATCCCTCGAACGTACCGGAAGCCATCAACCAAGTTGCTCCTGCTTTATAAGCAAGGGGAAGTTTTGAGGTGACTTTCTTTTTCCAACTCTCCCAAGAAGCAAATTCAGTTGGTGTCATTGTTACGATTTGTCCAGCTGGCACACGATCGTCAACGGTGATACCTTTTGGTTGTCCGATCCCAGTACCTTTGATGACAGACATATCAATGGCTTTGACCATAGCTTCCACGATTAGATCCGTGATTACCGTTTCAAATCCAGCAAGCGTCACCGTGTCAGCCAGGAGAGAAATGGCCACTTTGCATTCCAGACCGAAATAGGTAAAGGTCAGCTTTGTATTAGCTTGAACTTTTTGTTTGTCAGAAACTGCCGCCTCCCCGATCCATGTAGCCACCGGCTTCAGCGCCAGAATGGGAACCTCTACCCCACCCTTGATATTGAGCTTCCGAACACGACTGAATACTTGCCCATAAACGGTGACCTTCTTGATAATCTCATTCAAGATGGTTGTCGGGATAACCGCAGATACGTCTGCCGTGGTTGTTGTCGCATTAGCCCGAAGCTCCGGTTTGATCTCACCCGTTTTGGCATAGATCATAAAAGCATTCCGGTATTCAACTGTGCCGTATGGGTCAGCCGGTTCCTCGGAACGTTCTTGCGATTGCCCTCCGATGCCGAAAGACTTCAAAAACTGAGTCATCGCCGCATTTCCGACAGGTGGTTGTGCACCCCGTTGTTCTGGTGGTGTAGCGCCACCGGCAGGCGGTTCCTCTTCTTCATCTGGCATAGATTCGACGATGCCACGCAATTCTGTGATTTCGCCGTTCAACCCCTCCAGTTCGGTGTTGATACTGCGCAGTTCTGCTACGGCCTCCACAGTCGCGGAACGGGATACTAACCCCGCTTTCTTTGCTTCCAATTTCGCCAGCAGCTTCTGCAATTTCTTTTTATTCATATTCTTTCACCTTAACCCTTCGCTAAAATTTGGTTACGCAGTTTCAATACTTCAAGCTCGTCCTTCGAACTATCCAGTCCGGACCGCGCACTATCCAGTGCGGCGCGGGCGCTCTCCAGTGCCTGCTGGTCACGAGCATTTATATCAGTCCCGTCATAGGCCGGGAAGGATACCGCAGAGATTTCAATCACTCGACCAATGTCTTTAATGCGGCGAACGGGAAGTTCTGTATCAAGCCCTTCCCAGGACTCATCACGCACCGTGAAGATAAAGGACATTCCTGAAATGTCGCTCCGGCCTACAGCACTGTAAAGCGCCTTGGCCTCCATATTGTTTTCCACATCTAATTCAGCGCGTGTGGACAGCCCTTGCTGATCCACCTGCAGTTGAAGGGTAGAATTCGCATTGTTGTTCCGGCTGCGAGCCAGCGGTATCCGCTTCAGGTCATGGTTCACACTTAGAATCACATCCTTGAAGTCGGTAGAATCAAAAGCCCCCCGCTCAATAATCTCCTTGAACCAACCGCCTATAATCGTTTCCTGTTCGAATACGGCTGCATGTCCCTGAATGATATTGCCTGCCGGATCAGCCTGCAGATCGTTCATGGCAAAAGCCCGGCGCTCCGGCTCATGCATGGCCGGCAGCTTATTCTTCAGCATCATCTTTCACCGCCTTTCCAGATTTCGGGTTCGCTCCATTGAGCTGGTATATGTTGATGATGGATCGGTCCACGTAATTCAGAGATTGCGTGATCCGGTTACCATCCGGCAAAGGTGGGTATCCCAACAGCGCCAGCTTCTGGTTGTCACTCAGCAGCCCCTGTTCCCCAGCTGTCTTAATCAGGTTAAGTTTGGCCGCTGTACTGAGGTACATCATGTCCCGTTGAAAAAAAACGATCTCATTCCCCATATCCAGCTCGCGGGGCGTGAAGATCGTCTTGGTAAAGGCTTGGCTAAGCCCGATTAAAATAGGCTCCAGGGTACTCTCGTAAAACGCCTGGTACTGCTCATCATTGTAATCCCGCGCGAGCATCGGCAGTGAGACACCGAACCATTCCTGCACGCCCGTCTTCAAAAAGTCGAGCGTGTCTTTGTCCACCATTTTGGGATCAATGGAAATCGGCGTGAACTCGCCCTTCAAGTCAACCGGCAGGATGCCGGAGTCACCGGAGGACATCAGCTTCTCGAAGCGCTCCCGCTCCTTACGCTGAGATTCATCATCCATCATGGTTGCAATCTTCAGCACCCCACGAATCGACATGCTCGTCTTGATCCCCTTCTCAATCCCCTGGAGAACGGTATCGTTGATCCTCAGCATCTTTAGCAGTGCTTCGTTGTCCGGCTGTCCATTCGATCCGCCGCCCATGATCTCATTCACTGAATAACGTTTTCGGATATGGATCAAATCAGAATACGGCACAGTAAACTGATCCCCTGAGGCAAAATACATCTTGACGTACAATCGGCCTGTCGGGTCCTGTAGATAATCAACCTGATAGGGATTTAACGGGTATAGCGCAGTATAGCTGCGGATCTCTGATCCGTCTTCCCGTAGCTGCACGGTGTACACCGGATAAATGAACACGTTGAAGTTCATGTAAAGCAGCCAGATTATTTTCTCTAAGAAGTCCCGTGTGGTCATAAGCTCATTTGGGCCAAATTTAAAGAGACGGTTCAAGTTTCCCCGCGGCGTGGTCTGCATGCCGTTTCCGTCTGTCCGAATGTGCCGGGGTTGAAGCTTGCTGATCTCCGTAGCGATAATATCAATACAGTTCTGCACAATATCTGATGCATAAATGCTATTACCGAACTGGCTGAACACCGGCATGTAACCGCCCAGCATCTTCGCACGGACAAATTCTTTCGTTTTGGAGAGCAAGCCCTTAAAATTGTCTATCAATGCCACTATCTCACCCCGCTCTCTTCACAAGATCAAGGAATTCGGTTCGGTTATCGATGTACACCTTGTACACAAAGATCAAAGTAACGGTACCGTCGATCTTCTTCTCATCCTTGCCCTGAACCTTAACGGGCCGAATCTCCATCTTGCTGTTAATCTCAAACGCTGTATTCTCCAGGCACCAGCGGTCCATCGGATGCTGGTTGTAATTGATCAACTTGCTTTGCAGATCCGCCTTGACCAGCTTCATCGGCTCCGACAGGCTGCCATACTCCTGGCTAATCCGCACCATATCAAATCCGTACTCTTCCATTTCCTTCACCCAATAGGTAGCCGACCACTTATCGTAGCCGACCTTATAAAACCGGATGTTATAGTCTTTGAACAAACGAACAAACCAAGCTGTGACATGGCGGAAGTCATTCTCATTTCCATCCGAAATCGTAACTAGGTCGAGCGCTGTCCATTTCTCAAACTTCTCACGATCATCCTTAGAAAGTGTCGGGATCTTGGAAGCCGGGACAAAATACTGTTGACAGGTGAACTTCTTCCCGTCCTTCATCATCAGCGCCCTGGCGCATGCCAAGTCTCCAGACTTGGAAAGGTCAACACCTCCGATAGCAAATGCGCCACGGAACAGCTCAATGTCGAACACATCCTCGCTTGCAATATCCTGATCCATGAGCCAGGCAGCAGCATTATTCTGTTTGATGTTGAAATCCTTAGAAAGTACAAAGGCACGCATTTCCTGATTGGTCTTGGACTCCTCGACCATGCGCCGTAGGAAGCTCCACTTCTTGATGCTGCCCAGTCCGGGATTGCTCTTTGTCCAGGTCTTCTCATCCCGCCAGATCTCTTGCTCATTGTCCTGGGTATACATCCATACCAGCCAGCGCCGACGATCCAGCTCCCGGTTCAGCACCTGCCGCGCCTCACGCATGCGCCCGTCCAGGTATCCCTCATTGGTGAATCCTTCCGTGGTCAACTCAATATAAAGAGGCTCATCCTGAGTGGATAGAGCCTGGCGGATAGGCATGGTGCTGGTGTTGTCCTTCATTTCGTGAACTTCGTCCACTGCACCCACGCCGATATTCCGGCCTTCCTTGGCGCCGGTCTTAGCAGAGATTTTGCGAATAGATCCTTTGTTCCGGTATGAGAACTTTCCGGTATGAGTCGGCTTCTTCGGATTTCCGAAGTAAATGCCCTTGATGTTCTTCCGGGTCTTCCGCTCCAACGACTTGCTCTCTTCCCGCATAGAATTGATGGCCTGAAACATAAGGTCAGCCTGTTCATAGTCATTTGAGGAACAAAGCGCCTTAAGTCCCTCTGGCCCACAGAAGAACTCTGCTAGAATCAGAGCAGACACAAGTGGGGTCTTGCCATTTTTACGCCCAACCAAATACAGAATGTCCTGGTACAGCCGGACCATACGGCCAATTTCATCATCAAAGATTTTAAAACTGTAAATGGCCTCAATGAAAGCCTTCTGAAACAGCTCCAGTAGGAAGGGCTTGCCGGAGAACGGAGCTTCATAGTGCTTGCATTTGGTTTCAATGAGTTTAATTCGCTTATGGGCATCTGCTGTATCAAACTGGATGTCAGGATCACGCAGATTCTCCTCAAGGATGTCAAACATCTGCTGCAGTTCCTGCCCGACAATAATCTCCCCGGCCTTACATTTCGCAATATACTCATGTAGGAAGGAAGCATATGGAGCACTCATTCGAATTCATCCATATCATCTTCAGGATCAAGTGCATTCTTCGACAGCACCCCGTTCAGCGTCTTCACGACAACAGCATAAGCATTCACATTCTTAAGGTACTGCCGCGCTGCCTCCACCGGCTTCTGAAGATCAGGATTGCTCGGGTGAATCTTAACCATGCCCGTAGTCTTCAGCGCCTGCTTCAGAACAGAGTTTTCAGCCTTTAGGAAAGCGGCGTCCTCCATTAGTCCTTCCACAAGCTGAGCCTTGGCCGGATCAACGTCGGTGAAGATGGCTTGCAACTTCGCCAACTCTTGACTGTAGACCTCCGACTTTTCCATAGAATTCAACACCTCGATCCGATTTCAAATTTTTCGGTGTGTAACAAAAAAGGGTGCCCTCCTCGGTTCCCTCGGAAAAAAATATTTTATTTTTCTGGGGGGGTTTGGAAAAAAAATAAAAAATAAATTTTAAAAAATATTAATTTTGAAATTGTTCAAACCATTTTTCGATATAACCGCGCCATTCATCCTTCCGGTAGCGAAGCGCCTCTTCACTCTCTAATCGCGATAGACATTCCTCTCGACTCACTGAGCAAAAGATCAGTTCAGCACCAGTCTCTTCAGCCAAACGTTCTCGCTTAAACTTCTCGGCATACCCGCCGATGATCCAAGCTGTTCCCCATTTGCCAAGCCTGGTCTTGATGTTGTCCAGAAGAAGGTTCTGTACCCCTACCACGTTGGAATATAATGCATCCGGCTTATCATAATCCGGTAGGCCAGACAGCGCAGAGTATAGCAGATCCATGTTGACGATCAGATCACCTCTACTTATCTGCTGCCGCACAAGATCCATCATCCCGGCCAACGGCGGACCATATACCAAGTACACCTCTTTGGTATGCTGGTAGCCAAATCGCTTATGCTCCCTGTTATGACAGTCATAGCAGATCAGCTCAACCATTTCCGGGTTAAGACTGATTGCATGATCATGCACATTCTCCGGTGTTAGTTCTACCTTATGATGGCCGATGATATCAATGGACCTTGCAATGATCCCGCCGCAGTGCTGGCAACGGTTCCCCCGTTCGAGGATCAAGCCAAGCCGGAAAACTCGCCACTTCTCCGATGTATAGAACGTCTGGAGTATTGCATGCCTTGCCATCACCACGCCTCCGTTCTAAGCTTATTCACTTCAAGCTGCATGCGCTCGATCTTCAAGCGCAGTTCTTCATTGGTTAGCTCGTTACGATCAAACTGGTCAAGCAGCGCGATACACCGCATCTTCCTGCCCTGAACCGCCGTAAGCGCGTTATGTATCTGTAGGATACGTTCCAACTGCTGCGGCTCTTTGGTCTTCTCTTCAACGATCTGCTTGGACACAACCTTAACCGGCTTAAACTGCGGAACACCTTCCACAAACCTGAGCGACTCAGCGTCGCCTTCGGCTGCTTCTTCTTCGAAGAACTGGTACTTCCGCTCAATACTCAGCCGATCCTTGCCCTCTTCGATATCCTTCATGTTCTTCATCATCATGTACTCACGATGTTCAAGGAGCATGATTTCATTCAGCAGGATCTGGCGCGGATCTGTCTCCATCTTCATCAACTGTAGCTTATGCTCCACGGAAATCTGACTCATCCACATGGACTCATAGTTGCCGTTCCTCCAGCCATTCTTATTACCTGGAGGAGCACCGCCGCCTTTATTTCCTACGGCATTCTTGTTCCCCGGCTGACCGCCACGCTTACGACTTGGCCGCGCCTCCCATGCATCCTCATACTTCCACTTACGAACCAATGATGCCGATACACCCAATTGCTTGGCAATCTCGACCAGCGGCAAGGTTCTGCCACTCTTTTCCCACATTTGAAATGCTTTGTCGCGGTTCTCACTTCTGCCCCTGCTCACCTCATCACCACCACCTCCGCACGGCATTCGTGTTTGCGCAGTACACTTTTAACATTTAATTCCATGTGTAACTTTACTGTGCTAAAGGCTGCTGCTGCTAAACTGCTAAATACTGGGTTTTGAGTGAAACACAATGGTAATTCTGTTGCACTCATTCTGCTGCTCTAAAATCACGTTTCTTCATATATGCATTCCCCTGCTTAAACTTGACTTCGATAAAGTGCTGATTATGTTTCACTGAAATTAGCGCAAAGACATGATCGCCTTATCCATCATGTCTTGTGTGAGGCCAATATAGTCCAATGTGTCCGACGGATTGGTATGTCCGAACATCTCCATTAGTAACGCTAGGTTCTTTGAATCCTGCATATATAATCGATAAGCCCATGTCTTCCGCAAGGTATGGCACCCGATCTCTCTCAATCCAAACTCATGAGCTGCATCATTCAAGAATCGGTAAGCCGTTGTTCGGTCAATCGGCTGGTACTTGATCCGGCTAACCTTCTTGCGTTGCCTGCTGGCGAACAGATAATCTGAATCGCTCATGCCAGCAATGTATCGATTTAGATCCTCACGGATGCTGGGATGGATCACAAATTTCTTTGCATGCTTATTCTTCTGTTCTACCAGACTTACATGTGTACCCCGTACCTCGCCTACACGAAGCGTACATAAGTCGGATACCCGCAGGCCGGAATAAATCCCGATGCAGAAGAACAGGTAATTTCGCAAACTGCGATTTCTAAAGTAATACTTCATACCATCAATGATTCGCTCGTCCCGAATCGGCTGAACCTTCTTCATATCACCACCCCGATATTCTTCACAATAAAAAAGCCGCCCAATGATGAGCGACCCTGACTGGTTAACTTATTCGGCCTTGATGGATTCGAACCACCTTCACCATTAGGCCATGATATAAATGCCCGTACTTGCATTGGAATATCACAATGACCATAAATATGCGCCCGGGCGGAGCGCATTGAGAGCATCTTTAACTCTCATTCCCCGCATCCATACCGCCGCAACGTCTACTTGCTACTTGTGCTACAGCTCCGCCCTCTTGTCAGAAGTGCATCATCACCGCTCAGCATGGCCGAGTCCTACCGTGATAAGGGTCAGTAGGGACACCCGGACGATGTTTCCGTCCTATGTCCCTACTTTAAATCCAATATACAGACGCAATGTTGACGCTGAATAGACCCAAAGTAGACGTAATGTAGACATTAAATTATGCCGAGAAGCTTAAGTGTACCGGCCACTGCTTCCGTCCCCTCGTCGATCTTACGATCAAGTGAGCGGCCTGTGAAGGAACTCCACTTGATAACCGCCGCTTTTCGAGGGTGCCGAAGAATGAACCGGTACTGCATGATTTCTCTTATTTCTCTATCTATTATAGAATTTATCGCTAACTCAACATTTTGAACAACTGGACCCCACTTTTTAAGACATGCTGCTTCATCGGCTGTCAGCTCCGTTCTCTCCGACAGCGCTTGGACGATTTTAACCATATCGGGTTGTTTGCGAAGCAGCATCTTGGTCACCTGAATGTCACCCTTATTTGCGCGTGGAAACAGTTCCCCTTGCTCCCATACCATTGCCATTCCCCTCATTCCCCTTTGTGTTATAATGGGTTTGAGGGATTATTTACCGTTCATCGACCCCGCCCGGCCAAGGATTAGGGGTCTTTGATTTGCTTAGGCATATCTTCCGTTTCGCGGGATCTTGCCGTCCTCATTTAGTACAATGTCGCTTAATATGATTGCCGATTCCGCTGGAATGAACTGCCCTCTGAATTCTCCGAATGTGATGCTGTACCCGCCCCGTTCACGCTGCGCTCGGAATGAAACCCCCGAAACAATGCAGCCAACTTCTGAACTGATATTCTCTACTGTCTTGATGATCACACTTTTTCGCTCCTTTCCTCTGGATCAGTTAATTTGTTTTCTTCTAATAATCTCCTCAATCTCTCATTATCCGCCGTTGCGCTGTTCGCCAGCGTTACCCATTTATTCGTTTCTTCAACGGATAAATCCAGAGCTATATCCAATTCTTCGACGGTCTGCTGCACTTCTGCCAATGCAGATCCGCTGAACATAAATGATTTCCTCATTACGCCTAGTTGATTGTGGGCATCTTCCAGAGCCAGGAGCATATCGTCCATAATCGTATCTGCTTCCACAGCAAGCGGTATGGCTCCGGGCCGGGATGCTTGGAATAGCACTCTGTCTCCCGTATTCATTAATACCTCTGATCCATCCAACAGGGTAACCTTGATTTCGCGTTCTGGTGTACTCATATCGCCTTACTCTCCTTTGGCTGTCTAATTGTGACCCATGAAAATGCCTTGCCTGGATATTCTCGGATATAAGAGTATCCCTTTGGAATATAGTAGCTAGGTCGAACATGTAACTTGCCAAATGCCGTTTCGATGGCATCGTGTTGGGCAATCTCTGACTGGTAGCAAACGTAAAGGTGAAGTTCTGCGATTCTGCACCCTCTATATAGAAGAGGACGGATCGCTTGATTAATCAGGTCAATGGCTCGGGGATGGATTGGTACTAATGTGCTCATAAAGGTTTTCCCTCCTTCGCAGATTCTTCGTACTCAACAGCATCTTTGTATCGGTATTTCCGTTCCCCCACGAAGAGAAGTTGCACAATCATATGTTCATGAGGATCTACCACGTTGTTGGCTGCGTGAAGCACAGCGTCTGTCACTCGTTTATAGAGCATGTAGTTAAGATGGCGTGTCTCTTTTGCTATGAGTACGTTAGCCGGTAGATTGGAGATGTGGTCGCTTGTGCTAAGGCGTTTGACGGCTCCCTCAACTCCGGCCATGTCGAAATCGTTTAGACCGTTCTCTTGGGGTTGCTTGAGAACAAATTCATAACTGTCTACCAGCCCCTTGATGGTCCGATAACTGTTTAGTAGCCATAAGGCTTTCCGTATATCCTCTTCATCCGCATTCTTGAAGAATTGAACCTGATAGGCTCTCGTTATATCATCTAAATCATTCTTGGGGGTAAAGTCGTTTTGCGGCGCTGGAATCAACTCGATCATGGGCGTTACCTCCTTGCGGTTATCTTACATATTTACGATTAGTATAGAGTGGATATCGTGCGGTGTTACTACGGATATTTGGGTATCAGTAATGCCGAAGGATTCAAGACCCCGGCGCTGGAATTCTTCGAAGTCTTCGTCAATCAAGTCGAAGTCGCTTATATCACTTCTTTGCATTCTTCTTCACTTCCTTGTGTTGGTATGCTGGTTGAAGGATGTATATACGGCCATCCATGGAGATTACTGTTGGGAGACCTTTCTTGTTTTTAATGGTCATGATCTGCGCTGTATAGATGTCTCCTGGTTTAGTCTCCATCTTTTATTCCCTCCCCGGTGTCTGATTGTACTGGTGTGGGGTCAGCCAGTTCATAGGTCAGTTCGAAGATATCTGGTTTGCATGGGTAACGTTCACCTTGGACGCCAGTTATGATCCAGTCTCCCGGACTAACCTTCATCATGCCTTCCAGTGTGTTAACGACATATCTGCCATCTGCAGCCGTTTTGCTGTACCACGTTTCTGAGAGCGTCGCTAGATCCTGCACGCCTTCCACTTGATCACCTTCGAACCATTGCACGGCTTCGATCTCTACTGGCTTCTTTCGGTATTTAGGCATTGTCTGTTTCCTCCCCTGGTAGGTTGATGGGTGCCCAATGTGTAACACCAGTAATGCGATAACTACCACGAACATGCCATCCATAGCCATCCTTGCCGATCAATTTAGCGTGACATGCAAGTTCTCTCCTCACGCCATCTGTAACCAAATGCGGGACGTGACTTTCGATTTCTCTGCTATATGGGTCATACTTTATCCAAGGTATCATGTGGGTTGTTCCTTTCTTTATGGGGAGCAGATATCATATATCGGCCCCCGTAAACTGGGTAATTCGGTCGAATCGGAGCCCTTCGGCCAATCAAATCACTTCGAACTTTAACTTCTGCCTTTTCGCATCCATCAACTTCGTTTTTGCCTCTTTACGATCAATCGGATAAATAGGATACGCCAGCATTGAAATATATAAATCAGTGCTTTTCAGGTCAATCTCTGTGTACTCCATAATCTTGTAGGCTTCTCCGTGAACATGCACGGTCCGTCCGGGGATAAGAGTTCTGATATTTAAATCATCATGCTTGGCCTTGGCTTCGAGTTCTACCGTATGCGGCGGTCTGTACAACTTTCCTTTGCTCACAAACTCTGTAATCTCCAGCCTCTGAACCGTATACCAGACTTTAATAGTGTCATGCCTTACCTCGAAGCGTTCTATCCCGATTATCAGCAGCAACTCCCCATCTCGGTTCTCAATCGTTTCACCAATTTGCTTAGGCTTCCGGAACAACCGGGTTTCCATGGATACTGAGGTGATCAGGTTTGGGCGGGTCTTTTCGGTCATATCCTCTTCTCCCTCTACTTCTTATCATCCTTTTGGATGTCCTGATAGTTGTGATAGTGCTTATGGATGGTAATAAAATTGAACCCGTGAAACATGAACGCTACTCCTACCAAGCACGCCGGTATCATTAGCCACGCTGCAGCTGCCATTCCTCTTCTCCCCCTTATACCTCAGTCATTGAATTCCTTGATTAGATTGCCTTTGCGGTCAAAGTATTTTGTCTTCCACCATGGATGGCAGTTTTCAGCATAGTATCTTCCATCAAAGCACACATCCAGATTCATAGAGTTGTTAGCCCCCACAATTACTCCCGGCTGTCCGTTAACTTCGATCTTCATCCCTTGATATGCGAAGTCAATCGCACGGCGTTCGCATACCTCCCGGAAAGTAACTGGGCTGGTGAAAAGGTCGCTTACTTTGAACCCGCCGATCTTCCGGCAGCGCAATTTCTTGACCACTTCACCGAAAGGTTCTTCCCACAATCCATCCTGCAGGTATTCCCAGAACGAATATTTAGCCTTCCCAGCAGTTTCACCCTGTACCGTCTGCCGGCACCATGGATCGTCCCATTCGTTCCACTGGACCCAAACCTCATAAGTATTCACGTTGTATCCTCTCCCTTTGGGGTGTACCATATCGAGGATGTGCTCGGTATGGTATCTGCCCCCTAAATTATCGTTTTTGAGTGACTTCCACGTAACTCAGCAATGCATCATAGGCGGCGTCTGCGTCTTTCATATCTTGGTCAGTCAGTTCTCCCCGCCGAGTGATTTGATACAACGATTCGATGGTTTCCCGCGCAACCACGTAAATCCTTTGGAGTCTCATAATCTCAACAGCGAAGAGATCTGCCTTGGTTCTGCTTTCTATCAAAAGCGCTTCGCAATCCTTCAGATTGTAATAATTGTCCTGAGCCGTCTTCTCCAGTTCATCGTGTGAGTTCTGTAACTGCTCATATGTCATTGGTGGATATTTTGATTCTGGCATTGTCTCTGCCCCCTTATAAGTTAAGTACCAGACCTTATACGGCCTCCGCTACGCTAAGCTGATTCGGTCGAATCGGAGGCCTGACGGCCGTTATAAGCCAAGTACTGCCATTAGAGCAGCCTTACACCGTTGTTCAGGCGTTGCGTGTGCCAGTCTAAATGCTGGGCTGAATCCATGCTCTTTTCTAATCACGTCCATTAGGCTGTCTATATAATCATCAATAAGTCCTGGTTGTTCATTCAGATATAGTGCAAGGATTCTTTCTTCTACTTCCCATGCTGCGGATATGTCAGTTGACCAACCCTTGTCTCCGTAAACAGCATGAACCATTTCGTCGATATCAGAGTAAGCGATGATTGAGTATCTCTCTTTGGCGGTCTCCCAACGCTGAGTCCTCATGTATGGTTCACGTTCTCCGGGATTTTGGTATACGATCGCCGTATAATCGCCACGTCCCTCCTGCCAAGGGATCCATTTTAGAATGTGTTCCTGTACCAACCGATTCAGTTGTCTGCCCGGCTCCATCGCCAGTATCTCTTCCCTTGTGAGTGTCATTGTGCAGCCTCCTGTGCGCTTGTGGCCGGTTTCAAGTGCTTATCTGGGTCCGGCACTCTCTTTGACCAACTTCCACACCAAACATCTGCCCAACTTCTGTCTTTTGCCATGCGAGTGATTTTCCCGACTCCTCCAGCCTGAAATTCTATCCAGTCGCCTTTCTTGAGTGTCATTGGTTATCTCCTTCCTCAGACTGCTTCAAAATCTCGCGTTTTAAATCTATCAATTGCTGCCGGGCAAGCTTTTTCACATCGACAGAACGCCAGCAGTATTTGTTCTCATAAACGTTATCGCAAAGAGGTATTTGGATTACGATGTTGGCCTGCTCATAGGTCCTGTAATTGGCTGTTTGCTTGTTACAGACGACACATGGCTTTGATTCGGACGAGCTGCAGAATCCTTGTTTCACGACTATTCACCCTCCTTGGGTGCTGGGGTATCTGGGTAAAGGGTGTCAAGGATATCATTTAACACTTCGTCAATCTCAGTCATATTGGCTTCACTGCTGCGTCTGCGCGCGCCGTGCTTGTCTCTGGATGCACATGCCGCCTCGTAGGCTTCTGGTGTTGGGTATTGGCGTAACGCTTCCTCGCGCCATTTCTCAGCCTCAGCTTTCCAGTTGACTCGCCGTAGTTGATCTATTCCGTATCTCCACCCACTAATTCCCTTGAGTTGATAACGATTGTGGACATACTGGATATCTGAAATTTCTTGAATAACACCAGATGGCAACATAACGGATGATCCCGCTTTAAACCTCTTGGTTGTTTGTGTCATTGGGCTTCCTCCCCTACCTTGAAATGTTCTGAACGATACAATACTCCGTCAATCAGCAGCCATCCGGGCTTGTAACGGCTTGCCTGATACTCTTCGCCAACCACAAAATCGTAGTTGTTATGCCATTTCTTATATCTGACTTTCACGGCTTATATCCTCCCTTAGTGGGAGAGGAGGGCTGTAACCTCCTCTATCCCCTGATGTCATGTATCTTCGGAATACGCACTACTTTGACCTTTGTTTTTCTTCAAGTGTTCGAGCTTGTGCGACTAAACTTAATGCCTTTGTTTGAAGTCTCCCTGCCCGATTAAAGTCTCCCTTTGCGGCAGCTTGCTGTGATCTGGTCTGCCAAAGACCAGCTCTGTTATACAACTCGGTTACTTTGCTTGCCATTGCTCTCACTCCTTCATAGTTTGCGTCTACTGTTTATCCCTACCCACCACGAATTCATATTCCGCAATGGCTTCATCGATCTCCGATGCTCCCAATTCCTTGAATTCCTGCAGCAGTTCGTTCCGAACTGGCGCAGTGCCGGTATGCAGGAACGTTGTCACCATGTAGTGGTAGACATGCCAGTAATTCCAGCGGGTACCCATTAGACATTCCCGCGAAGATCCCGATCCTTGCCTGTCAGACGATTAATAACGATGAATTCAGTGGCGCAGTCCTTAGACACCAACCAGTTTTGCGGATTAAGTCCGGCTGCTGCAATCGTCTCCTGCTGGCGGCGGGTTGGTCGTTTTCCATTTTTCATGTAAATTCCTCCTACACCAATTGGCGTTTATCTATAAGATGAGCACGTTCATAGTTGACGAATTTATTGAATTGCTTCAGGAATACCAACTCCACCGTGCCCACCGGGCCGTTCCGCTGCTTAGAGATGATGATCTCGATGATGTTCTTTTTCTCGGTATCCTGATTGTAGTAATCGTCACGGTACAGGAAGGCTACGATATCAGCGTCCTGCTCAATGGAACCAGACTCGCGTAAGTCGCTCATTATCGGGCGTTTGTCCTGGCGTTGCTCAACATTCCGGCTGAGCTGGGACAGGGCAATCACCGGCACATCCAGTTCACGGGCAATTTGCTTCAGCACACGGGAAATTTCGGATACCTCTTGCTGCCGATTCTCACCACGCTTACCGCTGCTTCCCTGGATCAGCTGCAGGTAATCAATGATGATCAGTCCAAGCCCTTGTTCCCTCTTCAATCGGCGGCATTTAGCGCGAATGTCATGCACCGTGACAATAGGATCGTCAGCGATGTGAATGTTCTTGTCCGCAAGAGAGGATATACCTATCGTCAACTTTCCCCAATCATCATCACTCGTAATGTCGCCCATTCTTAGGTCGTTTGCATCAAGGTTGACTTCAGCACACACCATGCGTTGCATTAGCTGTTGCTCTGACATTTCTAAGCTAAAGACGGCTATAGGCTCTGTGCTTCGTGCTGCTGCATTCTGCGCTATGTTAAGAGCAAAAGCTGTTTTCCCCACAGATGGCCGGGCGGCTACGATGATCAGATCCTGCTTCTGGAATCCGCCAGTTAGCTTGTCCAGATCGGTAAACCCTGTTTCCTTCCCGCTGGTCGTGCCGTTCAGCCGATTGCTTACACGCTGATCTATCGTGTCAATGTATTCAATCCCAATTTCCTTGGTGGTTTTAAAATCCTTCTTAGGTGCTGTCTGATCAGACAATGCAGCGGATTTAGTTAAGGCGTGAGCAACAACTGTTCCTGCATCATCACTGGCATACACAAGGTCGATCTGAGCCTCTGCGTCCCTTATTGCCTGCCGCAGTGTGAATTTGTCTTTGATCGTTCCAATGAAAAATTCAATGTCGGCAGCAGTCGGTGAAGCGGAAGCTATTCGGGACAGATAATAAGTGCCGCCGATCCTCTGCAGACTCTTGTTATGATTGAGCATCACCACCAGTGACCGGATATCAACCTGCTCCCCAGCCTCGCGCAAGTCCCGCATGCCGGAGAAGATTGTCCGGTTATCGGAGTTGTAGAACATTTCAGGTAATACTGACATCGCCGTATCTATGGCATTTCCTGTTTCGTCCACCAGAATAGCGCCAAGCACAGCCAGTTCAGCCTCTTCATCGTGCGGCAGTTCCCTTATTGAGCCTTGCATACAGTTCCTCCTTCCAACCCGGAGGTACTGGCTTAGCAGCCGCTCGGGCCTTATCTCTCTCAGCAAAATAATCTGTTGTCTGTGATTTTGCGCGACCCTTTTCCCGTTGATCTCCTGCCCCACCACGGATCTGTGCGATCTTCGGAGGCCATGGGTTTGTAAGCATGTGCTGCCGGACGTTTTCACACGCGACATCAAATGGGAAATCTTTAAGATTTTCGTAGAGTCGGTCAACTTCTGGATCGCTTATGTCAATGTTGGCGTATTCCTCCGTCAACTTTGCCAAAAGGTCAATGACTTGCGCTCTCTTCAAGTTGCCTAGCCTCCTCTGCTCTGCGTTTTAATTCGGCAATTCTTGCCTGCTTGTCCGTCTGAGCTGGTGCCTTTTTGACCTTCGACACCTTAGCTGCCGACTGCTGGGAAGCATCAAACGCATTATCCAGCGCAATTGCCGCAACCAGTGTATTCGCACCAGCGTGAAAGTAATCATCCAGAATTTTGGTAATAAGTCCAAAGCTATAACGGGATGTTGCAAGCCCTGCACGTTCAATTGCTCGTATAACCACAGGCTCTTCAAGACCATCCTGGTCGATGTATACGCCTAGCTTGTTTGCCTGGATAGGGTTGCACTCGAACCCGAACACTCTCCTGTGAGCTTGGTAAAAGGACTCATATTCCGATTCGCCATCTGCAGAAGATGATGAAGATGCAGAAGAAGAATTAAGGTCTTTAAGATCTTTAAATAATACTGAACCTTTTACCGCACCTTTTACCTCATACTTTACCGCACCTTTTACCTCATGCTTTACCGCATTATTTGAGGTAAAGAAGGATAATCGGTACTTTCCAGCCTGCTGCTTGCCTTGATTCTTGTATTCGATCCGACCTTTTTGGATCAGCGTGTTCCTGTGCTTGGTCAGTGAGTTTTCGGAAATGCCCACCTTCGCCTGCAGGAGGGGATTGGTTACGGCAAACCACTCTGGATATCCACTCTTATTTGCAATCACCATGAGGTGCACCAGCAAAGTTTGTGCGGATGGCTCCAACGGATTTGTTTCGAGCCAATCTGTGAAGGCGGTCATTTCTTCCGCAAAATCCATAATCTCACCTCTGCTGTCGCTGCTTGTCTTTAAAATAAGGCTTCAACGGCCTGTCGTCCCGTAGGTAAAACGTTGGATTATCAAACCGCACGATAGTGCGGCCCGGATAACCAAGAGCAAAATACTCGATGGCCTCCTGCTCGAATGCCTCCGGGTCGCTGTCCAGCAGCGCCATGATACGGGGGCCGATGAGGCTCTGCGTCAATGGCCTGTCGTTAAATATGCTCACGGACTGGTTCTTGCTGAATAACGTACTCACCCCGCGTACCGAAGCCGGAGCGCCTTCAGGGCAATTTCTGTGTTGTTATCGTCCAGGCGATCAGCCTCAGACATGTCAACCTTGTTGCGCCCATTGAACAGGTGAAGCGCAAGAGCCAGCATGAATTTCTCGGACGTACTCCATCCAGCTGCAGCCTTCTTTAGCTTGGCTGTGTGGACAGTCATTTCTTCAAAATCAACATAATCCGGTGTCAGATAGCGCTGGAGCTTGGCGTGATTCTGAAAAATGTAAATAAGCCCTCTCCAGTAACGGTCTTTCTTTAACTCAGCAGGAATCATAGTGGTTACCTCCTTCAAGTTATTGCGGATATCCGCGACCCCTTGCGGGGTTTCGGCCCGTATCCCTCGGGCCATCATCAGGCGGTTATAGTGTGTTTCTGATTTTATCCAAAGCACTCCTGGTGCTATCGATCATTGTTTGAGTATGATTCGATGGCATTCCGCGGTCTTCAAAACTCTTCAGCCGTTCTTCTAGATGTTCTAATGAGTAGATCAAGGCGATCTGAACCGATACGCTCTCATCGGGAGTGAAATTATAGGGCATGATTACCCTCCTCTGAAATGAACGATTTAGTGAGAATCTTTATATCCTCCGGCAGCGTCTCGATCACTTCGGTCAGCTGATCTAGCTTAGCAGCCGCAATTTGTTTAAACGGGAACAAACCACGATCAATCGACGTAAACCATTCACTCCGGCGTAGCACATACATTACAGCCAGTTTTCTAGCCCAGGCTTCCTTCTCTTGATCTGTCAAACCGTTTCCCCCTTGCGCTTTTGCTGATCCACGGTTAAAATGGACGACAAGAGACTCTTTAATCGGGATCTCAACGAGGTCCGCCCAGCCAGGCGGGCTTTTTTCTGTTGTTCTTTGGCAAATGCCAGTTCGTGATTGTTCAGATCTATCATCATTTCTAGCCATTTAATGTTCCGGCTCAGTTTAACCGGGTCAATAAGACTCGCTTGATTATTGATCATTATCAAATTCTGTTTTGCATTGGAAGCTATGAATTTCGCTTCACCTATCCAATCCTCATTATTCAAATCGAAACCTCCCTTTGATTCATAATGTGCTGCATAATCTTTATTCCTTTTATCCCGTAAAGATAGGCCACAGCAACTTCCTGCGATTCGGTTTGATCCACCCACTCAACGAAAGTGGTCAAATCAGGCGTTTGCCGCCCGTTTTCAAAGCGGCTTATCGTTGCCTGATCCACTTCCATTAATCCCGCCATGTGCTCTTGCGTGTAGCCTTTTCGTTCACGGCATGCGCGCATTATTGTTCCAACTTTCATTTCCAGCCCTCCATCATGAGATATTCGCATATGCCGTATTCTCATGGATAAGGCGGAGCCTCTATGCTATTCTTTAGATAAGAGGTCACCAACCCTTATCCCCCATACGTTCCACCCCATCCCGCCGAAGACGGTACCGCTCGGCGGGATTTCCTCAACCTGCTGTTGCCTTAAAATTTGTTCTAAACCACACCAGAAAATCTCCCCAAATAATTCTTTTCTGCCTTTCACCGCCCAAGTCGTATACTGGACATCCACGAATAGAAACAATGTCATAGGCTTGCCCTTTAGCAACCTTCAAGCGCTTCGCTAACTCAGGTATCGTGATTACATCCGTTTCTGAAAATGGAACATCTACCGATTTCATGTATGGAACCACCCTTCTTAGCTAAAATTAAGCTGAACCTCTAATTCGTTCCAATACTTCTGCAGGAATTTTTTCTCTATAAGCAGCGGCCATCAGCTCTACCGGATCTACCGACAAAACCTCTGCCAATGCTTTATTCATCATGTCACTTGCTGGAGCTAACTTTCCATTTTGTAATTTACTCAAATATGATTTTTCTGTCTTCAACCCTTTGCTTTGAAGAAGCTTGCAAATCTGAGAAAGAGAAAGTTTAGAGTCCCTTATATACTGCTGTAGCTTCTCAGTATAAGTATTCATTCGGCACCTCCTTGACTCTATAATCACTAGTGACCTTAAAGGCACTAGTTTTGTTGACTTCATAGTACCAACGTGTGACTTCATTGTCAACACTTTTTTGGTACTCATTAGTCAAAACGTTGTATTTAAAGTCAACACTATAATATGATTGAGAATGAAAGTTTAAAATGAAAGGTAGGAGTGAGGGTGAAATATTCTGAACTATTATCAAAATACATTGAAGAGAGCGGTTTAAGCTTAGGGGAGATTGCAATTAGGCTTTCGAACAAAAACATTAAAATTGATCGCTCCTATATTAGCAAGCTCAAAAATGGAAACAAACCACCAGCATCAGAAGACATTAGCCGTGCATTGGCTGAAGTCACAGGAGGGAAGTCCCAAGAGTTACTAATGGCCTCCTATATAGAAAAAGCTCCTGAAGAAGTCCAACCGGCTCTTCAGGAGTTTAATAAATTTAGAATACTATTTTCAATTATTAGAAAATTGACTGAACTTTTAGAGTTTTATTGGAATTATGGTTTTGTTCAAAAAAACATTTTAGAAGTTATACTAAGCCTTGCCGATGATGTTAAAGACGAATTAAACATCTACATTCTTACAGAACACTTAGAAAATGACCCTGAATATGCTGCCGATATTATTGCTCAACTCAAACATAGTTTCTTTCCTTTTTCCGAATCCCTTGTATTCGGAAATTTCGAAATAAAATTTTCTGATTATGTAGATGAATATGGAAATGGAAAAAGAAAAAAGAGCAATAAAATTGTGTATGATGTTGAAGAACCTGTGATTGTTGAGTTTGCAACTGATCAAGTCATAAGAGAAGCAGAAGAAGAATATGGCGTTAATCTTCGTGATGATCCAGAAGTAATGTCTGCTGTACGTGAGATTGTACGTTCTTTTGCGAGAATGAAAAAGAAGTAACTCTAGAGATTAAAGACAAAAAATGTTCTGGTGTTTCATTGATGCCAATCTTTTTAATGATAAATAAGGATAACTCAGTAAGACGCTTCTGTTCATTATTCATAACCTCACCGTCCGATTCATGTCGAGTTATTAATCATATTAACATAGGAACTTATGTTCGTAAACGTTCCAGAAAAATAGTATAATGAGGTGGCAGTGCGATGGAGCTTGTTCCCATTCGCTGTCGCATACCTGAGTTACTGGTGCGAATGGGAAAAAATCAACAATGGTTGGCGGATAAGCTTGGTATCGGTAAGCAACAGATGTCTGACATCATTAAGATGAGATATCCCGATATGACCTTAAGCAGGGCGGCTAACATTGCCTATCATCTGGACTGCCAGATTGAAGATTTGCACCAATGGGATCTGCGATAGCGGGAGTAGCTATGCTGCTCTTGGGAATAAAGTAATGTTGTACACGTACTAGATGCCGATCCAGTTTGTTGATATACATAATATAGCAGGCTGTGTTAGAAAACGCTGTCGTAAAATGGCGAACGAAAGCGACCCTTCAGCACCAGTGAAGGGGTTGACAATTTAATTCAAACTTGCTTTAAAACATATAATTTCACTCCATCCTTGAATGTAATCAATGACCCATTGTTCTCTATGGATGTTATATCTTTGATTTTAGATTCTTGAACCAGCGCTGTCCTGCCGATAAGAACAAATCCATCCTCTTTGTATGCTTCTGCTGCGTCTGCCAAAGTATCTAAATCGTGAAATGATCCATCAGCATTATGATAAGCTAGCTTCGTGTTCGAGTTCTTCGTGCGATGCCATAGATCAATATAATTGACGTCCGCCAGATCTACTTCCATTATTTCGCCCACACCTGATCCTGTGTCTAATGTTTTCATTTTACGTTTCATGATGTCTCCTCTAAGGTGTTTTACAAAAAATCATACGACACAGATCGCAGCTTGGCATTGCATAAAATATTACAGTCTCAGTTAATTACAACTAGGAGGGGTACTATGAGAGGGCATATTGCACAAAAAGGAAAAAAATATTATATCGTGATCGAGACTAAACATGAGGTGACTAACAAGAGGGTGCGCAAATGGATTTCAGGACCGGATGGCGGCTTTGACAGAAAAAAGGATGCCGAAAGAGCTATGCCGGATATTTTAAGTGCCTTTCAAAAGGGGAAATACGTTGAGCCAACCAAGAAAACGTTCGGAGAGATTATGGAGAAATGGCTTGAAGATAAACGAACAGTAGTCAAACATAATACCTGGAAATCCTATGAATGGCTTGTGACTACTCATATTGTTCCGGCTCTCGGTAATAAAAAGGCTATTAGCCTAAAACCCCAGGACTTCCATGATCTATATCACAAGACATTGCTACCCAAACTAGCGACAGGATCTATCAAAAAAGCTCATGTGTTAATCATGGATGCGCTGAACAGAGCAGTAGTATGGGGAGAAATTAACCAGAACGTTGCCATGGCAGTCAGCCTGCCGCAGAGCAAGAAGGTTAAATTTGAAGTGTGGGATGAACAACAACTCAATCTTTTTCTGGAATATGCAGCTCAGGATCAGTATCATGTTGCATTCGAACTGGCCGCATCAACCGGAATGCGCCAAAGTGAAATTCTTGCGGTCAGACGCAAGGATGTAGACTTGAACAGGAATATGCTATCCGTACGTCAAGCTTATACGCTGGCTGAAGTTGGACATGACTTCGATGATACCAAAAATGAGAGCAGTCTGCGCTCCATAGCGCTATTCAAAAATACAGTCAACATGCTACGGGATCATTATGTCCGAATTGATGAATTATCGAAAGATAATCCCCTATACCATGACAGTGGGCTTGTGGTTCAGAGTGGTGTGGGCTCACCTCTCAATCCCCGGAATCTCATGCGTAATTACTATTTGATTATAGAGAAAATTCAGAAAGAACAGCAACAGCTTAAAGATGCTGGTCAGCCCTATATTGATTTCCCCCGCATCCGTTTCCATGATCTGCGGCACACTCATGCCACACTGCTGCTAAAGGCTGGTATACACCCTAAGATCGTCCAGGAGCGCCTAGGGCATTCATCAATCAATGTTACCCTAGACACATACTCCCACGTACTGCCGAATCTGCAGGAGGCAGTTTTAAGGAATATCGGCGACTCCATCACAGGAGATCGCAAGCCTGTTTTGGCGCCTGTTCTGGTAGAAGAATCTACCCCGAATGATACTTTAGTTGAATAAAGGGTAGAAGAATGGTAGAAGAACAAAAATGGCGCGGCCTCCAAAATGCTGGAAAGCCGCGCCGCATAAGGGATTTCAGTATGCTGGTGAAGGGAATTGAACCCCCGGCCTACGCATTACGAGTGCGTTGCTCTACCCCTGAGCTACACCAGCATGAATCTTGCTTCCAGATCAGGACTCCAATCTGCCAAGCAAAATCCATTATACTCCGTTCGGCGCAAAAGGCAATTTTTTTCTTGCAGCTGAATACGCAGAGCGAAACTGGTTACTGCTTAGGCCTCCGTATAATGAGAATATCGAAGATTTAACTTCGAAGTGGTTTCCTAAGCCCGAGCCAAATAAATTAGTTGCAAAAGTGCATCTAATTAGCCGATTTTTTACGTTTTGGAGCGAATAGTTGCAAAAAGGCACTTAATTCCAGCTTTTGAGCGTAGAAAACTTGATTTACTCGAAATTAGTTGCAATATCGCACTTAATCGCCCCTGATAGAGGTTTCTGCCGAAATTAGTTGCACTTTTGCATCTATTTGCGTTGAGCGTTCCGGAGTAACCTTCTACATCCTCGCTGACACCTAAGTAGTAACCGAAGCTGCAACTAAATCAACGGCTCCAACTATAAAAACTGCCTCCCCAAACATCCTTGTTCTATTGAATCTACTCCCGCGTCAGGTACACACAGGCATTGTTGCCGCCGTAACCGTGGCTGGTCACCAGCACTTCATTTGTTGCTTTATGTATAGTATCTAGGATGAGGGGAACCTGCTCGTAGCCATATTGATCGGTTCGGATCGTCTTGGGGATAAATTCATGCTGAAAGCCCAGCAAGGTGGCGATGATCTGAGCTAACCCGCTGGTGCTGAAGGGATGACCGATCAGACCTTTAATGGAGGTTACCGGAACCTTGTCCGCAAAAAAATCTGCCGAGAGTTTCGCTTCAATCTCATCATTGGAAGCATAACCCAGAGCCTGGCTGTTGTAATAGTCAGGGGTTCTGCCCTGCAGCACGGCCTCTGCCGCCAGCTTCATGTTCTCGCCGTGCTTGTCCTGGCCATTGATGGATTCGGCATCATTATTGGAGCACACTTCATCGACCACGCCATAGATCACCGCCCCGCGCGAACGCGCATGCTCCTCGGTTTCCAGAATCAGGGTCGCCGCACCTTCCGACAGAATAAACCCTTTGCTGCGCTTGCTGAACGGCGATCCGGCCTGCTCCACGCTTTGGTTAAAGGGCAGCCCGCGGATTTTGCCGAAGCCAAAGATCGTCACCTTGTTATTGCTGCTGTCCGAGGAGCCTACAATGGCCTGATGTATGCGGCCGGCGCGCAGATACATCATGGCGTCCTCCATCGCTTCGATCCCGGCAGTGCAGCCGGTCGTCAGTGTCTTGCTGATTCCTTTTAGCTGAAAAAAGCTTGAAATCGAGGAAGCCAGACTATGATAATGCACCAGTCCGCAGCAATACACCGGCATCTCGCGGAATCTGTCATTGGCGGAGTATTCGATCATCTCTTCCAGAGGCGTAGTGCCCCCATTGTAGTCCCGAAAAAAACACCCGTCCGCCGGTCCACCCCCCAGGGTCCAGACCGGCCATCGCAAGCGCTTCTATAGTAGTAGCTATTGCCAGCTTGGAGGTGCGGGGAAGCGTCCGGTACTGCTTCTGATCCAATTCTCCCAGGCCTCCTGTAACTTCTCCCAGCAGCAGAGTCTCTCCATGGGGAGTCAGATGGTCTGTGGCGGTAAAATGATAGCTTCCGCTCAGCAGATGCTGTAAATAGTCCTCATGGTCGTCCCCACCCGGGACCTTGATCCCGAACCCAGTGATTACTATCCGCTGTTCCATGACCCTAGTCCTCCCTCAGCTTACGTTCCACCGCTTCCAGCTTCCCGCGGCTGGTGGACGGTTTGTCCCGGCGGTCATCAATCTTCAGCGAGGTCGATACGCGCTGCGCACCGGCGGTGAACGGAGATTCATGGAGCGCCTCAGCGGCGGCCAGGATACGCGGGAGCGGCCCTTCGATTATGGTACCCATCGACGTAAGCTCATACGTAATTCCTTCTATGGTCTTCAGCACCCGCTGCATATCGGCAACATAGCTGCTTAGACTGGTGCTGCCCGTTCCAATCGGTATAACCGTAACTTCAGCAATCGCCATTATAATTCCTCCTGCTTTCTGAGTCTTTAGACCCTTCTATTGTAACAACTCCCATGCTCTCCCACAAACAATGATTCTGCGCAGACAGGCGAACGCTGTCGTTTGGTGGCAAGCTGCCGCTCAAGTGTCAGCCGTCACTATAATTATGGACTCTTTGTGGCATATTTTCAGAGAATTCATGAACCTTTCAGACTGTACTTGTGGATACATTGTGGATTACTCCGGGCTGCGCTGTGGATCAATTGTGGAGGATATACAGGGAACCCGCGCCAGACATGGGATTGCGAAAAAATGATGGACAAACACTATATATTGGGTTATCTTTATCAAACGACAACAAAATATAGTGAAATAGGTGCTCTGCTTCTGTAAGAGATTCAGAGCTTAATAGGGAAGCGCGGTGCGAATCCGCTGCGGTCCCGCCACTGTAACCGGATGGTTTCAGGGGAGCCTCAGCGGCTGCTCTAAGACCCCTTCTGCCGGCCAGGGCCACTGAGGGCTGTCAGCCCCTTGGGAAGGCGCCGGACAGCATGCCGGAAGCCAGGAAACCTGCCTGTTTCACCGACACCTATACGTTAAGATTAATCCTGCGAGGAACAGGGAAGGTGTCCGCATGCGGCCAGCTTCACCTGAAGACCACTGCAAATATCCGAACCGGGTATTTCTGCTGCGCATACGGGCATTCTCTGCTACCTCGGCAGAGGGTGCCTTTTTCTATGATTATATAGATGTTTGTTATATACCGAGAGGAGAGAGCAGAGTTATGACGTTGCTGGAGAAACGGTTAGGCGATACGAAGAATGTACAGGAAGTTCTATTGGAGGAAGTTATTGAGCTGGGACGCGGTATTATCGACAGTACGGATCTGGATATGCTGCGTGAGAACGCCAATTTGAACGGGGAAAGCTTCTCCGGTAAAATGAGCAAGTTCGGCAGTGAATACTCCAAATGGTATGCACGCAACTTCACCATGCCTCCACAGCTGGTGCAGGCGACACTCGATAATGTCGTTTATGTACATGACCTGGATCAGTACGCCATCGGAACGACCAACTGCATCTTTATACCGTTTGAGCGTCTGCTCCGTGAAGGCTTCAACACCGGCAATGGCAGCGTCCGGCCTCCGAACTCGATCATGACCGCCATGTCGCTGGTGGCGATTATTTTTCAGTCCCAGCAGAATGCACAATACGGCGGCGTATCGGCCAATAAGCTTGACTATGATCTGGCGCCGTATGTTACTAAATCCTTCGCCAAGCTGTTCCGCAAGGGTCTCGACTACTTCGAAGAAGGACAAGTCCATGACGTGACGGGCGAGATCTCCATGAGCCGCAGCGATCTGGCGGAGCAATATCCGCGTGCCTTCCGCTATGCACTGAAGGAAACGGAAAGTGAAACGCTTCAGGCAGCGGAGAGCATGATACATAACCTGAATACGATGTCCAGCCGGTCCGGTGGACAGATTCCGTTCACCAGCATCAACTACGGCACCTGCACCTCACCCGAAGGGCAGATGGTGATCAGCTCCCTGCTGAGCGCAACCATGAACGGGCTGGGCAGCGGCGAGACGCCGGTGTTCCCGATTCAGATCTTCAAGTGCAAGGAAGGGATCAACCAAAGACAAGGCGATGCCAACTATGAGCTGTTCCTGAAAGCAGCAGAATGCTCTGCGCGTAGACTCTATCCCAACTTCGCCAATCTGGACGCTCCGCTGAATATCCAGTATTATGATCCAAGTGATCCCGATACGGAATTCGCCACTATGGGCTGCCGCACCCGCGTGCTGGGCGACCGCTTCGGCCGCAACCACTGCTCAGGCAAAGGCAACCTGTCCTTCAATACGCTGAATCTGGTGCGTCTCGGGCTGGCCCACGGCACAATTACCGGCCGCCGCAGCACTGCCGACGAAGACGGCTTCTATGAGGACCTGAATTATTATATGGACATTGCCCTGGAAGGTCTGCTTCACCGCTTCCGCATCCAGGCGGCACAGAAAGCCAAAGCCTCCGACTTCATGATGCGCGAAGGTGTCTGGGAAGGCGGCGAGCAGTTAGCCCCTGAGGACAGCGTCGGCGAACTGCTGAAGCACGGCAGCCTCTCCATCGGCTTCATTGGGATGGCCGAATGCATGAAAGCCATGTACGGCAAGCATCATGGCGAGGATGACAGCATCCATGCCAAGGCCGTAGCCATCGTGCGCCATATGCGCGAATACTGCGACCGCAAGAGCGAAGAGCTGGATCTGAACATTACGCTGTTCGCCACTCCGGCTGAAGGCTTGTCCGGCAAGTTCACCAAGGTGGACCGTAAGCTGCTTGGCTCCATTCCGGGTGTAACGGACCGTGAATATTATACGAACTCTTTTCATATCCCGGTCTATTATGACCTCCCTGCAGCCCGCAAGATCAGCCTGGAAGCTTCGTTCCATGAGCATTGCAACGCAGGCGCTATTTCTTATGTTGAATTAAACGGCAATGCCCGCAGCAATCCGGCTGCTTTTGTCAAAATCATTAAGTATGCCCTGGAGCAGCAGATCAGCTACTTCAGCATCAATCACCCCATCGACCGCTGCTCGGCCTGCGGACATGAAGGTGTCATCGGCAGCCACTGCCCTTCCTGCGGAGCGGACGAGAACAAGGTTCATATCCGCCGCCTGCGCCGGGTAACCGGTTATCTGACCGGGGATTACCAGACCCGCTTCAATGCCGCCAAGCAGGCTGAGGTGCGGGACCGGGTCAAACATCTATGAACATCTGCGGTTATTATCCGGAATCCATTAATGAGGGCGAAGGCCTCCGGGCCGTCGTCTTCATCAGTGGTTGCCGCCACCGCTGCCCAGAGTGCTTCAACCCGGCAACCTGGAACTTCAACTATGGTGAAGTGTTCACCCTGGAGCGCCAGCGGGAGATCATCACCGAAATAGCTGCCAATCCCCTGCTGGACGGGCTGACCCTGGCCGGCGGTGACCCTTTTTTCTCGGCAGAGGAGACGGTAGAGTTCATTCATGAGCTGCGTACCGCGCTGCCGGGCTTCCCGATCTGGATTTACAGCGGCTACACCTATGAAGAGATTACCGCCGTTCCCGGCTCGCCCGAAGGGAAGCTGCTGGCTGAGTGCCAGGTGCTGATCGACGGACGTTTCGTACAAAACTTGAAGGATACCACCCTGCATTACCGGGGAAGCAGCAACCAGCGTATTATTGATATTCCAGCCAGCATAGCCTGCCATGAAGTCATTCATTGGCAGCCTTCTGCGCTGTGATAGATCAATTTTTGATATTGCAAATTTAGCCCACATCAGAAAGGATGAACTAACCCATGCCACAACTCGTAGTGAAACCCGACAACCGCCAGCTGGCCTTTGATGAAATCCGCCTCTCCGTGTACGCCGACCGTGTCCTCTCCGGCCTTGATCAGCTAAGCAAGGAAACCCTGCTGCGCGGGGTGAATTCCAAGCTGCGCCGCGACGAGGTCAGCGGAGAAGAGATCAGCACCGCTTTTACGATGAGTGCCCTGGAGCTGGTTACCAAGGAGGAACCCGACTGGAAGTTCGCCGCTGCGCGTTCCCTTCTGACGAATCTATATAAGAAAGCCGCCGTCAACCGCCGTTACAAAGCTTATCCCGACGAGCCATACGGTGAGCTGTACCCGCTGATTGCCGATATGGTCAAGAAAGGCATCTACCGCGAGGAGTTGCTGACCCACTACACCAAAGAGCAGATCGCCGAACTGGGCGGCTGCATTGACTATACCCGTGACCTGCTGTTCGATTACATCGGTCTGCTTACGTTGTCCGACCGCTACCTGGCCCATGATTTCGATGGCCGTGTGATGGAGCTTCCGCAGGAGCGTTACATGGTGATTGCGATGTATCTGATGCACACCGAGCCTGAAGCACGGCGGATGGAGCTGGTGAAGGAAGCCTACTGGGCAATGAGCAACATCTATATGACCGCAGCCACACCAACCATGTCTAATGCAGGTAAAAAAGTCGCCGGACAGCTGTCCAGCTGCTTCATTGATACGGTCGACGACTCGCTGGAGGGTATCTTCGACTCCAACACCGACGTAGCCCGCCTGAGCAAGATGGGTGGCGGCATCGGCGTCTATCTCGGCAAAATCCGGGCCCGCGGCTCCGATATCCGCGGCCACAAGAATACCAGCTCCGGCGTCATCCCGTGGATTCGCCAGCTGAACAATACCGCGGTCAGCGTGGATCAGCTGGGCACGCGCAAAGGCGCTGTCGCGGTCTACCTCGACGTGTTCCACAAGGATATTCTCGCCTTCCTCGACCTTAAGCTG
The DNA here is from genome assembly GCF_002192415.1 of Paenibacillus donghaensis. NCBI lineage: Bacteria > Bacillati > Bacillota > Bacilli > Caryophanales > Paenibacillaceae > Paenibacillus > Paenibacillus donghaensis. The sequence goes on along the minus strand of NZ_CP021780.1, from coordinate 7,575,470 downwards.
AACAACGGCGACGAGCGGATGCGCGCCCATGACGTCTTCCACGGCGTCTGCCTGCCGGACCTGTTCATGGAGGCCGTGGAATCGCGCGGCCACTGGAGCCTCTTCTGCCCGCATGAAGTCAAGAAGGTCATGGGCTGGAAGGACGCGAGTGGCCGTCCGCTGGGCCTGGAGGATTATTATGACGCTGAGCTTGGCAACGGGGAGTTCCGCAATAAGTATGCGGAAGCCGTAGCCAATCTGGAGCTGTCGCGGATCACAGTTCCGGCGATTGATATCATGAAACGGATTATGAAATCGCAGCTGGAGACAGGAACGCCTTATATGTTCTACCGCGATACGGTTAACCGCGCCAACCCGAACCGCCATCAGGGAATGGTCTTCTCCTCCAACCTCTGCACGGAAATTATGCAGAATCAATCAGCTACCGTGATTGAGAGTGAGGAACTGGTTACGAAGGATGGCCAGACACGCATCATCATCTCCAAGGTGCCCGGCGATTTCGTTGTCTGCAACCTGAATTCGATTCACCTGGCCCGCGCTATTCCCGCCGGTGTGCTGGAGCGTCTGGTGCCGATCCAGGTCCGTATGCTGGACAACGTCATCGACATCAACAATATCGAAGTGCTGCAGGCGCAGTACACGAACAGCCAGTACCGCGCAGTCGGTCTCGGCACGTTCGGCCTGCATCATCTGCTGGCGCTCAAAGGCATTCGCTGGGAGTCCGAGGAAGCGGTGGAATACAACAACCACCTGTATGAGCACATCAACTACCTGCTCATCCGCTCCAGCATGGAGCTGGCCCGCGAGAAGGGCAAGTATCCGAAATTCGCCGGCTCCGATTGGGAGAACGGCAGCTATTTCACTTCACGCGGCTACACCAGCGGAGAACAGGAAGGCAAATATGTAACAGCTGAGCAATGGCGCCAGCTGCAGCAGGAAGTCGCCGAGGATGGCGTGCGCAACGCCTGGCTGTTCGCGATTGCACCCAACGGCTCGACCTCGATCATTGCCGGCTCTACAGCGAGCATTGATCCGCTGTATGAATTGCTCTCCTATGAAGAGAAGACAACCTATAAGATCGCCAATCCTGCCCCGGATCTGTCCGAGAAGACGATCTGGTATTATAAAACGGCCTTTATGATTGACCAGAACTGGTCGATCCGCATGGCCTCTGCCCGCCAGCGCCACGTGGACCAGGGCCAGAGCTTCAACCTGTACGTGCGTCCGGACATCAAGGCTACCGAATTTCTGGAGCTGCACCTGCACGCCTGGAAGGGCGGACTGAAGTCGACGTATTATGTACGGAGCCGGGCTTTAACGATAGAAGAATGTGATTCCTGCGCCAGCTGACGCTTGATAGATTTACAGTGATCAGCTGTCATTGCGAGAAATGTTTGGACTTCCGGTCGCTGTTGTCTCCAGATTTATTGATTTTGTACCGCTCCTAGCGGATTAAATCCGGAGACAGCTTATGCTTACGATGCGAGCTTTCCTTCAGAAAGCTTTAGGACGAACGCTAACGCTCCTACAGTTCCAAACTTCCTCTCCATGACTCTATCACTGGACAAGCAAAACCAACCAAGCAACTCTGGCTTGGCACAATAATGGAGGTAAGCAGATATGCAACTGCAAAAGATTTTTAATACGGAGGCCCCCAACCAGTCCACCCGCATCATCGACGGGGAGTGCTCGGGGATACTCAACTGGAACGATATCCGCATGCCGCATATGTACAAGCTGTACAAGGTGCTGCTGCTGAACCACTGGATCGCCGATGAGATCCCGATGTCCAAGGATGCCCAGCAGTTCCCGCAGCTGGACGCGGAGGAGCAGCGTGTGTTCAAAATCAACATTTCGCTGCTGGCGGTGCTGGATTCGATGCAGACGATGTTCGTCGGCGACGTGAAACGTTATTTCACCGACTCCTCGCTGGAGGCCATCTCGGCGATTATCGGACAGCAGGAGGTTGTGCACAACCAGTCCTATTCGTATGTGCTCTCTTCGATCGTATCGGACAGCGAGCAGAAGGAGATTTTTGAATACTGGAAGAAGGACCCGGTGCTGCTGGAACGCAACCAGTTCATCTCCGACATCTATCAGGAGTTCCGCGACAACCCGACGCATCAGACGTTTTTCCATGCGCTGGTGGCCGATCTGATCCTGGAAGGAATCTTCTTCTACAGTACGTTTGCCTTCTTCTACAACCTGGCCCGCGACCAGAAGATGATGTCAACCAGCCAGATGATCTCCTATATCCAGCGTGACGAGAACCAGCATTGCTACTTCTTCGCCGAGGTATTCAAGCAGCTGCTGGCCGATTTCCCGGAGCTGAACACGCCGGAGAACATGGATTACGTGTACCGTACCATTGACCGCGCCGTGGAGCTGGAAACCAACTGGGCGCATTACACGCTCACCAACGTGCGCGGCATCGACCTGAATGAACTGAGTGACTACATCAAATACACCGCCAACAAACGCCTGACGCTGATGGGAATGGAGAAAGCCTACGCTGGTGTGGACGTCAACTGCATGCCTTGGATCAAGCCGTTCTCCGATGATGCGCTCAATTCGACCAAAACCGACTTCTTCGAAGCCAAGTCCCGCAACTACGGCAAGGTCGGCGACGATAACGGGTTCGACGATTTGTAGGAAGCTTGTGATATAGCACATTTGGGCATTTGAGCGTAACAGGCCCGATTTACTCGAGGTTATAGAACGTGAACTTAAGAATGTTACACACGAAGCGGCCAGAAAGCCCTATGCATCAGGCTTTCTGACAACTCGACTACTCCATTCTTAAGTTCATCTTATATAGTTGCAGATTTGGTTACTACTTAGGACCCGGGTTTTTCCCATATAGATTTGAGCGTTCTAAGCCCAAACACATAGGTGGCTATGGGGAAAATCTACCGTTAACTCCCAGCTAGTGTTTGGTTTTCATGACATATAGGGAAAAGTTACCACTAAATTGGCTTTCGAGGGCATTATGAAGCGGATAGCACGTAATTAGCGGTAGAAACTCCCTATAACTCCATCGAATCCCCATTCTGAGACCAACTAGCGGTAGATTTTCCCTATAATTTTTCGTTAGGCCTAAGTAGTAACCAGATTTGTACTTATTCGCCTCCTGATAGGAGTTTCGGCTGAATTTAGTTGCCGTTTCGGTTGCTGCTTAGGCCTTCGTATGATGAGAGCATAGAAGATTTAACTTCGTAGTGGTTTCCTAAGTCGAGCCTTTGATTTAGTTGCAAAAGTGGTTACTACTTAGGACCCTCATCAGGAGTAAAGGAAAATGAGCCGGAAGAAGCCTGCACTAAGCTAGCCAGAACGGGACGTCCTTGCTTGGTCAAGGTAGAGATGAAACTGCGGATGGCCGCAAACCACTCGGGAGAATCGGAGGTACGGAAGCAGCCAGAGATTTTTTGTTTGACGACCACCATGCGTAAATCGCGCTCGGCTTGGTTGTTGTCAAACGGAACCTCGGGGTTGTGCAAGAACTTTAGCATCGCTTCCTTGTGTTTTATGAAGCGAGCGGCTAGATTGCCCGCCTTACTGTTGCTCTTGCGTCCTCGCGGACCCGTCTTGGCCGGGATCGGGACGTTCGCCAGTTCCTCCTGACTCTGCCCCAGGATCTCGTCGTAGCGCTCTTCCAGCTGGCGGATCGTTTCTTGGCTGAGCCGGCGATTCGTCAGACGCGCCTGTTCTTCCATTTGCCAGCTTCCCTTAAGGAAATCCAGCATCTCGCTCGCCCACTTCTGCTTGTCGTACAAGGCAATTCCCTTGCATTCCCGCATCAGGTGGGCATTGCACAAGGCATGGTCAAAGGCAAAGGTGTCTTGCTTGAAATAAGAGCCGTAGCAGTCATGAACCACCGTTCCCTGATACGTATCCAGCACCCGGAGGGTTTTCATGCCTTCGCTTCCTCGGCTGGTGGCTACGCCCAGGAGCGTCCATTCGGGGGTGCTGTTGACATGGACCCATTTCTCCTTCTGCTGGACTCGGGCGCCCGTTTCATCCGAATGAATGACGGGGCTTCCCAGCACGGCTTCCCGAATCTGCTCGATATAGGGTGACAACGTCCCGGACGTGGCTTCAATCTGTCCCAGCAGGGTCCTCTCACTCGGTTTGCATCCCGTCAGGACATGCAAGAGCTCGCTTAAACGAGCGAGCGGTAACAACTGGTATCCATGCAGATAGGCCGAAAAAGCCGTCAGCCGGGGGCCATATTGAACATACGCCCGCACGCCCTCTGGAAAAGACGCCTGTTGCTTCTTGTGGCAGCAAGGACAGCGCTTTTGCTCCACCCGATGCTCCGTGATATGGATTCTCGGCTCTGGCATCTCAAAGACCTGCCGCGACTGGTAGGTGGCAGAGGGGACGTCTGCTAAAGACGTTTGGCAGTCCGGGCATACCGTCAAGGGATGAGTGAGCGTTTCATCTGGTGTGGAAGAGAACTTCAGGGTCTGTCCGGGATGTCCTTTGGGCGCTCCTTTTTTCCCTCCCGGCGTGCGGTTGTTCTGTGGTTTGCGCTTCAAATCCCGGGAAGAGGGAAAGTGGCTGTTGGTCGAGTCTTGCCCGAGCCGCCGCTTCAACTCTTTGTTTTCGATCTCTTGTTCCTTGATTTTGGCATCCCGTTCTTGGAGCTGTGCGGTCAGGGTTTCAACTTTCGCAGTGAGGGCAGCGATGCGGACTTGCTGTTCGTCCAGTCTGACGAGAAGCTCGGCGATGGTACGTTCGGTACGTTCTAAATTATCTTGAAGAATCCGTTCCCTTCGTCTAGCGCCCAACATGCTCCCCTCCTTTCTTATGTATGAGTACTATTCATTACCCAGTTTTTAGGGCATGATATACATCGAGAAAAAAAGGGGGTCCTAAGTAGTAACCAAAAGTGCATCTATTTAGCCGTTTTTTTCTGTTTTGGAGCAAATAGTTGCAAAAAAGCACTTAATTCCGGAGTTTGAACGTTGAGAACTTGATTTACTCGAAATTAGTTGCAATATCGCACTTAATCGCCTCCTGACAGAGGTTTCGGCTGAAATTAGTTGCACTTTCGCATCTATTTGCGTTGAACGTTCCGGATTAACATTCTAAATCCTCGTTGGAACCTAAGTAGTAACACATAAGGGTACCATTATAAACAAACAGGCTGCAGCCACCTTGGGGGTGAGTGCAGCCTGTTTGTTGTGGGGTGAGGTCTGGTGCGCTGTCGGTAGAAAAAACGGCTGGGATGCGGGCGCGGATCGCGCAGATTCAAAGGCATTTTTGCCTTTGATTTCGGCTGCGGGCGAGGCTTACAGCTGCTCCTTGCGGGCCGCTTTATGGGCGGTTTCTTCCGCCAGCTCCTCCAGCACGCTGTTCAGCCGCAGCTTCAGCTCTTCTGCGATGGCAACTTCGCCTTGATCGCCCCGCACCACCTGGGAGTCCACGGTGTAGACGCCGCCGAGAATATGACGCGCGCCCAGCGCGGACAGCACCGGCTTCAGCGCATAATCAATCGTCAGCAAATGTGCCAGACTGCCGCCCATAAAGAGTGGGAGTATGATTTTTCCGGCCAGACCTTTTTGTGGGATTAGATCAAGAAATGTCTTCAGCACTCCGGTATAAGAGGCCTTGTACACCGGACTAACCACGATAACCGCATCAGCTTCGGCCACCAGGCCGTTCGCCTTGACGATATGTTCACTCTCGAATTTGGTGTGAATCAGATCCTCCGGCGGCAGCTCCGCGACATTAATCCGTTCCACTTCAAACCCGCGGCCGCTCAGATCGGCCTCTGCATATTCAATAACGGCATTGATTCGTGACACCAGGGATGGTGTTCCGTTGATTACAACAATTTTGGCCACTTCTCCACCTCTTCCATCTGCTTCAGCTTGTGTATCTGCTGCTAATGACTAATTCCGACATAAATACTTTAAATTATTAATAATCCTAACAAAGAGACAATTCCCTTGTCAAACCTTATTCTGCCTTGCATGAGCCGGCATCTTGCGTTATACTAGGCAACAATATTAAATCCAGATCAGGCCAATGACCGGCATCCAACCATGAGGCGTCTGCGACCGGAGGCTATTCGTGCTCCCTAAGTTCACCGGGTTTCGCCCGTTACCGCGAAGACCAAAGAGGATCGGATGATTCATGCAGCTGTTAGCTTCATGATATCCGGTCAACCTGGGTGGCACCGCGAGCTGACGCTCCTCGTCCCATGGATGAGGGGCGTCTTTGTGTTTTTTTAGAAGACAAAAAGGAGCGAAAACGGATGCTGGACATGAACTGGATTAGGGAAAATGAGGAATTGGTGCGGAATACCGCAGAGTGGAAACGGGTAGCTTTCCCGCTGGAGGAGCTGTTGGAGCAGGATGACACCAAGCGGCGACTGCTTCAGGAGACGGAGCAGCTGCGGGCTCAGCGAAACGCGCTGACCAAAGAGGTCGAGCAGGCTTTGCGCGGCGGTGATTCGGCTGCCGGGCAGGCCGCCAAGGAACAAGTGCGGGCGCTGAACGGGCGGCTCAGCAGCCTGGAGGCGAAGCTCGCCGAGGCACAGCGCCGCTGCGGCGAGCTGCTGCTGCTCGCGCCGAACCCGGTCTCGGCGGATACGCCGATTGGCTCGGGCGACAGCGACAATGTGCTGTTGCGTCTGGAAGGGCAGCCGCCGGAGTTCGGCTTCGCGCCGCGTGACCATGTGGAGCTGGGCGAGCTGCACGGGATTATTGATCTTCCGCGCGGCGTCAAAGCCGGCGGCCCCCGCAGCTATGTGCTGAAGGGGGCCGGGCTTGACCTCCACCTGGCTGTGCAGCGGCTGGCCGTGGATGTGCTCACCCGGCGCGGCTTCACCGTGATGGACGTGCCGGTTATTGTCCGTCCGGAGGCTCTGGAGCGGACGGGGTTCTTCCCCGGCGGCAGAGACCAGACGTATGAGCTGACCGGAGAAAACCGCTGGCTCGCCGGAACTTCGGAGGTCTCGCTGGTCTCGCTCTACAGCGACGAGATTGTGGAGCTGGAGACGCCAATGCGGCTGGGCGGCATGTCGGCCTGCTTCCGCAGTGAGGTCGGCTCGGCGGGCCGCGATGTGCGTGGCCTGTACCGGGTGCACCAATTCTCGAAGATCGAGCAGGTAGTCTTTTGCCGGAGCGATCAGGGAGCTTCGGAGCGTATGCTGCAGGAGATTCTGGCGAATGCCGAATACATTCTGCAGCTGCTGGAGCTGCCTTATCGCGTAATGGCGGTCTGTACGGGTGATATGTCGCTGAAGACGCACAAGCAATACGACATTGAGACCTGGATGCCCGGCCGTGAGGCCTATGGCGAGACGCATTCGGCATCGAATCTGCTGGACTTCCAGGCCCGGCGCTCCAATATCCGCTACCGTGATGAGCAAGGACGGCTGCAGTATTGCCATACCTTGAATAATACGGCGGTAGCTACACCAAGAATTCTGATCCCGCTGCTGGAGAACCATCAGCAGGAGGATGGCTCGATTTATATTCCACAGGCATTGCGTCAATATATGAACGGCAAGGAGAAACTGGACCTACCTCCCGCACAATATGAGCTTTAATTCGCCGCACTGGAAAAAAACACGTTAGTCGACAAGCAAGCCCCGAAGATGGGGCTTGCTTGTCTTAAGTTTCGGGCATTGGATATACTGCTGCGGTGATGAGAGCACTCCAGCCCCCGAGTAAGCAACCGAACAACTGCGATTCTGCAACTAATCTCCAGCAGGTCCGGCCAAATATGCTCGAATACCGCAATCTACTCGCTCTCTCCCGAAGTCTGACTGGTGCGTAGGAATGTGACTACTTAGGTTTACGAGGATGTAGATTGTTGCCCTGGAACGTTGGGAGCAAATAGATGCGAAACTGGTTACTACCTAGGTCCCCTAGCCCTCTTCGCTCGTAACCCTCGCTTCGATTTCAGACGGTTGCGGACTCAGGAGCCTCTATTTGCTGTACATAGGCCGTTTTGCAGGATTAACGGACCCAGGAGCCTCTATATCACAGAAAACCCTCGCTTTGAGCCTGTTTTGACGACTTAGGGGCTATACGGTCCGCTAGAATGCAGGTTACCTAGTTCAAGGGCTTGGAGTGTCGCAGGGTCCTAAGTAGTAACCGAAACTGCAACTATTTTCAGCTGAATTGCCAACTATGAGGCGAATAAGTGCGATTCTGCAACTATTTTGAATAAATCAGTCCAGTAAAACTCAAAATTCCAAATTAGATGCCTTTTTGCATCTATTTCCTCCAAAACACAAAAAATCAGCAAAATAGTTGCACTTTCGCAACTAAATCCGCAGATCAGTTGGGAAGCGTGCTGCCCCACCTCGGCAAGGCATTTATTCCATTTCTTTCGGCCGCAGAATCTGCAGAGGAGCAAGCAGCCTGAAGTCGAGGCATTATCCAGACGCAAATATATATTGAAATCACAAATCAGTTCGTATATGATAAAACCAGATATAGGTTCTATATTTATAGAACACAATATTATTAACAACATACTAATTACACCGTCCGCTCGTAGCAGCCAGTCCAAACCATAGTCATACCGAACCCACCCGGTGTTTCTGCGAGAAATAGAAGGTTAACGTATCGGATCACACTTATACCTTCTTATAGTTCAAGGATAGAAAGGATTCGTACCCATGGAATATACTCTTGAAGTTGATTTTGCACCAATTTATGAATGTGTAAGCAGCATGTCTGTTTTTATGGCGAAACAGAATCATAACGCGCTGGAGGCGGGCAAGCTCTGGGTGCGCGAGGTGCAGGACCGGTTCGCGCCGGTTACCCTGCAGAAGATGCGCAATAACATCAAAGCAGCCAATGATTACTCCCTCTCCCCCTGCATCTGGCGCTGTCCGGGAGAACGTACAGTTTCGGGGTTCCTGGATTGGTTCGAGGATTTGTCCGCCGGCCAGCTGTATGAAATCTATGCCGAATGCGGCCAGACCATCCCGGCCAACCTTCCCGAGCTGCGGGGGCTGGTATCTGAGGTGCTGCGTGAATGGGATGCGCATTATTTCAGCAGCGTCAACCCCGCTATTCTGGAGGGTCTGCAGCGGGAAGCGGATAACCGCAGGCTGCAAATACACCCAGGGGGCGTCATGGAGCTGTATGAGGAGGTTACCGGCGGCATGCGGCTGTATCCGAATGACAAGCTGAAGCATGTTGTCATTACACCTCAATACCATGCCCGCCCGCTGGTTACCTCGTCCTTCTTCGACGAAATGGCCTTTACCAGCTACTCTGCGGACGTAATCACTCCGGAGCCAGGCCGTCCAGCGCCGGGTCTGCTCCGGCTGACACGTGCTTTGTCGGATGAGACAAGGCTGTGCATTCTGCGTCTGCTGGCCCAGGAGCAGCTGACGTTCACCGATATCGTCCGCAGTATCGGCCTCTCCAAGAGCACTATCCATTATCATCTGATCGCATTGCGTTCAGCCGGATTGGTTATTGTACATTACAACAGCAGAAGTATGGAGTCCCGTAATATTGAATACAGCCTGCGGCTGGAGGCGTTGCAGGGATTGCCCGGACAGATGGGCGACTTCCTGCAGAGCTGATGCCCGGCTAAGTCTTTAGAACGGCTCTTCCAGACCAGAACGGCCCCCTCCAGGCCGTTCTGGTCTGGAAGGGTCTGAATTCTCCTCTCATGGAGGTTCAGGCCTGACCGGTCCGAATCTCAATCAGAGACTTCCCGGCACTCTCTAATCCGTAATTATAACGCAGCAAATTTTAAAATTAAAAAATGCAGATAACAACGATACTTACACTTTCGCAGGATTACATACTTAAGCACTACCAACTTAATTAAGGAGATGATTTCCCGTGCACAAACGCAGTTATTACAGTCTGCTTACTACGATTACCCTAAGTTCCTTTGGAGATACCTTTGGTCTGCTGGCCATGGAGTGGATGGTGTATGAGATCACCGGCTCCAAGCTGGCGATGGGCGCGCTGGCGCTCAGCTCTACCATTCCCGAGCTGCTGCTGCGCCTGCTTGGCTCGCCGCTGTCAGACCGGCTGCACCGCGGACGGCTGATGGCCAGCCTCGCGGCCGTGCGCCTGCTCGCCCTGGCGCTACCGCTGGCCATGGGGCTTGCCGGACAGCTCCAGCTGTGGCATCTGTTCGTGGCCGCTGGACTGAGCGGAGCCTGCTCCGCCCTGTTCATGCCGACGGCCATGGCCGTCCTGCCCGGCATTGCCGGCGAAGAGCGGCTGATGCGGGCCTTCGCCGTTATCGACGGCTGCAGGAATGCCGCCGCCCTGCTGGGCCCGGCGCTGGCCGGAACCTTGATCGCAGCTACAGGCGCGCTGCCCGCAATGGGGATTAATGCAGTCTGTTATACAGCAGCCATCCTCACACTGCTGTACCTGCCGAACCAGGACAGACCCGCCAAATCCAGTTCTGCCGCCTTCTCCATCACAGCGTATATCGGAGAGATTGGCGATGGTCTCTCCTTCTATAAGCAATTCCCGGCAATGCTGCTGATCATGGGCATGGCCGCTGTCAGTAATATGAGCTCTTTTGCCATCTGGACCCTAATGGTCCCTTATGTCAACGAAGTCCTCCACCGGGATGCCGCAGCGATGGGGACGTTATCCTCGGCCTTTGCGCTGGGTACCCTAGCCGGGCTGGGCATTGTCTCCTGGGTAGGCGAGATCAAGCAGCGGACTCCTGTCATGCTCGGCACACTGGCAGCCACCAGCCTGTCCGTCTCGTTCCTGGGCCTGACCGACAGCTACCCGCTGGTGCTTACTGCGTTGTTCCTCTCGGGAATTACCACCCCCTTCTTCAGCTCACTAAGCTCTTCCTTGCACGGAAGACTGGTCCCGAATCACCTGCAGGGCCGGGTGAATTCCATCCGTTTCCTGCTGTCCAGCAGCCTGCTTCCGGTTGGTGCACTGGCGGGAGGTGCAATTGCCCAGCATTACGGCGTACGGATCCTGGTTCTCTCTGCCGGCCTGATGCCCGCACTCTACTGTACAGCCGCATGGTTTGTTCCGAACCTGCGGATGCTGAATGGAGATCTCTCCGCCCTGAAGGCGGAAGTCCGGCGGAAGCTCCCTCCCGGCCCAGCTGCACCAACAGGCGATATCCCTGCTTGAAGGATATCGCCTGCCCAATACTCTATTGATCTTTCGCGATCCTTACACCATGCGCAGCGCAGTGGCTACCCCTCCATTCCGGCTTCACTCTCCTCATAATGGCTGGTGTCGCCGTGGAGCAGAATTCGCGGAGTCCCACCGGCGAATTCGATTTGGCACAAGCAGGTTGGGTAGATGTAGGGCAAATCCCAGAGCTGCAGCAGGTTCCGCTGTTCCCAGTACGCCATCAGCAGCTTGATTACCACCGTATGGGTAACAATCAAGACCGACTGGCCTTCATGAGCCAGCAGAATCTCCTGCAGCTTCTCCAGCGCCCGGGCCTGTACCTGCGCGAAAGTCTCTCCGCCCTCCACCTCGAATTTCCCGGGATCTTCCCAGAAGTTGCGGTATGGCTCAGCATATGCTTCCCTCAGTTCCGCTGTATTCCTGCCTTCCCACGGGCCCATGCCTATCTCCATAAAAGCTTCCGCCGGATACACCGGAATCTCCCGCTCCCCCCGTATAATTTCGGCCGTCCGCTGCGTGCGGCGGCTCGGGCTGGTATAGATCACGTCGATCGGCTCCCGGAGCAGCCCGCGGCTCAGCCACTCCGCCTGCTTCACTCCAAGCGCGGTAAGCGGTGAATCCTGATGGCCTTGCATACGCTGCTGCACGTTCCATTCCGTCTCCCCATGGCGGGTCAAATAAATGGTGGTGGTTAGATTCATTGGTCATCTTCCTCCCGTCTGAATATGCCGCCATTATAACATTAATTTGGCCCGGTATTCAGCGGGCGAGATGCCCTCCAGCTCCCGGAAGACGCGGGCGAACTGCTTGCTGTTCTCGATGCCTACCGCTTCCGAAACCTCTGCCAGCCGATGACTGCCTTTAGCCAGCAGCTGCTTGGCGTGCTCTATACGCACTTTTTTGAGATACACCACGAAGCTCTCTCCCGTGTAGGCCTTGAAGGCCTCACTGAAATAGGAATAATTCAGCGAAACATGATTGCTGACCATCGCCATATTCAGCGGCCGGGCATAGTGGGTGTTGATATAATTTAGCGCCTCCTTCATATCCGCATGCTCGGTATGCACCGATCTTACGCCCATAATATAATCGCCCACACTGATCAGCAGATGTTCAAGCGCCCGGTAGTAGTCATGGAAATGGCGAAAGTTATACATATTGCCTACGGTACGGTACAGCTTCAACACTTCAACCGAAGCCTCCCCATGAATGCGGAACACTTCATCCAGCACACGCTCATTCATACTGCGGCCCGCCGCCTCCAGGTAGGAGAGGTCCAGATCGTTCAGGTGCTCTGTCTGAAAAATCACCGCCAGCAGCTGCTTCATCTCCTTCTCCCGGCCGGTGCCCAGCATATTCAGCAGCTTGCGCAGTTCCTCCTCGGGCACAGGAAACCTTAGCCGGTTCTCCACAATCTCCTCGAAGTCGATAAATCCCGCCTGAGGGTACAGAAAAGCATATTGTAACGCCCGGCAGGCTTCCTTATAGCAGGTACGCAGCTCTGCCGGCAGCAAGCCCGTTCCGCTGATCCCGATTACAAGCCCCTTCAATTCCCTGGCTTCAGCCTTAGCAGCCAGCTCAAGGAAGCAGGTCTTGTCTTGCCCGATCAATACCAGCTTGCCCTCCCAGTCTGTCAGGATCTCCGTAAACCTCTGGTCGAGGCGTCCGGACAACCGCTCCAGCATGCCCTGCACCTCTCCCGGCTTCATGCGGGTGCCGTCAGTATAATGATAATTCAGCACGCCTACGATAAAAGGCAACCGAAGCTGCTCCAGCTCTGCCTGCACCTCAGGCTCCGGCTGGCCCTCACCCAGCATCAGCAGGCTGCGCAGCCTGCTGGTCCGCAGCTCCTTGCGGTAGCTCTCCGTCTCCAGTTCCATCCGGCGGGCCTCAAGTCCCTGCTGCTCCCGCTCCTTGATGATCCGTTCCAGACTGCCGAACAGCTCATCGCGGCGGATCGGCTTCAGCAGATAGTCCTTCACCCGGTAACGGATCGCGCTTTTGGCATATTCGAAATCATCATAGCCGCTCAGAATCACAACTGCCGGCTCCACTCCGTTTCCCGCCCCGGCAGCCAGACGTTCCAGCAGGGTAATTCCATCCATAACCGGCATCCGAATATCCGTAATCAGGATATCTGCCGGCTCTTGCCGGAACCGCTCCAGCGCCTCCGCGCCGTTTCCGGCCATCTCAATCCTGTACACACCGGGATATTCCCGCTCAATCATGGTTTTCAGACCCTGGCGGATCATTTTCTCATCATCTACAATCAGCAGTTTAATCATCGCTCTGGGTCTCCCGTCAAAAGAACTTTGGGCAGGGTCATAAAGACCGTTGTCCAGCTTCCCGCTTCGCTGTGTATTTCCAGCCCATAAACCTCGCCATAGAACAATTGCAGACGCTGGTGCACATTCCGTAGTCCAATGCCGCCAGCCCGGCGTCCGCCCTCCCGTGATCCGCTGAAATCGTCCGCCTGTTCCTCGGGAGCATAGAGCGTGGTGCGCAGCGCTGACAATTTCTCAGTCGCAAGACCGGTGCCGTTATCATGAACGGCGATGACAATCTCGCCATCCGCCTCTGACACCTCAATCCGAATCATCCGGTTCTCCGCTTCCTCGTCGCCCGTGGACCAGGCATGCTTCACACTGTTCTCCACAATCGGCTGCAGAGACATCTTCAGCACCTCCAGCTCCAGATAAATGGCTTCAATATGAAGCTTCAGCTGTACCGGATGTTCGAAGCGGATATTCATAACCTCAATGTAATTCTCGATATGGCGGATCTCATCCCGCAGCTTCACATATTCCCCGGACCATTTGAAGTTATAACGCATCATTCCGCCCAGAGAGGTGAGCGCATCGGAAATCGCCCGTTGATCTTCAATTTCGGCCTTCATCTTGATATTCTCCAGGGTATTATACAGGAAGTGGGCATCAATCTGATTATGCAAGGTCCGCAGCTCGGCTTCCTTGGACAGCGCCTGTTTGTGCACCGCCTGGGCTACCAGCGTGTTGATCGTATTCATCAGCTTCGAGAAGTGATGGGCCAGCTCGCCCACTTCGCCCCCGCCTTTAATCAGAATCCCGCTGTAGGCCTCTCCCCGGCGCACTTTTTTCATCGTATCAGTCAACAGACGCAGATTCTTCAGAATAAAAGCATTCAGCACATAGGCAATCACACTTAACAGCACAATAAATCCGACGTTGGCCCCGATAATCAGATTCCTTGTGTTGGAAATATCCTTCATGATTTCTTCCATGGAAACTACATTGAGCAGATACGCATGAATTCGATCCAGCGGGGTGAAGAGCAGCAGAAACGAATGGCCGTTCTCCGTATAGTGAATGTTCCATTCTCCGGTTTCCCTGTAGGCCTGCAGCCGGGTCTGGATCGCTTCAGCCATCCGTGGGTTATCCTTGAGAAAAGAAGGGTCCCGCCTGGTAAATATCTGCTGCTCCTCGTCCACCAGGAACATCTGAGTCTGGTTATCCTGTGCTGCAGCATACGTCCTCGGTGTAAACCGCTCCAGCAGCATGTCGACCTGAAACATGCCGATATGGTTGCCTGTCGGCCGGTTCATCTCCCGCAGCAGCGATACTTTGGGGGTGGGTCTGGACGTCTGACCTATGAAGCGCTGCATCAGATCGGGATCATTACTCAGATACGACCAGGACTGCCGCCCCTCCAGTTTCATCGCCTTCTGAAACCACGGCTCACCCGCTACACGCTCTTCCCGGAACACAATCGGTGAAATCTCATGCAGCTTCGTGCTTTTCGAATACAAGCGTAAATGCTCAATGTTGGGATTGTTATATTGGATGCGTGCCATATTTACTAGAGTTCCGGTGTTGAACTCCACCAGCTTCTCCAGTTCAGGCTCGCTTGCATTCGTAAGGTAATCAACAACTTCCTTGTCTTCATAGGCCATCTGCACGGCCCGCTCCATCGCTTCAACCTGATTAAAAATATGCTGCTTCTCCATGTCCAGCACATAGCTGTTCTTAGCGATCGCATCACGCATATACGTGTTATTAATCGCCTGGTAGGAATAGACCGACACCATCAGGCAAGGTCCAAGAACAATGAATATATATGCGGCCAGCAGCCGGCTCTGCAGGGAACGCCTCCCCCACCAGTACATAAATGAACTCCATACGGCGGCTCTGTCTTTGTTCGATTTCACGCTTCTGCCACCCCCGCTGTACCTGTTACTTCTGCATGTTACCCAAGAACCCAAAAGCCCGCGGGCAGCGGGCGTTTGGGTGAAGCTATATTACATACCGAGTTTCTTCTTGTTCTCTTCGTATTTCGTCTGTTGGAATGCCTGGAACTTGGACAGCCCCAGATCCTCTTGCTTCTTGATATATTCGGTCCAGATCTTGTCGAATTCCTCGTCGGATGCGGACATCAGCAGCTTCGGCAGGGTTTTGCCGCGCAGCTCTTTAATTTTAGCACCAATAATACCTTCAGGGGAATTGCCAAGTGGATCAATCTGGTCAAACTCGGAATTACTGTGGGTCTTGCCTTTCGTCCAGTCTTCCAGCTGTTTGAAGGGCTCCACCGATTTAGGTGCCCATTGATCGGTAATATTGGTATTCTGCAGCATCCAGAAGGTGAACGAGGAGCCATATTGCTTGTCGAATGCGGAGCGGTCTTTATTCATCAGCTCGAAGACTTCCGGCTTAAATTGGTCCTTGCCGTCAATCGTATCATAGCTGACGCCTTTTTCGCCCAGGTACAGGTCTTTATTGCCCTCTTCACTGTTCAGATAGCTGAGGAACTTAATGGCCCGCTCTTTATCCTTCACATCCTTGGAGATCAGGGTTACCGTCCAGCCGGAGATGCCGGGGCCGTTCAGACGTGGCGCATCCAGATTGGCGTTGGCCGGCCCGTCGACAGCGATATACACCTTATTCGGGTCTTGCTGATGCAGCGTTCCTAGCTGTGCTGCAAAATCAGTCCGTTGATACAGCATGGCGAAGTAGCGGCCTTGGGCAATCTTCTCTTCCATCTGCGGACGTTTGTCAATGAAGATGTCCTTGGCGAGCAGCCCATCCTGGTTCGCCTGGCGAAGCGTCTTCATCCAGCGGATATACTCAGGATCGGTCTCACGGTTATACAGCTTGCCGTCCTTCTCACGCGGAATAGCCAGATAGTTCTGAATATAAGCTTCCAGCGAGTCGTTGCCGGTTGCTGTGAATTCATGCAGGGCGAGCGGAATCATCGGCTGTCCATTAATATCCGGGAATTTCTCCTTCGCCAACTTAAGCGCATTCACAAATCCTTCCGGAGTGCGCATGTCCGGGCTTCCAATCGCTTCATAGATATCCTTACGGACCACGAAGGTCTGGTTGGATACATAGTTCTCACCGTATTTCTTATAATCTGCCGGAGAGGAAGAGGAGTTTGGATAAGCGTATACGTTACCATCCGTTTCAGTATACCAGCCCAGCTTGTCGGCATCGGATACCTTGAAGAAATAGGGATCATATTCTTCAGCCAGCTTATTGAGCGGCAGCACCAGCTCGCCTTCAACCATCTTCTTCACGGCATCTTCCCAGAAGCCCAGCGTGATGAAATCGGGCAGGCTGCCGGAAGCAATCAGCGTGTTCAGCTTCTCATTCTCATTGCCTGCAGGAACGATGAAATTCAGGTTAACCCCTGTTTTTTTGGTGATGTATTGGGAGGTTGGGTCCACTCCCCATTTGTTCGGGAACCAGGCGAAGTTCAGGTACCAGTCAAAAGTAATCGGTGAAGTGTCGGATTTCCAGCCAGGCTCATCTGCGTTAACCGGTGCAGCTGTAGCGTCAGCCGCTGTGGTAGCAGCAGGCTCATTGCTTGCCTTCGCTCCGTTATTCGTGTTATTGCCGCTGGAGCAGCCTGCTGCGCTCAGCGTCATCATCAGTGCCAGCAGTGTCACCAGCATTTTTTTGGGCTTACGATTTATCCCCATCTTTTTTACCCCTTTTCGTAAGATGTTTACTTTATAAGTTATAACTCCAGGACCGCTGCAATACGGCTGGAGGAGTTACCTTGTATGGAGGGAGGCCGGCTGGCCTCCGATTACCCCTTGATTGAACCAATCATCATCCCTTTGACGAAATAACGCTGCAGGAACGGATAGACGAAGACGATTGGCAGCGTGGTGACCACCATGGTCGCCAGCTTGATCGATTGGGAGGTGACCGTCTTGGTAGCGGCGCTGCCCTGCACAGCCACCATCATCTGGGACGAGCTGGACTGGGCCACAACGCGGTAGAGATAGGTCTGTATAGGCTGCAGACTCTCGTTGTTGATATAGATCATCCCCGTGAAATAATCATTCCATTGATAGACCCCGTGGAACAGCGCAATTGTGGCAATTACCGGCATCGACACCGGCAGGACCACCCGCAGAAAGATCGACCAGTCATTGGCCCCGTCAATTCTCGCTGCTTCCTCTAGTCCATCGGGAATCTCACGGAAGAAGGTCATGAAGATAATGAGATCAAAGAAACTGAACAATACCGGAATAATATACACCATGAAATTCTCCAGCAGGTGCAGATCGCGGATCAGCAGGAAGGAAGGGATCAGCCCGCCGCCGAAGAACATCGTAATCGTTCCCAGGATCATATAGAATCTGCCGCCGATCAGATTTCTGCGGGAGAAGGCATAAGCAACCATTGCCGTGAAAAATACATGGGCTACTACGCCGATCAGCGTCTTAGCGACCGTAATCCACATGGACTGCATAATGCCGGGACTTTCGAACACAGCCTTGAAGTTCTCCAGCGTAAACATCCGCGGCCACCAGTAGATGCCCCCCTGCATGGCATCATTGCCGTTGTTGAAGGCATTAACCAGCACATACCAGATCGGGTATAGCGTAATGAAGCAAATACATAACATCAGGATATTATTGATAATGTCAAACAGCGCTTCGCCTTTAGTCTTACGGTTCAGTGCAAACATGTGCAAGTCCTCCTATTCCTAGAACAACGAGGTGTCGTTGATTTTTTTGGATACCTGGTTGGCAATCACCAGCAGAACCATCGCGATCACCGACTTCAGCAATCCAACAGCGGTGGAATACGAGAAGCGGCCGTTCAGAATCCCGGTATAATACACGTAATAATCAATTACATTGCTGGCACTGTCATTCAAGGAGTTGCGCAGCACCAGAATCTGGTCGAAGTTGGAGTTCAGCACACCGCTGACCGCCAGAATGAACAGAATGCCGATGGTCGACTTGATGGAAGGCAGCGTCACATAGAACATTTTCTGAAAACGTCCGGCTCCGTCAATCGTCGCCGCCTCATACATCTCGGGGGATACCCCGGAGATGGCCGCCAGATAGATGATCGCAGACCAGCCCAGCTCTTTCCAGATATCCGAGGAAATCACGATCGTCCAGAAATAGCTCGGTTCGGCCAGATAGGATATCGGCTGATCAATCAGATGAAGCGCCAGCAGAATATTGTTGATAATTCCCACATCGGCCAACCACGTGGCCAGGATACCGCCAAGCACAACCCAGGAGAGAAAATGCGGCAGATAGGAAATTGTCTGAATACTTTTTTTGAAGCGCACATTACGGATCTCATTCAGAAACAGGGCAAAGATGATCGGCAGCGGAAAACCGATGAACAGCTTGATCAAGCTAATGCCCAGCGTATTGCGGATGACATTTACCAGATTATCATCGTCGAGAAATTCCCGGAAGTGTGTGAGCCCTACCCAAGGCGCTTCCGAGATGCTCTTGACGATGTTGAATTCCTTGAACGCGATGATGATCCCGTACATCGGAATGTAGTTGAATATAATCATCCAAACTACGCCAAGCAACGCCATGATCTGCAGATGCCTCTGGGCTACGAGCCTCTTCCACAGCGAACTCCGTTTACCTGAACCGGTTTCGAAATTAGGCGAAGTCAGCGGCGCCAGAGCCGGTTGTGCCCCGGCAACTTTTTTATTCTCCATCGTATGGACCTCCAAGCTCTCTCTGTCTTTTGTATATAAAGCGTTTACAATCTTATGTATTTATTGTACGGTGTTCCCCCTTGGGACGTAAGGCGGCAAATTTCGGTTTTGGGTCACATTATTTCGGATCGGGGCCAAGAAGAACTGGCTTCGACGTCCTCTCCAGGAGGCGGCATCCGTTACCGTCTCTGCTACAACAGCTATATCGCAATCATTAGAGGTATATCTGCAAGGGATGGAGATGATTTTTCAATCTTGCGATAAGAGTTCTCTAGTAGGAAAGTGGTTACTGCTTAGGTCCCAACGAAGAATGATAGGGAAAATCTACCGCTAGTTGGTCTCAGAATGGGGATTCGATGGGGTTATTGGGAGTTTTCTACCGCAGAGTTAGTCTTCGCTGTTCGCTATCTCTTTTGTTCATCTTACATAGCCATTTTTAAAAAGGCAGCGACTCCCGAAGGAATCCGCTGCCTTATCTCACCTTACATACGCTTCAGAGAATTAAGGTGAACAGTACACTTCCTTACACTCTTAGCCCAGCACTGCCATAATCGCCGCCACCTCACCCCGGCGCACAGCCTCTGCCTCCGCTCCACGAATTACGGCTCCGCTTACTTCAGTATGGCCCCCATCGCGGTAGCTCAGCTTCAGACTCTGAATAACGGCTCCATTCTCGCCGAAGGTATCAGCATGCAGCGCATTCTGATAGGTTACCTCTGTTCGACCAAGAAGCATGAAGGAGACGTTTCCTTGTTCGTCGAACAGCCAGCCTGGCAGCGCCGGGGACAGGGACAACACCAGTTCTCCGTTCTCCACCGTGAACAGATGGCTGCCCGCCATCATGCTCCGCCACATGCTGAGGAACTCTGCGGTCGAGCCGCTAAGTCGGGCTACGAATCCTCTGCCGTGGTTCCCCGGATCCGGATTGCCACCGGTTGCAATGAACGAGGAGTTCTCCAGCGTGCTGCGTCCGTAAACGGCCGGGTCCAGGAAGGGAATCAACGATGTCTTCATTTCAGCGTAGAACTCCTCATACAGTCCCGACTTCAGCAGCGCCAGCAAATATTTATAGGACATATGCAGGAAGTTGGATTCACGCTCCTGCCAGCCGGCGGTGAAGGCACGTATCCGTCCAATCTCGTTCGTCTCCTCATCCAGCGGCACAGAGGTGCGGTACATGGAGGTAACCGGATCAAACAGCTCGCTTCTCTTCACCCGCTGATAGATTTCTTTCGCCTGCACAGGATTCTTGAGTGTCTTCAGCCAGCGGGCCGGCCCCTCCAGGAAATACGGCAGCGCACGCACCTCAAATTCCTCAACCACAGCCTTCGGCAGGCCGTATCCGCTCAGTACCGGCTCTCCTTCAGCGTCCACCACCGGCTGGAAGCGTACAGCCTCGAAGCAGAGGTAGGTCGGCGCAAGTCCGTTGCCCAAGGCTACCGCACGCGTAATTCCCTCTTCAATCCGCTGCAGGAACCGTGACAGAATATCGCGGATCTTCCCAAGCTCCACTTCAGCCGTCACTCCGCTAATGCCGAAGCGAATCTGCTCCCGGTATATTTCGCGGGCGGAAGCTACGGTATCCCAATAGCTGAACTGGGCAAGCTCGCCGTCCAATACTGCGGATACCGCCTGATCCACCTGCTCCAGCAGCCGGGCCATCTCCTCTGGCATTACCGCTGCTTGCCCTCCTGCCGCAGTGTCCAACACATCCAGCATAAAGACGATCATCCGCTTCAGCTCAAAGGTTTCGCTCATCCCCGAGCCGAACAATCCCGGCAGTCCGTTCATGGCATCGTTCCAGCCCGGCTTATTGCCCTCCATCTCCACACCCATGCCATAAGGATCAAGAGTGGCGAATTTGGCTAGGGCAAGCGACAGCATCTTGACGAACAGATTCGTCTGATAAACAGCGCCATGTCCGCCTTCCGTACGCAGCCAATGCGTCTCGCTGGCCTTGCGTTTCAGCCGGTGCAGCTTCTCCTCATCCTCCAGCAGCGCCCCGTACTGGCGGACCTTCCCGCCGCTGATTACATACTTCTCACTGCGCGGCAGCACATAGGCCGGGCTGTCATAGAAAGTATAAGTCCCGTCTCCAAACAGCAGTTCCTGCTTCAACTCGGGGTAGATATCCAGATACCCTTCAATCAGATCCATGTTATAGGTCCAGTGATCCGACCAGAACCCCTCGCCGAAGGCGGCTTCGATATTCTGCTCGGAGAGGGACAGGATGCCAGTGAGGAATTCCTGCTCCTCCACCAGCAGCGCTATGCCATGATCGGCGATATAGTTGACCAGCGCGCCTGGCGTGAACCGGGAACCACACAGCTTCTCCAGCTCTTGCTGGTGATCGGCGGCCGAGTGGCCGATCCACTCCTTAAGCGCTGCCTGCTTGCCCGGCAGAATGGAGAAGGTCGTGCCCTGCACACTCAGCGGATTGTAGCCGTCCAGCTGGATCAGGCTGTAGAACATCCTGATATTGAAGCTGCCGACCTGCGGGTTGAAGAATACATCGTTGCGGCGGTTCTGGTTCATGTCCCTGAAGTTGCCATTGCCCTGCGAATAATATTCAGGGGCCAGCGAGAAGAAATTATAATCCCGTTCCATGTCGCCATGCTTGCGTGAATAGAGGTGAACGACGAAACCTTCGCCCCCGTTGTCAAAAACAAACGGGTAACCCCCGCGCAAGAAATTGTCTAGGTAGGACTGTCTGCAATAAGCATCGAACAGGGCTGACGAGGTACGGGTTGCAATGTCCGTGGTCAGCTCCTCCGTCAATTCAGCCGCCTCGCGGGCCTTCAGCGTGATGTATTCGTCACGGCAGAGGAAGTCTGCTTTGCGGTTGATCTTCTCGATGTCATTAACATGACCAATCAGGCTGTTAATGACCAGCTTGCCGCCCGGAGCCAGCTTGCGTGCCGTGCCGCTGAAGCCGCAGGGCACCTTGTTCACGGGATATTGCGGCAGACCGATAAGCTCTGCAAGCGGCAGAGCGGCGAAGCCGTCCGGGTAAGCGAGCGAGGTATTGCCGCCGAAGACCAATTCGAAATCTACCAGCGGCGTCAGCCGTTCGCCCTCCGCAGTAAACGGCAAATAGAAATGTCCATTCGTAATGGCATGCATCTCCGCCTCATCATTGGTACTGGAACGCAGCTTGTAGAAGGGGATGCCCAGCTCCAGATTGTACACATCCATCCAACTGCGCAGCAAATTGCCCATTTCTTTATATCCGCTGTTCTCCACGCCGTAAGGAAGAATCTCCGGCAGTCCGTCCAGCAACTCCAGCTCAATATCCGCTCCGCCAATATTCTCAACCTCCACCCGCCGTACCAGCGCAGCAAAATCCTCATGCGGCAGATTAAAATAATGAACGGTTGTTCTCAGCCCATGTCCTGAGTGGGTTTCTTCAATGGTCAGACCATTCTGCAGAATCGTCATCCGCCGTAGGGCAGACGGGTCTGGCCGGGCCGACTGGAACGGCTCATAGATTTCGGACTGCCTGGCAATTTTGATGAAGCTTCGGAAGCCGGAGGATGCCACATTCTTGTAAGAGATATTGGCGGGGGAGAATTCCATGATCGGCGAGTTCTTATCCCGCACGCCAAAACCGCATACACCCTGACCCCGGTTCACATAGAACGTCCACATCGGAATCCCCTTCAGACCGGCGATGCCCGGCAGAAAGCTGGCGAACGGCTTGCCTTCATGGAATTGCTCCATCACAAATGAACCTGAATCAAAATAATAATTGCTCATGCTTCATTCCTCCTCTTGTATTAGGTTCCGAAAAATCGAAACCGGTTTCGATTTGGTCTAAAAAAATAAGCCAAGTTGAAAATGCCGCTGCCAGTGCTGCTACTTGCTACTTAGGTTCCAGCGAGGATTTGAAGTTTACTCCCCAACGCTGATCCGCAGATTAGTGCTGTTTTATAGGATCAGCTAATGTATGGGGAAAAGCCTAGCATCAATCACCTATCACCTAAGCCCCCCGTCGTCTGTCCCCATCCTCCTGCTGCGAAATTTAGATGCGATTTCACACTTAATTTCAGCCAAATCGGGGTACAGAAGGCACTTAAGTGCGATTCTGCAACTAATTTCCGTCTTCAGAGCGCTGATCCGATAAATCGGCGGAATTAAGTGCCTTTTCGACAACTATTTACTCCCAAACCGTGATATCCCGCAGATTAAGTGCTGTTTCGCAACTAATTTCTGATGGAGCGTGATCCAGCGGGTGGATAAAGTGACTCTCTGCAACTCACGCCGGTAACTCAGGCCTCTTCCGCTCATTCCGCAGCCGGAGGCGCACAGGATTCTCTGACAACGACCTCTACCGGCAATACAACAGCTGCCTTCTCCCCGCTGCCCCCCTCAATCGCCGCCAGCAGCAGCTCCGCAGCACGGCTGCCCAGCAGCTCCGTATCCTGCCGCACCGTTGTCAGCGCTGGTGTAACATATCCGGCAAGCTCAACATCGTCATAGCCCATGACCGAGATATCTTCCGGAACACGCAGCCCCTGATCCTTCGCCGCCCTTACCGCGCCGAGCGCCATCAGGTCTCCTGACACAAACACTGCAGTCGGGCGCTCCTCCAGCTGCAGCAGCTTCAGCATCGCGCCATATCCGCTCTCCAGTGTGTACATTGGACCGATTACAGTATAATCGGCGTTCACCTCAAGTCCTTGCTGCTTCATGGCCATCTGGTAGCCGGATATTCTTGACCGCCCCGGAGCGGTATGCTCATCGCCGGAGATATGGGCAATTCTGCGATGTCCGAGCGCTGCCAGATACTCTACGGCAAGCCTTGCCCCCGTCTCATTATCCGAGGAAATGGTATGCGCCAGCGGGGAGTCATAATCAAGAATAACCGTGGGAATATCACTCTCCAGCAGCTCCTGGAAATACGGATCATTGTAGTCCGACAAGAACACAACCACTCCGTCCACTCCGCGAATCCGGCAGTTCTCCAGATAACCGCTCTGCTTGCCGCCGACATCCTTGGAGATGAACATCAGCGCATAACCCTTGGCTACAGCAACCTGCTTGAAGCTCTCAATCACACTGCTGAAGAAAGGATGGCGGATTCCCGCACCTGTCCCCTCAACGAACAGAACACCCAGGGTCCATGATTTCTTGGTCGTCAGCGTCCGGGCATGGGAATTGGGGACATAGCCCAGCTCCCGGGCTATCCGGAATATCTCCTGGCGCGTCTTCTCGCGCACATCGGAGTAGTTGTTGAACGCCTTGGACACGGTTGTCGGAGAGTAACCGGTTCGTTTGGCAATATCATAGATGGTGATCAACCCGCTCACTCCTTAGTTCCTAAATTGGAAGCCCTTTCTGTTCACAGACATTCTAATCTTTTTTGACCACACCGTCCAGCAGAAAATATCTTTGCACCACCGGCAGCAGGGTAACCACCTGGATCAGCAGCCCAAGGCTCATATAGACCAGATGAATCACCGATACAGAATTAAGCATATAAGTCTGCACCATGATCCAGATAATCTGTCCAAAACCGATATAAAGCGACAGCGCCCAAACGCTGTACAGCTCCTTGAACGGGTTCAGCAGGTCCGCCCAGCGCCATTGCTTTCTAGCGACCAGACCATATAATACAAGCAATGGCAGCAGGCCAAACACAAGGAATAGCAGAATACCGGGTATGAAGAAGTTCGGGAACGGCGATCTCTCTAACACGGAAACAGGTATCCCAATCGCCTCTCCGCTGGGATCGATAACCAGTCCCACTCCGCCAGCAACAGCACCGATTCCCAGAAAAGCCTGTAAAATGTAAAGAAGAATAACGGCAAAAGGTCTTGCTTGTTTGCGAACCATTCCCATTCCTCATTTCTGTTTAGGATAAACAGGGCATCGGGCATGCCGCCCGGCTCTGCTTCAGAGTTTACAATGCTGTCCTGCCTTTCTCCAAGGGCACAAATCACACCCCGGCCGGTAATTCAGCTTTTGGCGCTGGCGGTGTGAACCAGTGGACTTTGCGCTATACTAGAGTTGTGTAACTATAATCGCAGCAGCAATCCAACTACATTTCCTTGTTCATATCCCAAAAAGAAACGGCTTAGCCGTCCTCTGAAAAGCGTAAGCTTCCGAAGCAGCGATACTACGTATCGCTTTCAGGCATCCGTTTCTGCGAGAAATAGAAGGATAATGAATGGCGTGAAACATCTAAATTCTTATATTTTAAAAAAAATAGAGGAGACGGAAGCAGCGCCGAACAGGCTGTTCACTTCCAAACATGATTATGAGCGATACCGAGCTATTGACATCCAAACAGTGTATTTATTGCCGCCAGCTGAAGCCGCTCTCTGAATTCCGCAGACGCACAGGTAAACGCTCCAAGGGGCAGGCACGCCGGGGAGCTTGCCGGGATTGCCGCAAGTTGCGGGCAGTCCAGGAAGCGCAGACCCAGCCGCTGACGAAGCCCGCAGCGGTTATATCGCCTGTGCGCGTCTCGGATTCCAGAGTCCGCAACGCACCGCCGCAGCCCTTGACCGTATCCGCAGCGGTGCCCGCCGCTGCCAGACCCGCCGCGTCCCGGCCAGCGGCTTCCCGGCTTGGCGCAGCCGCTGCTCATCCGCGCTCGCTGCCGGAGCATGCGGGAGATGCCAAAGCCGGCGCAGCGGCTTCATCAGGGGCCAAGCCGAAGAACCGCACCCGCTCCGCCGAGCCGCGGCTTCGGCCCCCTCTGCGCGGGCCGAAGCCCGATCCGCACGATATCTCTGCCCTGGTGCCGTCCGGCAAAGGCATGATTCTCATGCGCGGCCACAGCGACAAGGGGCGACGCTGGCATCAGGAAATCGACCTGGAGCTAGCCATTACACTGGTAAAAGAGCAGGCAGCGGTAATTATCAACCGCCGGACCATCCGCCGGATCTACAGCAACAAGGATTTCCGCAAGTTCATTCTGACCCGGGATAACTACACCTGCTGCTTCTGCGGCTTATACGGCGATACCATCGACCATCTGCTGCCGCGCGCCAAGGGCGGGCATACTACCCCTGACAACTGTGTATGCGCCTGCAATCTGTGCAACCAATCGAAAGCTGATCTCTATGTGGAGGAATTTATCGGCAGATAGAGAGATTGAAGCAGATACAGAAACTCCCGGCGCTGCACACCCTGTTCCAAGGAACAGCGGAATGCAGCGCCGGGAGCGCTGGATAACTTCTCTCTATAGAACGTGAACTTAAGAATGTTACATACGAAGTGGCCAGAAATCCCTATGAATCAGGCTTTCTGGCCACTACACTATTCCATTCTTAAGTTCATCTTATTTAACCTGTAATATTCTTCACCCGTCCTACTTGTCCGTCCGCCAAACGAACCTTGATTCCATGCGGATGCCGGGGCGAGTTAGTCAGAATATCCTTGACCGTGCCATGCGTAAGCTTGCCTGTCGCCTGATCCTGTTTAAGCACAATATCGACCTGCAATCCCGGGCGGATATCCGCCCTTACTTGTCCATTCATGTTGCCAGCCTCCTTCCATTATAAATTTAGTTTACTACTGTGTTACTATGTTACTGCTTAGGCTGAGGTATGAGGGAAACTTCGAAGACTTAGCTCAGTTGCTACCTTTGCACGCTAAATTTAGTTGCGAAAGTGGTTACTTCTTAGGCCACGGTTATGATGAGAACATCGAATACTCCGCTCCATGACGGTTTCCTAAGTCCGATCGTGATTTAGTTGCAAAAGTGCATCTAATTTGCGAATTTTCTCCGTTTTAGAGGAAATAAGTGCAAATATGCATCTAATTTCGAATTCTGAGCGTTAAACAATCATTTTCCTCAAAAATAGTTGCAGATTCGCACTTATTTGACCGATATTTGGAATTCCAGCTGAAATTAGATGCACTTTCGCATTTAATTTTCTCTGAATGCTCTAGTGTAGCATTCTACATCCTCAGCAGGACCTAAGTAGTAACCAGTTTCGCATCTATTTACTCCGAACGTCCAGAGCAGCCTTCTACATCCTCGCCTGGACTCAAGTAGTAACACTACCGCAGATAAGGATGAGATAATTATGGCCTTCGGTATTAACAGGGAAGAATTAACCCGCTGGAAACAAGCGGTTTCAGCCGGAGAGATCGCCTATCTGACCCACTATTGGATAGATCCCCGGTTTCCCGGGATGAACACAGTCACCAAGGTAGGCTGCAGCGATCTGGAGCGGCTTAAGCACTGGTGCAGCCAGCACGGTCTGCCTGCAAAATATATTCACAACCGCTCCCCGTTCCCTCACTTCGATCTGATGGGACCAAAGCAGCGGGAAATTCTGCTCCAGGAAGGCCTGTTGGAGCAGCTGGAACGCTTCAGAATGCTGTAGCCTTATAGCGGGATACCACTAAGCCGCCGTCTCCCGCTAGGACTTCTTATTCCGCAGATCCTGCATAATCCGGCGTCCGGTAGGCGTCTGAGCTAATCCCCCGCCTGCGGTCTCGCGGTGTTTCTCCGGCATCGCCGAACCTACCTCCAGCATGACCTTGATCACTTCATCGGACGGAATAACGCTTCTCACCCCAGCCAGCGCCATATCGGCAGCAGCCAGCGCGGTCACTGCGCCGAAGCCGTTGCGGACGATGCAAGGAATCTCCACAAGACCGCCAACCGGGTCGCAGATTAATCCGAGAGTGTTCTTAAGCGCCAGACCTACGGCATGAACGGCCTGAGCCGGTGTTCCACCGCGCAGCTCGGTCAAGGCTCCTGCTGCCATGCCAATGGCTGAGCCAACCTCTGCCTGGCAGCCGCCCTCCGCACCGGACACAAAGGAATTGTTGGCAATGACGTAACCGATGGCCCCGGCCGCGAACAGCCCGGACACCATGTAGTCGTCAGCCCAGCCAAACCGCTCCTGGCAGCTAAGGAAGACCCCGGGAATAATGCCGCAGGAGCCGGCTGTAGGTGTAGCGATAATGCGTCCCATGGAGGCGTTCACTTCAGAGACAGCCAGCGCATACGCCATAGCTTGGCCCGCCGGGCCGCCCAGACAAGGCTCGGCTGACGTATTATAGGCACCTACCCGCTGTGCATCCAGCCCGGTCAGCCCGCTACGTGAGGTGGTATCCTCATTCATGCCGCGGTGGACCGCTTCTTTCATTACGCCATAATATTCGCGCATAGTGGCAAATTCCTGCGCTGCAGACCGTCCGGATTCTGCACTCTGCTCCTCCAGCATCAAAGCCCCAATGCCCAGGCCGCGTTCTTCACATAGTACAGCCAGCTGGCTTAATGTTTGAAAATTCATGGTGTATTTCCCTTTCCCTTCTCCGCTTGCTTGCTATCGTTCAGATTCACCAGCTTGACCGAGGTCACAGCCGGCAGAGCTGCCAGTTCCTCCAGCAGCTCGGGTGTAGCCGGTTCATCCAGCTCCAGCACAGTCAGTGCCGATCCGCTGCGGTTCTTGCGGTCCAGCGACATATGCCCGATATTGAAAGCTCCACTGCGCATGACATCCGTTACGCTCGCCAGCACACCGAGATAATCCATATGGCGGATTAGAACAGTCGGATACATGCCGGTAAGCTTCACTGCAAAGCCGTCGATATCTACAATCTCAATATTGCCGCCGCCGATGGAAATTCCCGTCAGTGTCAGACGGCTGCCTTCTTCCCGGCCGTCCAACTGCAGGCGGACCGTATTGGGATGAGGGAATAGTCCGCTGCCCTGGCGGAAGGAAATCTCCATCCCGGCTTCAGCCGCCAGCTCCAAAGAGTCAGGCAGCCGGTGATCATCGGTGGCATAATCCAGCAGTCCTCCGATGATCGCCCGGTCTGTTCCGTGTCCCTGGTAAGTGGCCGCAAACGAGCCAAAGAAGGTCACCTCCGCAGCAAGCGGCAGTTCTCCCAGCACTTGCCGGGCCGCCCTGCCAATGCGAGCCGCTCCCGCTGTATGTGAGCTTGAAGGCCCGACCATTGCCGGGCCTATAATAGAGAAAACATCTTTAAAACGCACCACCACTCACCCGCTTTCTAAACTGGGACCGCAACGCTGTTCCCCGGTCCGTCTTCTGTATTATACTGCACCCGCAGCTATAACTCACCACATTGGCAGCATCTGCCGCCTCTATGTATTCACTTCTATGTACTACACTTCTACACCTTTGCTTCTATGTATTTCAGGTATCGTGAGAATAGAGGACAATGGAATCTCTGTACTGCCAGCCAAGCTTCTCCCAGAACGTACGCCCCAGCTTATTGTCCCCAATCACCATCAGATGGCACTTCGTTATGCCGGCCTTTCTCAGCTGCTTCAGACATCTGGCCACCAGCTCACGGCCCACGCCAAACCCCCGGGATTCTCCGCTGACCGCAACATGATAGAGATAACCTCTGCGCCCATCATGACCGCACATGGCCGTGCCTGCTATTCTGCCGTCCTCATATTCACACAGCTGGCTGAAGCCTTGGTTCCGCTCCAGGTAACGGCTGATTTCAATTCTTGAATCGGCATCGCTTAGTGCCATCCCTGTCGTATGACTCCATAACTGGTAGACCGCATCATAATCCTCTACCAACATCTCTCTGTAATTCAACACGCTTCCTCCTCCGAATAGGCCCTTGCTTAATAAGCCGAGAGCGCTCGTTGGTCCTCCGGACTACCTTCTGTATTATACTCCACCCGCAGTCATTCATCACCGTGACATCCACTGTCACATCGGACAGCGACTTTCATTCCCGGCGGTGTGGGCACCCTTTTCTGGGCGGATGCATAGAAATATACGGAGAGCCAGCAGCAAGGAGGAATGCCAGGGAATGAACCCCACTTATCCCTATTACAGCCAACAAACCGTATGTACTGAACAGCCGGTAGCTTTTCCCCTGCAGCATCAGGAACGCCAGCCTGGTCTGGAGAGCCTGATGAATCCGCTGCCGATCAGTGAAGATAAGCAGCTGTGCGGCAGCGGCAGACTGAACAGCAAGGTCGCGCTCATTACCGGCGGAGACAGCGGTATTGGCAAGGCGGCTGCCATCGCTTTTGCCAAGGAAGGCGCAGACGTTGCGATCGCTTATTTATATGAAGACTCGGATGCTGAAGTAACGCAGCGCAGAATCGAAGAGCTGGGACAGCGTTGTCTGAGGATCGAAACGGATCTGCGCTACAAGGCCAATTGTACCCTAGCTGTAGAGCATACCGTCCGCACCTTCGGCAAGCTGGATATACTGGTCAACAACCATGGCGTACAGTATCCCCAGGACAGTATTCTGGATATTTCGGAGGAGCAGCTGTACCAGACGTTTCAGACGAATATTTTCCCATTCTTCTATCTGACCCAGGCTGCGCTTCCGCATCTGTGCCAAGGCTCCGCCATTATCAACACCGCCTCCATTACCGCCTATGCCGGCAGGAAGGATCTGATCGATTATTCCTCTACCAAAGGCGCCATCGTCAGCTTCACCCGATCCCTGGCCCTGTCGTTGGCCGATCAGGGCATCCGTGTGAACAGTGTAGCCCCCGGTCCGGTCTGGACCCCGCTGATTCCGTCGAGCTTCTCCGCTGAGCAGGTCAGCGTTTTCGGCACAGAAACTCCGTTTAAGCGGGCTGCCCAGCCCTATGAGCTGGCCGGTGCCTACCTCTATCTGGCCGGACCGGACTCCACCTATGTTACCGGCACGTGTATTCATGTTAACGGAGGGGACATGGTCACCAGCTAAAACGGTGCGGATATCCGCCATCGCTTAGCCCGACAAGCTGCACGACTCTCCATGAAAGGAAGCGAAACTATGAATAAACTCCATAACTATGACATTCCTCCGGTTCCGTCTGTCCGCCTGACCGCCGGTCTCTACGCACTGGGCAAGCTGGCCAGTGCAGGTCTGACCTTCGTGCTGCTGTCCCTGCTGATGCTATTCTTCCCCCAGCAGGGAGGAATACCCGAGGGCTGGCCGATTTCCGTACCTTATGCCATTTATGCCTACGGCCTGCCTGCTGCCCTGGTGGCCGACGCGCTGCTGCGCGTGCTTCGTTCCGGCTCCCACCTGCTCGCCTGGCCCATCTTCGCGGCTGCCGGCTTCGGCGCAGGCGTCTGGCTGGCCGCAGAGCAAGGAGCCGAGATGCTGCCCTGGGGTCTCGGCGGCATTGCCGGCCTGCTGTTGTTCCGGGCGGCTCAGCTGTTCGTTGAACGGTATCCGCTGATGATGCCTGTGTTCGCCCTGTTCATCCCGCTGCTCTGTCTGCTGCTGCTGTAGCAGCCGCTTCAGAGCGCCTCAATGATATCTCCGGCGATCAGTGACGCCGGATTCCCCCGCTCACAGGCTGCCTTCTCTCCTGCCTCTCCGTGCAGGTATACACCGAAGGCTGCCGCCTGTGCGGCATTCAGCCCCTGGGCCAGCAGGCCGCTGATCACACCTGTCAGCACATCGCCCGCACCGCCGGTCCCCATGCCGGGATGCCCTGTGGTGTTTACATAAGCTTGGCCTTCAGAGGTGGCGATGACGGTATGCGCCCCCTTGAGCACAAGGGTAACCTGATGCTCCGCAGCATAGGCCAGCGCGAGGCCGATTCGGTCAGCCTGCACCTCGGCGGTAGACCGTCCGGCCAGCCGGGCCATCTCTCCCGGATGCGGCGTAAGGATGACCGGATGCTTCCGCTGCGCCCAGCCGCTGTAATCGGCCTCAGCCAGGATATTCAGCGCATCCGCATCCAATACCAGCGGACAAGCCGTGCCCTCCCACAACCGGCGCAACCACTCTGTATCCCCGGCAAACCGGCCCAGTCCCGGCCCGATGGCGAGCACATCCCGCTGCCCGCTTAAGCGCAGCAGCTCATCAGCGGTGGCGGCGTTCCAGACGCCGGCCCCGCCATCCTCGGCAGGGGCCAGCATCAGCTCCGGCGCGGCTCCGGCAACATACGGCAGCAGCTGCTGCGGCAGCGCCCAGGTCACGAGGCCGGCCCCGGCTCGCAGCGCGGCCCGGGCCGACAGCAGCCCGGCGCCGCTCATGCGCAGCGTTCCGCCGGCCAGCAGCACATGGCCGTAGGTGCCTTTGTGCCCTTCGGGCGAGCGGCGGCGCGTCACATCCACACCAAGCCGCTGCTGCAGCACTTCCGGTGTCAGCAGGTGAGCGGACACGCCGTCTTCTTCCCCGGCCAGGGAAGACGGGATGCCGATCGAGCGGACCACCACCCGCCCCGCCGCAGCCGCGCCGGGGTACTGCACCAGGCCGCGCTTAAGCAGCGCGAGGCAGACCGTGACTGACGCCTGAATGCATGGCTCATGCGTCGCCCCGGTGTCCGCATCCAGCCCGCTGGGGATGTCCGCGGACACAATGGCTTTGCCGCTGCGGTTGGCTGCGGCAATCAGCTCCGCATAGGCGCCGCGCGGGGCACCCGCGGCGCCGGTGCCGAGCAGCGCATCCACGATGCCGCTGCCTTCGGCCAGGTCAAGCCGGTCCCGCCCGTACTGGAGGGCGGGCAGGCCCAAGGCTGCAGCAGCGTCGCGCTGCAGGGCGGCCACGCCGGTCAGCGACTCCGGCGGCACTGCATACACCAGCGTGGCGGCGATGCCCGCCTCGCGGAGGTGCCTGGCGGCGGCGAGGCCGTCGCCGCCGTTGTTGCCTTTGCCGACGAGGATGAACCATCGCTCGGCGTCGGCATGCGCAAGCGTCAGCGCGTTGTCGCCGCTGACCTGGAAGCCCGCGCGCTCGCCATGCGCGCGGGCCGTCTCCGCAGCGGCAGCATCCCCGCTGACGCCATTGCCTCCATTGCCGCCGCTGCTACTGCAATTGCTGCTGCCGTTGCCTCCATTGCCTCTATTGCCGCCGCTGCTACTGCAATTGCTGCTGCCGTTGCCTCCGCTGCCTCCATTGCCGCCGCTGCTACTGCAATTGCTGCTGCCGTTGCCTCCATTGCCTCCATTGCCGCCGCTGCTACTGCAATTGCTGCTGCCGTTGCCTCCATTGCCTCCATTGCCGCCGCTGCTACTGCAATTGCTGCTGCCGTTGCTGCTGCCATCGGCTCCGCCACCGCTGCCGCCGTCACCTCCGCTGCTTCCGCCATTACTCCAGCGATTGCCGCGGTCCCTTCCACCGCCGGGTCCCCGCCGCCGGCACAGTGCAACCACCTCCTCGGCGATGGCTCGGCCGGCATTCTCCATCAGCGCCACCGCCGGAATGCCCAGCTCCTCTATCGTCCGGCGGTCCAATTCCCGCATTTGCTCTGCAGTAACGAGATACATTGCTCCAGCCCCTTTCGAGTATACCGATTTTGCTCTGCTCTAATATTCATGCTCAAGGCTTATACATATTCCTACGAATATACATCTTTTCCAGCACCGAGGTCACTCCCCGCTCAAATTCCTGCAAATATACATCCTTTGGGAGCATAATCGTCTGTTAGAGTAATATCTGCTGTGAATACCTGCACATTCGCAGGCATTGGGCTGATTTCCGCGTAAATGCTCAAAAAACCTGCATTTTCGCAGGTATCTTCGTCGCTACTAGTATTTTGGAGGCTGGGTTGCCGAAGGGCCGGCTGCACTGCATACCCTCCCGCTCCACTTAACCAAGTTCGCCTCAGTAAGCCACAGTGAACCGCTCGCGGCTGTAATTGCCCTCCTCCAGCTCATCAATAACCGCCACCGCGAAATCCTCGATGCTGATCCCGCTGCGGCCGTCCTCGTCCACAATCAGCCGGTCCAGCCCAATCCGGAACTGGCCGGTGCGGCGGCCCGGATGAATAAATGCAGGAGGACTGATCACGGTATAATCCAGCTGCGATTTGCTGTAAGTTGCGTAAGCCTCCGCATGTGCCTCCGCCAGCGGCTTCAGCGTCTGCGGGAAATCCGCCGTGTCCATCAGCAGCTCGCCCGATTCCGTCTTCAGGCTGCCCGCGCCGCCAACCACCAGCAGCCTTGCCAGTCCCGCTTCCTGCAGCCCTTGCACCAGCGAATTCGCAGCAGTGAGCAGATCCTGCTCCCGGCCGCTAGGCGGTCCGAAAGCGCTGATAACCTCCTCATGCCCCCGGACCACAGCGGCAACCGAAGCCGGGTCCAGAATATCCACCGCCACTGTAGCCAGTCGTTCATGCGTTGCTGTTATCGCCTGCGGATTGCGCACCGCTGCGGTCACCTGATGTTTTCTTTTGAGCGCCTCCTGCACGATTGCATGTCCAATTCTGCCTGTTGCTCCTATAACTACAACATCCATTGTATAATCCCCGCTTTCTATAATAAGGCTGCAGAGCAGCCCTCATCTCTAATTTATCCCATCAGCAGAATTCAAAACACGCCGGGGCAGGAACATCCCCTGCGAAGCAGGCATTACCGGCTCGAAACCGAATTTCGCATACAGCCTCGCCGCATCCCCGTCAGCAATCAGGCTGATATAAGAGGGGTGCGGCACCGTATCCAGATATGCCCTGATTTCACGAACAATAACCGTTCCCAGACCGCGGCCCTGACAGGAGGGCTTCACCGCAATATCTGTCACTTGAAAAAAACAGCCCCCATCTCCAATCACACGCCCCATGCCGATCAGTTGTCCCGTTTCGTACAGCGTCACGGCAAAACAAGAGCGCGGCAGGCCCACGTCAGCCCCTTCCGCACTCATCTCACTAAGCCCGGCCTCACGACGCAGTGTCAAATACTGTTCCACCGTTGGCAGCTCATGGCGAACATCCAAGCTTGTCTCCATCTGTAGCTCCAGCCTTTCCGGGTCTCTGTTCCCTATATACTTGTTACTCTTACCAATATATACGAGTGTCCGGCAGACAACAAGGCAGCCAGGCTGCACATTTCCGCAAGGCAGATTGAAACGTATTCCCCTGCTGCACGTAGAAGAAATCAGACCCACGCAATAAACGGCCACAGCGTTTTTATACTTGAATGGTTAGACAAACTGTGGAATAGTATGCTTAACCTATAACTCCAAAAGGCTGGTGATTACATGTCTCCACTCGGTAAATTGTTAAAATGGGGCACCTTTGCGTACGAGGCTTTTCTTGCGCTTCCCTTCATTGGCGGAGCATTTGTCGTAGCTAACGCCTGGACTCCGCTGGGCATTGCTTTCCTGCTCCATGCCTTCGCTGTTATCGTATTATTGAAGGAGCGGGGACCATTCCTTGGCAATGCGCTTGGCATCGTAACCTCCGTTGTGGCGCTGATTCCTTTCGTGGGCTGGATTATGCACGGCATTACCGCCCTTGTACTGCTGATTGAAGGCATCTCCCGCTCTCGGCAAACCCCGCGCTATTAATCGTTCCATTCCTATGGCTGCATCACAAACAAGCCGGCTCCCCTTAGGGAGCCGGCTTGTTTGTGTATATTCTTATCCTCGGCCCGCAGAACGGGAATCAGTCCGCCGGTTTCCGGTTTCTCCACTATAACGTGCGGTCGTATTGGCATTCGCGCTGCCGTTCTCGAACCGTTTGCGTTCCGTACGCTCCATCTGGACAATCTGTCCTTCATGCACCACGATCTGCAGTGAGCCAAATTCCATATTGTCCAGCAGATCCGCGATCCGTGCCAGCCATACCTCATCCACCTTCAGCGGTTTAGCCATTCTCCAGCCTCCCTTTCCCCCAACCGGGAAATCCATATCCCAAAACCCCAATATCCAACCTGTATACTCAGGATTAACTTAGCATGGATGCAAAAGTAAAGTCAATACACATTTTTACGCGACAGCCAGCCTTTGATCAGCATGGTGAACAGAGCCAGCAGCAGCAGCAGCGAAGAGACGGCAAAAGACGCCGAAAATTGATATTCGTTATACAGAATCTCCACATGCAGCGGAAGCGTGTTGGTCTCTCCCCGGATATGGCCCGACACGACAGACACTGCGCCGAATTCTCCCATCGCCCTAGCGTTGCAGAGAATAATGCCGTACAACAGCCCCCACTTGATATTGGGCAATGTCACTCTGAAGAAAATCTGCCACCCGCGTGCCCCAAGTGTAATCGCCGCTTCCTCCTCCTCCGTGCCCTGGTCCTCCATCAGCGGGATCAACTCACGCGCTACAAAGGGAAAGGTTACGAACAGCGTGGCCAGGATAATGCCCGGTAGCGCGAACACGATTTTGATGTCATGAGCGCTCAGCCAAGGTCCGAACCAGCCGTTCGCCCCAAAAACAAGCACAAAGATCAGACCGCCGATAACCGGCGAGACTGCAAAGGGCAGATCAATCAGCGTGATTAGCCAGCCTTTGCCCCGAAAGCGGAATTTCGTCACTGCCCAGGCCGCTGTCACGCCAAAAATCGTATTCAGCGGAACGGTCACCAGCGCCACTAGCAGAGTCAGACGCAGCGCGGAGCGCGCATCCGGGTCAGTCAGTGCCGCAAGGTAGACGTCGAAACCTTTCTTGAGCGCCTCGGTCAGCACAATAACCAGCGGCAGCGCAATGAGCCACAGCAGCACGAGCCCGGCTGCCCCGACCAGTATCCACTGCACCGCCTTGGACTCGCTGGTTGCCGGGGTGACCCCGCCATTGCGGGGCCGCTGCGGAGTAAGGGGAAGGGTGCCCGCCATGATTTGTCCTCCTCAAATTTTTGTGAGCATTGCATCACTCGAATTCTCTTCGTACAAAAATACTTCGAAAGCATACGCTTAGTTTTGTCAGCATTACTTCTCACGATTAGACTTCGTACAAAACTCACTTCGAAAGCATACGCTTAGTTTTGTGAGCATTACTTCTCACGATTAGACTTCGTACAAAACTTACTTCGAAAGCATACGCTTAGTTTTGTGAGCATTGCATCACTCGAATTCTCTTCGTACAAAACTTACTTCGAAAGCATACGCTTAGTTTTGTGAGCATTGCATCACTCGAATTCTCTTCGTACAAAACTTACTTCGAAAGCATGTTACCACTTAAGCCACAGCGAGGATTTGAGATGTTACTCCAGAACGTTCAGCACAAATAGATGCGAAAGTGCAACTAATTTCAGCTGAAACCTCTGTCTGGAGGCAATTAAGTGCAATATTGCAACTAATTTGGAGTAAATCAATTACACTACGCTCAAAACTCCGAATTAAGTGCCTTTTTGCAACTATTTCCTTCAAAACGGGAAGAATCTGTTAATTAGATGCGTATTTGCAACTAATTCCAAGGCTCCGGCCTATTCTACAGAGGCCAAAAGCAGTAACGAAAACATACGCTTAAGTTTGTGAGCTATGCTTCTTTACTGCCGTCCCTTTTACCGCGAGGTCTTCCGCGCCCAGCGCTGCAGGGAGTTGATCACCAGCAGCATCAGGAACGAGATCAGCAGCAGAATCA
Organism: Paenibacillus donghaensis; assembly: GCF_002192415.1. Lineage (NCBI taxonomy): Bacteria > Bacillati > Bacillota > Bacilli > Caryophanales > Paenibacillaceae > Paenibacillus > Paenibacillus donghaensis. The sequence continues at coordinate 7,538,172 of NZ_CP021780.1, read as the reverse complement.
GCGCTACCGCCGTAGCTCCGGCATAATCGTATTGCTCCAGCTTGGACATAATCAGCAGCGGAGCAATTTCGGTACGCATCGGCATATTGCCGGAGATGAAGACCACGGAGCCGAACTCGCCGATTCCACGGGCAAAAGCGAGCGCAAACCCGGTCAGCAGCGGCGGAATCAGCTCCGGCAGCACCACCGAGCGGAAGGTGCGCCAGCGTCCGGCTCCCAGCGTAGCCGAAGCCTCCTCTAGCTCCCGGCTCATATCCTCCAGCACCGGCTGGACCGTCCGTACGACAAACGGAATACCGATAAACATCAAGGCCAGCGTGATGCCGAGCGGCGTGAACGCTACCTTCAGCCCCAGCGGTGCAAGCCAGGAGCCGATCCAGCCGTTCGGAGCATACAGCGCGGTTAAGGAGACCCCGGCTACCGCTGTCGGCAGCGCAAAGGGCAGATCGATCAGCGCATCGAACAATCTTTTGCCGGGAAACTCGTAACGTACCAGCACCCAGGCCAGCAGCAGCCCGAGCACTGCATCCGCCAGCGCCGCCGCAGCGGCCGTGGACAGGCTGACCCGGTAGGACGCCAACACACGCGGATCCGTCGCCACATCCCAGAATTTGACCCAGCTGAGTCCCGTTGAATTAAACAGCAGCGCCGACAGCGGAAGCAGCACCACAAGGCTGAGGTACAGCACACTGAGTCCCATCGTAAGCCCGAACCCGGGCAGCACCTTGCGCTTTGCCGCAGCAGCTATGGTCACACCCATCCCCTTCCCATCCTTTCCTGCCTTCGGCTGATGTGCCGATCAGCACCCTCGCGGGCAACACTCGAAATGAAATGGCTTGGGCCCCAGCGGCTATTAGCTGCCCGGAACATAAATTTTGTCAAATACCCCGCCATCATTAAAATGCTTCTCCTGCGTTTCCTTCCAGGTGCCGAATTTATCAGCCAGTGTAAACAGTTTGATCTCCGGGAACTGGTCCTTGAACTGCTCCTTCACACTGTCCAGCGTAGGACGGTAGTAATTCTCGGCAGCAATCTTCTGTCCTTCCTCGGAATATAGGTATTTAAGATAAGCTTCGGACACCTCGCGGGTGTCTCTTTTGTCCACAACCTTGTCGACTACCGCCACTGGAGGCTCAGCCAGAATGCTTTCGGATGGATTGATAATATCGAATTTGTCTGGTCCCAGCTCTTTTACCGACAGATAGGCTTCATTCTCCCAGGCAATCAGCACATCGCCGATTCCACGCTCCACAAAAGTAGTCGTCGATCCACGCGCACCCGTATCCAGCACAGGCACATTCTTGAACAACTTCTTGACGAACTCCTCCGCCTTGGCTTCGTCGTTATTATTCTGGTCCAGCGCGTAGCCCCAAGCGGCCAGGTAGTTCCAGCGGGCTCCGCCCGAGGTTTTGGGATTCGGTGTGATGACCTCCACGCCTTCCTTCAGCAGATCCGGCCAGTCCTTGATGCCCTTCGGGTTGCCCTTGCGGACCAGGAATACAATCGTTGAGGTGTAAGGTGAGCTGTTATGCTCGAATTTGGCTTGCCAGCCTTCATTAATGAGGCCTTTTTCCTGCAGGGCATCAATGTCATAGCCAAGCGCCAGGGTAACCACGTCCGCTTCCAGACCGTCCAGCACGGCACGGCTCTGCTTGCCTGATCCGCCATGGGACTGTTTAATCGTCACCTTCTGCCCGGTTTCCTGCTCCCAATAAGCAGCAAAAGCCTTGTTATAGCTCTCATAAAGCTCACGTGTAGGATCATAGGATACGTTCAGCAGCTCTACCGGCTCCTTGGATGGGGCCTTTGTTGCTTCGGCTGCAGCAGGTGTGCTTGTGGTGTTGGTTGCTGCGTCGGTTGCTGCCGCTGAATTATTTGTGTTGGTATTGTTCCCGCAAGCGGTAAGCCCTGCTGTCAACAACAGTGTGAAACCAGTAAGAAGACCTTTTCTAATCTTGTTCTTCAACTTGACCACTCCCCCATTGAATAAGATGATTATGCTGCAAAAAAAGAACAGAGGAACCCCCGGGATACGCCAAGTCAAACCGGTCCTAGGGACGCGTGTCTGCCAGCCTTCACGGGTGTTCCTCCGTTCGTACGGTAAGAACAACTATTTGATTATTCCTACCTCTTTAGTAGGTTATGGAATTATAATACTGAAGCTCGCTGCTGCTGTCAAACCTTTTTTTACTCCAAAAGAGGCTGTGGCGCGGACTTCCCCGATTTGAGCATACCCCTGGCTGTTTCGCCACATAGTGCACAGGTCACACATAACATCGCTGTAGCTTGGCACTTGTTCGTCACGCTGAATTTATGGGATTTATCCCTTACTTTTGCTCGCATGTGGCTCCACACGCTAATTTTATGGGATATATCCCTTATTTTCGTTCGCATGTGGCTCTGCACGCCGATTTTATGGGATTTATCCCTTACTTTCGCACGCATGTGGCTCCACGCACCGATTATATGGGATATATCCCTTATTTTCGCTCGCATGTGGCTCCACACGCTAATTTTATGGGATATATCCCTTATTTTCGTTCACATGTGGCTCAGTTCGGCACAGCACGCTACTTTATCAGACATGTTGCTTGGGAACTTGTTGGCGATGTGGCTAAGTGCTGCAATTTGTTTACTGCTTAAGCTTCAGGAAGATGGGAGAGCGGTATTTTTTGCTCAGAGGTACATCAGGAGTGTTGCCCAGATTCCATCACATTAATTAGATGCAAAAGTGCATTTAATGATCTGTTTTCGTCCGTTTTCGAGGAAATAGATGCAAAATGGGTTACTGCCTAGGATTCAGCCACGATTTAGAGTGTTGCCCTGGAACCTTCGGAGTAATTAGATGCGAAACTGCAACTAATCTCCGCCGAAACACCCATTATTAGGATAATAAGTGCATATCTGCAACTAAATTCGAGTAAAGCAAGCTTAGTACGCTCAAAATCCTAAATTAGGTGCGTTTTCGCACTTATTTCCTCCAACACAGAAAAAGACGGCTAAATAGATGCAGTTTCGCAACTAATTCTTTGGACTGGACCTATGAGACTATATAAGATGAACTTAAGAATGAAACGGTGGAGTTGTCAGAATGCCTGGTGCATAGGCTACCCGGACAACTCGAATATAACATTCTTAAGTTCACGTTCTATCTCATGGAACTGAATCTGAAGTGTTCTTATCCTACGGAGTCCTAAGTAGTAACCAGTTTAGCATCTATTTGCTCTCCAAGTTACAGTGTAATCTTGCACCACCCGATCAGCGGTGCCTCCCTGCAGCTCGGCAACAGCTTGCTGTTCCTGTAACAACCACTTGTCATTGCTGCTCTAAAGTAATATCATTGCTACATCTTAAGGACAAATTATAGGTCACGAAGAAATCACCGATACTCTCGGGGGAGACAACTATGGGCATGGACTTGGAGTATATGCCGGCGCCAGCGCCGTCACCGGCACCGGTTAGACCACGGCGTCACCGCCGGCTGCTGGGAGCCATGGGACGACGGATTAAAGCAACCTATCAATATGATACAGCCCTGTGGCGAACGGCGCTTGCCGGACCGTGGGTGCTTTGCTTTTTGGCTTTTACCGTAGCGGTACTGGGTATTCCCACCGGACTTGGCAGTCCGGCGGATATTATGCTTGCGGCGGCGGCAGGAACGCTGATTCTGGCAGTGTCGGGCAATCTGCTGGCCGGACTGCTGGCTCTGCTCGGGCTGCGGGTACCGCGGCTGTTCGTCGGCTGCCTGCTAAGCGACATCGGTGCCATTCTGCTAATTCTGTATTTCGCCGACTTTGAGCTGGGTGCAGCAGCAGTCATTGCTGCACTACTAGGAATCGCCGGCGGACTGGCCGGACTGGCCTTGGGCCTGCTGCGGAGCAGGCGATTCTCCCCTGCACTGCTACTGGCTGCAGTGCTGATTGCCTCCCCGCTTGCTGTAGCCAGCGGGGTGCAGCAGCCGGATGCGCCGCCGACCGCCGCAACGAACAGTCCCGAAGCTGCGCTTCTGGACGCGCCGAATCCGGCTGAGCCGGGGGACTACCGCTTCCGCAGCTTCACCTACGGCAGCGGCACCGATCAGCGCCGGAGCGAATATGGCGCAGACGCGGAGCTTGTCTCGGCATCAGCTGACGCCTCAGCGCTGATCAAGAAATGGCCGAAGCTGCGCACCTGGTTCTGGGGCTTCGACCAGTCTGCCCTGCCTGTGGGAGGCAGGGTCTGGATGCCTGAAGGCGAAGGCCCCTACCCGCTGGTGCTGATGGTACACGGCAACCATATGATGGAGGACTTCTCCGATGGGGGTTATGCCTACCTGGGCGAGCTGCTGGCGAGCCGGGGATTTATCGCGGTATCGCTGGATGAGAACTTTCTGAACTATTCGGCCTGGTCGGGTATTCCCGACAATGATTTTAAAGCGCGGACCTGGATCATCCTGAAGCATCTGGAGCAGCTGGCTGTCTACTCGGATACCCCCGGCAATCCGCTCTATCAGGCCATTGATTATGATCGGACCGCCCTACTAGGCCATAGCCGGGGGGGACAGGCGGTTGCGATGGCGGCAGATGCGGAGCGCTGGTTCAAGAATGATCCTGTGCTCACGGCAGCCAGCCGCTTCCGGATCTCGGCAGTCGTTGCCCTGGCCCCTACTGACAAGGTTATCGACAACCAGCAGGCCCAGCTGAAAGATGTCAGCTACCTGACGCTGCAAGGGGCAAGAGACGGGGATGTACATGACTTCTACGGAGACCGCCAGTATATCCGCTCCTCCTATTCCGGGGGTTCACCAGCCTTCCGAAGCTCACTCTACATTGCCGACGCCAATCACAGCCAATTCAACAGCGACTGGGGTTCTTATGACCAGTCGCTGCCCTCCGGCCTGTTCCTGAGCCGCAGCCGGATCATGGACGCCGGGGAGCAGCGGCAGATAGCCAAAGTGTATGTTTCTGCTTTTTTGGAAGCTACGCTGCAGGGCAAGAATGAATACAGCTCCATGTTCCGCGACTACCGTAGCGGGCTGCAGTGGCTGCCAGATACGCAGTATTTCAACCGTTATCAGGATGGCGGGTATCGTCCGATAGCCGGATTCGACGAGGACCGCAGCAAGACCACCATCCAGAATGGGACGGCCGAGGCCATTGGCGTTGCCTGGACAGAAGAGCTGGCGGTGGACCGTGAATCCTCAAGCAAAGCGACCCACGCTGTCCTCCTGGAGCGCACAGCTCCCCCGGAACGGGAAGCTTATTATAGCATCCAGCTGAAGCCTAATGTAATCACGGATGCAGCGCTGTCCGGGGCCGACGGTCTCAGCTTCTCTCTGGCGAATCACAACCTGATGCCGGACGCCGACAACGAAGAGGGCAGTACGAAGGAAAGCACCGAAGAAAACGCAGAAGCCTCCGCGCAGGAGCCGCCCATCCAGCCGTCGCCGCAGGTCGAGATTGAGCTGACCGACCGCAGCGATCTTGCGGTCCGTCTGCCGCTCAGCGAGGTAATGGAGGTACAACCGCTGCCGCAGACCCAGTTCACGATAAGCCCTTGGCTGGAGGAACGGATGGCGGACGGGAAATATGGCGACCCTTCCGAGGCTGTATTCCAGACCTACGAGCTACCGTTTGAACAATTTCTGCAGCTTGAACCGGAATTTGATCCGGAGCAGCTTAGCGAAATCACCTTCTATCTGGAAGGCGAGGACGACGCTATTATGCTGGATGATATCGGATTCTATGCAAGATGAAACGGCTTGGCCCCCTGAATAAACCCAACAACGCTCAGGTTTCTTGCCCTCATATCTAAGTTTAGGCCCTCTCCCTCGGCAGCGTATGCTCTGAAGGAGGGGGTCTTTTATCGATGGGTACTCCTTATTTGGCAGGATTACGAAAACCTACAGCGCTGTAATGCAGACCGGTGAAGCAAGCTCCAGCTCATTGCCAGTAGGAATCAGCCTGCCGCTATCCGGGTCAATGCTGAAGGAGATAATATTCCCGCTGTTCTGATTGGCGGCCAGCAGCATCCCCTTGATTATAGAGAAATTGCGCGGGGTCCGGCCTCCGGTACTCTGCCAATCCTCGGCTGTCAACAGCCCTGTTTCCTGATCGATCAGGAACAGAACAATGCTGTCATGGCCACGGTTGGAGGCATAGAGATAACGTCCACAAGGCGATACATGGATATCCGCGGCTGTATCATCGCTACCCGCGGTATAGTGCTCAGGAAGCGTAGAGATATGCTGCAGAACTTTGAGGTCTCCCGACTGCTCATTATTGGCAAAAACGGTAACCGTGCTGTTCAGCTCATTGACCAGATAGATCCACTGGCCTGCGGGATGCACAGCCAGATGGCGCGGGCCGGATTCTGGCGGAAGATTGATCTCACGGTGCGTCGTCAGCTTGCCCTCCTCCAGCCGATAAATCACTACCTGGTCGAGGCCCAGATCACAGACAAGCACATGTTCTCCTGTGCTGTCCGGGATGACGGAATGCGGATGCGGAGCCTCCTGGCGGTCCTCCCGTGTTCCCGAGCCTTCATGCCGGACCTGTGCAGACATTTCCCCAAGGGAGCCGTCCGCTTGGACCGGAAACACATTCACATTCGCTCCGGAATAATTGGAGACGAACAGGTAATCCTCCCGTGGGCTGATCGAAACATAACAGGGGGCAGCGCCATCCGTCGGGCGGCTTCCCAGCATCCTCAGCGCCTTGGTTCCAGGGTCAATGGCGTAGGCATACACCTGCCCCTCCTCCTGCTCGCTGACTGCATACAGCACACTTCCTTCACCATTCATGGCCAGATACGACGGATTCTCAATGCCCACTGTTCCATCCAGTATCCTCATTTCTCCTGAAGGAACCTTCAAGGCGCATAGCTGGATTCCCTTCTTGTCTTCCGGGCTGTAGGTTCCTGTATAGAACAATACTTCATCAGGATGTTGCATGTCGGTTGCTCCTTCGTATATGTATTGGCATTCTTCATTTGGACAAAAGTACAGCAAATACTTGTCTATATAAGATGAACTTAAGAATGGAGTAGTGGAGTTGTCAGAAATCCTGATTTATAGGGCTTCTTGGCAACTCCGTATGTAATATTCTTAAGTTCACGTTCTATATGTCACTTAATTACCCTATACAGGGACCAAACTACACATCTGAAATTTATATTTTTCAGCTTATTCCCCCGCTGAAGCCTGTCCTGAAATTCTATTACATTATAGTGTTAAGCTGCGGTCTCCAGGACATACTAAAAGATATATCGGCAAATATTAACACATGGTTTAAACACCCTCCATGGGGTTAATAGTAACCATCGAAAGTTAACAACACTAAAGGAGCTGAAACAATATGAGTTTATTATGGATGTTGATTGTTGGAGGAGTTATTGGTTGGTTGGCTGGTCTGATTATGGGAAGAGACATTCCCGGAGGCGTAATCGGCAACATTATAGCCGGTATTCTGGGCTCTTGGCTCGGCGGCATGCTGCTGGGAAGCTGGGGACCGAAGGTAAGTGACTTCTACGTCTTCCCTTCACTCGTAGGTGCCATCGTGCTGATCTTCATCGTCAGCCTGATCCTTCGTTCGGTTGGCGGACGCAGCCGCTCTTAAGCTGTATTCCCATTCTGTAACGCAGCAAACAAATTTGACTTTTTAACGCACCGGAGCATGAATCGCGTATGCGATTCATGCCACTATTGGAATATAAGTCAAAGGATGGGAAATTAAAACCCGCAAAAAGCCTTGTGAATCAAGGGTTTTTGCGGGTTTTCTGATTCCCTCAAGTACCGAAAGGGGCTGCAATGAAAACGCGAATTGAAGACGTTTTTGGACGCTCGGAAGAACTCGGGGAGCATCTCATTCCCTCTGCATCTGTCTGAACAGAAGTTATCAGGAACCTTACTATCGGACCAGCGGACAATTGTGGGCTGTTTGACGCTTACCCCTATTTCAATGTCTCCACTAAAAACTCAAAAATTCCATATACATTTTCAGCAGTTATTGAATCTATTAAAAATATACGATCTTTAGTTTTGTTTTTATTCACAGAAATTTTCACCCTGCTATCATAATACTTCTCAACCTTTATAAAAACATCAGTATTTAATTGTGTTCTAAGTTTATTCAATATAAATTCCTTTTCTGCTATAAGACCAAATATAAAAATATCAGAGTTCTTTTCTACGATCATTTTACCTAAATATGAGACGGTTTCTTTAATTTTTTTCATATTAACTGGAACGTATTCAAGATCATATAGAAATGCAACGGCCTGGTCACATGCTACAAATGCATTATACATACTCTGGGAAAAAAAATTTTTCATTAAGCATAAAATTTCATACATTTCATAATTATTTGAAAAAGATATTAGAACTTGAGGAACAGAGATATTCTCTTTGTTTATTACTTCCATATCTATAATTCGATAAATCACGCTTTTATCCCATACCTTAATATTTTTTTCAACTATACTCTTTGATTCCTTGTTCCCTAAGATATCAATATAAACAACATTAGTGTTGTGCTTCCCACAAAGTTGATTTATAGAATTAAACAGGTTTATTTCAATCTGGAGTTTACTAAAAATAATAAGGGTATCTATTTCTTGGCTAATATCTGAAATCAACACATTTTCGACATAGGAGACTAGCGCCTCATGGTTTATATATAATTCACCAATAACATCAAAATAAAAAAATGTGGAATAAACAGATAAACTATCAACAACAAAAATAAATGCTTTATTTATCCAATCAGGTATTCTGTAACTATTTAAATGAGGATGTTTTAATTGATGGCTTTGGTAGCGTAATTTATTCTTTATCTCTTCGACGGAAAGATTTCGCCTTTGATATAGGATATCACTTGCCCGGGCTGTAACTAATGGCGTCGCAAAACTATTGAAGTTCTTTTGAATCTTAAATCCTTTTATTTCATGTTTTGCAAATGCAATTAAATCTACACCTGCACATAAATCGTGATTTTCTATACATTCTCCTTCTTTTAATAATCCATTAGAGTCACATTTCACTCCAATAACATTAGAAAATGAAGCCGGATAGGTCAGGAGATTATTATTATGCGCTGAACAAACTATTAATATATTTTTCCTGGCTAAACGGTTAATAATATTTCTTAATTTGTAATAATCCAAGAAATTGCAGCTACCTAAACTGATATTGATTACGTCAATATCGTTATCTTCACACCATTCTAGAGATGTACATAATTGTTCTACATCCCCTCTTCCATTCTCTAGTATTTTCACACTGCTTATACAAACGGAATTTGTATACTTACATAGAATTGCAGCGCAGATTGTACCGTGAGTATTCACTACTTGGTTCTCTTTCTTACATAATATAATCTCGCAGAACTTATTTATTTCAATGTTATGTGCCAACTTATTATCAAATATGTCTCCTGATATTCCATCATCAATAATTGCCACAGAAAGTATTTTCATAATATTATCTGTTCCAATCAGAATAAATTTAGTTATAGTTGGTTGGTTCTGAAAGTCTTTGTGTAATTAGCTTTGAAATATTACCAACTGAATCAAAATTCCCATTAGTTATATCTTCATTACTGATTTTAACCAAAAAGAACTCCTCTATTTGAACTAGGAGAGATGCCAACTCCACCGGTTTTAAATTAATATTTCTATTAAGTAATTTTTCATTAACATCAACTATTTTTTTACCGTAATTTTCTTCAATAATATTGAGAAGTTTTCTTTCAATCTCCAAATACAATGTATCGTCCCCCCCTTATCTTAAAGATAATTCACTGCGCTTATACCGTGGTGCAGATGCTCAGTTAGTTATATTCCAATTACATAATTCTAGTAGTTCCATAAGAAAGCAATTTATCTTCAATCATTTTACACATAGTAAATTTATGAGTATCATTTAGAGAGTTGAATATATTAATATTATTCACACTCTTAAGTGTACTTTCAATTTTCCCATCCAATAGTTCACTTCCAACTTTAGAAAACTGCAATTCCCCATCCGGCAGAGTAGATGTTAAATCAACATAAAAATTGGACATACTGAAACAGTCGACGTTCCATCCATACTTATACTTCATAATATTTCTTTTTAAATCAAATATTTTCTGGTTATAATCGCCATACAATATGTTTGCAATGATTGCGTCAGCTTCAATAGAATGCGATATAATGTTAGCAAAACTCCCGAAATGATAGTTATATCTATTGTTGAATGGTATTACAGATCCTGGAATGCCAATAATAATAAGATCTGGTCTTTCTTCTATTTCTATTTGTTTAACATAATTATTAAATAAAATAATTTTTTCACTATCTGAAATGCTTTCAAACATGAAAGCTGGAAACGATTTAAAACCAAACAATTCCGAGTATTTTTTAGTTCCAATTTGACTAATATTATATCCTTCTTTTGTAAAATATTCCCTTAAAGTAAGTTGCGTAAAAAATTTATTTGCCATTTCAGTGAATCCACATACGAACACAATTGGAACTGTAATATCCATCAATTTATTATGGTTCACAAACAAGTTCCTATCATAAGACATAACAGAACAAGGAACAGACAATCTCTCACACAACTCTTTTATGAAACTTTCGTTTTCATACCAGTTCAAAATTATTTCCTTTTTTTCTTGTATTTTAGAGATGATTAACGGAAGTACATTTTTATTAAAGTCTAGTGTTCGACAAGGCTGATTAATAATAAGCGTATCATAGTTGATAACACTATTTATTAGATCTGTTTCTATTGTCAACCCTTTTTCCCCACCGTCCACCATACTTATATCCTTGTTGATTCCCCAGCCTCTTGGTGAAAAGACTCCCATAAGGTCATAACTTCTAAGATATTCTTTATATCTAACAAGAGGAGCGCTTTCTATATCAAAAGGGTATATTGCAACCTTCTTATTATTCATCTCGCTACCTCCTCGTACTTATCAGAATTCATTTTTTTCAAAAAACAGTACTCCTTCATTTTTTCCTCAGCACTGTTTCTAACATTATCACAATACGAAAGTTTCTTTTTTGAAGAGAGTTTATCCATTCCATCCGAATGGACTAGACACAACATGCAGTATCTATAGGCCCAGCAATTTTTGCATTCATCTTCTGTTAATTTTCCTATATTTAAAATACTTTTCACTTTTTCTATATCGAATCCATTCTCAATATTTCCAATTCCGCAAACTTCAGAACATTCACTAACTTTTTCACAAGGGAAGAAATCGCCATTAACATTGACAAACAGTCTGTGTGCTCCTGGGATACAAGGACCTGAATGATGCCCATTCTCGGGAACTGTATCAGATGGTTTAGCCATTTCTGCACAGAATTTCTCAAGCTGCGAATCATACTGCCAAATTAACTTTGAATATGATCCGATCTTTAATCTGTTCATTTTCACTAATAAGTATTTGAATAACTCATATCTCTCCAATTCGAGACGATTACTTGTATTTTCCTTTTCTTCTTTTATATAATTGTTACTAACACTAGCAACTGATAATATTGAGTCTTTAACAAATTCGTTATTTATAAAAAATTCATTGCATTTTGAAAAATCAGAATCAGCATCTAAAACAACACTAAAAGTTAGGTTTTTATATAATTTGCTGTATTTATCTTTTATGATCTTTAAATTTTTGATTATAGTATCGAAACTCCCCACACCATTACTATTAAACTTCCTATTTTTATCATGGTTTTCCTTATAACCATCTAAACTTATCATTACTCCAAAATTATGATTGTCTAAAAAGGCAATAGCTTCAGGAGGCATGACTGTACCATTAGTCGTTATAGTGAAAACATATTCTCTTTCAGGATAGTTCTCAAGAATATAAGAAACGGTTTTTTTTATTAGGCTAAATTGAAGTAACGGTTCTCCTCCATAAAAACCTATTCCTAACTGATTTGTTTCACCGCTTCTATCAATGAAAAAATCCACTGCTTTTTTTGCTGAATCAAATGACATATTAATGTTTTGATGAGATCTATTGGTATAATTTCCAGAGTAAGCACAATAATCACATCTCAAATTACAATTTTGCGTAACCTGAAGAGATAACATTTGAAGCTTACTTTGAAGGTAGTATTCTACTTTTTCAGTAAAGGGATGCTCAATCCTTTTCATTCTATTCGTTAATAAGAAACCTTGCTTTTTTAGAGAAGATATAATGTCGTATACTTCGTTTGTTAGACAATCAGCTTCTTCATTCAAATAATCATATACCTCTTTAGAAATGCAAACTATCTTATTAGTGTTTACATCATACATATAAAATTCATCACTTAGCGAAAATAGATGTATAAATGGTTTTTCTAAATTATCAAGCATATTATTTATTCATCTCCCTAATAAAATGCTATGACATAAGTTGAAATTTACACTTATGCCATAGCATCTTAAAAATAGAATGATTTAGCTAAGACTCTCTGCAAATTGTTGGTAGTAAGAAATTTGATAATTACCAGGAGACGGGCACAAACCGTAACAATTACATGCAGCTGCACAAGCCTCAAGTGTCATCTTGTTCGATACCAATTTTTTACCAAGTTTTTTCATGATTTTGTTCTCCTTTTCAATTTTTTTATTTAATCTTCAATAGTGAAGGTTAAACCAACTTTTAACTTACCGAGAAAACATTCATTTGAAGTTTATTGTTGTTCATTAAATCTTTATAAGTTCCTACCTGAAGAATCTCTCCATTCTCAATCACGATTATTTTATCCATATATTTAAGAATTTCAGGTTTATGCGTCACTATTATTATTGTTTTTTCTCCAAGTCTCTCATTAATTAGATTCGCAAAATTAATTTCTGATATAACATCTAAATTAGATGTAGTTTCATCAAATATATATATATGTTTATCGTGGGATATAGCTCTCGCTAAGGCTAGTTTTTGTCGCTGACCTCCTGATAATTCAGCTCCATTAGTTCCTATTTTCATATTAAAATAATCAATAAATTCAGGTAATTGAACATCCTCAAGTAATTTGTTTATACTTTCTTCTGAAAAGTCAGAATGTAAACAAATATTTTCTTTAATACTCTTATTGAATAAAGAAAACCGTTGACTTACCAAAGCAAAAAAACTACGGTAAGTATCAATATCATAATCTCCTATATCCACTCCCCCCAATGTAATGGTGCCTTTATCGGGTTTGTGAAATCTAAGAATTAAATCCAGAAGTGTTGTTTTTCCAGATCCGTTTGTACCCATAACCGCAACTTTTTCTCCTTCTAATATACTAAATGTTATATTTTCCAAAGTAGGTTGCCGTCCATCATGAGAATAATAGACATTATGGAACAATATAGACTTATTTTTTATATTTTCGATTTTTGGGTTCAGTGTACATTCTTCTATTGGCAATTGAAAAAAATTAAATAAACGCTTCGCAGAAGGAATTATACCAGAGAACAAATAGCCTATATTAATTATTGCAGATATAGGAATGGTCACATAAGAAATATAAGTTACAAAAGCCACAATGCTTCCTACTGTTAATTCTGAATTGAATGTCATTCGTGCGCCAATAATATATATAAGCACAGTTATCAGTTGCATCATAATAAGCTCTGATGCATTGTTCCAAGAACTTAATACGGATGTTTTCTTTTCAGTATTAGTTAATTTACTTAGCTCACTTTCAAATTCATTTTTTTTCATTTTAAAAATACCAAATATTTTAATTTCTCTTATTCCATTAATTATTTCATCATACAAACGTGAAAGTTCACTATATTGATCCAAAAATAATTTAGCATAATTTTTACGAATCTTTGCGAAAATTTTCACAATAAAGAATTTAAACGGTATAAACATTAGCACCAGCATAGCTAATTTCCAATTGATTATAAATAAACCTACGATTCCTCCTGCAATACTCAAAACTTGAGAAAAAGCGTAGAATATGCTATTATCTGCTATCTTAGTGATATTTTCTATATCAACTCTTACATTATTAGTGATTTCAGTGCTACTAATCTTATTGAAATAAGCTATCTTCATCTTATGGATATGGTGATATACTTTCATATTAATTGCATTTGTAATCTTTGCTTTTACATTGGACCGTAGATTTTCCTTTACTATATCTATAATTCTATCAATAAGAGTGATTGAAAAAATTATTAACGAACATAAAAAAACCGTTTGAAAATTTTGTTTAATGAGTCCTTCATCGAAGATAGATTTGACGAGTAAAGGTATTAACAAATTCAGAATAGTAGATACAATCAAACAAGAAAATACAATTAGCATTGATTTCTTGTAAGGTTTAAATAACATCAACATTTTCTTTATGATAGCCAGATCACTCATAGCTTCTTTTTCACCTCTCTCTTAAAGAGGAATATTTCATATACCACAATTATTTTATTACAGGAGACATGTTATCATGCCTCCTGTAATAACGTCCGTCAGGAAAAAGATTTAATCTTCTTCCGCTTGATATATTCCCTTCAAAACATTAATTGGTATTCCGGCATTAAGATTTAATAATAACATCGTTTCTTTTGTATTTGCTGATGAAGCAGATTGTGCTTGCTTACCAGGAGATTTGGACGATAATAAGGGATTAGTGGCAGACGACTCTTTATCATTTCGAGTTTGTTTTGTCTCACTTAACATAATTTTGGTTCCGTCTTCTTTTATCAAATAAGATCTAACATAACCACCCTCAGTAGCCGTTACAAATTTGTTTTTACTTTCATCTTCTTTTTTAACCTCTGTTTTCTCCCCACCTAAATCAGCACTCACAAATTGATTTCTTCTTAAAAACAATGAACTGCTTGAATTTAATGTGCTTATCATACTGTCACCTCTTCTATTTTTTGAGTACAAATTTTGTTTCGGCATTTCCATCAAATTACATTAACAAGAAGTAATTTTGAATAATTGTATTTATATATAAATTTTAATATGTGATGAATTTCACTTAAAGTAAATATACATATCCTGTAAAAACACTATATCATAAGTATAAAAATAAGGGACAAATTGGTTGCCAATTAGCAAAAAAAGAGGTTAAACAACATGTATTATTAAATTTTAGATATCGCCGCCAATAATTTTGAAATAGCACAACTATAACTGGATAATAAAAGAATATAATGTATAATATTGGTTGTACAATGTAGAGGAGTGATCTTTTGTTCCAAGTAGCCGTTTGTGACGATAAAAAAGAAGAACATGCGCATTTAGAGCAGTTCTTCATGCAACTCACGAAAAGCACGCCCTTTACCTTTCATACCTATTACTTTTCTTGCGGAGAAGAATTGCTTCTGCATTACAAGAAGCATGACAAATTTCCATTTCATTTTCTCATTCTAGGCATAGAAATGAAAGGAATCAACGGAATAGAAACCGCAAAAAAGATTCGTTCTCTTCCTGATCGGGACGTGCAAATTATTTTTTTGAGCAGTTGCCCTAAATACATGATGGACAGCTTTGACGTTCAAACTTTTCAGTATCTTATTAGGCCCGTTTCCTTTGAATTGTTTAAGACGAAAATAGTGAAACTTTGCAATTATATCATTACATCTGTTAATAAATTTTTAACCATTAAAGTAGAAGGAGAATATATCGTTTTAAGAACTTTTGATATCATTGCTATTGTAAAAATCAAGCATTCTTTGATCAAGAACAAGCTTAAAATCATTACAGCAAAGCATCAATATATTATTACTGGTATACTCCTCGAGTATGCGAACAAGTTGGAGTACCCGTTCTTGCTTATTCACCGTTCAGTCATCGTTAACTTGGAGCATATTCGCAATTTTACCGCTGTCTCTGTATTTATGTCCAATGAAGATCAGTTTCCAATTGGAAGATCCCATTCAAAGAATGTTAAGGATACCTATGCCCGTTATATGCTTACACAATTCAAGGAAAGAGGCTAATTACATCACCCAAAGAACTATTTATGGCTACAACGTTGCTGCATTTTTTTGTTGAATAATTACTTTTTTTGTCTCGGCTCGATTCCACCGTCCGCCCGCCCCCCACCCGCGATGTTTTGCCATTCCTTTTCTGTTATAATGAAGAAAGTAAGTGACTTAAATCACAGAGAGGTCGTGAATTATGGGTAACATCAACCCCTCGTTATTGCATATCGGCTCCACTGTGGGAGCGGTGTTTATGGCACTGATGGTGATTTTTATCCGCCTGAAAGCAAGTGCCCGTCCCGTAACTATCCGCAAAATCTGGATTCCGCCGTTAGGCATGTCCACCGGCTTCGCCATGTTTGTGGTTCCCGAGGTCCGTTTTCCACTTTGGTGGGCCGCCCTGGCTTTCCTTGTAGGCTGGTTTATTTTTGCATATCCGCTGATCCGCAGTACCAAGTTTGAACACAAAGACGGACATGTCTATGCCCAGCGCTCCAAAAGCTTCGCTTTTATCCTGCTTGGACTGCTCCTGGTGCGCACGCTGCTGCATGAGGTCATCAACCGTTATGTGTCGGTGCCGCAATCCGGCGGTCTGTTCTTCATTCTGGCCTTCGGGATGATTGTACACTGGAGATGGTTTATGTATAAAAGATACACCGCTATGGTTCCGCCCCAGGCTCCACTTCCCCAGCCCCGGACTTAAGGTCCGGGCTATGCATTCCTTTTTATCCCTACAAACAAGAAGAAACTACTTCGGCGTCCTCTGTAAGAGGCGGCATCCGTTTCTGCGGGAAATAGAAGGATAATTTATGACATGCAACATATAAATTCTTATATTTAAAAACCCGCTTCTCCTGCGCATACGCAAGAAGAAGCGGGCTATTGGCCTTATATATCGCAATTCTATTCCACTTCCGCTACCTTCACCAGCTGTTTGCCAAGATTATCACCGCTGAACAAACCAAGAAAAGCCTCCGGAATCCGCTCAAATCCTTCAATGATATTCTCGGCATGCTTCAGCTTGCCTTCCTGCAACCAGCCGGCCAGCTCCTTCAGCGCTTGCGGAGAGTCCTTGGCATAATCGCCTACCAGAAATCCCTTCATCAGGGCTGTATTGGTTAACAAAATACTTTGCACCCTTGGACCTTGATCAGACTGCTTCAGGTTGTAGAGCGAAATTTGGCCGCAGATGGGGATACGGGCATTTTTGTTGATCCTCCGCAGGACTGCATCGGAGATCTCGCCGCCGACATTATCGAAATACACATCCACTCCGTCCGGGCAGGCCGCTTCCAACGCCTCCTCCAGCTCATCCGTCTTATAATTGACGACTGCATCCACACCCAACTCCTGCTTCAGATAGCTGTTCTTCAGCTCGGAGCCGGAGATACCCACAACACGCGCGCCCTTGATCTTGGCCAGTTGGGCTACAATCATGCCAACTGCGCCGCCCGCGCCGGATACTACCACGGTTTCTCCCGGCTGCGGGTCCCCGATAGCAAGCAATCCGAAATACGCGGTCAGCCCGGTCATGCCAAGCACGCCCAGAGCCGTTGAAATAGGCGCAAGTTCACGGTCTATGGGGCGCAGTGAAGCGGCCCCAACTACCGCCAGGGTCTGCCAGCCCCAGCCACCGCTGACGATATCTCCCTTGGAGAAAGAATCAGCAGCAGATTCGACCACCTGTCCGACGGCTCCTCCGCCCATAACTCCGCCTACTTCATAAGGCTTGGCATAGGATTTACCGGCGTTCATCCGCCCGCGCATATAGGGATCTACAGAAACATACAATGTCTTCACCAGCACCTCACCTGCCGCCGGAGCAGTCGCCGGTTCTTCTTGAAATGCGAAATTCCGGGGTTCCGGCATTCCCTGCGGTCTGGAGTCCAAAATAATTTTACGGTTCATTGACATGTAACATTCCTCCTGCAAAATTTTGCATACGTTAATGGTATAACCAATCCGCCGCTTTTGAAGCTGACTCTTCATGGAATTTGTGGCGAAATACGAGAGCTCCCGATTGATTTTCTGGAATCCATGTCAGGTAACTTACGGCTGGATACGTTAGAATATAAGCATACCTGACTGCAGGCTGCCGCTGCCTCTGTGCCGCTGAGCGAAGCAGTCCGGGTATAACTCTCAGAGAGCGGGGATAAGGCAATTGAAAAGTAAATCGAGAAAAGTGGCAATCGTAGGCTCCGGTATGGTTGGTTCCAGCTGCGCTTATTCCATGGTTAACCAGGCGATATGCGATGAGATTATGATGATTGACCGCACTTATGACCGGGCGATGGCTCAGGCGCTTGATCTTTCCCACTGTATGGACTTCACTGGATCACGCACCAAAGTATACGCGGGAACATTCAATGACTGCGCCGGAATGGACGTCATTGTTCTGACTGCCGGAGCCAATCCGAAACCGGGGCAGACCCGTCTGGATGTGCTGGATGATGCCGCGGTGATTACTCAAGAGATTGTCACCAATATTATGGCCAGTGGGTTCGACGGAATCTTCGTCATTGCCGCGAATCCGGTGGATATTGTCACTTATATGGTTTGGAAAATATCCGGGCTGCCCCGGCACCGCGTGATCGGTACGGGTACCTCCATTGACTCCTCGCGTCTTAAGACGCTGCTGTCGGATGTGTTCTCCATCGATCCGCGCAGCGTAAACGGCTATGCCCTCGGCGAGCATGGCGAGTCCCAGTTCGTGGCCTGGTCGCATGTAACCATCGGCGGCAAGCCGATCCTGCAGATTATGGAGCAGCACCGTGAGCGCTTCAGCCAGCTGGATCTGGAGGATATTGCCCGCAAGACCAAGGATGCCGGATGGGAGATATTCACACGCAAGGGCTCAACGCATTTCGGCATTGGCAGCGCCCTGGCGTACATTACCCGCGCCATCCTCAATGACGAGCACAAGATTATCGCCGTCTCTGCGATCCTGGAGGGCGAATACGGGCTGGACGGAGTATGCGCAGGCGTGCCCGCCATCATCGGCAGAGATGGAATCAAGGAGCTGCTGGAGCTGAACCTGAGCAGCGAGGAAGCGGAGAAGTTTAATGCGTCCTGCAGCATCATCCGTGCCGGGATCGACAGACTGCAACTGGCGGAACGAATAACGGAATAATCGGTAATAGACCAACCCATATCAAAAACCAGCAAGCCTCCGGTTGACGGAACTTGCTGGTTTTTTGTGTGCTGGACTATAACCACTTGCCTGCTGCCGCGCGGATTCAGAGGCATTTATGCCTGGCCCGGAACCTTTAAGGCGCGGATGCTGTTCAGCACCGCCAGGACGGTTACCCCCACATCAGAGAATACCGCTTCCCACATGGTCGCAATTCCGAACGCGCCCAACAGCAGGAAGATAGCCTTCACACCCAGCGCAAACAGAATATTCTGCCAGACAATCCTGCGTGTGCGCTTGGCAATCCCGATCGCCGTGGCAATCTTCGACGGCTCATCGGTCATAATGACGATATCGGCCGCTTCAATAGCAGCGTCTGATCCCAGTCCGCCCATGGCAATCCCGACGTCGGCTCTCGCCAGCACCGGAGTGTCATTGATGCCGTCGCCGACAAATACAATCTTCTCACGCGGCTGCTTCTCAGCTTCCAGACGTTCAATCGCCTCGACCTTATGCTGCGGCAGCAAGTCGCCAAACACTTCATCGATCCCCAGCTGCTTGCCGACATCCTCGCCTACGGAAGTGGCATCTCCTGTCAGCATAACTGTCTTGCGGATGCCAATCGCCTTCAGGGACTGGATGGTCCGCTGTGAATCCTCCTTCACCTCATCGGCAATTACCAGGTGGCCAAGGTATTGCTTCCCCACGGCCACATGGACTATGGTGCCCAGCTTCCCAGGCGCTGCGTAAGCAATGCCTTCGCGTTCCATCAGCCGCGCGTTCCCGGCATAGACGGTCTGTCCGTCCACGGTCACTTCAATGCCATGGCCGGATATTTCATTGTATCCCGTGGCTGCATCCTGCGGGATGTTCTTGGCATACGCCGTGCGGATCGAATCGGCTATCGGATGGTTGGAGTGGCTCTCAGCATATGCTGCGATCCGCAGCAGCTCATTCTCTGCCGTGCCTTCCGAAGGATAGAGGCCAGCTACTTCAAACTTCCCTTTGGTCAATGTACCGGTCTTATCGAAGACTACAATCTTCACATCATTCAGTGCTTCCAGGTAATTGCTGCCTTTAATCAGGATACCGTTCTTGGACGCCGCTCCGATTCCTCCGAAGAAGCCAAGCGGAATTGAAACCACCAGTGCGCAAGGGCACGAGATTACCAGAAAGACAAGTGCCCGGTAGATCCAGTCGGTGAAGGTGGCTCCGCTAAGCAGCAATGGAGGCAGCACAGCCAGCAATACCGCTGTGATGACTACAACCGGGGTATAGGCACGGGCAAACTTGGTGATGAAATTCTCGGTCTTGGCTTTGTTGGCCGAAGCATTCTGGACCAGCTCGAGGATCTTGGATACTGCCGATTCCCCGAAGGTCTGGGTAACCTCAACTGTAATCACACCGTTGCGGTTAATAAAGCCGCTGAGCACCTTGCTGCCTGGCTCCGCTGCACGCGGCACCGACTCCCCGGTGAGTGCCGATGTATCCATCATGGCCTTGCCCTCCAGGATCACACCGTCCAGCGGCACCTTCTCACCTGGCTTTACTATAATGATATCGCCGATTGCCACCTCTTCAGGCGAGACCTTTCTGAGGTCTTCTCCTTGCTTGAGGTTGGCAAATTCAGGACGGATATCCATCAGCGCCGTAATCGAACGGCGGGAACGGTTGACTGCCATCCCCTGGAACAGCTCCCCAATCTGATAGAAGAGCATAACCGCAACACCTTCCGGGTACTCTCCTATTGCAAAAGCGCCTATTGTAGCCAGTGCCATCAGGAAATTCTCATCAAACACCTGTCCGCGTACAATGTTGCGCAAAGCCCGCCAGACCACTTCGCCGCCCACAATTACGTAGGCGGCCAGGAAGAGCAGCAGCTCCGCCAGGCCGCTGACCGGCAGCAGCATTCCGGCGCCTGCGAGTATCCCGCCGCCAGCCAGACGCAGCAGAATGTTACGCGCACTGCCTTCCCCATGCTCATGAGAATGGCCATCCCCGTGATCATGCATATGCGCGTGTTCATGACCGTGATCGTGGGCATCAGGCTGCCCTTCACATCCCTCAGTATCCTGATGCATGTGAGGGTGCACATCTTCATGCACTGCAGGATTGGAAGCAGCTCGCAGCGGCTGCGGACGGCTTGCCGACGGTTTCTTTCTCAGCTTCACCCCCGGCTCCAGGGCAGTTACGGCGCGCTGTGCCTGGGCTGCCGCAGATTCGGCATAATCCTCCGAGGTTTCCATGGTAAGCGTCTTGGTTACGAAATTGACCGAACATGCCGATACGCCTTCAATCTTGGTTACTTTGTCTTCAATCTTTCTCGCACAATTTGCACAATCCAAACCATCGAGTATCCATTGACTTTTCACTTGTCCTTCTAAGCTACTCAAACTACTCAGCTCCCTTGATGAAACTATATATGAGCACTTGTTCATGTGTTGACTTTATCATATTATATTCCTCTTTTTCTTTAAGTGTCAATCCATTTATGGATAACCGCAGCTTTAATTTCAGAAACTATATTGTTGAAGTTCACTTGATATAAGCTGCCACATTGGTACTTGTAATTGCCTGTTCAGGAAGTTAATATAAACATATGAGCAATCATTCATATGTTATGAAGGGAGCAATACCAATGACTACATATTCTCATAGCCACCACGACCACGAGGGCCATGACCACGAAGAACACCAACACACTGGCAGCAGCCATGGGCATGATCATCCCGAACACGCAAGCAGCAATGATGGACACGATCATCACGGGCACGGCCATCACGGTCATTCTCATGCCCCCAATAATAAGAAGGGCCTGCTGATTGCCCTCTTGATCACAGGCGGGATCATGTTCCTGGAATTCTTCGGCGGATTAATTACGAACAGTCTGGCGCTGCTGTCCGACTCCGGCCACATGCTCAGCGACACCGGGTCGCTTGCACTCAGCCTAGTGGCGATGATCTTCGCTGTGAAGCCGGCCTCTGTGAAGAACACCTATGGCTTCTACCGCTTCGAGGTACTCGCGGCATTGTTTAACGGGGTTACACTGTTCGTTATTGCCGGATTCATCATCTGGGAAGCAATCCAGCGCTTTGCGGAACCTCCGGCGGTAGCCAGCGGTTCGATGATGATTATTGCTGCAATAGGCCTGCTCGCCAATCTGGTCAGCGCCTGGATGTTAATGCGCAAAAGCGATGTAAAGGATAATCTGAATGTCCGCAGCGCCTATCTTCATATTATCGGCGATGCACTCGGTTCGGTCGGAGCAATTCTTGCCGGGCTGATTATGGCCTTGTCCGGCTGGTATGCGGCTGATCCGATCATCAGTGTTCTGGTCGCTCTGCTGATCCTCAGAAGTGCCTGGGGAGTGGTGAAGCACGCTTTTCATATTCTTATGGAAGGAACACCCGGCAATATCAATGCTGCAAGAGTCAAGGCGGCGCTGCTTGAGCTTGAAGGTGTACTGGATGTCCATGACCTGCATATCTGGACCATTACCTCAGGCCTCAATGCGATATCCTGCCATCTGCTGGTTGAAGACAAGCCCAATGCCCAGCATATTCTGCAGCAGTCGGTGTCGCTGCTGGAGCAGCGGTTCAATCTTTCCCACGCCACCATTCAGGTTGAAACCTCTGAGCTGCAGCATGGTCTTTTGAAAGTTTAAATTTTGATTGTTGACAACAGAGGGAAATGATGGCATCATACAAATATAGCTAATCGATATATCGAACGGATACATTGATAAGGATGGTGAAACCGTGCTTGAGAATATTATCCTAGGAATGCTGATGGAAGGAACGATGAGCGGATACGATTTGAAGAAGACGATCGACAGCTCTGTTGGCATCTTCTACAAGGCTAGCTTCGGCAGCCTCTATCCTGCGCTTAAGCGGCTGGCCGAGAAGGAGCTGGTCTCCTTGAATGAGACCGACGACAGCAAGAACAAGAAGCTCTACACCCTGCTTCCCAGCGGGCGTGAAGCATTTCTGACTTGGCTGTCCGGCCCTCTACAGGCGGCACGCAACGAGCAGCTAATCCGTATTTTTTTCTTCGATTATCTGGATGAAGAACCCCGTCAGCGCCTGCTCGAGGAATACCTGTTCAAGCTGGAGCATGAGATCCGCACCCTTGAGGTGGTTAAAGGTATCGTCACCGGGGAGCTTGCAGAGATTGAGCATCCGGAGAATTATTATTACCGCGTGTCTGTGCTGGCATACGGACTGAGTCATGTCCAGATGGAGAAGCAGTGGCTTACTGATATCAAAGAGAGGAAGAACCTAAACCATGTCGAACCACAGAACTAACGAGAGCTTCTCAACCAAACACCCTGTCTGGGCTGTTGTCATTATTGAACTGCTTCTACTCCTGGCCGTTTCCGCTGCCGGAACCTATGCTACCCTTAAAGAGCTAAGCAGCAATTCACCTGTTCTGATCTCCTTTATTCCCATTGCCCTGGTACTGATCATCTACTTCACGCTCCGGCAGAAATGGGGCACACTGGGCTTCCGTTCTCTCGGCAGCATTCCCAGAGCCAACTGGGTCTATTATGCGCCGCTGGTCGTAATTCTGGTAACCATCTGCTTCAAGGGCTTCCGCCCTGTCAGCCTGTCCGAAATCCTCTTCTATCTTGGCTTCACCCTGTTGGTCGCCTTCGTGGAAGAGAGCCTCTATCGCGGATTGATTCTGCATACTCTTCTTGGCAAAGGCGTCAAGACTGCGGTGATCACCTCAAGCTTGCTGTTCTCTGTTACGCATGTACTGAATGCCCTCTCCGGCCAGAATGCGGCTGAGACGGTGCTCCAGATTGTGTACGCCTTGCTGATCGGCGCGGTGCTCGCTCTCTTGATGGTGAAGAACCGCAATATTATTCCGCTAATTCTGTTCCACTTCCTACATAACCTGATCCAGTTTGTCGGCAATGACAATACCAGCTCCTACCTGGCAGTAGACGTTGTGATCCTGGTATTCCTTGCTGCGCAGGTCGTATGGCTATCCCTGTCGTTCAAGAAGCCGGTAATTGATGCACCGCTCAGCCGCGTAAGTTGAACTGGACTTGTGACTCGTTGTCTCGATACAGCCAGCGACCCCGGATTGACATCGCAAGCAATCCTTGTTAAAGTTTTGTAATGAAGTGTATTACTTTATCATGAATAGGAATTCTAGGGATGTTACCATTCGGGCATAACCTGAATACTCCGCTTGCATAACCATGCAGCTGGAGTGTTCAGGTTTTTTGTTTTTTCGTGCCGGGGTTCCGCAGATTCCTCACTTTGAAAGGAGAATGAGCATGGCAAATTTCAAATTTCCGGATAATTTCTTATGGGGCGGCGCGATTGCCGCAAATCAAGCAGAAGGCGCCTACACTGAAGGCGGCAAAGGACTGACCTCGGTAGATTTGCTTCCATCGGGTGAGAAGAGAAGGGGTTTTATGAAGGGCGATATCTCTTCGCTCACTCCGCTGGAAGGCGAATTCTACCCTTCCCACGAGGCGATTGATTTCTACCACCGCTATAAGGAGGATGTCGCACTTTTTGCCGAGATGGGCTTTAAGGCGCTGCGCGTCTCGATTTCGTGGGCCCGGATCTATCCGACCGGTGAAGATGTTGTACCGAACGAGGCCGGGCTGCAATTCTACGACGACCTATTCGACGAGTTGCTGAAGCATAACATTCAGCCGGTCGTGACGCTCGCCCATTTCGACGTCCCGGTAGCCCTGATCGAGAAGTATGGTAGCTGGAGAAGTCGCAAAATGGTAGATCTATTCAAGACCTATTCGGAGACCGTGCTGAAGCGCTACAAAGACAAAGTGAAGTACTGGATGACCTTCAATGAAATTAACATGCTGCTGCATCTGCCGTTTTTGGGCGCAGGCCTGGTGTTCAAGGAAGGAGAGAATATCAAGCAGATTCAGTACCAAGCGGCACATCATCAGCTAGTGGCGAGTGCCTGGGCTGTGAAGACCTGCCATGAACTGATCGCGGATGCCAAAATTGGCTGTATGCTGGCAGCCGGCAGCTTCTATCCGTATACCTGCGACCCGGAGGATGTATACCAGGGGATGGAGAAGGACCGGGAATCGTACTTCTTCATTGACGTTCAATCTCGTGGTGAATACCCGGGGTACGCCAAACGATTCTTCCGTGATCATAACCTCGATATTGTCATGGAGCCGCAGGACGCAGAGCTCCTGAAGCAGAACACCGTCGATTACATCGGCTTCAGCTACTATTCCAGCCGGACGACGAGCACAGACCCTGAAGTGCAGAAAAACATGACGAGTGGTAATGTCTTCGGCTCGATTGCGAACCCTTACCTCAGCAAATCCGATTGGGGCTGGACCATCGATCCGAAGGGGATGCGCATCACGGCTAATCAGCTGCATGATCGCTACCAGAAGCCGCTGTTCGTAGTGGAGAACGGCTTCGGCGCGTACGATGAGCTTACCTCTGACGGGGACATCAACGACGACTACCGGATCGATTATCTGAAGCGGCACCTCGCAGAGCTGGGAGAAGCGATTCAGGATGGTGTCGAAATTCTAGGCTATACCAGCTGGGGACCCATTGACATTGTCAGTGCATCCTCCGGTGAGATGAGCAAGCGCTACGGCTATATTTATGTAGACAGAGATAACGCAGGTCAAGGCACTCTGAAGCGGATCAAGAAAAAGAGCTTTGCCTGGTACCAGCAAGTGATTCAATTAGGTGGCGCGAATCTATAGCCTGACGACAATCAGCTCCAAATTAGACATTCCCCGGTGAAGTCCTGATGATTCAGGGCTTCTCTTTTTTGGCTTCGTTGAAAGCGTTGACAACCATAGGGTCACCCGCTACACTGAATTTAATATTATAAGATGAACTTAAGAATGAAACGGTGGAGTTGGCCGAATTAACATTCCTAAGTTCACGTTCTATAGTTGACAGGATTGTTACTGGTCATGCAGGCAAAACCTAAGACGATAAAGCTCAGAGCCTCAGGGGCTCTGTATGAGTTTGTCGCGCTTTGGTTTTTTTTATTGTCATTACGAATGGGGGTGTTTAGATGAAAATAGCCAAGGTCATTAACAACAACGTAATCAGCGTCTACCAGGAGGATAAGACCGAGCTGGTCATTATGGGAAGAGGTATTGCATTTAAGAAAAAACCGGGTGACCCGGTAGACGAGAGCAGGATTGAAAAAGTCTTTGCGCTCAAGAATAAGCAGACCTCCGACAACTTCAAGATGCTGCTGCGCGAGGTCCCTACCGAGCTGATTGTCATTGTGGAGGAGATCATTCAGTATGCGAAGCAGAATCTTGGGAAACTGCTGAATGAGAACATCTACCTCTCATTGACCGATCATATTAACTTTGCGCTGGAGCGGCATCAGAAGGGGATCATCATCAAGAATGCTCTACTGTGGGAAACTAGACAGCTCTACAAGGAAGAGTTCAAGATCGGCCTGAAAATGCTGGAGCAAATTAAACAGAAGCTGAATGTTGAACTGCCCGAGGACGAGGCTGCCTTTATTGCGATTCATATCATCAATGCCGAGATCAATGGGGAAATGAATACGACGATCGATATCACACGATTCATCCAGCGGATTATCAACATCGTCAAATATCATTTCCGGACTGAATTCGATGAGGACTCCCTGAGCTATTTTCGCTTTATTACCCACCTGAAGTTTTTTGCTCAGCGTGTACTTAAGGGAACCCATTACGAGGATAACTACGATTCGCTGTTCATGATGATTAAGGAGAAGCATCCGGAATCTGCGGCCTGCACAGAGAAAATCAACATCTATGTGGAGAAGGAATATGGCCACAAGCTGACCAATGAAGAAATGTTGTATCTAACCGTGCATATCGAGCGTGTCGTAAACCGCTGAGCAATAAATGCATACAAAGTTAATGAATCCGTTGACATCTCGATGAAAGCGTTATATTATGAAATCAATAAAATTTAATAACATCCATTTGGGATTGTTACTGGTTATGCAGGCAAAACCTAGGTCGTTTGAAGTAGTGGGTTAAACACTCAACTATTCTTACGACTTGGGTTTTTTTATTGCCTAATCAATCCAAAAATTAACTTTTTTAATTAATAATGGAGGTGTCCAGCAATGAGTTACGAGAAAATAGCCAAAGAAATTGTACAGGGCGTCGGCGGAGAGAAAAATGTAGTATCACTCATCCACTGTGCCACACGGCTGCGCTTTACGCTGAAGGATAACAGCAAAGCTGACAAGGCGGCCCTGGAGAAAACGGATGGTGTCATTATTGTCAAGGAGAGCGGTGGGCAGTTGCAGGTTGTCGTCGGCAATACCGTTCCTGAAGTCTATAATGCCATTGGAAAAGTGTCCGGTATTCTTAAAGATTCGAACGCGAAGGAGAAAGTCGAGGGAGGCAAAAAAGGGATCGGCAGTCTCATTGATGTCATCTCCAGCATATTCGCACCTTTGCTCGGTGTCATGGCCGGTGCGGGTATTCTGAAGGGGATCCTGCTGATCGCCAGCAACTTCGAATGGCTCCAGAAGACGGATACGACCTATATTATCCTGTATGCCGCTGCAGACGCCCTGTTCTACTTCTTGCCTCTGCTGCTCGCGGTGACCACCGCCAGAAAGTTCGGCGGCAGCATGTTTACAGCTATGACTATAGCCGGTGCGCTGCTGTATCCGAGCATTCTTCTATTGAAGACGGATGGAATCGAAACACATTTCTTCGGCATTCCTGTCGTGATGATGAGTTACTCCTCAACGGTCATACCCATCATTTTGTCCGTAATCGTCATGAGCTATCTGGAGAAGATGTGCAACCGTCTGATTCATGAAAGTGTCAAGAACTTTATCACACCGCTTATTTCACTAGTCATCATGGTACCGCTTACCTTAATAGTGTTCGGACCGTTCGGTGTCTATGTAGGTAATGGCATTGCAGATGTGCTGCTCGCTGCATTCTCCTTCAGTCCTTTGCTGGCCGGGGCAATCCTGGGGGCATCCTGGCAGGTGCTCGTCATTTTCGGTGTTCACTGGGGTCTTGTACCGATCTTCATTAATAACATTGCTGTATACGGCAAAGATGGAATCAAGCCAGCGGCTACCGCATCTGTCTTCGCACAGACAGGTGCAGCCTTTGGGGTGATGCTGAGAACGAAAAACAAAAAGCTGAAAACACTCGCGGGCTCGGCGACACTGGCTGCCCTGTTCGGAATTACCGAACCGGCAGTATACGGGGTAACGCTTCCGCTCAAGCGTCCGTTCATCGCGGGCATTATCGGCGGGACAGTTGGCGGGGCCATTATTGGACAAGCAGGCACACAAGCCTTTGCCTCCGGGGCTCCAGGGCTGCTGACGCTGCCAATCTTCTACGGTCCGGGCGGTGAAGGCTTCCCTGGACTGATCATGGGGATTACCGCTTCGTTCCTGATCTCCGCAATTCTGGCCTATACACTGGGCTTTAAGGACCCGGTGGAAGAGGTCGAGAACGCGGACAGCACTGCCTCCGTTACTGCGGGCAATAAGCAGAACGCAGGCGCTGGTCGGATCAGTGAAAAAGCACTTAGCCCATTAAGTGGTCAGGTCGTTCCCTTATCCGAAGTACCTGATCCGGCTTTTGCCTCTGAAGCAATGGGCAAAGGAATCGCCATTGAGCCTTCCGCAGGACGTGTAGTGGCTCCGTTCGACGGAACCGTTACGGTAGCATTCAAGAAAAAGCATGCACTGGCCGTTGTCTCGGATCAGGGAGCGGAGATTCTGGTGCATGTTGGTATCGATACAGTGAAGCTGAATGGTGAGTACTTCACTTCGCATGTGAAGGAAGGCGACCGTGTCGCTGCTGGCCAACTGCTGCTGGAGTTCGATGTTGATCAGATACGGGCAGCCGGCTATCCAACCGTTACTCCCATAATCGTGACCAATACGATGGACTATGCAGACGTCCTTCCGCTTGTACAAGGACAAGTGCAAGAGCAAGAAGAACTGCTTAGAATTGTGGGTGAAGAGAGCGAAGCAGAGGCCGAAGTTGAACGGCATCCGTTTCTGCGTGAAATAGAAGGATAATTAATAGCGTGCAACATATGAATTCTTATATTTTCGGGAAGGCGGTGTAAGGGGACTCCCCTTCACCGCCTTTTTAGTAATGAGATCATTCCTGATCCAGCGGCTGTTGTATCCCATCCTCATAGAAATCAAACACTAGCTGCTGCTGCGTGCCCCTCACTGCATAGAATACGTCAGACAGCGTCTTCCCCTTCGCTTTGTGCTTTAGCTCCTTCTCCAACCACTCCCGGGTCAGTCCGTGCAGCTTCAGATTCTTCTCCACCAGCTTACCGTCCATAATCAGCTCCACAGGGAAAGCCTGCGCATGCAGAAGAAGCCCCATATCTTGCTTGGTTACGAGTTGGTATGCTTCCTTCTTCAGAACAGAGAGCTGACCGTTATCTTCAAGAACAGCATAATCGACCTCTTCGATATTAAAAATCTCCTTCTCCCTCAGCGCCTGGTCCAGTGAATCCAGCGTATAGTGGATCTTCCGCATGTTGGCTTCCAGGATTTTGCCGTTTTCGATCAGAACAGTGGGGGAGCCGGAGATCCAGCTTCGCATTTTGCGGCTTTTGAGGGCGATCAGAGAGAGTACAAAAGAGGTAGCTGTGATCACTACCAGAGAGAGAACAAGGTAAGAGGATTTCAGGCTGATGTTAAATGCCAGATTCGCCGCCAGGGAGCCCAGCGTAATGCTGGTCACGAAATCGTTAGACGTCATATTGGAAAGGGTCTGCTTTCCGAGGATTCGGGGAATGAGCAGCAGCAGCCCCACCGCGAGAATTGTCCTCATCAGAATTTCTACATAGTTCATTTTCATGCCTCCTCCCCCCATTATTTCCAAACGGATTCAAAAGAAACCCGCACAAAAAGAGGCTGCCCCAGCCAGTATATGGCTTTTGGGACAGCCCCCATGGTTCTTATGATCTGATTACTGAACCGACTGCAAATGCTCTTCAAGGCGGTCCCAGGTTTCGGTAATCCCTTGTTCCATCCCCATATCCATGACCGTTTTGAGTGCTTCGGCGGAGTCATATTTCGACCGGCTTACCAGCTTCGTTTTCCCGTCGTATTCTTCAAAGAGCATCGTAACCAGCGCGGACGGCATGCCTTCCACTGTGTTGCCTTCGGCATCCGAGAAGTAATCGGTGTAGACGATTTTCTCCCCATCAATGATTTCATGGTATACCCCTTTGCCCCAGGACTCCATTCCAAAGAAATCCCCCTGCTTCTCATCGACACACTTCATACAGTAATGCCAAATGCCGCCCGGACGAAGATCAACGCTGCAGACGGGGACCGTCCAGCCGCGGGGACCCCACCACTGCTTCAGATGCTCGGCCTCGGAGAAGACTTTGAATACAAGCTCGCGCGGTGCATCGAACACCCGTTCAAGAATCAGTTCTTGGCCTTCTACTCTGGAAATCATTTTGGACATTCAAAATCCCTCCTGAAATTATAGTTCGTCTTCTTTGGATTGCAGTTGTCGCAGGTAGTCTTCCAGATTGTCGAAGCGTTCAGTCCAAATCTTCCGATAGGCTTCAAGCCAAGCATTGAGTGCTTTCAGGTAATATACCTCAAACGGAATAATCCTTTCAAGAAATATTTGTGATTCAGATAAGCTTTTTTACGCTGGCAATTTCAAAAAAACAGCAAGCCTCCTCTACAAAGGGGGCTTGCTGTTGATCGTGTACAGTTATGTTATTCATGACGGATATGCTCGTGCGTCTGCAGGAAGATCTGCTCGACATGCGCATCATTCAGGGAATAATATACCGTCTTGCCTTCTTTGCGGCGTTTCACAATTCTCAGGTTCCGCAGGTAGCGGAGCTGATGGGACACGGCAGACTGCCCCATGTCCAGGATGACCGACAGATCATGCACGCACAGCTCCCGCTGGGACAGCGCATAAATCAGCCTTACCCGAGTCGGATCTCCCAGTGCCTTGAACATCTCGGCCATCTTATCCGTGATTTCCCGCTCCGGCAAGATCAGGGCAATAGATTCAGCTTCCAGCTCCGAACCTTTACAAGTCTGATCACATTCTTCAATGGCTGCTGGCTCCAAGCTCCCGCCTCCTCCATAACACGCCGGATGTCCGGCTGTTATCGCTATTTCACTTATAATCAATGTGGAACGTGAACTTCATCTTAACTAACATTATAAGAAAAACAGCTACGGATGTCCATGCGGCAGCGTCAGGCGTTCCGAAGTAGGCGACACTTCCGTAGCGCCACTATCAGCAACAAGCCAGCGATCAGCCAAGCCTAAACCGCCTTGCGCCGGAAGGAGAACAGTCCTGCTGCCAAGAAGAGAACCAGGCTGCCCAGCACGACGATCATCAAGGTCTCCATGGGCAGATTAAAGGCTCCGAAGCTCTCTTCCCCTCCGTAAGGAGACATGGCCAGCATAGGCTGCACCCAGGGATAATAAGGGCCATAGGTCGCAGAGTTGGCAATTAGCATATTGGGAATCGTTAAGCTGACGTTAAGTGCCAGTGGAGCGCCGAAGCTGCTCCAGCCCTGAGAGACTGCCAGCTGCAGTGCGGCCAGCGGCAGACAGGCGAACCAGCCGCCGAAGACGCTGGTCAGCAGGCCTCCCCATGGCACCGGACCAGCATCGCGCGCGAACCCTACACCAAGCAACACTCCCAGAAAGGCCAGCTGCACAGCGGCCAGCAGCGCGATAACAATCACAAATTTAGACAGATACACCGCTCCCCGGGTAACGGGAAGAGCAAGCAGCATCTTCCAGCCGCCGTCCTGGTGCTCATAGCGGCAGACCAGAGCCGCAAATATACCAGACAGTATAGGCAGGAACAGCATGGAATGAATCACGGACATCACGCTCTGCAGCAGCTCCCACATGCCCATGTCTCCATCTACCTGACTAAGCAAGCCGGGAACCACGGCAATCAACGGACTGCCGATAACGAGCAGCCAGATGTAAGACTTCGACATCTTAAGACGTTCCGCCGATAACATTCTCCAGAAGTACCCCATCTTAAGCCACATCCTTTCTGGCGAAATGAATGGCCCCGGGAACCAGCACCAATATACCAGCCATCAGCCCCGCACCTATGAACGTAAGCGGATTGGGAGCCGACCAGGCCAGAGAAGGCCAGCTTAACGGAAAGAACTCTGACATAAACATGGCGAACATGCTTCCTATGGACAATGTAATACCCAGTGAAACCGGCAGTGTCTGGTTGCGGCTGGACAAGGACAGCCACAGCTGCAGCGTGATCACCGGCAGCGCTCCGGCATAAGAGCCGAAGCCGATCCGCAGTACATCCGCATAAGGTAATTCTTCAAGCGGGAAGCCCAGAATCATTCCCAGAACCACCGTTCCTGCTGAGAGCAGCAGGCAGGATACAGCAACAAGCAGCAGGCAGAGCAGCAGCTTGGACAAGAATACCATGGTCCGCGAGACCGGCAAGGCGAGCAGCTGCTTCCAGGAATTCATCTCATGCTCCACATTTGCCAGCATAGAGCAGATGAGCGTCCCTCCAAGACAGAGGGCTACAGGCACGAAGTCAGCCAAATTAGCCAGAAGTCCACCCCACAAATCAGCTTTATATTGCTCAGTCAAGTAATCATAGCGGATCCCGAAGTTCAGCCCCTGCATCGCCAAGAGTCCTATCGGTCCCAGGAAGACCAGGAACCACAGCCCTTTGCCACGGATCTTCAGCCAGTCGCTGGACAGCACCCGGCCCATCATGACTGCTCTCTCCCAACCACCTGCAGGAAGAAATCCTCCAGCGATTGTCTGCGTTCCTCCACCCGGTAGATGGCATGCCCATTCTCCACCAGTTCCTTGACCAGCAGGGCCACCCGGGCATCACTCATTCTGGACACCACCAGTCTGCCATCCTGCAGTACCCCTTCGCAGCCCCGGCGGTTCGCAAGGAACATTGCCGCTTCCGGTTCAGATACCGCCAGCCTCATCTCTCCTGCAGCCTGCTGCTGCAGATTGACGATCGAATCCTGATAGACCATCTGGCCCTGGCGGATAATACCCACGGTCCCGGCCATCTGCTCAATTTCACTGAGCAGGTGACTGGAGACCATAACGGTAATCCCCTGTTCTCCCGGAAGGCTCTTAATCAGGCTGCGGATCTCCTGAATACCGGAGGGGTCCAGTCCGTTCGTCGGCTCATCCAGAATCAGCAATTCGGGATTGCCGAGCAGCGCAGCCGCGATGCCCAGCCGCTGCTTCATCCCCAGGGAGAAGCCCTTCACCGGCCGTTTCTCTTCACCCATAAGCGAAACAATACGCAGCACCTCAGGGATTCTGGATTTGGGCGCGTCCAGAATACGGCGAATCACTTCAAGATTATCCACAGCGCTCAGATGTCCATAATAGGAAGGTGATTCGACAAGCGAACCTACCTTGCGCAGAATCTGCAGCTTGTTCTTCCGCAGATTCTGCCCGAACACCTCGATATTGCCGGAAGTGGGGGTAATCAGCCCAAGCAGCATGCGGATCGTCGTTGTTTTGCCCGCACCGTTGGGGCCAAGAAAGCCGTATATCTCTCCCTTGGTGATATTCAGATTCAAGTTCTCCACCGCAGCCCGGCCACGGTATCTCTTTACCAGATTGGATGTTTTGATTATGGTTGTTTCGTTCATGTCCTTCACCTCGTAACCAAGCATAACGCCCCAAGGTTAAAACACGGCAAGCACGAAGGTTAAATTTTGTTTAAATTCTCAGGCCGGGGGTCAAAAAGAATAATCGAGGTCCCCTGCTTGGTGCTGTCCACCTTCCAGTCCAGGTCCATCTGCTTAAGCAGCAGATCGACAATGGACAAGCCCAGGCCGGCACCCTTCGCCTCCGAATGGCTGCCAATGCCCTTGCCGCGGTCCATGATAATCACCGCCCGGTGTCCATAACTGATTCCTGTATATAGCCCCACATACAAACCGCTGCCGGCGTGACGGACGATATTCTGATAGAGGTTGTCAAGAATGCGGCGGAACCAGACTTCATCCACCTGCCAGTACAGCGGCTCGGCCGTGAGACGAATATCGATTTCGAAGCCCTCCTTCTCCCAGACAGGATACCAGGCTGCTGCACTCTCCCGCAGCAGCCGCAGCACATCCTTCCGCTCCCGCTTCAGCGTAATCCGTCCGCTGTTCAGCAGATTGTATGACAAGAGGTTCTCGATCAGCACACTGAGGTCGGCGATCCGTTCATCCATCAGCTTCAGGGAAGCCCTGCCCTGCTCGCTAAGCTCCTCCTTGGTAATGACATGGATATGGCTGCGGAGTACAGTCATCGGCGTCCGCAGGTCATGGGACAGATTCGCCACCAGACGCTTGCGCAGCTCCTCCTCCTCTATTTCCCTACGTCTGCTGCTCTCCAGTCTGACTGTCATCGTATTGAAGGCTTCCTCCAGCCGTCCGATCTCATCGGACTTGCCTCTGTCTATGGGCGCAGGGATTCCTCCCGGCTCAACCACGGTCATTGCGGTCTGCAGCCGCAGCAGGCGCTTGCGGATGCCAATGAAGAACAATAAGGATACCGTAACGAATCCGATAAAAAACAGCAGCACCACCACCATGCTATACCAGGCGCTGAGACTCCGAGGGCTGTTTAATGTGAGGATAGCTGAAGGAATCTGCATCGCCATAAACCCTTGCCCGGCATCAGCCCGGTCTCCGATAAAGGCCATAATTGCCAATGGGTCGCGATTCATACTGCTTTTCATAAAAGAAATCGCTTCAGCGGCATCCCAGTGACTGGGAATGGGCATACTGCTGCCAGGCGAATCGTTGCCGACAGTTAAGCGGGTTGTGCCCGCTTCATCTACCCAGAACAGGCTGGCCCGGCTGTATTCGGCGCTTAGTTCAATAAGCCGTTGATCAATTTCATCAGCGTCCGCTCCCTCCAGCTGCAGAGCTTCCAGATGCCATATCTTCTCCAGCCTCGATATATTATCATAAGGCGTGACTTCAGCGACCTGCTCCTTGTCGTTCATATTGGCGAACAGGATTGCGCCAAGCATCGTTAAGGGAAACACCACCGGGATAAACAACAAGGCTCCTATAACAATAATGGCGTACCGGGACAAGAGAGAACTGCTTATCTTGCTCATCAAACGTCCCTTGCTCATGCCCTGATCCGGTAGCCGATGCCCCGGACGGTTTCAATAATCTCCGGTACCGCAGGATCAAGCTCCAGCTTCTCGCGCAAATAACGGATATGTACCATCAGCGTCTTGTCTCCCTCCATATAAGCCTCACCCCAGACGGATTCGTAGATCTGCTCTTTGGTCATAATCTGTCCGAGATGGCGCAGCAGATACGTGAAGATCTGAAACTGCTTGCCGGTAAGCATAATCTCTTCCCCTGTGTCCACCCTGATAATCCGGTTATCCCCTTCATGGACCATGAGATGCTTGAGCGCCAGCGCCTGTGTAACACCCGTTCCCGCCCGTCTGAGCAGCACTTCAATCCGCGCAGCCAGCTCATCCGGATGGAAGGGCTTCGTCAAATAGTCGTCTGCAAACTCCAAGCCCTGCAGCTTGTCATCAATGGACGATCTTGCCGAGAGCATCAGAATAGGCAGCTGGGGATAAGCCCGCTTCAGCCGCTGCCCGACCGTAAATCCGTCGAGTCCCGGCAGCATCACGTCCAGTATCACCAGCTGCACTCCCTCTGCCTCCTCCAGCGCTCGTTCTCCGCTCTGCAGCCAGCGGACAGTATAATTCCGGTCCCGCAAATCACCGGATACCACCTGTCCAATGTCCTGATCATCCTCTACATATAACAGTGTAATGCTCATGCCTGTTCCTCTCTCCTTATGTATCCGTTATCTCCTGGCCTGCCTTCCAAAAATCCCCGGGAAGCCAAAGCTCATGGCCGCACCCGGGGATATCAGATCAAATGTTAAGTTATTATATCATGTTTCACTAGAGTTATAGCTGCTAGAAACATCTGTATGTTCAAGTAGAGACGAGTCGGCTGTCCAGCCCAAAAAAAAGCCGGCCGCGGCCCCATGGGCCCGGCTGACTTTTTCTGAATAAGGTTGTCTGCTTCCAGATTCATCGCTCTTTATTTGCCAGAGGCCGCTCCTGCAGGTTCCCAAACCTCGTGTTTATGATCTTTGCCTTCATATTCAATCCGTGTTGGCGTCAGCTCCAGAATGACATAATCCGGGTCATCCGGGCCTTTGAACCATTTCTCCAGCTCCTTGTTCCATAGCTTGGAACGCAGGGTTTCATCCTTGGTGATGTCCACCGTAGCCTCGATTTCCAGCACATTCTTGCCTCCGCCGGCTTCATAGCCAAGCAGCAGGAAGGCGTTCGGATTATCCTTCAGCTCTTCTACCTTATGGGTCTTGCGATTGGTTGCCAGATATATATTTAGTCCGTCATGAAAGACTGCCATATACCGAACCTTTGGTTTGTTCCCGGCTTCAATGGTACCGAAGGAACCGAACTTGTTGTCATCCAGCGCCTTAATGATTGTTTGCTCCAGCTGTTTGTTATCCATTGACGAATGAACTCCTCTCTAGATCAAATAGGCTGTACTAATTATAGTGTGCCCGTCAGTACCGTATTGAATCCGGGACAACTCCACAAACTTATGATCCGCAGCTAAGTGTTGGCACAGAGGGAATAGGGTAATTAATGTAGTATTCAATCGTCAGGATAAAGGTGGATGAAGTGAAATGAGTGAGCTTTCCTCCGAACCGCAACTGCACACCGCACTCCTGCAGTTTATCTTCCCCTTCTCCGTGAAGCAGGAAGAGACCCATGAGCTGATCCGCAAGCTCGAAGGCAATGGGTTTACAAGGTTTTTTCTGGATAACACAACGCTGGAGGATGCTTATTACGGAAAGGGATATTGTGTATCCCA
Source organism: Paenibacillus donghaensis (assembly GCF_002192415.1). Taxonomy (NCBI): domain Bacteria; kingdom Bacillati; phylum Bacillota; class Bacilli; order Caryophanales; family Paenibacillaceae; genus Paenibacillus; species Paenibacillus donghaensis. The sequence goes on along the minus strand of NZ_CP021780.1, from coordinate 7,501,256 downwards.
CGAAAAGATGGAACGGACCTACCTCCCGTTTGCGGCCCATGTACTGTTTCCGCGCGAGAAGGATGAAGACTCCTTCCGCCGCTTCTCCATAGTCAACGACCTGGAATGTACCCTGACGATGGCACACCAAACCGTCCGCTTCCGGGTACTCTCGACAGATGTGTTTGTTTTGCCATTCCAGCTTGCCTTTCTGACAATCCGGGTGCAGCTTGAAGAGGAGGAACTGCCGTTCAGCGTCGCCGTTGAATTCGCCGATCGTTTCCGCACGCTGCAGGATACTTCGACTCAGGATGAGTATACTAGAATCAACTTTGGAGAACAGAGCTTTGATCAGATTGAAGACTTCGTCTTCAAACATCTGGCAAGCGGTCTGGAGGATTATATGGACCAGGCAGAGCTGAACGGGGCATACTTTGAGACGCTGCCTTTTTTTGTGGATGAAAGAATGCAGGTTCAGGCCTTCTACGGGTTCAAGCCGCAGGAGGATAGGGAAGCAATCAGCAGCGAGCTGCGCTACCGTGCTTCCCAACTGGACGGCCTGAATCTGAGAGGCGATCCTTATACAAGTGCCAGCGACCCTGAATATATTGAGCAATATTGTCAGGAGCACTGCTACAGCCGCTGGGGACCGGATACCTATTACATGACCAATGAGCAGACCTTCTGCTGCCTCAGCCAAGCCGAACCACAGATCGCGGTCAAGCTGGCCAATCAAATGTACGGTGAATATTATTACGGGCTGCTGCTAAGCCTTTTCCACAAAATCGTACTGCTCAAGCTGGCCAATATACATTCCCGGCTGCGCATCAACCATGATGTAGATGAAATTGAGAATCTGATCTTCTCGATCAATAAGTTCTCGGCCAAATTCTATTTCCTGGAGCTGATCTCCCAGTCGCAGGGACGGGAGATCTTCTTCCAGTTGCGTAAAGTGTACGGAAATGACGCCCTCTTCGGAGAAGTGAAGCAGACCTTGAACGACCTGTTCCAATACCAAGACAAATACCAGGCCAAACGCAGGGATACACTGCTGATGATCCTAACCGTATTTACCGTGGTAAGCGGAATCTATGGCATGAACCAGGTGATCGAGGACCTGAAGAGTCCGATTGACTGGAGCAAACTGCTGGAATATTCGCCGTTTGAATACTTGGCCTTATTCCTGACCTTCAGCGGGATTATGGTCAGCCTGGTGCTGACGGTTAGGGAGCTGTGGACGGGAGTCAAGAACCGACGGCGCAGGAAATTCAAATATCACGACTGAGAGGGAGTACAGCTTATGATCCCATCGTTCAAACCAGCTTATCCAGCTCCTTGCAGGCTTCCTCATGAGCCGGGGCAAGCTGGGGCAGAACCGCTGCCGCCGCAGCCAGATCACCGGCTCTGGCGGCATGCTCAATCCGTTCACACAAGGACGCCAAATATTGTGCCCCGATGCCCAGACTGCCTGACTTGATGCTATGGGCAGTGCCCTCGCTGGCAAGAGCATCCATGTTGCCGATGGCTTCCTCCAGTGCGGTGATTCTTGCCAGGGTATCGGTCTTGAACATCTCCAGCAACATGCGCAGCAGCCCCTGCTCCCCGTCTTCATCCAGTTCAAGGATGCCGCTAAGGGTCTCTTCATACAGGACAGGAGCGCGCGGCTTGCTCTTGAAACATTGATCCAGCAGCTGTTTAAGCTTGTCCAGTCCCACCGGCTTTAGCGCCCAGCCGTCCATTCCGGCCCGCCGGGAACTTTCCTCATCTGCGGAAGAACCGTCACCTGTAACCGCAATGATTGGCACCCGGAGCCGTCCTTCGGACTGTTCCAGCAAGCGGATTCTCTCAGCAGCTTCGGGACCGTTCAGTCCCGGCAGCCGGCTATCCATCAGTATCAGACCGTAAGTCCCCTGCCGCCAAGCCTCCACAGCCTCCAGACCACTGCGTACAATGTGAATATCGGTAATTCCCAGCTTCTGCAGCTGCAGCTGGAGCAGCGCGCTATTCAGGTGATGATCTTCCGCAATCAGTATCGGCAGGGGGCTGTATTCCGCTGCAGAAACGTTATTCTCCGTCTCCTGCAGATTTCTCTCAGCCGCAGATACCTTCTCCAGCAACAATTCGAACCAGAAGCATGAGCCTTGCCCCAACTCGCTGTCTACCGTGATCTGACCACCCATCAACTCCACCATCGTCTTGCAGATGGACAAGCCTAGACCCGTCCCTTCCGAAGTACTGTCCGACTCGTACTGAATCTGCGAGTAGGGCTTGAACAGTCCCTGGGTGGCCTCGACGGAAATACCAATTCCCGTATCCATGACTTCAAAACGGAGCCGCTGACTTGCGGGTTGATCCTCTATAAGTCTTACCCTGAGCTCTACCGTGCCGTCACGTGTGAATTTAATTGCATTACCGAGCAGATTAATCAATACCTGCTGGATCTTCGTGGCATCTCCCTTCAGTTCGGTCTCAATTTGCCCATCTACCCGGCAGTACAAAGCATTGCCCTGCTTCCGGACAGAGGGTAACAGAAGCTGCTGCACATGCTCCAGCAACGTACCGATCTGGACAGGCGTTTGCTCCAGCCTCATCTTGCCGGCTTCAATCTTGGAGACATCCAGCAGATTATTAATCTTCCGCAGCAAATATTGTGTCGATTCCTGAATCACCTCCACCAGCTGCCGCTGCTCAGAGGTAGCCTCGGAAGCCTCCAACAGTTCTGCCATTCCAATAATCCCGTTCATTGGCGTTCTGATCTCATGGCTGACCATAGCCAGAAACAGACTTTTGGCCTTGTTAGCCCGCTCCGCCTCTTCTTTGAGCGCCTGCAGCTCTGCATTGCTCTTAGCCAGCAGCCGGTGCATACTGATCAATTCATTGTTCATCGCAGAGAATTCGGCCAGCGCATGCCCCTCACGCTCCTGACCGAGTATAATCTGGATGGGAACACTTCGACAAAACTCGCCGGGAATTTGAGGGTGATTTAAATTAGGCCAATCTGCTGGACAAGCCGGTGGCTGGCGGCTATAATACAGCGTAAGAACGCAGAATACCCGATAACCCATAGAACCAGGGGTGCTGGAATTGGCCGGCTGAGATTGTATCCCGTAGAGATACTGACCCTTACACCTGATCTGGATAATGCCAGCGTAGGAATCGCCATTTAGTTCTGGTCCTCTGACCTTTACTATTCATGCGCTAAACCAGCGCCCCGGAGATCCGGGGCGCTTTTTGTATCGGCAGAAACTCAGTTTCACTGCAAAACTTCCGTCCGGTGGACAGTCACTAGAACGATTGCGGAAATATGCGAATAGGGTTTATATGGGTAATACTAAAGGAGAGAAGAAACAGATGGGAGTCAAAAAATCATTACTGTTATGCCTAGCCTGTCTGCTGGTCATCGCCATTGCGGGATGCGGCAGTAATAACGGGAATTCGGCCAGCCCAACCGGGAGCGCCGCACCGGAAGCCAGCCCTGAATCAGGCGCTGCGGCTACAGAAGCGCCGAAGGAGCTGACACCGGTCAAGATTGCTCTGGACTGGACGCCCAACACGAATCACACCGGCCTCTATGCAGCCAAAGAGCTGGGATACTACGCGGAAGAAGGATTGGATGTAGAGATTGTGCAGCCGGGCGCGGCAGGCGCAGACACCATGGTGACCTCGGGCGAAGCCGCTTTCGGCATCGGCGCCCAGGAGAGTCTGACCCTCGCCCGCCTTCAGGGCGTGCCGCTGGTCTCGATTGCCGCCATCATTCAGCATAATACTTCAGGATTTGCCGCACCGCAGGACCGCAATATCAAGTCTCCCAAGGACTTCGAAGGCAAAACCTATGGCGGCTGGGGTTCCCCTGCCGAAGAAGCGGCCATGAAGGCGATCATGGACCCGGAAGGCGGCGACGTCAAGAAGGTGAAGCTGATCAATATCGGCGAAGCTGACTACTTCACCGCCGTGAAGCGTGATATTGACTTCGCCTGGATCTTCTACGCCTGGACCGGGATTGAAGCCGAGCTGCGCGGTGAGCCGGTCGATATGCTCTACCTGAAGGATTATGCGCCGCAGCTGGATTACTATACTCCGGTGCTGACCACCAGCGAGAAGCAGATTGCCGAGAATCCGGAGCTGGTGAAGGCATTCCTGAAGGCTACCTCCAAAGGCTATCAATATGCGATTGACCAGCCGGAGGAAGCTGCCGCGCTGCTCAGCAAGGCTGTGCCGGACTTGGACGCCGAGCTGGTGCTCGCCAGCCAGAAATGGCTGAGCCCGAAATACCAGGACGATGCGCCGCGTTGGGGCGAGCAGAAGGCCGAGGTCTGGCAGAATTACGCCGACTGGATGTATGGTCTGAAGCTGCTGGATAAGCCTCTGGACGCTACAAGTACGTTTACGAATGATTTTCTGCCGGAAGGCAAGTAACATTCCCACACTCAGAGAGGATTGATAATTATGGCAAACACACTGCTCAGTATTCAGGTCATTCCGAAGACGCCAAACGGCGAGGATTCCATCCCCTATGTGGATACAGCGATTGAGGTTATTCAGAAATCGGGCGTCAAACACCAGGTCAATCCACTGGAAACCACGATGGAAGGCGAGCTCACCGAGCTGCTTGAAGTGGTACGCCAAATGCACGAGGCTCTGATTGAATCCGGCAGCCCCAGCGTGATTTCGCAGATCAAGATCGCCCATAATCCGACTGGCATCAGCATGGACAAGCTGACGGAGAAATACCGGCCGTGAGATCGTATTGGAAGCTGATATGGCCGCCCTTTGTGGCGGTCATCTTCTTTTTGGCCGTGTGGCAGCTGGCAGTAAGCTGGTTTCAGGTCGAGCAGTGGATTCTGCCCAGTCCGGGAGCCATTCTTCGTGAAGCTACCGGCAATGCGGCAGGTCTGTGGGATCACACGCTGGCTACGCTGCGTCTGACTCTGATCGGATTCCCGATCGGAACCGGCGTCGGCCTGCTTGTCGCCTTGCTGCTGCATCTGCTGCCCTGGGCACGGCGTGCGTTCTATCCGCTGCTGATTCTAAGCCAGAACGTACCTTCCATTGCGCTTGGCCCGCTGCTTGTCATCTGGTTCGGCTTCGGCCTGCTGCCCAAGATTGTGCTGATTACGCTCGTCTGCTTCTTCCCGGTTGCCGTCGCGGCTATGGGCGGACTTGCCCAGAGCGACCGGGTCATGATGAATTACATGAAGATGGCCGGGGCCAGCAAGTGGCAGATCTTCACCAAGCTGGAGCTGCCCCACTCCCTGCCAAGCATGTTCTCCGGGATCAAGATATCGGCGTCCTACGCCGTTATGGGCGCCGTGGTCGCCGAATGGATCGGCGCGGACAAAGGGATCGGTTATTATATGCTGCTGCAGAAGTCCGCTTACCGCACAGACCGGATGTTCGTGGCGATTACGGTTATTGTACTGCTCAGCCTCGTGCTGTTTGGCCTGATCGCCTTGCTGGAGCGATGGCTGGTACGCTGGAAACCGCGCCGCAATTCATAGGAAGGAAGGTGTATCCTCTTGTCATACTCAACAGAACAGTCTAATCCCGCTGCCGGTTCGCCTGCCCTTGAAGTGAAAGGTATATCCAAGGCCTTCTCGCAGCGGCGCCGCGTAACCAAAGTGCTGAACGATGTCTCACTGCGGGTAGAGCAGCAGGAGTTCGTCTCCATCGTCGGCCCTTCCGGCTGTGGCAAAAGCACCCTGTTCCACATCATCGGCGGCCTGGAGCTGCCGGATGCCGGAACGGTGCAGATGAACGGCCAGCCGGTCACAGGCCGGCGGGGCCAGATCAGCTACATGCCGCAGCAGCCGGCCCTGTTCCCCTGGCGGACCATTGAGGACAATGTCCTGCTCGCCGGGGAGATCAAAGGCCAGCCACAGGACGCCGCCCGTGAGGAAGCCCGCCGCTGGCTGGGCAAGGTCGGGCTCGGCGGCTTCGAGCGGGCCTACCCGCATATGCTCTCCGGCGGGATGCAGCAGCGCGCCGCCTTCCTGCGGGCGCTGCTTGCGCCCCAGGAGCTGATGCTGCTGGACGAGCCGTTCAGCGCACTGGATGCGCTGACCCGCGCTGAGATGCAGCGCTGGCTGCTGGAGCTGTGGGAGGAGAACCGCCGCTCTGTGCTGTTCATCACCCACAACATCGAAGAAGCGCTGCTGCTCTCCAGCCGCATCTACGTCTTCTCCGGCCGCCCCGGCTCCATCCTCCACACCGTGGAGGTGCCGTTTCCGCGCCCGCGCCGCGAAGAGATTACCGATGCGCCGGAATTCCTGGCGCTGAAGCGGCAGCTCTCGTTATGGATGCGCGAGGAGCAGGCCAAGGGCAAGATCCCTGCGGTAACTCCTTAGGCACCTGTACTTGGATGATACGTTAGCGGAGAGCCGCAATACTCCCTGGAGTGGATTAACGTTGAAGACTCAGCTCCATGATGGCTCCTAATCCAATCCATCGTTTTAGTTGCAAAAGTGGTTACTACTTAGGACCCCCTTTTTTTTCATGTGTTACTCGTCCGAGCCTGTCATACAACACGACAAGGAGGCTAAGAATAACAAATGAAGGCCGTCGCCAGTAACCAGCGCTTAACTTTCAGACTACTAACGGACTCAGGAGCCTCTATTTGCTGTAAAAAGGCTGTTTTGCAGGTCTAACGGACTCAGGAGCTTCTATTCAGGCAAAAAACCACTAGTTAGGGCCTGTTTTTCCAATATAGAGGCTATGCGGTCCGCTAGACTCCAAACCATCGCAGGAATGCGGAAATAGGAGCTATACGGTCCGCTAGGACGTGGGTTACCAGAAGGGGGAGTGTTTGGGGGTTAAGGTAGCGCGATCCCATAACCTTCTCGAGTAACCTTCTATACCCTCGCAGGGTCCTAAGTAGTAACCAAAAGTGCATCTATTTTGCTGAATTTTTCCGTTTTGGAGGAAATAAGTGCGAAAAAGCATCTATTTCGGCGTTTGAATCTTTAGAATCTTGATTTACTCGAAATTAGTTGCACTATCGCACTTAATCGCCCGATTATTGGACAGTCAGCTGAAATTAGTTGCACTTTTGCATCTATTTGCGTTGAACGTCCTATATTCCATATCTTCATGAATAAAAGAAAAACAGCCGGAGCATAACCAAGCCCGGCTGTTTCAGTATGCATAATTTACTCAGGAACTTCCCACCTGCCGAAATGCCATAATAAAGCAGGCTGCAGCCGCTAGTGTCGCTACGGTCCGCACATGATTCCAGGGCAGCCAGCGGGCAAGATACGGCTTCCACGCTTCATGGCCTGCACTTGAAGCGGCAGCGGCCAGCCTGTTGTTGAGCGGCACATGAACTGTTAACGTAATCAGAAACGAACCTGTCAGATACAAGAGACTGCCTGCCAGCAAATAGCCCGCTCCGTCTGCATCCCAGCTGACAATCGAGCCGAACGCCAAGATCACACTGGCCACAGCCGTTCCTGCAAATACCAGCCCAAATACGGGGTTAAGTATCGCCGCGTTGATTGAATTCATCGCCGCCATCCCTTGCGGTGGCGGGAGCCGGTCCAGAGCCGTCATCACAAACACTGAGAAGGCAAAAAACAATCCAGCCATCAGACCGGCGCCCAGTGCCGAGAACATCGTCAAATAGGGCAGTATGCGCTCGATTACATTCAGCTCCCATATATATAATTTTTAATATATTAATTTTATATATATCGGCTTCTCCAAGCAAGCTTCAGCTTTCAAACAGCCCTGCCGCTTCTGGAAATTCCGCCAGCAGCTGCTGGTTGGCCTTCTGCAGCTGCTGTTGAAACTCCCGATAGCTGCTGCTGAGAATCTGAAGGTTGGCTACAAAAATGTCGTAGTAGCCGCTGCTCTGCTGAAACTCAAGCAGCAGCTGCCGCATCCGGTAAGCAGGAGTTTCCTTGTATTCGGCAGAGCTGCGGTATTCCAGGTATGGCTCCAGCTCGCGCCTGTGAGCCTGAATAAAGGACGGAGCGTCCTTTATTGCCGCCAGATAGTCCAGATTGATAGCCTCCTGATGCTCTTCACTGGCCGGACCACCGGCTTCTGCGAAGTATTGCTGTAATTCCGCCGGGAACTGCAGCTCCGCCGTGCGGTCCAGAAATTCAACCACTGCGCTATATGCAGCCAGCTTCTCGGCAGAATCCAGCCGCTCATTCAGGAATCTGCCGAAATGCAGCCGCAGGTATTTGCCGAAATCGCCCGGAAAAGCCAACAGCAGCTTGTCTTTGATCCTCGCATGCTGATCCAGAATCTGCTCCAGTGGAGCAAAGGCTGCTTCCAGGCTGGAGCCGCTCTCCAGCAGGTAATTCAGAGCCTCCCGCTCCGCCTGGACCTGCCTTACCTGTGCCTCTTTGATTGCCCTGTAGTTCATCAGCGCCTGATGCTGATCGTCGCTCTCCAGAACCGCCTTCACCTCAGCCACGCTCATTCCCAGCCTTCGAAGCAGGGTGATCTCCTTCAAAGTCCTCACTTCTTGCTCGCCGAACTCACGGTATCCACTCTCATCCGCAGCCAACGCAAGCAGTCCCTGCTGCTCATAATAGTTGATCGCTTTCTTCGTAATGCCGCATAGCTGGGCGGCCTCACTGATCCGCATAGGTATCACCTCAAGATAAATTGTAAACCAATCCCTAAGGGAACAGTCAAGCACACCTGCACTGTATTTTCCACATCTATACAATGGCGCTAATTGTTCAAGAACACAAAATAAGTTACACTTGATAATATTCATCTATAATTTACCATTTATGAGGAGGTATACTTCTTTGCTTAAGACAACCAGCAAGCTCCTAAGAACGCTGTTAGCGCTTCTTGGTGTACTGTTTCTGGCTGCCCCCTTCCTGCTATACCGTTTCATTCATGAGGATTACGAACGTCATATGTGGCTGATTAAGGGGCCCGCCCCTATCGATTCTATTGACAGTGGACCGGTCCAGCTCTGGACATCCCTGCTGTTAGCATTTATAGGAGTGATGCTGCTGGCTTCAGCTCTGCTGCTGAACACAAGCGCGGCAAACACTCCACGCACCCGAAGCCGCCGGGCTAACACATTTTCGTTGTGGTTGTCCATTTTCTCCCTGCTGGTCTGCCTCTTCAACTTCTCCGGGATGGATGACAAGAATCTGTTGCTGTTCTTCACCAATCCGCTGCTGCTCCTGCTAAATCCCGTGGTGACCCGGCTTCTTGATACGATGAACTCGGAGGCATTGCAGCTGCTGCTGCTGTATATCACGCATCTCGCCTTCTGGTTATGCCTGGGCCTGCTGATTGATCTTCTGAGACGGCGCGCCCGCCATGCCCGCAGATAAGAGGAAGCGAATTCCGCGTTATTTACGCAGGAACCCTTTGCGGTCCAGGAAATCCTTCATATGCAGCCGGATCGGCTCCGCCAGGCGGGCAGCCATAAGCTCGGACCATGGCGTATCCTTTTGGCCTCCGGTCCGCTCACGCAGGTAGGTGCTTGTCACCTCGTCGTAGGATTTGACCTGCTCCGCCAGGATTCCGGCGTTGTAACGGTTGCGGTGCAGCACTGCGGGCTGCGGCAGGCGCGGACGCTGGCCGGTAGCCGCCGCCGGATAACCGAGGCACATCCCGAACAGCGGGTAGACCAGCTCAGGCAGGCCCAACAGCTCCGACACTTCAGCAATCCGGTTGCGGATTCCGCCGATATAGACAATACCCAGCCCCAATGACTCTGCCGCGATTGCCGCATTCTGGGCGGCCAGGGCCACATCAACGGTAGCGACAATGAAATTCTCCGTAGAAGACTCATGGGTGTCTGTATCCTGCAAATACGGTTTCGTCACCTCACGCAGCCGGTAAAGATCGGCGCACCAGACCAGAAATACCGGGCACTGCTCAACATAAGCCTGATTCCCCGCCAAGCCTGCGAGCTGCTTCTTTAGCTCAGGCTCCGTAACGGCAATCACGGTATAGGCCTGGACATTGCTGGAGGTTGAAGCCATCTGGCCTGCCTCAATAATAGCGGCAAGCTGCTCCTCGCTTACCGGTGTGTCCTGATATTGGCGCACGGATACATGCCGGTTCAGCAGTTCCAGCGTTTCATTCGTTGGTTTGGTCATATCATACGCCTCCACAGATCATAATTGGCGGCCTAACGCTTCGCCTGTCCTTCTATTATTAACACAAATAGCCGCAAAGCCCAAGGACCAACCCCGCGGATTACAGCTTGCTCCAACAGTTTAGCACACCCCGATTACAGCACAGACAGGCGAGTCTGTAGGCCCGCCTGCGTCTCTGGTCAGCTTAACCGTCCTCGCCGGACGGTCAATCACAATCTCAATTCCCAGCGCTTGGCACAGCCGGGCCAGCGGGATCATTAGCCGATCCTGCTCCTGCTCCTGCTCCTGCTCCAGCCGGACCTTGGACAGGGGAATGATCCGGTTATCCACCGTTAGCTCCATCGGCGGCTTCAGATGCTTAAGCCGTTCAATCGACAAGGCACCGGCAAGACCCCGGCCGCCCGCATTGATCCGGCAAACACTGGCATCCATTGCGCTGTTCATTCCCTCATGGATATTGAATGTCAGCGGGATACCGACCTGCTCGCTGGCCTTCAGCAGACGTTCATTAAAAGAGCCATAAGGAAAGGCGAGCGCCGAATCCTCATTGTCCAGCTCTTCCTTCAGCCTCCGCTCGGCCAATGCTAAATCGGCAGTCACTCTGCTGTAATACTCTTCATTTATCTCATTGCGGTTCTCGTCGGCAATATAGAGCAGCGAACTGGCTGCAGGACGCATAACACCTCCGGCATCTACCGCCGCATAATGGTGCAGATCATAAGTATGATTATAGAAACCCATCCCCGACCGCTTCATTTCCCGCATTTGCTCCCAGGTCAGCTTGGGGGCCTGATGCCGATCCGGGTGATCTATATCCGACACAATCACGAAATTAACCGCCGTGTACCCGTATTTCTGCAGAATCGGAAAAGCGACCGTATAAAAGCTCTCATACCCGTCGTCAAAGGTCAGCAGCACGGCATTATCCGGTATCGGACCCTGCTCCAGTTTAAAACGGCGGTATTGCTCCATCGTAATAACCTTGAAGCCGCCTTGCTTCAGCAGGCTAAGCTGATGCTCAAACTGCCCTGCCGTCAGCAGTCCCGGGTGCTGCCCGGGTTCGCCGGTAAGCTGATGGTACATCAGCACAGCCACGTCGTTTCTATAGTAGATACCTTCAGGCAGCGGAGGCTGCTGCGCAAGACCAATCTTTGTATCCAACACCTGCTCCGCCAGTTCCTTCGGCACCAGCACTTCATTGTCTAGAGATAGCACCGCGCCGCCGGCAGTAATCGTCTGTCCGTTCATGCCCGTAATTTGAATACCGGAGTCCTGCCGCATATAGTATATAACCGCAGAAATCAGCAACAGTAATGCGATCAGAAGCAAATAGTAGGCTTTATGAATTTTCAAATGTCAGATACTCCTTTAAAGTGAAATATTAGCATTATATCCCGTCTGTTTTAGATATAACACTTCAAGGACCCGCAACGGGACATTTGTGCAAAAATAATGTGCTGCCATTCCAGTTACTCTCCGGCATTTACTTCATTACACTCCCGGCTATTTGAATCAACTGTTCTTTGGTGAGCTGGCTGTCCCCACTGTCGTGCAGCTGGTAGGATACCTGTGCGTCACGATCCATCCACAGCAGCATATGCTTGAAATACACTTTATCGTCCGCAGCGGCTTCCAGGTAGATTAGCTCATGATCTTCGGTGCTGCCCGCATTCTGTAGTTGGATGCGAATATTCTCTGTGCTGGACATCCCATTTGTATAGAAGTTACTAGCTTGTCCCGGTTTGTAGGCAAATGCTCCAATCTTCAGGGTTTGCTGACCTTTCTTGAAGATAAGGTTGGCTCGCTCCGCCTGATCCCATTTGATATTCCTCCAGACAGTGAGCGTATCGCTTGGCTCAGTTCCTTCCGGGGAGGATGCCTCTCCCAGGAACATGATCGGATTCTTCTTCGAATTCCCTGCGCTATTCGTTCCGGAAGGCGGAGCAATCAAGCCTTGGGCGAACTTGTAACCCTCAGGCAGATTGTCCGGCACTCTTAATTCCGGTGCAGACCATTCGGCAAGCGCCGACTCATAATCCGAATACTTCTCATAGCTGAATGGCTGGGCTACATACAACAATGGAAGCTCATTCTCTGCTCCGGTATGGGTTGCGAAGGCGGCCATTTCTCCCGGCTGCAGTTGCTCCATCAGCTGTTTGACCTCTTCATTAGCTTCTTTTTGCTTTTCCTGAATAACGGGGTCAGCGTTTTGGGTCTGCTCCGTATAGTCGGCTTGGTCCTTCAGACTAATCTTAAAGTTATGCTCCTTGTCTATCAGCGGCTCGTAGGCTTTCTGAACATATGGAATGGCGGTAGCCTGACTGGTATCGTCCTGATAGTTATAGTAGCCGGTCCCCGCAGCCAGCAGCAGGACAGAACAGGCTGCAGCGATCGAGATTCTGCGGCGCAGCGCGGCGTTGCGGCGGCGCGGCTTGTGGCCGGCGGATAGCTCTACTTTTTCCATAATAGTAAGCTTCTCATCCTCTGGTATGGCTTGAACGCTCATGGGCACTATCCCCGGTTCCGATGTAGACTTAGTAGTAATTCTGGCCATTACCGCACTTCTGATATCAATGGAAGGAAACTCGCCCGCCGTATCATATTGCCTCAGCGCCCGCTCCTCTGCAGTCAAATCTCCGTCTCGCATAATGTTTCCTCCCTGATTTCCATGTTATTTTTGAGCTTCTGTCTGATCCGTCCATACCGTTTCTTGACCGCTTCCATGTTCTTGCTGAGAATGTCTCCGATTTCCTCGAATGTCTTCTCTTCAAAAATCCGCAGGATCAGCAAATTGCGCTCCTCCAGGGTAAGCGTGTCCAGCGCCGCAGCCAGCGGCTCGCTGAAAATCTTCTTCTCCACGGTCTGCTCCGCGCTCTCCGCAACCCGTTCGTGGCCCAGTATGCGCTTGACCTGCTGTTGAATCCGTTTTTTGCGCAGCAGATTGAGGCAGTGGTTATAGGAGACTTTATACAGCCAGGAAATAAATTTCACCTTGGGCTGGTAATATCTGATCTTCTCATATACTTTAAGGAATATATCCTGAACTGCGTCCTCCGCCTCTTCCCGGTTGTTCAATAAACGCAGACAATATTTATAAATCTGGTTCTGATAGACGGCAATAATGTTGGCATATAAATGTACTTCCCCCGCCTGTATTCTTCGGATGGTGTCTTCCATTGATTCCACGCGCGTTCTCCTTCCTGACAACCCCTGCCTTTATGTAACACCGCAGCCACTCCAATCGGGACATTTATGTAGTATAAAACGTGAATCTCAGAGAGTTATGCTTGAAAAGACGTAATTCCCTCTGTGCCAGGGCTTTACGTCCATTACATCCCGTCATTCTCAAGTACAGCTTATCTAAGTTTGCTAGCGCTTAGCTATGAAATTTTTAGTAAATATTATCATACAAAAGAAGACTTGTGGCCAGTCACGGCGGTGGATTGTGCAACTTATCCGCTGTTTCTGCTCATGTGGCTTCACGCGCGAAATTTATGGGATTTATTCCTTATTTCTGCTCGCATGTGGCTCCACGCGCTGAATTTATGGGATATATCCCTTATTTTCAGGTAACTACTTCAGTCTCAGGAGTGTGGGATGTCGAAGGTTAGCATAAAGGCAGCAATTTTCGCTGTTTGGAGACCCCTTAACCGATCCGCCAGAAGATTAGTTGCTTAATTTGTCACCACCTAGGTCCCAGCATGGATTTAGAAGGTTGACCCGGAACGTTCGGAGCAATTAGATGCGAAACTGCAACTAATTCCATCCAAATCCCCCACTAACGGTCGAATAAATGCGAATCTGCAACTAATCTCGAGTAAACTAGGTCTATAACCAGTAATTTTGCAAAGAACATCACACGAGGAGGCGTGGTAGGCTTATTTACTGTAAGTTACGTTTTGGGAGGGGCGTATTTTGTACACTTTCCCTGGCCCCAGGCGAACGCGTCTGGGGTCTACTCAAAAAAAGCAAAAAAAAGCCACCTCCACTTAAGCCTACACACACCTCATTTTTTTGGATTGGTCTAGCTTCAGTTGTTCATCACTTGTAACTTAACTAAAATTGGATAGGCTTAGGCTTCAACACTTTCGGGTGAGTCGCTGGTCTGCCTCCCTTGTTCCTTCGCCCTTTGCTCGTTCGCTCTTTCGGTCGGTTTAGATGCTTCAGGAAATCCGCCAACGTTCCTTTTATATACAAGCGGAACACGGCTAGCACCCGCCCGATTCGCTGCTTCGGTGCATAACACAGACGGAGCTCTTCGCAGAGCACATACGCAATCAGGTAGAGGTAGATCAGGTTCCATACGGCTTCCGGGTTCCGGCTGCTATAGATTTTTTTCAGGTGTAAGTTGGATTTCATACATTTAAAAAAGAGTTCTACTTTCCAACGGTAGCGGTACAGCTGTGCGACTTCGAGAGCCGTGATATCCCAGCGATTGGTGAGAACACGAACCAGGTGAACCTTCTTTTTCTTGTCCGTATACTTGTACTCCACGAGCCGAAATACACCGGTTTTCCCCGTCTTCGGACACGTCAGCTCCACATCCGCATCCAGCACCAGTCCCGCTGCCTTCACCTTCCGCGTTTTAAGCACCTTCACTTTGCTATTTTGCTTGAGGCGAGCGACGAACAGAATGCCTGCCTGGAGCCATTGTAGATATTGAGTGTAGTGAATATACCCCCGGTCGAACAAATACGTAATCCCTGTTTGCCCAACCAATGCCGCTAGCACATCGGTGTCCATATCGGCCACCGTCGCGGTAGAAAGCACCGGAGCCATGGGAATCGCCGAGTGCTCGCCCGTCAGGTGCAAGCAGGTATGCATCTTGACGGCGTTTTTTCCAGTTTGCTGGTAGGCCCATTGGCCGCGAACCCGCCCCAGCGTCAGGCTGGTGGAATCGACTGCTGCGAGGGGGCCCAACTTTTTCAGTTTTTTAGGCAGGGGCGGTCCTTCCTGTTCCAACAGATGCTCCAGGCGAGAGAGGTGTAGCTCACGGAGCACCTCCGGGGGCAGTTCGCCGAGCTTGCGGTTCAGGGACGACTGGTGAATGGATTGAATTCCGGTGCATTCTTGCATCCACGTAGAACTCTCTACATGATCTGCAATTTCTTGAGTCCCTTTTCGTCCTCTAAATATGGCCTCTAAAAAGAGAAACACCGTGTTGCCCCAGTGAAGTTTTTTGGCATAACGGTCGCCGAGCAGCAAGGAAGCATTGCGATCTAACCATTGGGTGACTTGACATAACAACACCTTTTCAGCTACTTTATTAACCAAGAGATCTCCTTTCGTGGGTGTGTGTATACTTCTACGATAATGGAGTCTCTTTTTTTTGTAAATATTCCCTGACTACTTTGATGTCAGGTTCTTTGCAAAATTACTGGTCTATAACGCTCAAAATGCCAAATTAGATTCCTTTTCGCATCTAATTCCTCTAAAACACAAAAATTCCGCTAATTAGATGCAGTTTTGCAACTAAATCAATCGTTCGAACTTATGAACTCCCTACGGAGCGGCGGGTAGGCAATTCGGCTAAATTAGTTGTACTTTTACACATAGATACTCTAGATGGAGCTAGTGTACAGGAGACAGCAAACGAAAGATTACGCAGCAATAAGACACCAAACAAAAAGACACCCCATGGGTGTCTTTAAATGTGCTATATAAGATGAACTTAAGAATGGGGTAGTGAAGTTTCCAGAAAGCCTGATGCATAGGGCTTCCCTGGCAACTCCGTATGTAACATTCTTAAGTTCACGTTCTATAATACCTGACTATGTTACTATTCAAATACATTCCACTATTTCACTATTTCACTATTTCACTATTTCCCTATTCAACTGTGCATTGTGCGACTTTCAGCTGTTGAGCTATTAGGCTGTTCAACCCGATTACCGTTCAACCGCTCATCCTTATAGCTTCAAATAGCCTACAGCTCCCACAACCTACAGCTTCACCCGCTGCAGACGCAGCGCGTTCAGCACCACGGAAACTGAGCTGAAGGCCATCGCGGCACCGGCCAACCAGGGGGCCAGGAAGCCCAGCGCTGCAATCGGAATGCCGATGGTGTTGTAGGCCAGCGCCCAGAACAGATTCTGCTTGATATTGTTCATCGTCTTGCGGCTCATCCGGATCGCATCCGGGATGCTCTTCAGATCGCCGCGCATCAGCGTGATATCCGCGGCTTCCATCGCGACGTCCGTGCCCGTGCCGATCGCCATGCCGGTGTCGGCTGTTGCCAGCGCAGGCGCATCGTTGATGCCGTCGCCGACCATCGCCACCTTCACGCCGCCGCTCTGCAGCTTGCGGACCTCCTCGGCCTTGCCTTCCGGCAGCACCTCGGCCAACACCTTGTGAATGCCTGCCTGCTTCGCGATGGCCCGGGCCGTAATCTCGTTGTCCCCCGTGATCATGACAACTTCGATGCCCATCGCCTGCAGCGACTCCACGGCTGCCTTGGAGGTCTCCTTGATCGTGTCGGCCACCGCCACGACACCGGAGATCTCCTCGCCTACCGCTATCAGCATCGCTGTTTTGCCTTGCTGCTCCAGCTCTTTCATGAGCACCGTCCAGCGGGCAATGTCCAGCCCGCTCTCCTCCATCATGCGGCGGGTGCCTACCCGCACCGCCTCATCGGCAACCACGGCGGAGATACCCCGCCCTGGTATATTCTCGAACGCTGCCCCTTCCGGCAGCGTCAGGCCGCGTTCCACGGCCCCGGCCACAATCGCCTCGGCCAGCGGATGCTCCGACAGCTTCTCGGCGGCGGCCGTCAGCGCGAGCAGGCGGTTCTCCGCCTCCTCCTTGCCCTGCGCGGCAATGCCCGGGGTGGTGCGGATATCGGTCAATACCGGTTTCCCGCGGGTCACCGTGCCGGTCTTGTCGAGCACCACCACCTGAATTCCCTGTGCGGCTTCCAGATGCTCGCCGCCCTTGAACAGAATGCCCAGCTCTGCCGCGCGCCCCGAGCCGGCCATAATGGAGGTGGGAGTCGCCAGTCCGAGTGCGCAGGGACAGGCAATTACGAGCACGGCAATCGCCTTCTCCAGCGCCTCCGCGAACTGGCCGGGGTCTGCCCACACATACCAGACCACAAAGGTCAGTGCCGCAATGCCAACCACAATCGGCACAAAAATCCCGGAGATCACATCCGCAATCCGCTGAATCGGCGCCTTGGAGCCTTGCGCCTCCTCAACCACGCGGATAATCTGCGCCAGCGCCGTATCCCGGCCCACCTTGCGGGCTTTGATCCGCAGCATCCCGTTCTTGTTCAGTGTAGCGCCGATTACCGTATCGCCGGGCTGCTTCTCTACCGGAATGCTCTCTCCGGTCAGCATCGACTCATCGACCGAGGAGAGGCCCTCCACCACTTCACCGTCCACAGGAATCTTCGTTCCCGGCTTGACCAGCACCAGATCGCCGGGGATGACCTCCTCCACCGGAATGCTGATCTCAATCCCATCGCGCATCACCAGCGCCGTCTTGGCCTGCAGGCCCATCAGGCTCTTGATCGCGTCCGAGGAACGGCCCTTGGCGAGCGCCTCGAACCACTTGCCGACCAGAATCAGCGTGATCAGGATGGCGCTCGTCTCATAATACATTTCCACACTATGATTCATTCCACTCATTCCCAGCGAGTCCACCGTCAGGTACAGGCTGTAGAAATAGGCCGCCGAGGTGCCCAGCGCCACCAGCACATCCATATTCGCGCTTCCGTTGCGAAGCGCCTTGTAGGCACCCACATAGAACTGCCAGCCGATCACAAACTGCACAGGGGTCGCCAGCGCCAGCTGGAACCAGGGGTTCATTAGAATATCCGGGGCCGGAATCCAGGACGTGAAGGAGAAATGCCCCACCATGGCCCAGAGCAGCGGCAGTGACAGCAGCGCCGAGATCATCCATTGATTTCGCTTGCGCCGGATCTCTGCCGCACGGTGATCGACACTCGGCTTGCGGTCCTCCTTGAGGGAAGCCTTATACCCGATGCTGCCTACCTTGTTCATAATCTCTCCGGGACTTACGGCACCCGCTCTATATTCCACATGTGCGGTCTCCAGGGCCAGGTTCACATTCACCGTCGTAATGCCGGGCATCCGCCCCAGTACCTTCTCAATTCTTGCCGAGCAAGCCGCGCAAGTCATGCCTGTAATATCGAAATCAGTCGATTCGTGGACCGTATCATAACCAAGCGAACGGATCTTCTCTTCGATCTGCGGCACACCCGCCAGCTGCGGATCGTAACTTACGGTGGCCTGCTCCAGGGCCAGATTGACGTTAGCGCGGGACACGCCCTCCATTCGTCCCAGCCCCTTCTCGATGCGCGCGGCGCAGGCCGAGCAGGTCATGCCTGTAATCTGCAAGGTTGCCTGCTCTGCAGCAGGTTCTGCTCTATCCATCTTTTTCACACCTCTCCATACCCCTTAGGGGTATACCACTCTGTAAAAGAAAAGGCATGGCGCTTCCCGGAACCCTACGGTCCTTCCCGCTCCAAGCCTTAACTCTGCAATCCTTGTCTTACCCCAATTCGTCAATTGCTTCCTTATACTACGTCATACCCCTGGTCCTCAATCGCTTCCTTGATCGCACCCAGGCTTACCTTGCTCTCATCGTAATCGACGGCCACCGTCTTGGCGGCAAGATCTACCTTCGCTGCGGCACCGACGCCACTGACCGCTTTCTCTACAGCACTCACACAATGTCCGCAGGACATTCCTTCTACTTGCAGTGTAACGTTCGACATGAATATTACCTCCTTGGATTATATAGAGCTGGTTAGCATACCCTCATCTTGATGATCCTTCAGATCGCTCGGAGTTCTTCCTAATTCACATGGTTTATCTCATCAGCTTGTTGACGGTAATCAGCAGCTCATCGATAACCTCATGCTCACCGGCTTCGATCCGTTCCACAATACAGCTCTTCATATGCCCTTCCAGCAAAAGCTTCCCGACGCTGTTCAGCGCCGCCTGAACAGCAGCCAGCTGGTTGAGCACATCGTCGCAGTACGTGTCTCGTTCAATCATGCCCTTCACTCCGCGGATCTGGCCTTCAATCCGGTTAAGCCGGGTGGTGAGGCCATTCTTGAATTCCGTCGAATGATGGCTCTTGCGTTCGCCCGGGTCGGCCGATTGGCAATCCTCCCCGCAGGTATGGGCGGCAGGTTCTTTCTTCTTAGCAGGCATAGAATAAACCCTCCTTGCCATCACTATAATATACCCCCCATGGGTATGTCAAGGTCTGTATGCTGCTTGCAGCGATAGTTCGACCACGCTGGTTTATCTTTGCTCTCCCCTGTCCAAACTGTAGGATGCCAAACGTAACCCATTATATTTTCAAAATAAATATTGCTACCCTACTCAAATTTGAATATAATATGATTTGCTTCTATTGAATTCGGCATTATCAATGAAGTTCATACTAGAGAACAAAGGAGCCAAACCAACATGCATTCCAAAGAAAGTAATCTTAAGCTTGTGGTCGTTGGCCTGCTGCTGGGCATTCTGATGTCAGCCATGGACAATACCATTGTAGCTTCAGCTATGGGTACCATCGTCTCCGACCTCGGGGGTCTGGACAAAATCGTCTGGGTCACCTCGGCTTATATGGTCATGGTGATGGCCGGCACGCCCATCTTCGGCAAGCTCTCCGACATGTACGGACGCAAACGTTTTTTCCTGTTCGGACTGGTCGTATTTCTGATCGGCTCCGCCTTGTGCGGAACGGCCCAGAGTATCACACAGCTCAGTATTTACCGGGCGATCCAGGGGGTTGGTGGCGGTGCGCTGATGCCGATTGCCTTCACCATTGTTTTTGATATCTATCCCGCCGAGAAAAGAGGCAAGCTGACCGGCCTCTTCGGCGCGGTCTTCGGGATCTCCAGTGTGCTTGGTCCGCTGCTGGGTGCTTATATCACCGAATACGTCGGCTGGCAGTGGGTATTCTACATCAACCTGCCGCTGGGCGTAATTGCTTTTGTGCTGATTGCCATGTCTTACAAAGAATCCATTGAGCACTCCAAGCAACGGATCGACTGGGGCGGAGCCTTCACCCTGGTGGCCTCGGTCATCTGCCTGATGTTCGCACTGGAGCTGGGCGGCAAGGAAGGGTATGCCTGGGATTCGGCCCGCATCCTTGGACTGTTCGCCGGCTTCGCTGTCATGCTGCTGGCCTTCCTCTTCATTGAGACCAAGGTGTCTGAACCGGTGATCTCATTTGCGATGTTCCGCAGACGCCTGTTCGCCACCAGTAGCATCATCGCCTTGTTCTATGGCTCGGCTTTTATTATCGCCACTATCTACATTCCAATCTATGTGCAAGGCGTACTGGGTGGCTCGGCCACCAATTCCGGGCTGATTCTGATGCCAATGATGATCGGTACCGTACTCGGCAGCCAGACCGGCGGACTGCTTACCACCAAAACCAGTTTCCGCAATATCATGATCCTGTCTGCTGTCTGCTTTGTAGCGGGCATCTATCTGCTAAGCACACTGTCGCCGGATACCTCACGCCTGCTGCTTAACACGTATATGGCTCTGACCGGGTTCGGAGTGGGCTTCTCCTTCTCTGTACTTAGCATGTCCTCAATTCATAATTTCGAGATGCGCCAGCGTGGCTCAGCGACTTCAACCAGCACCTTCATGCGCTCCCTGGGCATGACGCTGGGCATTACGATCTTCGGTATTCTTCAGCGCAACAGCTTCAGCAGCAGCATGACCAGCGCTTTTGGCAGCGGGGAGGCTTCTTCCTTCGGTGATCCGCGCGCAGCGCTGACTCCTGAAGCCAGAGCGCAGATTCCGGCCCCGGTGCTGGAGACAATCTCAAGTGCTCTCTCCTCGTCCATTGCCCAGACCTTTATGTGGGCGCTTGTGCCAGCCGTGCTTGGCCTTGTGTTCGTGCTGCTGATGCCGGGCGACCGGCTCTTGATCCCCGGCAAAACAGCCCAGCCTTCCCTTTCCAAAAGGTAAGCGGCGATGTCAATGAAACTGGTGATACTCGGGCTGCTGCTGGAACGCAATATGCATCCTTATGAAATTATGATTGTCATGAAGGAACGCTCCATGGATCGGATCACCAAAATGCAGATGGGCTCGCTCTATTACGCCGTTGATAAGCTGGCTAAAGAGGCGCACATTGAAGCCGTTGAAGTCATCCGCAGCAGCGACCGGCCGGACAAGACCATCTACCGGATTACCGCCAAAGGCAAAACGCTGTTCGAGCAGCTGATCCTGCAGCAGATCAAAAAAAATGAACCGGTCTACCATCCGCTCTACATGGCGCTCGCCATGTCGCGCCATGTAGACCAGGACAAGGTGGAACGGCTGTTGGCTGAGCGAATCCGCGAGACGGAGCACCAGGTCAATCTCGCTTATCAGGTGTATGAGGAGCATATCGCGATCGTTCCCCGTTCGGCGCTGCATCTGATGTACGGCAGATATGAGCATTCGCTCGTTGAACTGAAGTGGCTGAAGCGCCTGTATGAGGACGTTGCTGCACGCAGGCTGAGTGAGGTTGGATCTCCGCTGGACTTGTCCTGATGACCCTATTAAGCCACCGAATTTAGTTGCGAACACGATTACTACTTAGGACTCCATAAGATTAGAACACTTCAGTTTCCGTTCGTTGATCGTGTTCACCTATCCAATCCAATGATTTAGTTGCGAAATCGCATCTAATTAGCCGTATTTCCCCGTTTTAGAGTAAATAAGTGCGAAATCGCATCTAATTTACCATTCTGATCACTAAATAATCGATTTACTCGAAAATAGTTGCAGAATCGCACTTATTTGCCCGATAACAAGAGTTTCAGCTGAAATTAGATGCACTTTCGCATCTAATTTCTCTGATAACTTTAGTGCAGCACTCTACAACCTCAGTGGGAGCTAAGAAGTAACTATTTGTTTATCTATGGAGGCCCTCCGGGGTCTTTTTGCTGTTTAAATGGGCCAAGATATATTTATTAAGGAGCAACATCACAGGAAGCGACCAAACAACGTAGCTCCAGTGACAAGAAATACCATACCGGCTTCTAAAGGTGTACAATTATTTATGCATCTGCAATTACACTGTTACGGAGGGATAACCTGTGTTGAAACCGCTACCACTTCACAAGCACGGCATCTCGGCCAGCCGGCTTGCCCTGGGCTGCATGGGTCTCGGCGGAGACTGGGACCGCAGCCCCATTACGGCCGCAGAGATTAAGCAGGGGCACGAGGCTGTAGACGCCGCCCTGTCCATTGGCATTAATCTGTTCGATCATGCCGACATTTACACACGGGGCAAGGCCGAGAAAGTCTTCGGGCAGATCTTCAAGGATCGGCCCGGGCTGCGCGAAGAGATGATCCTGCAATCCAAATGCGGCATCAAGCTGATGGAGCCGGGTGACAGCACCAATTCGTTCGATTTCTCCGGCGGCCATATCCTCAGCAGCGTGGATGGAACCCTATCGCGGCTGGGTACCGAGTATATCGATATCCTGCTGCTGCATCGGCCCGATCCGCTGATGGACCCGGAAGAAGTAGCCGCCGCCCTGCAGCAATTGAAGAAATCAGGCAAGGTGCGCCACTTCGGCGTCTCCAATATGAGCGCTGCCCAGATCAAGCTGCTGCAGGCCTACTGCGATGAGCCGTTTATTGTGAACCAGCTCCATCTCAGCCTCAACCAGCTCAGTTGGCTGGACGCCGGGCTCAGCCTGAACCGGCCTGCCTTCAAGGATGTCACCTTCCCTGAAGGGACTATTGAATTCTGCCGGATGGAGAATATCCAGCTGCAGGCCTGGGGCCCGCTCGCCCAAGGCCTCTTCAGCGGTCGTGCGCTGGACGATCAGCCGGAGCGGGTGGTCAACACGGCGGCTATGGTTGCCGACCTTGCCGCAGAGAAAGGCACCACGCCGGAGGTGATTGTACTGTCCTGGCTGATGACCCATCCCGCTGCTATTCAGCCCGTCATTGGCACCGTGAACCCACAGCGGATCGCTGCCTGCGCCGATGCCGATATGTTTCCGCTCAGCCGCAAAGAGTGGTATGACCTCTATGTGTGCTCGCGCGGGGAACGCCTGCCGTAAGACTGCGGTATTTTAAAGGGTCAGCGTGTGTGCAGAACTGAGCAACTGACAGCTTTCTTATCCACAAGCTTCCTGACTGAAGGAAGCTTTTTTTTGCGGGGAATTCAGTCTGCCAGGCGGCCTAATCAAGTAAGATGCCTCTTATGCAAAATCATGTCACGAAATCGCATTTCGGGATTGTTATATAGGCAAACGAGCAAGGAGGTGAGAATTTGCAACCAACCATCCCCGGGGAAGCGGAATATAAGCTGAATGCGATTGAAACTGTTGTAAAGCAGGTCCAAGAAGGGGACAAGCAGGCATACGAGTCAATCATCACCAGTTTTGAACGACAGATGTATGCCTACTGCTTTTATATTCTTAAGAATCACGCGGAAACGGAGGATGCCGTACAGGAAATCTTCATCCGCGCCTATATGAATCTGCATCAATACAGCAGACAAGTTTCCTTCTCCGCCTGGCTCTACAAGATGGCTTACCATCATCTGATGAACCTGAAGAAGAAGCAGGGACGCTGGCTCAAACTGGTGGAGCACTACAAAGAGCAGCAGTCTATGCAGCCACTCTCCCACAACGAATCAGTAATCTATGAGCTGATGGCTTACCAGACAACAGAAGAGCGCCATATCCTGCTCCTTAAGGCGGTTGAGCAGTACACCTTCGAGGAAATTGGTGGAATTATGTGCCTTAATCCTGCCACAATCCGCAAAAAATACGAACGCTTGCGTCAAAAACTGATGGAGCACGTAAGCCAAGAAAGGAAGAGAGTGCATGGGACCATTGCCGGAACAAAGGGAGTTCGCTGAAATAAATACCCTCGAGAATATGCTTCGTGAATCATCATTTTCAAGACCAAGCATGAGCAAACAAATTATGAACAGGATTGGAGAGATTGAAATGAACAGAGAACCAAAAAAAACTGGATTCAGCGTTTTGAAAAAAAGTGTGGTGGCCGCATCAGTAACGGCTATGTTAGGTGCCGGAGTATTGGGGACGGGTTTTGTATCGCCAGCCATGGCAGATGCCCTAAAGAAAATACCGGGTTTCGGAGTCATTTATAATGGAACGAGCGATCAGGCCGTGGAGTCTGCCCGTAGTCAGGGAATCCTATCCGATCCCAAACAAAGTGTAACGCATAACGGCATTACTTTGAAGCTGGCCACCTACTTGTATGATGGTACCCGTCTATCCTTCGTATTGGAACGCGAAGGGGTAGATCTGGAGAATATGGCTCTGCCTTTGATTCTTAAAGATGCCCCTGAAGCTCAGCTGCCCAAAGGGTACATCGAAGGTGCAGATAATCTTACCCTTCTTGCTGACGGTCAAGAGATCAAGTACACATCAGGAGGATTTGGAGACGTGCCTTATCAGCAGAAAACCTCATTTAAGGGGGAATTGACTGGGGGGCTGAGCTTGCCCGACCAATTCGAGCTGACAATCCGGGCAAAGGTTACACAGGTGTCAGAGCCTTTTGAATTCAAGGTCCCGGTGCAGATAGATAACAAGGCCCTTGTGCTGAAGCCCAATATCTCCAAATCGGACGGGCTGTTTAGCTATACGGTACAGGAG
This sequence comes from Paenibacillus donghaensis, assembly GCF_002192415.1. Lineage (NCBI taxonomy): Bacteria > Bacillati > Bacillota > Bacilli > Caryophanales > Paenibacillaceae > Paenibacillus > Paenibacillus donghaensis. The sequence goes on along the minus strand of NZ_CP021780.1, from coordinate 7,476,572 downwards.
CTGTATATCTCACCATTGACCACCCGTCTGGTTCTGGACAGCAAGGGGGCCGTTCCACAAACCTCGGAGCAGACAGGCGAATACAGCGCCAGCAGAGTGTATTACGAAATTGTGGATGATCAGGGTAATGAGCTTGAACAACACACATTGGGCTACTTTAACAGCAAACCAGGTACAGCCTATCACTTGGATGAGTTATACGCTCCGTTTGTAGGCACGCCAAAATCTATTACGATCAAGCCGTTTACCTTTACAGTGAAGAATAATGACTGGAGTGTTGTGGGAGAAAAGAAAGACAGTAAAGGAAATCATCTGCCTGGAAAGGACAGCCTGGGTACACGGACGTATCTGAAAGACCTGGAAATGACCCTTCCGGTAAATAGATAAAACACAGGAGCAGTACCAGCTCATGATGACACTGCACCAGAAAGGAGGAACGGTTGGGAAGCATTGTATTACTGACAGTATGAGAAGAATGAGCGTGGCTGTGAATGGACAAAAATCAACGGTTCTTCCCACTGTACCCCACTTAGAGGATGAGGCGCGCAGCGACACTCTTCTGTTCCCCTTCTCCGGGAAGGAACAGCAACAAATTCCTGATCATTTCAAAATGGATCTGAAGCTGTATGCCCGGAATATCAAAGATCCATTTAAATCGATCACCCTTAGATCTTTTACGTACACTTCTTACCAAAAAGCTTCCTGGCTATAAGGAAGCTTTTTTCTTCACCCGCCACACAATAGGTTGTTTATGCGGCTTGGCGATTGATTACACTGGCTAAATCCTCACAAAAAGGAAGCTTGCTCTATATTTCAAGAGCAAGCTTCCTTTTCTATTCTTCTACAGGCTTGACGTCAATTTGATCGACGACAAACTCATTTTTGTCACGATTGAATGTATAGGTGGCAGTAAATTCACATGCCGTAATGGGGGAAGTACCAACCGAGCCTGTGAAGTTTAATTTGATTGTTTGCTCTTCGACATAATAAATAATGATGGCTCCGAAACCTAGTTCCGATTGATTATAATCCGGAGAAGGATCAAAGTTATATTTTAATTTCTTTTTTTCCCCTTGGGTTTCCACGGTAATGGATAATGTACCGTCGTCATTTTTAGAAACCTGCGATTTAATGTTTTGAGAAACAATATCCTTAAAGTCTTGTACTTTGATTTCAGATAAATCCTTGGGATTCAATACATGAATATCATAATTATCTAGTTGTGTTCCGTTTGCTGTCTGCATGATAACTACGGCTTCCTCCGCACCATCTCCTGTAAGATCAGTATAGAGCGCAACCGGTTTAGATCCAGTGCTAGTAAAAGTCCAATCGAATTCTTTTGTTACTCCATTTACATCAAGCGTTACGCCGTTAAATCCTTTACCTTCTTCCTTGTTTGCATACAGTTTTACTTTTTGATCTTCAGAAGCAACAACTAAATTCATATTAGATTCTGCATTATCATTTTGTGCATTTATCTGAACACTCGAAGGCTGACTCATTGATCCTTGAGAGACTGGCGCTGACTTGTCCGGACCACATCCTGATAACAAAACACTTCCCACCAGCATTAACACACCAATTTCTTTTTTCAAAACTGTATCCCCTTTCATCTACGTGACAGAAATTATATCAAAGCAACTGAACAAATGAATGACCTATACTTCCCTTCCGTCCCTGTTTCTTCAGACAAGCCACATTCGAGTGGACTAAAGCGTATGGACGAATACTCACCCAGAGAGGAAATTCCTGCAAAAATACAGGCATTTCCTCTGCTCTTCTCCTTGTTCACCGAATTCCTGCATTAGTGCAGGTTTTCCGGCAGATAGTCCTGCGAACCCGCGCTGGAGTTGTAAAAGCCTGCACTTTTGCAGGCTTCGGGTCCCCATGACCGTTTTCACAAGAAAAAAACTGTAGAATTGCAGGCATTTGGAGCAGTAGCTGAGAGTATAGGGGCGCGCTGAGCTTGAGGCCGGCGGTCTTGCGCTGCTCCTGTGGTCGTCCTTGCTTATTGCCGGTTCCGGTTCCAAACATTATCCTCCCCCCTGCTTTACAGATCAAGGACATGCCGGGTATGAACTTCTGAAACGCTGGGCTATTCGTGACAAAGGGCAGAATCCGAAGTTGAAAAGATTACTTGCAGACAAACATTTTCGTTCTTTATTAAGAATATTTCATGTAAATTAATGATTATAGGAGATAGTACGCGAAAAACAGATATATTCGTTCTTTATAAAGGAATTTTAGCCTTAGATCGCGTTTTTCATTTCTTGGGTCTTTAGTGTATGCTTTGCTTACGAAGTTGTTCTTTATAAAGAACACTTATAGCGAATAACGAACTTTTGCATATCAGAACCATCACGAGAGGAGGCCTTCCTCTGTACCCAAGAGCAGCCAGAAAAAGAACACGCAAGAAGAAAACCGGCCTGCGGGTGCTGCAATCAGGCATGGCAGTCTCCATCCTTCTCTTCTATACTTCCAGCCAGATCGGGAGCACTTATGGCGGTTACAGTTCGGGGCAGCAGTTGGACAATCCGATAGAGCTGTGTGAAGTGTTCCCCGGTCAAATCAAGCAGCTGCTCAGCGAGTTCAGCGGCCATATCCAGCGGATCGCCCTGCTGAAGGCAGCACTCGCCGGACACTCACCTGCTGTAGACATCGGAGATGCTTCCGATATCAGCGGACTGTCCTTGGACGAATTAGAGCAGACCGCAGCGCTCCTTAGCTCGCAAATGTCTGCAGCCAATGCCGGTATAGCTGCCATAGAACAGCAGCGCAGCGTGAACAGGGACATTTGGCAGCAAATTCTGCAGGAGCTTGGCAGCGCAGCGCAGCTGCTGGCGCAAATTGGAGGATATATGATCGAGCTTGAGCCAGGCTGTCTGGAGATCCGTGACGCACAGTTCTTCCAGGAATTCGAGCAGCATGTCAATCAGAGCGGGGTGCTGTCCGAGCCGCTGATGGATACGCTGAACGGAATCCTCCGCTATTTAACCTCCATTCAGCAATGGGGCAGCGTTTCTCCCGGCATCATGTTCAGCGGCAACCAACCGCCGGATGAAACCACCGGCTACTTCAGTTCTGGAGCAGCTTATCCTTCAGCTATAAGCGCAGCGGGGGCCGAAGGCCCGGCAATGTCAGCACAGCTGCTCTCCAGTTATGAGCAACTGCAGGCAGAGCTGGAGAACAGCGGCAAGCGCCTGGCATCCAGCCTGGACAGCTTGCACAGCCGCCAGCAGCAAGTGGAGGAAGCCCGGACCGCACTACTGGAGCAGGAGAAGCTGGAGGAAGCCCGGAAGGCTGAAGAAGCTCGGAAAGCCGAAGAAGCCCGGAAGGCTAAGGAAGCCCGGAAAGCCGAAGAAGCCCGGAAGGCTGAGGAAGAGCAGAAATTACAGAAAGACAAAGACAAAGAACAGCCTGCAGCGGTGAACGAAGAACAAGCTGCGGACGACAACAGCAAACCAACTGTGACCCCTACTCTCGATGATGAACTGACCGTTCCTGAGCCCGTAGCTCAAGAACAGCCCAGCCCATCGCCCGGGACGGCAGCCGGCGAAACACCGAATGGACCGGCTGAACCAGCAGCAGACTTGGCAGAGAACACTCCACAGGCCACGCCTGCACCAGCCGAAGCTCCAACTCCAACTCCAACTCCTATTCCCGAAGAAGGCGGCGAATGAACGATGCGTGTCAAAAAAATAATTACCAATACCCTGACCACCCTGATGTTTATGCTGTTTCTGGTCCTGGTGGTTGCCGTGGTCATCTCCAAAGCCTCCGGCGGTGAGCCTTCGCTCTTCGGCTATCAGATCAAAACCGTACTATCCGGCTCCATGGAGCCTGGCATCCATACCGGTTCTGTAGTTGCGCTGAAGCCCGGCGGTGACATGACCCGCTTCCAGAAAGGCGATGTGATCACCTTCATGGATGAGGAGAGCCGGCTGATCACCCACCGTATTGTTGATGTGCAGATGAATTCCGCGCTGAATCAAGCTACCTATACCACCAAAGGCGATGCCAATGATGCCGCCGATTCTGCTCCTGTTTTCTCGACTAATGTCGTAGGCCAATATACCGGAATTACTGTGCCTTATGTCGGTTATGCCATGAATTTCGCCGTCTCCAAAGCAGGCAGTATTCTGCTGATGATTGTTCCGGGGCTGCTGCTGTTGCTCTACGCGCTTTACACCTCCTGGAAGGCCGTATCCGTGCTGGAGCGCAAAAACAGTGTGCCTGCCGCCGCAGAAACCGTGCCCGATCCGCTTCATTAATTCGTTGTCTCCTCCCGTTTACGTAACGTGGAGCACACATATGCATCGCCGCAAGACCAGTCTTATAATTCAGAAGCACAAGAGAGGGTTGAACAAATGAATGTAAAGAAAACACTGGGTCTTGGTGTCGTTTCAGCAGCTTTGGGCCTGACCCTGATCGGCGGCGGCACCTTCGCTTATTTCAGCGATACCGCCCAGACCAACGCTGCTTTTAACAACGGAACATTGAGCCTGACCTCCGATCCATCCATCTTCGTGAACCTCAACAATCTGAAGCCCGGGGACACCATTAACAAAACGTTCTGGCTGAAGAACGACGGCTCTCTGGACATCACCAAGGTGCTGCTTAAGACTGTACCTACCGTAAACGATCTGAACGGCAATAACGGCAGCCACAATCTGAAGGAAGATATCATTGTTACGATTATGATCAATGATGACAAGAACAGTATCCCTGTCCTGGTCAAATCGCTTGCCGATCTGGAGAAAATAACACCTGATCTGGTCAAAACCGGCTTATGGGGCGAAAAATCAGGGATCAAGGCAAATACCAGCGACAAGCTGTACGTGAGCTTTTTCTTCAAAGAAAACCTGACCCCGCAGAATTATTATCAAGGCGACGAGTTGAACCTGACCTGGACCTTCGAGGCAAGCCAAGGAGCAGGCGTCTACAAATAAAACAATACAAATTTAATAAATCAATATAAATCTAAGGAGGAAACATCAATATGGGTATCAAAAAAACACTGGGTCTTGGCATAGCATCAGCAGCTCTGGGATTGTCTTTAATCGGGGGAGGCACCTTCGCCTACTTCAGTGATACTGCACAAACAACCGCAACCTTCGCGGCCGGAACCCTCGACCTGAACACTGATCCTACCCAGTTTATTCCACTCAACAATCTGAAGCCCGGCGATATCGCCGTCCGCAGCTTCAAGCTTAAGAATGACGGCTCCCTGGATATCAAAGGGCTAAGCCTGAAATCGGAATATACGGTAACGAACCGCGAAGGTGCACCGGCCAATGCGGACGATCTAGGCAAACATTTCAAGATCCATATTCTCAAGAGCAGCTATACGAGCGGAGCAATTACTAACCAGATTGAGACTACCCTTACTTTCGCTGAACTGAAGGCCTTGAATACCTTGAATCTCACTACGCTGCCTGAATTCAGCAACGGCATTGCAGCCGGGTCCTCCAAGGATTTCAAAGTAGCCTTTGAGTTTGCCGACAACAACGCTGACCAGAATGAATTCCAGGGAGACGGCATCAGCCTGAGCTGGACCTTCAACGCCCTGCAGGGCTTGGGGGAAATTAGAACAAATTAATAACCCTCTTATAAAAAACGGCAGATCCAAGCCCTAGTCCGGGCCGGAGCTGCCGTTTTTTTAGCAATGATACGCGCATTACCTGAATTTCCACGCGCTTTGTCGGAATTGCCGATATTTGTTATACTAGACAAGTGGAAACGGCTTCGCCGTCCTTTTATAGGACGGGGCGTTTCAGCGAGAAATATAAGGATGATTTATAACGTAAAACATATAAATCCTTATATTTACAAAAAGTACGGAGGGGCGTTGTTATCGTGCCTGATCATATGGGAGGCCGCATCCACCATCTCCGTCTGGAGAAGGGGCTGTCGTTGTCCGAGCTTGCAGACAAGGCTAATGTAGCGAAATCGTATCTGAGCAATGTCGAAAGAAATATTCAATCCAATCCCTCCATTCAGTTCATTGAAAAGATCGCCGATGCGCTTCAGGTATCTGTACATGCTCTGCTATACGGCGAGGTGGCCGAAGACGGGGAGTCCCCGTTGGATGCCGAATGGTTCGGGCTGGTTCAGGAAGCGATGGCTTCAGGTATAAGCAAGCGGGAATTCAAGGAATTCCTCGACTATCAGAAATGGCGCCTGGAACACAAGGACAAGTAGAAACGGCTTCGCCGTCCTCTGCAAGAGGCGGCATCCGTTTCTGCGAGAAAGAGAAGGCTAATTTCATTGCGCGATGCATATAAATTCTTATCTTTTTAAAAATACTTCAGCCCTTGGTCGTAAACCGGAAGAGGCACAGCGACGAATCGCTGTGCCTCTTCTGGTATGCAACATCCCAGAGCTCTTCACCCGTCCTACACAATGACACGGCAAGCTTTCTCTGCAAAAAAGCGGCGGATCTCCTCTGCTTGTATGCCAGCCTTCTTGGCTACCAGCATGAGGTGAATCCATTCCGCATCCAGATCCATCGTCTTCAGAACTCCATCTTTCCCCTGGTTGGACTTATCCAAAAAATCTCCTCCTAGATTTCCGCGTCCCCAGGCAGTCCGGCTGTCTTAGTATTTCTACCTTAGACCCGCGACTTTGTGCCCCTGTCTTTCGGCAGGTTTACCCTTTACTGGACCCTTTGCATGAAAGGATCTGGCTAATGATTATAAAAAACCGTTATCCGCAAGTACATTATACAAGATCAATACGGAAAAGTGTGTCGTTTTCTGGAATTTTTTTCATTGATTCAAGCGGAAAATTCTATCATATTTTGGCATAGTTATAGAAATATAGAGAATGCAAGATGAACCATATCGTTTTGCGAACGGATTGGACGAAAGTATGAATTGATTACAGGGCCTGAAAGTAGCACAATAAGGTAAGGAATGAAACCGCAATCATTGCAGCTCCGAATATCGGAGTTCATCCGTTGGGAGGATCTATCCATGGCAGCTAATGAGCCCTATAACGAATCCGTTTGGACCAAGTATTATGGACCCAACCTGGGCTATATTCAGGAGAAATACGACCAGTTTCTTAACGACCCCGCCTCGGTAGAGGCCAATTACCGCGAACTGTTTATTCTATCAGGGCCACCGCCGCTTACGGCCGGTGCCGACCAGCCTCCTCAGCCTGTACCTACGGGCGATACAGCATGGCTGAAGAAGGCAGTCAAAGCCTCCAAGCTAATCACCAATATTCGAATATATGGCCATATGGCCGCTAATATCGACCCGCTGGAGCGGGATCACAATCCGATGGCCAAGTGGCTCGATCATGAGACCTACGAGCTGACCCGTGAGGACCTGATGGCCCTGCCTGCATCGCTGCTCTGGGAGAATGCACCCAAGAATGTGCGCAACGGCTGGGATGCCGTGCACCGCATGCGGCAGGTCTATACGCAGACGATTGCCTACGAGTTCGGGCATGTTCACGGGGAAGAGGAGCTGCGCTGGCTGAACAGCCAAGCCGAATCGGCCAGTTCCCCTGCTCCGCTGAACAACAATGAGCGCAAAGAGCTGCTGAAGCGCCTGATCGAGGTAGAACAATTCGAAACGTTCCTGCACAAGACCTTCGTGGGCCAGAAGCGATTCAGTCTGGAAGGCAACGACGCGCTTGTGCCGATGCTTGACGAAATCGTACGCGCCGCCGCCCATGACGGTGCAGAGCATATCCTGATGGGCATGGCCCACCGGGGACGTCTTAATGTGCTGGCCCATATTTTGGGCAAGCCTTATGATATTATTTTCTCGGAATTCCATCACTCTCCGAATAAGGAGCTGTTCCCTTCCGAAGGGTCGATGGGCATTAACTACGGCTGGTCCGGCGATGTGAAATACCATCTGGGTGCCGACCGTGCCGTACGTGAAGGCGAGACTGTCCGCACCCGGCTGACGCTTGCCAACAACCCAAGCCATCTGGAGTTCGTCAACCCTGTGGTCGAAGGCTTCACCCGTGCTGCCCAGGAGGACCGCAAGTCACCCGGATTGCCGAAGCTCGACACCAGCAAGGCTATGGCTGTGCTGATGCATGGGGATGCTGCTTTTCCAGGAGAAGGCATCGTAGCCGAGACGCTGAACATCGGCAAGCTGCATGGGTATCAGAATGGTGGAACGATCCATATCATCGTCAACAACCGCATAGGCTTTACTACAGAGAGCGAAGATTCCCGATCAACCCATTATGCAAGTGATCTGGCCAAAGGCTACGAAATTCCGATTGTCCATGTCAACGCTGACGACCCGGAGGCCTGCATCTCCGCCGTGCGGCTCGCCAGCGCTTACCGCAATCTGTTCAAGAAGGATTTCGTGATCGACCTGATCGGCTACCGCCGTCACGGCCACAATGAAATGGATGATCCGGAAACTACGCAGCCTGTCGTGTATGGCAAGGTGCGCAACCATCCTACCGTCTACAATGTGTACGCCGAGCGCCTGAAGCAGGAGAAGGTGGTTACAGAGGGCGAAGTGAAGCTTATGAATGCCGAAGCGGAGAAAGTCTTGCAGCAGGCTTATGATAGGATGAAGGAAGGCAAGCACAAGAATGCGGAAGCCAAAACAGCGGTAGCCATCCAGACGCAGCGTCCTGCTGAAGCTCCCACTGCTGTGCCGCTTCCCCAGCTGCAGCAGATCAACCGCGAGCTGCTGACCGTTCCAACCGGCTTCAAGGTCTATCCGAAGCTGGAGCGGATTCTGCAGCGGCGCAAGGATGCGCTGAATGAAGGCGAGAAGGTCGATTGGGCGCTGGCCGAGACGCTGGCCTTCGCCACCATTCTGAAGGATGGCACCCCCATCCGCCTCAGCGGCCAGGATTCACAGCGCGGCACCTTCGCCCACCGCCATCTGGTGCTGCATGACAGCGAGAACGGCGAGCTGTTCTCACCACTGCACCAGCTGAGTGAATCCCATGCTTCCTTCGGCGTGTACAACAGTCCGCTGTCCGAGGCTTCAGTGCTGGGCTACGAATACGGCTATAATGTATTTGCGCCGGAGACGCTGGTCATCTGGGAGGCGCAGTATGGCGACTTCGCCAATGCCGCACAGGTTATTTTTGACCAGTTCATTGCGGCTGGACGCGCCAAATGGACCCAGCGCAGCAATCTGGTAGTGATGCTGCCTCACGGCTATGAAGGCCAGGGGCCAGAGCATTCCAGCGGCAGGCTGGAGCGTTATCTGCAGTTGTCCGCCGAGGAGAACTGGACCGTAGCGAACCTGACCAGCGCCTCGCAGTATTTCCATCTGCTGCGCCGCCAGGCAGCCCTGTGCGGCAAGGAGAATGCCCGCCCGCTGGTCATCATGACGCCGAAGAGCCTGATCCGCAACCCGCGCAGCACTTCGCCGGGAACAGAGTTCGGCACCGGGCAGTTCCATCCGGTACTCCCTGAGGCTCTGCTGGGCCAGAAGCCAGCCGAGGTTACACGGCTGGTGGTCTGCAGCGGCAAGCTTGCCGTCGATCTGCAGACCGAGCTGGAGGCCGCGCGCGGCCAGGACTTCTCCTGGCTGCATATCCTCCGCCTGGAGCAGCTCTATCCGTTCCCGGAGCGAGAGCTTAATGCCTTCCTGAGCACATTCAGCGCACTGGAGGAAATTGTCTGGGTACAGGAAGAACCGAAGAATATGGGCGCCTGGAGCTACACGGAGCCAAGGCTGCGGGCTATAGCGCCGCCGAAGGCTCCTGTCCAGTACATCGGCCGACCGGAGCGTTCCAGCCCGGCCAGCGGTTACGCAGACGTCCATGCTTATGAGCAGCGGAGAATTGTCAGAGAAGCCCTGAAATTGAACTCGCAAGTACAAGCGCCTGTGCCGTCCACCTGAGGGAGGACGGCGTCACGATAACGTAATCTACTATATTTGGGGAGGTACGGCCTGTGTCCGAAATTAAAGTACCCGATCTGGGCGAATCCATTTCCGAAGGAACAATCTACAAATGGCTGGTCAAGGAAGGCGATACCGTCGGCCAGGGTGATGTGCTTGCCGAGCTGGAGACCGACAAGGTCAACCTGGAGATCAGCGCCGAGGAGGATGGCGTCATCTCCTCCATCCTGCGCCAGGCCGGCGAGAATGTAGCCGTTGGCGAAGCCATCGGCATCATCGAGGCAGCCGGCAGCGGCGGGAACACGGCGGGCAGCGCGCCTGCCGCAGGGGCCAGTGCAGCGGCGGGCGGTGCGCCTGCCGCAAGTGCGGCTAGCGTCGACGGTGCAGCCGCCGCAGCGCCGCAGGCCGCGCCTGCAGAGCCGGCGGCGGCTGACAGCGCAGCGGCCCTGGCTTCGCCGGGGGCGCGCAAGCTGGCCCGTGAGCGCGGCATTGACCTCGGCGAGGTCAGCCCGCGCGACACCCTCGGCCGGATCATCCAGGCCGATGTTTCGGGCCATGGGGCAGCCGCGCCGCAGGCTGCTGCCCCCGTCCCTCCGGCGGCGCCAGCCAAGCCGGAGGGTGCGAAGCCAGCGGCGGCGGGCGCGAAGCTGCCGGGCGATGGCAAGAACGTCGAGCGCAAGCGCATGTCGCGCAGACGGCTGACCATTGCCAGCCGCCTCGTCGAAGCGCAGCAGACGGCGGCGATGCTGACCACCTTCAACGAGGTGGACATGACAGCCATCCTTGACATCCGCAAACGCCGCAAGGATGCCTTCAAAGAGAAGCATGAGGTAGGACTTGGCTTCATGTCCTTCTTCACCAAAGCCGTAATCGGCGCGCTGAAGGCCTTCCCGATGCTCAACGCCGAGATTGACGGCGAGGATCTGGTGCTGAAGAAATTCTACGACATCGGTATTGCCGTCGCTGCCAAGGAAGGGCTTGTTGTTCCGGTGGTCCGCGATGCCGACCGGCTGAGCTTCGCCCAGATCGAACGCCAGATTGGCGAGCTGGCCTCCAAGGCACGGGCGAATACATTGGGTCTGCCTGATCTTCAGGGCGGCACATTTACGATCACCAACGGCGGGGTGTTTGGCTCACTGTTGTCCACCCCTATCCTGAACACACCTCAGGTCGGTATTCTGGGCATGCACAAAATCCAGCTGCGTCCCATCGCTCTGGATGAAGAACGCAGTGCCAACCGCCCGATGATGTATATCGCGCTCTCCTATGATCACCGGATCGTAGATGGCTCAGAAGCAGTAAGCTTCCTTGTCCGGGTTAAGGAACTGCTGGAGGACCCGGAATCTCTGCTGCTGGAAGGTTAGGTTGAAGACTTCACTAGCCACACAGTTGTTTTAGATGCCTCTCATATTAACTTGCCAGGGTATAACCTCTGCTCTCACATACAGCAGAGGTTATACCCTGGCTTTTGTTATAAGGAGTAAGTAGTTTCGCAGCTAATAGGCATACTACCGCTTTTTACCGCCCGCTTCTGTCTGCAATGCTAAATTGCATCCCTTTCCCGCTCCCGCCACATGATTCCCCTGAGCTGTTTAAGGGTAATAGGTCAGAGTGTGTATATAATTGGATACTGTAATAATTATTGGAAAATACGAATTAGAGGCGGCAAACTTATGAAGTATACCAAGCTAGGACGTACGGGACTGAATGTAAGCAAGCTCTGTTTGGGCACAATGAATTTCGGTCAAAGTACGGACCAGAAGGAAGCTTTTCGCATTATGGACGCCGCGCTGGACGCGGGCATTAATTTCTTCGATACCGCAAACGGCTATGGCGGAGAGAAACGCGGCTTCACTGAGGAGATCATCGGACACTGGTTCGCCCAAGGCGGCAACCGTCGGCAGCGTGTTGTGCTGGCCACGAAGGTATACGGGGATATGCAGGATGCGAATGACGGACCTAACTCGGAGAACGGACTGTCCGCCTATAAAATCCGCCGCCATCTGGAGGGTTCGCTGAAGCGACTGCAGACGGAGCATATTGAACTGTACCAGATGCATCATGTCGATCTGAGCGTCAGCTGGGATGAGCTGTGGGAAGTTTTTCAGTCCATCATCCAAAAAGGCTCTGCCGACTACATCGGCTCCAGCAACTTTGCCGGCTGGCATCTGGCTGTAGCACAGGCCGAAGCCAAAAAGCGCGGCATGCTGGGACTCGTCTCCGAGCAGCATAAATATAGCCTGCTGTGCAGAGAACCGGAACTGGAGGTCCTGCCGTCCGCCAAACATCACGGAATCGGCGTGGTAGCCTGGAGTCCCTTGGCTGGAGGTCTGCTTGGCGAGAATGCGCTTAAGCCGCAACCTGGCTCCAGATCTGCACAGGAGAGCGGCGCCATCGAGGCTAAACGCGGTCAACTGGAGGCTTTTGCCGGACTCTGCTCTGACCTGGGCGAGAGCCAATCCAATGTTGCTCTGGCCTGGCTGCTGGCGAATCCGGCGATGACCGCGCCAATTATCGGCCCAAGAACGGCAGAACAGCTGGAGAATTCACTCCGGGCCGTCGAGATTACTTTAGCAGAGGATACGCTGCAGGAACTCGACCGGATCTTCCCCGGACCCGGCAAACCTGCACCCGAAGCCTACGCCTGGTAAACCCACAAAAGACGAAAGATGAGAGCGAATGACAAGGATGAGGGGCGAAAGCAAAAAACGAATGGGAACGGCAAAAGACGCCTTCATTCCGTCAAGCACAACACCATTCATACCGGCAGGTTCAGCCAAGGCGCACCAATTGCCTTTTCACCTGCCTAGCGCCAGCATCACAAGCCCGGGTTCAGCGGCTTACGGACTCAGCAGCCGCTATTTGGCCGAAATGGCTTGCTTGGGGCACTTAACGGACTCAGGAGCCTCTATTCGCGGATATTGTTGCCTGCAACACCCTGTTTGCCCTGATTAAGGGCTCCTCGGTCCGTTAATGCTGAAAAATCGGCTCAAAACCGTAAATAGAGGCCATACGGTCCGCAGCAACATGACTTAGCTGCAACTGGCCCCGGCTAAGCGGAGCTAAGCCGCGCCACGTTGCGTACTACCGTCTCGCTATCCTGTCCTGTCCTGTCCTGTCCTGTCCTGTCCTGTCCTGTCCTGTCCTGTCCTGTCCTGTCCTGTCCTGTCCCGTCCTGTCCTGTCCTGTCCTGTCCTGTCCTGTCCTGTCCTGTCCTGTCCTGTCCTGTCCTGTCCTGTCCTGTCCTGTCCTGTCCTGTCCTGTCCTGTCCTGTCCCGTCCCGCCACCTTGCCGTCCTCCCATACTACGCTTAACCCGACACAACAAAAAGGGACACTCCGCAGCCATTTAACCGGCCTCGGAACGTCCCTTTTTTGCTGCATGTTTGCATCTCTATGTTTGTACTGCTAAGCCAACATCTTACTGCTATATATGGTTAAGCCGTGCGGCCATATGGCTTCAGGCTCATTCCCTTTGTTTCTTTGCGGCCGGAGACTGGCGGCTTCAGCGAAACCGCAATCAGGCAGGCCAGCAGGCACAGGAAGCCAATCACGATGAAGGTAGGCTTGAAGCCGCCCAGCGATGCCGCGATAAACGAACCGGATAACGCGCCGATTCCGAAGCCCTGATACACAATGCCGTAGTTCTTGCTGTGATTCTTCAGTCCGAAGAAGTCGCTGACAATGGCCGGGAACACTGTGATATTGCCGCCGAAGCAGAAGGCGATGGCTGCTACACAGGTGAAGAACAGGCCGAAGCTGAGCGGTGCGAAGCTAAGCGTCAGCATGGCTGCTGTAGTCACGGCCAGCGAAACGCCTACCAGCTTCAGGCGGGACATTTTGTCAGACAATGCTCCCAGAATCAAACGTCCGGCTGTGTTGAAGATGGCAATCATCGCTACGGCGTTAGCTGCCGTCTGCACATCCAATCCTGCCAGCTGCACGCCGATATCCTTGACGATCCCGATCAGATACAGGCCGCTCATGCAGGCAGTGAAGAAAATAACGAACAGCAGGTAAGCTTGCTTGGTGCGCAGCATTTCTTTTACCGTATAATCCTTCTGAACTACCTTGACCCCGGCAGCTGTTACCGACGATGGGACTGCCGCAGGTACCGGAGCTTCACGCACCAGCGTGGAACCGATGACGATCATCGCCATAACGATCAGACCCCAGTACAGAAAAGCACTGGATACACCCACCGACTCAATCAGTCCGCCGTTGATATATTTGAAGATCAGGCTGCCAGTTCCGTAGGCTCCTACGGACACCCCGGAGATTAAGCCTTTATGCTTCGGAAACCACTTAATCAGGTTCGACAAGGAAGTGATATAAGCCGTACCGTCCGCATAGCCGACCACAACACCCGCCAGCAGATAGAACATCAGAAGAGAACTGGCCTGTGAGCTTAGAATCAAGCCGAGCCCGAGCAGAATGCCGGAAGCGGCAGTCAACCGGCGCAGTCCGAAGCGATCCTGCAGCTTGCCGGCGAATAAGGTGGCAAAAGCCAAAGCAAAGCTGGTAATGGAAAACGTAATCGCAACCGAGCTTAGCTCCCATCCGAATTTGCTAACCAGATGCGCATTAAACAAACTCCATGTATAGATGGTGCCAAGGCCCATCTGCATAATTACAGTACCCAATACAACGAGCCAACGCTTGGTGCTTGTAGCGCCCTTTGCTGTCGTCATCTCTATTCCTTCTTTCTCTCCCGAGTTATCGCTGCGAGGTGTTCTTTACCTCTTTATTGTAGCGATAGACTCCCGGCTTGAGCGAAATACGGAATGAGATGACGTTCCTGCGGAATGAACTGCCTTTACAGGCGCATAATCTGCCGGAATTCCTTGACCTTGCTGCGGCTCACCGGCACCTCGAAGTCCAGATCATGCAGCCGCAGCAGGTACGTATTGTTAAACCAGGGGATGATCTCCTTGATTTTGGACAAGTTGACGAGGTAGGAGCGGTGACAGCGAAAGAACTTATCCTGCGGCAGCCGGCTGTGAAAATCACTGATGCTCAGCGCCATACTGTACTCCTCAGTGCGGGTCATAACCGCTGTGGTCTTCTCCTGCGCCGAAGCATAATAGATATCGTCAGCGTCGACGACGATAATCTTCTCATTTCTCCACAGATTGACCTTGTCACTTACGGCATGCTGCCCCTCTTCACTCTGGCGTCCACGCGCGGTATATACCCCCTCCAGCTTATGCAGCATAGCCTTGATCCGCAGCTCGCTGTATGGCTTGAGAATATAGTCCAAGGCTTCAATCTCAAACGCTTCCGCCGCATGCTCCTTGTAGGCCGTAATAAAAACAATATAGGGCTTCACCGAGAACCGGCTGAGGTTCTGAGCCAGCAGCACACCGTCAATGGAAGGAATGTTGATATCGAGGAACAGCACATCCACCTGCTCAGTCTGCAAATATTTCAGGGCGTCCAGTCCGTCCTCAAACTGCGCCACAATTTCAATCGCGCTATGCGTTTCAATCAGAAAAGCCAGCTCCTGACGTGCCAGCTCTTCGTCCTCTACAATAATTGCTCTCATATTCGCTCCTTTTTGACATCAAAAGAGATGTCCGTTCCTTGTTCCAGCCGCCGGATGGTCAGTCCATTCCCATAGATCAGCTTGACCCGCTGATGCACATTGTATAAGCCGATTTTGTTCTCCGGCATATTTCCGCTGTACACCTTGTCTATAGTCTCTTGGCTGATGCCCGCACCAGTGTCACGGATGCCGATCCGCACCGTATCGTCCTGCTCTTGCACCGAAATCGTCACGGTGCCCTTGCCCTTGCTCTTCAGAATTCCGTGCACAATCGCATTCTCCACCAGTGGCTGAATAATCAGACTGGGGATGCGCACCTGTACCTCATCAATTTCATAGAGCACTGTAAGCCGGCTGCCGAAACGGGCCTTCTCAATCTCGACATACTGCTGAACCTGCTGCAGCTCGCGCCGGATGTCAATGAACTCGTCCGTCAGCTCCAGATTGTATCTCATATAACCGGACAGATTGAGGATCAGCTCCCGCGCCTTGTCCGGATCAATGCGGATGGAGGAGATAATCGCGTTCAGCGCATTGAACAGAAAATGGGGATTAATGCTCGTCTGCAGCGCCTTCAGCTCCGCCTTGTTCGCCATCTCCTTGATGCCCTCCACCCGTGACACCTCCATCAGCGTCGAGATCATCTGCGACAATCCGACAGCCATCGCCTGCAGGGAGTAGGTGATTTTGTGGGCTTTGGTATAGTAGATCTTGAGCGCGCCGGTGATTTCGCCCTTCTCCTTCAGCGGTATAATAATCAGCGATTTAATCTCACGGTTGATGTAGTCGGAATCGTCGTCGCGGATCGTAATTTCGCCGCTGGAGATGGTCTGTTTGGTCTCCTCGCTGATAATCTCATTGGCTTCCATATAATATTCTTCTCCGACCCCCACATAAGCGAGGATCAGGCGCGTGTCCGTAATGGCGACGGCATCCGCTCCGATATCCTCTTTGATGATCTGGCAGATCATATGCAGCGACTCGGGATTGATACTGCGGAAATAAGGCAGCGTTTTGTTGGCAATATCCAGAGCCAGCTTCGACTGCTTGGCGGCAATCCGTTCCTTCTCCCCTTCCACACTCTGCACCAGCATGACAATCAGGCCCACACTGATCTGGCTCATAATCATCGGAAAAGCAATCTTGGATACAATCTCAACGCCCAGCGACACCGGATCAGCCATCACCAGAATCAGCACCATCGTCAGCGCCTCCGTAGCCATCCCGGCCAGAATACCGGCCATCCAGCGTTTCTCCCCCGATGTGCGGCGGTAGATGATGCCGGAGACAATCCCTGCGGTAACGCTGGTAATCAGACAGGGCACCGACGTAACCCCGCCGATATCAATCAGGAAGCGGTGCACCCCCGAGATCAGACCGGTAATCAGCCCTACCCACGGCCCGAACAGAATTCCACCGGAGACGATTGCGATAATCCGCACATTCACCAGCGACCCTTCCACATTGATCCCGCTATAGGTTCCGAAGAGCGCGAAGCCACTGAAAATCACCGTTGCGATCATCAGCTCCTGGGGTGTGTAGTCTCCTTTCTGAAAAATCTCCTTAAACCGCGGCAGCCGGGTCAGCACGAACAGACACATCAGCAGCAGCGCTGCCCGTTCGAACATTTGCAGCAGGATGGTAAACGTTTCTTGCATGGTCACAGCCTCCATAGGTTAATCTATCGGTTTATTATAATGATACCGCCTGCGGCTGTCCATTGAGCGGGCTGTAGCTATTCTTCAGGCACTTCATGGTGAGGTGGATTATACAAACAAAGGCCGCCTTACCCGCAGCAACCCTGCGGCCAAGACAGCCTTCACAACTCTAATTACACTCTGTCCATACTCACTTCTGCGGATACACTATTTAAGAGAGCCTGTACCACATTTCTTCCAGCGCTTCCCTTTTACATCGATTCGAGCATGCCCCGCGCAATCCAGACTCCTGCCGCACCGGCCTGTGCCAGCCCCCGTGTAATGCCTGCCCCGTCTCCGCCGCAATACAGTCCGGCAATTTCTGTCTCCAGCTTCTCCGTCAGTTTCGGACGGGCTGAATAGAATTTGGCCTCCACTCCATAGAACAGTGTGTGCTCAGAGGCGATACCCGGAGTTACTTTTTCCAGGGCTTCCACCATTTCAATCAGGCTCTTCATCGTGTTGTACGGCAGCACCAGACCCAGGTCACCCGGTACGGCTTCCTTCAGTGAAGGCTCCAGAAACCCTTCGCTGATCCGGGTCTCCGTAGAACGCCGCCCACGCAGGATGTCGCCGTATTTCTGCACAATCACGCCACCATTGGACAGATCATTGGCCCGCTTGCAGATCTCCCGCGCATATTCGTTGGGCTTGTCAAAAGGTTCGGTGAAGGTATGGGACACCAGCAGCGCAAAATTGGTATTCATTGAGCCAAGCTTCGGATCTTTATAGGAGTGGCCGTTCGCCGCCATGACTCCACTGTGATTCTCAACAACCACATGTCCGGAAGGATTGCTGCAGAAGGTTCGCACTCTGGTGCCCACGGAAGTATTATAGATAAATTTGCCTTCATATAAATGCTCATTAATCTCTCTCATTACAACATCCGAGGTTTCGACCCGCACCCCTACGTCCACCTGATTGTTGTACATTTTGAGGCGGCGTTTCTTAAGAATTTCGCTCAGCCAGGCAGAGCCGTCACGCCCCGGTGCAATCATTACCCGGTCCGCTTCATAGCTGTCACCGTTCTTGAGCTGAATACCTGTTATGCGGTGCTTGCCGTCTTCTTTTACCGTAACAATGTCCTGCACTTCCGCCTTGAACACCATATCAATGCGGGTCTTCAGATATTCATAGATTGATTTCAGAATCTCCAGATTCTGCTCAGTCCCCAGATGACGTACCTCGGCGCGCAGCAGTTTCAATCCTGCGGCATAACCCCGCTGCTCAATATCTCGGATACTCTCTGTCGTCGGGTCTGTAATCGTCGGCGTAGCCCCATGCTCCAGATTAATCTCGTCCACATAACGGATCAGCTCCAGCACCTTGGAGGGCGAAAGATAGTCTGTCATCCAGCCTCCGAATTCAGTGGTAATGTTGAATTTGCCGTCACTGTACGCTCCCGCGCCACCGAATCCTGCAGTGATGGAGCAGGCGGGCAGACACCCGGCGAATTCTTTACGGCCAGAGGCCGGCGGACACAACTTGATCTTCTCTTCCAGAATCGGACAGCTGCGGCGATAGATATCATGCCCTTTGTCCACCAGCAGCACCTTCAACTGCGGCGCCTTGCGCGACAGCTCATAACATGCGAAGATCCCGGCCGGCCCCGCTCCCACGACGATTACATCATAATTGCTCATTTTGTCCTCCTGAAAGTTTTGTTTAGGATAGCTTCATTGATTACGCTTCGTACAAAACTCACTTCGAAAGCATCCGCTTAGTTTGTGAGCGTATTCCTCACTGATTAATCTTCGTACAAACTCGCTTCGAAAGCATCCGCTTAAGTTTTGTTTAGGATAGCTTCATTGATTACGCTTCGTACAAAACTCGCTTCGAAAGCATACACTTAAGTTTTGTTTAGGATAGCTTCATTGATTACGCTTCGTACAAAACTCACTTCGAAAGCATCCGCTTAGTTTGTGAGCGTATTCCTCACTGAATAATCTTCGTACAAACTCACTTCGAAAGCATAAGCTTGAGTTTTGTTATAGCTCTACTTCACTGATTACGCTTCGTAGATTACACTCGCTCTTCTCACTATGTTTAACGGCTCCGATAGGATTTCCGGACGCAAAAAATCCCGGCTATTACATAGGTATGCAAAAAGCACCCTATCCGTAGCCAGGAATTTACGGTTCCCTGTAGAAACCCCCAAACCTTATCTTTGAGGATATACGAACAGCTGATCTTTATTGTTGAGCCAATAGGAAGTTTACCGGAAATAAGCGAATATGTCAATGAGTTAGCTCATTATAATTCGCCTTTGACTTATTTTATAACATTAATGCATATCACAAATAGTCTATCACACACTAAACACGAACATTAAACTTCTTACATCCTTTGGGAGGAAACTGTGGATTATTGTCGAATATAGTAAGTATATTGACACTGGAAAAGAGGAACAGCCCATGCATCCCCCCGCACAAACTCCTCGTCAAGCCTATTGGAACCGAGTGCTTCTTAACGCTTTTTGGGCAGTTCTGATTGTATATCTATGTACTCAGTTCCTTGTATCCAGGTCCATCTGGAGCGACCAGCCCAAGACTTCGACCCTGGATTATATGATCAGCCATATCCTGGTTCCCGACTCCCTGATCCTGATGATGATGATTCTGCTCGAATGTACCTATAGATGGAGACCCAGTTGGTCTGAACTGGCGATTAGCGCCGCAAGCCACCTGTATGCCCTCCTGATTATTATCCATTTAGGTTCGGAATTTCATGTGAAGCCGCTGATTATGCTGCTGCCGCTGCTGGTCTCCATGATCTATCTCAAAAGCAGCTATCTTCTGGCATCCTCATCCGTCTGTCTGGTGTATACCATAGCCCTGTTCATCCAGACCTCTCATTCCGATTACACGATGCGCACACAGATTATCATTATCGCTCTGATCTTCGCGGGCACTTCACTCGCAGGGTTCGGGATTATCGGACGCGGGCGGGATCTGAAGATTTCGCTGGAGAACTCCCTGAAGGCGGAGCAGGATTTGCGCATCCAGAATATCATCATGGACCGCTTGTCCAAGATTGACCCGCTGACGGATCTGTATAACCACAAGACCTTTCATGAATACCTTGGCTGGCTGATCGAACATCAGCAGAACAATCCGTTCCCGATGCAGCTGGCCGTAATGGATATCGATAATTTCAAAAAAGTCAACGATCTCTACGGGCACTGGGTTGGCGATATCGTGCTGAAGCAGGTGTCTGCCAGCTTGCTTGCGCATATTGGCACCGATGATTTCGCCGCCCGTTATGGCGGAGAGGAGTTCGTGGTCATTCTCACCGCCAAGACGCTGGAGGAATCGCAGGAAATTATGAACAAGGTATTGACCGGAATTGCCGGAACACCGGTAGCCGAAATGGAAGGCAAGTCGGTCACGGTAAGCATCGGCATGCACAACTATTCGGGAGCCGATTCCAAGAGTTCCATCTTCCAGCGGGCTGATGATGCCTTATATGAGGCCAAAAAAACGGGGAAAAACAAAATTGTGATTTTCTAGCAGCAAAAAGAAACGGATGACTTTCTCTGCAAGAGATGACATCCGTTTGTATTTCAAAAAAAGGGGCTGTCTGCACGCCAATCCGGCATGTGGACACCCCCTTTTTCATTATCCATCTCATACTCACATATCAGGAAACCCATATTGCTTGCGCTGGGCAAGCAGTACGTTCACCCCGGATTCCGGCAGCGGCTTGCTGACCAGATACCCCTGCACCTTATCACAGCCCGACTCCTTCAGAAAAGCCAGCTGGCCACTGTCTTCCACGCCTTCTGCAACAACCTCCAGCCCCATATTATGTCCCAACTGAATGATGGTCTGCACGAAAGCCTGGCTGTAATCCTTCTCCGACAAGGAATCAATGAAAGTCTTGTCCATCTTCAGCGTAGAGATCGGCAGCTGCTGCAGATAACCGAGCGAGGAGTAACCGGTTCCGAAATCATCGAGTGCGATCCGAATCCCCTGCGATTTGAGGAACTCCAGCTTGCTGACAATGCTGCCGAAGGACTTCATAAAGACCGACTCGGTAATCTCCAGCTCCAGCAGGCTAGGTACCAGTCCGCTAACCGCCAGGCTGTCCAGCACCATCTCGGTGAAGTCCTCCTGAAGCATCTGAATGATCGAGATGTTGACTGAGATTTTGTATGGATAGAGCATCCGTTCATTGACTTGCTTCATAAACAGACAGGCTTCCCGGAGTACCCATTCCCCGATATCAATAATCAATCTGGAATCCTCGGCAACCTTGATGAACGACAGCGGCGAGACGAATCCCAGTACCGGATTGTTCCAGCGGATCAACGCCTCGAATCCGGAGATCATCCCCGAGCGGATGTCCACCTGCGGCTGATAATGCAGCTCAAACTCCTGATTACCCAATGCACCGCGCAGATGCTTCTCGATATTCATCCGTTCATTAAATGCCGTATGCATGGACTTGTCATAGAGCACATAAGTGCCCTTGCCTTCTTCTTTGGCACGGTACATCGCCACATCGGCGTTCTTCAGAATTTCTTCCGTGCTCTCTCCATCCTCGGGATAGAAGGAAATGCCGATACTGACCGAGACATACAGATTGCTCTCCCCGATTAGAAAGGATTGCCGGAACGCCCCCAGAATGGTATCCGCCAAGTTCAGCACAGACTCGCGGTCCGTGATGTCTTTGATAAAAATAACAAATTCATCTCCGCCCAACCGTGACAGCAGCTCATTCCCGCTGACTACCGACTGCAGCCGCTCACTGGCCTTGCGGATCAGGATATCACCGGATTTGTGGCCCAGGGTATCATTGATATATTTGAAATTGTCTGTATCGACGAACAGCAGTGCCGCCTTGCCTTCCGGCCTCTGCAAATAATTCTCCATGGTTTCCAGCAGCGACAGCCGGTTGGGCAGATTGCTGAGCGAATCGACATAAGCCAGGCGGTGAATGTTCTTCTGGTTCTCCAGCAGCACATCATATTGTCCCACCAGCTCCTGCTGGGTAGCA
Organism: Paenibacillus donghaensis; assembly: GCF_002192415.1. Taxonomy (NCBI): domain Bacteria; kingdom Bacillati; phylum Bacillota; class Bacilli; order Caryophanales; family Paenibacillaceae; genus Paenibacillus; species Paenibacillus donghaensis. The sequence goes on along the minus strand of NZ_CP021780.1, from coordinate 7,454,491 downwards.
GTTAACTGCTCATAGGTGGCTTCCAGCTCCTGATAGCTGTTGTTCAGCTTGAATTCAACCTGCTTGCGCTTGCTGATATCGATCAGCGAACCGATAAACAGCAGAATATTATCCCTTGGGTCCACAATCGCCTTGCCTCTTACCTCAAACCATACATAACCATTATCCCGCGTCCGCATGCGGTATTCCGTCTCATAGATCGGGGTTATTCCCGTGAGATGCTGCTGCCTTGCATTACGAGAGGATTCCTGATCATCCGGGTGAATGATGCTGAGCACTCCGCCTTCGAAAGAATTAATCTCCTCCTCGGTGTGGCCCATCACCTCATACCAGCGGTCCGAGAGCTTATACAAGCCTGTTTCCCAGTCCAGCTCCCACATATAGGCCCCGGAGCCTTCAGAAGCCAGGTGGAACCGGCGTTCGCTCACCCGCAGCTTGTCTAATTGATCCTGCAACTCCACTTCCGTAGCAGCCAGCTCTTCATAGGTGGCTTCCAGCTCTTCATAGCTGGACTGCAGCTTCAGTTCGTTCTGCTTGCGCTCATCCACATCCATGCCGACAAGCACATAAATATCGGCCGACTGATCATCCAAGCCTTTGATCAGCGTCGTACGGATGGAGAAGTAACGTGCATTAGGATGGTTATCCGGAAGCCTTAGCTCCACATTGCCAGCATAATCCTGAAGGACTGCACGTTCCAGCAGCTTCCGGAGCTGCTCGGCATTCGGCTTCAGCGGCTGAAGGCTGCCCAGGCTCTCTCCAAGCACGTCCCGTTCTCTTAGTCCCGTCAGCGTCTCGGCATATTTATTGAAGCGGGTAATCCTACTGTCAGTGTTGACCGCCCAGATCAGAATCCCGCTATGCTCAATAACATCACCCAGGAATTGCTGCTCAGAATGAATCGCACGCCGCAGATGCTTAATATACATTCGCACCGCAACAACCCCGAACACCAGCAGGCAGAAGATGATTACGGCACCTGAGATGATCCGGTTGCGGATCATGGTATTGTAGGCTTCCGAATGGACGAAGAAATACTGCTGATACAGGTCTTCAAAAGCCCCTGAGCGCTTCAGGTGCTCAAGCCTTGCATTGATGTAAGGAACCAGCTCCGGGGAGGATTTACTGATCCCGTAAGCCACATCTCTGGGGTAGAGATCACTTATTCTGCGGACAATCTTGCCAGTAAGACCCCGTTCCACAATTAAATAATCCACGACCTCCTGGTTCTCAAACAAAAGATCGATTGCACCGCTCTGAAGGGCCTCTAGCGCCTCAGGCACAGTGGGGTATTCTATGTATTCTTTAACTCCGGCCTTGCTATTCAATATTGTTTCGGCATATTGCTGCTTGCCTACACCAATCTTGTATTTGCCCATGTTGCCAAGGGTCACCTTATCCCTGAATGATTCTCTGGCGTAGACGGAGATGAAGCTGCCCAGCACAGGCTGAGAGAACAAGACATCCTGACTGCGCTCCTCACTGACGACCATCAGTCCTGTAGTCTCGATCTCCCCCTGAATCAGCTTCTCGTATGCATACTCCCAGGAGCCGGTGCTGAAGTCGAGCAGATAATCCTTTTTCTCGAAGATCATTTCGGTCAAATCGATATCGAAGCCGGCAAGGTAGCCATTGTGGATATATTTATATGGAGGATAGTCGAGTTCCGCCTGATATCTGATGTCCTCTCTTTCAGCATAAACGGCAGAAGCGGGTGCAAGTATAAGCAGTATACTAATCAGAAGCAAGAGGTTACACCGCTTCATCGCAAATTCTCCTTCTCAATCAAGTGGGGAGCTATGGACTTACATCCAGCTGTATTCGACAAAAAATGGTAGGTTTCCTGCTAGAGGCGCTTTCAACCCGACAAAATACGCAAATTCATCTGCCTGTTACATCCTTATTCAATAATATTCACAAATTTAAATAAGAATTTTTAACTTTTTATTGCTTTTTGAGCGGGAAATGTGGATAATAGCTTTAACGGTTGATAATGATTATCATTATTGAAATCTACTACAATTCAGTTTGTTCACTATAATTGAGCCTAAAGGAGAATGAATACCGATGAATGTTGCCACTACCCGGACGACTCTGCAGGTTGACGATTACCTGGATCTGCTCAATCTTGCTGTAAAGGTTGGAGATTTAAAATGGCAAAAAGAGATTAAATCCAGGCTGCAATATATTCTTTGTTTGCAGACCAGGTAACAGATCTTAGTATAAGAGGTATCCCACCCGCTTGTTCGGCGGCTGCGGGATACCTCTTTTTTGGGTTGCCCTGCCCATAAGTGTCTGAAGTCGGCGATAAGTTTAATGTTATAGTATAAAGATCAGCATAATATAGAAGAAGCAAAAGCCAACAGATCGGAGCGTGCCAGCTTGAAGAGATATATAACCTTGTTATTAATGTTCAGCCTGTTGTGGATTCCCGGTGTTTACGCTGCGGGGGTCCCCGCCCAGCAGGGAGTGATTACGGATGAAGCCGGACTGCTTACCTCTGCAGAAGCAGACGCTGTTGTCGCCATTGCTGCCGGAGATCAGGTAACCGTTCATGTGTTGACTGTGGAATCGCTCGGTAATCTCGCGGCGAAAGATTACGCGGAGCGTGTAATTAAAGACTGGGAATTAGCTACAAACGATATCTTGCTGCTTATCTCCTCCGGGGACCAGGAGATTGAGCTGAATGTAAGCAACAAGTTTCAGGCTTCCCTGAATACTTGGTCCTCTGCCCAGGGAGGCAGCACCGGAAGTGCAGCCACGACGAAATTCCTGGATACGTATTTCATCCCCTATGCCCAGGACGGCGACTTCGCGGGAGGAATTACCTCGGTGATTCAATCGATTCATTCCATTGCCGGGAGTGCGGCTGCGGGGGCAGGTCTTCCCGGATCAGCAGGGAGCGGCAGTACAGGAGCCGTGGCTGGCAGCGGAGGCGGAAGCAGTCCTGCTGCCAGCGGCAATTCCGGCTTCTCCCCGCTGACTTATGCGGCGATCCTGGGCGGAATTCTCCTGCTAGGCGCAGCCTTCCTGCTGCTCTCCGGACTGAAGCTGCGCAAGCAGCTTAGCGGGCTTCAGGATCAGCTGGCCAGCCTGATGGTGCGGGCCAATCAGGCGCTGGAGCTACTGAAGCCGTTTCAAGGCATCGTACAGGGTAAGACGGAAGAAATGGTTGAGGGCATCTCCGGAAGGCTGTCCAGCCAGTTGGTGCAGCTCGCAGCCCTGCAGAACGAAGGCCGCAGCTCACAGCCTGCCGTCTTCAGGCTTCGCGCTCTGAAGGCGGCGCTCGGGCAGCTGACCGAGACTGAAGCCACCTTCTCCTCTGCCATCGGAGAAGAGGAGAAGAAGATTGCGGTGGTCACCGAAGCCGACCGCAATGTCAAGCAACGAATTGCCGAGCTGAAGCAGGATGGACCGGAGCTTGACGGGCAATTCCAGAACATGATGAAGGAGACCGGCTTCCCGCTCCAAGAGATTGCGGAGGATCTTAAGGAGCTAACCGAAGACACCTCGCGGGCTGATCAGCTGGAGCTGTTCGACCCGATTGCGGCCCAGGAGATTCTTCAGGAGGCCCAGAAGCAACAGGATCAGATTGAGCAGGATCTGGCCGATGTCGATCTTTACGATGACAAGCTGGACCGGTTCTCCGCTGTACTGGGTGAAGCCCGCTCCAAGATCAGCGGAATCATTGCCCAGAATTCACTGCAGAACATGAAGGCTAAGCCTTATGACAGGCTGGAGCAGGCCAATACAGCGGCAGCCGCCATGAAGGCCCCGCTTGCAGCCGGAGACATGGATGAGGTGCGCAGAATCGGCGCCCAGATGGATCTTCTGCTGGACGAAGCCCTGGCGATGACCGAGGGGCAGGCGCTGCTGCGGAAGAATAACCGCCGGGATGTAGAAGCTGTGCGCAGCGGCTGGAGCCGTCTGAAGGAACAGCGGGACGGCCTGCAGGGCCGGATAGCGGAGGCACGTCAACGGTTCGCGGAAAGCCATGTGGCCAGCACGGACGAGCTGCTGAAGGAGTGGAGTACACGCCTGCGCGAGGGGGCAGCGCAGCTGCCGCAGATTGAGACCTGGACCAGTGATGAACGTGGTGAATATGACCAGGCCCGCAGCGGGCTGGATGAATTAATGAGATTGCAGGAAGAAGCGGGGAGACAATTTGGGCAGGTCGCCGACGGCCTGAGTTTACTAGATGAGCGATTAAATACGGTCAACCGGATCTTCAACGGGGGAGAGGGCCGGACGGAAGCAGCCTGGCAGCTGCTTCACAGCAGAAGGCTGGCCGCATCCAGCCACTTCGACGTATCCTTGCTGCCAGAGTACAGCGAGCTTGAGTTGCGGTTATCGCAGCGGCCGTACAACCTCGATGAGCTGGAGTCTCTAGGCCGAGCTTATGATTCGCGGATTACTGCTTACGAAGAAGAAGCGAGGCGCCTGGTCCGCCAACAGGAAGAAGCCGAGCGGCAGGCAGAGCTGGCCCGCCTGGCAGAGCAGCGGCGCAGAACACAGGCCCGCAAACGGATGTCCTCCGGGCCGTCTTCCTCTAACCGCTCTTCCGGCGGCTCCTCCTGGGGAGGCAGCAGCAGTAGACGATCCTCCGGCGGTTCCTCCTGGGGCGGCGGAGGCGGCAAATCGGGGCGTTCCTCCGGCGGTTCGAAATGGTAGCCTAATTTTAAAGACTTCTCTGGCCGCACCTTCGGCCGGGGAAGTCTTTTTTGCGATGAGCTAAGGAAAGGAGAATGCCAAAAAAGGTGCCCCGCAGTCGGGACACCTTCTTGTCGTTGTACGCCTTAATCATCTGCAGCTGAACTTAAGCCGGAGCTTCCGCTTAATGCGGCTCCTCATCCAGAAAAGGTTTGTTCACATAATAATACATTACACCCATCAGCACGCCCCCGCCAATCAGATTGCCGAGAGTAACAGGCACCAGATTGTGGACTACGCCACCCCACGAGATCGTCCCGGGATGATCCAGTACAAGCGCGATTGCAAAGGTACACATGTTGGCGATGCTGTGCTCATACCCTGAGATGAAGAAGCAGAAGACGAACAGGACCATGGCGAACATCTTCGCCCCGTCCCCTTTCATTGACATCGGGACAAAAAAGGCCAGACACACCAACCAGTTACAGAGGATCGCCCGGAAGAACAGCTCCATGGCCGGAGCCTCCATTTTGTGGGCAACCACATTCAGCAGAAAGCCGTTCACATTGGAATCATAGAACAGTCCGGTCAGAAAAATCAACAGCGCAAAGGCCGCAGCACCCAGAATATTGCCGATATAACTCATCGTCCACATCCGTACTACCTCGGTCCATTGCATTTTTCGGCGCAGAGCCGTGTACGTGTAATAAAAAGTATCTCCCGTGAACAGGTCGCCGCCCCCATAAGAGATCAGAATGATCGCTGCGCCAAACGTAATGGCAGCCATCGGGTACGTCATCGGCGATTGCTCCATGTAGAAGAAATTCCCGGTCTTGAAGGCTACAATAACGCCAAATCCGATAAACATACTCGCGAGCATCGCTCTGGCAATATAGCGCAGAACGCTTTGCCGGTAGATCTTTTGCTTCTTCAGAGCTAACCGTTCAACCTGCAGCAATGCTTCGTTCTCCATAGGACCTCCAGTGGTTTGCAGTATTTTCCAGCGGTAAAAGCCTTCTTCAGCTTCAGGGGTATTATACCCAATAAACCACTGGAAATTACTTGAACCATATATGATGAACTTAAGAATAAAACAATAGAGTTGCCAGGGGCGCCTGATATACAGGGCTTCTTGGCAACTCCGTTTATAACATTCTTAAGTTCACGTTCTACAGGAAGCCGCCTTATTCCCTGTCTTCATTCAGTTCTGCGATCGCTTCTGCTTTCTCACTGCTGGCTACGATGATAAGCACGAGTATCAAACCTCCCAGAATCATATGCCTACCCTCTCTTTCCTCCACAGATGCCCCAGTGACAACTTATGTGCGGGAATAGGGTTATATGTTTGCTGGGACGTAAGAAGAAACGGCTTCGCCGTCCTCTGAAAAGCGTATGCTTCCGAAGCAGCGATCCTACGTATCGCTTTCAGGCATCCGTTTCTGCGAAAAATAGAAGGATAAATAATAGTGTAGAACATATAATTTCTTATATTTCCAAAAAGCCTGCCGGGAAAATCCGGCCAGGCTTCATTCGTAACACTTGGGAACCGGCTGCAGGCTTGTCCCGAATCAGTTCAGGAAGCTGCTTAATCCGCTGTCCGACCCTTGCTTCAGTGCCGGTTGCTGCTCAGCCTCATTCAATCCAAGGCGGTTGCTTAGTTGGGTGTTGATCGTGGTCATCTTGGAGGTGTAGTCCTGGCAGCTCTCGATAATACGACGGTTGGACTGCTCCGAGGTGTCGAGCGCGCTCAGCAGATCACCAATGGCCTGGTTGACCGACTCCAGCGACATGGACGGTTTGGCCAGCAGCTCGGTAGTCTTCTCCGTAGTGGTGCGGAGCAGACGTGCGTTCTCCTTGAACTGGTCTTCAATCGTCTTGTTGGTTGCTTCCACGGCGGAAATGACATTCTCCTGATCGGCCAGCGACATCGCAATCATCGCTGATACGGTGATAAGATTGGAGGTTTTGTCAATCGCATTATTGACGGAATCAATCAGCTTGTCATTGTTGTCGTTGATGATATCCGTAGCGGCAATCGCCTGATTATAGAGCAGAATCATCTCGGTCATGGACTGAATCCGTACCATTACCTTGCGCAGGCCGCGTTCCAGATGCGCTTTGCGGAATTCATTCTCCGGCTTGGCGATCTCCACCTCGAACAGTTCCTTCAGCTTGTTGCCGAAGGCAATTTTGGTCTGGAGATTGTAAATTTCCTCCATCGAGGTGCGCTTCAGCTGGCGCATGTTGACGATGCTCTCCTCCAGCGTATCCCTGCCATCGCGCAGGCCGGTAATAATCGCGTCAATATTCGTCCTAACCGACTGATATTTGTAGACGTAATTCTTCAACGGGCTCTTGCGCATGATTTTGCCGAACAAGCTGACATTCTTGCTCTGCTGCAGCGTCTCGCATTCATTGCGCAGCTTCATAATCATATTGGGCACTTCGACCCGCTTGCCTGACATCAGGTCATTGACAGGACGATCCAGCAGCTTCAGGGTCTGACCGGCTTTCTCTTGCGTCTTGACCCCAAGCTTGCCTATATCATCCATCAACGAATCCAGAGTGACCGTATCGGTCTTGGCCACCTGCTCGATCAGCTGGGAGGCCTCCTGAATTACCTTCTGCTCGTCTTCCTTCTTAAGTTGGATCAACTGAGTGGACATGGGCTTCCCTCCTATAGTTCAGAGCTGCTGTAACGCTGGTGAATCAGCTCCGCCTTTGTCTGAAGTTCCATCAAGTCTTTATGCTCAATCGTCGAAGCGATATCCGAGATTTTGGCATCGACATCACGCAGACCGTTCAGCAGCATTCTCCGGTTCCGGGTCTTGGCTTCACCGCCAAGGCGCAGAAACGGATTGATCACACCATTGAGATCCTTCAGAATCAATCTGCGGACCGTATGGTTAATTTCGCCGTTGTTCAGCTCCTGCAGCAGCGGAATGACGCGCTGCAGTCTGGCGAACAGCGCCAGGGACTTCTCGACAATCTCATTGTCCAGGGTATCCTTCTGCCCTTCGGAGATAATCATATCCTCCAGAATGCTCAAATACTCCACCACTGGAGCAAATTCCGGTCCGATCTGCGGCGCAGCGGCTCCGTTAAGTACAGCGGCCGGACTCGGCGAAGCGGCGGTATTCGCGGCCCCGCTGTTGGAACCTGCCTTCTGTTCCGGGAGCGGGGGAGGCGCGGGTACCGTCTCCTGGGCCGGTCCAGCAGGAAGCACCTCAGCCGGCAGATTCGTTCGGGGCCGCTTCAGACTGGCTTCCACCAGGCCATAGGCGGCCCCGGCAACCGGCAGCAGCAGAGAGAGCAGCTCCGGCAGAAAGGGACTGGTTAATACGGCGGCGGCATACCCGGCGCCGGCATACAACAATACTTTCAGTTTAGCTTGAATGATCCTCACCTCTTGGGAGCGGGTTTCAAAGCGCTCAATTCACGGGGTCCGAGACCACGGACTGCCCGTCTATTCTCATAATCAAGGGCTGTTCCACATGACTGGCCAAGACATCATGGACGAACGCAGCCGGCTGCACTTCACCGCCGAGCGCGCTTTTGACAGCCAAATAGGGAAAGTTGATGCCCGACAGACAAGAGATATGCAACCCGCCTGACATTCGTGGGTTAATCTCCAACAGCTTGGGAATACTGCCGCTATATTTCATCTGAATGTTGTAATTAAAAGGAATCCGGTAGGCCTCCGCCACACTGGCGGCAATCTTCTCCAGCTCGGGGATATGCTCCATCAGCCGCAGCCTGCCTCCTGCCTTACGCCTGGGCACTACAGCCAACAGCTTGCCCTGCTCGTCCGCCAGACAATCTATGCTGTATTCATACCCTTCGAGCAGTTCCATCACCATCAGGTCGGGGAAGCTCTCCGTGCTCCCCAGAATCCGGCTAGCCTCTTCGAATGAGATGAGCGGCGTGACATGCCCGAACAATTCCTCCAGCGGACTGCGGGCGTTGTCAATAATGCGGAAGCCAAGACCACCTTCGGTTTCGGTTGGTTTGAAGCAGACACGGTGCCCTCTGGCAACCAGATCTTCATAGGCTGCTCTGAACTGCTGTACGTTGCTGACCACATGATAATCGGGAATAGTCATAAGGCCTTTGCTGCTTACGCTTTCATAGAATTTCCCCTTGTCCATAATCGTCTCCAGCAGATCCAAATCTCGGCAGACCAGCACCTTCGTTTCTATCTCATCAAACAGCTGCGCATGCAGCGCAATATCCAGCATATGCAGCCGGGGGATGAAGATATCAATTTCATGGGCGCGGCAGAACTCCACACAGAACTGAACATATTCGATCCCCTGCAGCGCAGGTTCGGTCTCAGCCACATCGGCCCCTTGGAGCGACATATGGCGAATATCGGGATGGGTGGCAAAAATCTGAAACGGAATGCCGTCCTCATTGTTGCGGATGAGATTCATATAATGAAAAGCCACGGAAAACCAGCGATTGAAATAAATGTTGACCTTTTTCATTGTGGCCCAACTCCCAGCACGGTTAAGTTATTATAAATCATGCGTACATACTGCAGAATCTCATCCCCGGCAAATACCCCCGACTGTTTCGTGAAGGGATAACTTGATTTTACTAAACCACTCTGCTGTTCGGCAAATATTTCTCCATGACAGGGTGCGATAGCATAGTCGGCACTGGCCAGCAGGCTTTTGTCGAGCAGAGAATCGCCTGAGGCCACCATTGGCTCTGAGCGGACCGTCCGGCGCACATGAAGAATGGCATCGCTCTTGTTGACAGCCACCGGCACGACGTAGAGCTTGCGACCCTGCAGCGACACCTTCCAGCCCAGAGTGGCCAGCCTGTCGGCCATGTGGGTTATCTCATCCATCGGCAGAAGATCACGGTAGACCACAAATGTATAAAATAATTCGTCGCAATACCGCTCGCTGATCAGCCATTCCTCCCGAACCACAGACCTTACCAGCTCCACAATCTCCGCTGCCGGGGCAGAGCCGCTTGCTACCAAGCTGCCAACTGCCGACCTCCATTCCTGGTCCACCACACCGCCAATCAGAATGTTGCCTCCATTGCTGGTAATCGCATAATCAGGAATAATTGTCTCCTGAAACAGATTGATCCGCTTGTATTGCTGGATGGTACGGGTCGTTACCGGCATAAACACCAGACTGGCCGCGACAAGCTCCTGCAGCTGCTCCAGGGCCTGCTGCGAGATATAGGATACAGTAACACCATCAATGATCTCAGCCGGTATAAGACCAGGGGAATTCTCGGGAACCCCGATGGCACTGCGTGAATAGATCAGTGTACGGTCAAGGTCACTGGCATAGATCATTCCGTCTCCCCTTTCAGCGGCTTAATGATCCCGCAGCAGGAGTACGTCAGTCCCGGGAATACCTCCACCGGTACCCCCCGATCCTCGGCCAACAGCAGAATATGGCGCAGATTGGGATTATCCATAGTATCGACAAGAATTTTCCATGGTACTCGGCGCAGCAGCACACGTGTGGTCTCTCCGACGCCAGGCTTGACCAGATTAATGTTGTCGATGCCGAACTGCTCCTGAATGCTCTTGATATCGCGCAGGCCTGCCCAAGTAATCTCAGGTGGCGCTTGCAGCATCACCTCAGCTGCAGGCTGCCCATCTTCGGCTGCCGTATCGAAATAAGCACAGACCGCATCAATGAACACATTGGATACATCCGTATCCAGCCACTCCTGATAGAACTTGGCCCCATGGAAGTCGTCCGGTCCGATCAGATCGTCCCGCAGTACTGTCCGGCTCATCAAGCCGGATACTGTCGAATTCAGACAGGCGCTGGGGATCAGATAATCCTCCCGGGTTCCGAATGTACCGGAGCAGTAGCCCGGATCAGCCAGAACAGCCAGATCGTCATTCAGCCGGATGCCATATTTGTTGTTGAAGCTCTCACAGGCTTCAATTAGCACCTGGCGGATCGCACCCTTGCCAGTCCAGCCGTCAATAAACTGCAGGTCGGCATCCAGCCCATGCTGCTGCAGCATGTAGATGACGGCGTTAACGTCGATCCCCTTGCCCCGGATAATTGAGATGCTGTAATGCGGCAGATCTACTGCATATTTATAGCTGATATAACGTTTGATCAGCACGCCAATCGGTGTACCGGCACGCGCCAGCGAGACCAGCACCACCTTCTCCAGACCCCGCTTGGCAACGATCAGTTCGGAAACAACCGCAACTGCCAGTGCCACCTTCTCCGCAGACTGCCCAAGCGTTTCGTGGAATAAGTCAATATATTGCTCTGTCGGCTGATACTCCACAGGAAGCATCTCCGAATAATGCACACCGGATTGGATAGCCTCTTCCCGTTCCGCCGTCGCCCGCTCCAAGGACACATTGCTGAGATCCTTCAGCAGGAAGGTTACATCCTCAGCCGGGTAGCTGCCCAGCGGGACTGGCGGAGTAATGCTTATATTCATCAATGCCTCATTATTAAGCTTGTTCATGTGCAGGACCTCCTTCCATAAGATTAGGGGTCAGCACAATCAGATGCACCTTGTGACGGGCCAGCCTCTGCAGAATAGCTGTCAGCGGCTGAATCCGGCCGGCCGGCACTTCGCGTTCAATCAGCACGAATATATCATCATACTGGCCCGGGTCGATGTTGTAGATGTAATTCATAATCCCCGGATCACCGGCTGACGGATGCGGCTCAGCACTGTGAACGCCATAATCCTCGCGGCGGTCCGGATGAATCGGGCTGCGGGTGGAGGATTGATAAGACACCCCTGCCCCCATCTCAGCAGCGATCCGCATCGGCAGATACATAAACTCGCCTACGCCCATAACCAGCGCCTTCGCTCCCTCGCGCAGTGCACTCAGCTGAGCCGCAACGCTGGATACGCCCCGGTCCAATTCGCCATTGTCCTGACAAACCAATCCGAAACGTCCGCTGTACTTCAGATAAGGAGCAAGATTGCGCTCTCCGGTGGAGTCCTTGGAGCACACCTTAAGGCGCTCCAGACCATCTTGAACATAGGTAGTGATTAGAGGGGCTTCCGCTGCAGGCGCAGCCGGTTCAGTATAACCGCCGCTCCCCAAATCAGGCGTTCCTTTCACTTCAATACTGCCCTGCAGCAGGCATAAAGAACGGATACGGATGCCCAGCTCCTGCTCCAGCTGGCTGTAGGTATCCAGGTTGCTGCCACTGCGCCAGTCCAGAATAGAAGCTACTACATATTCCTCACGCGGGAATTTGGAGTGGATGTCACGGATTGTATTGATCGCTGTGTTGCCGGTAGTAATCTCGTCATCCACCAGAATGACCGGCTCCTTGCCGGACAACAGCTCTGGCTTCAGCGCATAGCAGAGATGATCCACTGCATGGGAGTGCTCCTCCTCGAAGCTGATCACCGACTCCAGTTCAGGAATATCCTCACGGGTAGTATGAATATATGCTGCATTCCCGGCAAAAATGTTGTACATACTGTGCCCCAAAGCCGTTGCCGTCTCAGCAAAGCCGATAAAAAGCACCGGCTCTGGCAGCACCAGCTGCGCGGCGGCCAATGCCTGATACGCTTCTTGGGCGGCTTCGGGATGAAGCAGTCCATGAACTGCCTGGGCCATCAGCGGCTCCAGCAGCTCCGCATCCGCTGCACCGGCATTCAGCTCCCGGTAGAGCAGCAGACCCAGCGCCGCTCCGCTGAGCAGCGGGGTATACGGATTAACCGGAATATGTTTGCCCAGCACTTTGCTCACAAACAGGAACGAACGTTTGATATTAATCCGGGCAGCCATGGAGAACAGGGCATCGACCGGGATGTGAAAAGGATTGGAAGTTTCGGTTACAGTAACCTGAAGGTTCTCGACGATGTTATACGTGTGTATATTCGTTCTCGGGTAATAATCCGACAAAATGCTGTTGTTCATGTAACACCCCGTATATTTGAGATCGTAAAAGAATACGTTTCGCCCAGTTCAAATGCGGCTTGATTTCATTCATCTTGTTGTAATATTCGCTCTTGAATACCCCTCGGTTGCCGTTATTGCTCTCTACGATGCTTAACGCGTCGACATATTCCTCATGCATCACGGTATACATCGCCTGTACAGGTCTTAAATGCGAGGGATGGATAATGGTTTTACCTACGATTCCGTTCTCTTTATCCAGGATAACCTCATGGATCAACCCATCCATGCTGCTGGAAATATAACGGTTGCGCAGATTGCGGCCGTTCTTACCATACGTATCCTCAAAGGGAGTCTCCCGCAGCTGTGGCCGGAGCACCCGATGGCCTTTATTCGCAAAGTATTCCCAGACCGGACCGGAGATAACATACCCCTCCTCCACCCGCCCGAATACATTGATGATATCGGACATGCAGTCGCGGATCGGGGTCAGGTCATAGATGCTGATATCCGGGCTGCGGCGCAGTCCGAACAGGCTGGAGAAATCCGTAGCCCCAATTCTGACATTCAGCACATATTCACGGTAATTGCTCAGCAGGCTGCGGATGGCAAGCAAGGTGTCCATCCGGCTCTCCCGGTAGATAATCGGTGCGCTCTCCAGAATCGGCATGCCGTACAGCACAGGTGCATCATAGCTGCGCGAGCTGTTATAATCGGCAACTATCTCAAAATACTCCACACCGTTGTCTACCGAGAATTTAGGGAATACGAACCCGGTCAGCAAGGTAATTAACGAACCGAGTTGAAACACCAGCTGCCGCAGCTGGTCTGGATTGCGGACACGAACGAATAGGAGCGGCAGGCTCTGCTCACCATCAGCCCGAGTGTCTGCATAAGCGGCCAGGTAAGACAGATGGCGGATAAGGGAATGCTCGCCTTGTTCGACCTCATTGTCTCCAATCGCATCCTCCAAATCAATGATGACAGTCATTAGTCCTGAGCTCTTCAGCTTCAGGATATCTTCTGCAACTGTAGGGCGGGTAGCCGGCATATAGAGGGCAGCGCCGACGGCATAAGCCAGTAAATCCTTGCCAATGGTATGGTCAAAGGATATCGGCGGAGCGTGGAATAAGGACGTTTCTTGTTCTTTCGTCAGATAATCAAAGTATCTCAAGGCTCTTCCCCCTTATCGTTTTGCGAAGCCGGCAAAACTTACATGAGCCTTATTTCATATCAGCAGCAGAACCAGCGATGCCGTCCTGTCGGGGACGGCATCCGGCTCGCTTGACTACAAGCAAAGGCCACGCTTAAATATATACGGTTACCCTGGAGAAGAAATGGCTGCCCTGTTGTATCCCCGAAACAGCCGTCCTTTGGGGTACAACTGCTCTCTTGCTTAGGCTTTACGGTTGGCTTCTTTCTTCTTGCGTGCAGAGCTGTATAGAATGGTCCCCACGAACACAGCAATAAGAATCGTGAAGAAAATAGCATGGGATAATTCAAATCCGAAGGCGCCTGCAAGCATCTTGCCGGCAATAATAGCAATCAGCAGAAAGGCTGCCTGCTCCAGCTCAGGGAAACGGTCAATCAGCTTCAGGAAGACCTGAGCCACTCCGCGCATCATCAGCACGCCGAGAATCCCGCCCAGGAACAATACCCACACCTGGTCACTGAGTCCGAACGCGGCAATTACGCTGTCAATACTGAATGCAATATCCATTAATTCAACAAGGAGTACAGTTTTCCAAAAAGAGGTTCCCTTGTTCTCCCTCTGTTCTTCGGCACTACCCTTGAAAAGTCCTTTGTAAGCGATATAAAAGAGATAAAGTGCCCCGAGAACCTTAACCAGCGTAAACTTTATCAGGAACGTTCCGAGACCAATCGCCAGGAATCTGAAGATATAAGCCCCGAGGATTCCGTAGAAAAGCGCTTTTTTCTGCTGCTCCTTCGGCAGATGCCGAACCATAACGGCAAGCACCAGTGCGTTATCCGCAGACAGCAGCCCTTCCAGCAGAATCAGACTTCCGATAATGCCCCAGCTGACGGGGTCAGAGAGTGTTCCAACCACATCACTCCATGAGAAAAAATGCCCATAATTCTCGCTAATACTCCTAAATAAATCAGCGAACCAATCCATTGCCCTTGCGCCTCCGCTAAAATCGATTATTTATTGCCCGCTACCCAGCGCAGGCCCCAATTGTAGGCCTGGTCCATCTCTCGATGTCCGCTGTAATATTGCACAAGCCGTTCTATACTAAAGGTTTCGTTATTCACGTTACGGAACAGCGCAATCGCACACATGCCCTTGCGGTTGTTATGCTCGTCCATATTGACAATAATGTCCGGTCCGCCGCTCTGCTTAATTGTGACTACACCATCCGCTTCAGACCAGTTGGTGACTCCCTTATAAATAAAAGCAAAGATCAAAATACGTTCGATATTGGCTACCTTAGCCCCGTTGATCCGCAGGTTCTCACCAGTAGTCACCGATCCGGTACGATCGTCGCCATCAAGCATCATATAGGGCGGTTGATTCATCGAGCCAAAAGCGTTGCCCAGCGCCTGAACGACCCCTTTGCTGCCATCCTTAAGCTCGAACAGGCAGGCCAGGTCCAAATCTACGCCACTCTTGCGGCTGAATAATCCTCCGCCCTGCTTCTGATTCCAGTTCAGGTTGATCAGCAGTTCACCGAGACCCCCGGCGGATTTCTTGAGATTAATCGAATCGCCCTTTTTCTTCAGCTCGATCTTCTGCAGGTTCAGATTCGCACCCAGAGAAGGAGCAGGAGGTGCCGGGGGAGCGGCGGGCGGGCTCGGCGCAGGAGGAACTGGCGGCCGTGGCTTCAGTACCGGCGGCGGAGCCGACGGCACAGGTGGAGCTGGGGGAACTGAGGGAACCGGCGGAGCCGGGGTATCCTCTACCTCTATCCCGAAATTCCTGCACAGCTCGTTAAGTCCGCCCGCGAAGCCTGCAGCCACCGCACTAAACTTCCATTCGGCACCATATCTATATAATTCTCCAACCACAACGGCGGTTTCAACCGAGAATTGATTTCCAAGATTACAGCGCAGCAGCTCCGAGCCTGTCTTCTGATTGAGGATGCGGAAATTCGCTTCATTCACCTGCCCGAAGCTCTGGCCACGCTTCTCGCCGTCATATATAGTGAGCGTGAAAGCAATCTTCGCAATGCCTGCCGGGATGGCAGCCAGTTCAACTTCGAATCTCTTGAGTCCGCTGGCCCCGGGAACATCCTTATACCGAATATAAGGCGCCGTAGGATTATTATAGAATATCAGATCCTCATCCCTGCCGACTTTGCCGCCTTCCCCCAGCAGAAATGCCGAGGTATCAATCTCCAGCGCGGCCGGTGATTGCCAGGCAATCTCTATGACCAGCTCGCTTAGCCCGGGGTTGCCCTTGGTAAGATCAGCTTTTTGTCCTTTAACTACTTCAACAGCCATGCCCTACGCCACCTTTGCCCATGGAGTAAAATAACCCCACCTAGGAGGTGTCTTCAAACCCGATGATACGGAGGGCAAGACAGGTTGAAGCGGGGATTTGAGGGAAGCATTTCTCTAATGTTCCCCGCTTTACCTATCCAGCTTTCCGGCCACTTGGGTGTGAAGACATACTCTGAGTGGAGTTGATGCATCCTGAAAAAAATTAGAAAAAGGGCAGGATCGGTATGACCCCGCCCACAGGATGTTATTGCGCGTCCAGTCCATAATTCTTGGTCAGAGCGCTTAGGCCGCCTGCGAACCCGCTGCCGATCGCCTGGAACTTCCAATCCGCACCATGACGGTAGAACTCACAGAAGACTACAGCTGTTTCTGTGGAGAAATCTTCGCCAAGATCAAAGCGCAGCACTTCCCGGTTGCTGGAAGCATCCACCACACGAACAAACGCATTGGAGACTTGTCCAAAGTTCTGTGCGCGGGATTCATAATCATAGATCGTTACGGTGATGCCGATACGCTGGATATGGGCAGGAACCTTGCTGAAATCAACTTCAATCTGCTCATCATCCCCGTCGCCTTCACCTGTACGGTTATCGCCGGTGTGAACAACGGAACCAGCTCCGCCGTTAGGGTTATTGTAGAACACGAAGTCGTCGGCCCCTTTGGCCTTGCCGTCCTCATACAGCAGGAATGCCGAAGCATCGAGGTCGAAATCTTGACCTCCGCTGTATTTGTTGGTATCCCAACCTAATCCTACCATTACTTTTGTCAGACCAGGATTTGTCTTGGTCAAATCAATCCGCTGTCCTTTGGAAAGACTAATCGTCACTGATCATAACCCTCTTTCATAAGTGAATTATCTGGAAAGCCCCGCTTACAGAATTAGTTCAGTCCGTAGTCGCGGGTCAAGCCAGTCAAACCATCTTTGTAGCCGCTGCCGATTGCGTTGAATTTCCATTCTGCACCATTACGGTACAATTCACCTACTACAACTCCGGTTTCCACGGAGAAATCTTCGCCCAGGTCGAAACGGATCAGCTCTTCGCTGTTGGCATCATTTACGATACGTACATAAGAACGGGAGACCTGTCCGAAGTTCTGGCTTCTTGCTTCTGCTTCATAGATGGTGATGGTAAAAGCAATCTTATCCACATCCGCAGGTACGTTCAGAAGGTCAACCTGGATCTGCTCATCGTCGCCGTCGCCTTCGCCTGTACGGTTGTCGCCGGTGTGGACAACAGAAGCATTCTCATTCTGCTTGTTGTTGAAGAAGATGAAATTACTCTCTTTAGTAACCTTGTTGTTGGTATCCGTCAGGAATACGGAGCAGTCCAGATCGAAATCCTTGCCGCCGTCGTATTTATTGGTATCCCAGCCGAGACCTACCGTGATTTTAGAGAGCCCTGGATTGGTTTTGGTTAAATCGATCTTTTGACCTTTAGATAAGTTGATAGCCATGAGTGTGTGACCTCTTTTCCTAAGTTTATTTTAGATGTAGCGTTCAGCTAATTGATTGATATGAGCTGCATGGGCACCTTCACCGATGGCCGCGAACTTCCATTCGCTTCCATGGCGGTACAACTCGCCGCAGATTAGCGCAGTGAAACCGTTATAGTTCTCAGAAAGGTTAAACTTAATCAATTCAGTGTTGCCCACAGCATTCATTACCCGAATATACGCCGATTTGATCATTCCAAAGTCCTGCTTGCGGTTGACGGCATCATAAATATTAACCACAACCAATACCTTGTGCACATCGGCAGGAATTTTGCTCAGGCTAACCATAATCTGCTCATCATCGCCGTCGCCATCACCCGTGAGGTTGTCTCCCGAGTGAACAACGGAGCCGCAAGGACTCTGCTTATTGTGGAAGAAAATCAGATTCTCCTTGCGGGTCAGCTTGCCATTCTCGCTGAGCATCAGCGCGGAAGCGTCACAGTCGATGTTCGCCTGCTTCTTGGCGCCAAAGAATCCGCGTGCCGGCTCCGCCGGGTCCCAGCCCAAACCTACAATTACATTAGACAATCCTGCATTACCTTTAGTCAGATCAATCTTTTGACCTTTAACGAGATTAATTCCAGCCAAATTCACGTACCTCCGTTTCCGAGAAAGAATTACATTTCTGCAAGTCTAGCTTATGGGTGTTCTATCACTGATACGAATGAAAGGCCGTAACGTTTCAACCAAATTCCAGTGCGTATCCGGGCCAATTAAAGGCTGAATTCGCTTGGGCTAAGGCCAAGCACACCGCAAATATTACGGACTACGGCCTTCTCGTGCTCGTCGAAATCACCGTCAGCAGCACCGATTGCAGAGCACACAGCCACGATAATGCGGCCAACCTCAGGTTTGCCGGTAAATTTACCGATTGCTTTCAAGGCTTCCTGCTTACCGATCTCCGGGGAGAAGTCGAAATTGCCAACGTAGGTATTAAACTGGGCGATCACATCGCGCATGTCAAACACCTTAAGCTCATTGCTGAGATTCATATATCCTGCCATTTTGTTCTTCTCGGCTTCCTCAATCTTGCCGTCGGCAGCAGCCACCAGGGCGCACCCCGCAACTACCGCGTTCATGAAGTCCTTATTTTTAAATTTCTTCACTTGATCGGCGAGTCCGCTTTTCGTTGTGTTCAACCAGCTTTTAAATGTGCTCATCGTATTCTCCTTCTATCATTATAGGTTATGATAATCAAAAGATACCCCTGAGCCTCCTCTCTGCGTATCGGACAGATATTTGCATTAAATTCCTGAACCTTCGTTACTCTTCTAATATACCCGATTAAATAACAATATTCTACTTTGCCAGAATTCTACAATACCTTGGACAGAAATAGCTGGGTGCGCTCCTGGGTCGGACTGCCGAATAACTGCTCCGGTCTGCCTTCCTCCACAATCATGCCCTGCTCCATAAACAGCACACGGTCGCCCACTTCGCGCGCAAAGCCCATCTCATGGGTAACCACCACCATCGTCATTCCGTCGCGGGCCAGATCCTTCATCACCGCCAGCACCTCGCCTACCATCTCCGGGTCGAGCGCCGAGGTCGGCTCATCAAACAGCATAATCTTGGGCTCCATGGCCAGCGCTCTGGCGATCGCTACACGCTGGGCCTGCCCGCCAGACAAGGATGCCGGATAGACATCCGCCTTCTCGCTGAGACCCACCTTCTGCAGCAGCTGAAGCGCCTTCTCCCGTGCTTTCTCCGGCGTCCATTTGCGCACCTGGATTGGAGCCAGCATAATATTCTCAATTACCTTTTTGTGCGGAAACAGATTGAATTGTTGGAACACCATGCCCAGCTCGGTACGGATATCGTTAATCCTTGTGTTCTTGTCCATCAAGGAAGTGCCTTCAATTGTAATATCGCCGCTCTGCGGCTGCTCCAGCAGGTTCAGACAGCGCAGGAAGGTCGATTTGCCCGAGCCGGAAGGCCCGATTACCACCACAACCTCCCGGCTGTGGATATCGACGCTAATGTCGGCCAATACAGTATGGGCACCAAACGATTTGTACAGATTCTTCACAGAAATAATAGGCTCCATAACGTTTACATCCTCCGTTCAACATAGTTCAGCAGCTTGCTAAGCGAATAGGTAAGAATGAAATAGATCAGCGCAGCCGTCAGATAAGGCTCCCAGATCCGGGCATATTGCCCTTTCATCGTGTTACTCCAATACATAATCTCAGGTGCCGCTACCAGAGCAAGCAGGGAAGAATCCTTCACCAGCACAATAAATTCATTGCCAAAGGCCGGAACCATCCGCTTAATGGCCTGCGGAAGAATAATAAACCGCATCGCCTGGGTAGAGCTCATGCCCAGTGAGATCGCCGCTTCCTTCTGTCCCCGGTCGATGGACTGGATGCCGGCACGGAAGATTTCGGCAGAATAAGCCGCTGAGTTCAGCGAGAGCGCAACAAAGGCTGTCATCAGAGCGTTAGTCTTGCCGTAGAACGGAGGAATCAGGCCAAAGTGAACGATCAGAATCTGAACATACAACGGGGTGCCGCGAAAGAAGTTAATGTAGGAATGAAAAGGCCAGCGAAAATACCATTTCGGTGCCATTTTGCCAAAACCGATCCCCAAACCCAGAATGGAGCCAATTAGAATAGAGACGATGGAAATGCCAATCGTAAGCAGGGTGCCTTTCAGCAATACCGGTAAATACTGAATCACTATATCAAATCTGAAATCCATAAGACTCTTCCCTTCTCTTCTGCTTAAAAAAGAAGCATGCGCAATAGCTATCATTACGCATGCTTATCAATACCAGCTTCATTACTTACTTAGCGTTCAGGACATTCTCCAGATTAGGTTCTTCGCCGAACCAGGTTTTGTAGATTTCAGCATATTTGCCGTTCTCCAGCACCGCCTTGATGGCCGGGTCCAGCTTCGCTTTCCACTCACTGCCCTTCGGATAGAGGATGCCGTAATATTCGGAGCCGAAATTCTCCATGTCGGTGATCGTCTTGAACTTCTTGTCTGGATTGTTCTTCACGTATTCACGCACAATCGCGATATCAGCCACTACCGCATCCGCCCCTCCGGCATCCAGCTCCATCAGCGCCACAGCATTGCTGTCGAACCGTCTCAGGTTGCCATTGTCCACGCCCATAATTCCGCTCATCAGATCATCGGCAGTGGTTGCCCCTTGAATGGCTACAATCTTATCCTTGAGATCAAGCGCATTCTGAATGTCGCTGTCTTCCTTAACCAATATCATGTTCGTGGATTCAAAATAAGGAATGGAATAGTCATAGGTTTCCTTGCGTTCATCCGTAATGGAGACGGAGGACAGTCCGGCCTGATATTCCGTGCCCTGCTTTACGCTAGTCAGCATCGTATCCCAGCCTGTATTCGTCACATCGTAATCAATGCCCGCTTCTTCCATGACTACCTTGATGAAATCAATATCAAAGCCCTTGATTTTGTCCGTGTCCATAAATTCCATTGGCGCATAGCTGGCGTCGGTGGCGAATTTGATCTTCTCAACCGCAGCATTTTCGCTCCCCGCATTGTTATTGGAACCGCAGCCCACAATAGCCACCATCATAAGAGACATAAAAGCTGACATGATCCATTTCTTTTCGGCCTTCATCTTCCAATCCCCCCACTTATTCATCAAATACTTAAGGAGATTTTAACAGATTAAAGCGATAGTGACAATTAACTTTTCCCCATTATGTTATGTTATATGACATATTATCAATGGATTGTAACATTTACTGTCCATGGGTCAAAATTAGCGGACGCTTTCTTTATACGGAAACGCAAAGAAAGGCGCACTCTGGATTCCTAAGTCTCCAAAATGCACCTTCCATTAGATTCCATCCTTTAGCTTAAAAGGTCAGATCACCATCATAGGAAGCAATCAAGCGGTACAGCTCAGGACGGCGGTCACGGAAAATACCCCATTCGATCCGGCCAATCTCCAGCGCATCCAGGTCGAATTCGCTGACAATTACCGTCTGCTCCCCGCGCCCGGCTTCCACGATCTTGTTGCCCTGCGGCCCGGCGATGAAAGACGATCCGTAGAAATTGATGCTGGAATCCTCATCGACCTCCTCGCCGATCCGGTTCGAGGCCACGACAGGAATCAGGTTGGCGGCTGCATGGCCCAGCATGCAGGCCTGCCAGTGATCCTTGGAGTCAATCGATCCGTCTTGCGGCTCGGAGCCAATGGCCGTCGGATAGAACAGGATCTCGGCACCCATCAGGCTCATCACTCTGGCGGCCTCCGGATACCACTGGTCCCAGCAGATGCCTACGCCGATCTTGGCATAGCGGGTATTCCATACTTTGAAGCCGGTATCTCCGGGATTGAAATAGAACTTCTCTTCATAGCCCGGTCCGTCCGGAATATGGCTTTTGCGGTATTTGCCCAACACGGTGCCGTCGGCATCAATCACCGCCAGTGAGTTGTAGCGTGCGTAGTTCTTCTTCTCGTAGAAGCTGATCGGCAGTACAACAGCCAGTTCCTTAGCGATGGCCTTGAAATGATTGACCGCTTTATTATGCTCCAGCTCTGTGGCATAGGCGTAATAATCAGCCTTCTCCTTCTGGCAGAAATACGGCGTTTCGAACAGCTCCTGCAGCAGAATAATCTGTGCGCCCTGAGCTGCCGCCTCTCTGACCAGAACCTCGGCCTTGCGGATATTCTCGTCGATATCGCCGGAGCAGCTCATCTGTGTCGCAGCTACTTTTACATTTCTCAAGGTTCTTTCCTCCCTGTAAGTTGGTCTTGGTAGTTCGGGTTATTACTGCACAGCAGGCATCTGCTGGGTGGTACAATGTACATTTCCGCCTTCGGCAATGACCGCCATGCCGTCCACGGTGCGGATTCTGCGGTCCGGGTACAACTCGGCCAGCACCTGCTCGGCAAGCTTGTCCGTTGCTGCTGCAGCTCCTCCGAACACCGGCAGGATAATGCCGTCATTCACGAAATAGAAATTCAAGTAGCTCAGGGTCAGGCGGCTGTCTTCATGAAGCCGCTGCGGAGGCTGCTGAATCTTGATGATCGTAAGCTTCCTGCCCTGTGCATCGGTAGCCTGCTCCAGAATCTGCAGGTTCTCCTGTGAAATGGCGTAGTTCTCGTCCTGCGGATCATCGCAGACCTGGATGATGACTGTACCCGGAGCAGCGAAGCAGGCGATATTATCCACATGCCCGTCGGTTTCGTCGCCGCTAAGACCCCGTTTCAGCCAAATGATGGACTGTGTTCCGGTGTATTGCTGTACCAGCTGCTCAATATCCGCTTTCTTCAGCTGCGGATTGCGGTTCGGATTCAACAGACATTCCTCGGTCGTGATCAGCGTGCCTTCCCCGTCAGTATGGATCGAGCCGCCTTCCATCACAAGCGGCGCATCCATGCGGGTTAACTGCAGATGCTCCAGGATCTGCGCAGCCACCTTGTTATCCAGGTCCCACGGCGAATATTTGCCGCCCCAAGCGTTGAAGCTCCAGTTCACGCCAGCCAGCGTACCCTGGTCGCCCACCACGAAGGTAGGACCGTTGTCGCGCAGCCAGGCGTCATTGTGCTCAATCGGCAGCAGCGTAACATTTCCACCACCCACCAATCGGGCCACCTGCTCCTGATCATCAGGGTTGACCACAACCGTGACCGGCTCGAACTCGGCAATGGCACGGATGATTTCCGCATACCCCTGGCTTACTGCTTCATGGTTGTCTGGATATACCATGGACTCCCGCACAGGCCAGGAGATAAACGTGCGCTCATGTCTGCCCCATTCCGGCGGCATTGTATAGTTCAAATCCTTAGGATGCATATCATAACTACCTCTACTGTTGTATTTGGAGCCAGCTTACCCTTAAGCTCCTTACCCATAATACAATATAACGCCGCTTCGCTCAATTCGAAAGAAATTACATTTCTTATTTTAAGGATATCTGCTTGACCAGCTGACCGTCGAAGTCCTTAATCACAAACTCTCCATACTGAAGAATGGCGTAAGAATGCGGATTGTTCTCCTTGGGCAGCGAGATCGAGCCGGGATTCAGCACGTAGATGCCTTCTTTAACATCGGCTACGGGAAGATGAGTATGCCCTTGGATAAAGACATCTCCTGCAGCCAGCTGTGGCAGGTTCTCCATACTGTAGCCATGTCCATGGGTCACATAGATCCGTCTGCCTTCATGCAGCAGCATGACATAATCACCCATCATCGGGAATTGCAGCAGCATCTGATCCACCTCGGCATCACAATTGCCACGCACCGCAATTGGCATCTGGGCAAGTGCGTTCAATCTGGCCGCAACACCTTGCGGATCATATCCCTCAGGCAGTGGATTCCTAGGCCCGTGATACAGGAAGTCACCCAATATAACGAGCTGGTCGGGCCGCTCTTCCTCCAGCATCTCCAGCGCCCGCTCCAGCCAGAACAACGATCCGTGAATATCGGAAATAAACATCAGCTTCATAATTTCATCGACTCCTTCTGAATAGTTGGTATTCATGAGAATCCAACGCAAAGCGGACGCCCGGTTGGACGTCCAGCTTCTACTATATATAATTACCCTTAAAGCAGATTCGAAGCTCCCATCAAAAAGCGGTCCACCTCACGCGCCGCCTGGCGCCCCTCGTTAATCGCCCATACCACCAGACTCTGTCCGCGTCGCATGTCTCCGGCGGCAAAGACGCCTTCTACACTTGTCGCTTGAAGGCCGAATTCCGCTTTGGCGCTGCCGCGCTCATCGCGCTCCACGCCCAGCTGGCCCAGCACGGTTTCCTCCGGTCCCGTGAAGCCCAGCGCCAGCAGCACCAGCTGTGCCTTCAGCACCTCGCCGCTGCCCGGAACCTCCACCGGCATGATCCGGCCGTCTTCGCTGCGCTGCCATTCCATGCGGACCGTGTGCAGCTCCTGCACATGCCCGCCATCATCGCCGACGAACTGTTTCGTCGACACAAGATAACGGCGCGGATCTTCCTTATACAAGGACGCCGCCTCTTCCTGGCCGTAGTCAACCTTCAGCACCTTCGGCCATTCCGGCCAAGGATTACCCGGCTGGCGCGTCAGTGGAGACTGTGGCATAATCTCCAGCTGGATTACGCTATTGCAGCCGTGGCGGATCGAGGTCGCCACGCAGTCTGTGCCGGTATCGCCGCCGCCGATAACTACTACGTCCTTGCCTGCCGCCGAGATGTATTCACCGTCAGCCAGATTCGAATCCAGCAGACTCTTCGTATTCAGCGTCAGGAATTCCATCGCCTGATGGATGCCGAGCAGCTCGCGGCCAGGCACCGTCAGATCACGGGCCTGCGTGGAACCGCCGCACAAGACCACGGCATCATGTCCTTCCTTCAGCTGCTGGGCAGAAATATCCTTGCCTATCTCTGTATTGGTAACAAATTCTACGCCTTCGGCCGCCAGCAGATCCACCCGGCGCTGAACAGTCTTTTTGTCCAGCTTCATGTTGGGAATCCCGTAGGTCAGCAACCCGCCGATCCGGTCAGCCCGTTCGTATACCGTTACAGAATGTCCAGCTTTGTTCAGCTGAGCGGCACAGGCAAGCCCTGCAGGTCCAGAACCTACAACGGCTACGCTTCGGCCGGTCCGCACCAGCGGCGGTTCCGGTACAATCCAGCCTTCGGCGAATCCCCGGTCCACGATGGCCTTCTCAATGGACTTGATCGTTACCGGGTTGCCATGCAGACCTACCGTACAAGCCCCTTCGCAAGGTGCCGGGCAGACCCGTCCGGTGAATTCCGGGAAATTATTCGTCTTATGCAGGCGTTTCAGTGCTACCTCCCAGTTGCCCTTGTAGACCATATCATTCCATTCCGGAATCAGATTGTGCAGCGGACAGCCCGAGGCCATGCCTGACAGCAGGCGTCCAACGTGGCAGAACGGTGTGCCGCAGTCCATACAGCGCGCGCCTTGCTCCCGCAGCTTCTCCTCATCCATCTTAACCGCAAATTCATTCCAGTTCTTAATCCGTGTCAATGGCTCGCATTCGGCCGGTGTCTCCCGCTGATATTCCAGAAATCCTGTCGCTTTACCCATACCTGTCATCCTCCGACTCTCTCTAATTGGCCGCCGAATACATCAAGGGCGGCATTCTTGCCCCACTTCGGCTCCAAAAGACAGTTACTCTCTGTCACCGACTGATTATTTGTCACTGTAAAGCAGCAAAGCAAGGAGCTATAACGAGGCGGATTTCCGCATCGTGTACAGGTCCCTGCCAGGTTCTATTGGGATTGAAATGACTATATAGTATCATCAATCCGCTATAGCCTAAATGAGTAATGTCACATTTTTAAATAAAATTCCGGGGATGAGACAGGCGGGTCTAAGAGTGCTCTTTTCCTTTAGCAACATTGTATATACCATTGAACACACCAAGCAGAATGGCGGTCACAGGGAATATCAACCAGTTAATCTCCCAGGATCCGAAGACGAAACCGCTGATCAGGAACACACAGACGGCCAGCGGCCAGACAATCGCTGCGATAGAACCCGTGACGCGATTCTCCTCTTTCTTCTCCTTGCTAAATTCACCCTCCTTGAGCAGGAAGCTGAAGCTTTCCTTGATATTCCCATAGTAGATGAACAGGAACACAGCCAGAGCAACCAGCGCAAGCAGCGCGACCACACCGTAAGTAGTGGAATTGTCGTTGATTACATTTTCAATAATGATCGGAACCGGACTAATTACGCACAAGCCTACGCCCATAATGAGCGACAGAGTATAGGTAGGGGCAAAAGCGCTGCTGCGCTGCTGAATCTCGGCCCGCAGGTAATGCGGCAGATTAAAGCTTTTGTGCAAATGGCTGTATCTCTCCATCATTGTGCCGCTGTATATGAACAAGCCAACCGCCAGAGCCACCAGCATAAGTAAAACTACAACGCCGACAATTCCTGCAGCGTCCTCGGTGAGAATCCCTTGAAGAAAGCCGGACTCGGCCAGCGAGCTGAGCAGAATGAGCAAGGCAACACCGCAGAAGATTAACACCACACCTAAACCTACGATGAAACCCGATTTCTTCTTGGCAGCCATATAGCTTCCTGTGTCCTCTGGTGCAAGCATGGGAGCGTCGCTCTCCCCATCATCCTCCACCGTTATTCCCAGCTCGGCGACCAGCTCATCAATATTGCCAAACTCCGAAATGACGATGCCTACGGCTTCATTCTCTGTGTTACCATTCTGCTTCAGTTCATGATATTTCTCCTCCATATTTCCCAGCAGATCCTGCTTCAGCTCCTGCATCTGCACTGTTCTCGGCAGAGCGGCAAACATATTATTTAAATAACTGATGATGGTATCCATTCTTCTCACAGCCCCTTAATAAATTTGTTCACTACTTCCTGTGTTATCAGCCACTCGGCACACTTCTCCTGATAATAGCGCAGGCCTTCCGGAGTGATGCGATAGTAGGTGCGTCTCTTCCCCAGCGTCTCATCCTTATAGAAGGAGTAGATATACCCATTCTTCTCCAGCCGGGCAAACGCGGAATAGAGGGTGGTTTCCTTCATGACATACTTCTCATCCGACAGCTTCCTGATATTCTTTGATATTTCATAACCGTAAGACTCGCCGTCCAAAAGCATATACAGAATAAATGTATCGTTATATCCGCGAATGACATCACTGCTGATCAAAGGTTGAACCTCCTACTTCATCTGTCGTACTACATCTGTCGTAGTAGTTGTATTGTAGCATGATTACTACGACAGGTACAGTAAAATAATCGCTCCCTCCCAAACCCTCCCCTCCAAGGGAGGGCCCCAAAGGGTTGCACCCTCTGGACTCCTGCAATTTTGGCGAATGAGTCTGGCGGTACAGTGTTTAGGAGGTTGGGCCGTTGGAGCGCTTATCCCTACGGGACCGCTTGGACGCTGCATGGGCCGGCCGGCTGTTCCTTCGGAATCCGCGAGATGCCGAGTTACTCACCCGGCTCTGATCCCACAGCGCGCCAATAGGAGGCTAAAAACAACAAAAGAAGACCTCTTACCAGGGGCCCTCGCTGCTATTTCAGATGTTTGCGGACTCAGGAGCCTCTATTTGCTGTAAAAATGCTATTTCTCTGACCTAACGGACCGAGGAGCCCTTAGTTCAGAGAAAACCCTCGGTTTAGATCCTGTTTTGACGACATAGAGGCTATGCGGTCTGTTAGAAAGTGGGCTGTCTAAAGTTCAATTGCTCGGAGGGTAGGGTGAAGGTAGACGGTCCGCATCATGTTCTCAATCCGCATCCCATTCTCAATTCACCTTCTGTAGCCTCGCAGGGTACTAAGCAGTAATTTCCCCCTATAGCTTCTTTCCATATTAGGCGAACTTAAGAATGAAGCGGCGAAATTATCATTAAGTCTAGCGGCATAGAAGGTTCAGATAACTCCGGATATAACCTCCTTAAGTTCACATTCTATAATGGTTCTACTGAGCTCAAGATAGAGGTAGAATCTCCTATAATTTCTTGCTCTATAGGATAAACTTAAGAATGGAGCAGAAGAGTTTCCAGAAAGCCTGCAGCACAGGGATTCCCGGCAACCCCGTATGTAACTTTCTTAAGTTCACGTTCTATCGGCTACATTTTAATCTGACAATAACAAAGAAGACTGTCCCTCAGGCAGATGACCCCCACCTTTAAGACAGTCTTATTCCGTACTCCTATTAACGCTAGCTTAGCCCGTCTAGGGCTGGACCGCCAGCACAACCATGCCGATCCCTTGTACGGTCAGCCGGTCTGCTTCGACGGCTGCCAGCTCTCCGCCCAGCAGCGGCTCCCACATGCCCAGCGGCGGCAGCTGAAGCGTTGCTCCGCCCTGCTTCGTGTTGTACACCACATACAGATGCTGTGATGGATCGCCTCCGGCATGATTGCGCAGGGTATACGCGACTGTACCCGCCGGTGCTTTCTCGAACATCAGCTTGTCGCGGATTTCGTCCCTACTACGCAGGCGGAAAGCCGGATGCGAACGGCGCAGCGCGATCAGCTGCTTCATGTACGCCACATCCTCCGTCCGGGCGGCGCATTGCTCCCAATCCAGCTGATTGATCGCTATCGGCGACTTAAAGCTGTTCTCCACGCCTTTTTTGGTGCGCATAAATTCCTGGCCGGCATGGATAAAGGCAATGCCCTGGCTGGTCAGCACCATCGCCGAAGCCAGTCGGTGCATCGCACGCCGCTGCTCTCCGG
The DNA here is from genome assembly GCF_002192415.1 of Paenibacillus donghaensis. Lineage (NCBI taxonomy): Bacteria > Bacillati > Bacillota > Bacilli > Caryophanales > Paenibacillaceae > Paenibacillus > Paenibacillus donghaensis. Next base: position 7,425,855 of record NZ_CP021780.1, on the reverse strand, counting down.
GCACGTGGGGGGTAGAGAGGACAATCTTATCCCATAACGTATGATTGTCGTGACATTCCACGAAATTGACGCATTGCTGCGGCTCCTCGGCGAACTGCCCGATCCCCTGGCTGTAGACGATGCCTCCGGCAATGCCGGACTTCACCGCCTGCTCCAGCCCGGAACGGCCGCTGATGAAGCCGGGCTGGTCTTCGATGAAGATATTGCCTTTGATGGCATCGCGGAAGTCGTCATTGAACTGGCCGATCCCCGGCAGAACATCGGCATTGCCCTGATTGGCCAGCCGCTCAAGCGGCAGCTCGGTTTCCATAATCCAGCCCTCCCCGATGGTCAGAATCGAAGGGTCCAGCTCATCCAGACGGCGGCGGATTTCCTGCATGGTGTCAATGTCGATAAGCCCCATCAGATCAAAGCGGAACCCGTCGATATGATATTCCTTGGCCCAATACAGGACGGATTCGACAATAAAACGGGACATCATCACCCGCTCGGTAGCCGCATCATTGCCGCAGCCGCAGCCGTTGGAGAGGCTGCCATCCGGCTTGTAGCGTAGATAATAGCCGGGAACAAGCTTGGTGAAGTTCACGCGGTAGCCATCGTATAGATGGTTGTACACCACATCCATGATGACACGCAGACCCCGGTCATGCAGCGCCTGGATCATCGACTTCAGCTCACGGATACGCAGACCGGGCAAATAAGGATCTGTAGCATAAGAGCCTTCAGGAGCATTGTAATTCTTCGGATCATAACCCCAGTTATAGTGCGGCTGGTCCAGCCTGGTCTCATCGACACTCTCGGTAGCATAATCGTAGAAGGGCAACAGCTGCACGTGGGTTACGCCCAGAGCAGCTATATGGTCCAGTCCGGTGGCCAAGCCACCCGGCCCCCGTGTGCCGGATTCGGCAAGGCCAAGGTATTGGCCCTTATGGGTAATGCCGCTAGCCGGATGAACCGATAAATCACGCAGGTGCAGCTCATAGATTACCGCATCCACAGGATGCGCAAACGGCGGTTTATCTTCCGTCCAGCGCAGCGGGTCTGTCTTGCGTAGATCAAGAATGGCTCCCCGGTCGCCGTTTACTCCTACAGCCCGTGCATAGGGATCAACTGCCTCATTCCATTGGTCGCCTATCCGCACTCGGTATGTATAGAATTTGCCCTCCAGATCACCTTCCACGCTGAGCCGCCAGGTCCCTCTGACATCACGGGCCATCGGCAGCCGGTGCACGGCCTCCCCGTCCCACGTATCATAGAGCAGAACCTCGGCTTGCAGCGAGGTAGGCGCCCATAAGCAAAAAGAGGAGCGGGCGGCAGTATAGGTCAGTCCCAGATCATCGCCGCCATAGCTGAACATGAGGTCAAAATCTTCAGCAAAAACTGATATTCCGCCTGTAGCTGCCGGGTCGCCATAATCAATCCGTTCTTTCATTTCCCTTTGTACGGACAACGCAATCGATCTCCTTTACCCCTTGATGATGAGTATTATAGTAGGTTTATGGCAGTAGTGCAAACGTTTGAATTTCGCCTGAGAATAGCACACACCAGCTGCAACAATAGCATAAACAGTCTATAGTTGATTTTGCGGAGATCTGTGCTAGACTCTAAAACCAAGGGCTCCTATGATCCGGCATCCCCCATACCCTGTTTCCATCATTCAGTCGACCATCAGGCAGGCTATCATTGTAATAATCCGGCGATTGGGTGCATAGGGGATGCGGCGTTCCCTGCCGGGTGTATACGTTCCGTTCTTATGCCGTATTCCGTTGTCCTGGACAATCAACACTGTGCCGGAGTGGTCCTCCCGCTCCTCATAGCCGACGCCCAGCACCCAATGATAATCATAGGCGAAGTTTCCCCGCCAGCGGAGGCCGGACCATTTATCGAACTTGATCGCAACCGGCCGCAAGCTGTCAATCTCCTCCATATATCTTGGCAGATTGTTAAACACGGAGATCACAGGCTTAGCCACCCTGGTTCCAGCGGACTTCGTAGCAAGATAAGACTTCAGGCCTCGAATGAATCCACGCACGCTCATTCCCCAAGGTCGACCTCCATGATGGCTGTACAGAGCATTGATGTGAGCCGCCTGGGACGAGTAGTGGCTTAACCCACGGATATACGTTCTCCCCCTGCCAGTATGCCAATACTCCGTCAGCGCCGCCAGGGTTGCCGGACCACAGGCGGAAGCGGGAGAGGTTACTCCCGGCTCCCACTGTGTGTAAGGCTTAACATCCAGCTTATTGCCCCGCGTTCGGTTAGCGGTCATAGAGACACCTTGTCCCGCAGCTGTTTCAGGATACGCTCAATTTCGGCAGATACGTAGGGCTTGCTGATGAAATCGTTCATGCCTACCGCCTCACACCGCTCACGGTCCTCAGGTCTGGCATACGCAGTCACGGCCACAATCATCGGTTGCTGCCCGGATGGCAGCTGTTCCCTGATTCTTGCAGCAGCCGTCAATCCGCTCATCACCGGCATCTGCACATCCATAAATACAAGATCATAACGGTTCTGCTGGACTTCCTGCAGTGCTTCCTGCCCGTTCTCCGCCAGATGGGCCTGGTAACCCCGCTTCTGCAGCAGAGTCAGCAGCAGCTTCTGGTTCACCGGATGGTCTTCGGCAATCAGGATGTTAAGCGGCCCGAACTTCGGTGCAGGCAGCTTAAGCGGCTCTGCCAGCAGCATCCCCTGAAGATCCGCAGCTTCCCGGCCTTGTCTTGAGACCTCTGGGGTGTCCATTCTCTCTTCCACGGCAGCTGCCAGCTCGTTGTTAACCAGATAAGCCTCTCCGTATTCCAGCGGCAGGGTGAAGTAGAAATTCGAGCCACTGCCCTCACTGCTCTCCACTCCGATGGCCCCGCCCATAAGCTCAACAAGCTTCTTGCAGATGGCCAGACCGAGGCCGGTGCCTCCGTATTTGCGGTTAATGGATGGATGCAGCTGCGAGAACGACTGAAACAGCTGGGGTTGCTTGCCCACGGGAATACCGATTCCCGTATCCTGTATATTAAACTTCAAGATCAGCTTCTTCGTGCTTGAACAATCTTCCTTCTCGATGTAGATCCGGACCTCGCCTGAGTCTGTGAACTTGACGGCATTGCTGACCAGGTTAACCAATATCTGACGCAATCTGGCCGCGTCGCTAATAATCAATTCCGGGACTCCGGCGTTCAAGCTGTAGGCCAGCTTAATATTCTTCTCGGCCGCTTTGGCCGCGAACAGCTCCAGCACACTGTCCATTACCGTAATCAGGCAGACGGGCTCCTGGAGAAGCGTCATTTTGCCGGCTTCAATCTTGCTGAAATCCAGAATTTCATTCAGAATGTACAGCAGTGAAGCGCTGCTCTCACTGATTATCTCTGCATAGCCGCGCTGTTCCTCGTTCAGCTCCGTCTCTGCCAGCAGATCGGTCATGCCTATAATCCCGTTCATCGGTGTCCGTAGCTCGTGGCTCATAATTGCCAGAAACTCGGACTTGGCCTGATCCGCTTTCTCTGCCGTTTCCTTGGCGCGAATAATTTCCTTCTCATCGGTAATATCACGGAAGACGACCACAGCCCCCTTGCGTTCTCCCTTGTCAAACAACGGCGTCACCTGACATTCAGCGAGGAAGCTGGAGCCGTCCTTGCGCCAGAGCACCGCATCCTTGCTGAGATAAGATACGCCGGAATTGATGGCCTGAATCAGCGGTGATTGCTCCGGCTCATAATGGATGCCGTCCAGCGCCGTCTGCTGGAAATAGCCCAGATAAGGATGGCCCATAATTTCGTTATACTCAAAATCAAGCATATACATGCCCGCCGGATTGATGAAGGTGACCTTGCCTTCTAAATCAAGCCCGAAGATTCCTTCCGAAACGGCATTGAGGATCAGCGTATATTCATTGCTCAGCTTCTCAATCTGTTCGGTGTAGCGGATCCGTTCGGTGATATCGCGGGAGATTCCATAGACGCCAACTACCTGCTCCTCAATAATTATCGGAATATTGGTGGTGTTAATCTCCACGAAATGCCCGTCTTTATGAATTAATGTCAGATCATAGTTCTGCGGACGCCCCTGACTGGCCAGTGTAAAATGGTGCTGGGTCTTGTCGACATCCTTCTTATGCACAAGCAGACCATAATACATCCCGATCAGCTCTTCCAGCGAATACCCGCTCAGCTTCTCCAGATTAGGGTTCGCCGTCAAGTATTCACCTTCCAGATTCATCGAATATACTGCGGATGGGTTGTATTCGAACAAGGATTTGTAGCGCTGCTCACTCTCCTGCAGCTTCGACTCGAATTGCTTGCGTTCCGTAATATCGCGTCCAACCGAAATAATCTCTACACCGCGCCCTTCCTCGTCATAGATATAGCGGCTGTTGGACTCAAACCAGGTGTAGCTGCCATCCTTGCGCCGGTAACGGTAGGAGATGGCGGGAATAATGCCGGAGTTGCGGGCCTGCTCCATAAGTTCCATCATGCGCTCGACATCCTCGGGGTGAAGATAATCATATGCGCTGGTTCCGACCATTTCCTCAGGCTCATAACCTAACAGAGTGCGGCTGGCCGGCGAGCAATATAAGAAGACGCTTGCGTCTATGGCCATGCGCGAGATCATGTCCAGCGAATTATCTGACATCAGTCTGAAATTGCGTTCGCTGACCCGCAGCTGCTGCTCCATCTGCTGGCGCTCAGTGACATCCTGCATCATGCCGATCAGCTTCACAGGCTGCTCATCCGGCCCTCTTACAACATCCCAATGGGAATGCACGGCCAGCGAGAAGCCGTCCGGCAGGGTCAGCCGATAAGCCGCTTCCCCGGATTCACCGTTAGTCATAGCCCGTTCTACAGCTCCGTTTACCTGATTCAGATCATCGGGGTGGACCAATTCCTGAAAAGTACTGTAATCCACATCCGTTGCCCCAAGGTTGTAGCGCAGCATCCGCTGCAGTTCCTCGGAGAATGAGATGCGATCCGTGGTCAGATCCCAAATCCACGAGCCGATCTTGGCCACACGCTGTGCTGTAGCGAGTGCTTCTTGGCTCTCCAGACGGGCCGTTACATTGCGACCAATGCCCATAATGCGCGTAACCTCATTCTGTTCATTGCGGATCAGCAGAAAAGAGTTCTCAAACCATAAGTAATGTCCGTCTTTGTGGCGCAACCTGCGGATAAAGGTATTCGTATAGAGGCGATCATCGGTTTGGTTTAATCCCTCGATATCGTCGGGATGGTAGAAGCACAGCCGATTCTTCCCAACCATCTCCTCCACTTGATAGCCAAGCAAGGAAATCACTGACGGAGAAATGAAGCTTAACGTGCCGTCGGGCAGAGTGAACGAGATTATGCTCTGGTCGTCTTTGATGAAAAGATTATATAAATCACGGCTGTCCACCGTTAACTGATCAGCAATCTTGCGGTCCGTAATATCTTCGGCATAGACCATAATGTAGGGGAACTGCAAGCCTTCTGAGCGCTCAAATGAAAGCGAGAGCCATACCGCACGCCCTGCCCCGTTCATCACACGCAGTTCCTTAACGAGATAATCGCCTGATGCCTTCAGGTCATCTTTAATCTGCTGGAAAGAGCTGCTTCCATGCCCTTCTGGCTGAAGGTTGGTATGATCAAGCAATGCCCCGGACAGAAATTCCGCTTCCGTGAACCCGAGAATATTGCAAAAGGCAGGATTGACCTTTATCCACCGTTCCCCTTCCGAAGCAAGTATTGCCATCCCTCCTGGGGACTTCATGAAGACTTGATCCAGAATGCTGCAGTTCTCAGCCAAGTTGTCCATTAACGCAAGGCCTCCTTCATCATGAGCCATGTCAAGCCAGCTCTTGGTTGTCCTATTATTCCAGTATACGATAAGAGAACGGAGGAAAGAAATCAGTTTGCTTTAAAATTAATTTGGGAATATTTAAATTGTAATTATTGACGCGTGGGCGGGCTTGTCCTATAGTAAAGACAAACTTATGTTCGTGACCTGTTACGCCGGAAGCACCCGTAACAAAGGCTATTTGCCTTTGCTGCGGGTGCTTTTTTTGTGTGCGTATTCAGTGTTACGGATATCCGAGGAGGAAATAAAGATGAATAAGCTTAAACCGCTCACCTTGCTGCTGTCACTCCTGCTGGCACTGATTTCCCTGCCCGAAACCTCTGCCGCAAGCGCAGTGGAACTGACCCCTGCTGTTCAGGCAGCCTTCGACCTGACAGCAGCAACGGCTGTTCCCACTGTACGTGCGAGGCTCAATGAAGCCTATGCTGAGCTAGCGGCTCTGAAGGGACAATACGATGACAGGGAGGAGCAGATCCGCAAGCTCCATTACAGCAACCAACAGGAGCTGATTGTCGTCCGCAAGCAGATCAAGGGCATCGACCTCGCCAAGGTCAGTCGTCTGGAGACCGTCTACGCCACCGCCAAGCAGAAATATCAGCCGCTGTTCGATCAATACAGCGCGCTGAATCGGCGGATCAGGCTGGTCAAAGGCCTGAAGGATAAGACCTTAAATGCGGTGCTCCGCTCCCAGGCAGATGCCATGAAGCTTCTTGTGCAGCTGGCCCGCGAGGATATCAGCGGCAAGCTGAGCCAGCTGAAGGCCGCCAAGGATGCACGCAGCAAGAAAGTGACGGCGGTCCGCCAAACGCTGGCTGGCATGGAAAGCCCGCAAATTTCAATTAAATCCCATAAAAGCACCGTCACAGCGCTGAACAAGCGCGTCTCTGCGGACTGGAGCGATTTCAAAGCCGCCATCCGCAAGCAGAATACCGTTCTGACCTCACAGTCCTTATCTTCACTGGTTTCAGGCTACCGCCAGATTGCCGCAAGCAAACAGAAAATCATTGAGCTGGAGCAAAAAGTGGCCGGTGTCATCAGCAGTGCCAAGAAACAGGCGGAAGCTTGAGGATTTATGGGGCAGCTGTTATTTAGACAATATTTTTACGCTTCAAATGCGCTCTGCGGTAGGCCATCACTTTGCGGTACATGCTCTTATCAGCCAACTGGTTGAAGATATACGGGTCAGGATTGGTGTTCACTTCAATAATCCACGGCGTCATCGAATGATCCAGCCCCACGTCCACGCCAATCTGGGTAAATGCGGGATATTTCTTGTGGTAGAAACGGCCGGTATCCTCTCCAAGCTTCTCCAGTCTGCGTATCAACTGCGCCTGCTGGGCGGCATTCAGATGCGGCGCCAGCAGCTTCTGGGCAGCAGTGGGCTTGCCGCCGGAGTGGTAGTTGGTAACAATTTTGCCGCGCTGTGCAACCCTGCCGATCAATCCCGTCGTTTCCCATTTGCCGCGTGGGCTGAGCTGGACCATAACCCGCAGATCAAACCGCCGTCCACTGTATTTCAACAACGAAATGCCTCTCTGGATCAGATAACTGCGTCCATGCGTGGATTTGTGCAGAGACAGATAGAAGGCTTCGAAGCTGCCAAAGGTTCTGACCTTGGTTCCACTCTGGTATTTATACCCAGCATGCTGGACTTCTCTCGTCTGTTCGACCCGCATCACACCATTGCCATAGGTTCCGCGTTCAGGCTTCACATACACCATCCCGTATTTCTGCAGCATTTGCTGCAGGTGGGTTCGGGTAAACCTTACCGTCTCCGGAATCAGTGGCGAAATTTCTGCGCTCCGCATGAGCACCTTGGTCTTAATCCACTTGCTGGTCAGTGCTGACTTTGCTTTTGTTCCCAATGTCCTCTCCCCTGTTCCTCATATAATCAACCCTGCTCTCCAACCTTAGTATCCTATGCCGTCCCTGTGCTAATTGAATGAGCGAATCGCCTGCTTCGCTTCAGGTTGGGTGTCTGCGGCCTATGGAAATGCATATGGTAAGAAGAGGTCCTACTTGGGAAACAGAGGAGACATAGACATGCACATTTGTATCATTGCACCAGAACAGTTCCCGCTGCCGGGAGACGGCTCGGTTGAAATCTGCATCAACGCCATTGCCAGAGTGCTGGCGGAACGACATCAAGTAACGCTTATCAGCCGGAAGGCGCCGGGACTCCCGGGCGCTGCCGAAGAAGGGAAGCTGCGTTTCGTCCGGCTGGCTGCGGACAGCCCTGCCATCTACCAGAGTTCAGTACTGAACTATGTTCAGGGACAGTCCTTTGATCTGGTTCAGGTCGATAACCGCCCCCAGCTGATGGCTGCTGTTCAGGCCCGGCTGTTTTCCGTTCCGGTGGTGCTATTCCTTCACTCCCTTACGTTCGTTCCTCCTTCAGAAGCAACGGCGCGGGCACTGGCGCGGGCTGACTGGATCATCGTGAACAGCCGCTCCTTGCAGCATAGAATTGCACGCCGGTTCCCCGGGCTTGGCAGCGGTAAGCTGCGGGTCGTTCCGCTGGGAGCCGACCTGACACGCTTCACACCGGCGGATCCGCAGGAGATGCTGCGGCTCCGCAGCAGCTACCGGCTTCCCGGCAGCTTCACCGTGCTGTTCGTCGGCAGGGTCATCCCGCGCAAGGGTGTTCCGCTGCTGATCCGGGCCATGCAGCAGTTGAACAGACGCCTGCCTGCCCATCTGGTTGTCGCGGGCAGAGTGAAGCCCCCTTACCTGCGGCGGCTGAAGCGGCTGGCCCGCAAGCAGCGGGTGTCTGTGTCCTTCCTCGGGAGCATCGGCCATGAGGAGATTCACCGGCTGTACCAGGCGGCGGACTGTTTCGTCTGCCCCTCGCAGCGGCATGAAGCCTTTGGGCTCGTTAATGTTGAAGCGATGGCCTGTGGACTGCCGGTGATCGCCTCCAGCAATGGAGGCATCCGCGAGATTATAAGCTCCGGGCATAACGGCTATCTCATTGAGCACTACCGCGAGCCGCAACCTTTTGCCCGCCGCCTACTGGCATTGGCCCGGAATCCGCAACTGGCCGCCCGCATCGGCGCGCAGGGCCGCAAGGATGTGCTGGAAGCATTTGACTGGAGGCATACGGCAGCGGCACTAGAGGCTATCTACAACTCTGCCGTGGTGCATGTTCACGGGTAGGGCCCTACAGAGGGCTGGGGCTGCAGGCAGCGCCAGCCCTTGGCATGCGACAATGTGTAACAACGATTCTGTGATCTGGATCGCATGATTTAGCGAACAGTGAAACTATACTGAAATTGTAAGCGTTACCACATATCTGCTGGCTTGCTGAATATCCACACCAAGAGAAGCTGAACCCTTACACACTATCCGCTTCAGAAAGGGTGCATTGTTATGTTAATGATTAAAGCTATCGTAAGACCCGAGAAAGCCGATGAGGTTATGGCCGAATTAATGCTTGCCGGATTCCCCTCCATCAGCAAGATGGACCTGCTGGGCCGCGGCAAACAAAAAGGCATTCAGGTGGGAACCAATCATTATAATCAAATCTCGAAGAAGCTGCTGATTATTGTGATTCAGGATGACGAGAAAGACGATGTACTGAGCATTATTATGCGAACGGCAAGAACAGGTGACAATGGCTCCTTCGGTGACGGCAAAATTTTCGTCTTGCCTGTACAGGAAGCCTATACAATAAGCAACGGCAAAAATCAGCTGTAAGCAAACTTGCTTGTGGAAGGATATATACTCTTTGTCCATACAAAAAGGCAGCAGAGATGCTCCCGGAAGCCGTAGCTCCTTCCGAAAGGCATACTCTGCTGCCTTATTGTTGTTGCCTATTAGAACAGCTGTACTACCGTAAGCACTAGCCCGACTACAAATCCGCATAACGCCCCGTTCACACGAATCCACTGCAGGTCCTTGCCTACCTTATCCTCCAGCATGTTCACCAGGCTGTCATCATCCATCATGTCGAGGTTCTCTTTCACCAGCAGGCCGATCCGGTAGTGGTTGGCTTCCACAAAAGCAAGCAGCGAGCCACGGATACGCTCCTCCCAGCCCTGAATCCATTGCTGCTCCAGACTGATCCGGCGCACCAGCATGGCATACAGCCGGAACAGACGCCGGCCGCCTGTGGCCCTTTCCTCTTCCAGCAGGCTGATCAGCTTGCTGCGGACATGCCCGATCTGCGTCTGTAGGAAGGCGGTGGCCGCCTCTCCGCGCAGCTCGGCTTCCGCCCACTCCTTGACGCTTGCGATACGCTCCTCGTCATTGATCAGCTTGAAGATGGCTACGCGGATCTCGCGGATGATCTCCTCGCGGTACAGGCTGTCTTCCTGCTGGAAATCACGAATGCCCGATTTCAGCATGCCCTGCAGCATCTCACCCAGCATGTCGGCGTCCATGAAGCCGACAAAGGCCTGGAAGGCCATGCCCTTCAATCCGCCGAGCTTGACTTCGGCCAGCTTCTCGCTGGCGATCTTGCCCAGCATCGCCTTCGTCTCCGGCCGTTCGCTCCAGGCGGATACCCCTTCAAGCGCATAGTCCAGCGCGGCAATGTCCTTGCCGTCATTCATCAGCTTGGTGACGATCTGATCGGCTGCGGTGTCCAGATCTGCATGACGGATATAGTCTGCCGCAGCCGCCTGCACATAAGGAATCGCCTGCTCCAGCGGCAGCCGCTGCACAATACTGCCCAGCTGCTCCAGCATCTCCGTTCTTGCCTTGCGTCTGCTGAACAGACGGGTCAGCAGACTGGAGCCGATGGAGACGATGCGGATCTTACCCAGCTTCTTCTCAATGCTCTCCTTGTTCAGCAGCTCGTTTTCCATCGCGGAGATCAATGACTGAATGATTTTGTCACGGTTCTTGAGCAGCAGCGAGGTGTGCGGAATCGGAAGACCCAGCGGATGGCGGAACAATGCGGTGACGGCGAACCAGTCGGCAATCCCCCCTACCAGACCTGCCTCAAACCCGCCGCGCAGCAGAATAACACCCAGATTGTCCGGCAGAAATAACGTAATCAAGAAACCAATCGCCATCACAGCGAGTGATGTCGTGGCTAAATTTCTGGATTTCATGATGAATCCCCCTTACGGTATAACAACTTCCGTTTCGCTTCACAAGGCAGCCTAATACTGCCAAATCCAGTCGGCCGGTTTAAGACTCATTGTACCACGACTGAATGGCAATCGAAAAATACACCCTCCTCTGTGCCACGGCAGCAACGAGCTTTTTCATGAAAGCAATTATTAGTTTCAGAGAATTAATGATAAAATACAAGTAGAAACGGCTTCGCCGGCCTCTGCAAAGCCTATGCTTCCGAAGCAGCGATACTACGTATCGCTTTCAGGCCTCCGTTTCTGCGAGAAATATAAGGATGAAGAATCAGCTGAAACTTATACTTTCTTATTATTCCAAGGGACTTTCACGCCCCTTCGAGGGACAACTGCGATATGAAGGAGAATGTACATCATGCTGATTGCACTGGATATGGATGGAACGCTGCTGAATGAGAAAGGCCTGATCAGCCCCGCAAACCGCGAGGCGATTGTGGAGGCCCAGAGACAGGGGCATATCGTAATCATTGCCACGGGCCGCTCTTACATGGATGCGGAACGTCAGTTGCGGATCGCGGAGCTGGAATGCCCCGTGGTCAGCCTCAACGGAGCTGTAGTCACCTTGTCCGACCAAACCATCGCGGCAAGCCGGCCGCTGAATAAAGCGGATATCATCCCTGCGCTGCGCTGGATGAATGACAGCCCGGAGCTATATTATGAAGTCTACACACAGGATAACGTATACGTCGAGCTGGACAAGCGGGTAAGGCTGGAGAAGCTGTCCTCCTTAACGAACGATGAAGTGCCCGAAGAAGTCCGCTGGCTGCTGAAGGCCATGATTGACCAGCAGTTCCAGCAGGCAGCCGTTACTTATGTGGAGCGTATGGAAGAGGTCTGGAGCAAGGAAGCGAATCTGATCTATAAGACGCTTGCTTTCTCGCTGAACCATGAGGTACTGAAGGAAGCCTCCACCCGGTTCGCCGCCATCCCCAATCTGATCATCACAGCTTCTCATATCAACAACATTGAGATTAACCACAAGGAGGCCAACAAAGGCGCCGGTGTAGCCACATTGGCTGAGCACTACGGCATCCCGCTGGAGCAGGTTGCCGTTATGGGCGACAGCTATAATGATCTGCCGATGTTTGAGGCTGCCGGATATAAGATCGCCATGGCCAATGCAGCTCCGATTCTGCTGGAGACCGCCGATTTCATTACCCTCAGCAACGCGGAGGACGGCGTGGCTGCCGGCTTCAGGCATCTGTTCAGTCAAGCGCGGCAGCAGCTAAGTTGAAGCATAGGGCTTGTTGTCCAGCTGCGTTGCCCCGGGCTGGCGGTCCTGAACCGCAAGCCAAATAACCAGCAAGCTCAGGGGCGCCTGAGACTTGCTGGTTATTTGGGTTATTCGGATGCTGTCTTGAAGATTGCAGCTAGACATCCACCCACCCGTGGGCAAGCCGCACGATATCCTCGCCTTCTGCAGCAGCCGGATCACTGATCTCCACAACCACCAGCTCCAGCTGCGTCACGGCGCGCAGCGCATGAGGCAGGCCTACGGGCACCCTTACAGTAGTTCCGGCGACGAGCGGATGAACGGCATCACCCAATTGGTATTCACCGCGTCCGGACAGCACCGACCACAGCTCCACCGTCCCGCGGTGCAGATGGCGGCTCGTATGCCTGCCGGGCAGCAGCGTAACTCTGGAGGTGGTCTGCTCTGCTCCCTCCGCCGTATGCGAGTAGTCCAGAATCCGTGTATGGCCCCACCTGCGTTCGGCAATCATCGGCTTCGCCTTAAGCCCGCTCCTCTGCTCTTTAATCCGCTTCGCCTCTGCCTTCCCGGCTACCAGTATCCCGTCCGGCCCTGCGGCCACAATCAGGCCAGGTGCACCAATTACATGCACGGGACAACCCAGCTCATTGACCAGATAAGTCCCTGCCGAATCCTCCGAGATCTTTCCTTCTCCCATGACGCTGCCCGCCAGATGGGGAGCCAACGCATCCCAGCTGCCGATATCCTCCCAGTGGCCATTGTAAGGGATAACTATCTTGCTCCCCGTAACCTCCAGCACCTCACGGTCGAAGCTGCGCTCCTCCAGCTGCGGATACCGCTCCAGCAGCTCTGTATAGCCTTCCGGCAGCCCCCTCTGCTCCATACAGCGGAGCAGAAATTCGAGCCTGCAGGCGAATACCCCGCAGTTCCACATCGCGCCGCAGGCGATCAGCTCTGCAGCCACAGCTTCGTCCGGCTTCTCGGCGAACCTCGCTACCTTCAGGAAAGCGGCAGAGCCGCGGGCCTCTTCGGGTACGATATACCCGAACTGGGTGGACGGGTGCTGCGGAACGGCACCCAGCAGGGCAATCTCGGCTTGCGACTGTGCAAGCAAGGCCGGAAACAAGGCCAGCTGTTGGAAGAACGCTGGCTCGGTGAAGGAGTCGACGGGCAGGACGGCAACGATCTCACAGGGATCAGCCTTATGCACCGAATGCAGATAAGCTGCCGCCAGTGCCACTGCGGTGAAGGTTCCTTTTTTATGCGGCTCGGCCAGCAGTGGAATGGGCTCTCCGATCATCTTGCGGGTAATCTCAACCTGGGTCTGGTGCGTCACAATACAACTGGAAGCCAGCAGCCCTACCTTGTCTAGCTCACGGCACACTCGCTCGATCATCGATTCCAGGCCCCCGTCCTCCCGGGGCAGCAGCTTCAGAAAAGCCTTGGAGCGCACCTCGTTCGACAGCGGCCAGAGCCGCTTACCCGATCCTCCCGACAGCAGCACAACCTGCATGCTCATCCTCTCCTTCCGCCGCAGCCGGCCGGACATTCCAGCCACCGGCCTGACTGCCGCCGCTGCCTGCCGATCGCCTGGTCACTTCGCTGCCCTCGTATAATCCTTGCGTTTATGAAAAGACAGCGAGCGGTATTGTGCCGCAAGCCCCTTCAGCCGCTTCCGGGACAGCTGCCCCACGTTCAGATGCAGCCCTTTGTTGCGCGCCTTCAGAATCTTCATCCCCCCGCGGTCGGTGGAATAATGATAATTCCCGTACGTTTCAAATTCCGAGAAGCCAAATTGCTTCTTCCGGTTGATGCTGCGCAGGATCGCGGAATACCAGGGCATATGATGTTTCGCTTCGATCTCCCGTTTCATCCGGGCCAGCTTGCTGCGCTCAAACAGCATATAATGGGTCACCAAAGAGGATGCGCACGATGCCTTGCGGCCCATCAGCTTCCGGTAGGTGACGAAATATTCCGGCTGGCTCCAGCTCCGGCTGTAGAAGAGGGTTCTGCCGTTCGAACGGAACCGGTGGGGCGTGATCAGGACCGTATCAGCATCAATGACCAGAAAATAGTCAGCGGTACACAGCTTGTCACCGTTCAGCTTCAGCAGCTGCTGGAACAGCCAGCCCGAGCGTTCCCAGGTGCGGGAGCGGTAATGGATGTCTTTTTTGGAAATCGGCAGCACGGTGTTCTCATCAACAAAAGTACAATGCTTGTCACGGCAGAAATCCAGCAGCCGCTGCTTGCGCGGAGCAACAATCAAAATACGCCCAATCGGGTGCTTCACCTGTTCTCTGAGCGCATCAACGACGTAGGGCAGGGTAACCAAATCCTTCTCAATCGCAGGAATCAGCACATCTATCGTAACGGCATGCCTAATTTGGGCAGTATGGGACGAGGGCATAGGTTCATCTCCAGATTATGAATTTGCTTATAGGATATGAACCCTGCCCCGAAAGAGCATGGGCCTTCGTAAAAAGATGCGGATGTCCTGCTGTGGCGGGCACAGGTTAATCAATGGCCACTAAACTCTATTGATCCTGTTCCAAGCTTGGCAAAGATCTATACCTTGCTGTAGGTGATTCGGCAGCTCTCACCGGTAAGCTGGTGAATTTTACGCTGTCCTATGGATCGGCCCCGGTGACTGTGTGTGGACCAGCCGTTTTTGTGACTAGGGTTTGGGAGAGCGGCGGCCGCGAGACGTTAGATGAGTATAAGTCTCTGTTGGCCGGGAAAGCAGCGGCCATTGTTGAAATGATAAAGCGGAACCGAGAAGTGTTTGATCCAAATGAATTACATAGACTTTTAGGATGGAAAAGTAACGTTCGGTTTTTAAGACAGTTTGAATCCCCGGCCAGCTCCTGCAGCTAGCATATTTTTGTTTAAAACCCGAACGTTGGTATCATGGTCAACTTGCCAGCAGCATGTCAGACCCGAACGTTCTATGGGCAGCAATGCTTATCATGGCGATAGAGCTATAAGCATCATGGTATAATAAGGTAAAAATGGGGTGAGCTGATCGGTGTGTCCTAGGGACGAATGAGTCAGTTAATTCAAAAAATTGAATGAGATAGCCCAAGAAGATTCTGGATCGATGTGAACTATATTGCTTGAAGTGATGTTTGAGATTCGTTAACACAATTTTAACTTTATTCGTAAATAATGTTAATTTTATGTCATTCATCGCTTCAATTGCTCTGATATAATTTCTGCTAGGTAGATGAAAGAGGGATATAGTGTTGAAAAATGATAAAGGCATCGGAAAATAAAGAAAAAGTATCGCCCCATTTGTTATACAGCAGTGAAGGATTACTCGCTGTATGGAAGTAGCTTTTAGGCACATGGTGAATAAAAACGATGGAACAGGAGATTTAATCCAATCGGGGATTAATTCAGTTAGCAAGCGAGTAAACATGCGAAAACATAACTTTATAGTAGGAGTGTGAGATATGAAAAAAACATTATTGGCTTGTATTATGATAATGTTGATGCTAGCATCGGCTTGTGGAAATGTTGAAACGACATCAAATCCAAATACTTCTAATGAGCCTAAACCTGAAACGGAAGAGTCTATTATTCCAAAAAACACATCCGAACATTGTAATCTAGAAAGTATAAATTTGGATAGTGAAACTGAAAAATATTTCTATGGAACTTGGAAAGTTGAGAAGCATTTAGGATTTGCAAATTCATATAATGATGCTTCTGAATATCCCACAGGGCAAAAATTTATTGGAGATAAAATTATCATCGAAAAAGACTTTTTTTCATCAAAAGGACTTAAAAACTATAAGAAATATCAATATGAACTAAAAAATCCATTATATGAGATTACAGAGACATGCTATAACTCTGACTCTTTTTATAGATCATATAAAATAGATATCCCAGACTTAAAGATAAATGATGTATTAAAAGTAATAGGTATAAGTGACCCTTCTACAAAACTTAGAATACCTGTAAGTGTAACTTTTTTTGTTGTTAATAACGATAGGCTTATCTTGTTATCAGAGGCAACTATTTTTGAGCTTAAAAAAATTACTGATTAAATGAATGCGATTCTGAAAATGCCTGTGAATATAATTTTTTAAACAAGAAAGGTCAGCCTAAAGGCTGACCTTTCTTGTTTATGTCGTAAAACGATTAAACTACAGTGTGTATACTGGATATTTGTGAGTATACTTCATGCCTTTACAAAATAAAGTTGCTTCTTCATTTCTTCGTCTTTGTAATTTTCTGTCATATGAAAATGCTTTGCTGACCAATTTTGAACAAGTATCAAGTTGAGCTGTTGTCAATGGACCAATAAAAGTTGGATATATGTGACCATTGGCAAGCATAGCTTGTACATCATCGGTTGCTAGCACCCCAGAACCTCCATTAAAGGTGAGCGAAACCAGTGCATCAAACTGAGATTGTGAAAAATTCAGATTCAATTTATTCACTGCCGTTACAGCCTTTGCAGTATCTTCAGCAAAAAAAGTATTTGCCTTAGACTGAGAAATTGGTGAAGTATAACCTAGATTTAAAGAGCTTGATAAAGCATTAGCTTGTGCTTGGGATAGAAGAGACGTATTTGGATTACCTGTTGTATTTCTAGTATATGTTTTAGTATTTGTTATCAGATGTCCCCATCCAACTGTTGGATACCCAACAGGATCTCCATAAAATTTCAAGGAAAATCCCTCATGCGATTTGATAAGGTTTGCTCCACCAGTGCCTAGATTTGCCATAATAATCACTCCTGTAATTAATATTAGTAGAAGAACAATAAGGAGGAATCATAGACAGAGCACCATTCCCAAGTTTTCTGCAATGCCGTATTGCCTTCACATATGTATAAAGAGAAATGAGTCTCTTTATTTACAACCACTCTCCAAATTTTATTTCAATTCACTAATATCAAAAGTTTGTATAACCTCAATCATTTTGACATAGAGTTCCTGTTTTAAATCATCTCGATGATTGGCGGGTACTTGTCGCAAGGAGGCTTTGATCTTTGGTGTGAAAGATTCTAGGATATGTAATGTTGCCTCCTGATCGTGGTGTTGCTGTGCTTGTACTAAAAGTTCGGCCAACATAAAATCACCGCTTTACGTTTTTTTGTATTTCATTCTTCAAGCCATTAATGGCATCGCTTAGATCAGATATTTTTTTTTCAAAACGAATAAGTAGATACAAAGTAATTGCAATCGGGAAGCCTAAATTAGCAATAAAAGTAGCAATGTCACCCTCCGTCATCATTCATCCCCCTTCCGTTATTAAGCTACGCAATTTAGTTAGAGCTTTTAAGCGGTGTTTCGAGACATTTTGTTGGGATACTCCCAATATTCTGGCTATTTCCTTGTCATTTAGGCTTGTACGTAAGCAAAAGATAAAATCTGTTTTTGTTGTGCTGAGAGGGATTCATAAGCTTGATAAAGGGAGTGATCCGTAATGTGATCTTTTAAATTTGGTGGCACAGATTCTGAATCATGAACAGTAAGTAAGACAGATTCTAGGTTTTCATCGTTGTCTAAAGTCAGCGGGAATCGGCTGTCCTTCATTCGTCTCTTTTTGTCATAATTGATAGAGTTATAGTGAATAAGATTGGCCATATACTTGATAAAACGACGATTTACCTCATCATCCTTTTCCAATATAAGACCCCCCTTCCTTTGTTGAAGAGATCGCTCCTACCTAATAAAGAGATATGAAGTAATATTTTTACAACCTTTTATCAAAAAAAGAACAAATGTTCCCAAATATCATAAGTATACTGGATACAAAATATAGCGACGAAGCAAATAATCTTGCCTTTTGAGCTTACTCGCCTGATACTGCAACCTCCGCCAAATGCGATAAATTTCAGCTTTGTAACGGTTATACTCACTCTGTTTCAACGATGGTTTTTCCCCCTCTAGTATTTATATTATATGTAGGTAGGGAAATTTCGAGGGTAATAACAACCAAAAGGGAACTGATATTACTGACATTCATTTCTTTTTATGAGGTTTTTTGGTGAAGTAGAGGTCAAATTTTCTCTGACTGAAAAGAGGGATGAAAGGAGTGTTTATGAAGGAATTGACGGTGTTCATTCAAGAGATTTTGTAGATGAGGTAAGCGCATGCAGTGGGATAAAAAAAGGAGAGATAGAGCGTCCCATTATTAGTATTACTATATACTAGGCCGATTCTTTCTCTAGAAAGAGTTCGACCTTGCATATTTTCGGTATCTGCTTGTGCTGCCCAAGTGCTATCACTGTTTAGCGACATACTGATACCGTCTTGTGCCCAATACAAAGTTCGTTTTACTACAGCCAGTTCAGATGCGGACTACTCCTAATTCTAAAAAGCAAAAAAGTTTCCCCAGTGGGGAAACTTGATTAATCAATGGCCACTAAACTCTATTGATCCTGAGCATCTTTTTTAAAATAGTAGTATGGATTAGGGGTTCTTATGTTGTGTTTAAAAGCTTCTTTATATCTTCACTGTCCAGAATATCTTAATATTATGTAAAATGATCCCCATCCGCAGTATTTTAAATTAGCATTATATGTGCAGCAATCGGGCAAGAATGGTATATTGTAGATCGGCTAGATTACAGTGAGTAAAAGTCCGGCGAATTAGGTCACAACGAGGGGTAGGCTGTTCCCCTGGAACGTTCGAACGCCAATAGATGCCAAAGTGGTTACTACTTAGGAACCCTGCGAGATGTAGAAGTTTAC
The DNA here is from genome assembly GCF_002192415.1 of Paenibacillus donghaensis. Lineage (NCBI taxonomy): Bacteria > Bacillati > Bacillota > Bacilli > Caryophanales > Paenibacillaceae > Paenibacillus > Paenibacillus donghaensis. Next base: position 7,407,014 of record NZ_CP021780.1, on the reverse strand, counting down.
TCGAGAATGTTATAGGATCGCGTTACCTTAACCCAAACTCTCCCCCACCCGAACTTCAGGTAACTCACGTCCTAGCGGACCGCATAGCTCCTATTTCCGCATTCCTGTGATGGTTTGGAGTCTAGCGGACCGCATAGCCGCTATATCAGAAAAACAAGCCCTAACTAGTGGGTTTTTTCCTGAATAGAGGCTCCTGAGTCCGTTAAACCTGCAAAACAGCCTTTTTACAGCAAATAGGGGCTCCTGGGGGCGTTAGTAGTCTTAAAGTTAAGCACTGGTTACTGGCGACGGCCTTTATTTGTTATTCTTAGCCTCCTTGTCGCGCAGTGTGGTATGACAGGCTCGGACGAGTAACATATGAAAAAAAAGGAAAACCTAAGTAGTAACCAAAAGTGCAACTAATTTCAGTTGAACTCCCATTAATCGAGCGAATAGAATAGGTCCGAATCTGGTTACTACTTAGAACCCAATATAATAGGAGCATCAAAGTCTGATCGCCACATAAGTCCAATCCACACCGAATTAGTTGCGAATCTGCATCTAATTAGAAGATTTTTTTCTGTTTTAGAGCAAATAAGTGCAAAAACGCATCTAATTTCGGATTCTGAGCTTTAAACAATCATTTTACTCGAAAATAGTTGCAGATTCGTACTTATTTTCCCAGTAATAGGAATTACAGAGAAATTAGATGCCTTTTTGCATCTATTTCCTCCTAAACGGAAAAAAATCGCGATTTAGATGCACTTTTGCAACTAAATCGATTTCAAGAGATAAACGAAGGTGAACCTATTGAACAGCAAGCTATTCTTTCAAAATAACCCGCGCGGCGCAGCCGCGGAACGGGTTCCCCAGGCAGCGGTCGCCTCAGCCCAGACCAGCCGGGAGCTGGTCGGACCGGGCGACGGCGACGCCGCCTATTTCCGCCGCCTGGAGCAGGGCGGCATCCTGCTGAACCGCCCGCAGATTGCAGCGGTGCGGCATGGCAAGGGGCCGCTGCTGACGCTGGCTGGCGCCGGCTCCGGCAAAACCTCGGTTCTGATCTGCAGAACCGGTTATTTGCTGTCCGTGCGCGGCATCTCGCCCGGACGTCTGCTGCTGCTGACGTTCTCCAGCAAGGCCGCTGCCGAGATGCGCGAGCGGATCACGCGGCTGCCCGGGGTGAACCCGGCAGATGCGCAGCGCCTGCAGGCGCGCACCTTCCACTCCTTTTTCCTCTATTTCCTGCGCAGGCAGGGGGTTTCGCAGGAAATCTTCCAGGAGACACGCCGCCAGCATATCCTGCTGAAGCAGATTATGCGTGAGCTGGGACTACCGAAGGATGCCTATCCGCCGGAGACCCTGCTATCCTGGCTGTCCGCTCACAAGATGAATAAGATTCATCCGGCGGATCTGCCGGAAGCGACCCCCGCCGAGCAGGAGATGAAGGCGGTGCTCGCCATCTATGAGCAGTGGAAGCAGGAGCATGCCCGGATCGATTTCGACGATGTGCTTCTGATCGCCTACCGGATGCTGACGGAGCGGCCGGACCTGCTGCGGGAGCTGCAGCAGACCTATGAATACGTCATGGTAGACGAATTCCAGGATACCAATGCGCTGCAATATGATCTGGTGAAGATGATCGCCCATCCGCAGCAGAATCTGATGGTGGTCGGGGATGATGACCAGACGATTTATTCCTTCAACGGCGCCCGCAGCGAATTTATTCTGGAGTTCGAACAATTGTATCCGCAGGCTAAGGTCATCACGCTGGACATCAATTACCGCTCCGGCCCCGCCATTGTGGGGCTGGGGAACAGCATTATCCGCCACAACAAACGGCGGCGCTCCAAGACCCTGCAGGCGGCGAAGGGCAGCGGAAACCCGCCCCGCTATATGCGGCCGCAGACGGCAGACGAGGAAGCCGAGCAGATGGTGGAGCATATCGTGGGCGAGGTGGCGGGCGGCAGACGGGAATACAGCGACTTCGCCCTGCTGTACCGGGCGACCAGCAGCAACCGGGCGATCCTGGAGCTGCTGCTGCTGCGCGATATCCCTTATATCGATTATGGCGCAGGGCAGCTGCTGTACGAACATTGGCTGATTCAGCCGGTGCTGGACCATCTGCGGCTGTCGCTGAACCGCCGCAACTTCTCCGCGATGGAGAATATTCTGCCCACCCTGTATATGAACCGGGAGAAAGGCATGGAGCATATCCGGCGGATGGAAGCCGTGCAGCCGAAACAGGGGCCGCTGATTCATCTGCTATCGCTGCCCGGCATGGAGGACTTCAAAGCCGGCAAGCTGAGAGAACGGCTGGACCTGATCCGTAATATGGGCGGACTGACCCCGCTGCAAGCCATCCGGCAGATCCGCAGCCAGTTCTACGATTATTTCATTGAGCTGAACGAACGGCAGCAGGCCACGCTACACCGCGAGATGCTGAAGGAAATGCTCGATGAGCTGGAGGCCTCGGCGGCGCGGTTCGACACCATTCCCGCGTTTCTCGACTTTATCACTCATATTACGGAACGGAGTGAACAGCACCGCCAGCCGGGAGGCGGGGAGCAGGGCAACCGGATTGCGCTGATGACAATTCATAAATCGAAGGGGCTGGAGTTCCCTGTCGTCTTTCTGATCGGTGCGTCTGAGGGTATCCTTCCCCACAGCTCCGCCCTGGAAGGCGAACGGCTGAAGGACCGAAAGAACGGGTCCGGCGGCACCCCGCAGCCCGAGCTGGCAGCAGCTCTGGAAGAGGAGCGCAGACTCGCCTACGTCGCTGTCACCAGAGCCAGGGAAGAGCTGTTCATCAGCTCCCCTGCCCAGCACCGCGGCAAAAAAGCGGAGGTATCCCGCTTCCTGCTGTCAGCCTTTCCCTTGGCGGCTGCGGCGGCAGCCGCCGCAACGGCAAGCAGACCCGTTACGGCGCGCGCGCTTCCGTCCACCCGAAGTGCCACAGCAAGAACCCACTCCATCCCTGTCTGGACCTGCACCGGCACAGCTGGCAAGGACGGCAGGAAGTGTCCGGGCTGGACACGCCGCAAGGCCGGAGGAGCCGAGGATCATCTGCCCTCCAAGCCCTGCCCGCTGTGCAGCTCTCCGATGGAGCAAGGCACCCGGGAGGTCCCGGTATAACGCGAAACAACCCCTTACAAGGAAGCAGCGTTTGGATTCATCGCGATGAATCCAAACGCTGCTTCTGTAAGGGGTTATTCATGTGGGGATTATAATTAAGCCGGAGTTACGGTCGCAGCAGGTGCTGCTGCATCTTCTTCAACTTCTTCCTGAACCAGTTTGATCTGGATCATAACTGTGGCTGGATCGGTCAGAACTTCGATGCCATCGACGAAGACCAGATCGGAAACAAGCAGCTGCCCGCCAACATCGAGGCCGCTGATATCCACTTCCATGGAAGTCGGCAGGACGTCTGGCATACAACGGACCTGAACCTCATAGATCTCTACCTGCTGAACGCCGCCGTTCTTCACACCGACAGGCTCTCCAGCATAATGGATCGTCACATTGCTGTCCATGCTTACTGACATGTTCACGTGCTGGAAATCGATATGCTTGATTTTGCCGGACATACTGTCCTTCTGGATATTCTGCACGATCACCGGCACAACCTTCTCATCCGATACCTTGCCCTGCAGAATAGCCCGGGGGTTCTTGCGCAGCATCTCAAGCATTTCCTTCTCATTCACTTCCACAGACACCGTTTCCTTACCGACACCATACAACACTGCCGGAATACGTCCAGCATGTCTGGCTGCCTTCATGTCCGACTTGGTTCCGGCTGCACGCACGTTCAGTTGAATAATCTTGCTCATTATTGAGTTCCCGCTCTCTTCGACCATAAATTCTTGTCACGTTATTATAACATGACCATAGAATCTAGTCAATTTAGCTCATATTCAATAAAAGGATCAGGGATCTCAATCTGATACGCCTCAGCATCACTTACTCCTACGGACAGAACTGCCCGTCCATTGCCGGAGCGGATCAAGCCGCCGCTGAATATAACATCCTTCAGTTCCGGCCGCTTGCCCGGCCCCACCGGGAAATCACCCCGGGTCGCGATGATCTTGATCGGAGTGGTCTCCAGCGTCTGCGGATTCAAGGAGAAGGCCATCGAATAATAATGCTTGTGCGCCTGATTGTCCATACAGGCGATATGGCCCAGCACCCCCACATGACCGTTGCTCAGCAAGTGGGCTTCGTTGGCCCCTCCCCACTCCTCGGGAACAAACTGGTCTTTCAGCAGATCGGCTTCTGCGAAGGTCTGTTCGTTCAGCTCCTCAAGAGAGCGAATAATTGTGAAGCCGATCTGGCCTCTTCCGCCTCTTATACCTTGTGGTCTTGTGAATACTCCAATCCGGCCGTCGGCCAGTTCAATCAGGCGGATATCCTTCATGGTCCCGGGACCGGACGAGAAATGGCATAGGGAATCGATATCGCGACCCCGGTAGAACTGCGTTACCCAGGATACGATGACTTCCGGCTGATCGGGTGCTGTAATCACCTCCACGCCGCCCACTATTAATTCACCATTGATCATAGTGACGCAGGGGTCCTGCAGGTTGTAAGTATGGGTATGTATGCGTGGACTCCAGACCTCATGCTCACAGGTGAAGAAAAAGACTTGCGAGAACTCGCTAGACCGCTCCTCCACTCTTCCAAGCAGGACTTCCTCCCCGCCGTAGTTAAACGGGGCTGTGATATTATAAACGTCGCGGTTGCCTACTCCGCTAAAAACGAGCTTCTTCACTTGTGTGGTACGCAGCTTGGCATAGAAGGTATCCAGCAGCTGCTCGCAGGTTTCCGGCTTGATCAGGTTGCTTGTCATTGCCGTCCTCCCTCAAATTCGTCCCATTCACTCTATCGTACTATCGCTACTATCACTACTATCGCTCGCTTCATCCGCTTCGATTCGAATGAGCTCCCCTGGCTGAACATTGAAATATAAACATAGCTTCAGCAATAAATCGCGGGGATACTGTACCATCTCATCCTTATACATACGCCGAACGGAATCAAAGTGATAATTCACATCCTTGGCCAGCTTGCGGATCGATAGTTTGGGATCATGCTGCTGCATGACCTCACTTAATTTGCTTCGTATAACCGGCATTCCTTCACCTCCACCATCAATATAAAGGGAGATGCAGGGTCAGTCAACAAAATTGACAAGAAAAAATGGTCATGGTATAGTATGGGCAGGAAATTATTTGCAACATTTGTATATTCAGATAATTTAATACCTTTCCCTATAGAAAATAAAGCCTGCTTTATTTTCTTTTTTTCATCGCAAAATCGGAATTATACTAGGGAGGCTCTTTGAATGTTAAATACAAGCAGCAAACGGAATATCGTGTTCTTGGGAACCAGTCTGCCCCGGGAGTGCGGCATAGCCACCTTTACACAGGATCTGATGGATCAGTTCGTCGACCTTCAAGGCTTCAACATACCGCGAATCATTGCCATGAACAACAATGAAACCTACGCCTATGGCGATCAGGTAATCCGTGAAATTAACCAGCACCAGCTGGCTGATTACATGGATGCAGCAGATGCCCTCAACAGCTCAACTACCGATTTGCTCGTCATTCAGCATGAATTCGGGATTTATGGCGGCGAGAGTGGCGAATACCTGCTCCCCTTTATTGAGAAATTAACTATTCCATACATTGCTATTTTTCATACCGTCCTCACAGAGCCCACGCCCAAGCAACAACAAATTATTACCCAGATTGCCAAGAGCAGCCTGAAGGTTGTCACTATGGCACAATCCACAGTTCAGGATCTGATTCAGATCTACGATATCGATGCCTCCAAAATCGCCTTCATCCATCACGGCGTGCCTTATGTCGCCACCGAATCCAGAGCGAAGCTTAAAGAGCAATACGGCTTCGAGGGTCGCAAGATTATCTCCACGTTTGGGTTTCTCAGCCCCGGCAAAGGAATTGAATATGCTATTGAGGCTATGCGCGGAGTAGTAAAGCAGCATCCCGAAGCACTCTATATTATTTGGGGCAAAACTCATCCTGTGGTCAAACTGGAGACCGGTGAGGTATACCGTCAAAAGCTGACTCAGCTGGTAGAACAATTCGAGCTTGGCCGCAATGTGCTGTTCGTCGACAAATTACTGACCCAGGAGGAAGTCATCCAGTCGCTGGTGATGTCGGACATTTATATGACCCCATATCTCGGCAAGGATCAAGCGGTCAGCGGCACGCTGGCTTATGGTGTAGGTTATGGCCGCGTAATTATCTCTACCCCTTACCGCTACGCCGAGGAGATGCTGGCGGAAGGCCGGGGACTACTGGCTGGCTTCCGTGACTCGGCTTCCCTGGAAGCCTGCATTCTGCAGCTGCTGAACAATCCTTCCGTCGTTCAGGAGATGGAGAAGCGTACCCAGAAGCTCGGATCCGCGATGATGTGGAGCGAAATCGCCAAGACTTATGCTTCCTTATTTCAGGAGACGCTGGCGCTGTCACAATTCTCCGGAAGGAGTGTGATTTAATGGAAGTTCAAAACCTTGCGAAGAAATTCAACCCGGATTATCTGTACCGGATTACGGATGACACCGGCATTTTTCAGCATACCAAGTTTGGCGTTCCTGACCGCGAGAAGGGCTACACTACCGACGATAACGCCCGGGCATTGATCGCAGCGGTCTTGTTATACGAGAACACCAGAGAACCTGCTGCACTCGGACTCATTAACACTTATATCGCCTTCATTCATCATGCCCAGAACAGGCAGGGGAACTTTAGAAACTTTATGGATTATAGCCGTTCGTTTATGGAAGACAGCGGCTCGGAGGATTGCCAGGGACGCACCGTTTGGGCCCTCGGCTTCGCGCTGTCCCGTTCAGCCGGCTTGCCGGATAATCTAATGAACACCTGCCGGTATCTGATCAATCAGGCCTTGCCGCATCTCGGTAGGCTGGAATCGCCGCGCGCAAGTGCATATGCCCTAATCGGCTTAACCAGCCTGATTGAGACCAGCGGCGCTTTAACCTATGCTTTTCCTTATCCCCATACGCCCGGCACTGAAGAGGAACTGGCTTTTCTGCCCCGGGAGTTCATCATGAACCTGATAGAAGACATGGGCGTCAAGCTGCAGCTTCTCTATGTAAACAGACGTGGCGAGGGCTGGAATTGGTTCGAGGACAGTCTGACTTATGGCAATTCCATGCTCCCGTGGGCGCTCCTGAAGGCCTACTCGCTCTCCGGCAATCTCAGCCTGAAGGAAGCAGCCCAGGAAAGTCTGGAATTCCTAGTCTCCATGACATTCACGGAAGCCGGCTACTACAAGCCGATCGGCAGCCATGGCTGGATGCTGCGCGGCGGAACGGCGGCACTCTACGACGAGCAGCCGATTGAAGCCTGCGAGATGCTGCTGGCCTGCAAGGAAGCGGCTATCGTACTGCATGATTCCTCTTACCTGAAGCTCGCCTCCATCTGTTACAACTGGTACACGGGATCCAACTCGTTGAATCTGTCCTTAATTGATCCTCAGACCGGCGCTTGCTATGACGGCATCCACAGCACAGGCCTCAACCTGAACCAAGGCTCGGAGAGCATCATCTCGCTGTCGATTGCCCATCTGGTGATGCATCATGAATAGATACGCAACTATTCTGGCCGGCGGAGGCGGCACCCGCTTCTGGCCGCTGTCCCGGCAGGAGACGCCCAAGCAGCTGCTGAACATCAGCGGCAACGATATTATGCTGAACGATACGATTGAACGCTTCAAGGGTATTATCCCGCAGGAGAATACGGTGATCGTCACCAATCGTTCGCAGGCAGTATTAATGGAGAGCATCATGCACAGCAGTGTCTCGAGCAGCAATATCCTGATCGAGCCGGTGGCGCGGAACACCTCGGCCAGCATTCTATTTGCGGCCTTGTCCATTGAGAAGGCCCATGGCGACTCCTTGATGGTTGTGCTGCCCTCCGATCATCATATTACCGATGAGGATCAGTTCCGGCTAACGCTGGATGAAGCTTGCACCGTCGCGGAGGAGACCGACAAAATCGTCACGATCGGAATCAAACCTACCTTCCCTTCTACGGGGTATGGCTATATTGATTTTGTGAAGGAGCCCCTTGTCCGGCAGCCTGTGGCTGTATATGAGGTGGCTGAGTTTGTGGAGAAACCTAACTTCAAGCAGGCCCAGGGGTATCTGGCTTCCGGGAATTATCTGTGGAACAGCGGGATTTTTATCTGGAAAACTTCGGTGATTCTCGACAATTTCCAGCGTTATCTGCCTCGGCTCTACAAAATGATGCTGCCGATCCGCGAGGCGCTTGGCACCGATCAGGAGGAAGCTGTGATTAACCAGATCTATCCGGCTCTGCAGAGTATATCGATCGATTACGGTATATTGGAGCGCTCGGATGATGTGGTCGTGCTCTCCGGCCAGTTCGGCTGGAACGACATCGGCAGCTGGGATGCGCTCGGAGCGATCTTCCCTCCGGATGACGAAGGCAATATAATCAAAGCCAATCATGTGGGGATTGATACCCACCATTCCATTATCTACGGCAACGGCCGGCTGATCACCACCATTGGTGTGGACGGCTTCATCATTGCCGATACGGGAGATGCGCTGCTGATCTGCCCCAAGGACAAGGCGCAGTCGGTGAAGGAAATCGTGGATCTGCTGAAAGAGCGGGGAATGCTGGAGTATATTTGAGCGGATAGTGTAGCGAGTCTGTAGTAATAAACACCCGCTGATGATCTTAACTGTATTTCATACACTTATTTCGGCCTGATTAGTCTCTCTTTTGGATATAGTTGTATTTAGTGCAGTTATATATTTCCAAAATATCATTTTAGGCCATTTATTGCATATTTAAATGTACAGAATACAGTTATAGCGCTCAGCAGTGGTAAATTTGAGATTATAAGTGCACGAAATGCAGTTAGGGGTTATCGGTCACGGCGCAGGTGGTTAAATTGCCTGCTGAACTTTCATATAAAATCCACACAAACAAGAGCCCCTTGCTGCCGCAAGGAGCTCTTGTTTCACGTCCAGGCCCATAGGAAGCCGTCGCGGTCCCAGGCAATTCTGCCGCCATGCAGCTTGCGGAAGGCCTTCTTCACCTCTTTGGACAATGAGGCATTGCCGTTCTCATTCACAAATACAAACTCTTCTCCGAAGTTGGCCTTCACATATTCAATCGCAGCCGTCTGATACAATGTCCCGGTAAATTGAATCTCCTTGACCATCCATTCGGCTACCGCTTGTGCTGTTGCTTCCATTTGATGCAATCTCCTTTGCCGCCCTGTATTTAAGATTCTCTCATTATACTACAGGATAGCGCAGCAAAAAATAAATCATGCAGACTGGCTACAATCCGTGTGCTCCACTGTACATTAATGAACAGGTTCATCCTCATATCGAAGGGATGCGGACGGAGGCAGCTCCGGCAGACCCACTTTACTCATTGCCTCCGCAGGTGCAAGACCCAGGCAATGGCACATTAAAGGGGCCAGCCGCAGCTGGGGCAGCGCCTGAATCTCCTGCTCCGGTGACAGCACGTTCTCTCCGAACGTATACAGTGGCACCTGGCGTTCCGCAGGGGATACCCCGCCATGATAGCCGTTCGCATTCATCCCGTGATCCGCTGTAACCAGAACGGTGTAGCCCTGCTCCATCCACTGCGGTAGTACGGCAGCAAGCAGTCCGTCCGCTTTTCTTACCGCCAGCTCATATTCCTTGCTCTCCCCGCCGCTATGGTGCCCGGCATCATCGATGTTCATCGAATGGATGTAGAGAAAATGCGGATCAAAGGCATTCCGCAAATATTCCGCATCGGCAAACACATGGCTGTCCGGATAATGATCCTCGAAATAGAAGCTGCCATGCTGGATCGGCTTCAGCACATTATGCTGATGGCGGTCGGTGACCGGGTTGAACGGAGCCGTCCCGTACAGCTCACTGACCCAGTGATAGGCAGCGGCAGCTGTGCGCAGATTGGCAGCTACCGCCAGGTGAAAGACACTCTGCTCCCGGCTGGGCCGGACGATGTGATTCGCCGTAATACCATTCTTCGCAGCCGGAGTGCCGGTAAGCAGCACCTCATACAGCGGACGGGACAGGCTGGGCAGCTCCGACTGGACTCTATAGCAGGAGAAGAGGCCCTGCTCCACCAAATGCTCCATGTAACCCATATATTTGCGCGCCGCATCATACCGCAGTCCATCGAGCACCACCACAATGAGCTTGTTCGCCACTTCTGTGTCCGTCATCCAATAATCCCGCCTTTCGAGTATAAAATGTTGGCAGCCTTACATGCCTTCTTACTCCAGATGCAGCAGCTTGCCGGAATCGAGCGCAAGGGTAACCTGCTCTCCTTCCCTGAACCGCAGCCCTGTTCCATCATTCAGGGCATCTACCGTCAGTTGAATGCCTGACACTTCAACCGTGCAGCGGATAATGTTGCCTAACACGGATATCGTGTGGACCGTTGCATCCGGGACCAGCCTTGCTCCCGCTTCTCCGGTGTGGGCATCGCCTGTGCGCAGCAGCACCAGCGCTTCCGGGCGGATGGCATAGCTGCTTGAATTCCCATGAAGACCGGGAAACAACCGCTCTGCCTCCCGCCGCGCCAGCACGTTATAGCTGCCCATGAAACGGGCGGCGAACTCTGTGCGGGGCGCTGTGTACATTGTCTCCGGCGAGCCGTCCTGCACGATCCGGCCCTCATTCATCAGGCAGACGCGGTCCGACAGGATCAGTGCCTCCTCCTGATCATGGGTAACGAACAGCGTCGTCATATTCAGACGCTTCTGGATATTGCGGATTTCCGTACGCAGATTCTTGCGGATTCTGGCATCCAGCGCGCTGAGCGGCTCATCCAGCAGCAGCACCTTCGGTTCGACCGCAAGCGAACGGGCCAGCGCGACCCGCTGCTGCTGTCCGCCCGAGAGCGCATGCGGATAGGCATTCACTTTGGCCTCCAAATCAACGAGGGCCAGTAGCTCTTCGGTGCGGCTGCGCCGCACTGCCTTGGGCATTCCGCGCATCTTCATGCCGTATTCCACATTCTGAAAGACGGTCAGATTGGGGAACAGTGCATAAGACTGAAAGACCATGCCCACCTCCCTGCTCCGCGGCGGCAGCTTCGCCAGGTCGTTGTGCTCCAGCACAATTCTGCCGCTGTCCAGCCCGGTTAGTCCGGCGATACAGCGCAGCAGTGTGCTTTTGCCGCACCCGGAAGGGCCAAGCAGGGTGACCAGCTCTCCCTGCCGAATCTCAAGATCTATGCGGTCCAGCACAGCTGTCCCGCCGAAGCTCTTGTGCACACCCTCCAACTTCAAATAATCATTCATGATGCCCCCCTCTTCCCATCCTGCCGCCCAGCTTCATCAGCACCAGCGATACCAGCAGAATCAATACGAAGTAAGAAATCGCAATCGCACTGGCCAGATGTCCGCTCTCGCCAACACGTTTATACAGATAGACCTGGATGGTCTGGATATGCCCGCCAACCAGCATGTTGGTCAGCACGAACTCGCCGAAGAGTACCGAGAAGGACAATAGAGATGAGACGATAATTCCCGGCCAGATGTTCGGCAGAATCACATTCAGCAGGGCGGTCCGGCGACGCGCACCCAGCAGCTCGGCCGCATTCAGCAGCTCGGCCGCAGAGACAGTCAACAGACTGCTGCGGATTCCCTGATACATATAGGGCAGGATGACTACGAAATAAGCCCCAATCAGTAAGTAGGCAGTTCCGGCAATATCTAGCGGCCCGGAGGAATAGGTGCGAATCAGCCCGACAGCAGCCACAACACCCGGCACGGCGTAGGGAAGCACCACCAGGCTCTTCATGAAATTCTCCCAGCGCGGAAAATACACCGTAATCACAAACACCGCCGGAAGCATCACGGCTAGGCTAAGCCCCACGCTGATCAGGCATAGATACAGCGATGTCCACAGCGCTTCCAGAAAGCGCAGATCCCTGAACATTTCGGCGAACCACTGCAGCGTCCAGCTTCGCGGCAGCAGGGTGTTCTGCCAATCCTCTGCGAAGGCATACAGACCTGTTGCCAGCAGCGGCAGCAGCAGATAAACCATCAGGCCCAGCAGCAAAGCTCGTGGCATAAGTCCGGTTCTGCGCCGATTCATTGGCCCAGCTCCTCTCCGGCGGCAGGTGCAAGCCGCGTGCGTACAGCTCGGCGCTCCGCCGTTGGCTTGCCGGACCAGCCGCTGCCGAATCGCTGAGCCCGCCGGACCATCCGGTGGTTCAGGAATACGGCCAGCAGCGTAGTCAGGGCCAGCAGCACGGCCAGCGTGCTGCCCATCTGCGGCTGGGTGACCACATCGCCAGCCACCAGTGAGCCGATGCGCACAGCGAGCAGATTATAGTTGCCGCCAACCAGCGCGTACGCGGTTGCGTAAGCGCCCATCGCATTGGCGAACAGAATGCCCAGCGTGCCGAAGATCGCCGGAGCCAGCACCGGCAGACCGATAGTGCGCCAGAACTGCCAGCGTCCGGCGCCCAGCAGGGCGGCGGCTTCTCTCCACTGCTCCCTGATTCCGTAGAAGGAAGGATAGAGCAGCAGCAGAGCCAGCGGAACCTGGAAATAGACATAGACCAGAGTGAGGCCGGACCAGCTATATAGATTGAAGCTGGAGAAGACTTCCCAGCCCCATTGTTGAAACAACAGCGTGAAGATACCGTTGTTGCCCAGCAGAATAATATAAGCGAACGCCAGCGGAACACCGGCGAAGTTGGAGGTCATATTGGACAGCATCAGCAGGCGGTCACGCACAGCAGGCGTAAATCGGGTGATGCAATACGCGCAGATCAGCCCTACTGTCAGCCCCGCCAGGCTGGAGAACACCGAGATCAGCAGGCTGTTCTTGATCGCCTGCATATAATAGGCGCTCTGCAGCACCTCCCAATAGTTGCTCAGTGTGAAGACGGTCCCATCTGCCGAACGGAAGCTGCCGGAGAGCATGGACAGCACCGGAACAAGCTGAAACGCCAGCACCATAAGTGCCAGCGGAATCAGGGCCAGAATTAAATTGCGGTTTCTTGAATTCATTGCAGCAGCTCCGTTAGTTCAGATGTACAAGAACACGTTCCTGCCACTGCTGCGGGATGCTCTTGGCCGTTTCTTCCCATACCTTGTAATCGCCGACCGGCTTGGCATTCACATATTGATCAGCGGCCAGCAGTTTGGCAGCCACGTCGTCCGGAAGGATGACCGTATCCCGGATGGGGCGCGCATACCCTTTAGCGAGATTAATCTGTCCTTCATCACTCAGGATGTACTCGCGTGTAACCTTGGCGGCATTGGGATGCGGTGCCCACTTGTTGATAATTGTCGCATAGCCACTGACTACACTGCCCTCCTGCGGAATGGCTACATTGAAGCCATCCTTGCCAATCTGGTCTCTATAGTTCAGGGCGTTGAAGTCCCATAGCAGCGTTACTTCCACTTCCCCTTTCTCAATGTTGGCCAGCGAAGCCTCTGCATTGGAGAGACGTCCGTTCTTGGCCAGCTCCTCGAAGAAAGCCAGTCCTGGCTCCATATTCGATTCGTCGCCACCGAAGGCGATGGCCGCAGCCAGCACAGCCATCTGGGCCTGTGCCGCTTTGGTCACATCGCCGACAATGATTTTATAGCTGCCGCTCTTCAGATCTTCCCAGCTCTGAGGCGGATCGGCCACCAGCTTGGTGTTGGTCAGAAACGCGATGGTTCCCTGATAGCCAACCACCCAATGTCCATCCTCGTCCTTGGCCCAATCCGGGAGCTGCTCCCAATAAGCTGTCTTGTAGGGCTGAGTAACGCCTTGGGCTACGGCAACCGGACCAAAAGCGATGCCCACATCGCCAATATCCGCCGTCGGTTTATCCTTCTCCGCTTCAAACTTGGCAATCTCCTCCGCACTCGACATATCTGTATCTGTATGTGAAATTCCGTATTTGCCGGTTACATCGGCCCAGGTGTCCTTCCAGTTCGCCCAGGAATCCGGCATACCTACGCTGACTATATTTCCTTCTTCTTTCGCCAGAGTCTCGATTTCAGCAAACGGCAGGGCTTCCTCCGCAGCACTTCCGGCATTCTCATCCGCATTGGCCGAATTTCCACAAGCTGCAAGCAACAGGACGAGCAAGGACATAATCAGACTCAGTAACCATTGTTTTTTGATTCCGTTTTTCATGATTTCCCGTTCACTCCCATTTCCTTATTTGCGGGCTTCTGGTGACCCAAGCTGTGCTCTACCCTCCTGCAGTATAGAAGCCTACTATTTCCGCGAAATAAAACAGGATAGTAATTTATGTAAATGCCGGCGAATCTCATGACTCTTATTGGAGCGATTTCTGCCGAATAAGAGTCATGAGATTCGCAACGCCAAAAAAGGCTGTCCCAGCCTTGGGCGGATTGCGAAGGTTGGCTAACGAAGCAAATGCTTGGGCGAACTACTGGGTTTCTCAACCCCGAAACGCACTAGGAGAAACCAACGTGTGCGTGAGGTGCGTGAGGAGTGTGCGAAATACCTGCAATAATACATCTTTTCCAGCTACCAGCACCGCCACAGCTCAAATACCTGCGAAAGTACATCTTTATTCGGGATAATCCGTCTTTGGAGTAATATAAGTCTGAAATACCTGCACAATTGCAGGTATTCTTCTTGAAAGCCATAATTTTAGCTAAAAGCCTGCACTTTTGCAGGTTTGGTTACTTGGATCAGAGGAGACACGGAGCAGGATACCGCTCCAAGGGGCGGATTGCGAAGGTTGGCTAACAAAGCAAATGCTTGGGCGAACTACTGGGTTTCTCAACCCCGAAACGCACTAGGAGAAACCAACGTGTGCGCGAGGGACGTGAGGAGTGTGAGGAGTGTGAGGAGTGTGAGGAGTGTGCGAAATACCTGCAATAATACATCTTTTCCAGCTACCAGCACCGCCACAGCTCAAATACCTGCGAAAGTACATCTTTATTCGGGATAATCCGTCTTTGGAGTAATATAAGTCTGAAATACCTGCACAATCGCAGGTATTCTTCTTGAAAGCCATAATTGTTGCTAAAAGCCTGCATTTTTGCAGGTTTTGGTTACTTGGATCAGAGGAGACACGGAGCAGGATCCCGCTCCAAGGGGCGAATTGCGAAGGTTGGCTAACGAAGCAAATGCTTGGGTGAACTACTGGGTTTCTCATCCCCGAAACACACTAGGAGAACCAACGTGTGCGTGAGGTGCGTGAGGAGTGTGAGGAGTGTGCGAAATACCTGCAATAATACATCTTTTCCAGCTACCAGCACCGCCACAGCTCAAATACCTGCGAAAGTACATCTTTATTCGGGATAATCCGTCTTTGGAGTAATATAAGTCTGAAATACCTGCACAATCGCAGGTATTCCTCTTGAAAGCCATAATTATTGCTAAAAGCCTGCACTTTTGCAGGTTTGGTTACTTGGATCAGAGGAGACACGGAGCAGGATCCCGCTCCAAGGGGCGGATTGCGAAGGTTGGCTAACGAAGCAAATGCTTGGACGAACTACTGGGTTCTCATCCCCGAAACACACTAGGAGAAACCAACGTGTGCGCGAGGGGCGTGAGGAGTGTGCGAAATACCTGCAATAATACATCTTTTCCAGCTACCAGCACCGCCACAGCTCAAATACCTGCGAAAGTACATCTTTATTCGGGATAATCCGTCTTTGGAGTAATATAAGTCTGAAATACCTGCACAATCGCAGGTATTCTTCTTGAAAGCCATAATTGTTGCTAAAAGCCTGCACTTTTGCAGGTTTTGGTTACTTGGATCAGAGGAGACACGGAGCAGGATACCGCTCCAAGGGGCGGATTGCGAAGGTTGGCTAACGAAGCAAATGCTTGGGTGAACTACTGGGTTTCTCAACCCCGAAACGCACTAGGAGAACCAACGTGTGCGTGAGGAGTGTGAGGAGTGTGCGAAATACCTGCAATAATACATCTTTTCCAGCTACCAGCACCGCCACAGCTCAAATGCCTGCGAAAGTACATCTTTATTCGGGATAATCCGTCTTTGGAGTAATATAAGTCTGAAATACCTGCACAATTGCAGGTATTCTTCTTGAAAGCCATAATTGTTGCTAAAAGCCTGCACTTTTGCAGGTTTTGGTTACTTGGATCAGAGGAGACACGGAGCAGGATCCCGCTCCAAGGGGCGGATTGCGAAGGTTGGCTAACGAGGCGGGCGGTTCAATCCTACATTAACAACAGCTTTCTTTCAGCTGCCGACTGTCTTTTGCCTGCTGATTGCTTTGAGCGTGTCTTCAAACTCAAATCTTAGGAGGACAATCACAGACTGAGCGGCATTTGATCGGGAGTTTCTCTCTATCATCGCCGCTTCAGTAGCCCTGTCCTTCCGTATATCGGGTTTGAAGACACCTCCTAGGATAAATTAATAATATACGTAGTCGACTTATACACATTATCCTTAAGTTCCCCGGTTGGAATCATCAGCTTCTTGCCGGAGGGACTCCACTGGAGCTGATCGGATACATCGTTGTTGCCCAGTACCTCCGTCTGCTCTCCCGTCTCCAGCTCCATAATGAAGAAACGGTATTGGTCGCCGTTCTCGGACACCGCATAGGCCAGCTTGCTGCCGTCCGGGGACCAGTTCGTCCCGAATACCTGCATGCCTGATGCCACGGTCGACAGCGTCTTGCCTTCAGCATCGCTGAGCAGCAGCTCCACCTTCCCCGGGCCGATCCGCTTGTGCAGTGCCAGCCGGCTTCCGTCCGGCGACGGAAGAACCGAGGTAACGTTCTCGGACAGCATCGCAGTTGTCTTGGTATCGCCATCCCAGGCAAACAGCTGCTGACCCGCTTCCCCGCCTACGATGTAATAGATCACATTACCCGATTGCACCGCTCCCTGTGCCCGCGCGCCTTCCACTTGAAGGATGGCCTCACTGGCCCCTTTCAGATCGGCTCTCTTCACAGCACCTTCCATATCCGAATAGATCACATGGGCATCATCCGCCCACACTCCTTCATCCATCATGAACTCCTTATCGTCAAGCTTTACCGATTGGCCGGAAGCCATATCCATAATGTAGCCCATTCCGGTGGACTCATACAGCTCCATATAGAACATATGCCGCTTGTCCGGGGAGAACTGTGCTGATCCGTAGGTATGATCTCCCTCCACTAGTGCACTCTGCGAAGCGGAAGCCAGCTCATACCGGTAGAGATTACGCGGATAACGCGCCTCCCCTTCTATGGTCTCCGGGTTCAGCTGACGGTTCTCTCTACTCACTACAAGCGTATCTTCATCTATCCAGTCCATTCCCCGCAGCTCATCGATCCGGTCGATCCGTTCCAGCTTAAGACTGGTATACACCGATTCAGCTGTGTTATCCAGGACCGTGATGGCAGTGCCGTCCTTCTGCACGACCTGGCGGGCTTCCGTATCTTTCGTACCGCAGCCGCTGATTAGCAGCACCACCAGTCCCAGGGCAATCCATGCCGTGGCGCTGTATATGCCTGTTGTACTTATCTTCATAGGGATTCCTCCTGCTGATTGATCCAGTTGCCGACTCTCCTCAGGCTGCTGCTGCTTGTGCTTGGAGAATAACAGAGAATGATCTCCAGAACATTGCCGCATGTTTCCAAGTTGTAAATTATACACTCACTTCTTCAAGGAATGGCCGGAAAAGACAGCTCAAAGGCCGTCCCTTCCTCCTCCGTCTCCAGCAGCGTGATGCTGCCCCCATGCTTCTCCACCAGATTGTGCACAAGCGACAACCCCAGGCCGGTCCCGCCCGACTGGCGGGACCGGTCACGGTTGACGGTATAGAAGGGCTCGAAGATTCTGTCCCTGGCTTCGCCGGGGATCCCGATTCCCGAATCCGAAATCTCAATTCGGACTACTCCACCGCCGGTCATGGTCCGTACATGAATAGTACCCTGCGGCACATTGTATTTGATCGCATTATCCAGCAGATTAATCACAATATGCTCCAGGCTCTCCCGGTCGACCCAGATGTACCCGGGCTGAGTATCGATCGTCATGGTGATTCCGAAGCGTTCGGCCTTGCCCTTCATCCGCCCGCAGATTTCCCGGATGCCTGCTGCCACCTCTACCCGCTCAGCCTGGGACTCGAAATCATACCGTTCAAGGGCGGTCAGCTGCAGCACCTTCTCGACCATCTCATAGAGGCGCTGCGTTTCTTTGGCGATGTTGACCTTGGCATCGAACAGCAGCTTGGGGTCATCGTCATACATATTCAGCAGATCCACATACGCCTTGATGGACGTCAGCGGTGTCTTGAATTCATGGCTGATATTGCCGATGTACTGCTTCTGCTGCTGCTCCAGCGCCTGGAGCTTCTGCACGGCCAGTTCAAGCTTGCGCTGCTCCTCGTCTTTGGCGGCAATGCTGCCCTCAATCTCCCGGCTCATGTAATAAATGCCCTCCGCCAGCTCGCCCAGCTCGTCCTTGCGCTTCAAGGGAGGCGCAGGAAGGTAATCCGCCTGGCGGATCGCCGCTGCTGCCGCTTTCAGCCGTGCAATCCCTGAGACGGCACGGTTGAAATACAGGTAGCCGATGATGAAACTGAAGATCACCACACCGATGCCCGTGTTGATGAACAACTGCTGCAGCGTCTTCAGGAAGCTCTGCTCGCTTGCCAGCGAATAGCTCAGCTCCACTACGCCCATCTGCCCATCCGGTCCTTGCAGCGGGGCCAGATAGAGCAGCGATTCGCCGGTACTTTGATAGGCAATTTTGTTCTGCAGCGCGTAGGTAAGCGGGCTGCCGCCCTGCTGTGGTTCTGCTGCCGCCGCTTGCTGTATCGATGAACCGACCTTGGAACCCAACATATCATACAGCGTTACCGCAAGACCGGTGAACCCGGCCAGCTCCGCCGCCAGCCCCCGGCCCCGCTGCTGCATGAAGGTCTGCGGCGCAAGCCGTGTCCCTGTATAGTAAGTCTGCTTCACACGCAGGTTCACAGTGTTAACGTGCTGGGCCAGATAAGTCTCGATCTGGGCCTGCTGATTCCGTTCCACGCCATGCAGCACCACATAACTCAGCAGCGTAACGGCCAGAATCAGCAGGACGGCCAGAAACAAACTGAATTTCAGCCTGATGCTGACTCTCATATCCCGTTCCCTGCCGGCACAGCCTTATAGCCTACACCGTAAACGGTCTGCAGCATATGCTGGTAGGGTTCACCCAGCTTTTTGCGCAGACGCTGGATATGAATGTCCACGGTTCTGGTGCCCCCTGCGTAATCCATCTCCCATACCTGCTCCAGCAGTTCCTCGCGCATATAGACGCGCTGCGGATGCGAGAGCAGCAGGAGCAGCAGATCGAACTCCTTCGGCGTGAATTCCAGCGGTTTCCCCTCCAACAGGACACTGCGGCGTTCCGGGTGGATCTGCAGGCCGCCATATTCGATCAGCTCCGGCTTGCTTTCGCCCGCGCTTTTATCCAGCCTACGCAGCAGCGCCTTCACCCGGGCCAGCAGCTCGCGGATTTCAAACGGCTTGGTCATATAATCGTCTGCGCCAAGCTCCAGCCCTACGATTTTATCAACAATATCATTCTTGACGGTCAGCAGGATAATACCGATATCATCACGGTTCTCCAGCTTGCGGCAGACATCGTATCCACTGAGCTTCGGCATCATTACATCCAGTACCAGCGCATCCGGCCTGAAGGAGCGTACTCTTTCCAGCGCCTCTTCCCCGTCCCTGGCCGTTTCCACTTCATAGCCTTCACGCCGCAGCGCATAGGCAATCGCATGGACAATACCCGGCTCGTCATCCACTACAAGAATTTTTTTGCCCATTCCTGCTTCACCTTTTCTCTTGTGGTTTATTTTAGTATAGCCTTATTTGGAATTCCGCCCTCAGTCTTTAGGTTATCTTAAAGTAGAATTAAGGTTGCTATCAGGTTTGTGCTTTACACTGAACTTAAGCTAGAGCTTGAATACTAACAATAATACATGAACCTGGAAGAATAAATATAACAAGAAGAGGGAGATTACATATGAATATCAAACGAGTGATGGTTGTCGGAACCATGATTGTAGCGATATCTTTCGGAGGAATCAACTGGAACAAAACAACGGTAAACGCCATGCCTGTGGCCAAATGGTCGTCTACCGGAGTGGCCGATAAGGATGAACTGCTGGATGCCTTGAATCAGGAATCTGAGGAGGAGCTGTACGCAGCGCTGTATGACGGCAAATCGCTGAAGGAGATTGCAGCGGCCAAGAACGGCGATCTTGAACGTGTCATTAATCTCCAGATCGCTGAACTGACCCGGCAGCTGGACCAGCGCCTTGCCAGCGGCAGTATCAGCAGTCTGCAGTATTCCGCACAACGGGCCGAGCTGAAGGAACTGGTCACGGAGAGCGCTTTGGCCACCTACGGCTAAACTCCCTGCATAATCGCAATTATTCCACACACTCATATACAACGCAGCAAATAGAAACGGCTTCGCCTTCCTCTGCAAAGCGTATGCTTCCGAAGCAGCGATACTACGTATCGCTTTCAGGCATCCGTTTCTGTGAGAAACTTATCATCAAGTGAAAACGGATTCCCCGTCCTTTTAAAAGGACGGGGACGTTTCAGCGAGAAAAGAAGGATAAAGGATAGTGGAAAACATATACTTTCTTATATTTTCAAAAAACAGCAAGCCACCGGAGACCCGGTGGCTTGCTGTTTCATTATCAGGAGACTGGGCTATAGCTTATTGTCGCGGTTAATCTCGAGAATATCCAGGAAAAAGACGAAGATCGGAATCCCCAGAATCAAACCCCAGACGCCCAGATAATGCTCGGAGAACAGCAGCACGATAAAGGTATAGAACATGGGCAGATTCATCTTGGAGGACATCAGCTTCGGATTAAGCAGATAACCTTCAATAACATGCAGCACGGCAATCATCACCAGCACGTAGACAACCATCATCAGGCCGCCCTGGTTATAGCCGATAATGCACAGCGGAATCAAGGAAATGACGAATCCGACCACCGGGATCAGACTGAGCATAAAGATCATAATGGAGAGTGCGATCAGATACGGGAAGTTAAGGAACCAGAGTCCAATCACGGTGAAGAAGGTATTGAACAGCGCAATTAGGATCTGGGCTTCGATGACCTTGCCGAAGGAGGCGATGAATTTGCGACCGAAATACTCCAGCTCTACGTAGAACCAGGAAATCTTACTGTCGCGAAGGCGCGAGGTGAAGCTCACAATCCGGTTCTTCTCCAAGATAAACACGAAGCTAAGGATGGTGGCCAGGGCGAAGCTGGTTCCCCAGTTGCTGATCTTCAGTCCATATTCCAGTCCCTGGTTCAGATAGGATTGGTAATTGAGATCCTTGACCATGCTGAACAAATATTGAACAATTTCATTCTTCGGAATGTCATCCTCCGTTAAATTACTCAGAAAGAAGACCAACTGCTTAATCTGGAGATATACCTTGGGTAAATATTGAACCAGTGATGAGATGATCAGGGCCAGCAGAGCCACGTACAGAATGACGATAATAACTTTGCTGTTCACCTTAACGTATTTGCCGATCCGTTTGGACAACAGCACTTGAAAGCTGTTCATGACATAAGCAATCAGAAACGTCAGCAGCACCAGATTAAGCATATCTCTGATACTGTACAGCAGCAGGGCGACGAGCGCCAGAATCAAAAAGCGCCGGACCGTTAAATTCGCAAAATAACGCTTAAACACTTCCATTGTTCCTCTCCATTCGCTTGCAATTAGGGCTTTAATTATAGTCTACAGTAACGAATTCAAATATAGCAACCAAAGTCACCTTATTGATGCAAAAATAAACGAATCCTGTCAGCTTTTATAGTTGAAAATAGTCACCTTCCTGAAGCCCGTCCACAAACTTCTGCAGCCAGTCATAATACTTCACCGCATGCTGCAGCTTCTCCAGATCCCGCAAACAGTACATGCGTTCTTCCTCCGGGGTATCGGCCGCTTCGCTCAGCTCCTGCAGTTCGGCCATCACCGAGCCCAACGCCTCCTTCATCACATCAATCTCACGCTGCAGCTTCAGGCTGAAGAAATTACGAAACGCCTCGAAGAAGTCCGTTTCTACAGCATACAGCTCCTTGCGCTCACGTTTCTTGGGAAGCTTGGTCACCATTTTGGAGGCCATCAGCGAACGGACACCGTAGCTCATATTGCTTTTGCTCATATTCATCAGATTCTTCATTTCCTCCAGCGTCATCGGCCGGTCCTCAAAAAACATAATTCCATATAACTGTCCGAACGAATAGTTGGCTCCATAGAGGTCCATTGTTTGAGCAATGGCATCAATCATCGGCCGCAGCAGCTGCTCCCGCCGGGACAAGTCCCGATTATCTTCGCCAAAAACCTCCTGCTTCACCCTCTGCACCTTCCTTTCCTTAAATTTTACACAATTACTTACGGATATTTACGTGCTTTTGACCATAAGGCTTCAGGATGAGTGTACAATTTTTTTTGAACAGAGAAGCTTTCATCAGCATTATAACGCAAAACTGAGAAGAAGAAATGGGGGTTTCACAGAATAATGACACGTTCGAAAGGGATGGGCAGTCTAAAGCCGGTGCTCTTCACCTTACCTGCGATGATTCCGTTTGCTGTATTCTGGCTTGCACCTTTGCTCTATGTATTCTATTTAAGCTTCACGGAATGGGATTTCATGAATCCGGAGAAAACCTTCGTCGGCTTCAGCAACTACACCGATTTGCTCAGTAATCCGGCCTTCTATAAAGCGCTGAGGGTTACCTTGCTGTTCTGCGCCGGCAGCGTAATTCCGGTCATCCTGATCGGTCTCTGCCTGGCCCTGCTAATGAATGTGAGACTCAAAGGCTCGGCGCTGTACCAGGTACTGCTGTTCTCCCCGTGGGTTACGCCGACCGTGGCCGTCTCCATCGTCTGGTCGTGGATTTATGAACCTGAGGTGGGACTGGCCAATACCGTGCTGTCTTGGGTCGGGCTTGCGCCGATCGGCTGGTTGCAGGACCCCAAATGGGCGCTGGTCGGCGTTCTGCTTGTGACGGTGTGGAAATCGGTAGGCTGGGCCATGATCTTCTATCTGGTGGCGCTGCGCAACGTACCTTCTGATCTGCTGGAGGCAGCCGGGCTGGATGGAGCCAACCCTTGGCAGAAGTTCATCCGGGTTACGCTGCCGCTGATCTCCCCGACCACACTGTTCCTGTTCATAGTGCAGGTCATTGGCGCGCTTCAGGCGTATGACCAGATCAATGTGCTTACCCAGGGAGGGCCTTCCGGGTCCACACGCACCCTGCTCTATATGTATTATCAATCAGCCTTCGAATCGTTTCAGATTGGCGAAGCCTCCAGCGTTGCCATGATTCTCGTCTGCGGCTGTATGCTGCTGTCGCTGCTCTCGCTGGAGGTCAGCAGACGGACAAGCCACTACTAGGAAGAACTCTTATATTGATGCAAAATCACGAAATGGAGGACTCTGGATGCTCGTTCTCAGACAATTTGGCAAAGTGGCCCGCCCGCTTTTTTTTGCCGCTCTGGCGCTGCTCATGGCCTTCCCTTTCTATTGGATGGTCACCAGCGCACTCAAAACCAATGATGAAATCTGGCAATCCCCGCCCACTCTGTGGCCGCAGGACCCGCTGTGGGGCAATTTCGCCGCCGCCTGGAATGAAGCACCGTTCTTCCGGTACATGGGCAACAGCATCTTTGTCGCCGGTTCCATTGTGCTGCTCCAGGTGATCAACTCCGGGATGATGGCCTACGCGCTTACCCATATGAAATTCCGCCTGAAGGGTCTATTCGCCGGCATTATCCTGTTCGGCTATATGGTTCCGGCCACAGCAGTCTATCTGCCGGGTTATCTCGTTCTCTCTGAGCTGCATCTGCTGGATTCATATGCCGGGCTGATTCTGTCGAACTGTGTGAGTGTATTCTCGATATTTCTGATCCGTCAGGCGTTTATCCAGGTGCCTCATGAGCTTGTCGAAGCCGGAGAAGCCGACGGAGCTTCCCATATGCGGATTCTCTGGACCCTGCTGGTGCCGGTTACACGGTCTTCGTTCGCCGTGCTGGCCTTGATTACCTTCATTGACCAGTACAACAACTATTTCTGGCCGATGCTGATCACCAAAGATCCCAACCTGCAGCTGGTGTCTGCCGGACTGCGCAGCTTCTTCGTTGAAGGAGGTGCCTACGGCCTGAAGTGGCCGCTGATTATGGCCGCCAGCGCCTTCACCATCGCTCCACTGCTGCTTGTGTTCGCCATCGCCCAGAAGACCATTATGCAAAGTGTCAACATGACTGCCGGTTCCAGCAAAGGATGATCCGGCCCATGCAGCAACTGCTCTGCACTATTATGATTCCAAAGGAGAATGATCATGACCTTATCCAAGAAGCTTACGGCCCTGCCCTTGATTGCAGCCTTCACCCTGCTTACTGCCTGCGGAGATAATTCAGCCGGAGGCAATGTTACAGCCGCTAACAGCCCGGCGGAGACCAGCGGTTCTGCGGTTGCCGCAGACAGCACTGCAACCCCCAAAGATCCGGTAACCATTGAATTCTGGTATGGACTCGGCGGCAAGCTGGGAGAGAACATGGATGTGCTGATCCAGAAGTTCAATGCCTCGCAGCAGGAGGTCATTGTCAAAGGCATCGTCCAGGCTGACTATACGGAAACCGAGCAGAAGCTTCAGGCAGCCATCGCCACCGGAAAAGTTCCTGCCGCCGTGCTGTCCTCCAATGTAGATTGGGCCAAAAAAGGTTATTTCGCCCCTGTCGACACGCTAATTGAACAGCAGGCAGATTTCAACCGTGACGATTTCGTCCAGACCTTCCTGAGTCAGGGCCAGGTGGACGGGAAGCAATATTTCCTTCCGATGTACGGAACTACGCAGGTGATGTATTACCGCAAGGACGCTATGGAGAAGAATGGTATTGATCCGGCGAGTCTGAAGACCTGGGAGGATCTGGCGGCAGCAGCTGCCCAAATGACGGTCAAGGAAGGCGGCAAAACAACCGTCTACGGCTGGGAGCCGATGTGGGGCTCCGGCAACATGATCGATGCCACCCTGAGCAAAGGCGGCAGCATTCTCAGCGAAGACGGCAGCCAGGTGCTGATCGACTCGCCGGAATGGATCGAAACCTGGGAATCCTTCCGCAAATGGATTCACGAGGATCAGATTATGCGGATTCATTCCGGCGGTCAGGGCTGGGAATATTGGTACAAAACGATCGATGATGTGATGAAAGGCCAGGCCGCAGGGTATACCGGCTCCAGCGGCGACCAGGGAGACCTGGACTTCAGCATCGTGTCGGCTATGGAACAGCCGGGCTGGGCAGGTGTCGGCGAAGGCAAGCCGGTAGCGCAGGCGATTATGGCCGGTATTCCGGCCAAGGCAAGTGAAGCCGAGCAGCAGGCGGCGATGAAATGGCTGAGCTATTTCACCAATACCGAGAACACAGCCTTCTGGTCGATGAATACCGGCTACATCGCTGTCCGCCAATCGGCACTGGAAGATCCTGCATTTGTTACGTTCAGTGAGAGCAATCCACAGAGCATGATCCCGCTGAAGCAGGCTGCCCATGGCTCCGAGCCATTCCAGGACCCTACCGGCGGCAAGATCAATGACGCTCTGACCATCGCGGCAGACAAGGTGCAGATTGAGAATATTCCAGCGGCGGAAGCGTTGAAGGAAGCGCAGGAAACTGCACAAGCTGCTCTGGACAAAATCAAGAAGTAAGCCTGAGTCTGAGCAAGTGGATGGACCCATCACCTATACCATGGAGGCATTTATGACTGAGCGATTAACTGAGCTTATCACCCCGCAGGGAAGCTACTCTGTATCGGCTATCCTGTTCGACAAGGATGGGACGCTGCTGCAATTCGTCTCGCTCTGGGGACGCTGGGGCGAGAGCTTCCTCGGCAGCTTCAGCCGGCAGCTGCAGCTGCGGGGCATGGCGGAGATCGGGACAGAGCTGCTGCCTTCCTTGTTAGGGACGGTTCATGGCAGCGATGGGCAGATCACAGATTATGACCGCAATGGCGCACTGGCGATGGGTACGATGGCTGATCTCTATGCCATTCTGGCCTGGCAGGGCTACCTGCGCGGAATGTCCTGGGCCGAAGCCATGGAACTGGTGGAACAGTGCCGCCGGGAAGCCGACGCTCTGATGGAATCGCAGCGGCCGGTGCGGCCGCTGCCCGGGCTTGAGCGCTTTCTTGGCGAATGCGCCAGCCGCGGACTGACGGTGGCTGTAGTAACCGCCGATGAGACCGATGCCGCCGAGAAGCATCTCAGCTGGCTGGGCATCCGCCATTACTTCACCGCCATCATTGGCACAGATCTGGTCGAGCGCGGCAAGCCCTTCCCGGACATGGTTCAGCTGGCCTGTGGCCGGCTTGGCGTTGATCCTTCCCGCGTAGCCGTCATCGGCGACACGAACGGTGATATGCGGATGGCCCGGGCGGCTGGTGCTGCGGCAGCCATCGGGATTACCGGCGATCCGGCTGGCGGGGTGAAACCTCATGTGCTGCAGGATGCAGACGTAATCATACATTCCTATGAAGAGCTGAGCCTCGGCGGAGAACCTGAGCCTCAGCTTGATCAACTCCACAACCTCAAAGGGGGAATTTCACAGATGAGCACACACGTCAACAGGCATACCGGTCAACAACCGATAATCACTTTTCAGATTATTACGGATACCCATGTTACCACCGATGCCAGCCATGAATACAACCTGAACTTCGAGCGGGCGCTGCAGGACATCGCCGCCCACGGCCAAGGCAGCAGCGGCATCATGCACATCGGCGATGTGACCGATCACGGCTTCCCCCAGGAGTATGAGGAGATGGTGCGGATCGTCAACAAGTACAAAGCCAAGCTTCCAGACATCACCTTCACACTTGGCAACCACGATGTCGGCCTTGGGCACTGGGAATCCCGGCTGGCGTTATACGAAGCCGAAACCGGCATGCCCGGCCCCTACCACGATCACTGGATAGACGGCTATCATTTCATCTTCCTGGGCACAGAACAAGGCCTGCCTTCCTTCTGCGACCTCTCCGAGCAGCAGCTCCAGTGGCTGGAGCAGAAGCTGGACGAGCAAGGGCCGGGGGGCGCGGTTGCTGACTGGCAGGATGCGGGAGGTCGGACCGCTGGCGTGGAGGCCGAGGGTGAGAGCGTTATGGCTGGCCGCGTTGCGGAGGTGTCGACTGCTGACGAGCAGGCGGCCGGTGTACGCGTTGCCGATGGGCGGAGTGCTGGCGAGCAGGCGGCCGGTGAACGAGATGCAAGCGAGCGTATGGCAGGTCAGCGGGTCACGAATGAGCAGACAGCGGGTGCCCGTCCCGTATTCCTGTTCCTGCACCAGCCGCTGAAGGATACGGTAGCAGGCTCATTGGAAGCTCAGGAATGGTACGGCGTGACCCAGGACCAGCAGCTGCGGTCCATTCTGGCGAAGTTCCCACAGACCCTGCTCTTCACGGGGCACACCCACTGGGAGCTGGAGGTGGACAATACAATGTTCCCCGGCCACGGCCGGACAGCCACCATGTTTAATGCGTCCTCGGTAGCTTACCTGTGGACCAATGAGGACAAACACAAGACTGGCAGCCAAGGCTATTATGTGGAGGTCTACTCTGACCGGGTTGTTGTCCGGGGCAGGGATTTCATGAATGCCGCCTGGATCGATTCGGCGCAGTATGAGGTGGCGTTGAACCTGGACACCGTGAGTTCCAGCAGCTGAAGCTTCTAACTTTTGATTCGACGATCTAACCTACATGCGATTAACAGTCGCCATACACAGCTACAGGCACTCCCGGGTTGATTCGGGGGTGCCTGTTTGGCTTAATGCTGTACCTTGTCGCTGTAACCGGGAGAGTAGCATGCAACGGAAGAAGACTGTAAAAAGAGGCTGCGTTACTACTCAAATCTCAGCGAGTTAAGTTAGAGAGTTAGGTTACAGAGTTAGGTTACAGAGTTAAGTTACAGAGAGGATTTAGAAGTTTGTCTGGCACGCTTGAAGCAAATAGATGCGAAACTGGTTACTACTTAGGTTCCAGCGAGGATTTAGAGTGCTGTCGTAGAGCTTTCAGAGAATTAGATGCAAAACTGCAACTAAATTCAACCGAAACGTCCATTAGCAGTCGAATAAGTGCAAATCTGCAACTAATTTCGAGTAAATCACTCCTGGAACGCTCAAACGTCCAAAATAGGTGCGTATTCGCACTTATTTCCTCTAAAATGAAAAAAACCGGCTAATTAGATGCGTTTTCGCAACTAATTAATTTTTCGAGCTTCTAGAATTGGGTCTGAGGACCCAATCTACTCATTTCGCATGAGAAACTCCCTATAAGTAACTTATTCGGCTGGAGCGACAGTTGGATCAGAATGGGTTAGCCCGGCGTCCTATATTCAGAAATAAACCGCTGTGCTCAGTCCCTGCCTGACTATATTGAATATGTTAAACACATATACTCTATAACAGCTATGGACAGGAGGAGTTAGGCCAGCGATGAAGGACAACAACACACGTGTGCTGCTCGGCAGCCCGATTCACCAGAAGCCGCATATTCTGCAGCCGTTTCTGGAGTCCCTGCTCCGGTTAGACACGGAGGGGCTTCAGCTTGACTATTTTCTGATCGATGACAATGAAGACGACGCCTCACGCCTGCTGCTGAAGCAGTTCGAGCCTCCGGGCAGCCATATACTGATTCAGCCCTCCGGCTACCGGGATGCCTATATCCGCAATGACACCACCCATTTCTGGAACTCGAATCTGGTCTGGAAAGTAGCCAACTTCAAGAATCTGATGATTCAGCGGGCCGGAACGCTGGAATATGATTATCTTTTCCTGATTGATTCCGACCTCATTCTTCATCCCGATACGTTGAAGCATCTCATCAGCACTGACAAAGATATCATCTCCGAGGTATTCTGGACCCAGTGGCAGCCGGGTACGCTGCACCAGCCCCAGGTATGGATGCATGATGAATACAATCAGTGGGAGCTGCTGCCCGGAGAACAGCTGAAGCCGGAGGAAATTAACCGCCGGTTCCATGAATTCCTGGCCAAGCTTAAAGAACCGGGCATCTACGAGGTTGGCGGCCTGGGCGCCTGCACCCTGATTAGCCGCAAGGCCATCCTCACCGGCGCCAGCTACCATCAAGTCAAGAATATCTCCTACTGGGGAGAAGATCGCCACTTCTGCATCCGCGCCGCCGCGCTTGGAATTCCGCTGTTCGTCGACACCCATTACCCCGCGCTGCACCTGTACAGGGACAGTGATCTGGGGAAGGTGGCCGATTTCATTAAGCAGAACGGCGGCGGGCAGCACGCCAGCGGGCTGTCCGAGCCGTTGCCTCAGTTGAACGCAGCAGCACTGGAATCGGAGCAGCCACAGCTGGCCTCCGAATCTGTAGCTGCTACAGATTCGGCCCAGCCAGAACTCTCCCTGGAAGCTGTGACGGACACAGATGCTGCCCCGTCAGCTCTCACTCCGGACGCTGCAGCCGCTACAGATTCGGCCCAGCCAGAACATGAAGCTGTGGCAGACACCACTCCGGCGCAGCCAAGCCCTGTTCCTGACACAGCCAATGAAATAACCGCCGGCACAGCTTCGGCGCTGACACGCCCCAAGCTGACGCTGACCATGGTCGTCAAGAAAGAGGGCGGCCGCTTCCTGCGCCAGGTGCTGGAGGAGCACCGCAAATACATCGACGCAGCGGTCATTGTCGATGATAGCAGCACCGATGACACAGCAGCAATCTGCCTGGAGGTGCTGGAGGGAATTCCTGTGCAGCTGGTGCGGAACACCCGCTCCAAGTTTAGCAATGAGATTGAGCTGCGCAAGCAGCAGTGGGAGGCGGTTATCGCCACAGAACCGGAATGGATTCTGAATCTGGACAGCGACGAGCTGTTTGAAGCGTCGTTTGCCACGGAGATTGATGACCTGCTGCGCGACCCGCAGGTCGATCTGTTCTGCTTCCGGCTGTATGATTTCTGGAACGACAGCCATTACCGCGAGGATGCCTACTGGCGTTCCCATCTGAGCTACCGGCCGTTTCTGCTCCGCTACAGAGGCGATTTCGATTATGTGTGGTATGAATTGCCGCAGCATTGCGGCCGGCTGCCGGAGAATATTTTTGAGCTGCCCCATCAGTTGAGCAATCTGCGGCTGAAGCATCTTGGCTGGTCGAAGCCGGAATACCGGCTGGAGAAATATTTGCGCTACATGCAGCTTGATCCTGATGGACAATACGGCTGGAAGGAGCAGTATGATTCCATTCTGGACGAATTCCCCCGGCTGGTGGCTTGGGTGGAATAAGGCACAACAAACAGGCTGCACACCGGCTGCCCTGATCCAGGCGGTGTCAGCCTTACATATAATTCCTCTTACCAGCAATGATCCTTAATCCAGCGTCATAACTGTCATTGGACATGCTGCTGTCTTTTTCCTGAATAGCCGGATCAGGACCCCTACGGAAGCTCGGAATGCCCGGAAGTTCCCGGGATATCAATATGTAATAGGGGTAATAGTATACAAACAACCAAGGAGGCATTCAGTTATATGAGCCAAATTATCTGCATTACCGGTGCTTCAAGCGGGATCGGTCTCGCTTCGGCACTAGCCTTCGCCCACGAAGGCTGGACCGTCTACGCCGGCACCCGCCACCTGGAACGCGAACAACAGCAGCATGGGGAAATCAAAGGGCTGCATTGGGTAGAACTGGATGTTACTGACCCAAATGCCGCACAGACAGTAGTCGAACGGATTGAGTGCGAACAGGGCAGACTTGACGTCTTGTTCTGCAATGCAGGCTACGGGTACTTAAGATCGCTTGGTCAGGCGCCGATGGAGGATGTCCGCAAGCTGTTTGATACCAATGTATATGGCGTGATGCATACGATTCAGGCAGCTCTGCCGCTGATGCGGCTCAGCGGGTCGTCACATATTGTAGCCACCTCCAGCGTAGGCGGGCTGGTCGGACAGCCGATGAACGAAATCTACTGCGCCAGCAAGTTCGCGCTGGAAGGGCTATTGGAGAGTATGGCTACCTACTACAAGCCATTGTTCAATATTGACATCACGCTGCTGGAGCCCGGGGCGATTGCTACAGAATTCAACAATACCGTAATGGGGCATGTGGCGAGCACCGGCGGGGTACTGGAGGATGAATACAAACCCATCCTTGATGCGTACAGAGCCACCTTCCTGGAGCGGAACGTTGAACCGCAGACGGCGGAATCCGTAGCAGAGGTGATGCTGGAGCTGGTGCGGATGGAGACCAAGCCGCTGCGCCTGCGCACCTCCGAGCGGGCCGAACAATTTGTGGCCTGCAAGGTGGCCACTGATCCGACCGGCCTTGAAGGCGTGCTCAGCACCCGCAAGCTTCAGCTGAATATGTAAAAAGGCAGCCCCACTGGATGGGGGCTACCCGGGAACCGCTAACGGACGTGCTGTGAGCCGCTGGGTGGAGGGTCGCAGAGAACCGTTGAACGGCGAGCATGCTGCAAGCCGCCATTCAGCGGTTTTTTCGCAGACGTTCCATAGCAACCGCTAAATCCTCGCTGGGATCTAAAAAGTAACCCATTCTACAGATCAATCGGCCGGATGATGTCCATCTACCGAGCAGCCATAGAGGATACTATCAAGGTTGCCGTGGAGACGGCCAGAAATTCCTGCACATTTGCAGGTTTACCTCTTTCACTGCTCACATTACCTCAAATAGCGCAATCTATACTCCTCCGCCAGCATCGACATCAGGATAACATCATGATATTCGTGGTTATAATACAGCGCCTGCCGCCGCACGCCTTCTCTAACAAATCCCACCTTCTCATATACATGGGCCGCACGCGGGTTGTAGGCGAATACCTCCAGCTCGACCCGGTGCAGATTCAGTATGCCAAATCCATAATCCAGCATCAGGAGCAGCGCCTCCTGCCCATAGCCCTTGCCCTGATGTTCCGGCTCATTGATCGCAATCCGCAAATTGGCCGTACGGTTATTGCGGTCCATATCCTGAATGGCGATATCGCCGATGACCTCCCCGTTTGCCCGCAAGGCAATTAACAGCAGCACTGATGTGTCATCCCCCGCTTTGGCCTCAATATACCGGGCGATTTGCTCCTTCGTATAATGTTTCTGTGTACCCGTCAGTCTGCGCGTCTCTTCACTATAAAAGCTTTCGTACATCCACTCCGCATCATCCGCATTCACCGGACGCAGAATCACCCGATCTCCTGTCAATAAAGCCGCTTGTCTACTCATAACTCTTCGCTCCCCTGTTTCTTTGATTGCTCGATCCTAGTTAATGTAAATATTAACACTAGTGCAAACTCCCGGGGAGTCCCAAATTTCCAATTATAGAACGTGAACTTAAGAATGTTACATACGGAGTTGCCAGGGAAGCCCTATGCATCAGGCTTTCTGGCAACCTCACTACTCCATTCTTAAGTTCATCTTATATAATTAGAGAATTCCCCCGAATGGTCTAGGGCATGTTACTCATGTGAACATATTCACATAATTTGGGATAAAATCAGAATGGGTCACGCCGATCCTCTCATTTGGTCGGCGTCTTTTTTAGGCCAAACCTTTTCTTCAGCAGATGAATTGTAACCACGAGTAACAGAGGAATTGTAAATCCGGTCAACTTCCAAATGGGAAGGACTACCGAGATGTGCTCGGTCAATTTTGTTTCGCTTCTTTGTAAAATAAAAGCACATATCATATTGATAAAAGCCAGAGGAAGTATAAACACTTTCTCATCCTTTAACTTACATATACGTACAATGAATTGATTTAATATGAAGAGTGTAATGCAAGCTTTCATGTAGGAACTTACGATTAAAGCTATCCCAACAATGAATTCTACCCGCTGAATAATAGGTTGTACATTAATTATTCGTGCAACCTCTACCATCGAATATTTTCTTTCCCCGGCTAAGGGTCCGAAAACAAGAATGGTTGATATCGTGACCGCAATCAATGTGATAACACTAATAACAAACGCAATAATCAGTTTTTTATGTAAACCCCGGGTCGGCCGACGAACAAAAGGAAGGAGAAGGGCAAGCAAGACCGGTTCTGCGTGGGTGAAACCATATGAAAGGTAGGCGCCATGTAATACAGGTTTGATTCCGTCAGGAAGAATAGGTAAAAGAAATTCGCTGTGATAATTAGGAAAGGACAACAACATAGTCAAGATGATGAACAGCAGCACGACGAAGATTAAAATGGTAAACATTCTACTCATGACTTCAATCCCTGCACGTACAGTTATGGCCACTGTGGTGAAGATAAACATATCGAATATGTATTGGGGAGTTTGCCTCATTAAAGAACTGTTAACATATTTACCTACTTCATGTACGATATCAGTACTCATTTCAAACAAGAGCGAAATAAACGGGATAGCAATAACAATGGCGGGCCATCTTCCCAAAACAGCTTGGCTATATTCACTAAAAGATCGTCCGGGATATTCCTTATCCAAGTAAAGGACAAGCAGCAATTGAATCATGGCAAACGCGCCGGAGAGCAGCAGAGATATCCACACACCGTTATGGGCGAATCCAATTAACGGACCGGGAAGGTTTACAATAACTGAGCCAGTCAAATAAACAAAAAACAATACGATCAATTGTTCTTGACTTATGATTTGCTTATTCATAAAGATTATTCTGCTCCTTTTCTAAGAATTTTTGTCTAAATACTCGACAATTCTATGACCCAAATCTTTATACAGCCATGATGCAATGTCATGAAGAATCGGCATTCCAAATTCCCCAACATACTCAATACCAAGATAAATAGAGACAATAACGGTCACTCCATATGTGATTTTGTCGCGCAGCATCATTTTCTTTGTTTTGGCAAGATTATAGAACGTCATTAACAAATAACCCGAAATCACAACAATCATTTTTTCAGCCATCCGTTAGTGCTCCTTCGCTACTTGTCCATAGAAAGCGGTTTTGGTATTGCAGTTCCGCTATTCTTTATTTCAACTTTTACTTTAATGTCGATTTGAGTATCAGCGAAACGCTCTCCCCAATTCCTCTTCCACCTTTTCCATTGGGCTGGATCTTTACGATAAATCCGGTCTCCTAATCCAATCAGGTCTAATTTCTTTTGTTTCATTTGGTCCAAAGTTTTTCTTAAAGATTGTTCAACTGTCCGAGCTGCAGTTTCAGCAAATTCTTTTTCATCTTCCGGAGTTTTTAATTTCGTGCACCTCATCTCTCCAATAGCTGCTGAAAACTGAACGAATACTTGAAGTTTGACTGCTTCACCTTCAATTCGCGGTTTTAGTTTGGAATGGAAAGATAATACTTCCAGGGAATTGTCGCTTGCATCGCTCGAATCGCTTTGAGTTTCGCACGGAACGCGGATAATTCCACCCTTATACTTATTAAGCAACATATGTATCATTCGCGAATCTTGAGAAGAAACGGTCCCCTTCCATTTTCCATTTTTTAAGACTGCCATTCCGTTAGCCACCAGCTCTTCTTCTTTTTCTCCGCTTTTTGTGATGTAAGGAACTAACGAAATCCCTGTCTGGCTGCGAAGACCGAGGAAAAGATCAAGTAAAGAAGTGTCGGTCGTTTTGTAATTGTGCCGATCGGAAAATTTTGTAATTTGCAATAACTGTTGACTTATTGTTTTTTCGATTAAAGGCTTCATTTCCAAATATTGCGACGCTTTCCCGTGGGCAATAAAAAACGAAGAACTAAGTCTAGCCTCATGACCCCGATAAAAGAGATCCAAAACCTCACCGACAGGATAAGTTTGTACTAACTGATCTTCAACAATGATAGCCTGCAAATGGCTCCATTGTGCTTTGCGTCCTGTATGAAGGATAATATCCCGAATCCCATCAAACATCGTTTTACCCTTAGTATGCACATTGATATAGGAAATATCTCCGCCTTGCTTTCCTTGTGAACCGCCGGAATGTACCGGCTTGTATACTTGCACAGTAAGATCAACCATTCCTTTATCGGCTTTGTCGATGGCAAGTCCTAAGATAAAGGACCGATCCGTAAGTTCTGTCTTGTCCCAGCAACCTGGCAACAATAGAACGCAGACCATCAGACAGCCGGCAAATGCGATTT
Organism: Paenibacillus donghaensis; assembly: GCF_002192415.1. Classification (NCBI taxonomy): domain Bacteria; kingdom Bacillati; phylum Bacillota; class Bacilli; order Caryophanales; family Paenibacillaceae; genus Paenibacillus; species Paenibacillus donghaensis. The sequence continues at coordinate 7,371,921 of NZ_CP021780.1, read as the reverse complement.
TTCGCATAATTGAGCCTTCTTTCAAAGAAATTGCCTTTTATTTTTTAGATCCGAATAGCTTATTGCGTGGTGAACGCAGTAAAATTTTGAACGGGGCACGAAGGAGTGTATCCAATAATTGTTTAGGTTGAAGAGGCGCTAGAGGGTTTAGATAGGGCTGCCCAAGGGATCTGAGACTCGTTAAATGTAGCAAGATCCAGAGAAAACCTATCATCAGACCGAATCCGCCCAGGAATGTGCTTAAAATCATGAGCGGAATCTTTATAATTCTTATAGCGGTAGCCATGTTGTATTGAGGAATGGCAAAAGAAGCAATTCCGGTTAATGCAACGACCACGACCATCGTTGGAGAGGCAATACCTGCAGATATGGCTGCTTCACCAATAACGAGAGCGCCAACAATACTTATAGTGGCACCAATCTGTCTTGGCAATCGCGCTCCGGCTTCCCGAAGAAGTTCAAAGAAAAATTCCATGATGGCGGCTTCATAAAATGCAGGGAAAGGAATTCCCTCACGCGCATTCATGATGGCAAGTAAAAGGACGGTAGGAATCAATTCCGGATGAAAAGTCGTTAAAGCAATATATATGCTAGGCAAAGTTAAAGCAATAAAAAATGCAAATATCCTCATTAGGCGAATCAGGGAAGCAATCATACTTCTTTGGTAATAGTCTTCCGAGGATTGATGCATTTCTGTAAAAAGTCCCGGACATATTAAAATCGAACCTGTACCTTCGACGAGCACGATGATTTTACCATCCAACAAAGCGGCAGTAGCGGTATCCGGCCGTTCTGTATAGCGGTATTGAGGGAATGGAGAATAAGTCGAATCCTCAATCCACTCTTCAACAAAAGAGGTATCAAGAACATTAACTTGCTTCATTCCAGAAATTCGCTTTTTTAACTCAGCTAAGACTTCCAAGTTAACTACATTTATCAAATAAGCGATATTGACTTCAGTTTTGGTATCTACCCCAAGCGTAAACTTTTCTAATTTAAAATTAGGCGTTTTTAGCCGCTGTCGTAACATACCGATATTCTTTTGTAAATTCTCAACTGTACTCTCACGCGGACCATGAACTACGGATTCCGCACCCGGTTCGGTCACTTGCCTAGTTATTAGTGAAGCAACTTTGTAAGACAAAGCTTGCTCCCAACCATTGAAGAAGATAACAAGATGCCCTGTAACAATATCATCACTTGCTTCTTTTAGATCGTTTACAAGCTTGGCAGATTGCGAGGAAACACCGTGGTTGCTGAAAAAGCGAATTACGTCTTCAGGAATGACAGTAATTGCAGGGCCTACTTCGTGGGGGACAAGGTCCTGAAGCGAGGCTTTCATATAATTTAATGTTTTATTTTCAAATAACGAATCGAAATAAACGGAGAATGCTGTGTGTCGGAGCTCCGGTCCAAAGTGCCACTGAAAAACGGATAAATCATCGCAGTATTCAAAACGCGTTTCGAGCCACTTTAAATTAGACTCCAATAGGGGTGAAATCGGTTGGGTATCCATTTCTGAACGGGTATCGGCAAAGCTCGTTTGATTCATGTGGTTAACCTCCGGAAGTAAGAACTTTGCTTTAATTATCTTCAACTCAAAAAAGCTTTATTCATGCGTTTCGAAGTTATTTTTGATTTGAACCTTTTCTTCGCTGAATGATCGACAAAAGAACACCGCACATTTCGACACAATCTTCCAAAGAATAAAATGCAAAGACGCTCCGGTTAAACCGAGAGCGTCTTTTTATGGAAGCTGAACCTTAAAATTCTGTAATGTGCCAAGTCCAATACCCTATATTTTTACATTAATATCTAAAATATTACATAAGGAGGCGAATCCAACATGGACAGTCCGGTACCGATCCGAATTCGCATTGAAAGAGCACGATATAAGCTTCACCAAATGCAGATGCAGTATGGCAGCTTCAATCATCCCAAGGTACTTCGGCAATCTGTAGCGTTGGATGAGCTGCTGAACCAATATAATCTCTCTTACCAACAAGAAAGGCACACTGGGGACAGGCTGCGCACAATCTGATAGAGAGAAGCCGAATCCATGAGAGGAGTCTTAGAGTATCTGTCTATGATTCCTCGTATGGCTTAATACAAAGTCCGCCACAAATAAAATGTGGCATAGGCTTCCCAGCCCCGCCAGCCCACAGACAGCCCGACAAGCTCTGCCGGAGTTGGCTTTTTGTCCATTCCCGTCAGTACCTTCACGGCATTTTGCAGCCCTACATCCCCTACCGGAAAAGAAGAGGGGTCGCGCAGGCATCTCATCCGCACATACTGTGCCGTCCAGGGCCCAATCCCGCGAATGGCCACAAGCTCCTTCTCCGCAGCTTCAGGTGACGGCATGTCCAGCAGGGCCTCCCGGCTCAGCTCACCGCGGGCCAGCAAAGCGGCAACCTCAAGAATCGTGCGGGCTTTGCTGCGGGTCAGCTGAAGCGCGCATAGCTCCTCTACAGATACGCCCAGCAAATCTTCCGGACGGGCAAAACAATAATACGTATGCCCCTCCCATTCCATAGACCTTCCGTATTCCGCCGTGAGCCGCTGCTTAAGCCGGTAAGCAAACGCCAGGTTGACCTGCTGTCCCAGAATCGCCCAGCATAACGCTTCAAACAGGTCCGGTATCCCTACAATCCGCAAACCATGGAAGCGAACGGCGAGTGGCCCCAGCAACGGATCTGCGGCTGCCAAGGTATAAAAGGGCGTAAGATCACGGTCCAGATCAAACCATTCCGTGATATAACGGGCCAGCCGCTCCTGCTCCTCTATTCCGGGCACGCTGCCATGCAGCAGTCTGGCCTGTATGAAGCTGCCGTCCCTCATGGTCAACTTAATTAGCAGCGGCCCGCTGCCCAGCTCGAACAGCCGAGTAACCCCAGTGCTATCCGCCCGGTACAGGCATTCCAGCGCGGAACGTTCCATGTATTCCAGACAGGTGGCGTAGTCGAACAGTTCCGGCAGCAGCAGCTCAAAAAGCAAATCGTTCATGTCCGGCTGTCCCCACATGATGTATCCCCTCCAGCTGTAGTAGTTCCTGCTTCAGCACAAGTCCGCCCCGGTAACCGGTCAGGGTGCCATTGGCCCCGATGATCCGGTGGCAGGGCAGAATGACCGGCAGCGGATTCTGCCCGTTAGCTGCGCCTACGGCACGAACCGCCTGCGGTCTGCCGATTCGCTCGGCCAGCTGCTTGTAGGTAGCTACCTGCCCGTGGGCAATTCCGGCGAGGCCTGTCCAGACTTCCTGCTGAAAGGCCGTTCCCCACAGGTCCAGCGGAAGACTCGTGAAGCTGATCGGCTGGCCCGCGAAATAATTCTCCAGCAGCTGAATCACCCCCAGTTCGGTAAATACCTCCCTGTCCTCCACGAATTGGTGCGGACCGGCATAGCGGCTGAGCCAGGCCTGCGAGATCCGCTCCTCATCGTGGTAGAAGGACAGGCGCACCAATCCCTTGTCGGTGGCCCATAAGGTCCAGGACCGCTCGCCCAGCATCAGCTGATGGCGGTAGATCGTTGTTCGTTCACGTTGATTCATGGTCAAGTCCTCCTCTGATTTGCTTGCGGAATTCCGTCGGGGACACCCCCGTCTTGCGTGCGAACCAGGCCGCGAAATGCGACGCTCCGCGGAAGCCTGCCGCTTGGCCGATCTCGGCAATGGGCTGCTCTGTCTCCATAAGCTGCTGCCGCACCTTAGTCAGCCGCACCTCGTCCAGCTTGGCAGCCGGTGAGCGCCCTGTCACACGCGTGTAGGTCCGCTGCAGGTGGAACGGGCTGACCTTCAGTGGCGCAGCCAGGTCGGCCAGCGTTAGCCGCTCCGCATAACGCGCTTCCAGCAGCGCATCCGCCTGGGCTGCCAGCACCGCATCAGGACGCAGCTTCCCGCCCTCCTCCGGTCTGCAGCGCTTGCAGGGCCGGAAGCCTGCGCTTACCGCTTCCTCCAGTGAAGGATAGAATCTCACATTCACTGCCTTGGGCGTGCGCGCCCGGCAGGAGGGGCGGCAGACAATCCCCGTCGTCAGCACCCCTGTATAGAACACCCCGTCATACAGCGGATCATGCCGCACAACCGTTTCATATATTTGATCGAACAAGGCTTGTTCCATGGCTAATCACCTCATACCGCCAGTATATCCGATTGTCCGGGCCGTTTGCAGCTTATGGCAATAGGAGCGCAAGATTACGACAGCAGCTACATGTATTTCTCCAGCAGCCCGGCCAGCAGCTCTTTCAGCTTCTCCACCAGCTCCGGCGGCTTCTGCACAGTCACTCCCTTCCCCAGTCCGATGATGAATCCGGCAAAAAAGTCCAGCTCGCTCCCAGAGATTGTCCCTTCCAGCCAGCCTGTCCGGTCCTCGCGTACCTGTAGGAGAGACGAAGACCAGATTTCCCCTTCGCAGCGGTGAACGCCTTCCTTGTCCAGCTCCACATGCAGCATCAGAAGATGCGGGTCAAGCGCCTGTTCTTGCTTCATGAAAGATTCCTTGTTCCCCAGATGCACATGCCGCAGATTCAGCGGTGAAATGCCTGTAACCTCGGCAGCAGCCGCATGGATTCTGTCACAGCGGAAGATTCGTATTCCGCCACGGACGAAACAATGGGCAGGGCAATACCACAGGCCGTTGCTGGCATAAATCCCTATCGGCTGTATGGCTCTCTCCGTCCGGACACCCCTGGATTCATAATCGATATGAATTACGGTTTGCTGAATAGCTGCTTCCAGCAGGAGGGATAAATAAGGGAATCCCGCTTCTCTTGCCGGGGTCAGGAAATCAATCCGGTTCTTCATCTCATCGATACGGTCACGAACCTCTCCCGACATATAGTTATAGAATTTCTGCAGGGCTGCAGCAGCTTCTGTTTTAAAGGGCAGAGAGGTATAGTGACGCAGCGCATGGCTGGCAAAAAAAATCGCTACCGCCTCTTCCTCTGTAAAGGCAATCGGGGGCAATATCCGCTCTTTCAGCACCTGATACCCGCCATGCGGACCCACTTCCGAATACAAGGGTACGCCCAACTCACCCAGCTCCTGCAAATCTCTCAGGATTGTCCTGGAGGATACATTAAATTCGGCAGCAAGCTCTTTGACGGTAAATTTACGCTTGCGGTTAACCGTCATCATCAGCTCCAGCAGCCGTTTAGCCTTGGACATCATAATAGCCTCCTATTTAATTCGCTAACCATGACAATAGTTGTCACCATTATAAGCTAGAATAAACACAAGACCAACAGCACTATCCATATACCGATAAGGAGAGATCAACAATGACAACAAAAATGATTCCCTACATTACACTCGACGGACAGGCTGAGGCGGCGATAAGCTTCTATCAACAGGTATTTGAAGCCCAATTACTGTTCAAGCAGACCTTTGGGGAAGGCCCGGCAGACCCTGCCCACCCGATGGATGAAGCTACCGGACAGCGGATCGCCCACTCGCTGCTGAAGATTGGAGCCAGCGAGCTGTATATCGCCGATTCCGAGCCGGGACAGCCGCTTCAGAGCGGCAATATACTGACGATCTGCCTCACAACCGATGATGCCGGGACAGCCGCTGCCTTCTTTCATGCGCTAGAGGAGGGAGGACATGTGCTGCACCCGCTGGTACAAACCTATTTCAGCCCGGCTTACGGCATGGTTACCGATAAGTATGGCGTGACCTTTCAGATATTTACAAGAAAATGACAAATTACTCTATTCCAATCAAGTGGAAACGGCTTCGCCGTCCTTTTATAGGACGGGGCGTTTCAGCGAGAAAGAGAAGGATAATTTATGGCGTGCAGCATATAGTTAGCGATTCGGCTGAATTTAGTTGCAGTTTCGGTTACTACTTAGGTTCCCTAGCCCTCTTCGCTCGTAACCCTCGCTTCGATTTCAGACGGTTGCGGACTCAGGAGCCTCTATTTGCTGTACATAGGCCGTTTTGCAGGATTAACGGACTCAGGAGCCTCTATACCATAGAACAACCTTGGGTTAGGTCTTGTTTTGACGACTTAGGGGCTATACGGTCCGTAAGACGTCAAAAGATCGCAGATAGGAGGAAATAGGGGCTATACGGTCCGCTAGAATGCAGGTTACCTAGTTCAAGGGCTTGGAGTCTCGCGGGGTCCTAAGTAGTAACCAGTTTCGCATCTATTTGCTCCAAACGTTCCAGGTAACATTCTATATGCTCACTGGGATCTAAGTAGGTACACACATTTAACCTACAACAGCCCACCATCATTCACTTTACAAGTAACGCTCCCGCCGAAATCCCTGCGATTGTACATCTTTTTTCTGCAATCTTGGGCGCGGGGAACAGAATACCTGCATTTGTACATCTTTTCAGCACCCCAAGTGACATTTAAGCTGTATTTGCCCGAAAAGCCTGCACAATTGCAGGCTTTCTCTCTGAGCAGGTTACTCGCAGTTCAAAAAACTGTATATTTGCAGGTTTCGCTTCAAACTCCCTGCCCGCACTCCCACCCTTCTGGAAATCAGCACCAACCATCAGCACCACAAACAAGTAGAAACGGCTTCGCCGTCCTCTGCAAGAGGCGGCATCCGTTTCTGCGAGAAATATAAGGCTAATTCATTGCGCGAAGCATATACATTCTTATCTTTCAAAAAAGACCGCTCCGGCGCCGCTACAGCAGCAACCGGGACGGTCTTCAATGTTCTTATTACCGTTGTTAGCAGAGGTTAAACAACAGCTTTTTGGGGTGTGGAGACATCTATCTTGGTATCCGCAGCTGGCGGATTCTTTTTTCTCATGTAATCGGAGTAGTATGCCGTGATGATTGGCACCAGAATGGAAGTCACGATTACGGAGGCTGCTACCAATGCGGTAGCGGCTTCAGCGGCCGGCAGGAATTCCGGCTTCATGTTGGCCACCAGCATAGGATTGGCTACGGCTGCACCGGCTGTACTCGAAGCGGCAAGTCCGGCAGTCCCGTTTCCGCGGCCAATGAATTTGTCGGCCAGGATCAGCGGTACACCTGTGATAATAATAACGAACACACCCAGCAGAATACCCAACATACCTGTATCTACGATAACACCAAGGTCGATGGAGCTACCCAGCGCAAATCCGAAGAATGGAATCAACGTTTGTGTGGCTTTGCCGAAATAAGCACGCAGATCATGGTCGACGTTACCCAGAATGAAGCCAATCAGGAACGGAAGCACAGCACCAACGAACAGATGCGGTTCAAACACGGCAACACCGGTACTGCCCAGAATCAGCATCGTTACAAGTGGTCCGGACTCCAGAGACATCAGTACGAATGCCCCGGACTCTTCTTTGGTGCCATATTGCTGCATAATGGAAGCATACAGACCGCCGTTGGTCATATCCATGGCCGAAATGATGGCAAGCACGGACAAGCCAGCGAAGAATCCGCTCTTAACACCGCCCTCAGGCATGAACTGAATCGCAATCATCGCAACCACCCAGGCTACGGCGATTTTAGTCAGCACCAGTGTTCCCGATTTGCGCAGGACCGTTCCTGTTGCTCTTACATCAATAGCCGCTCCCATGCAGAAGAACCATACAGCCAGAATCGGCACGGTGCCTGTCATCAGGCCTTTGGTGAATCCGCCGAAATATTCTCCGGCACCAGGGAAAGCGGTGTGAATAATTGCCCCCAGGAATAAAGGAACCAGCATCATGCCGCCGGGAATCCGGTCTAGCGTTTTTTTAATTTTCATAAGTGTGTATCCTACCTCTCTTAACGTAATTAAGTCATTATTGCGGGTTCAACCCTCTCAAATCTTCTAAAAATAGGCGCAGGAAATCAGTCCCGGGGATATCCGCTCTCACCACATTCCTTCCTGGTGCCTGCGCTCCCGTGGGAAATTTGTCCTGACGACGCTTTCATCTTACTTACGGCTCAGCCCCAGCTCCGGAATCATCTTGGCGAACAAGTCATGACTCTCCTGTAGCTGCTGTCCGAATGCCTTGCCGTTCTTGACCTGCAGCTGCAATCCGTTCAATTGCATATAATTCTTGAATTCCTTGTCCTCTGTCCCTTTGATAAAAGCACTCGCCAACAGTTCTGCAATTTCATCCGGCGTGTCCTTCGGGACTGCGAGCCCTCTCCATGTGCTGGTAAAGTTCACGTGAATCCCGGTCTCTTCTTCCAGTGTAGGGACACCGGGCAGCGCTTCGGAGCGCTTGTCGGCATTAACTGCCAGGGTGCGCAGCTTGCCTTCATCCACATACTTCTTCACCTCAGCCGGACTCACAGGCACCGCATCGACAAAACCGTCCATCAGGGCAGAAACCGCAGGTCCCGCTCCTTCAAAAGGAATATGTGCAAACTTCACACCTGTTTCCCGTTCCAACGTCACAGCAGCTAAATGCCAAATGCTTCCCGTTCCTGCGTTTCCCATTTTCAGTTCACCTGGATGCGCTTTCGCAAAGTCGAGAAATTCATTCACGGTCTTGAATGGCGCTTCGGCTCTCACGGTAATGGCGGAAGGATCAAAATTCGTTTGGGCGATAGGCTTGAACTTCTCATAGGTAATCGGAAGCAACCCGAGATGCGGAAGAATGGTCAGCTCTGCCGGGAGAAAAGTAACGGTGTAGCCATCTCCCTTGGCGTTCGCCCCTTCCATCAATCCAACGGAACTACCGCCGCCCGTCCGGTTAACTACTATAATGGGTTCTCTCAGAACTTTCTCCGTGGCCTGGGCCAATGCTCTCGCTGTTAAATCTGTTCCGCCTCCTGCTGCATACGGCACAATCAATGTAATCGGCTTCTTGGGAAAATCAGCGCTTTCATCAATCCGGCTGTGTTCTCCGGCCATTCGGTATCCCGCCCAAATCAATAGTAGAACCATGAGGCCTGATGTAATCCAGATACCCATCTTTGTTGTTCTTGTCAACACTATCCCTCCTTGGCAGCGCTATTCGCTTCACCCCCATATTCGCTAAGCATCAGCTGTGATTGTGAAAATTTTCAGCAGCTGTGAAAGTTTTCTCAAGTAGAACTTTAACGCATATGGGAGCGTACGGGCAATCGTATAATCTTATTCTGAATCCTCAGAAACGCTGGATTGGCGCGGTTTTGGCGGATCTGCATACGTTTTGGAATATTTGCTGTTCTCCCGGAACTTGCCCGGTGTGATAGATTTGATCTTACGGAAGGCCCGGATGAAGCTGTTCTCATTCTGGTAGCCGACCAGCATCGCAATATCTGCAATTTTCATGCCGCTGCCGGACAGCAGCTCACAGGCTTTATCAATTCTCAGGTTGGTCAGATAGTCGTACACGGTTGTTCCGGTCTCTTCTTTAAAAATATTGCTGACAGAAGAGATCCCCATATTCACATGAGAGGCAATATCCTGAAGCCCGATATTATCCTGTAGATGATTCTCCATATATTGGATCATAGCCTGAGCCAGCAGATACTCCTTCGACTGGCGGTGCTGGCCCAGTTCCTCGGACATCCGCTCCACAATCCCGCAGAGCATCTGTTCAATCTCGGACAGATCCATCGTTGTCACCTGGTGACGGGTATAATTAGCCAGCTCTTCAGGCAGCGGGTGGCCGCCTGCGCCGGCTATGGCAAGCAGCTCCTCCAGCAGATCATCCACCATGCGGAATATTTTCTGCGGCTGTATGACTTTTTTGCGTGCATCTGCCGACCAGCGGCGAATCCACTCCACACCGGTGGTCGCAGCAGAGGATTTCAGGGCATGGAGCACTTCCTGCTTCCAGGTATCATCCACTGCCTGCAGGCTCTCCGCATACCGCGGCTCCTCGGCCGCATAATGGCGTACCCGGCCATACCCTTCGTACAGACGGTGGGACAGGGCAAGGTTGGCTTCGGCGTACGCGCGAGCGACCTTGGTGATTGCCGGGGCGGGGTTGCCGATCCCGACCGACACGGATATGTTGAGCAGATTCTGGATCATGTCTATTAATTGCCCGGCGTTCTCGGTAAGCTCCGTCTCTTGCAGCTCTCTAGGCTGCAGCAGTACGACCAGACTGTCCTTCTGCGGCGTAGCCGTCACCACCTGCCAGGCGGGTTGAAAGTATTCCACGATAATATTGTTGATGGCATATTTGAGCAGCATCTGATCCTCTTCCTGATACGCGGCGGCCCACTGGGTATGACGGTCGATCGACACAATCAGCACCTCGAAGGGACCTTCCTTCCAGCCCTCGAAATAATGCCCCCACTTGGCTCCGGTCTCCTGGGTGCCGATGCTGCGCGTAATCAGATCGTGGACAAATTTGCTGCGCAGCTCAGGCAGACTCCATTCCGCTACCAGCGACTTGCTCTGGAAATCGCCGACCAGCTTGCCGATCACCGGCTCCAGGTCATAGAGATTGCCCTGTCCTCCGGACTTCAGCCCGGGATTCAGCAGCTTATTAATCCGTTTGAGCGGACGGAAGGAAGCAAAGTTATAGTAATAAATCGCCGAGCAGCCTACTAGGATGGAGATCAACGACAGCGACAGCATCATATTGCGCGCGATGGTCACATTCTTCAGCAGCTGCTCCATCGGAACGAGTGAGATCAGCCGCCAGCCGGTAACGTTGGAGAAGGTTTGATTGGCCATGTAAGCCTGTCCTTCAATCTTCACATGGGCAAAGGGGCTTACATCGATGAGGGATAGGACTTCCTTCATATTCTCCAGGGGGAACGGCAGATTCAGCTTGGGGTAGATCAGCTCCCCCTCCAGATTATAGACGAATTGATAGCTGGACAAGTGGGTGTACATTTGGGAGAACAGCCAGTCATAGTCCAGGTCGACCACAACTGCGCCTACTGTCTGGCCATCCTGCACAATCGGTCTAGCCAGGGTAAGCAGCTCGGTCATGCCCAGCTTAGAGTTGGTACCGGTGTATTGCCTTCTTTTGATTAACAGCGGTTTCTCCTTGATCTCGCCGATCCAGGTGCTCCAGGCATAGTCTGCCGCCTCTTCCCAATCTGCCATATATCCGTCATTGCTCGAAATCAGGGATTGATCGCTGAATTTGAGCACTTTAATCGAATGGATATCCGGTTCGGTGGCAAGCGTGCGCAGATAGACCTGCGGCTCCTCGGCCTTCGCTGCATTGTCCTGCGTATCCGTATTCATATATTGAATGACGGATGGCTGAAAGGACACATCGACTGCTTTATTGTCGGCTTCCCGGAACGCACGGTTAGTCACATCAAGGTTAATCTGCAGCAGCTCCACGTTGGGGGTGTTAAGCTCCGTATCCAGCGCATCGCGGTACTGTCCGTAGGAGAAAAGACCAATCACAGTAATCAATAACGACACACTGAGTGTGAGCATCAGGATCAGCCGGGTTTGTTTGTTTTTGAACAGATATTTCAATCTAAATCGCAGCATGGGTGTAAATTCATCCTTCCGCATTTCTAAAGTGCCAACTTCCAGAGTAACACTTCCAGCCTTTTTTCAATATATAAAAAATTTTATATTCCACGCTATAAATTATCCTTCTATTTCTCGCTGAAACTCTCCGTCCTTTTAAAAGGACGGAGAAGCCGTTTCCACTTGATTGGAGCCTATCATATTCTTCACAGCCTGCAGCATTTCGTGTTATTGCAGCGATCATATAAGGGGATCAGGCTTCAAGAGAGGATCAGGCTTACGGTCTACAATGTTATATCTACAATGTTATAATAGAAGCTATCTGGATGTACAGGAGATTGATTGACCATGGAGAAGCTGAATGACTATACGCTTGATGACAACCGGTGGAACTGGCTTATACAGAATGTAGCCTATTGTTTCGATGATCTTACCCTTAAGCGGGGGTTCCAATACTATAAACAGCGGCGCGTGCGTACGATGCGCAGCAACGAGTTCGGACCTCCCGGCCTGAAGGCCATTGTTGAAGGCCGGGAGGATTATGTGGTGTCGGTCGATCTGACCGACCTGCGCCTCGGCCGCTGCAACTGCCCGGTCGGTGGCCCCTGCAAGCATATGGCGGCTTTGCTGATGTGTTATGCCGAACAGCAGAATCGCTCGGTAAACATGCTGGCTAACGCCAAAGCAGCCGTAATAAGGACCGTGCAAGACTCCGGCAGTGATTCCGGCGGCGCGAGCCGTCGCCCCACCAAGCAGCAGCTGAAGCAGCTGGCGAAGCAGCTTGGGAGCGCAACGGTCACACAGTGGCGCGAGTATTTCGCCACCGCTGTTGCACCGCTGGCACAGAGCGTCCGTAACTCTCAATATGTCGAGAAGGCGCTGGCGGCGATTACGGAGTACCAGCCTGAGCTTGGCCCTGCAGCAACGCTGCTCTTCCAGCTCAATTCCAGACTGTATGTACTGGAGACGCTGATTCCTGGAACCGGCATTTCTTCCCTGCCTCAGGGATATGGCTCCTCTTTAGGATATTACACCCAAATAGCCGTATCTGATCTTCAGGAATATATCGGAGAACACCTGCTGGAGCAAGACCTGCCACTAAACAGCGAACCGGACCAATTCACCCGGCTGATGGATACTGTGGCTCTGCTGCGTCAAGCCATGCTGACCGAAACCCGGGGACGGCGGGATGAACCTCCTTTCTCGCTATTCTATAGTCTGGTGTGGGACAACTGGATTGCCTACTATACAGCCGAGCCTGAGGTTTATCTCAACGAAATCTCCCTGCTGCGGCAGGCGGAGGCTGAGCTTGGCGCAGCACTCAGCAAGAATTCCTGGCGGCTCGCCCAGGGGCGGATGTATTTCTATCTGGAGGATGACCTCGCGGCTTGGGAGTTCCTGCAGCTGGCAGCGGAGCAGCCGGGAATTCAGCCTGGAGAATGGATGGATTTCATAGAGATTATCATCGCAGACGAAGAATGGGATCGGCTGGTGGACTGGCTGGTGCGGATTGGACCGCAGCTGAATAAGCATTATTATAGCTTGAAACGGTATTCCGAATGTTGGGAGGAGGCGCTCAGCCATCTGCCTGAAGAGGAGCCTAGAATGTGGAGCACTCTAACCGAGATGCTGCCCTTCTCCCGTGATTTATATGATGAGAAGCTGCTCGGCCGCGGCAAATGGCAGGAGTGGATGGATTACCAGATCTCCAGCGGCGCAGCCCCCTCGGACTTCCGGGTTCGCGACCTGCAGCCGCTGGAGAAGCATGCGCCTGAGCTGCTGCTGCCCTTCTATCACCAGGCGGTGGAGCGTTTCGTGATCGAGAAGAACCGTGACAGCTATAAGGCGGCGGTGAAGCTGCTGAAACGGCTGGCCAAGCTGTACAAAAAAATCAAACGCGAGGAACGCTGGGAGCTGTTCCTAAGCTCCTTCACGGCAAAGCACAGCAGACTGCGCGCACTGCAGGAGGAGCTGCGGAAAGGAAACCTGATTTCATGATCACACCTCTACGCAAGATTATCGTTCGGCTAACCCTCAGTGAGCATGGGGATGCCTTATTATATGGAACCACAGACAACGGAGACTTCATATCCGGCCTCATCCTCAAGCAGAAGCTGTTTGCCTGGCATGAGGAATCCTTCTATGGAACGGAATTAATGGTTCAACAAGCCGGAGAGTATGCCGAGCTGGTGCTGCTGCCTGCGGAGCAGGTAATTCCTTTCTTCGCGGAGCAGCAGCTGCTGCAGCATGTGGAATGGAGCTGGGAAGGTGAGGCGGCCCGCCTGACCGGACTGGCTCCCCTGCTGGCCGACTGCCTGACGCAGAAGAAATACATTCCGAGCCTGAGGGCTTACCGCGAAGGCCGGCTGCAGTGGATCTGGGAAGACGAGACGCTGCGCAAGGCAGCGGCGGAGAGCGGCGGCGCAGCAGCGCTGACCGGCCTCGAACGCGGCAGCTCTTATGGCGCGGGTGTCCGCGCGGCGTTCTCCGCCGCCGTGTCGGAGCGCTATTATGCGTCAGAAGCCGAAGCCGGCGATCTGCGCAGCGAATTCCCGCTGCTGTTCGAGCGCAGCGGTACAGCGGCGGCCGGGATGGATGAAGCCGGCTGGCTGATCTCCATCGGCTGGAAGGCCGACAGCGCGCCGTTCCGGCCCGCGCTGCAGCTGCTGGAGCCGGACGGGGAGGAGTGGCATTGGCGCCTGCAGCTGGTGCTGCAGGACAAAGCCGACCCCTCCGTCCTTGCTCCGCTCCGGCTCGCCGACACGGGCGAGCCGCTGGGCACATGGCCGTCCGGCTGGTCCGGCCATGTGGAGGAGCGCGCCGCCGGCTGGCTGGCGCGCCTGCAGGGTCTGCTGCCTGCGGAGCGCTTCGCGCCGGGCAGCGATGTGCTGTCAGTCCCGCTCAGCGACGAAGTCGCCTGGCGGTTCCTGACAGCGGACAGCCAGCGGCTGCTCGCGGCCGGCTGGCAGGTGCTGCTGCCGGCGTGGTGGCAGGCCGCCAGCCGCAAGAAACCGCGCCTGCGCGCCAAGGTCAGCTCCGGCGAAGGCAGCGAACGCGGCGGGGATTCGCTGTTCGGGCTGGATTCGCTGGTCGATTTCGACTGGCGGATCTCGATTGGCGATGCGGATCTCTCGGAGGCCGAATTCGCCGAGCTGGTTGCGCGCGGGGAACGGCTGGTCCAGTTCCGCGGCAAATGGATCTCGCTGGACCCTGCGCTGCTGAGCCAGATCCAGCGAGCCATGGCCGGGGTGGACAAGTCCAAGGGCTTGTCCTTCCAGGATGTGCTGCAGCTGCATCTGCTGGCTGCCGCCCAGCAAGACGAGCAGGCTGCTGAGGCTGCAGAAGAGCAGCAACAGGAGGAAGCAGCCCGCGTCCGGCTGGAGGTGGAGCTGAACGAGCATCTCGTGCGGCTGATCAGTCAGCTCGGCCAGCGCTCGCAATGGCCGCAGCCACCGGTTCCGGCCAGCCTGCGGGCGGAGCTGCGCAATTATCAGCATGAAGGATTCGCTTGGCTGGCTTTCCTGCGCCGCTTCGGTCTGGGCGCCTGCCTGGCCGACGACATGGGGCTTGGCAAAACCGTGCAGCTGATCGCCTACCTGCTGCATATTAAAGAGCAGTCCGGCGAGAGCGGTGCGGTGGGCCGCCGCCAGACCGATCCGCCCGGCTGGCCTGCACTGATCATCTGCCCGACCTCCGTACTTGGCAACTGGCAGAAGGAGCTGCAGCGCTTCGGCCCATCGCTGAATGTGATGCTGCATTACGGCAGCCGCAGGCTGGATGCCGGGTTCTTCTACGGCGCGGCGTCACAGGCGGATGTGGTGCTGACCTCCTACGCTACCGCGTCGCTGGATCAGGAACTGCTGAGAGAGTTCACCTGGGCGGCTGTCTGCCTCGATGAAGCGCAGAATATCAAGAACGCCCAGACGAAGCAGTCTGCAGCGGTGCGCAGCTTCCCGGCGTTGCACCGGATTGCCCTGACAGGTACGCCGATTGAGAACCGTCTATCCGAGCTGTGGTCGATATATGATTTCATTACGCCGGGATATCTGGGGAGCCCCAAAGCGTTCAACGACCGGTTCGTAGGTGCTATCGAGAAGGAGCATAACACGGACCGGACCGAGGATCTGCAGCGGCTGGTGAAGCCGTTTATGCTGCGTCGCAAGAAGAAGGACCCGGCCATTCAGCTGGATCTGCCGGACAAAAATGAAATGAAAACCTATGTTCACCTGACCGCCGAGCAGGCGGCGCTGTACGACCAGACGGTAAACGGACTGCTGGAGCGGATGCAGAAGCTGGAAGGTATCGAGCGCAAAGGTGCGATTCTCAGCGCCTTAACCGGGCTGAAGCAGCTGTGCGATCATCCGATGCTGCTGAACAAGGAAGCCCTGCCTGAACCCGAGCCGGGCATGGTGCTGGACACGGCGGCGCTGATCGAACGCTCCGCCAAGCTGGAACGGCTGCTGGCCATGGTCCGCGAGCTGCGCGAGGAGAATGAGCGCTGCCTGATCTTCACCCAATATATCGGCATGGGCAAGATGCTTCAGGCCGTGCTGGAGCAGGAGCTGCAGGAGCCGGTGCTCTACCTGAACGGCAGCACCTCCAAAACCGCACGCGACAAGATGATCGAACGCTTCCAGACGCCTCAACCTCCGGCAGAGCATGGGCCGCAGGCGGCAGCGGCCAAGTCCGATCAGCCGAATGTATTTATCCTGTCGCTGAAGGCAGGCGGTGTTGGCCTCAACCTTACCGCCGCCAACCATGTGTTCCACTTTGACCGCTGGTGGAACCCGGCTGTCGAGAATCAGGCCACGGACCGGGCCTACCGGATTGGTCAGACTCGCGATGTGCAGGTGCATAAGTTCATCTCGCTCGGCACGCTGGAGGAGAGAATCGACGAGATGCTGGAGAACAAGCAGCAGCTGAGCGACAACGTAATCTCCACCTCGGAGGGCTGGATTACCGAGCTGTCCACCGATGCGCTGAAGGATCTGTTCACGCTGCGGCGGGAGTGGATGGGCTGACCGGCCTGCTGTATTACCTGACCCCAGCCTGGTTGTCCCCTTATATTTTAAATACAAAAATGCCTTGTCATCCGCCCGTGAAGCATCTGCGGGTGATGAAAGGCATTTTATTTTTTGTCATGGCTTCCACTCTTGAAGTAGCACAGGCACAGCATCCTCACACCCCTCCAGCTAAGCTTCGCATTCTACATAGTATACAGCTCCGATTGGAAGTTTCTGTATGAATGACAGATTCGCTGCAAAAGGGGGCAAGGCGATTATATGCTTCTAGCGAAGTCTACCAGAGATTTAGACATACTGTTAATTTCATCCATCGAAGCATTAACCTGCTCGGCAAGCGCGGTCTGTCCATGGGTCAGAATCGCCATGTTATGAATATGGGCCAGAATCTCGTCAACATACTGCTTCATATCCGAGAGGCTTTTCTCGATATTGCCGCCAGCCGCAGCACTATGGTCCGCCAGCTTCCTCACTTCATCGGCCACCACGCCGAACCCCCGGCCATGCTCGCCCGCACGTGCAGCTTCAATAGAAGCATTAAGGCCAAGCAGATTGGTCTGATTGGCAATTTCCTTGATGAAATTGGAGATCAGCGAGGTTTCGTCTGCACTCTTCTTGATGTAATTGGCCGCCTCCGCAGACTTCTCCTGGGCCACGGCGACCTCCTGAGCCTGCTCCGTTGCCGCATTAATGCCCCAACCATTTCGTTAATGCAGTCTGACAACAGCTCCAGCCTGTTGGTCATCTCCTGAACGACCGTTTCTTTATTTTTCTCATAGGTAATATCACGGATCGTTCCCGCTACCCGCAGCGGCACCCCATTCTTGTCAACCGTTTCATCTGGAAACCCGAGTGTAGTCCGGAACTGCGACGACCACCAGAACGCATTGTCCGGGTTGACCACATCGCCGGCAACAACCACCATATCCCAAGGGGCCTCTACCAAAGCACGGTTGATTAGATCATACCTGGTGACAAGCGCGTGCAGCTGCTCTTCCTTCAGCTTCTTCTCATGAATATCGAACAAGCAGCCTGTAATTGAGATCGTACGGTGTGTTTCCTGAATAGTCCAGCATATGATCGGCAGAAGCCTGCAGCACATCCTCCTGTTCATCGGGATGAAGCGCAGCATTCACAATATTTGCGATCTCGACAAGCTCTGGAGGACCGTCGTCCAGCTGCAGCTGAAGCGGATACTTATTCTCCTCAAGCTGTTTCTGGAGCGCACGGCTGGCCTGCAGCAATACATCGGGCGATTGATTGTCGGGGGCGGATTTCGGTTTTCTGGCAAACAATAGTTGTAGCTCCTCTCGAATCCGAATTTAAATTTATCAAAATATTGCTCTGCCCGTTTGCCATCCCAAAAACCCTATGGTACACTCGACTTAACTTGAATTGAACGGAGGGGTACGTGTGATAGACTATATCCGAGTTAGAATTAATGCGCGCGGCTAATTAAATAGCGCCTTAAGCTCTGCCTTTTGTGCAGAGGACTCAGGATTTGGTCTGTACATTTTTAACGTTACCCGCAAGCCATAGCAATGAGAAGGAAACCACCCTATGGGGAGAAAAGCAGGAGTGTAGTCTCTAGCTTCCTATCTCCCCGAGGTTTCTTTATTTCATTTGTTATGGAAGACCATAAGGATACCCGCAGAGGTTCTGCCTCTTTGGGGTCTCTATTCTTGAAGTCCTCTAGCCCTACTGTTAACACAGGCAGATTGCCTGTGTTTTTTTGCGTCCACTTGGTGGAACAACTTAATTATTGGAGGTTGAATGAATAGATGGAATCCAAACAACAGCACGCGATTATTGTGGGAATACAACTGCAACAGGATGATAACTTCGCCTACTCCATGGAGGAGCTGCGCAATCTGGCCGATGCCTGCGGCATTGCCGTAGTCGGTGAATTAAGCCAGAAGGCCAGCCGGATTAATCCTTCGCAATACCTGGGTACCGGCAAAATCCAGGAGCTGTCTGTCCTGCTGGAGCAGCATGACGCTCCTATTGTCATCTTTAACGATGAGCTGTCCCCTTCCCAGCTGCGCAATCTGGAGTCTGCCCTGGACCGGCAGGTCATCGACCGGACGATTCTGATCCTTAACATCTTCGCCGAGCGCGCCAAGACGCGGGAGTCACAGCTGCAGGTGGAGGTGGCGGAGCTGCAGTATATGCTGCCGCGCCTGACCGGGCTGCGGGAATCGCTGGGCCGCCAGGGGGGTGGTGCGGGGTTGAAGAACCGCGGTGCCGGTGAAACCAAGCTGGAGCTGGACCGCCGCCGAATCGAGGAGCGGATCACTGTGCTGCAGACTGAGCTGCTGCAGCAGGTGGCACGGCGCCAGATCCAGCGCAAACAGCGGCACAAGAATGAAGTGCCTGTCGTTTGTTTTGTCGGCTATACGAACACTGGCAAGTCAAGCTTAATGAATGCGATGGTGGAGGCTTATCATCCCGGAAGCGGCAAGCAGGTGCTGGCCAAGGATATGCTGTTCGCCACCCTGGAGACTTCGGTCCGCAGCATTGAGCTGCCAGACCACAAAACCTTCCTATTAACCGATACCGTCGGCTTCGTCAGCCAGCTGCCGCATCATTTGGTCAAGGCTTTTCGCTCGACGCTTGAGGAAGTAACGGAAGCCGATCTCCTGATTCATGTGGTTGATATTTCCGATCCGCAGCATGAGCAGCATATTGCGGTGACTCAGGAAACATTGCTGGCGCTAGGTGCCGATCAGATTCCGACACAATTTGCTTATAACAAAACCGATCTGACCGACCTGCCTTATCCGCTGGTCGAGGACGGCAATGTCTACCTGTCCGCTAAGCGGGCCAAAGGTCTGGAGGAACTGACCGGACTCATCCGCAGCCATGTGTTCACCGACTACATCCAGTGCGAGATTCTGGTGCCGTTCGACCGTGGTGCGGTGGTGTCTTACTTTAACGAGCATGCCCATGTGCAAGCGGTCAGTTATGAAGAAACCGGCACACGGCTTACGCTCGAATGCAGAATCGCCGATTATGAGCGGTTCCGCGATGATTTCACGCCGCTTCAGTAGTCTAGCATTTCAGAAGTTTTTACCCGGCGCGTAATTGATTTAGAACCCGCAATAGACATGGATGGCGGTTAGAGCAGCGCAAGGTCCCGCGCTTTAAACTCAACGGGACATCTCTATCACCCCAGACACATATTCCTGCAATGGTGCAGTTTCTTCGTGTAAGAACAGCTGTCGGGACCCCAAGCCTGCAAAGGTCGTCCATTCTGCTGCGCGGCACCCATGAAGATGGAAATTCGTAATTTCTAGGGTAGAAGTGGAAATAGCAGTAGAAATGATGTTGTGGAGAGTAAATAGGGCAAGTAGGGGAGGAGAAATCGACGCAGCAGGGGTAGTGAGCGAGCTTAAGTGTATTTCGTACAGCTATTTATCATGAAATTGAACCGGAATGGGGTATAGGTGTATTTCGTACAGTTACATTCTCACCATTGCCCCTGAAGCGCTGTTTTCCGAGAATTTAGCTGTACAGAATGCAGTTAAAACGTCATTTGGCGCAAAATCGCTGCTTTTAGCTGTACAGAGCGCAGTTAAGTCTGAGGAACAGTGAGCACTTAGATCTCTCTACTGATGTAGAAGCCGTTTCGCAGAGCAACTCTTATGGACCAAGAGATCCGGATGCTCACCCGAAGAGAAATGCCTGTAAAAGTACAGGTTTTCCCTCTATTCTTCTCCTGGTTTGCTGAATGCCTGCAATAGTGCAGGTTTTCTCGGCAATGGGGCCTGTGAACTTTCCTGGAGGTGTATATTCCTGTATTTTTGCAGGCTTTGGGTCCCGAAAGCCGTATTTGCCCGAAAAAAACTGTAGTATTGCAGGCATTTGGGGAAAGGAGTGACTCCGTAGGCCGGTAAGATCTTCTGGGGCGCTGTAATAGCGTGCCTTGCCACATGGTACAGCAGTTATGCCGGGAGTACGAAACTGAGGCATCTACTTCTGCATCTGCTTCTGGCCGGAATTGAAGGAATTTATCCCATAAATTTGTGTTCAATGCTGATCGCAGCCAGCGAGAACTTCATACAAGCACCAAATAAGCCGGGTACATATAGGGTCCCGGCTTGTTTTGGTGTATATCCGGCAACACTGCGCGCCAGAATCACTCTGCCACGCGTGGCCGAAGGCTGAGCTCAAATGCTTCGGTTTCCCTGCCCGGCAGGCTGACGCTTACTAAGCCGCTGTCGCTGAACTTTAGCAGCGGTGCGGACTCCTCTGCCGCACTTCCCTCCGCCGCCAGCGTGCATATCACAGCCGCCCGGCTCAGCTGGCGGAAGTCGAGCGTACGCTCCGGTCCTGAGTACAATATCAGATCTATCTCGAATGTATCGGCTGATCTGTGAATCTCCCACGTCAGCGGCTGATCACTCCCCGTTGTTGCAGATGAAGCCGCTAGTTCGTCAAACGCTGCGAACCAGGTTCGCAGCCGAAAGACAACTTCTCCAATCTCAATTACCTTACTCTCCTCACCACATCGACCATGCGCATCATTCACACTGTACTTACTTCCGTTGTCATTATCACCACAGGGACTATACCCTTCATTCACACCGTTCTCTTTTACCTTACTCTCTTCAAAACATCGACCATGCGCATCATTCACACTGTACTTACTTCCTTTATCACTATCATCACATGGACTACACCCTTCATTCACACCGTTCTCTTTTACCTTACTCTCCTCACCACATCGACCATGCGCATCATTCACACTGTACTTACTTCCGTTGTCATTATCACCACAGGGACTATACCCGTCATTCACACCGTTCTCTTTTACCTTACTTTCCTCACCACAGTGACCATACCCATCATTCACACTGTACTTACTTTCCCTACCACCGTTATTACACTCCCTGTACTCACGACTCACACTAAGCATGTTCCCCTTACTTTCATCAGCCGCACCATATTCATTACCCACACCGTACGCCGGACTGCCCGCAGCTTCTCTGGCAGTCTCCACCCTGATGCCATCCAGATGGCCGCCGATCTCGAGCCGCAGGCGGAAGTCGCTGGCGCGGATCGTCCCGTCGATCCGGTCCAGATTGGGATGGGTGTCGCCACCGTCGGTGACGAAGTCGATGCCGAACAGCACCTGACCCTGCTGCTGCTGCGAATGAAAGCGGGCGGAGCAGTAGTCATAGCCCTCATGCAGACAACGCAGCCGCAGGTAAGCGGGCGCTCCGCCGTTGTCCACATAAGCGAGCAGCGGCCGCCGCTGATTCCAGAAGTCACTGTCTGTGAAGGAGCCCAGGCTGTAGGAGGGAGTCAGATATGCGGCAGCCCATTTGCCGCTGCCAGTACCGGCTCCCCCCTCATACAGCTGCTTCAGCTCACGCTGCCCCGGCAGCGTGAACAGCTCAAGATAAGCAGGCGGACAAGAGATTCCGCTCCGGTACCACTCCTCCTCATAAGGCAGCTGATCCCAGGGGAAGAACATCACCTGCCCCTCTGTCGCCACCTGCAGAAAAGCCTGCGCCTGCTCATCCAGCAGACTCCGGTAGCTGCGGGAATGCGGGCCGGACCACTGCCCGGTGGCAGGGTGGTAATGCTCGGCCACCGTCTTCCAGGTCATACCGAGCAGCGCGTCGCATAATTCGCCGACTCTGCTGTCCGTCGTCTCGGCCCGCAGCTTCGACAGCTCCACCACAGCAATGGCTGTGTAAACCGGGCTGTTGTATTCTTGAAAAGCCCCGCGCTCCCGGGTGTAGTCATACAGCTTCGCCAGCCGCTCCAGCCCATACTGCGCGAAGTGCTCCAGGCCCAGCTGTTCCCCGGCAAGCCTTGTCACCAGGGCACCCAGAATAGCGATATTGGTATAATGGGGACCCACATCCCGCTTCATAATCGCCTCGCAGGCGTATTCAACTGCCTGAGAAGCGGCTTCTCGAAGCTCCAGCGGGAACCGCGCGCCATGCCGTGACAACGCCTGGATCAGCCGGCTGCCGCAGAAATCCGCCCAATTCCAGTCCGGCGGAGCCATCTCGGCCAGCGGCTCCTCATAGAACCAGGACCAGAGGCCAAAGGTCACACTGCTGCGGTCCCTGTCCTGCAGCGACACCACCGCTGCGATAATGTCAAAGGCCCGCTGCTCATAAGCGGCCTGCTCCGAATCAAGCAGACCCAACGCATAGGACAACGAATCACGGGTGGAATGGATGAACTCCGCCTGCTTAATCGTTGTGTGATAACCTGGGCTGCTGAACGGTGAACGTAGCAGACGAAGCCCGGAATCGTAACGGGATTCCAGCGACTGCAGTTTTTGGACCAGCAGCTCCCGATGGTTAAGCACACCGTAATTCACATGCTGCATCACGACAACCCACCTGCCTTCCCTTTTATGAAAACACGAGGCAACTCCGTAGCTACCGGAGAAATCCCCTGAAAGGGAATTTCCCCGAAGATCGCCTGAACCGCAGCTTCCACAGTATCCTCATGCAGCGAATAGGCATTCACCAGCGTATCGAGGAACGGCATATCCTGCAGCAGATAAGGTGTGGCAAAAGAAATCCCAATCGGCTTAATCGTCTCCGCCTGCTGCATGGCCCAGATCGCCTTGGCTGCTTCGCCCACCGGGCGCGAGCTGTTCATCATGCCGTGCAGCGGCATGAAATAGGGCGCGAAGGCCGCATCCCAGCGGCTGCCTTCCTGCTCCCACTTCCGCAGCGTATCAAGCGGCTCGAATTCATCCAGAATGTCCACCTGGATTCCCCGCTCCCGCAGCAGCCGCACAAAGATATCCATTCGCTCGAAGGTGCGTCCCGCTGTAACCTTATTCAGCATAATCACCAGCACGCGGCGGGTCGCCTCCGCATCCAGCGGCAGCTGTCCGCTGCGGTTGCGCACCAGTGTCACGCAACGCTCGGCCAGCTGGCGGCTTAAGCCGCGCGCTTCCCGGTCCAGCTCCGGCGGCAGCTTGTCGTCCTCTAGCAGAATGGCCTCCGGATCTCTGCCTTCGGCATCGATCCGGTGCATTCCCAGGCGGGCCTTCATCTCCAGCACGCGGCGCACGCTGGCCGTAAGCCGCTCTTCCGTCACTTCCCCCTCAGCAATGGCAGCCTCCATCACCTCGAAATACCGCAAGCCCGGCCACAGCAGCACATCGGTTCCGCTGTTGAAGCAGTCGATCATCCGCTTGCGGTAATCGCCCCAGGAGAGAAAGCCGCCCATATCGAGCGCGTCGGACAACACAACCCCTTCGAAGCCCAGCCTTTCGCGCAGCAGCTCCGTGGTGATCTTCAGCGAAACCGTAGCAGGTACGGGCTTGCCGCCTGACGATGTCTCTTCGACCCACGGCAAGGCAATATGCCCCGTCATATAAGACAACACGCCCTGATCGATAAGCCGTCCCGCAACCAAGCCATAGGTGGCGAACCACTCCTGCTCGCTGAGATCATTAACCGTAGTGACAATATGCTGGTCCCGGTAATCCACCCCGTCGCCGGGAAAATGTTTCGCACAGGCAGCCAGCCCATGCTCCTGCATCCCGCGCATCACCGCGGCGGACAACCGCGCCGCCCTGGCAGCATCGTCGCCGAGACAGCGGGTGGTGATCACCGGGTTCAGCCAGTTGAGCAGCAGATCCACGCCCGGTGCAAGCGCCCAGGTGAACCCGGCGGCCCGCCCTTCCAGCGCTGTAAATCTGCCGTATTCATAGGCCAGCGCCTCATCGTCCACCGCGCCCAGCGCCAGCAGGGGCGGGAACGCCGTCAAGCTGCGCACAGCCGAACCGGCCCCGAACTCCAGATCGCCGGAGAACAGCAGTGGACAGCGGCTGGCTCGTTGCAGCCCTTCTATCCAGCTGCGGTAATCGCCTGCTCTGCCCTCTGCCTTCTGGATAATCTCACCGCCCACAAAAAAACTCCCTACCGGATACCGCTGCAGGTATGCCGTAAGCTCGGCACCTTCAATCCCCCTGAACGGTGCTCTGCCGGCATGGCCCTGCATCGTCTGCCCGATTCGCTCACGTAAACTCATGGATTCAAGCGTGTTCTCTACCCAATCCCGTTCCTGCGCTGTTAATGGTCTTAGCATACTGCTGATTCCTCCCGCTGCTTGTTACCCCAAGTGTAGCGAAGTTTGAGCCGGCCCTAAATAAAGCCAGCTATGAAATAAGTTCAATATTCTACAGACCTTCATCTCCCAAGCTGGAGCCGGGCAGTGCTATATCCAGCACTCTGCTTAAGGTATTGTTCTCTGTATCCATCTCGGGATATCGCTTGATGTCATTCACCAGGAAGCTGATGGTAAAATCACCAATCATCGGCACCGTCCATCTTGGCGTTCCCTGCGCACTGGCATTTGCTGTAAGAATGACCTCCTCACCTGGCTGAACAGCTGTATTATACGTATCTGTCCAGGACACTACGCCGCCATTGACCGAGAACGCTCCGCCTGTAATCTGCCCCAGCCCGGTGGTCGAATTCAAGGGAGTCGGACGGACGCCTATGTTCTTGATCTTAGCCCAGAAGATCAGGGAGTCGCCCAGCTGCGGGATGCTGTGGGCCGCTGGTGTACCATCGGGATTGACGATAGTCCAGCCTACTTCCGTAACGGTCAGATCCGCCAGCGGGACAGGCAGCGATGCTTCATAACCCTCAAATTCAAAACCATGCACCATAATCTCACCAGCGGCGTTGACCACCTGAATCCGGTGCAGTCCGTAAGGCAGCCCGCTTAGCTGATAGACGATTTTGTCCTCGCCTTCAAGTCCGGCTTGCGGAATAACTACCGTCTCCATCCATTGGCCGTCGACATACACATCCGCGCTGCCCATGTCAGCCTTGATATTGGATCTCCAGCGCACTCCGGTCCCCTTGAAGCTGAAGCTGGCAGAAGCATCCGGCGTATAGCTCACATGAGAAACCCCGTTCGGTGCGGGGGCGAATCCACCCGAATAATCAATATAGGCATGATCATGCTCGACCGGATACCAGGAGGAAACCGGCACATAGGAGCCTTCCACAAGCGTCAGGTAATCCAGATTGGCTCCATTGCCCGCAGCGTTCAGGCTGATCTTGTTGTATCCTGGCTGAAGCACGATGCCGTATGACTTCAGCACGATTGGCCCGTTCCAGCCTCCGGTGGAGGGCAGGGTTAGGGTGGACAGCTTCTGTCCGTTTACGTAGACGTTTTTCTTCGATTCCTGATTGGAGGCGTAGGCAATGCTCAGCGTATAATTGCCGCCAGTCTCCGAGTGATAACCCAGGATCGACAATCCGCCGCCGTGGGTCTGCTCCACTACCTTGCCCCCGGAGGCTAGTATATTGTTGCTGATTCTCAGCGGCAGCGCGTAAGCCGCTGCCTCGGCCTCGAATTTGCCCGGGTCACCTGGCACATGCGGTGTCACCGGCATCGCGGTCGTGACCGCTG
The DNA here is from genome assembly GCF_002192415.1 of Paenibacillus donghaensis. NCBI lineage: Bacteria > Bacillati > Bacillota > Bacilli > Caryophanales > Paenibacillaceae > Paenibacillus > Paenibacillus donghaensis. Next base: position 7,346,167 of record NZ_CP021780.1, on the reverse strand, counting down.
CTACCGCCGGGGTCGGCTCTGACACATTGCCCGAACGGTCCACAGCCCGGATCGTGTAGCTGTAGCTGTGCTCCGGTTCAACGCTGAAGTCGCTCCAAAAGTTCAATTCAGCCGGTACAGTCATTACCGGCTGCGCTGAGCCATTCCGGTAGATCCGGTAAGCCTCTACCGCTTCATTGCCAGGTGCAGCGCTCCAGGTCAGCCGGATCTGCTCATGGCTGACGGCAGCCGCCGCTACGCCGGAAGGTACCGTTGGCGTTATATCCTCATAAGCATCCAGGATATATTGGACGGTCTCGCCGGCGCCCAGCACGACCGCAAGCGTCAGCTCGGGATCTGCGGTCAACAGCATGGCCGAGTGCGCAGCTTCATAGGAAGCACCTGCGCCAAAGCGTTCGGCAGCATAAGTGCCGGAATGCGGCAGAGTCACCTTCACCTGCATCGTGACCGGCTGCGCTTCAAAGTTGACGAAATTGAGCAGTATTTTGTCAGAAGCTGCGCCAATCGCTGTAGTTCCCAGCGCCGAGGTATCCACGGCACGGAAATAAGCCAACTTTCCATCAAGCGCTTCTGCATTAAGCACTTCGTAGGCCAGCGGTCGGCCATGGGTAGCATAAGCAGTCGCCAGTCTGCGGAACGTCTTCAGCCGCGTCTCTCCCGCTTCATTGGGATGGGCCGCTACGGCCTGCGTATCCTCGTAACGGTGGATATTCCAATGGATGGCCGAATTGAACAAGCCAAATTCGGTTCCGTCATTGAAAAAAGCCGCATGCTGCATGATATGGTCGGCATAGCCGATATCCCCGCGCAGCTCCCGGTCGAAGGCCGAAGCGAAACGGTAGGCGTAGGTGCCGTATTTCGTATTGTCGGAGTGGTTATCATTGCTGCCCGTTTCGCTCATGGCCATCTCTTTACCGAAACCTTCCTCGGCCCCGGAATATACGCGCAGATTCTCATACAGGCTTCCTCCGGGCAGCGGCTGCACCCCTGTTCCGCCATAGCTGTGCCCGTTGGTGATTTCCGACAGCTGCTCAATCGGCCTGCGCTGCTCGGCATCCCGCTCCCAACCGTCCGGCGTTCCATTATACGGCCAGTAAGCCCAGCCGGGAGCTACAATTGTTAAATATGGCTGAGCATTGGTCAACCTCTCCTCCCCAAACAGCTGATGGAGAGCAAGCACGGACGTCTGCGCCCAGCCGAACAGGCCCGGCTCATTACCGGTCTCGGCATACTGGTACAGATCGCCGAACTTGGCGACGAAATCCCTGTAGTAGCTTCTTAATGCAGGGCTGATCGTCCCGTTCACCAGCAAAGCTTCATTCTTCCAATTGCCGCCGATAATGTTCACCATCGGCTCCAGATTCAGCTCGCGCAGCGCCCCCAGATACTCCCGCCCGAGCGGGTCCCAGCCAGCCTTCGTATCCGACCAGAAGGAGGCGCGCATCCAGTTGCCGCTGTAGGCGATGCCCATCCATTTGGTCATCGGGGCGAGGTGGCGGATGGCGTTCTCGTCATATCTGAAGGTAGAGGAAGCAATCGTGCTGCCGAGATGGACATAACGCCCATGGATCGGCTCCTCAGCCGCGGTTTCCAGCGCTTCCAGCCGGAAATAATCCCATTCAAACCACAGATGCCGGTCCCCGTCATAGCCGGGAGCCTCTGCATCGGCGTATAGTCCGCGCTCTACCCTTAGCTGAAGCACATTCGCACCCGGCAGCAGCTGTTCCTTGGGGATGTACAGCCTGTAGGTTTCCTTCCAGGTCTGCTGCAATACCGTCTCGCCGTTATTCAGCCCGGTGATCTGCAGCAGCCCGCTCATCGCTCCGTTGGTGAAGATCGCCAGTTGAGGAATAGCCGTGCTAGCATCCAGCACCTTGAAGCTGAACTGTACCCCATCGGCGGGCAACTCTTCCAGCACAAAGGACAAGTTAATGGCTCTATTTGTATCCGCTTTCATTCCTGTAGGAAGAAGACTCCAGTCACCGGAAAGGACCGGCATGGAAATATTCCCTCCATATACATTCTGGGCGACGCTGAACTCAGCCGGGCTGTTGTCCGCCACTCCCGCCTGCCACAGCAGGGACAGCGGAGCATAAGTGGCCGCCGTGGCCGTCACTTTGCCTTGCGCCGATGCCCCCTTACCCGCTATAGCTGCCACTCTACCTTGCACCGATGCCCCCTTACCCGCCATAGCTGCCACTCTACCTTGCACCGATGCCCCCTTATCCGCTATAGCTGCCACTCTACCTTGCACCGATGCCCCCTTACCCGCCATAGCTGCCACTCTACCTTGCACCGATGCCCCCTTACCCGCCATAGCTGCCACTCTACCTTGCACCGATGCCCCCTTACCCGCCATAGCTGCCACTCTACCTTGCACCAATGCCCCCTTACCCGCGACCCGCTCCATCTCCAACGCCAGACTACCCGGCGGAGAAGCTGTGGATGCAGCGGCCTCCTGCAGCGGCGGATAGGCCAGGGACAGCACTAGCAGCACAACCAGCAGCAACCGAACACCTTTTTGCATACTCATCATTAGCACCCTCTTTGGACTCAAGATGCAGCAGCTTCTATTCCTCCTGATCCCTGATAACAGCAAAAACCCGATATCCCATAAGCGGTATAGTAACCACGTCAGCTTGGATATCGGGCGTATTGCCGTTTCTCTATTATAAATCTATTTGCTCATTGGCTGAATTGCTGCTGTGTTTATTTGGCTGCCAGGAACGCATCCATCTGCGTCTGGAGTTCCTTCATTACAGCGTCGACGCCGGCGGCCTTCAGCTTGCTGTTCATTTCCTTCAGCACAGGCTCAGGGTCCTTCTGTCCGGAGTACAGCGTATTCTTGTATTGCTTCGTGATATTGATCAGCGCCCCGATCTGGGACTGCACCTTGGTGGAGTCGAAGACGAATCCGATGACCGGCGAGGTCTGGGCCGTTTCGTTCCATTCCTTGTACAGCTCGACGCGTCTTGGGTCCTCATCCTTGTTCAGGTAGTTGAGCAGCACATTGCCGACCATCCAGGAGGATACGGAATTATATCCGCTGTCAGGAATGAATTCAACCGTATTGTTCTCCAGCTTCTTGTAGTGCTTACCTTCAATGCCGAAAGTCAGCAGGTTATACAGCACTGGGTCGGTGTGGATCAGGTTCATGAACATCATCGCCCGTTCCGGGTTTTTGGAGGTGCGGGAGATGGCCATCATGGAGCCCTGCAGGCTTTTGGTGCCTACTTTAACCGGGAGCAGCGTCTTGATCACCATCGGCTTCTCGGCCAAACGGGTCCAGTCGTTGGTTGAGGTCGGATTCATATTGCCGTAGACGAACCAGGCTTTACCGCTTTTAACCGCATCCTTCAGCTCGGTTTTGTCCGTAGCTCCGTTCTTGTTGATGTAGCCAGCTTCATACCATTTATGGATCATCTGCAGGCGGGCCAGAATCTCAGGCGTATCATATTCATTAAAAATCTTCATCGTCTTGTAATCGAGCAGTGTCGGTACATCCGAGCTGCCGTCGAGATCTTCACTGTCCGGGTAGCTGGTGAACCAGTTCAAGCTGTCCGTGTGGTTCATGAACAATGGCGAGATGCCCGGCTCCTTCTCCTTGATCGTCTGCAGCATCGGTTCAATATCCTTCAGCTCCTTGATGCTGTCGATATCGAAGCCGTATTTATCTACAATGGCTTTGTCAAAAGCGAACCCGACCGATTGCCCCAGCTCCTTCTCTGTAGGCAACGCGTACAGATGGCCGTTCACGGTAGCTGCCTGCAGATAGGCCGGATGAATCTGTGCTTTCGTTTCTTTGGCATAGGTGTCCAGCAGCTCTTCCAGCGGCTGGTACGCGCCTTTGGCCGCATTGTTCATGAAGTCCCAGGTGAACACCATATCGAACACTTCGCCGGATTGGATCATCAGATTGACCTTGTCGGCCGGTTTATCCCAGCTGAGCTGGTTGATCTTGATAGTGGCATTGATTTTATCCTTCAGGTACGTATTGATCTCCTGCTCCACCGCTGCTACATCCTTATCCGGTCCGCCCGGCAGATAGAGCGACAACTCAACCGGTGCAAGCCCTTCCGGTTCCTTAACCTCCGGTTCACTAGCGGTCGTGGCCGCAGGTGCCGTTGTGGCTGTGTTGTCCGTAGCGGTAGCGGTAGCCGCTGCTCCGCTGTTGTTGTTCCCGCCGCATCCGCTCAATGCCAGTGAAGTCATCAGAGCCAGTGAGAGCAGCAGTCCTGCACTTTTTGTACGTGCCATTATTTATCCTCCCCTTAGTAACCAATCTATGCTAATCGGGCAATCCGAGGTTAGCCTTTAATGGAGCCCAGCGTCAAGCCTTTGATGAAATAACGCTGGAAGAACGGGTACGCCAGCACGATCGGGCCAATGCCGATCAGCGCCATCGCCATGCGGATCGTCTCTCCCGGCAGCTTGGCGATTTCGGTAGCCGAGCCTTGGATTAACGCGCCGTTGCGGCTGAGGTAATCAGCCTGGGAGATCATTTTGTACATCAGGTATTGTAGGGAATAGAGACTCGTGTCGGTAATAAAAATCATGCTGTTAAACCAGTCGTTCCAGTAATGCAGCGTATTGAAGAGGCCAATAGTCGCAAACACCGGCAGGGATAGCGGAAACACAATCCGGAAGAATGTCCGCAGCTCCCCGGCGCCGTCAATCTTGGACGCTTCAATCAGGGCGGGCGGCACCGACATCTGGAAGTAGGTCTTCATGATCAGCACGTTGAAGGGCGAGAGCAGCATCGGCACGATCAAGGCCCAGACGGTGTTCTTCAGATCCAGCACCTGCGTGTAGACCATATACCACGGCACCAGGCCGCCGCCGAACAGCATCGTGAAGAAGATCAGGAACGCGAACACGCCGCGGTATTTGAAGTCCGTCCGTGAGATCGGGTAGGCATACAGCGAAGAGATGAAGACACTCAACAGCGTTCCGACCACGGTGACGAAGATGGATACGCCGTAGGCTTTTACAATGACTGCGTAGTCCTTAAAGATATAGGCGTAAGCCTCAAGACTGAATTTCTCCGGAAGAAACTGATAGCCGTTCAGCACAATGTAGTCGTAGTCCGTTATCGAGATCATAAACACCAGCACAATCGGCAGGATGCAGGCAATCGCCAGAAGTATAAAAATGATGTTCAGGATCAGGTTGGCAGTTCTGGATATTTCGTTGGTAGTCACGGATTCCCCTCCTCATAATCGCCCGTGTTCAGCGGGTTAAAAGACAGCCTGATCCTTGTCGACCTTGCGCACAATCCAGTTGGAGCCCAGCACCAGGAAGAACCCGACAATAGATTGATACAGCCCCGCCGCCGCCGACATGCCCAGGTTGCCCATGTTGATCAGCGCGTTGTACACATAAGTATCGATGACCAGCGTGGTCGGATATAAGGCTCCCGAATTCAGCGTAGTCTGGTAGAACAACCCGAAGTCGGAGCGGAAAATGCCGCCAATCGCCAGAATGGTGGTGATAATAATGACCGGCCGGATCAGCGGCACCGTAATATGCTTAATCTGCTTCCACTTGCTGGCCCCGTCGATCAGCGCTGCCTCGTAATACTCATTGTCGATGCCGATGATCGCCGCCAGATAGATGACACAGCCGTAGCCGACCCCTTTCCAGAGGTTGATCAGCGGCAGAATGAACGGCCAATATTTCGGCTCTGAATACCAGTTCAGCTCATCCAGCCCGAAGAGGGCGAATACCCCTTTGTTGATGAATCCGTACTCCACGTTGAGGAAAGCGAATACAAGATAACTCACCACAACCATCGACAGGAAATACGGGAAGAACATAATACTCTGGTAGAATTTGGCCGCCAGCTTATTCTTCAGCTCATTGAGGGCAATCGCGATCGAGACGGCAATGACCAGATTCAATATAATAAATACGAAATTGTAGAGCACCGTATTGCGGGTGATAATCCAGGCATCTTCGGTGGCGAACAGGAACTTGAAGTTGTCCAGCCCCACCCAGGGGCTTCCGAGAATGCCGTCCACGTAATTAATGTTCTTGAACGCAATGATGATGCCGAACATCGGCAGGTAATTGTTGATCAGCAGAAAAACAACACCAGGCAGCAGCATCAGCAGCAGCACTTTATTCTTCAGCAGATGTTTGAGTACAGAGCCTTTCTTGGTCCTTCTCCCTGTCGGCAGGGACTGCCCGGGGAGGGCCGTGCTCTTCTGTTCACGAGTAATCATGACCTACGCCTCCTGATTCCTTGAGCTTACGCTCCTGTGTTTCATGACTTAAGTGTAAAGGCTCAGGCAGAGAGACTAAATATGGCCATCTATAAAAAAAGTTAAAAATCCTACAGAGTTTCCTGGCGCCGCTCTCAAGTGACCGGGAGGACACAGCAGTGCGGGTTATTGAGGTAGGGCAGTCGTTAATAGCAAAATCCCCCCGCTTGCCAGCAGTCCGGACAGCGGGGGGATTGGTTACTACTTATGGCACACTGAGGATTTAGAGTGCTGCCCTAGAGCCTTCAGAGAATTTAGATGCGATAGTGCATCTAATTTCAGCTGAAACACATGTTATCAGGCAAATAAGTGCGAATCTGCAACTAATATCGAGTAAATCGATTCTTCAGCGCTCACAATCCGAAATTAGATGCCTTTTCGCACTTATTTGCTCTAAAACGGAAAAACCCAGCTAATTAGATGCAGATTCGCAACTAATTAGCTGGGTTGTACTTATGGCGATCAAGAAGCTTAGTCTCTGATGCTCATATCTTACGGAGGACAAGTAGTAACCAAAAAGGCATCTAATTTCGGCATTTCAACTAAATGATCCTGATTTCATCAAGATTAGTTGCAGCAGAAATGTATGGGGAAAAGTTACTGCTTTTCGCTTACTGCTGGGCTTCGCTCGCCCTATCGCTAAGGCTTGTGCTGTCAAGCGGCTGCTGCGGATCAAAGCCAGGAAACGTATACTCCTCGCGGTTGAACACATACCCGGTATCGGCAATATCCAGCATCTGATTCAGCCGCTCGCTCTCGCCCCGCAGCGCCTCCCGGAGTGGCTTCTCCCCGGAAATGATCTGCAAATACAGCTGCATGCGGGAGCGTTCGCCTGAATTGCGCGGTTCAATCGATACCGTATTCGGATCATATTGATCCATAATCTGCGGTGCCAAGGGATAGATGGAGTCGGCGGCGGTAGGGAAAAATTCCTGAAAATGGGCCAATCCGGACGGCGTGCGCGGCGAATCGAGAATACCCTCCACCACCGGCAGCGCCAGTCCTTGCTGGAAGAGGGTGGACAGGAAGTCTTCCGACTGCATGAACCGCCACACCTTCACCGCTGCTTCGCGGTCCGCGGTCTTGCTGTTCACGACCAGCGGCGATTGCGGGACCATCATCAGCGCTCCCGCTCCGCGGCTGGAAGAACTCGCCGCTGGCGGGAGCACAACCGCCCATTCGTCCTTGGGCTTATACTCCTGCAGCTTGGCATAATCCCTGCTGGTCACTGCCATCATGCCGATATTGCCGTCGGCGAACTGTCGCAGAGCAGTGTCCTTCTTCAGCAGCGATTCCCCCGGATAGAGGCTGCCCTCCGCCTTCATCGCCAGCAGCATCTGCAGCCAGGGGGCATAGACACCCAGATCGTAACGGCCAGTCTTGTAATTGTACAGATATTCCCCGCTGTAGGTGGAGGACATCTCAAGCCCTGCCTGCAGGCTGTCCTGGGTATCTCCGGCGGCAAGCGCGAAGCCGTAGCGGTTCACGCCGAACCCCGCCTCGCTGATCCTGCGCGCGGCCCGCTCCAGCTCGGCATAGTCCGCAGGCGGCTGTTCAGGGTCCAGCCCGGCGCTGCGAAACAGCTGCTTGTTGTAGATAAACCGTACCGTCTCCACACTAGAGGGGAGGAAGTACAGTCCGCCCTTGAACAGAGGATGGGCGGCGTAACGGACAGCCCACTGCGGGAAGCGGCTCAGGAAGGCGTTGTCCAGGCTGCCGGAGAGGTCAGCCAGATAGTTTTTGTTCACATAAGTCGCCAGCCAGGCATTGTCCACGCTGAACACATCCGGCCCTTGTCCCGCCGTCATCAGCATGTTCAGCGTATCGTTATAAGCATCGGTGGAAATATTCATGATCACAATCTCGATATGGTCGGCGTTGGTTCTGTTATATTGCTGAATTGCATTCTTGACCTCCAGATTCTCTGTCCAATTGTACAGCGCCACCTTAATCTGTGTTCTTGGGGCGCTGCCGTCCTCCGATATGGAGGCATAATCCGTGGTCAGCGGGCGCTCATAGAGCAGGGCATATCCCGCAAGCCCGCCCATGCACAGAATAAAGATCAGGGTCCAGATTCTTTTCAAGGCTGTAATCCCTCCGTTGACAGTGCGACTTTAACCGCCTTACAATAAGTACCAGCCAATCTGATTCATATCTTCCAATATTATTGGCGAATTGGCAAGCAGAGATTGCCAGCACCTGGCGGGGAGGGTACCTATGAAGCAATGGTTCGATACGCTGTCCAAGACCCTCTTTCTGTATAATTTCAGCATCCGCAGCCGGCTGATTCTCTATTTCCTGTTCCTTGTTCTGCTGCCTACAACCATTATTTCCGTTGCCGTCTATAACAAGTCCGCCAACATTATTACACGCAATGTGAGCACCTCGCTGAGAAACAACCTGAATCTGATTCAGGATAATATGGCTGAACGGTTTGAGAGCGCTAACAATGCGATGATCTCGCTCTATCTGAACAGTGAGTTCGCCGATCTGATCTCCTCCAACCGGCCGACCGACAGTACGGGAATAATAAATGAACTAACGTCCCTGAACAAAATGCTGGAGAATTTCCCGGCCAACGGAACCTCCGGCAGCCGGTTTGTCCCGATGCTCTATATGCTGAACCGCCCGGAATATACCCAATACAATTTCTCCAGACGGGTGTACAATATCGACCTGATCTCGCAGAAGCCTTGGTACCGGAGCATCCCGGCCCAGTCGGATTTCACCGTGGTGGGCGTCAGCTCGCTTGATTCCCAGTTCACGCTCAAATTCGCCAAGCGGCTGTTCGGTATCCGCCATACTCAGCTGCCTTATGCGGGGCTGCTTACACTGGATATTCCGGTTACGGAGTTCACCTCGCTGCTGGAGCATTATAAACCTACGCCAAACAGCCGGATCTATATCGCCGATCAGACCGGAACCATTGCGATCAGCCCGGAAGAAGCGCTGGTGGGTCAGAATATCAGCACCCAGAGCTACTATGGCAAGCTGGGCACAGCCGATATTGACCCGGGCGGCTTCCGGACCTTCACTCATCAGATCGGAGGCGAGGAGATGCTGGTCTCCTATAAGAATATGGATAGTGGCTGGACCATCCTCTCTTTCTCGCCGGTCCGGGAGTTGAACGGTGAGCTGGCTTCCTTCCGGCGGGTGATGTACATCGTCATCAGCAGCTGTATGCTGATCTCGCTAATGATGGCCCTGCTGCTGTCGGAGAATATCTCCGCTCCGATCCGCAAGTTCATCCAATCGATGTCGCATGCGGAGAGCGGAAATTTCAACATTACGATCCGCTACAAGCGCAAGGATGAGTTCGCTTACCTGTTCAACCGCTACAACAAGCTGCTGCAACAGATCAAGGCACTGATCGACAAGCTGTATGTCACCGAGCTGCGCAAGAAGGAAGCGGAGCTGAAGACACTCCAGGCCCAGATCAATCCGCATTTCCTGTACAACACACTGGATTCGATCAACTGGATCGCCATTAACCATGATATCCCCGAGATCAGCGAGATGGTCACCTCACTGTCCGACTTCTTCCGCTATAGTCTCAGCAAGGGACGCAACATCATTCCGCTGCAGGATGAGCTGCGGCAAGTGGAGAGCTACCTGCAGATCCAGCATTTCCGCTTCCGCGACAAACTGGAGTATGAGCTGGAGGCCATGGACCCGATGCTGGCCGGTACCTGTCTAGTGGTCAAGCTGACGCTGCAGCCGCTGGTGGAGAATGCGCTGATCCACAGCATCCAGCGCAGGCGCGGCAAGGGAACGATCCGCATTCGTGTGGAAGCGGCCGGCGAGGTGCTCAGCCTCTCGGTCTTCGACGATGGCGTGGGCGCCGACCCTCGGCGCTTGAATGCGCTTCTGGATGACAAGCAGCCCGGCAATGAAGCCTACGGCATCCGCAATGTGCACAGCCGGATTCAGCAATTCTTCGGCGAAGCCTATGGCATCCGCTATTATGAGAATCATGAGGATGGCTGCGGCCTGCTCGCGGTCATCCGATTACCGATAGTAACTACCTGGGAGGAGGAGCAAGGCGATGTTGACGATGATCATAGCCGATGATGAGCCGTTTATCCGCAGCAGCCTGGTGAAGGTGTTCAAATGGCGGGAAGAGTTCGGGATTGAGATTGTAGCTGAGGCTGCGGATGGGCAGGAGGCTTATGATCTATGCCTACAGCATCAGCCCGACATCCTGTTCACCGACATTATGATGCCGCTGCTGGACGGGCTGCAGGTAGCGGAGAAGCTGAAGGCTGCCGGAAGCGCCACGAAGATTATTATCATCAGCGGAGCACAGGACTTCGCTTATGCCCAGAGTGCCATGAAGGTCAATGCGGAGGGTTATATTCTCAAGCCAGTGAAGCTGAATGAAGTCCGCGACATCTTCCGCAAGGTTATTGACCGGCTGCACCACGAACACGACACCCATAGCCATATGGAACAGCTGAAGCAGCAGCTGCAGGAGAATATGCCGCTCTTGCGCGAGAAATTCCTGCAGAATCTGTTATCTGGATTGTACTGGAATGAAGAGGATATTTGGGACAAAATCGACTATTTCGCCCTCCCCTTCCAGCGGGGTGAACCCTTGACCGTTGGGGTGCTGCAGCTGGACGATTACCAGACCGCGATCGATAAATTCTCGGAGGAATACAAGCAGCTGCTCTATTTCTCGATCCAGAATATTATCAGCGAATGTCTGGCCAGCCACGGCTGCGGCATCTGCTGTGTAGCCAACGAGAATGAATTCGTGCTTCTATTCAGCCGGACAGCAGCCGGGGACCCAAATGCAGACGCGGATGCTAGCGTGGGGGCCAGCTCAGCACCGGACGCGCTCTCCGCCATCTGCGAACAGATAGCCGGCAATATCCAGAAGTATCTCCGGCTGACGGTGTCCGTCGGCATCGGCAGAACCTGCGAAATAGGTAGGCTGGAGAGCTCCTACAAGGAGGCGCTAAGCGCGCTCGTGTATAAATTCTATACCGGCCACAGCTCGATCCTCCATATCAAGGATATCCAGCCGGATACAGAGACACTGGAGAGCACTTTTGTCTACAAATTCCATACCCGGCTGATGAACGAACTGAAGGTAGGGCATAAGGAGCAGGTCCGTGAGTTGATCGAATCCCTGTTCTCAAGGCTGGCCCAGCCGAAGCTGCATATTGACTATGTACAGAGCATCTGCGCTGAGCTGATCTTCACAGCGGCTCGAACGCTATATGAGATTGTGGAGGAAACAGAGGCGGCTGCACAGAGCCGGTTGCAGCTGATGAACTCGCTGTATGCACAGCAGAATATTACGGAACTGAAGGCCTATATGCTGTCGCTGTTTGATGGACTGGTCTCCCAGGTGGCCCATAAGAACGCTTCCAAGAACAGCCGGACCATTCTGGCCATCAAGAAGCTGGTGCAGGAGGGGTATGCGCAGGAACTGTCGATTAGCCGGATCGCCGAGGAAGTATTTCTGACACCGAATTATATCAGCCTGATCTTTAAGAAGGAGACCGGTGAGACGATCACCGATTATATCACCGGAATCCGCATTGGCAAGGCGAAGGAGCTGCTGCTGGCTACGGATCTGAAGGTTATGGAGATTTCCGAACGTGTAGGCTACGAGAATCCCCATTATTTCAGTACCGTGTTCAAAAAAACGACCGGAGTCCACCCGCTGAAATTCCGTTCCGGGCAGTAAGCAGCAACCGGATAGCCGATGGATGGCTGCGCATCCTGCATGAGGACAGCTCTCTTCTCCTCTCCATCCTACCTGTAAATAGAGGTTCTTGCTCCAATTCTGGAGAAGATTCTGGAGCGTGACCCGCTGCTGCCTGGAACTGTATCCAGTCGTGTGGACAGCATCCGCAGATACTCGAAATCGGGATGCAGCGCCTCATCGGTGTAATAGGCACTTACCCGGCTGCCCGGGAACCGTTCTTCATTTAGTGAGGCAATAATTTGCTCCGCTGAAGTGATGCCGATGCCATGGCCGTAATAGAGGTCCGGACCCAGCTTCACTGCGTTCTCGCCCTGCCATTCCGGCTTGCCCGGATCATGATCAGGATTCTTGAAGTAGACGATGTCTCCCGGCAGAATCTCCTGCTTCGTATAAGTTGTAATCAGCCGCAGATTGCTGTCATAATTCCAATCCCACAGAAACAGATCGTTGAAATGCCGGTTGAACGCAGCCTCCCCGATGGACAGCAGCGTTGCCCGGTAAAGAACAATTACCATCGCTGTAGCACATTCAAAAGCATACATCCGGCCATTGGTGTATATATCCATAATCGCCTCAGACGGCTGTACTCCGCGCCGCAGCTGAAATCCCCCGTTATCTGTGCGGAGCCAGAACAGCGGATTGCAGCGGGATTCGTTGAAGACGGCAAAATCCGCGCCGCTCGCATTCAAATCCCTGGCTGAAGAAATAATCTGCTCCCGCATATTGCGCTCAAATGCCTGCGCTGCGGGGTTTCGCACAGCTCCTACCATGTTTCGTACCTCCCTATATTCCAATATAGGTTATTGTACGCCTGGCATCTGCCATTGGTGCGGGGCAATCGGGCATTATACCGGGCTGAACCACTGGTTCAGGTGCGCGGTCTCCTCTGTTAGCAGATCCAGATAGACCGAGGTACGATAAGCGGTATCCTTGAGGCTTTTGCCCGTAATTTCCGCTATGCGGTTTAAGCGATACATCAGCGTGTTGGTATGAATATGCAGATAAGCAGCCGACTGCTTCAGGTTCCCGTCCAGCGTCAGGTAGACCGCCAGCGTCTTGAGCAAATCGGCTTTATGCTCACGGTCATGCACTTTGAGTGGGAAGAGCAGCGGGCTGGGGCGGTTCCGGCTTCGCTTCAGCTCCAGAATGGCCGGAAGGTACGCCCAGAAGCCTGCCTCTTCATAGAGCAGCAGCTCACGGGCAGGATAGGGCAGCAGCTTCTTTAGCTCGAGAATCGTTGCCGCCTCCCGGTAAGCACCCGCCGCATGGATATATTCCGTATACATCAGACTGCAGCCCGCCGTCAGCCGGCCCTCTTCGTGCTTCGCGATCCCTTCTGTCAGCTTATGCATAAAAGCAATCAGCGCCTCCCTGCCGGGCAGCGGAAACAGGAAGCTGAACAGCAGAATCAGCCGATTCTGCTCCGTCGTTGCCAGCAGCAGCTGCAGCCCCGAGAAGGAGTCCATGCTCTGGCGGAATTTCAGCATAAAATGCTCATCCAGCAGCCTGTCGCTCTCCACCACAGCGATGTAATAACTGCCCGGCAGCGGAATCGACCACAGCTCTGCCTCCTGCCGGATAGCCGGCTCGCTCGCATAATGCGAGGTCAGCAGCTTCCAGAAGAAATCCTCATGCGTCTTCTCCTGCTTCATCTTCCAGCCCCGCTGCTTCAGCAGATATCTGCCCGCTATGGCGGCGGCCTTCTCCACAATGCTCTCGGCATGGCCTTCGGCCAGCTTGCCGGTGTCCACGACCCAGATATAACCGAGGACCTCCTTCTGGTGTTTGATGCAGACGGCTAGCCGCGGCCCGAGTCCCACCTCCATCACCGCCGGAATGCGGATCGGCACCACTGAGTTCTGAAGCTGGTGCATGACCCCTTTTTTGCGTAGACCAATAATTACTGCATTAGGCACACGTTTGCCGATAATGGTGGAGATTCGTGCCGGGTCACTCTCCGTTTGGTGGGAGCTATAGCCGATCACATGGTGATTGCTGTCCTCTATCGTCACCTGGGACTGCAGCGATTCGCTGATCGTATCCGCAAGCAATTCCATACTGTCAAAAAAACGATCAAATGATGGATCTGAATCTGTCAATAACCCCACCCCAACCTGCAGAATAACCGGATCTTGGTATAAGAAAGTGATTTCATTATAGTACGCATCCCGCAAGCTGACTATAGGGTTCTCTGGCGGACAGCTATTGTTCTGAAATAGATTGAGTTAGGTGCCCCTTCAGGCGCTTAATGTAGATACTTGGTGAACACGGACCGTTGCCCAATCGCTGAACTGCTTTAAAGAGGATAAGTCTTCAATTTAGTTGCGAAAACGCATCTAATTGGCGGGTTTTTAACGTTTTGGAGGAAATAAATGCGAAAAGGCACTTAAATTAGCATTTGGAGTACATCAGGCCATATTTTCTCGAAATTAGATGCAGAATCGGTTACTACTTAACAGCCCCCTTGTGTTCCATGTGTTCCTCGTCCGAGCCTGTCATACAACACTGCGCGACAAGGAGGCTAAGAATAACAAATGAAGGCCATCGCCAGTAACCTGCACTTAAATTTCAGATTATTGCGGACTCAGGAGCCTCTATTCAGGCAAAAACCCACTAGTTAGGGCCTGTTTTTCCAATATAGAGGCTATGTGGTCCGCTAGACTCCAAACCCTCGCAGGGACCTAAGTAGTAACCACTTTCACATCTAATTATTCTGACGATCCAGAATAACATTTTATTCACAGCAAAAAAGCCATTCTAAGTATTCTAGAATCGCTTCTTTGTTTGCTGTTTGCTATTTGCTTTTTTCATTTAATGTTTTATATAAGCACCACTACTGCAGCTTACGGATAACATCCACAGGAATGTCTACCGTTTTGGATACATCTTCTGCCGAGAAGCCCTTGTTCAGCAGCTTGCGGATGATTTCTTCACGGCCCTGCTCGATTCCCTGCTCAATTCCTTGCTCGATTCCTTGCTCGATTCCTTCTTCGTATCCCCAGCGTTTCCAGGCAGGCATCAGCTTCATGATTTCTTCACCCTCCTCGGGAAATTGTATGCTTAATTCACGCAATATTTCTTCATCCTGCGATTTATTCGGCTTAAAATAGAGATCAGCCACAGACATAATGAGCGCCAGGCGCGCATCGTCCAGCTGGTAACGCAGCTTAAGCAGCAGCCGCAGATAGGCCTTGCGAACCTCCTTGGCTTCACGATCAGTATACCCCATTTTCGCCAGAAGCGCAGCAGCCACGGGATTATCCGAATCTACAAATTTACGCCAGTTATGGCTGCGCAGCTCCACCTTCAAGAACTGGAAACGCAGAATATCATGCCCCGGTATGCCGACAGACAGCGTATGCGGTTCATCTTTGACATCATCGGCCGTAAAAATAGCAATTGGAATAATCATCTTATGCTCTTTCCGATGCCGTTCAAACAAACGGCTATAATAGATAAACATCCGCTCCAGAAAATGGACATCTTTGTACGATTGCGGCTCCAGATGGATCAGAATAAACGCATCCAGCGCCTTGTAGCGGGTCTCCAGCAGCAAATCAAGATTTCGCGCTTCCTCACCAACAATATCTACCAACAGCTCCTGCATCAGAAAACGTGTCTGGCTATGGTCCAGCAATTCATCCAGCTCAGGGAAGAACAAGGCTATAAATTCCTCAAAAAAAGTCTCCAGCAATTTCTTGAACGCTTCATCATGGGGAGTTGCCTGCGAGTTCCATAGCTTCTCCTTTTCTCGATTGTTTGGCCTCATACTATCACTCCTTTCTGCAGCTAATATTACACGCATAATATGGTAATGTCTGAGACAAATAGAACATACGTTCTTTATTTTCAAAATAAAAAACAGCCCCATGATCGCTCATGAAGCTGCAGAAGGACACTCTCTCTATTACCGCCGCATCTCTTTTCTCGGTTCTCTATTTGGTCTCTCTATTTATGCTTAAATCAGCGAAAACTTCTGCTCCAGTGCTTGCTCCACCGTATAGAACTCTTCCCCAAGAGCTTCCGAAACAGCTTCACAGGTAATTTTGCCATTGGCAACGTTGACACCGCTTTTCAGTCCGGCATCGTCGGCGATGGCCTGGAATACACCTTTGTTCGCGATTTGCAGCGCATAGGGTACAGTAACGTTGGTCAAGGCAATCGTTGAGGTTTTGGCTACAGCTCCCGGCATGTTCGCTACCGAATAATGCAGCACACCGTGTTTCTCAAACACCGGATTGTCATGGGTAGTTACTCTATCGATTGTCTCTACAATACCGCCTTGGTCGATCGCTACATCCACAATCACTGAACCCGGCTTCATGGTCTTCACCATGGCTTCGGTAACCAGCTTCGGCGCTTTGGCACCCGGAATCAGCACGGCACCCACCAGCAGGTCGGCTTCGGCTACAGCTTTGGCGATATTGTAAGGGTTCGAGATCAGCGTGTTGATCTGTGCGCCAAAAATATCATCCAGCTGCCGCAGCCGGTCTGCACTCAGATCGACAATCGTTACATCAGCTCCGAGGCCAATGGCCATCTTGGCTGCGTTCGCACCTACAACGCCGCCGCCGATAATGCTGACCTTCCCTCTGCTGACCCCTGGTACACCGGAGAGCAGAATGCCTTGGCCACCGTAGTTCTTTTGCAGAAATTGTGCACCCAGCTGTACGGACATCCGTCCGGCCACTTCACTCATCGGGGTAAGCAGCGGCAAGGTACGGCCATGAACAACCGTTTCGTAGCCAATGGCGAACACGCCGTTATCCTTAAGCGCGGCAGCCAGTGCAGGCTCGGGAGCCAGATGCAGATAAGTGAACAATACTAGGCCTGGACGGAAATAGTCATATTCACTTTCCAGCGGTTCCTTGACCTTCATTACCATTTCGGCTGAGCTCCATACCGCAGCTGCATCCTCGATCAGCTTGGCACCAGCCGCCGCATATTCCTCATTCGGAAAGCCGCTTCCAACGCCGGCGCCCACTTCCACCAGCACCTGGTGTCCTTCAGCAATCAGACTCACTACTCCGGCGGGGGTGATGGCCACCCGGTTTTCATTATTTTTAATTTCCTTCGGAACGCCAATAATCATCTGTAATCTCTCCTGTCTTATATGTTTCTCTTATGTAATGAATCATAACATATGATTACTTATTCCATTTTGTTAAAAAAAGAAAAGATTATCTGCCATGATTGTGTTTTTACACAACGCGCAGTGGATTCACACAATGATATTGGGTTAAAACCCTTGATATATGTGATATTTTGCACAAGTTCCCGATAACAAAAAGACACCACAGGGGTGTCTTCGCTCCAATCGATATCGTTTGCGTTACCGCAGCAAGATGATTTATTGCGTTATGTTTAGTGACATTCATCAGTTGGAGTGGTGGTTTATTCAGGATAAGAGACGAAATTCTTCCTCTCCTCACAAAAGCTTAAGTTGAGCTGAGAGGACTTCCCACCTCGCTGGACAGCAGCGCCAGCACCGCTGTGAGCAGCACGTTCACGCCCTTCTCGCAATCCTCGTAGGAGGTAAGTTCCTCCTCACAGTGACTTTTGCCGTTCACACTGGGTACAAACACCATCGCGGACGGCAGAAAGCCGGCCACGAACTGAGCGTCATGCCCGGCTCCGCTGGCCATGATCTTGCTGGAGTAGCCCAGGGTATGGGCAGCCTGCTCCACCAGAGCACACACGCCGGGATCGAACCATACGGTATCCCGTCCCCACAGCTTGCTGCGCTGCACACCGCAGCCTTCCAGCCCGGCGGGCAGGCTCTGGAGAATCGCCTCCACCTCGCGGACAACCTCCATATCCTTGTGTCTGGCCTCCACCGTGAACACCACCCGGTTCGGAATCACCGTGTGGATGCTTGGATACACATTCATCCGGCCCATCGTATAGACCAGCCCGGAATCGAGCGCACCCAGTCTGACGCGCAGCTCCGTGATCAGGTCCGTCGCCGCAAAAAGCGCATCCTTGCGCATATCCATCGGGGTCGTGCCGGCATGATCCGATTCTCCGGTCACCTCAATCTCGTAGCAGACCATCCCTACCACACAATCGACCAAGCCGATCGATAGCTGCTCTTTTTCCAGTACCGGGCCCTGCTCAATATGCAGCTCCAGGTAAGCGGCAGCTTCAGTTATGCGGTGGGCAGCCTCTCCTGCGTAGCCGCTGCTCGCCAAAGCCTCGCCGAAGGTTATACCTGCGGCATCCTGCTTGTTCAGCATCGCTGCCTTGTCGAACTTCCCGGCCAGCACCCCCGAGGCCATCATCGAAGGCTCGAACCGGGCGCCTTCTTCATTGGTGAAGTTCATCACGGTCACCGGCAGCCGCGGCTTGATCCCTTGCTCCACCAATGTTCTTACAATTTCAAGGCCCGCTATCACGCCGAGCACCCCGTCAAACCTGCCGCCCTTCTTCACCGTATCCAGGTGGGAGCCGATAACAACCGGGGGGCCCGGCTCCTCTCCAGCCAGGGTGGCAACCATTGTGCCCAGATCATCCATCTGCACAGTCATGCCCAGCTGCTCACAACAGGCGCGAAAATAACCCCGTACCTTCACATCCTCCTCAGACAGCGACAGCCGGGTCACACCGTTCTGGTCCGTCCGTCCAAAATCAGCAAATGCTTCAATAGTGTCCTTCAATCTTTCACCGTTCACAAGTAGGTTTGGCATTATGGCCCTCCGTTTCCAGGAATTCAGGGATGAATTGCTTTACTATCTATGTTAAACCAATTAAACCATTTTTCATTTTACACACTGTAATAATTATGTGAGGGAATACCTCACGTTATGTTACAAGCGACTCCAGCCCATATCTGCCCTGCGTCTGCCTGCTCCAATCGCCCCTCAATAAGTAAACTAAAGTAGTATATACAATGTTTTGATGCCAATAGTAAGCTTAAGCTAGCTAATATTCTCATGATACGTACGGCAGCGGCCGGGAGACAAGGATAACGAAGGAGTGGAGTTTATGCAAGGATTGTCAGTTGTTATCTGCACTAGGAATCGGGTACAGGACCTGACACGGTGCATTCATTCTATTGCTGCGCAGAACCTGGAAACTGCCGGTGACCCCGATATTGAAGTAATCATTATAGATGACGGCGAAATCCCGGAGCAGGTGCTGGGTGAATACGAAGCGCTGATCCACAAGCAGGGGCATTCGTTTATGTATTACCGCAAGAACACAGACCGCGGACTCTGGCTCTCGCGGGTCAAGGCGGTGCAGCTGGCCTCCAGGGAGATCATCCTGTTCCTAGACGATGATGTGGAGATCCCCGGCCATTATCTGGCCAGCTTGCTGCAGACCTACCGCGACTACCCGGACTGCGCAGGAGTCGGCGGGGTGGCCATAGGCATGAGCAACAGCTTCCTCGGCACGCTCCGCTGCCTCGCCTCCTTTCAGCAGTCCTTCTCCAGCGGCAAGCTCTCCCTCAGCGGCCAGGCGGGCTCCATGTACAACTGGCATAAGGCCAAGCGGACATTCAAAACGGAGTTCCAGCACGGCTGCAACATGTCCTTCCGCAGAGCGGCGATCCAGCATCTTGCCCCGGTTCCCTGGCTGAAAAGCTATAGCGTCGGCGAGGACATTCTGATGTCACGGATCGCCAGTCAGAGCGGGCCGCTCTACATCAATCCCGAACTGAAGCTGCTGCATCATGAATCTCCGGCCTCAAGGGACAATCTGGAGGATGTGGCTTACACCCGGGTACTGAATCATGTCCATCTGCTGAAGGACAAGAAATCCGGGCCGCTCGGCTATCTGGCCTTGCTGTGGACGACCCAATACCTTATTCTCCGCGAGCGTCCCCGCAAGAACGAGGCTGCGATCAGCGGCTACCGCAGAGGAATGAAGGAGATTTTTAACAAACAGACTGCCCAATAGATTGCGGCTAAGGCCCCGGAAAGGAGGACCGACATGAATCTAAGCATCGTGGTTCCTGTATACAATATAGAGAATTATGTAACGTATATGCTCGACTCGCTCCTGGGCCAGACGCAGCTGCAATTCGAGACGATCATCGTGGACGACGGCTCCACCGACCATACGCACCACACAGTGCACAGCATCCTGTCGCACGGCACTCCTTTTCCCTGGCGGATCGTACGCACTCGTAACCAGGGCGTAAGCGCCGCGCGGAACACGGGTCTGCGGACCGCAGCTGGGACCTATGTGCTGTTCCTCGACGGAGATGATTATGTCTCCGCAGAGCTGGTGCAGACCGTGCATGAGCATACCCGGGAGACGCAGCCTGATATCATCTGCTGGGGGTATGACCTGGTGCGTGAGGATAAATCATCGATCGTCAGCTTCCCGCCCGAAGGCGGCAGCCTAAGCGGAAGCGAAACGCTGGAGCTGATTCTCCGGCAGCAGCGTCTCAGAATCTGGACGGGCAGCGTGGCCTTCAACCGGGAATTCCTCCAGCGCAGTGGACTGCAATACACCGCAGGCTGCGTGAACGGAGAAGACCAGGAGTTCATCTACAAAGCGCTGGCGCGCGCAGACCGCGTCACTGCGATCCCCGATGTGCTGTCCTATTATGTGCAGCGGACCTCCTCCATTACCAACAGCTACAATGTGAAGAAGTTCGGCGTAGTGGACGCCTTCAAACGGGTAGATGCCTACTTCAAGGCCCATCCCTTCCGCGAGCAGAAGGCGATCTCTGAGCTGCTGCTGGGCCGCGAGCTGACGGAGAATTACTTTTACAATCTCAAAACTACGCTGAACAGCACCAGGGGCATTACGATTCAAGCCTTGCTGCAGGATATTGAGCAGCATTACCCCGGGATGAACCGGGACATGCGTGTGCTCATGAAAAGATATAACGGCACTGACAGGCTGCTGGCGCTGCAGATCAAGGCCTTTTTGCTCTCTCCGGCGCTATATCACAGGCTCATCCATTTAGACAACAGCTGGACCCAGTTCAAGCGAACCCTCAAAAGCATGGTCAGAAAGGAAATTAACGTATGAAGAAGCTGATGATTTATGCCTATACCGAATTTAATCTGGGCGACGATCTGTTTATCAAGGTGCTCTGCGAACGGTATCCGGATACCCGCTTTATGCTGATTGCTCCGGGTCTGTACAAACAGGCATTCCGGGAGCTGAAGAATCTGAAGGTTTATGCTTCCGACTCGATTTGGCTGCGCGGGATCAACTTCCTATTTCGCCGGACCGGACTACACAGTAACTTCACGCAGAAATTCCTTGTGGACCATTCGGACGGGATCGTTCATATCGGAGGGTCTATTTTTATGCAGGGTGAGCATTGGCAAGAATATGTGCAGAAGAATGAGGAGACGCGCAATCAGGCGAAACCCTATTATGTGATGGGCGCCAATTTCGGGCCTTACACCGATGAGGAATATTACAGCACGCACAAGCGGCTGTTCCGGGAATATGCGGATATCTGCTTCAGGGAGCAATATTCGTACGATTTGTTTGCCGGGTTGGACAATGTTCGTCTGGCGCCTGATATCATCTTCCAGCTCAAGCACCCGCAGGCCGCTTCCGGCCCAGGAGATTATATTGTTCTATCCGTGATCAAGCCCTCCTCCAAGGGACTGAACGGTTTTGACCCGCTTTATTATGAAAAAATGAAAGAGATCGCCATGGTTTTCATTGAAAAAGGCCATGTCGTTCAGCTGATGTCCTTCTGCCAGCATGAGGGCGATCAGGAGGCGATTGAGCATATTCTGGAGCTGCTCCCAGCAGAATACCGCAAGCAGACGAAGTCCCATTTCTACAAGACGGATATCGAAGCAGCCGTTGCCGTCATTGCCGGGGCTCAGTTCGTGGTGGCTTCACGCTTCCATGCAATGATTCTGGGCTGGGTGTTTAACAAGCCAGTGTTCCCTGTCGCCTACAGCGGCAAAATGATCAACGTGATGCAGGATGCCGGGTTCGACGGACTGTACACGGACTTCAAGCAGCTGGAGCACCTCCAGCCGCAGCAGGTATACGAATCGATGCGTACGAACGGCATTGATGTGTCGCGGCAGGCTAGGCAGGCTGAGCTGCATTTCCAGCAGTTGGACAGCTATCTGGCGCCGGGCGAAAGGGGGCTGCGCTATGAGAGCCAAACGGAGCATTCTTAATCTGATTTTTGGCATGGGCAGCCAGATCATCACGATTATACTGGGATTCTTCATTCCCCGCCTGATCATGGTGAACTATGGCTCAGAGGCCAACGGGCTGATCGCTTCGATCGTGCAGATTATCAGCTATCTGGCCCTGCTGGAAGCAGGAGTGGGCGCTGCGTCGATGCAGGCACTCTATAAACCGATAGCCTCCAACGACAAGAGCCAGATCAACTCGATCCTGGCAGCCACCTCCACCTATTACAGAAAAACAGGGATTTATTATTTCTTCGCCGTCCTGCTGCTGGCGGTGATCTATCCGCTGGTCATCAGCTCCGAGATCAGCAAGCTGAGCATCATGGTAATTATCCTGTTCACCGGGCTGGGCGGAGCGATCAACTATTATTTTCAGGGGAAATTCCGCATCCTGCTGATTGCCGAAGGTAAAAGCTATGTCGAAACCTCAATTGTGACAGCGGCCAATATCCTGAACAATGTGGTGCGGATCATCCTGCTGCTGCAGGGCGTCGATATCATCGCGGTACAGGCTTCATTCTTCGTGCTGACGCTGCTGCAGATCGTCGTATTCTACATTTATATGAAGAAGAACTACAGCTGGATTGACCTGAGCCTGAAGCCGGACTTCGCCGCCATTGGACAGAAGAACTCGGTGCTGGTGCATGAGGTATCCTATCTGGTGTTCCGCAATACCCATGTCATCATTCTGACGATCTTCACCAACCTGAAGGTGGTCAGCATCTATGTGATGTACAACATGATCTTCACCATTGTCGACAATATCGTGCAGATGATCAACGGCAGCGTCAAGTCGGCGTTGGGCCAGAGCTATCATGAGAGTAAGCAGGCGTTCATGAAATTGCATGATGCCTACGAGGTCTATTTCATGGGACTGATCTTCTCCATCCTGACCGTCGCTTATATTCTGATCCTGCCTTTTATGAAGCTGTATACGGCCGGGGTGACCGATGTGAATTATATTGATTATTGGCTGCCATTCCTGTTCGTAGCCGTCAAGCTGCTGACCAACGCGCGCACGTCATCCAATAATGTCATTACCATAGCCGGGCATTTCAAGAATACACAGAGCCGCTCGATTCTCGAATCAGTCATTAACCTGACGGCTTCGATTGTTTTTGTCACATTCATGGGAATCTACGGGGTGTTGATGGGAACGATCGTGGCTCTCTTGTACCGCTCGATAGATATCGTAATTTATGCAAATAAGGTGCTACTGGAACGCAGTCCCTGGATCACCTTCAGACGCTGGCTGACCAATGTGGCGGTATTCGCCGCCATCGTTGCGATCACGAACGCCTTCAACCTCAACATCACCTCCTATGCAGGGGTTATTCTGTGGGGAATGCTGCTGGGAGCCGTGATCCTTCCACTCTATTTCACAGTAGCTTCATTAATAGAGCGCGAAGTGTTCGTGTATACCGCAAGCCATCTCAAGCAATATAAAAACAAGCTCAGAGGCAAGTTCAGCCCTGCTGCCCCTGTTAACGAAATGTCGAAATAACCGGCCGTCTAATCGATAAAGGAGGATTGTACATGGATCATCAGGCACAGCTGAAACAAGCCTGCACATTATATCTGACCTGGCTGGCGGAGCAGGCTGCACCCGCTCCGCTTGCAGAGGCCCATGGCGCCGAAGTCTTGAACAGCGGCCGCACATGGATCGACAAGCAAGGAGATGCGGCCCTCCGGGAGCACCTGACTACCTTGTCCACCGTGCTGCTGGCCTTCTCGCAGGGCAGAGCCTCCCGGGACAGCCTGCTCTATTATCTGGCTGAGCAATTCGACACCCTGCCGGAGGAGCTTCCCGCTGCCTGGCAAGCCTGGCTGGACACCGTCGGCAACGCCTCAGTCGGGGTGAAGGACATCCTGCCCGGTCTGAACCCGGCCGATTATCCCAAGGTGAGCGTGATTATCACCACCTATAACCGCAAGGATTTCCTCTCTAAAGCAGTTCAGAGCATCCTCGGCCAGGACTACCCGAACAAGGAAATCACAGTTATTGACGACTGCTCCACCGATGGCACCGCCGAACTGATGGAGCAGCGCTTCGGAGCAGACCCACGTGTGATCTTCATGCGCAGTGAAACCAACAGCGGGCCGGGCAACAACCGCCGCAAGGCGTTCGCCGCCCATGCCGACGGGGAATTCGTGCATTTTCTCGACGACGATGATTATCTGGTAGATATGAATTATTACAGCAAAGCCGTCCGCTTTCATCTGCAGCATCCGGGGCTATCCTTCGTCGCGGCCAATGTGTTCATGCAATATTCCCAGAGCCGCAAGCTGGATGTATCCAGTCTCGGGCTCGCTCCTGTCATCGACAAGCGGGTGTATTTCATGAATTTCGAGCAGCAAGGGTATCCGAAACCCGCCTCCACATTGACCACCCTCTTCCGGCGCGAGGCGCTGATGGAGATGGATATTCTCGGGATGAACATGGTCAATGATGCATCGATCTACCTGCGTTCGCTTCTGATCGGCGATGCCGGATTCATCGATGTGATTGCCGGTGTGTACAGGGTGCATGGAAACAATATCACCTTCCATCTCAGCCAGGATTTCCTGATTGAGAACCTGGAGGAGAAGCGGCTGATCCGGGGCAAGGCCATCGACCAATATGGCTACAGCCCAAAGGAAATGAACGAGTGGTTTAACCATAATGTCTATGACACCATTTTCTATTATCTGATGAATTCCGCCAAGAGCCACACCGATTTCAAATCGATGTACACCTGGGCGGCCAAGCATAGTCCACCCAGCTACAGCCGGCTGAAGAGCCAGTTCCGGGTCAAATTGTTCAAAAAGCAGCTGCTGCGGGTCTCCCTGCTGCGTTCGCTGTTGGGCAAATAAGAAGAAGCGGAGGCCATCCTGTTAAGGACGCCTCCGCTTCTTCGCTTTCCTTTATTATCGTGACTCTGCAAGAAGCTTATGCAGCAGGGAGGCCGCTTCCTTCACCTTATCCTTGGGGATCGCTCCATAGCTGTCGCCAACGTTGATTTCGCAATACGCGGAGGATACGCCCGTCTCTCTTGCCGCCGGAGTGATCCCCACGCCGGTGGCTTCGTAAACGTCAGCGAGGATCGGCTCCAGCTTGCTTCGAGAGAGACCGAAATGCAGGTGGAACATATTGGAGACAGGAACCTCTGGCAGGGTAGATACTCCCTCAACCTGGTTCAGCATGGCGGCCAGCTCTTTGGCTTCTTCGTAATACTGCTGCATCCGCCCCACTCTCAGATGGTAATAGTAGCTTGCACTAAGAATGTAAGGGTACAGGCTGATCAGATCACCGCCATACCTGCGTTTCCACACCTTCGAGGGTTGGGTGAACTCGGCAGCACCTGCCAGCACAGCACCCGCAATCCCGCCAAGGCCTTTGTAGAACGAGATGTATACACTGTCAAAAAGCCCACAAATCTCAGCAGCCGTCTTCCCGTAATAGGGCAGCACTTCAAACAGCCTCGCTCCGTCCAGGTGCAGCCAGATTCTCTGCTCCCGGCAATAGGCCGAGATCGCCGCAAGCTCCGCATAATCGGGCAGCTGCCCTCCAATCTCGCGCTGCGGCAGCTCCAGCAGCAGGCAGGCCACATCGTCCGGCATGCTCTGCACATCCTGCAGGGTGATCAGGCTGTCCTTGTCGGCCAGCAGCACCGTTTCGATCTGATGCAGCTCCTTCAGCCCGTCCTGCTCATGAATTTCCAGATGGCAGAGCGGATGGTACGCCACCTTCTTTACGCCTGTGCGGTCACAGGCTAATCTCAAGGCAATTTGCTGCGCCATGGTGCCGCTCGGGAAGAATACAGCCGTCTCTTTCCCTAATACCCCGGCCATCTCCTGCTGGAACTCTTCAATTAATCGGCCTGATCCATACATATCGCTGTTCATTTCCGCATCAATTTGCCGAAACGCCTCTTGCAGTACCCCTATATTCCGCTGCCCATGGCCCGCCAATTTATAGGGTGTTTCCCGGTACAGCTCTGCCAGACTTCCGGATTTATTCATTAGCTCAGCTCCCTTATTCTTCTTCTACTGGAATGAAAATTCCTGTTTCTCTTATCTTAGCAGAGAATTTGCCGTTTAGCGGGCAGCTGTGCAGTTGCAGGATGAAAAAAAGTTGACGCTGTGCTACAATATTGGAATTGCAAAGGCAATTGCTTAGGGAGGATATAATTACACCATGCTTATAATCGGGATCGCCGGGGGAACCGGCTCCGGCAAAACAACGGTCGCCAGGTCTGTCATTGACCGCCTGGGCTCAGACAAAGTGACGTTCATATCTCAGGATAACTACTATAAGGATCATTCCCATCTCGGCATGGAAGAACGGGCGGCGATCAACTATGATCATCCGCTGGCCTTCGACACCGAACTGCTGATCGAGCACCTCACCTGCCTGCAGCAGGGACAAGCTGCTTATGCTCCGGTCTACGACTTCACCGTACATGCACGCTCCACGGAGCATACTGTGGAGCTGAAGCCGAACAACATTGTTATTCTCGAAGGCTTGCATGTGCTCTCCGACGAGAAGCTTAGAGAACAGCTGAACATCAAGGTATTCGTCGATACCGACCCCGATGTGCGCATCCTCCGCCGGGTGCTGCGGGATATTGAGGAACGCGGACGCACCATCCGTTCGATTCATTTGCAATATCTGACGACTGTGAAGCCGATGCACGAGGCTTTTATTGAGCCGTCCAAGAAATATGCGGATCTGATCATCCCCGAAGGCGGCGAGAATCAGGTAGGCATTGAGCTGCTGTCTGTATTAACCGCCAAATATTTATCGGGCGACCAACAGTGGACCCGGGCTTAAGCAGTGCAGAAATGTAGAAACCAGCAAGTCTCCGGAAGGAGATCTGCTGGTTTTTTGAAAATATAATACCAGCAAACAAGTGGAAACGGCTTTGCCGTCCTTTTATAAGGACGGTACCATTTCAGCGAGAAATAGAAGGATAAATTATAGCTTGCAGCATATCAATTCTTATATTTTCACAAAGGACTGGTGATTGCTTATCATAAATTCCATTACTGCCTGCGAGCAGCCATTCTCAAGAAACAGTTATTTCGGCGAGCTGGGAACAGAACCTCCTTATACCCTCATCGAAGGCTCTGTCCCGGTTCTGCTGTCGGCTCCGCATGCCATCAACCAATATAGAGAAGGCGCTATCAAACCGGCCGATATGTTCACCGGCGCGTTGCTTCTATGCGTACAGAAGCTTACCCGCTGCCACGCTATCTATTCGAGCAGCTTCTCTCTGGAGGACCCGAACTATATACTTGGCGGTGAATACAAGGCAGCTCTTGCCGGGCTGATCCAGGCCCATTCCATCCCTTATGTGATCGATATCCATGGCGCAGCGGAATCGAGAGACTTCGATGTCGATCTGGGCACCCTGCATGGAGCCTCGATTCAGCAGCAAGAGGTGAACCGGATCGTGCAGCTATTCCATACGAACGGCATCCGCATGGTGGAACAGAATCACACCTTCGCGGCTTCCCATCCGGGCACGATCACCTCCTTCTGCTCCAGAGAGCTGCAGGTTCAGAGCATTCAAATGGAGATTAACCGGAGATACCGCAACCCGGAAGCCCCCATGCTCCTGCAGAGCACAGTCGATTCTCTAGTACAGATTGTCAACCTGTTAGGAGGTGTCTGACATGGCCGCTGAGCATACCTTCCGTGTACAGGAGGATTGCAGCTTCCATCCGCTTCCGGCCATTACATTAAATGCGGAGCAGATCAATGAGCTGGGATGGAGACCTTATCTTTTTGTACAAGTTGCTCTGGAACAAGGGGCCCTTTCCGTAACCTGCCTGCTGCTAACCGACCCCAAGAAGCCTGTACCCAGAGAGGAGCTGCGCCTGTCCAAGCGGGCCCGGATGGCCCTCGGCAGCCTATCTCCCAGCCAATTAACGGTGACTCCGCCTGCCTTCGGGATCATTACGGCTAAGATGCCCCGAGTGGAGGAAATCTCCGGTTCACAGGTTAGAGCCTGCCCTGCTCTGATTGAAGCCTTCTCCGAGAACGTCGAGGTGGTGAACCCTGTGAATGGACACCGGCTGAACCTGACGCTGCAAGCAGACTCTGACGCCGCTCCTGACGCCCTCTATCTGAACCGGTATGCGAAGCTATTGCTGGGAACCCTAACGGCCGAAGACAAGTTGGTCATCACCATGGGCAGACACATCCCTAAACGGCGTTCCTGGCTGCGAAGAGGGCTTGAACGGGCGATCATTCGTCCGGTCTTCAAGCGGTTCTTCCCGTGGCTGGCGCAGCTGTTTATCGGCAAGCGGGAGCTGGAGCTGCGCACAGGCTATACCTTTCCTTTTGATGAGCATCTGAATCTGTGCCGGGTCCATCCCAATGTGCGGAAACTGCTGGGCCTGGAGGAAACCGATCAGCTGATCATCACGTATGGCGGCCACAGCATCAAGCTGCCTGTTCTCGATATCGATCCGGAGAATATTGACCAATTGGTAAAGGTGGATGATTCGGACTCGCAGCGGAAATTTATCGACAGCCACCTGTTTATCGGGATCACCGCTTTAGCGCGGAAGAAATTGGACATTCCTAATATGGGTACAGCAGTAATCGTGAAGCGCAGTATGTATTCCCTGCTGCTCAAGCATCTGAACAAACTGATCCTGCCTGTCATTGCGCTGCTGTTCACTATTATGCAGCTCTATAAGGACCTGAATTGGAGTATTTCATTTACCGTGCTGGTTTCGCTCGTTCTGCTTCCGGTCATTATCTATACCTCATTATCCGAAGAGCGGGCCAAAATCAAATAAAGGGAGGAATCACCATGCTGCTCCATTCCCAGTCCCAAGTAGAAGACATGATCTACCGATCCTATCTCAGAGCTGTGCCTAATCTTACGAAAACCCTTGATGAACAGGTCCGCAAGCCGCAGCTGACCCGAGCCTTATTGGATCTGTCCGGCAGCCCGGACCGTGATCAGCGATACATACTAGTTACCGGCAGCAAAGGCAAAGGCTCGACCTCACGCCTAATCTCCTCCCTGCTCGGCCATATGGGCTATAAGGTGGGATTGTTCACCTCCCCCCATCTGGTCGATTTCACGGAACGCATACGGGTTAATGGCCGGGCGATAGCTGCGGAGGATTTCGTAAGACTGGGGAATGCAGTGAGTGAAGGGTTCAACCGCATTGAGGGTGGGCTTGCTGAAGACGAATATCAAGGTCCGGTTGGTGTCGCTCTGGCCATTGCGGCCTTGTATTTCCGCGAGCAGCAGACGGACTTCACTGTGGTGGAATGCGGGCGGGGCGGGACATTCGACGATACCAACGTGCTGGACAACCGCTGGGCAGTAATCACCCCCATTATGGAGGAGCACACCGCCAACCTCGGGCCTGATCTGGAGAACATCATCCGGCATAAGCTGGGGATTATCAAGCCGGCAACAGAGCATCTGTATATCAGCCAACAGAAGCCGCAGATTCTTGGCATGATACAGAAGCAGCTGCGGGAGGATAGGGGCGGTTCTGCTGCTCATGCAGAGCAGACGAACGCCTTCGAACATTACTATGGCGAAGGGTTCAGGGCGCGGCAGGTCTCAACCCGTCCAGAGGGCACCTGCTTCGAGGTGGAGACGGCCCGGGCGGTGTATGAGGAGCTGACGCTCCCCCTGCTCGGGGAGTTCCAGGCCTTGAATGCGGCAGCCGCGATTGCCGTCTGCGAGGACATTGCCGACGGACCGCTGGACGCGGCTATGCTGCGCAGCTGCCTGGGGCAGCTGCAGTGGCCGGGACGCTGCGAGATCATCAGCCGGCAGCCGCTGACCATTGTCGACGGAGCGATTCACCGGGATTCGGCGCGTTATGTAGCCGAACTTATGCAGACACTGAACCCGAATGGGGGCATGCGGGTAACGGCTATCATCGGAGTGCCGCAGGATAAGGATTATGCGGGCGTAATGGAAGTGTTAAGCGGAGTCGCGGACCGCTTGATTGTTACCGCTCCCAACATCAGCCATCTCCATTTCCCGGAGGATGCGCTGGCAGCAGCCCGTACGCTGCAGGAGGAGAGTCTGGAATTCAGCTATTTATCCGAAGCGCTGGCTTATCTTGCAGAACATGATCCCAGCTCGGTCATTCTGATCGTTGGCACGCAGACCCTGATCGGGAATGCCAAACGCCACTACGGGCAGTCCCTGCTCGATATTGGCTTATAGGCCACCGAGCTGCCCGAAGCGCTGGAGCAGCACTTCCCGGTACAGCGCGGCAAGCTCAGGAATCCGCTGCGGATTCTGCTTGCAGTATTCATCCAGCATCACCTTCGGATTCACCTCAATCACCAGCAGTCCCTGCCCGGTTTCGAGGATGTCGATGGAACAGAATGCAAGCCCCATAGCCCTGGAGGCCTGAGCAGCCAGCTCGGCCAGGGCTTTGTGCTTGGCTTCATCTTCGATAACAACGGCTACAGCCCCGTTAATCAGGTTATGCTTCCAGGAAGCTCCTCGCCGTTTGCCCAGAATCACCCGAGCTTCATGGTTGAAGGTCACAATCCTGTATTCAAGCTCCGCCTCATAATACGGACCCACCGCCGCATTCAGCTGCAGGGCGAACAAGGAATCCAGCGTGTTTGTCAGCTCGGCCAGCGTGTGGATTCTATACACATGTCTCCCTTGCGCACCATCGTCCTGCTTCAGCACCACCTGTTGCCCGAAGCTGCGGAAACAGCTCTCTGCTACCTGGTAATCGTCGCTGCGGCTGAACCGCGAGTTAGGATTCGCCAGGTACCTATGCTCCACCGCAGGAACTCCTGCTGCATGCAGGACATCATAGGTTAAGGATTTGCTTAGGGCAAGCATCGCCGAAGCACTGTTATTGAGCCCCGTTTCGGCATCTACCATCACAAAGGATTGGCCGCCGCAGCTCACCCGGTACACATAATCAGGCGTTATCGCCTCAAAGGTAATTCCCTCCGCCTCTACGGAGCGCTGAATCATGCTTAAATACGGTCTGCCTGTCACCGGATTCTCTCCATTTCTTTGTATAATATAGACTCAAAACCAAGATCAGCAAATACAGTAAGCTCATCATACCATTCGATTGGTTCACCGAATAGCCGCAGTTGGCGCTCCCTAAACACACATTAACCTACAACAGCTAGCCATCATCTATTTTACACGTTACGCTCCCACCGAAATTCCTGCGATTGTACATCTTTTTTTCTCCAATTAGGACGATTAGGGCAGAATTCCTGCAATTGTACATCTTTTCAGCGCCCCAAGCGACATATAAGCTGTATTCTCCCGAAAAGCCTGCACAATTGCAGGCTTTCTCTTTGAACAGGGTTACTCCAGTTCAAAAAACTGTATATTTGCAGGTTTTGGCTTATAAACTCAAACTCTCCTCCTCGCACTCACATCTCCAGCATCAGCACCAACCATCCCAGTATAACAAATAGAAACGGCTTCGCCGCCCTCTGAAAGAGGCGGTATCCGTTTTTGCGAGAAATAGAAGGATAATGGATGGCGTGAAACATATACATTCTTATATTTCAAGTAGAAACGGCTTCGCCGCCCTCTAAAAGAGGCGGTATCCGTTTTTGCGAGAAATAGAAGGATAATGGATGGCGTGAAACATATGTATTCTCTAGAGTAAAGGACTGGCCTGACCAGCCCCTCCTCATCAAACCGTACGTGAGGTTTTCCCTCATACGGCTTTCCGATGTTCGTCATTCATGGGCATGCAGCCTATTGACTTTGGCCTCATGACCTAGTTTCCCCTTAGAGTTATTGAGCATTTTCTTGCGTGTCGTTAGCCTTTTGGCATTCACGAACTCGTACCTCTTGGTCAAACATGAACAAAGCAGGGCCCCTTCCCTCCCTAAGGTTATGTTGTCCTTAGGTTCTTCGGTACTATGAGCCCCTCGGACTCCCTTCCTGCAGACGGTTCACTTCGCCTTTTGGGCTTATAGAGCGTCTATTTACGGTTTCTAAAAAAAAAAAATAATCCCGTGCAGGGGAGGGTCTCCCCAGTTCACTGCGCTATCTTTCAACCCATGCCGTTCCCTATACGCCGGAAGGTTCTTCACTGTGGTTCCAAGTTCTATACAGTTTCCTTGGCCTTCGTCTAAATACACGAGACTCGGCTCCTTCTTTTCCCCTTTGCAGGGCCTTTTTGACGACGCGGCAGGATTCACTTGGTGTTGCGGCCTGGGTCGTTGCTCGCCCTATCTCTGACAGGTACTTTTGTCGATGCGCTTTTACACACAGATTTCGCCATGCGCAAGCATCCTAGCTACAAAGGTGGCTTGGCCCCTCCTTCGGTTGGACTTTCACCAACTAGATAACGCGTGCCTCTGGGCACGCTATATTTTAAATAAAACCCGCTCACTGAGCGGGTTCCACCATTTATTCAGGGTTGGAAACGTGCTACCCTTTCCAGATCTCGCTGACCTTCACCGGCAGGCCGGTCTTGATCGAGCGGTTCGCCGCGATCCCGGTCATAATCGACATGGCCCCGTCCACATGGGAAGCGGCGCGGTGGAAACGGTCCTCCTGCTGGCCCTCAAAAATATCGCGCAGCATCACCGGATCGCCGCCGCCATGGCCGCCGACACCCTCCTCGAACTCGACGAGGTAAGGCTCCTTGAAGTGGGGATAGACCATAATCTGTACGCCTTGCAGCGCGCCTTCGTTTTCTTTTTTGCCGCCGGAATTGACATAGGACTGCTCGGTAATCCGCACTTCCATCCGTCCCTCCGTACCGTTGAAGACAATAATGAAGCCCTCCCACGGCATATACGCGTTCAGCGAGTAGTTCATCACCGTCTTGTTCTTGTATTTGACCATGACGCTCATCGTATCCTCAATGCTGATATTATCCCCGAACACACTCTGGTCCCGCTGGTACCCGTCTTCATGCTCGGCATCCAGATACATGCTCTTCAGGTTCTCGTTGCGGTCCAGATGCAGAGCGAACGGATCATTCTCGGCCGCTTTGCTGCCGTAGGCCCGCTGGTAGAACTCCGTAACTCCACGTTTCTCCGCGTTCTCCCGTCCGTAGAAGCGGAGGTCGCCCATGGCGAACACCGTCTCCGGCTTCGAATCGAGCCAGAAGTTCATCAGGTCAAAATGATGGGTCGACTTGTGGACCAACAGCCCGCCGCTGTTGCGCTTGTCACGGTGCCACCTGCGGAAATAGTCCGCTCCATGCTGGGTATTCAGCAGCCACTCGAAGTTAACTGACAGGATCTCGCCAAGCGTGCCGTCCATGATAACCTCACGGATCTTCGTGTTATGGGGGCGTAGCGATAGTTGAAGGTTACCCGCAGGCTTCGGCCGGTGCGTTCGATCGCTTCAAAAATCTCCCCGCATTTCTCCTCATCCACCGTCATCGGCTTCTCGGAAATAACGTCACAGCCCAGCTCCATAGCACGGATAATATATCTGTGATGGGTGCGGTCAATCGTAGTGACGAGTACAATATCCGGCTTCGTCTCGGCGATCATACGGTCGAAATCCTCCGACTTATACGTCTCCACCGCGTGGTAGCTGTATTTCTCGGCCAGCATACGGTTGGCGTGATTCATCCGGGTCTGATTGACATCACAGAACGCTACCAGCTCCGAGGTTTCCTGATAGACGGTCACCAGCTGGCTGTAAAAGAACTCGGAACGCCCGCCGACACCGACGATGGCATATTTCTTTTTACTCACAATAATCACTCCATTTACATTGATATAGATCTATTTTATAGTATAGGAAATGCGAAATCTAAACGCTTTCTAACCAATATAAGCAGAAAACCTGCATATATTATCTTGTATTTGAAGAGGTGAGCCGAATGGAACCTATCCCCTTTTTTCAGATCGAGCAGTTGGAACGAACCAAGCCCTTCAGCATGGCCTCCAATCATTTTCATGACACCTATGAGTTCTATTATCTGCTGACAGGGGAACGTTTCTATTATATTCACGACCGGATTTATGCCCTTCAGCAAGGTGACCTCGTCTTCATTAACAAAAGCGAGCTGCACCGCACCACCGGCAAAGGCCGGTTCAACCATGAGCGGATTCTGGTCAATTTCGATGACCGGTTCCTTCAGCCGCTGGCTTCGCTGGGGCTGAGTGTGCAGCCGCTGTTCCAGGGTGAGAGCTTCCTGCTGCGCCCCGCCGCAGGAGAGCAGGAGAAGCTCACCGGACTCTTGACCGCGATGCTGCGCGAAGAAGCCGAGGGCCGGCTCAGCACCCGGGCCTACCTGCAGGCGCTGCTGCTGCAGCTGCTGATCCTGCTGGAGCGGATGCGCCGGGAGCAGCCTGAGCCGCTGCCCTCCGAGCAGAGCGAGCAGCAGCGCCGGGTGTACGGCATCATCAGCTACCTGAACGCGCATTACAGCGCGAAGCTGACGTTGGACCGGCTGGCTGAACACTTTTATATCAGCGCTACCTATCTCTGCCGCATCTTCAAGCAGACCACCGGCTTCACGGTGGTGGAATACCTCAACTTCGTGCGAATCCGTGAGGCGCAGACGCTGCTGAAGCAGACGGACTGGAAGATTACCCGGATTGCCGAGGAGACCGGCTTTGACAGCATCGCTCACTTCGGCCGCGTGTTCAAGCAGATCACCAGCCGCTCCCCGCTGCAGTACCGCAAGCAGATCCGGGTCTGATTCAGTTCCGGTTCCGCAAGGCGGGAAGCGTGAGACTGACTACGGTTCCTAAACCGGGCTTGCTTCGGATCCGCAGGCTGTAGCCGTTGTCATAGGTCAGCTTCAGCCGTTTATGCGTGTTGTACAGCCCGACATGCTCTGTTCGTTCCTCGTCCGAGCGTAGACGCTGCTCGATCTCGCGCATGGCCTCCGGCCCAATGCCGACCCCATTGTCAATGACCACGACGGAGAGCCGCTCGTCTTTGCGGTTGATTTTGACCTTAATCAACCCTTGACCGGCCTTCTCCTTAATCCCGTGATAGATACTGTTCTCAATGAATGGCTGGAGCACCAGCTTAATGGTGTACAGGGTGGCAATCTCTTCATCGTATTCAAGAATAATTGCAAACTTGTCCTTATAACGCTTCCTCTGAATGTTGATATAACTGAGCGTATTGGCCAATTCCTCCTCCCAGGTCACCGTCTCGGTAGGATTGCTGAAGGAATAGGATAATAGGTCCGACAGATCCTCAACCATCTCGCTAACCTTGTTGGGCTTGCCGGTGAAAGCGACCGCTTCCCAGTAGACCGAATGCAACGTGTTATAGAGAAAATGCGGGTTGATCTGGGACTGCAGTGCCAGCAGCTCCATCACCTGCAGCCGGTATTTCTTCTCCAGCAGCTGGGTGCGGATATAACGGTGCTCAATAAAATGGGTGATCATGCCGTGGATAATTGAGGAATATTCATCTTTGACCTTGCCCGGCGGCTTCAGGGGCATCCGGCTGTCATCAGCGGATTTGATCAGGGTGCGGATCATCTTTAGCTGCTTGTAATTGCGGCGAATTAGATAATAGGTCAGCACGAATCCACAGAGAACGGCAATCGCCACGAAGATCAGGGTGTAGCCCAGAATGCGCGTCGGTGTCCTGTACAGCTCGGAGTGGGGAATCATCGAGACATATTTCCACTTATAGCGCTCCGATTCCACCTTGGTGACATTCACCTTGCCCTGCGGCATGTCCATATCGAAGAAAGCCTGCGGACTGCGCGCAATCGCCCCAATATCCTCCGCTCTTAGCGGTTCCTTGCGGGAGTTCGAGAAAATCATCTCATTCTGCTCATTCAGCACAAACAGCTGCTGGCCTGGATAGGTGGTAATATGATCCAGCAGGTTCTCGAGATATTTGGCGCGGATATTAAGAATAATTGCGATTCTGCGCGGCTCCAGCACATTGTAGAAGGTCACCACTGACGTAGGCTGAGTCTCGAACGAGTAGAAGCGGATCTGGCGCGCAGTGGTCCACTTGGCGGGAGGACCGTCGTAATTCATAAAGGGCTTGTACCAGCCGGTATCAAAAAAAGAATCCAGCGTCACCAGCCCGTCCACCGAGGAGAGGAAGCGGTTATATGGATTGTCTACATAAAGATAAAAGGATTGGATATAAGCCTTCGAGCTGGTAAATGCATTCAAAAAGCTGGAAATAATCCGGTTGGAGGCGGAACTCTCATAGGTGTAGTAGGGATTCTTCAGCACAGCGGACAGCTCATTGAAGATATCGGCGTTGTCATAAAGCGCCAGATACAGCGTATCCAGCTCATTCAGGATCATTTCCAGCTGGGTCTGCGACTGGAGCAGCAGGAAGCTGCTGTTCTGATTAATGTCTCTTTTGATATCACGCTGGGTGGAGAAGGTGGAGAGTGAGCCGAGAATAATAATCGGGATGAGCAGCGGCAGGAGAAAGGTGGCGAGTTGTTTGATGAAGTATTTCTCTCTCATGGGGACAGCTGGCCGTTCCGGTATTCACTTGGCGTCTTGCCGTAATAGCCTTTGAAGGTGCGCGCGAAATTCTTGGCATTGCTGTAGCCGACCCGCTCGCTAATTTCGTAGGTTTTGTTGTTTGCATCCAGCAGCAGACTGGCCGCGGCCTCCATCTTGATCTTGATGACATAATCGGAGAAGTTCTGTCCGGTCTTCTGTTTAAAAAGCGAGCTGAGGTAGTTAGCGTTCATATGTACTTTCTTCGACACCTGCTCCAGGGTGACCTCACGGTAATGCTGCTGCACATGGGTCTTGATCTGCTGGATAACCGCGCTCTCGTCGCATCCTGGCCGCTCTGCCCCCTGCGCCTGCTGCCCGCCGGCATGCTCCGCCTCCAGCTCCTCACGGATCTTCACGAACACCTCCAGCAGCATCTGATATTTGGCAGGCTTCAGGATGTAGTTCATGACGCGGTAATGCAGCGCCTGCCGGGCATATTCGAAATCGCGGTAGCCGCTGAGAAAAACGATTCTGATATGGCGTTTGCTGTTGTATAGGTCCTCGGCCAGCTCAATCCCGTTCATTACCGGCATTCGAATATCCGTCAGCACAATATCCACGCGCTTATCCCCACCGATGAACTGCAGCGCCTCACGGCCGTTCCCGGCCTGCCCTACAACCTTGAACCCTACCTCCGACCACGGGAAATAACTCGATAAGGCCTCACGGGTTTCCGTCTCATCATCAACGATTAAAAGGTTATACATCATGCACCTCGCGCTCTCAGGATGTAATGAAACTGCTTACATTCAGTATATCAGATCATGTGACGCTGATAATAGCGGAATTGCCCAATCGCCGGAACACCTGTAATAATGATTCCTTTTACAAGATCAGGATACCCTGGCGGCTGTGGCGCTGTGGAATTGATACCTTTTCCCAAGATTGGCTACCTTAAAATCAGCACAGCCACAGGCTATACTAAGAGCGCTTACATAAAAGCTTAAAGGAGAATGATCCATGAAACAAACACAAAGAGGGGTTCGCTGGCTGGCTGTTGCGGTGCTGCTGACTTCATTGCTCAGCGGTTGCTCCAAGGATAATACGGCTGCTTCCGGCAGCAATACACCGGCAGGCAGCGATGCTTCCGCCAAACAGACCACGCTGCGGTTCAGCTGGTGGGGTGGAGAAGACCGCCATGCCGCTACCCTGGCTGCGATTGAAGCCTACAAGCAGGTCGAACCCAATGTAACGATAGAAGCAGAATATCAGGGCTTCGACGGTTACGAGCAGAAGATCAAGACCCAACTGGCCGGCAAAACCTCCGCTGACATTATGCAGCTGGATCTGCCCTGGCTGCAGGAGCTGTCCCGCAAAGGCGACTTCTTCGTCAATCTGAAGGATCAGCCTGCCTTTGATGCGTCGGGGCTGGATCAGGAATTCTTGAACAACTACAGTGTGTACAATGACAAGCTGATTGCCGTTCCTACCGGTGTGAACGCTTATTGCCTGATTATCAACAAGACACTGGCCGATCAGTTGGGCGTGCCGGCAGATACTGAATGGGATTGGGATACGCTCTATGAAGCAGGCAAGAAGCTGCATGAGCAGGACAGCTCGAAATATCTGCTGTTGACCGACCATGCGGCGATCCGCCAGGATATGGTGACCATGCTGAAGCAGCGGACCGGCTCCCAATGGGTCAAGGAGGATTACAGCCTCGGCTTCACACGCGAGGATGCCGCCGCCAGCTTCGATTGGCTGCTCAAAGCGATGGAGGCTGGTGTATACCAGCCGCTTGGCGAGAGTGATCTCTTCTTCGGCAAGATCGACCAGAACCCGAAATGGATCAACCAGGACATTGTGATGGCTCCGTCCATGAGCAGCATTCTGCTGTCGCTGAAGAACGTGCTGCCTGCCGATGTAGAGATCACTACCGGCCTGCCGATTATCGCCAAGGATGCCAAGGATTCCGGAGTGCTGGTTCGTCCTTCTCAGCTGCTAGCTGTCAGCAATGACAGCAAACATCAGGAGGAAGCAGTCAAATTCCTCAATTGGTTCATGAACGATAAGGAAGCTGCCGTGATTCTCGGCGATGTGCGTTCTGTTCCACCGGTTAAATCCTCCCAGGAAGCTGCCGTAGCCGCCGGGAAGATTGATGCCGCCATCACCCATGCCGTCGAGCTGGGTCTCAGCCGCGCCGGAATTGTCGACAACAGCGTCGCCAACAACTCGGAGGTTCAGAAGATCATGGATGACATTGTACAGAAGGTCAGCTATGGCAAGTCCACACCGGAGCAGGCTGCTGATGAGCTGATTGCCAATCTGACCTCTAAGCTGGCTGAATTGAAAGGCAGATCCTAGATATAAATAGCAATCGGGATAGGAAAGGAGCGTTACCCATGTCTGTAGGCAGAACACTGAAACCGCGCAAAAACTATAATCATATCGGCCTGCTGTATATTTTACCCTGGATCATTGGCCTGCTTATTTTTCAGTTGTATCCGTTCGTGTCTTCCCTGTATTATTCGTTCACGGATTACAACATGGTTACACCGCCCAAGTTCATCGGCCTGACGAACTATAAGAATATCTTTCTGCATGACCCGGACTTCTATCAGTCCCTGAAGGTGACCGGAATCTATGTCCTGCTTGCCGTGCCGGTGAAGCTGGCGTTCGCACTGTTTATCGCGGTGCTGCTCAGCGCCAAGTTGAAAGGCATCCATTTTCTGCGGACCGTCTATTATTTGCCTTCGATTCTGGGAGGAAGTGTGGCGATTTCCGTGCTGTGGCGTTTCCTTTTTATGAAGGAGGGCATTATTAACAGCATGCTGACTAAGCTTCACCTCGGACCTGTCGACTGGCTGGGAAGCCCAGATGTGGCGCTCTATACGCTGGGGCTGCTGACCGTCTGGCAATTCGGCTCCTCGATGGTGCTGTTCCTGGCCGGCATTCAGCAGATCCCCAGTGATCTCTACGAAGCAGGCTCCATCGACGGGGCCTCGAAGCCAAGAATGTTCCTGAAGATCACCTTGCCGCTGCTGACGCCTATCGTGCTGTTCAACCTGGTGATGCAGATGGTGAATGCGTTCCAAGAATTTACTGGCGCGTTTGTCATTACCAACGGAGGCCCGATGAAATCAACCTATCTGTTTGCCCTGAAGCTGTATGAGGAGGCCTTTACTTTTTTCAAAATGGGATATGCTTCTGCACTCTCCTGGATAATGTTTGTGCTGATCATGGCGGTGACCGCCATTATCTTCCGAACCTCGAACAGCTGGGTCTATTATGAGGACGGAGGTGACCGCTCATGAAACAGCAAC
Organism: Paenibacillus donghaensis; assembly: GCF_002192415.1. Lineage (NCBI taxonomy): Bacteria > Bacillati > Bacillota > Bacilli > Caryophanales > Paenibacillaceae > Paenibacillus > Paenibacillus donghaensis. The sequence goes on along the minus strand of NZ_CP021780.1, from coordinate 7,306,349 downwards.
GCCGCAATGCCAGAACCGGGCTGAATTACCTGTTCCTGATCCTGGTGGGCCTCATCATGGTCTATCCGCTGATCTGGCTGTTTGCTTCATCGTTCAAGACCAATGCCGATATCTTCGGCTCCAGCAGGCTGCTGCCAAGCACGTATGTGTGGGATTCCTACCGTCTGGGGTGGCAGGGTACGGGGCAATACGGCTTTCAGGATTTCTTCATCAATACATTGCTGCTGGTTATTCCGACGGTCATGTTCACGGTGATTTCCAGCGTCATTGTAGCTTACGGGTTCGCACGGTTCAATTTCCCGTTCAAAACCCTGCTGTTCTCGGTCATGATTGCCACACTGATGCTGCCGAACGCCTCTGTGCTGATTCCACGGTACATTCTGTTCAACAAGCTGGGCTGGCTGGATACGTATCTGCCCTTTATTGTTCCCGCAGCCTTCGCCACCGGCGCTTTCTTCGTCTATATGATGATCCAGTTCATCCGCGGCCTGCCCCGAGATCTGGATGAAGCGGCGACGATAGACGGCTGCAATTCCTTCACTGTGTTGACCCGAGTGCTGCTGCCATTGTGTAAGCCAGCGATCTTCTCGGTCGGGCTGTTCCAGTTCATGTGGACCTGGAATGACTTCTTCAACTCGATCATCTACATCAGCAGCGTTAAGAAGTTCACCGTTTCGCTGGGCCTGCGCCTGTCTCTTGACACTTCCTCGGCTGTCTCGTGGAATCAGGTGCTTGCGATGTCTGTGGTCAGCATCGTGCCTTGTATCCTGCTGTTCTTCTTCACCCAGAAGTATTTCGTGGAGGGCATCTCAACCACTGGGCTGAAGGGATAAGTTGCTGAATGGCCTGAATACTGAGCGTTGCTTGAACTGAACAGAACAAACAGCCCCAGGCCATCCCGGCCGGGGCTGTTTGTTGTTTGCTATTGCTGTTTGCTTCATATTACACGATGCCGCGACCACTTCTCGCCGAGGAACCGGCGCATGAAGATGATGCCGCGGACACCCCACTCGCAGTTCATTGCGATCCATACGCCAAGGATACCGAAGTCCAGCGCAATGCCCAGGATGTAGCCCAGCACGACGCGGAACAGCCACATCGACAGCATGGAGACCATCGAGGTGAACTTGGAATCCCCGGCGGCGCGCAGCGCCGAAGGCGTAATGAAGGCGATCGACCAGAGCGGAATCTGCGCAATCGTATTGATCAGCACGATCAGAAAGATATCGCCGACAATCTCATCCGGCGGATGGAACAGCGAAACCAGCGGCATAAAGAGCGGCAGCACCAGCAGGCCCATCAGCACAAAGGAAGCCGAGGACAAGACGATAAATGACTTGGTGAACTTGCGCGCATCCTTGACATGGCCGCTGCCCATACATTGGCCCACTACTGTAATAATCGTCAGGGACAGCGCACCGGCAGGGATCTGCATCATCCCGGCGAAGGTGGAGCTGATCGCATTGGTGGCAATCGCGTAGGTGCCGAGACTGACGATGAAGATTTGGGTCAGGATTTTGCCCCCGTTGAAGAACATTTGCTCTGCCGCGAACGGCATGCCGATGAACATGATCTTCTTCACCATCGACAGCTGGACTCTCCATAGGTCACGGATGCGGATGTGCAGGCTGCTGTCCAGACGCAGCAGATAATACAGCGCACACAGCGCCCCCAGATAGCGGGCGATATTGACCGAGAATGTCATCCCGAGCACGCCCATATGCAGCAGGTTGATGAACACAAGATTGAGCGCCACATACGTCAGATTCATGATCAGCGAGAGCACGAGCGACGCCCGGGTCCGTCCAATTCCGCGTAGCGCACCGCAGACCGCCTCCACTACCGCAATCCCCAGATAAGAGATGCTGCTGCCGATCAGATACGTACGCGCATTGGCCATTACCTCGGGCGAAGCCGCGCCAAACAGCAGATTCAGCAGCGGATTATGAAAAATAATCCCGAACAGTCCGATCAGCAGCGCCATCAGGGAAACAGACGACACCGCCCCCGCCGATGCTTTGGATACCATCAGCTCATTGCGGCTGCCTTTGTACTGGGCAACAACAACGGTTCCACCGGTGGATACCGCGATAAAAACACTGATCAGAAAGATATTCAGCGAGTCAATCATGTTCACCGCACTGATCGCCGCTACCCCCGAGGAGCTGATCATCGCCGTATTGACCAGGTTCAATCCTACTACAAAGGCCTGATCCACCAGAATGGGAATAAATAACGCAATCATCTGGCGGTAATCCATCGTTTCTCCGGAGAAATATTTGTCCAGCAGACGTTGACTCCGCTTCATCTTCACCTTCACATTAGGCTCCAGCATACCTTCACTTCTTTTACGTTAGATTATGTTCATGTAATTGCGGGCTGATTTCCGATTTATAGGCTACTAAAAGCCTATCACATTTTCTGGGGTTCTCCAATTATAAAAAATCGCTCCCTCCCAAACCCTCCCTTCCAAGGGAGGGCCCCAAAGGGTTGCACCCTCTGGACACCCGCAAGCTTGGCGAATAAGTCTGGCGGTACTGGGATTAGGAGGCTGGGATGTAGGAGCGCTTATCCCTGCGGGACCGCTTGGACGTCGCTGGGGGCGCTGGCCGCTATCCCTAACGGGATGCACGGCCGGGCGTTAAGGGCAAGGGCGGGCTGTTCCTGCGGAATGCGCAAGTTCTTAAGGGACAAAGCGGGCTGTTCCTGCGGAATGCGCAAAACCTTTGAATTCTGTTACTGCTTAGGACTCCTTATAATAAGAACTACACAGACTCAGTTCCATAATTAGGGGGCCGAACAATTAGTTGCGAAACTGCATCTATTTAGCCGTTTTTTTCCGTTTTGGAGGAAATAAGTGCAAATACGCATCTATTTTGGACTGTTGAGCGTTCCAGTATTGATTTACTCGAAATTAGTTGCAGATTTGCACTTATTCGCCTGCCAATGGAGAATTCGGCTAAATTTAGTTGCAGTTTCGCATCTAATTATTCTGAAGGTTCCAGGGCAACACTCTAATCCCGGTTGGAGCTGGAACCTAAGTATAGAACATGAACTTAAGAATGTTACAAACGGGGTTGCCAGGAAACTCTATGCATCAGGCTTTCTGGCAACCCCACTACTCCATTCTTAAGTTCATCTTATATAGTAACTAAATTCGTTACTACTTAGGTCCCCTAGCCCTCTTCGCTCGTAACCCTCGCTTCGATTTCAGACGGTTGCGGACTCAGGAGCCTCTATTTGCTGTACATAGGCCGTTTTGCAGGATTAACGGACCCAGGAGCCTCTATATCACAGAAAACCCTCGCTTTTGAGCCTGTTTTGACGACTTAGGGGCTATACGGTCCGCTAAAATGCAGGTTACCTAGTTCAAGGGCTTGGAGTGTCGCAGGGTCCTAAGTAGTAACCTAAATTCTTAATAAAAAAAACCCTTCCCGCTTAACAAACGGTGAAGGGATTGATAAATAAGGTATATGCTGGTTAATTCGAGAAGGCCCGGGAAATGCTGCTGCTGCCCAGCACCCTGGTGTCGGAAGCCGCCGAACAGACCGGATTTGCCGATCTCTGCTGCTTCAGCAGGGCTATTAAGAAGCAACACGGACTTAGTCCACAGAGCTACCGGAAACAATCGGCTCAGGCCAATCCGGAATCCATATATTGACATATTCATTCGACAAACGCAGAATTAAATAAAGTCATTCACCACTTGTCGAAAGAAGGTTGCCTGGGCGTGGATAAGAAAAATATGAGATTGCCTGACGCAGAGCTGGAGATCATGAAGATTATATGGGATACGGAGATAGCTGTTACTTCAGCAGACATCATGGAGCAGCTGCAGGGCAAGAAAACCTGGGGTGTAACCACTGTGTTGAATTTCCTCACCCGCCTGCTTGAACGAGGGTTTGTTACCAGCGAGCGCAAGGGACGCTTCAACTTCTATACAGCTTCTGTGGACGAGAAGACATACCTGGAGCAGGAGAGTCAGTCTATTCTGCAGAAGCTGTATGGAAACTCGATCAAAAGCTTCGTCGCTTCCCTGTATGACAGTCAGTCGTTGACCAAGGATGATCTGGATGAGCTTAGGAACTTTATCGACCAGCAGACGAAGGAGGAATAAGCTTGCTTGATTACTTGCTTACAACGATGGTTGAAATCATCTTAAGCACCTCCTTGATTATCGTTTTGGTATTGTTGCTTGGCAGGACTCTGAGCAGGAGATATGCGCCGAAGTGGCGGTATTGGATATGGCTGGCGTTGGCCGTGCGGCTGCTGATTCCGTTCAACCTCACCGCACCGCAGCCGCTTGTGCAGATCATCCCACCGATTCAGGAGGCCATGATCCCGCAGAAAACCGCTGTAGATAAAGCTTCTGCACCCATACAGAGCGATAAGAATGGCAACCCCGTGCCTGCTGTTACAGCAGCACCGAATAAACCCATGTCTGCACAAGCAGGCATAGCTCTCCTCTGGCTGTCCGGTGCGGGGGGTGTTCTGATCTATCACTGCGTGGGCCACCTGATATTTATGAGTTCCATCAGACGCTGGAGCCGTCCTGTTGGCGAGCAGCAGGTTCTGGAGCTGTTCAGCCACTCCTTAAGGGAGCTGAAGCTTGACAGTAGGAAGGTGAAGCTGCGAAGAAGCACTGCCGCCCCCAGCCCTATGCTGGCGGGATTACTGAAGCCGACGGTATGGCTGCCTGCCGAGTTATACAGCGACGAGGAATACCTGATGATTTTTAAGCACGAACTGATTCATTACAAACAACGCCATCTATGGTATAAGCTGCTGATGCTCGTTGTGAGAGCCGTGCACTGGTTTAATCCCTTGGTATACCTCATGGTCAGGGAAGCCAATAAGGAAGTTGAACTGGTCTGCGACAGCGAAGTGGTCAAGGGAACGGACATCGGCTATAGAAAGCGTTACAGCGAAATAATTCTTTCCATGATTCGCAGGCCCCCCTCTAATGCGGCATCCTTATCCACTCCTTTCAATGGAGGGAAGCAAATGATGAAACAGCGTTTTGCTGGTATTTTCGACAGAAGAAAGAAGCACAACGGGGTTGGAGCCATTGTAACGGCAGGTCTGCTGCTTGTTCTTGCCGGAGTGCTCGTAGCGTGCAGCACAACTGCACCCAAGTCGGATGCTATACAGGAAGCGATAGAGGCCGCCACCCAATACAAAAATACAGAATACGAGGTTGCATACTCCTCCGATATTCTGTCCGTAGAAACTATTCAACAACGGAACGATCAGATGGTGCCCTTCTTCACTGAGTATTTCGCTGAGAAAGCCGTCTCTACCCGCTATACCGGTTTACCACTGCAGGTGGCCGCTAAACAACAGGCTTCTGTAACCTCAGATAATCTTGAGCTTAGTCTTTCAGAGGATAAGGGAGATGTCATCGAACTGAAATATTATGTGGACCTGGTCCTGCTTGATCAGGCTGGGGCGGAACAGCAGCGTGTCCCTCTGGAGGGTATTCTGACGTTGTTTGATGTGGAGGATCAGTGGCTGGTACAGGGTGACCGATTTGATTCCAATGCTTTCATGAAGCTGGTTGTGCCGTAAATGTCGAGGACAATAAAGTTAGACTGACTCCAATAAAAGAAACAGTGGCAGCCTTGGACGAGAAAATAAAGTCCTGGACTGCCGCTGTTTTTTGTTGACTGCAAAACTTCAGCGCCATTGGTAATGTAATAAATTCTATCCTTCATTTTTTGGACATTAAACAAGGCATCCTAATAACCGTTTCTTCCCCTGCGCATAGCCATAAAACCTCTCGTTAGTCATGTTCCAGTTGCAGATAGAATACAAAAACGTCGCATAACAACCGTCCGAATCTAATTTCGTTATGTTTGACAGCAGTTGATTACAAGTGTAATATTAAATTGTATTACATTTGTAATCCAGATGAAGGAGGAAATCCAGTGAGCAAGATGTCCAATATTTCTGATGCAGAATGGGAAGTCATGAAGGTACTTTGGGCCAGATCGCCCAGTACAGCCAATGAAGTTATTAAAGCCGTGGAAGACCATACGGATTGGAAGCCAAAGACGGTAAGATCTCTGTTGAACCGGCTCGTTCAAAAGCAGATCATTGCATATTCACAGGACAAGGTGTATGCATATTACCCGCTTGTATCCGAGGAGGAATGCGTAGGGACGGAAACACGCTCATTTCTGAAAAGAATATACGGCGGGGCGTTCAAGCCTATGCTTGTGAATTTTTTGAAAGAAGAACAGCTGACGCCCGAGGACATCAACGAACTCAAAAAAATACTTGACGACAAAATCACATGAGCTGGCTGACAGAGGATCTTGTCCGCATCTCGGTGTGGATCTTTACTGTATCCTTGCTCGCAAGCGCCATGGTTCTGCTCATTGTCCTGCTGCAGCGTCTGCTCAAGGGACGATTAATTCCAACGTGGAGCTACATGCTGTGGCTGCTGGTGCTCGTGCGGCTAATTCTGCCTTGGAGTCCGGAAAGCAAGTTCAGTATCCTGAATGGCTTCGGTTATGCCCACAAGCTGGACTCCATCCGGCAGGTCAAGCAGCAAACTGGGGCGTTCGTCAATGTAGCGGTGCCGGAAGCCTCAGCCGGGTGGATTGGCCAGATGCTAGGGGCGGTATGGCTGGCCGGTGTTTGTATATGGGGAGGGTATACCCTCTGGAGCAGCAGGAAGTTCGTCCGCCAAATGAGACGGGAGACGGTGCCGGTTACAGATGTTAATGTGCTGGGTCTATTCGAACAATGCAGGTCAAAGATGGCGGTCCGCCGGCCGGCGGTCCTTGTTGAATCTCCCCGGCGCCGTACGCCGGCGTTGTATGGTATGGCGAAACCCCACCTCGTTATCCCGAAAGGCCTTTTGACAAGCCTGAATAAAGACCAACTGCAGCATGTTTTTTTGCATGAGCTGGCTCATGTGAAACGCCATGATATCGGGATCAACTGGCTGATGCATATTTTGTTGATAGTGCACTGGTTTAATCCCGTGATTTGGTACGCCTCCAGCCGGATACGGGAAGAACAGGAGATTGCAAGCGATGCCTTGGCCCTCAGTTACCTTGAGCCAGATCAGAGAAGCCGGTATGGATATACCCTTATTCAAATACTTGAACATTTCTCTCGGCCTGTCCGGACAGCAGGCAACGTCCATCTCACCGGCAACGCCAAACAATTGCAAAGGAGAATACAAATGATCAAACAGTATAAAAGACATTCGTTTCGCTGGACCATTCTAGGGGTCGCCGGGGTTGTTCTCATCAGCGGCTGCGCCTTGGCAAATCCGAAAGAGAGCCAATCCCCCGCTCAGGAGCAGGGGGCGATGACATCTACGCCGAAGCAGACTGTGACAGATCGTCCATCAGCCTCCGCCAGCATCGAGCCTTCGGATCGTCCGGCGGCCAGCGCCAGTGCTGCGTCAAGTCGGCAGCCTGCTACTGAAGCAGTAGCGCAGCCTGCGGAGGAGCACGCGGGAGCAGTGACGCGGCCCTTAGCGCCAAGTGAGCGGAATACGGGCGGCACAGTAGCGGAGCCGCAGCTTGTGGAGGAGCACGCAGGAGCAGTGGCGCGGCCCTTAGCGCCAAGTGAGCGGAATACGGGTGGCACAGTAGCGGAGCCGCAGCTTATGGAGGAGCACGCAGGAGCAGTGATGCGGCCCTTAGCGCCAAGCGAGCGGAATACGGGTGGCGCAATAGCGGAGCCGCAGCTTATGGAGGAGCACGCAGGAGCAGTGATGCGGCCCTTAGCGCCAAGCGAGCGGAATACGGGTGGCGCAGTAGCGCAGCCGCAGCTTGTGGAGGAGCACGCAGGGGCAGTGGCGCGGCCCTTAGCGCCAAGTGAGCGGAATACGGGTGGCGCAGTAGCGCAGCCGCAGCTTATGGAGGAGCACGCAAGAGCAGTGATGCGACCCTTAGCGCCAAGCGAGCAGAATACGGGTGGCGCAGCAGAGTAGTAGCGCAGTCGGTAGCACTCTCCGATAAATAACCCTGAGTGTACATTCCTGCGCAGCAGAGAGTCTCTTGTGATAGGCACTCCTGGAAAGACAACAGAACAGCGATCCCTGCTGCTCTGTTGTGTTGAGTGCACTACAGTTGTCTGTGCACGTAATAACGTATGTTCAAGATAGAATACAAAGAAGGATTATGAGATTGCTGCGAGAGCAATTTCATAATCCTTCTTTGTTACTTACGGATGCGGTCAAGAGGACTCGAACCTCCACGATATTGCTACCACTGGCACCTGAAGCCAGCGCGTCTGCCAATTCCGCCATGACCGCATATTAGGTTTGGCTATCCATAACTTGTAACAGCCACAAGAGATAATTTACCACATATCTTTGAAAAAGACAAGAAGAAAAATAAAAAATAATCGATCCCTCCCAAACCCTCCCTTCCAAGGGAGGGCCCCAAAGGGTTGCACCCTCTGGACACCTGCAAATTTGGCGAATAAGCCTGGCGGTACTGTGATTAGGCGGCTGGGTACTTGGAACGCTTATCCCTGCGGGACCGCTTGGACGTCGCCGGGCTGGCACGCTGTCCCTGACGGGATGCGCGCGCCGAGGCTAAGGTCAAAAGCGAGCTGTTCCTGCGGAATGCGCAAAACCTTAAGCACAAAAGCGAGCTGTTCCTGCGGAATGCGCAACACCTCAAGGGCCAAAGCAGGCTGTTCCTGCGGAATGCGCAACACCTTAAGAAACAGAAAAATCTCCGCCGCCCCGGCTAAGGGCTGGCGGAGATTTCTGTTGTGATGATAAGGATTAGTTGGCTAGCTCCAGCATACGGTAGATAATCACCGCTGCCTGGGCACGATTAGCAATGCCCTTCGGTGCAAATTTACCACTGTCTACGCCGTTAACGATACCTAACTTGGTCAGTTGGGCTATCGCCTGCTTCGCATAAGGAGCAATCTTGGCATTGTCGGTAAATTGGCTCAGCGCTGCATTGTCAACCGGCTGTAGCTGGCCTTTCATCGCGTTGGCAACCATAATCGCCATTTCTTCACGGGTAATCTCACGTTTCGGTTCAAATTTACCGTTGCCGGAGCCTTGAACAAGACCTGCATTCACCGCAATTGCGATCGGGCTGCTGTACCATACGTTTGATTTCACATCGGTAAATTTGCTGGCTGTTCCCGTTTCACTCAGGTTGAGCGAGCGGACCAGCATCGTTACGAATTCTGCACGTGTCACGTTTTTGGTTGGTGCGAAGGTATTCGCATCCAGTCCTTTGATAATACCCTTGGCAGCCAGATAATCAATGGCTGTCTGTGCCCATGCTACTTTGCCCAGATCCTTGAAGCCGGATGCCGGAATCACCGTTGGTGCCGGTGTAGTTCCCGGTGCCGGTGTTGCCGAAGGCGCAACCGTCGGGGATGGCGTTGGCGTTGCAATTGGGAAGTAATTCCCTCCGCCGGTAGACGCACTTGGCACCGGCGTTGCTGTCGGCTTTTCATTATTGATAATACGTCCTTCGATAGGAGCTTTAATCTGGCCTCCAGCGAATGTCTTCACAATATAATTATAGAATACATCCAAGTCAATCGGTCCAGGCACGGATACACTAGCGTCCACCAGAACCTTGTAGTTGTCGCCGCCCGCTGCCATAAAGTTATTCACCACAGCAGTGTAGCTCTGAGTTGGGTTAATCGGTGTTCCATCAGCAAGCGTCAGGCTTGCCACACGTTCTGCAACAGGAAGATACATATTAGCCGTATATTTTAGACCGGAAATTTGCAGGGTTTTGATATCCGCTGTACCATCGGCTTTTACTGCCCATTGCTGTTGCAAGAGAGTTTTGACCTGGGCACCAGTCAACGTCAGCTTCACCAACGTGTTACCAAATGGCTGAATCTTGGCCAGATCGCCGAAGGTCACATCGCCTTTCGGAAGGTCTGCACGGATGCCGCCCGGATTCATGAAGGCGAAATCTGCAGTCTTGCCATCTCCGAAGTCTGCGCTGCGCATAGCGTCAGCAATCAGGTTACCCAAGGAGGATTCCTTGCGGTAAGTATCTGTACGGGTAACAGTTCCGTCAGTAGTACCTACCGGCTTGGTCAGCTCAGGATGTTTCTTCAGGTAGTTGTCTACCAGAGCCACTGTCGCCGGGTCCGGCGTTACAGCTACACCTTTATTTGTGTGGAAGGTAGTTGTTACCACAGCTTCCTTGTGCTTAACATCGCCTGTTGTGTGGTCAATGATCAGCTTGATGTCTTCGAACGCCGTTCCGTAAGAGTAAGCTTGTACAACCAGCTTGCCGTTTACAGTCCCGTTAGCCAGCGCATGGTTGTCACCGGCAACGATAACGTCTACCGGGGAATTGGCCGGAAGAGCGTTCGCCAGATCGGCAGCTTCACCTGTAGTCGACTCACCTTTGGTCGAGGCTGGATCATGAGCCAATACAATAATGGTCTCTACACCCTTGTTTTGAAGCTCTTTGGCATATTTCTCAACAGCCGCCACCTCGTCCTGAGGACTCAGGAAGCTTACACCCGCCGTACCTGCCGGGGATACCTTGCTCGGTGTGGACTTGGTAACCAGACCGATAAACCCGATCTTCACGCCGCCCACTTCTTTAATGACATAAGGATTAATAATAGGTTGTTTCGTTTCCGAGTTCACGGCATTGGCATTGACGTAGTCGAAGTCAGAGCCCTTGTGAGTAACGGCCTTGTTCTTAGGATCTACTCCACCATAGAGCTGGGTCATCAGCGCGTCAACGCCTTGGTCAAACTCGTGGTTACCCAGTGAACCCACATCAAATTTCATCAGATTCATCCACTCATGCGTCGGCTCATCACGTTCCATCGAGGATACCGGTGCAGATGCGCCCACAGAGTCACCGTTATGGAACAAGAGCGAATTCTCGTATTTGGCACGGGTCTGATTCAGATAAGTTGCCAGAATTGCAGCTGTTCCAGCTGGCTCGTTGCTTACTGTAGATACCGTATCCAGCTGACCGTGGAAATCGTTAATGCCGATCAGATGCACTTCTACATCCGCAGTGGCCTTTGGAGGGGTCTTGGCTAGATTCAGCTCATATACTCCAAAACCTTTATCTTGTGTTCCAGTATCACTCATGTTGGCTGGAAGCACTTTTGCAGCTTCCGGCGCCGAGGTGAAGGTAACATTCACATTGCTCTTAATTGGAGCGATCGACCAGTTGCCGTCAGCTGTCGGGTCAATCGTCCCAACCTCTTTGATGTAATCCATCAGCACCTGGCGGTTCTCATCCTGAGAGTCAATAATCATTGGCGCGCCTTTGACACCAGGGAAGTTACCGCCACCGCTTGCACGGTAGTTGTTCGTAACCACAATAAATTCCTGGTTCATATCCAGCGGCAGGTCATTATAAGTAATTTCCGTTACCCGGCTTGCCGAAGCATCGTTAATCGTACCATCCGGTTTGTATTTCGCAGGCTGGGTCACATCAATCTTGTAATTAACGCCATCGATAACGTCGAAGTTAAACACCGAGAAAGCCGGATTCAGCAAGCTTTGCGGGGTTGAAATTGCCGGTTTGATGCGGTTGAAGGCACCTGCACTCATTTCCAGCCATTCCTTAACAACAGAACCGTTAACCACAATGGCTTTCAGCGTATTGTCATACAGATAGAGATCGCTGGCACTGCGGATGGTCAATGGACCTTCATCAATCACAGTATACTCAGCAGGACCATTTCTTCCTGTTTTGAACGGAGCACCCACACTCAGAATCGGCAGATCCTTGTACTCAGGCAGATTAGCTGCCACATAGTTCTGCGTGTACCATTTCTGCGCATAGGTTACGATCTGAACAGTAGGATCATCCTGCACCAGGGCAAAATAGCTGTTCATAGGAGCTTTCGTATAACCCAGCACCTGGCCGGTATACTCAATAGTAGCATTATGCTCAGCCGCTACAGCCTCGTCGATAGCAAGATCCGGCTCGACTGTCGAACTATTGATCTTGTTCTCCGTCTTGTAGATCGAGCGGGTTGAAGCCTTCGATTCTTCTTTGACTACCGTCCAGTCATGACCGGAACCCACGATCTTCAGATCGATTAGACCCAGATATGCTCCGCCGTAGCCTGCTTGTACAGCAGGAACGCCGTGAATTCGGCCGTTTACGTTGTCAACGAACGTATAAGGCTTTTTGCTTACGGGATCTTTGAAAGAGCCGTCCAGCGTATCCACGTTGCCTGTTGGGAAGACTTTATGTGTATGCGAGAATGTGATGGCATCAATACCAGGAACCTGGCTCAGCAGGCTGATCGAATTCTCGGCATTTGTACCCTCTTTTGCAGCTGCATCAAATCCGGTATGAGCCATAGCAACAATAACGTCTGCTCCCTTGGCTTTCATTTCGGGGATGAACTTAGCAGCGGTTTCGGCAATGTCCTTGGTGGTAACTTTGCCTTCAAGATTAACCTTGTCCCACTCCATAATCTGCGGAGTTACAAGACCAATCACACCTACATCAACGGTCTGCTCTACACCGTTGGCATCCTTAACCTTCTTAGGCAGAATGATATAAGGCGTATAAGCATTGGTGACACCATCCATTTTATATATGTTTGCATTTACATAATCGAAATTAGCTTTGGTTTCGTTTTTGAAGGAGGCGCTGCCGTTAATCGTACGGTCCAGAAATTTCAGCCCGTAGTTAAATTCGTGGTTGCCAAAGGTTGCAACATCATACTGCATAATATTCATTGCAGCGATCATCGGATGCAGACCTTCAGCCGAAGTTTCAAACCCCGTTTCCTTCGCTACATACGTACCCAGAGGAGTTCCCTGAATTAAGTCGCCGTTGTCCAGCAGGAGATTGTTCGGCTGCTCATTTCTGGCATTCTTGACCAGAGTAGCCGTCCGGTCCAATCCGACCGTCAACGATTTTGCATTCTTGAAATAATCCCAGCCGTACACATTGGTATGCACGTCCGTTGTGCTCATCAGCCGCAAATCAACGGTTTGTGCGCCTGCAGCAGGTTGAACAGTCTCCGCAGAAGCTTTCTCTGCCCCCCACACAGTGCCCACAACCACTCCACCCAGTACCTGCGCAGAGAGCACAGCAGTAGCCAGCACCGAAGCGATCGGCTTATTCCATTTCGACTTCAATCCCATAAATTAATAGTCCTCCCCAGTATTATTAAATATCCGGTGATAGTATATCACACAACTATCATTTAGTATCTTTAAATTTAGATATTTTCATAGAGTTGTGTTAAATAACCTGACGCACATTGGATAAATAAAGAAATAAATTCATAAATATTTAGCTAAAATCACGCAATAACGCAAAGAAGCTGCCACAAATAAGATGATTTCTCATCATAAGTTAAGCTTTGCCTGTAGGGCCTGGCCTCCTCTGATAGATTGTGCAATCTCTATCATTTTATAGTAGCAATGTTAAATCAATATTATCTCTACTTGCTGGTTATGTAATTGTTTAGCCATTTCCAGTATTTAGACGACAGCAACAGACCCGTCTCTTTATAACCTATACAGGCTGCTTTGAAACGGGTTTCTATATCTTTTATTCTACTTCTCTATCCATCGCACCGCTGATGACAATATGCTTCATGATTTGATCTCTGTTAAAAGCCAGCCGCTCGTAGAAACGCTGCGCATCTAGGTTGCTCTCACTGACAACCAGTTCCATGCTGCTGTAACGCATTGACCGGTAATGGTCAACGAGGTATGCAACCAGTGCTTTGCCGGTTCCTTGCCCGCGAGCCTCGGGCGCCATACAGATATACTCCAACTGAATGCTGCGCGTCAGCTCATTTCTTCTAACGATCATATAGCCGGAGCAAGTCTTCTGCTCTTGAACAGTATAAATATCGTATTCGCTGCTGCTGTCAGCCACTTCCCTTAACAGATCGTCTTCTGTGAAGATCGCATTCTGGAAATTCTGACGGTGTAATTCTATTAATGGTTCCAGCTCTTCCCTATCCGACCCACTCAGCTTCACAATGGACGTGTATAGCGGTGCTGGACTAACCACATATTTATGCATATTTAATGAATAATGATAATGTCCGTTACTTTTCAATTGGCGGTACAGCAACAGCTCATCAAGCAGCTGATGGTTGTGCTCGCTGATAAAGAAGTGAACGCTCCGGGCTTTATTGTGCCTGGCCAGAAGTTCTACTTGCTTCAACAGCTGCCGGATAACCTCCACATTACTGTTGGCCGCATACGGACCCCACACCTCAATATCCTGTTCTCCGCCGCTCCCAGCCTCATACACATCCGCGATGGCTGCTCCAACCAGCTCATTCCCTTCATACAATAAGCGGCTGGAAGCTTCTAGTCCGTCCATCAGGTCATGCCTGATATCCTCACTCGTGCTGCCCGCGTATCCACACCGCTGCTCCCCCTGATTATGAACATGGATAAACGCAGCCAACTCCGCAAGCCTGGTCAATTTGCTCACTCCCTTGAAGTTCATATCGGCTACCAGCAGATATTACCATTAATCGCATCCTCATCAATATTACCCTAGGTCAGCCAACCCAGCCAGCGAAAATATTCACATTCAGCCTATCCACGAAACGATATACTCAAAGGGGATTTAGATTATTTTACGAAGGAGGGAAAGGTTTCGATGGGCATGAACGGGAAGAACGCGTATCCTTTGAAATGGGCCATTGATTATATTGAGGAGCATTTGAATGAACCCATCCAGCTGGAGGAGCTTGCCAAGACCTGCTATATCTCACTAATGCAGCTGTACCGCGAATTCCAGCGTACCTCCGGGCATTCCATTAAAGATTATATTCGCAAAAGACGCATCAGCAACGCCTGCATAGAGATTAAATATTCGCCACTCCCAATCACCGGTACGCTCACTGCGGGAAGTTTTTGCGCTGTATACTGCGGATGAGAGCTATGAACAGGTGACTATGACCCTATACCTGCCGATTGCTGCACAATCTGTTATAAACGGACAACGGAACCGGACCGGGAATCCATATGCTGAAGGCAAGACCTATAAACAGGAGGATTAATCCTATGTCAGAGCACATACGCAATAACGAGATTGTTCGGGATACCGAAAGTTATGCCCCCAAGTCGAAACCCCGGGTGATTGAAATGATCCAGGCACAGCTAGCCCGGCAGCAGCTGAATACAGGTACCATCGGCGGCGAAACGCCGTATATTCTTGATCTGCCGGAGCTCCAGGTGATCGGCTGGGAGAACAGCGACGAAGCAGGAACGCCTTATTCCGATCTCTGGAGTCATGTGTTCGGAGAGTTTGATATTGATGCCCGATTTGATTCCATCCCGTCCAAGGTGCAGGGCAGCGGGTGTTACCTGGGTATTTTTCAGCAGCAAGTATCCGTTCCTCCGCTCTGGGAAGCCAGTGCATGGGACACCGGGTTTATGCTGGCAGTAGAGGTGGAGTCTGGCGGATGTATTCCTAAAGGGCTGATTAAACAGACGTTTGCGTCCTCCAAGTATGCTATTTTTATCGCCCGCGGTATCCCTGATCAGGCGTTCCAAACCACCTGCAAGCTGATAAAAGAGCAGTGGCTGCCTTCATCGGAATACAGGTTTAACCCAGACGGTGTGTTCTTTATCAATTATACGGAGAAGTCGGGACCCAGCGACGAACGGTTCGAAGCTCACCTCTGTGTTCCGGTAGTACGCAAATAGAGTCATGGGTTCACGGACAAGACACCCTGAAGGGGTGTCTTATTTCTTATTTTGTCATGCTGTCAGGTGTTCAGAATCCGTACCCGCCCCTGCCCTCCGTCTACTGCCACCCAATCACCTGTCCTCAGCCTGGAGGTGGCCGTCCCGCAGCCTACTACGGCAGGAATCCCCAGCTCCCGGGCTACAATGGCAGCATGGGAGAGCGGCGCACCAATATCGGTAATGATAGCCGCTGCTCTGGGAAACAACGGGGTCCAGCCCACATTGGTGGTGGAAGCGACCAGAATCTCTCCGGATTGCAGCAGCTTGCCGTCCTCCGGACGGTTCAGAACACGCACCCGTCCCTCGATCCGCCCGGCAGCTCCGGCGAACCCTTGCAGGCATTCGGTATCGGAACGCTCCTCCGGCCGGGAGGCATCATACATATCCAGCCTGCGATGAGGGTCCTTCACCCAGATGAAGGGATCGAACCTTCCCCTGATCATGGACGGCAACGGCGGCAGTGACTGATAGCGCTGGTACATCTCTTGACGCTTCGGAATCTGTGCAGCGGCAGATAGCTCACCTCCGGCCAGCCATCCAAGGATTTCATCCAGGTACAGAAAAAAAACATCCTCGCCAAGCCCCGACAATTCGCCTGCCTTCAGCGCAAACGCACGGTTGACACGAAACGTCCGCGTCCATTCTGAACGCGCCGCTTCACGCAGACGGGGTCCCTCCGCCGCCGCGGTAATCTGCCGGAACAGCCGCTTCGCCTGCCGGGGATACTCCCGTTCCAGCCTGGCCGAAGCCTCTGCCGTTCGGGCCTGCTGCTTACGCAGCAGCTCATTCACATCCGGCGCAGCCGTCTGGAATTCTGCGATCTGCTGCTCCAGCCAGCTGGTATCCTCTCCAGGGTCTGCAACCGACAGCTCGAACTCATGCGGCCCGCGATGCCCATATTCAGCGGCATACTCGCTGCGGCTAAGCTCTCCCTTCATGACCTGGAATATTCCCTTCATGGGCCCCAGGCTGGCCAGCTCCGCTCCCTCACCTGTGCTTGCCAGCAACAAGTGGGCATCCTCCTCCCCCATCAGCCTGCCCAGCTTCGCCAGCAGCTTCTCGGTTTGCTGCATTTTGGCGGCAGCAGCTTCAAGTCCCGACCACATCGCCCGTACATTCTGCGGCCATAGTTCGGTGTTCCATAAGCGTAGAAGCTGCTCCCGGCTATCGGTCTGCTGCAGCCTCTTCGTCATCTCCCTGCACCATGTCGGCGATGTCGACAGTTGCTGCGAAACACCGCGTACCGCTTCCCGCGTCCGCTTGATGCTGTACAGTATTCGGGGCAGGGCTGTGCGGATCAGCTCCCGTCTGGAGAATGGATACTGTGGCACGGACATGCCCTCAGGAATAACTCCGAAAACACGGCTCATCTTGTGCAGAATCGGCTGGGGATTCAGTCCAAAGGCAGAGAACATGGACACCGATAGGCTGACGTTGGCATACACTCTTCCGCATATATTACCGGAGAACATATGCTGCCCGGTAATTACAGTATGCTCCTCGTCAAGCGCACGCAGGACAGACCAGCTTAAGGGAGTACAGACATCGGCAATCGATTCGCCTACATTATTGTTGGTCCAGAGATAATCCCCGCTCAAGGAGTCGTTGATTTCATAAGTATCCCGATTGCCGGAACTCAGGGTTGTTATCGGCCTTGTCTGCAGAAGAAACACTTCCCCTCCGGCGACAGCCCATTCGATATCCTGCGGCGCGCCCAGCTCCCGTTCCAGCCGCGCCGCATAGGCCGCCAGCGTGGAGGCATATTTCTTGAATTCGCGGGGTCCTTCATATTTGCCGCCTTTTCTGGAGAGAGAAAAGGACATGGCATTGCTCTCCCCCGATACCAGTGGTTCCCCCAGTCCATAAACATAATTGCCCGGCATGGTGATCCGGCTTCCGGTAATCGGATCCGCAGTAAACAGCACGCCGGAAATTTCCGACTGGACCATCAGCTGGACTACCACCGCCAGTGGATGCTCAGCTTCCATCCCCTGGACTGCGCTGTAGACCTGCACCCGTTCGGCATCTTTGGAATGGAATACAGCGTAGATGGCTTTCAGGATATCGGCATCCGAATCCACACTCAGCACCGTTTCGAATTCTCCGGCAAAAGAAGCCCCTGCCGAATCCTCGCTAAACGCCGACGAGCGGACGGCAAACAAGGCATGAAGGCGGGAGCGGCGCAGCTGCTTCAGGCGCAGTTTGCACTCCTCCCAGGCTTCTTCTTTTAAATATTCGCCAGTGAACGCCGCAGGCAATACGACGAACCCTTCCGGAACGGGATAGTCGCCCTGAACCATTCTGGACAGCATCGCCCCTTTACCACCTGCCGCTTGTCGCAGCTCAGGCTCCAGCTCGGCAAATCCGCGAATCACCTTTTCCATTTCGCTCACTCCTTTTATATTTTCTTCGGATTATTATGACACTAACTTTCTTTTGACATTTTATATCTTTTTAATTGTTGTGTCAATTGTTAAAAGTTATTGTTCAATAAGCGAAAAAAGGCGACCCCGCTGCCAATATGATGGCTTATGGAGTCACCTTTTTTAATTTAATCTGCCCATTCTATAGGAGTCTGTAGGAAATGCCTGCAAAAGTGCAGGTTTTGTAGCTGTTATCAGCCGATTACGGAAAAAACCTGCAATAGTACAGGTTCTCCGGCCGTAATGGCTTCATCCAGCTGATCCTTGAAGAAATGCCTGCACTTTCGCAGGCTTTGGTACTCCATTGCCGAATGTCAGCTAAAAGCCTGCACTTTCGCAGGCTTTTGGCTAAAGCGGCGGGGCATATGACCAGACACTGCGTACTAAGGACATCCATAGCAGGTTCCCGGCCAGACGTACGCCAGACTACAGAAGCGCAATGGCGTGCAGCACCCAGAAGCGCAAGCGCAATTGCGTGCAGCATCCAGAAGCGCAAGCGCAATGGCGTGCAGCATCCAGAAGCGCAAGCGCAATTGGCGTGCAGCACCCAGAAGCGCTGCGATTTGCAGTTCGCGGGCCGCTTCCGGGGACTGCTTAGCTGCGCGGCAGCAGGCTGACACTGTCGCCGGCAATGAATCCGCCGGCCAGGCGGATATGCTCAAAGGGCTCGGCGGGATCCGCAATCCGCCGCAGCATCCGCTCCGCCGCACGGCAGCCGGCTTCCTTGACCAGCAGCGCCGGCCGGGCCAGGCTGGGATAGACGTCAGGCTGCCCAAGGTTCTCCAGGCCGATCAGTGAATAATCGGCCGGAACGGTATGTCCCCTGGTCTGCAGCAAGTAGAGCAGCGGATACAGATCCATATCAATCGCGCAGAGGATCGCGGTACAACCCGTATGCAGCAGCTTGGCGTACAGCTCCTCGTCCCAGCCTGAATGGAATGGCTTCGACTCGGTAAGATGGTCGCCGGGATCAACGGTGCAGCCGAGCTCCTGCATCGCGGACTGAAATGCCGTCCAGCGCAGTTGGAATCCCCGATGTTCATGAGTATTCCCGATATACAGGATCTTCCGGTGTCCATTGACCGCGAAATGGCGCACCGACAGGCGGATGGCATGCTCCACATCCCAAATGACACTGTCTACCTCGGCCAGCGGAGGCGGGTAGTTGATCAGCACCTTCGGAAGCGGCAGCGAGAGCAGCATCGCCTCCAGCTCGGGGTGAATCGTCGGCGGGATGAATAGGCCATCATTATAGAGCAGGTCCGTCTGCTCTACCCAGCGCTCCAGCCCCTGGCGGTCTTTAACAAAGGAAGGAAAGAAGGATACGGTAATTGAATGACCATATTCATGCAGCCGCTCCTGCAGTCCAGCCAGCTGCAGCTGAAAGAAGGGGGTGTCCTTGTTCAGCAGCAAGGTAAATCTTTTTCTACCGGTCATCAGCTTGGGGCTCTTCTCATACCATCCCCGCAATCCTTGTTCCTTGGTACGGTAGCCCAGCCGCCGCGCGGTTTCAATAACTTCCTCACGGGTAGCTTCCGACATCCCCGGCAGGCCGCGCAAGGCCTTGGACACGGTATGGATCGTCAATTTCAGTTCATCCGCTATATCCTGCAGGGTGACTAGCTTTTTCTTCCGCATCTCCAACCCTCTTCCCCAAGGTTCTTGTGCCTAAGCATTAACTTTGTAAGTAAAATGAAACTATATATGAAGCTTCACTCATTATTATAATGAATGTATTCCAACGAAGGAAGTGACGACCGATGCAAGCAGGGTACAGATTCGAACAGGAAGTCCCTCTTTACGCAGAGTCAGATGTTATTGTATTGGGAGGAGGACCCGCAGGAACGGCAGCAGCAGTCTCCGCAGCGCGTTGCGGCAAGAAGGTCATGCTGCTGGAGAAGTCCGCGCAGCTTGGTGGAATGGGCACGCTGGCAAATGTAAGCGTATTTATGCCGGTAGGCAATGTAACAGGCTTCTACCGTGAGCTGATCTCCGAGATGCTGGCTGCCTATTTACCCCCAGGGCATGATGAATCGATTGCGCCGCAGTATTCACCTTTTCTACTGCGCCATTATTTGAACGAGAAGCTGCACAAGGAAGGCGTTGCAGTCTGCCTCCATACGGAATTCATCGGTACAATTAAGGATGGCGACTCGATTCAGGCGGTAATCACCTCGACCCGGGAAGGCCTGAGAGCCTTCCGGGCCAAGCAGTTCATTGATTGTACAGGAGATGCAAGAGCAGCCATTGAAGCTGGCGTACCTTACACCTCTGGTAGAGACGGGGACGGAATGACCCAGCCGATGACGCTGATGTTCACGATGCAGGATACAGGCAAGCCGGTGCTGCGCCAGCTGCCGGAAGGCTGCGAAATCTATAATGAAGTAGAAGATCTGCCTCAGGGCAGACGCTTGTACTGGGAACAGGGGGCTGAAGGCTCCCTTCTGGTCAATATGTCGCGGGTCAAGGGCAACGGAGCCCGAATCGATGATATGAACCGGGCCGAACCAGAGGCGCTGCGCCAGGTCTTCTCGATCGTCGACTATCTCCAGCGCAGCGGATACGAGACCTATGCGCTGGCCCACGTGGCTGCACAGACGGGAGTCCGGGAGACGAACCAGATCGTCGGCCTCTATACGCTGACGGAAGAAGATATCCTGAAAGGTCACCGGTTCGAGGATGTGGTTGCCCAGACCACCTACGAGATTGACATCCATAATCCGGATGGCCGCAGAACTACTGATATTCGCCGCATCGACGGCTACGATGTGCCTTACCGCTGTATGGTCCCGGAGCAGTACGGCAACTTGCTGGTAGCCGGACGCGCCATATCGGCCACTCATGTCGCGATGTCCTCGATGCGGGTACAGGCCACCTGCTACGCGCTTGGGCAAGCTGCCGGAATCGCCGCTTCCCTGGCTATCGAGAAGTCCTGCTCCTTCCGAGATGTGCCGATCCCGGCGCTGCATGCCATTCTGGCTGAGCAGCAGGCGGTCTTCAAAAAGCCGGCCGCAGAGCAGGCTGGCCGTTAAATCTCTGCTTCCTGCTTAACACAAAAAACGAACCGCCCTATAAAGGACGGTCTGCTTAACGGTTTATTCTATTGCGCAAGGTGCTAAACAAGACTTGCCCCTTACGGTGTAGGCATTCCGCCATTGGCGTTCAGCGTTTCGCCGCTGATATAGCTTGACTCCTGGCTGGCCAGGAACACGTAGGCCGGGGCCATCTCTGCCGGCTGTCCCGGACGGCCCAGCGGCGTCTTCGCGCCGAACTCCTTCAGCACGTCCTGCGGCTGACCGCCGGAGATCTGCAGCGGCGTCCATACCGGACCAGGCGCCACAACGTTGACGCAGATGCCCTTGCTCGCTACCTGCTGAGCCAACGATTTGCTGAACGTATTGATCGCAGCCTTAGTGGTTGCGTAATCCAGCAGAATCGGTGAAGGCTGATAAGCCTGAATCGATGAGGTATTAATTATCGCGCTGCCCGGCTTCATCTGCTTCACCGCTGCTTTGCAGAGCCAGAACAGGGAGTACACATTGGTCTTGAAGGTATCGTCGAACTGCTCCGTAGTAAGCTCGGCGATTTCGGGAACAAATTGCTGCATCCCGGCAATATTGGCCAGAATATCCACTCCGCCCAGCTGCTCTACCGCAGCAGCAACCAGCTGTTCACAATAGTTCTCGTCCTTCAGGTCACCTGGCATAGCTATGGCCTTACGTCCGGCCTCCTGCACCAGCTTCACAACCTCCTGCGCGTCCTTCTGTTCCTCCGGCAGATAGGCCAGCACCACATCCGCACCTTCGCGGGCATAGGCAATAGCTACAGCACGGCCGATCCCGCTGTCTGCGCCGGTCACAATCGCTTTGCGTCCGGCAAGACGTCCGGTGCCAACATAGGTTTCCTGTCCCGCATCAGGCTTCGGAGTCATCTTCTGCTCGATGCCGGGAGGCGGCTGCTGCTGTTCGAAATCCGGTCCGGCTTTGCGGTATTGCTTGGTAGGGTCTTGCATTTTGTATTGTTCAGTCATGAGTTGTTGCCTCCTCAAGATGATTTGTCATTCAGCTTCCGTGGGTAAGGTTTGACTCCTTCTAATGTAACCTAGATGTCTTTCTTCTAAACAAAACAAATAGGAAAACAACAAGTGGAAACGACTGCGCCGTCCTTTTATAAGGACGGGGTGTTTCGGCGGGAAATAGAAGGATAATTTATAACGTATAACGTGGAACATATAAATTCTTACTATTTGCACAGGCACCTCCCGATGTTCTGAGTAAACTATAGTAAACAGAACAATGAGGTGATCCACGAATGGCTAATTCCACCAAGATCCGCAAGCAGGCCAAACAGCTGAAAGGACGGCCGGTCTGTGTGACCCTGCACGATGGGCGGTCATATGTCGGATGGATAAGCGGACTGGGCAAGGACAACCTGATGCTCTCCACCCCTCCACCGGCTAAATCAACCAAACGCAAAGCTGCACAAACAGCAGAGGTATCCGCGCTGATGCCGTTAATTGGCTCCTTCTTTGGAGGTGGCGGAGGCGGAATGCTTGGCGGCGGGATAAAGTTTTTTGGGATGATGCAGAAGGCCTGGCCGATGATGAAGATGGGCTACAACATGATCAAGACGGTCAGACCTATGCTGGGCAGCCTGAAAGGGCTTATGGGCAAGGGTTAAGCGAAACTTATTCTTCGTTATATTCACACACAAAAAGACACCCCAGGGTGTCTTTTTGAAAATATAAGAATTTATATGTTTCACGCCATGAATTATCCTTCTATTTCTCGCAGAAACGAATGCCTGAAAGCGATAGGCAGTATCGCTGCTTCGGAAGCATACGCTTTCGCGCTTAGAGTCAACCACTGATTTATAAATGGAGCCTTTTTATGTATTATAAATCAACAAAAAACACCTCTCGGTGTCTTTTGCCATCTCCCGCTTCCTACAGACATCTATTTCCGGCGTTGCTTCGTTATTCGGTTATACATCACAAAAGCGGCAACCAACATGGCAATCATAGCAACGTTGGCAGATGAATCTGGCGACATGCCAAACATCAGGCATAGGTTGGTAACCAAACTCCTGGTAAGCAGCGCAACCGCAATCAACATCAACGGACGCCATATACTATATCCTCTCATTCCTGCAACACTCCTGACCCATTAATGCCCCCTATTATATCATAAAAGAGAAGGCGGTTACATTTAAGGTTCCTGCTTAGACCCTTCATAAGGATGAGAATATCGAAGATTTAACTTCGTAGTGGTTAATCCTAATTTCGAGCCATTGAATTAGTTGCAAAAGTGCATCTAATTAGCGGTTTTTCTCCGTTTTGGAGGAAATAGATGCAAATATGCATCTAATTTGGGATTTTGAGCGTCAGAGACTTGATTTACTCGAAATTAGTTGCAATATTGCACTTAATCGCCTCCTGACAGAGCTTTAGCTGAAATTAGTTGCACTTTCCCATCTAATTGCGTTGAACGTTCCGGAGTAACACTCTAAATCCCCGCTGAGACCGAAGTAGTAACCTTATAAGAAGAGAGGCTTCGCCGTCCTCTATGAAGAAGCAGCAAAAAACACCCCTTCGGGTGTCCTCTGCTTCTATGCATCTGTAGTTCTGTGATCTACACTTTACACTTGTTTGAATTCGATCCAGTCGATCTGCAGGCCTGGCTTGACGAAATCCAGCTTCAGCTCGTAGAGACCCGCTTCCAGCTCAATCTTCACCAGCTTCTGTCTGATCCATTTGCCTTCCGTTCCATTCGTCTGAATGGTCGTCAGCATCTGCCCGTTCAGGGTCGCATTACATGCGCTCTGAGCCAGTTCGTTCTCCGTAGACATGATGTGGACAAAAATCCGGTAGTGTCCGGCCTGATCCACCCGGATATAGGTTGATCCGTCTGCATCAGGGTTAACCTGGGCGTTCTCGGACAGTGCCTGAACCTGCGCCGGCGCTGCTGAAAGAGCAGGGTTGGCCTTGAATGCTTCAACGGCTTCTACATGCTCATGCTTTCTGGAGAATACAGGAGCATGCATAATGAAATCGCAGATGTTCATAGCCGAACGCTGCAGCTCTCCGCGGGTCAAGGTACCGTTCTCCAGCGACTCGATGGTATTATCATCCCAGCCATTGATTTCCGCACCATAGTTAGGAACCACCATATACAGATCGTTCTGGGCACGAACCATCC
The DNA here is from genome assembly GCF_002192415.1 of Paenibacillus donghaensis. Lineage (NCBI taxonomy): Bacteria > Bacillati > Bacillota > Bacilli > Caryophanales > Paenibacillaceae > Paenibacillus > Paenibacillus donghaensis. The sequence continues at coordinate 7,282,047 of NZ_CP021780.1, read as the reverse complement.
AGTTCATGAATTTCCGGTCCGCCGGTCCGCCATCAACTACATCGTTCATAATCGCCCACCAGTCCGTCATTACGATACCCTTGAAGCCCCATTCGCCACGCAGGATGGTAGTGTTCAGATCATAATTGGACGCCGCCCAATGTCCGTTGACCGGATTATAGGAGGTCATAATCGAGTTGGCACCGCCTTGCTTCACAGCAATTTCGAAGCCCTTCAGGTAGATCTCGCGCAGCGCACGTTCGGATACTACCGCATCAACCTTGCTGCGGTGTTTCTCCTGGTTATTGCAGGCGAAGTGCTTCAGCGTCGCATTGGAGCCGCCCTTCATAATTCCACTGGTGCAGACGGCGGCGAATTGGCCCGAGATTAACGGATCTTCCGAGAAGTATTCGAAGTTGCGTCCGTTCAGCGGACTGCGGCGGATGTTGAGTCCAGGTCCAAGCAGAGCATCTACCTGATTGCTCAATAACTCCCGGCCTTCCATTACATACAGCTCTTCAACCAGTGCCGGATTCCAGGTAGCTGCAAGCAGCGTACCAATCGATACCTGAGTCGCCTTCTGCCCGCTGTCCATCCGAATCCCGGATGGGCCGTCAGCTGTACAAGCCACAGGGATACCGTAGTTGAACAGCTGATCGCTGACTCCACCGAAGGCCGAAGCCGTTCCTGGTGTAACCAGCGGACTGCTCATGCCCTCACCTCTGACGATTACAGCCAGATCCTGATCGCTCAGCTGGGCGATGAAGGTTTCCATAGTTACTTTTCCCTCAAAAACATCTCGCAACGTGTGACCTTGATCACCAGTCTGCTTAAGGGTAGCCGGAAGTCTGCTTTCAATCCGTTCCGCCATCGAAATCTTCCGCTGCGGCACTTCTTCGGTAGTCAGCTCATAGGTGCCATCTTCCTTGCGGGCGCCCGGTTTCATTCTGCTGAAGCTTTGAGTTGGCGCCATCGCCTCCTGCAGCTGCTCCACTACTTGAAGGCTGTCCAGAATGTAACCTGCTTGGCCTTCTACGCCGATTTCCTGCAGTTGCTTAACACTGGTTCCGGCGTAGAAGCGATAGGTTCCGGCTTCCAGCACATACGCAGAAGGATGTCCGGTTACCCCGGCATCATCATAAGAAGCCATCGAATGAATAGCGAAGCTTATTGTGAGGCGCTGCGATTCTCCCGGCTGGAGAACGCCCGTCTTTCCGAAGGCTGCCAATGCTTTGGCCGGCTGTCCCAGCTTGCCTTGCGGAGCTTCGTAATAGACCTGTACTACTTCTTTGCCCGCAAAAGTATTTCCCGTATTCGTTACATTTACGTCAATCTCAGCATATATTTCACCATCTCGGGTGACCAGCTTGGCTTCCTCCGGCTTGATTTCGAATGAGGTATAGGAGATCCCGTACCCGAACTCAAACTGAACCTTCTCCGGGCAGAACGTTTCGAAGTAACGGTATCCAACATAGATATCTTCCTCATAGAGGTTGCTGAATTCATTGCCATAATTGCGGGTCGATGGATAATCTTCAATGGAATAAGCAATGGTGTCGGTCAGTTTACCGCTTGGTGTGACTTCTCCTGCCAGTACGTCGGCAATCGCGTTTCCGCCTTCCATACCGCCCTGCCAGGAGTAGATCACGCTGCTGATCGGGTTAACATAACCGGCATCATCGAGCCAGCTCATATCAATAATGTTCGATACATTCAGCACAACCACGGTTTGATCAAAATAGGCCGCAACCTGCTTCAACATCTCCTGCTCATCCGCAGTTAACTTGTAGCTTCCCGGCGCGTCGGCATTGTCCTGATCTTCTCCCGCCGTGCGGCCGATGACAATAATAGCTTTGGTAGATTGACGTCTGGCCTCTGCCATCAGTTCATGGGTTAGAGGCATTTCCTTCTGGTGCCACGGCTCTGCTGCCCAGCCGCCTCCACCATTGTCAAAGGGATTCTGGGCAATCCACTGCTCATAGACAGCGGCCAGTTGCTCGTTGACTTGGAGGTTCTTCTTGCTGCGCAGACCATCGAGCAGGTTAGTTGTATAAGAAACATGGACGCTTCCGCCCGAACCTGTACCACTGCGGTAATAGTTGACTTGTGTTCTGCCAAAAACCGCCACATTCTCGCCGTTTCCAATCGGCAGCACCTGATGATCATTCTTCAACAGCACTGCACCTTCTGCAGCCACTGTCCGGCTAAACTCTGCAAACCCTGCTAATGGTATTCCAAAACTTTGTGTATTCAAGTGATTTCCTCCTGATTGTCATTTCCATACCTGTTGCTGGTTCTTATAGAAGGGCTTGTCCCTCCCGAAATTTCTAGTATTTCACGAACCATGCATGTTAACTATAAAGAATCTCATGTCAAGAATCAAAGGTATAATAGTAATATACAGGCGCAGCTGCTAAAAAACAAAAGCTCTTGCTTATTTAAAGGGAGGTTTTCATAATCTATTTCAGAATCCTATTCAACTCTTCGGCCTTCCGCTTGCTGTCCCTCCCAGCATAGACATAGAAAGCGAGGGTATGTAGGGCAACCGCCAATACCAGCATTCCCGGCCACCAAGGCAGGATGAACTCAACCATTTCGGCAGAGAATAACCACACCACGCCAAGCCCGCCCAGGATCGTGAACACGGAGGAAATCGCAATATTCAGCAGAGGCCTCAGCGTGAAATGATTCCACAGTGCGTTATACATCACCCCGTACAATCCGGCCGAAATCGCAGCAATCCCTGCAACATGCCACAGATAGAACATGCTAATATCCTGATTCTTGTAGAACACTGTCAGAAGCAGAGTTACCCATAAAGACGTCAACGTGAAGACTTGAAAAAAAGAGTGTTTTAATTGCTGAATCATATCAGATTCCCCCTAAAGTTTTTGATGTAAAAGCGGCTGACATAATAACTTAATTCATTGGTTAACACCACTTGCAGTCTGGCATTGTCCGTGGAAGAGAACTCCTTGATATAGCTCTTGTTAATAAGCGTCTGATTGTTGATTCTCAGAAAAAATGAAGGGTCAAGCTCTGCTTCAGCAGACTTCAGCCGTTGGTTAAGCAGATACATTTCTCCACTAATCACCCGTACGCTGCACATCCGGTCTTCCGATTCAATTACCGCAATGGAGCTTAATGAAATTTGCACATTGCGGTTATTCTTCGCGTTGAGTACTACCAGCTTCTGTTCCGCCTGCTGGATGGCTTCTTCCATATGCCTCCAGTGCTCTTGTTCCGCAGGATGGGTGATGACTTTGGCGATCCTTCGATCCATGGCCGCATCGGCCTCAAATGTGATTTTCAATGTTGCTGCCTCCTTTCACCACTCATATTATATGGAAATTCGCGTCTGAACTACTATATCTCGTTATGTTGCATAATCCTGCAGGTTTGTTGCAATAGGCCACGCAAATGCCGCCAAAATGCAAAAAAAAGCACCCACAAGGGTGCCCTCTGCCAGACATAAAGCCGGCTTAGCCAACTCTAATTATATTTCAATCGTTTCGATGATAACCTCTCCCTTGAGGGTATTCCCGATTGTACATGCACGCTCTACCACACTCATTAGTTTCTCTTTATAGGTTGAATCTAATGTTGAAGGCAGCTTAACGCGCACAGCGAAGTTGGTGAATCTGTTCGTTCCATCCGCAGCCTTCACAGCTGTAACTTCAACACCTATCGAGGATTTATCATATTCTTTCTTATCGTAATCCAGTATCTTTTGAAGCGAAATGGACACACATAAGCCTAAAGCTGCCTCTAGCAATTCTCTCGGAGACAAACCACTTTGGTTCGGCGCAGTACTTCCAATGATCTGCAAGCCCGCTTCATTATAAATTTCATTCTGACCTTCTGCAAATTTGACCGTTGTCATAATCACAACCCCTTTATTTAGATAAGATGACAGGCAACACAATGATTGGCTTGCACTTCCCTGAAAGCTGGCACTTCTACTTTGCATCGTTCTATCGCCATTGGACAGCGTGTATGGAACACACAGCCCGTGGGCGGAGATAACGGAGAAGGAATCTCACCTTTTAGAATAATCCGTTCCTTCAAACGATTGCGGGTAAAGTTAGGTACGGCCGAGAACAGCGCTTGGGTATAAGGATGTAATGGCTCACTGAATAAATCATCGGTTAGTGCCTCTTCTACAATTTTTCCTAAATACATAATACCGATGCGATCGGAAATGTAACGAACGACACTAATATCATGTGTGATAAATAAAAGCGTTAACTTTAAATCCTCTTGCAGCTGCTTCAGTATGTTGAGAATTTGCGACTGAATGGAAACATCCAACGCTGAAACAGGCTCATCACATATGATAATTTTAGGGTTCATAATTAGTGCCCGTGCCAAGCCTAATCGTTGCCGTTGACCTCCCGAGAATTCATGGGGATACCGAAAGTAATGCTCTGGCTGTAATCCAACTATTTTTAGAATGCTATATACTTGTTCCTCCCGCTCAGTCTGATTCCCGATCTTATGAATGATGAGTGGTTCTTCAAGAATATGGCCAATTCTTTTTCTAGGATTCAGAGAGGAGAACGGGTCTTGAAAAACAAGCTGAATGTCTTTGCGGAACTTGCGAAATTCATTTTTTGATATTTTCATTAAATCTTGATCCTGATAGATCACTTGACCAGAGGTTGCAGGAGTTAACCCTAATATCGTGCGTCCCGTCGTGCTTTTACCCGACCCTGATTCTCCAACCAATCCATACGTTTCTCCTTCATACAATCGAAAAGAAACATCTGTCACAGCGTTCACATGAGACTTTGTCCCGAACAATTTCCCGAATGTTCCATACACCGGAAACTTCTTCTCAAGCGAGATCACTTCTAGAATAGGATTATTCGTTGTTCGATTCACCACCTCTTGAACCCCTCTCCATATTATTTATTTCCGCGTAATGCCAGCATTTAACGCTATGTTCAGGATGCACCATTTCCATTACTGGCTCCTCATTTAGGCATTGCTGATCGGCAAAAGGACATCTTGTCGAAAAACTGCAGCCCCGTGGAATATTGGATAAGGAAGGGACCGTCCCTTCTATAACATGCAGCTTTTCATGACGGTTTTTTTCCAATTGCGGTATGGATTTGATCAACCCTTGCGTATAGGGGTGCAGCGGAGTTTGGAATAATCTTTCCGTCGTCGTTTCCTCAACAATCTGCCCTAAGTACATCACTTTCACACTGGTGCAAATTTCGGATACAACCCCTAAATCATGCGTAATAAACAAAACGCCCATCCCGAATTTCTGATTTAATTCAACGATTAACTCTAGAATCTGCGCCTGAATCGTAACGTCCAGAGCCGTTGTCGGTTCATCTGCAATTAAGAGCTTAGGCTCACAGGAAAGGGCCATAGCAATCATTGCCCGCTGCTGCATGCCTCCTGATAATTGATGAGGGTATTCATTCACCCGCATTTCCGGAGAAGGGATACCTGTGGCCCGCAGAATTTCAATCGCTTTTTTATGCGCTTCTTTCTTCGACTGTTTCTGGTGCAAGCGCAGTGTTTCTTCTATTTGATTCCCAATGGTATATACAGGGTTAAGCGAAGACAGCGGGTCTTGGAATATGATCGAGATCTTATCTCCCCGGATGGTTCGCAATTTGGAAAGCGGCAATGACAGCAGATCCTGATTCTCAAAAAGGACTTCGCCTTCATACTCAACCGAATCGGTATGATCAAGCAATCTTAGAATAGACTGAGCTACCACGCTTTTTCCGCAGCCTGACTCTCCTACTATGCCGATGATTTCTCCTTTGTTCACAGATAAATTAACTCCGTTTACTGCGGTCACTTTTCCTCGCTCTGTTTGAAAATGTGTTTTTAAATTTTTCACTTCCAATAGAGGCCCTTTGTTCATAGCAATACCTCCAACTTAATAACTGTCATGGCTTCTTTTGCTTATGTTTCACATGAGGATCTAAGAAATCACGCAGGCCATCGCCTAATAAATTCAAACTGAGAACAGACAAGATAATAGCTATGCCCGGGAATACAACCATCCACCAGGCTTTATAAATCACCAGCTTGCCTGCTTGTAGAATATTGCCCCAGCTTGCTTCGGGAGCGGGGATCCCCGCCCCCAGGAAACTTAAAGCCGCCTCAGAAATAATGGCCTCAGCAAATACAAAGGTAGCTTGTACGAGTAAAGGTGATAGAGTATTGGGTGCAATATGTGACCATATGATGCGGAAATTACTAGCCCCTTGAGCATGCATAGCTTCAATATAGGTCTGTTCACGAACCACTAGAGCAGTCGATCTAACGACCCGCGCAATATTTGGTGTGAATACAATCGTTAATGCAACAATGACATTTAATGCAGATCCCCCAAGTGCAGCCATTAATGCAATAGCCAGCAGAATACCAGGGATCGCAATCAATCCATCACAAATACGCATCAGGATATGATCCAATGTTCTATAATAAGTAGCATACAGCCCAATAATTAATCCGATTGCCGAAGATAGCAGCGCCACAATAAGGCCTACACTGATGGACACTCTTGCACCATAGATGATTCTTGTTAACAAGTCCCGGCCGAATTCGTCTGTACCTAGCCAATGATCCCTGCTGGGAGGCAATAATCGATCGATTACATTCATCCCATAGGGACTAAACGCTGTGAATAGCGGGCCAACTAGTGCGAGAACAATCAATAGCGTAATAATTATCGCCCCAACTAACAGTCCATAATTGGACTTCAGACGGCGATATCGTAAGGTACGTTGCTCTTTTTTTAATTGCCCGCTCATTTGAGCTATATATTCTTCCTCCTGATGTGTAATCATATTGAACCCCCCTCTATTTGCGGTCCAAACGAACACGTGGATCGACAAAACCGTATAATAAATCGATGATTAAATTAATGGCAACATATATGATGGTTACGAAAAGAACCACACCTTGGATAACAGCAAAGTCTCTTCTGGCAATCGAATTCAATATTAACTGTCCTAAGCCAGGAATATTAAAAATCGACTCCACTACAACTGCTCCTGTAACTAAAACGCCGAACGTTTGCCCGATCACAGTGAGAATCGGTAGAAAGGCGTTTCGAAAAGCATGTTTAAGCAACACTTTCAGCTCATTCAAACCTTTAGAACGAGCTGTTTTAATGTAATTCACGTTTAGAACCTCAAGCATAGACGAACGAGTCATTCTTGTAATAAGAGCAGCCTGGATCGCCCCCAGGGAAATACCCGGAAGGATTAGATATTGAAGATGTTCCCAGGTTCCACTACTAAGCGGTTCATAGCCTGCCACAGGCAGCCACTGAAGCTGAACACCTACAACTAGCATTAATAATAAACCTAACAAAAAACTTGGCACTGCCATTCCGAGCAAGAATACGCCCATAAGAGTGAAATCCACCATAGATCCCCGCTTATAAGCAGCAATAATACCAAAGGGGATGGCTAGAATAAGCGCTATGAATTGTGCCAGAATAGCCAGAGAAAGGGTTGGTCCAATATGCTCGACAATCGCTTCACTGACCGGTTGATGCATAAAGATGGAATCACCTAGATCACCCTGTAATACATCTGCAACCCAATTTATATATTGAATGTGGATTGGGCGGTTTAATCCGAGCTCCTGATTGAGTGCTTCCATTTCCGCTTGGGAAGCTTCAATCCCCAGAATTGCCGCTGCGGGATCACCAGGCGTAATATGAATGATCAAGAAAATAGCAATGGTAACAACGAACAATACAGGAATGAGCGATAAGATTCTTTTGGATATATAAGCTAGCACACAAATCCCTCATTTATATATTTTGTTTTCATCTAACAAGTGGAAACGGCTACGCCGTCCTCTGCAAGAGGCGGCATCCGTTTCTGCGAGAAATAGAAGGATAAATTATAGCGTGGAACCTATAAATTCTTATATTTAGAAAAAAGGGTGTTAAAAGTTACCGGGTAACTTTTAACACCCTCCTTAGGCTAATTACTTCGCTATTTTTGCATTCCAAGCTATAGGAGCCTCAAAATTCACAAAGCCTTCAATAGACTTGGATACGGCGACAATACCATTGTAATGTCCAATAACTGTGGAAGAACCAAGTTCATATAAGTAAGCTTGTAGTGTTTCCCATTCTTTCTTGGCGAGTTCCGGAGTAGATGCTCCGCGAATAGCCTTCAGTGCATTTTTCACGGTTTCATTATCCAATCCAGCCCAATCTGGATTCACAGCTAACAGTTGGGGTGGTGTTATCTGGTATCCAGTACTCGCTACGAACAAGTCCCATTTGCTGCGTTCATTTTTGGTCTCTAAGAAGGTAGGGAAATCATAGCTGTCAACCTTCACATTCATGCCAATGTTACGAAGCTGCTCTTGGATAACCAGTGTAGCTGCATACATTTCAGCGTAGTCCTTGGTCGTAAGCAATGTGATTTCTTCCCCATTATATCCGGCTTCTGCAAGCAATTCCTTGGCCTTTTCCGGGTTCGCTTGGTTGTAATATTCCTTACCGGCATCATTTGCCCATTGTACCTGGTTTGTGTTCAAGTAACCCGGTGACAAGGAATATAAATCCGGTTTTGCAAAACTGGCTAACAAGATTTCATCGTTATTTAGTGCGGCTAGTATAGCTTGACGGATCTTAACGTCCGCCAGCAGTCCTTCACTTGTGTTTAGGAATGCTGTTAAAGCGCCCCCCGGAAATGAAAGCAATTCAAGATCTTTTTCGATCGAAAGCTCGTCATAATTCTCAATTGGAATGCTATCAGCAATGTCATACTTCCCAGTCTTCACACCTGCAATTCGCGTAGAATGGTCAGTTACGAAATGGAAGATAAGATTCTCTGTCGGCGCATCCTTTCTCCCGGCAAACCCGCTTGGTTCTGAATCTACGGATTGATAATCCTCATACTTCACTAGTTGAATATATTGATCTTGCTTCCATTCCTTGAACTTATAAGGGCCTGTTCCGATATACTCAGTAATTCCTTCTGCTGGTGCAGCTTCCACGATCTCTTTAGGCATAATCGCCGGGAACTGTGCTTGAGAAGCAATTAATATTAATACGTCAGAGGATGGGCTCTCTACAGTTAACTTCACTTTATATGTATCCGCAGCCTCAAACTTCGCATTTGTTAGAAGAACCTTGGCACGGGATGATGTAACTACCCAACGATTCATTGATGCCACAACATCTTCAGAGGTCATTTCCTTGCCATTATGGAACTTCACACCTTGGCGAAGTGTAAACGTATAGATCAAACCGTCTTCACTTACATCCACTGATTCCGCAAGCATCGGCACTGGCTCATAATCAGCATTCAATGTGTACAGCTGTTCGAAGATATACCCTGCTGTATCTAACGCCACAGCAGACACAGTCATTGCAGAATCCAAGGTTGGCGGTTGTGCTGTAAGTGCTATATTCAATTCATTTTTATACTCTTGCGGGACTGGACTGGCTTCGTTTGCTGCACCCTTTTCTTTTGTATCTTCTTTGCCGCATGCAACAAGCAATATGCTCAACAATACAACAGGCACCAGTACATTAATCTTCTTGAATTTCATTTTTTTAATCCCCCTGATGAGTAATGATAAATTCCGGATTTAAAAACCAAGTTAACCCATTGGTATTATATATTAATGTCATACTAATGCTTAATATTTTATATGTCAATACGATATTATTAGATTGGGGATTATATTTTGACAATAAACAACAAAAAAAAGACGACATTTCATTCGAAATTGAAGAATGATGTCGTCTTTTTGCTGATTTCACTTTTACAATTTATTTTATTTCAAAGCCTTCCATACCCAGTTCTCGACTTCCGGCAAGTCCAAGCCTTCTTCACGGATGTAATGATGATGTTTCTTCACCATTTCGTCCATTTCATTCACAATGTCTGTGTACTTGTCAGCGCCTGGCAGGCTCAGCACAGCTTCTTTGACCAGATCGAAACGGTCCATCTGATTCAATACACGCATATCAAACGGGGTTGTGATATCGCCATTCTCGCGGTAGCCATGCACACGCAGATTATGATTGTGGCGGTCGAAGAACAAGTCCTTGATCAGACCTTCATAACCATGGAATGCAAACACCACCGGCTTATCCTTTGTGAAAAATTGATCAAACTCAGCGTCAGAGAAACCACGCGGATCGAGTTTCTGGCTTCTTAGCTTCAGCAGGTCCACCACGTTGATATAGCGGATCTTCAGCTCAGGCAGCTGTTCATGCAGGATAGAGATGGCAGCCAAGGCTTCGATGGTTGGTTCCGTACCGGATGAAGCAAATACAATGTCAGGCTCTCCGCCATTATCCGTACTTGCCCAGTCAATGATCTTGAGTCCCTTATCCACCAATTCTTTGGCTTCATCCGCAGTAAACCATTGCGGACGTGGATGTTTGGAGGAAACCACCAGGTTGATTTTTTGACGGTCGTTCAGAATCGTATCGAACACAGCCAGCAAGGTATTGGCATCGGCAGGCAGATATTCACGGATAAATTCCGGCTTCTTGTCAGCCAAGTGACCCAGCAAACCAGGGTCCTGATGTGTGTAACCATTATGGTCTTGCTGGAACACTGTTGAAGTGGCTACAACATTCAAGGATGGAATGTCTGCACGCCAGGTTTGATCAGTAGCTTTGCGCAGCCATTTGAAGTGCTGAGTAATCATCGAGTCCACGACACGCAGGAAAGCTTCATAGCTTGCAAAAAAACCATGACGTCCCGTCAACACATAACCTTCCAGCAACCCTTCCGCCTGATGCTCTGACAATTGCGAATCAATGACCCGGCCATAGGATGCCATGAATTCATCGTTAGGTTCGATAATTCGATCAAGCCATTGACGTTTGGTCACTTCAAAGACTGGACCCAAGCGGTTGGACATCGTCTCATCCGGGCCAAAAATCCGGAAATTCTTGTTCTCTTCATTAAGAAGAATAACCTCTTTCATATATTTACCGAGCACCGCCATATCCTGCGCTACAACTGTACCAGGTACGGAGTTATCAAGTGCATAGCTGCGGAAATCCGGCAGATTAAGTTCTTTAATGAGCTTGCCGGCATTGGTAACAGGATTCATCGCCATCCGTTTATCGCCAGTAGGCAGAATTTCGGCTATCTCAGCTTTCAGCGTGCCGTTGTCGTCGAATAATTCTTCAGGCTTGTAGCTGTTCATCCATTCCAGCAATGCAGGGGCGTGTTTCATATTATTTTGATCAACCGGAATCGGCACCTGATGGGCACGGAATGAATTCTCATTCGGCACATGATCCCATTCCTTCGGACCAGTCCAGCCTTTAGGGGAACGGAATACTAGCATCGGCCATAACGGACGGGTAGTATCCTTGTTCTCACGCGCATTTTTCTGAATGGCTGCAATTTTTTCAACAATCGTATCCAGCACCTTCGCCATTTCCGGATGCATATGCTCTGGATCTTCACCTTCCACGAAATGAGGCTCCCAGCCCATACCTGTGAAGTAAGCGGTAATCTCCTCTTTAGTCTGACGGGATAGAATCGTTGGGTTGCTGATCTTGAAGCCATTCAAATGCAGGATCGGCAGAACCGCACCATCTGTGATCGGGTTGATGAACCGGTTGGAGAACCACGAAGCAGCCAAAGGTCCGGTTTCTGCCTCTCCATCTCCGACAACAACCGCCGAGATCAAGTCCGGATAATCGAGAATCGCACCTACGCCATGAGACAGGGAGTAGCCTAATTCGCCGCCCTCATGAATTGATCCCGGAGTTTCGGGAGCCGCATGGGAAGCAACGCCACCTGGGAATGAGAATTGCTTGAACAATTTCTTCAGACCCGGGGTATCCTGTGTGATATGCGGGTAAATTTCGCTGTAGCTTCCATCCAAATACGAATTGGACACCATAACCTGGCCGCCATGACCTGGACCCTCAACGTAGAACATGTTCAGATCATATTTGTTAATAACACGGTTGAGGTGGGCATAAATGAAGTTCTGGCCGGGGATCGTGCCCCAGTGTCCGATCGGTTTCACTTTTACATCGGATTCCTTCAGGGATTCACGTAACAACGGATTGTCCTTCAGATACAGCTGGCCTACAGATATGTAATTGGTTGCACGCCAATAGGCGTCAAGTTTCGCTAAATACGTCTTAGATGAGTAGTTCGTTTCGATAACTGATAATCCCATTCCATCCACTCCCTAGATAATTTCTATGTTTTCTGACAAGGCAATTAGTTCTGCAAGTTCATCATACCTCTGCAGAAATTTAATTCAACCTTTTTGACAATTGATACGGTCCAATATTGTGAAATTTTGAACATAGTATGAAAATTGGAGAAAATTACTAACTAAAAAATGTTTATATTTATAAATATGTAAAATGTTTCACAGTAAAGAGCAAACAAAAAAAGACCGGGAACACTCCCCAGTCTTTAGATTATTGAACCGATACAAACGTATTAAATTTCAAATATTTATAATGGAACCGCATATGCGAGAACTCAAAGGGCGTGCCATTATCCAGGAAGAAGATCCCTTCCATGATGCCCACCGGTTCGTTTTCTTTCAGATGCAGCAGGTCTTGATCCTTAGCTTCCGAAGGCTCTGCAAAAATGGATAAAAACGATTTGGTGACCGCCAAATTACGCGATTCCTCCAAATAGTGAAAAATCGACCCCTCGATAATCGTCTGATTTAGATCCTGAACAATTTTGATCGGGATATAGCCGGTCTCAATCATAAAAGGCTCCTCATCGAACAAGCGCAAGCGTACAATTTTGTACACGAAATCATGCGGCTCCAGGAACAAATCCCGCTGCAGCTCCTCCGTCGGCTTAATGACCTCGAAATCCAGCACTTTGATCTTCGGCTTCTTGCCATGCATTTGGAAATTGTCGGTTACACCCAGATTGGAACCCTCGTAGTTAAAGATTGATTCATTTCTTATGTATAGCGGGTTGATAAAGGTCCCCGAACCACGTTTCTTAAAAATAATTCCGGAGTGTTCCATTTTGGTCAGCGCACGTTTAATGGAGCTGCGGCTAACCTGGTAGAGTTCACTGAGACTCCGCTCATCCGGCAATCTCATGTCGGCATACTGTCCTGCAAAAATTTTCATTTTGAGGTCATCGATAATTTGCTTGTAGACAAATGTTGTCATGTAATACTCCTTTTTCAGATCTGCCGACCATTCAAATTCCAATAATAAATATATCATAATAGTTACACGTAGATATAGTGGGAAATTTCATAACCTTATTCAGGTTAAGACGTTATATTTATACTAATACTAGTAAGCGAATTCCAGTTAAGATATCTATATGATCAAGGAGGATGGCCCAATGAACAACCCAAGATTATGTGATAAAGAAACTGTCCCTTCGTTTGAACTTATCTACTCCTATCTAGGTCCTCAAGCGACAGAAGCCTGGCTGCAGTTGACCCGTTTCGCTGAACAAAACTATGATCACGTATCCGAGTTGATTTTTGGCGGAAAAAATTATGGTTGGAATCTCAGGTACCGCAAAAGCGGCAAGACCTTATTCAGTATGTTTCCTGAGCAGGACCGTTTCACCGTTCTGCTTGTGTTGGGCAAAAAGGAGATTCAGGCCTACGAAGAAAGAATACATGAATTTGGGGAGTTTTTTAAACATGTATATGAGAGTGCCTCCCAATATCATGATGGAAGATGGCTATGGATTGGGATTGACTCTGTTGCGCAAATAAACGATATTGAAAAAATGATAATGATCAAGAGAAAACCTATTACTTCCGCAACAAAAAAACAATTATAGAACGTGAACTTAAGAATGTTACATACGGAGTTGCCAGGAAGCCCTATGCATCAGGCTTTCTGGCAACTCCACTACTCCATTCTTAAGTTCATCTTATATAGGAAAGAATGATGGCGATGCCTGAAACGGGGACAATTATTTATCCTGCTTAATCGTATACATCTGTTATTGATTGTAGACACAAAGACACCCTGGGGGGTGTCTTTTGCTTATACTGTGTATGGATGAGAGCGTCTGACCCCTGCCCGAAGATAATGGCATATAAGCTTCTGAGAAAGTTATTCTTCTATATAAAAATTAATGTATAATTGTTATAACAGTTGAATAATATAATGGGGAGGAAATTCGATGAATAGGGTGATTGAAATGGAACGTAAGGTTACCAAATTCGGAAATAGTTTGGGTATAACGATGACCGATGCTTTAAAACAAATTGGTCTTGAGTTAGGAGATACTGTTCAAATTGATGTGAACCCCTCCAGTGGGGAAATCATCATCAAAAAATCCACTAAAGTCACATTACCCGCCGGAATCAGTGATGATTTCATAGATTGTCTGTCTGAGGCTATAAGTGAGTATGATGAAACCCTTAAAGGACTAAAAGATAGATGAGTGAAATCCGTTACTTGACCATACAAGAAGCTATAGCAATTAACGTTGCCATGATACAGAGGTATAGTATAGGAGAGCAGATTGGAGTAAAAAATCCCAGCCTATTGGAATCTGCAGTTCTTCGTTGTCAATCATCCGCGTTCGGTAATGATGCCTACCCTACTTTATTTGATAAGGCAGCTGCTCTGTTCGGATCTCTTGGTCAAAATCATCCGTTTCATAACGGTAACAACCGTACAGCATTTACCGCAGTTGTGATCTTTTTGCGCTATAATCATTTGCGTTTTGTGATGGACACAAAACTTGCCGAGGATTTCACAGTCGATATGGTGAATCATAAATATACTATTGATGAATTAGCAGCAATGATCCTGGAACATAGTGTGAGATTAACGTAGTCAACCAACAAAAAAGACACCCTGGGGGGTGTCTTTTGCTTATACTCCATATAAAGTGATACTTGTTGTTTTCCCAATAAATGATTTCCTGTTGGTGAATCATAAAGTATGAGCAGCACACGAATATATTATTGGCAGGGCCTGCTATACGGTAGTATTACTACTACGAGCAGGCCTTTTATTGATATTTTTAGTATATTTTTGTGCAGGAAACTTATTTTATATAAGCGGTGATGGCACTTTTTCGGGTGGCCGGGTGTTATAGGGATATACAGCTTGAGGAGGTGTTAACAACGTCGGATGATGTGATGGACTCCAGAGAACTGGAGCAGTTGATCTTCGGAATTCAGAGCGGGAATAGCGGACAGTATGCCCTCATTGTCAGGGCTTTTCAGCAGCCGATCTACGGCTATTGCTGTCGTCTGCTCGGGAACAGGCAGGATGCCGAGGACGCGGTGCAGGATATACTGGTGAAGGCGTATCAGGCGATTCATCAGTACAAGCCTACTGTACAGTTCTCGGCCTGGCTGTACCGGATTGCCTATAATCATTGCCTGAATCTATTGCGCAGGCGCAGGCTGCACCGTCAGGTGATGCAGATCTTCCGGCCGGAAACGGTCGTGGCGAGTGCCGAGCAGGAGCTGGATGACCGGCTTTACAAGCCGTCTTTGGCGGCGGCCTTGGCCAAGTTATCGCTGGAGGAACGGAATATCTTGATTCTGCGGGTATTCGAGGAGAAGAGTTATGCGGAGATGAGTGAGATCCTGAAGATCAGCCCCAATGCGCTGAACAAAAGAATGAACCGCATCAAGCAAAAAGTGAAGCAGGTCATGGAATCGGAGGAGGAAAAGCTGTGGGACGAACCGCAATCAGCCATGAATACCAAGATATAATTGAAGCCTCTGCCGGGCAGAATCCGCTGGAGGAGATTGATGTAGAAGCGCAAGTGATGGAACGGGTGGAGCAGCTGTGGCTGATGCGCAATCGCCCTACGGCGTGGAAGGTACGGCTGCGCAAACCTACAGCAATGTTCAGTCTGCTGATGGTATTCCTGCTGCTCTCCGTGACAGCATATGCTGCCGCGGAATATATTCAGATCCGCAACAGCAGGGGAGAAGTGAAGGTGAAGTACATGGAGGCGGAACCGGTGCAACAGTCGGCCCATGTGGGGAATAACATGCTTAGGCAGCAGATGGAATCTAAAGCGCTCGCTTTTGCTAAACCAGGTGAACTGATTGCTTACTATGTCAAAGAGAACGCAGCAGAAAAATCGGCGGAAGCCTTAAAGTTTGTGCATAAAGAACAGCGCCTAACCGCCTATACGGATTTCTCTGCAGAGATTCGCCGAACCGGAGCACCTATGCTGCCCGAAGCACCGGAGGGATACTCTTTTCAATATGGTAACGTTGGACCCGACTTTCCTTATAATTCTCCTATGATGCAGCAGGAACTATACCGGGAAACGCTTAATGAGCTGCGGGCGCAAGCGGAACAAGCAACCGGAGAGCAGCGATTGTTCATGAAATCCGTGCCGTGGACAAGTCCACTTTCAGTCAGCGCTATGTATGCGAAAGGCGGCGGGTTTCTGGGGATTTCTGCTCAAATGATGCACGGCGGAGACATGATGGTACAGCAGGGTGCGGAGGAGCAGGCGAAGAAGATTACTGTAGCCGGAACAGATGTTGTCATCAACACCTTGGGAATAGGACCTGATAGGCAGCACCACTACCTGACCTGGTACAACGAAGAGTATGATGCATACTTCCTTCTTACCAGTTATGGCGACAGAACTTTGAGCGAGGAGAAGTTATTGAAGCTGGTGGAAGAGTTGTTGCAGTAGCGGCGGAAACCTATTGTTCCAACATTTTGAGGTTTGAAACCCCGATAATATAATCACGTACATACAAATGGAAATAATTATATCATCAGGGGGAAATGAAAATTGGAGAAAAAAATTGTTATTTGCTTACTCATCGCTTTTACTGCTCTCACGGGTTGCAGCTCGGACAAAAATGCGGCAGAGCCTACAGCCTCTTCGGCAGTTGCTCTGGCGGAATCACAGGCATCGGCAAGTCCCTCGGAAGCGCCTAAATCTGCAGCTAAAAAACTGTCTGACTCAGAAGCCGTAGCACTCGACTACGTCAATACCTTTTTGAATGGTTCGGACTTGGAAGCAAAAAAGAAATTTGTTACTGAAAACGTCCATCCAGATGCCCAGCCGCTGTTTCAGATGGCCCAATCGGTAGAAACCACTGATGACCACAAAGTTAAGAATCCTAAGGTCCTCGAATCGGAGGATTATACGGATGAGGAAGGTACGAAAGTTGAAGTTGTCTTAATCCAAGGAGAGGAAGCTTCTAATCCCACAAGCGAGTTGATTGTCTTCATTAATGACAAGCAGGTTGTCTATGCGATGGATTCATCTGACCAAGAATCGTTTAACAAGGTGAGAAGCTCCTTCAAAGAACCTATTCCGGAATCTTCGTTATCTGCAAGTGGTGCGACTCCTAATGAAATGCTAAGTGAAATTATGAATTTTGTGATCTCCGATGTATGGAACGACGCATTTGTTGACATTAGTTGGTATATCAAAAGTGGTACCAGCAGCACAGGAGGTAGTCTGGATGTTGACTTTACAGTCGAGCAATTATCCAAGACAATGGACAAGATGAAGGACTATGACAGCTATATAGAGAGCCTGGGTTCAGAGTACGATTCTCTTAAGAAGGTTTGGACAAAGCTTTCACCAGAAATTGATCGTCTATACGATCTAATTCAAAAAAATCCCCCTAAAGCTAACGACCAAAGTGCAAATTTTGATACGGGAATTTTTAATCAGTACATGGATGCCTTTAAAAAGGAAGTTGAAGCTGTGACAAAATAAAAAGGGCCTCCTAAACATGCAGTCCGTCCATCTTCGGGAGACGGGAGCATTGGAATATTGGAATTGTACTTGGGTAACCATTAAGCCAATTCTCGTAGCAGCCCGCGCCGGATTGTGGCTCTGCACGTCCACGACTCCTCCACATTGAGTATCAGTGAAGACGCCCTAATTGGTGTCTTTTTTATGTTTTCTAAGGAGATTCAAGGGTACGGATTTATCGTTTTGGCAGTCTGGTCAGGATCAATGATGATTCCGACGTCTCTTCTTTAAATTTATTCGCTCTTGTACCTCCATCTGAGGATTTGGAGAAATACAAAGATACGTTGCATGTCTTACGCAAGGGATTCCGATCTAAGTTAACACGTTCCTCCGCACTCTTGTTGAGAAGAACACTACGGATTGCAGCTAAGCAGTTCTATGATCAAAGTAATACCGTGACGCACCAAAAGTCGTTTCGAAGTAAGCTAAACTCGACAAACTACCTTCTGAGAATTCAGTAATCCAAATACAAAAAGACACCCTGAGGGGTGTCTTTTGCTTACTCCATATGGAGCGGAGGGGAGTCGAACCCTGTCCGAAGATAACGGCACATAAGCTTCTACGAGTGTAGTTACAGTTTTGATGTCACCCGAGTATCGCCCCGTAACCGGCTATACGTTGGGTCAGCCTGATTATCTTCTTCCGTTGACCCCAGGCGGAGACCAAACGGCGTATCAAGTTGCAGTTCCAAACACCATTAACAACTCCTGTTTTTCTGCAATATCTCGACGGGAATACACATATTCTGTATCTCCTGTACTCCAGGCACGAACCCCAGGTTAAAATAAACCGATTCCGCATCATTACCTTCCATAACATACAATCTCAGCATTGGGTATTTATCCTTCAGGATAGTCAGGGCTCTCTGCAACATACGTGTAGCCAATCCTCTTCCTCTATGTGCAGGTATAACCCCTATACTATACACCGCTGCCAGATTGTCCTGTAGACAAAGGCGGCAATTTGCGATGAGCTGACCCGTATCCTTATCAAAGACCAATGTGGAGGCCTGAACTAATATTTCATTCGAATAGTTAGGATCTTCATTTGGAATAAAATCTTCTAAAGAGAACTTTTTTCTCCTTACTGCTTCAAAACCTCCTGTAAAGCTATCGAAGTCACAACGAGCAATTTCATCTTCATGAGTATACCGCTTAGCACCCGCCTCATTTTCTTCAATTTGGGGACTCTTAATTATTAGGTTGTCATCCCAGATTACTTCAAAATGATCTGTAGGGCGCTGCATCCAGCGGCATCTGAACTCATCTGGCCAAAAGCCTGCCCGTGTATATAAATGAACTTGATCCGGAAGAACTTCAAAGGTCTTAATCGGCTTTGTTTTATCCGACCAAAGTAATAATAACTCTTTAAGCTGCTTCAATACCCCCAATGAATCGTTGAACGGAGGGATAAAAAATAAATGGTATATAACGTTTGGCGCGATCCTTACCCCGCCTATTTTAGTTTTTTCCTTATAAATCCAAAACGAATTCCGGCGCGAATTAGCATAACTTTCTTCTCTAAAAAAACCATTGTACTGCATGTTATAATAAACCGAACAATATACTCCCCATTCTTCAGGCTCTGCTCTTCGAATCGAATATTCAGTCGATAAATCATAAATAGTAGTATCCATAGACCGATCACTTACTTGCATACTCCATTCCCCCTTCTCAAGATGTCCGTGAAATCTACAGCTCACTTCTATTGAATGCTATTTGTCTAGAATACAATTGAGACTGACCCTTTTCAATTTATTGAATAATTATAAAAAAATTCTACCGCAACATTATCCAAGAAACCTGCGCCTAATTCATAATATAATTAGAACTACATCCCGGACAAAGAAGGTGCAGGCATTGACTCGTGAAGTAAGAACCGTCGTCTTCGACACAGACCTGAATTTTGAAGCCTATCAGTTTGAGGGGATTATGCAGAAGTTCCCCAACCATTTTCACGACTATTACGTGATTGGGTTTATTGAACAAGGCAAGCGGCACCTGGTCTGCAACCAGGAAGAATATATTCTAAACAGCGGGGATGTCATTATCTTCAATCCGCACGACCCTCACGCCTGTGCGCAGATCGACGGAAGCACCCTGGACTACCGCTGCATCAATATTCAGCCGGAGGTGATGCGTAAATACGTGCTGGAAATTACAGGCCAGGAGTACACGCCGCAGTTCACACAGAACGTACTTTACCAGAGCGAGCTGGCTCTTCCCCTTCATGATCTGCATCAGATCATTCTGGAGGACAAGGAGGATTTCCACAAAGAGGAGTTGTTTCTGTTCCTGCTGGAGCAGCTGCTGAATGAATATACGGATGCGGACTTCCCTCCTCCCGCACAGGAACTGGCCTTAGAGATTATGACCATTTGCGAATACATGGAGTCCCATTATACGGAGAGCATTACCCTCAATCAATTAAGCGGCTTAGTCGGATTAAGCAAATATCACTTGCTGCGGCTGTTCACCAGACAAAAAGGCATCTCCCCCTATTGCTACCTGGAGACCCTGCGGATTAACCATGCCAAGCGGCTGCTGGGGCAAGGCATACCCCCTATGGAGGTTGCCGGTCAGACCGGATTCAGTGACCAGAGCCATTTTACGAATTTCTTCAAAAAACTGATCGGTCTCACTCCCAAGCAATATATGCGTATATTCACTCAGCAAGCACGTGCAGTGGATACCCCCTCATGATGGAGGAACGCAAGACAACCAACGGGCACTTGCTCGCTTTGCTGACCATTCTGATCTGGGGAACGACTTTTATCTCCACCAAGATCCTGCTAATTGACTTTACGCCCGTGGAAATCCTCTTTTTCCGCTTCCTGCTTGGATATGTGGTGCTGATCCTGATCTACTCAGGTCCCGTGCGGACAGCATCCTTTCGGGAAGAGCTGCTGTTCATGGCGGCTGGATTATGCGGAGTAACCTTATATTTTCTCGTTGAGAATATAGCGTTGGTCTATACCCTTGCCTCCAACGTAGGCGTGATTGTGTCGATTGCTCCCTTTTTGACAGCAGTATTGGCACATTTCTTCTTGGAGGGAGAGAAGCTGCATCGGCAATTCCTCTTCGGATTCGGGATAGCCCTCACCGGGATTGTACTAATCGGACTGAACGGGAGTTTCATCTTGAAGCTTAATCCACTTGGAGATCTGCTGGCCTTCCTGGCCCCTGCGGTCTGGGCAGTCTATTCCGTACTAATGCGCACAATCAGCCAGCGGAACTACCACACCATCGGGAGTACACGCAGAGTGTTCTTCTATGGATTGCTGTTCATGATTCCTGCCCTCTTCCTGTTCGAATTCCACCTCGACCTGGGCCGCCTTGGCAAAATGGCGAATCTATCCAACCTGCTCTTTCTCGGCCTGGGAGCTTCGGCTCTGTGTTTTGTGACCTGGAACCGGGCCGTCGGCCTTTTGGGTGCGGTCCAAACAAGCGTGTATATTTATCTGGTGCCTGTCATTACCGTAGCCGCATCTGTGCTGATTCTGCAGGAGCAAATAACCTGGGTAACGGGGCTGGGGACGGGACTTACACTTCTGGGGTCGTTGATTTCGGAAGGAAAAACCAAAAAAGTTGCTTCTTCAGCGTAGGGATCGCTCTTCGTGAATAGGAACTTCAGAGTATAAGCAAAAAAGCGACCTCCCGAGGTCGCTTTTTTGCTTTATTTCATCCGAATCGATACTGACCCATTGATGCCAGGACTATATACCTCAGGTGTAATTTTCTACTGATCAGCCCATAAACAGAAAAAAAACCGCGATATAAGCGGGTTTACATGGTGGAGCCGATGGGAGTCGCAACCCCCTGTCCGAAGATAACGCCACATAAGCTTTGACGTACAGTCTTTATTTTTAATTAAAATGAGATAACATTCTAGGTGCACACAGACTACGCTATTCTGGATCGGAAAGAATTTCAATCATCATGGCTGCCCCAACTTTGAATCCATAAGTAAACGAAGTCGCCATCTCCATCCCTTGAACCTGGGAATACAGTTCCAATAAGGACTCTAACTCCTCAAAATCCCCATCGGACAGCCTCAGCTTCCAAGCCTCCAGGGACTCGGTGATTTGCCTGTTGATCGGGCGATAATTGGGGTCTTTGGGGATGACCTTTTCGTTAGGGAAAAGGCTGCCGTGGTATAGGGAATCGAGGATGGTTGGCATGGTGGGCCTCCTTTTGAAGGATATATACCTACAAACGATATAGATAAGCGTAGCATACTAAGAAAGTAGATGTGGTACGCTTATACGTAAAGCTTGGATTAACAAAAAAAGAGAGAACCGTTTTAAGGTACTCTCTAATGCTCAAACTCCATATGGAGCCGAGGGGTGAACTTGCAGAGCCGCAATTCGGCGGGGGTTGCTGCTGGAATTGTACGAGATAGCCGTTTAGCAAACGTTAGTTTTCAGTTGCAATTCTCCTGTGTCAATCACAGCCCCTGCTTGTTTCAAGAAATTAAAACCAAGGATGCCGTCGATTTCCATGCCATAATCCATATTCCCGATTTCCACTTGAAAATCATTAAGTATTGCTTCATCGACTATAATCGAATCCAGGTACTTGGTGTACACATACTCCACACCACCTACACCCCGTATTATATCAACGATATCATTTCCTTCAGGAACCATGCCAATCTCCTGTACGATATCCGCATTCAAAAGTGTGCTTGCAGAACCTGTGTCTAGCAATACCTTCTCCAGCTTTAATTCTCTCCCTCTAAACACAACTGTCATGCTTACGAAGGGAAGCCCATAGCTTTCCGTTATGTTCATCTTGGCCCTCGAACTCCCACATATCGTTCTCGCGCCACAACCTCAGGACGGGAGGTGTGAAAAAAACAATACTCGCGATGTGGATCTTCCTGGTGCAACTCACTGTACCGCTTCAATGCTTTGGTAGAGTCCTCATAGGAGTCGATCACGGACATCTCTTCAATATAACGCTGGCCTTCCTTAGAATAGGCCTTAGTCGCCTCAAGAACGACCCATTCATTAGGAAAACGCTCCTGAACTTCATCCCATCGCATCTTAGACACCTCCGGTTAAATAATTTCTATTATTATAGCATATCGGGTATTAACTTCTAAATCAGAGTCAGATCCGTAATCGAAATGACCTTCACCCCACATTGATTAAGCAATGCCTTGTAGATAACATGGTCGTCACGTTTACGGGAAAACCTGTCGAACTTATAGACGATCACCGCATCAAAAGGACGATTGGAGCGTTTAGCTAAAGCGATCATCTTCTGGAATTCCGGGCGATCGTCCGTTTTGGCGGATTTCCCTTTTTCAATAAATTCACTGACGATACTCCAACCCTTCTCCGTGCAATATTGCTGAATGGCTTTAATCTGAGCTGGGATTGATAACTCTTTCTCTGCTTGACGCTCGGATGACACACGGACATAATAGGCTACTCTCATAAGTACACTTTCCTCTCATATATCGAATTTTGGGCATAAAAAAGCAGACACACCCACGTAGGCATACCTGCTGATAAATGAAGCTATTATTATTTAGACTGTCTGCGACTCAATAAGGAAACCTGGGCAGCATTCTATAGCTCCAAGTCAATAATCGAAGGATGAGCATCTTCAGTTGCAAAGCTTTGAATGTTAATACTTTATAGACCTGATTTCATCCTCACTCAGACCGGTTGCTTTAGCGACAGCCGAATGATCCATCCCCATTGCCAGCAAATTGCGAGCCACTTGGAGTTTACCCTCAATAATGCCGGCGGACTTCGCTCCTTCAATCATGGATGCTTCAGCATGCAGATATTTCTGTCTGGCCTCATACAACCGTCTGGCGTCTGAATCCTGACTCAAGTATTGCAAGGTATCCATTGCCTTTTCCAAACCCGGCTCATTCATCTTCAGCACCTCCCAGTGTGATGTATTGGCACCTTTCAGAAACAACAGCCAATGGATCAATCCACCTTCAGAAGGAACGCTACGTTCATCCAGCTTCGGCAGCTCCAGGAAATGCACCTCAATGTCATCAATCAAGGATGGATATCCCTGTCCGGTATTCCCGCAAATGAAATACGTTATGATATTGCTCATTCTTCAAAAACGAATAGTTTAAAATGTTGATCGTCACACATTTCTTCAACTCCGGATATTTATCGCCCTCGCTGAGTTGACTCGCATACCGTTTGCTCCAATAAAAGAGCGTTCTTTTCTCTATATCGTACTTATTAAAAAGCTGCATCTCTATATCAATCAGTTTGCCTTCAGAGGTCTTGGCGTAAACATCAAAGATGGATTGTTTGTCGAGCGGATCGTCTTTATCCGTATAAGGGGTTCATCAAGATAATCTCGTTTATCCTGCAAATGAAATTTCGGAAGGCGCTTCTTGCAGAACGGAGATTTTCATTGTGACCTAACATCCTTGCTTAATAACTTAATTTCTTGCTCGGTCAACTCGGTAAGTTTAACCACAAAATCCACTTCATGCCCCATTGCCAGAAGCTTTCGAGCCATTTCTCTTTTTTCTCTAACCGCACCTTCCACAATGCCTTCCGATCTGGCCCCTTCCATTCGCGACACCTCATCACGTAGATATTTCATCCGGGACTCGTATTCCATCCGTGTAGCGGCATCCTGACTCAGAAATTCCAGTGTATCCATTGCCTTTTTCAACATCGGTTCATTCATAGTCAACACCCCCCAATTCGGTTTATCAACGCCTTTCAGGAACAACAACCAATTTACCAATCCGCCCGAAACCGGAACGGCCTGCTCCTCCAGCTTTGTTAACTCCATGACATGAATCTCCAGATCATTGTTAAGTAGAATCCCAGTATGATCTTCCCGCAGGTGAAAAACATTATGATAACGGTCATTGTGCAAACAGGAGTAGTTAATAATATTATTATAACAAAATACTTATGATCAAATCATTAACCTAGGTTCAGCTAGAAACCACCTAATTTATCAACTACAGTACGATATTTACAAGGTATAATAGAAATAAAACCACGAGGACCCATCAATGGATAATATGGAGGACAAATATAACGCCGCTCTAGCTCATATTGAAGAACTTAAGCAGGAAATCACCCGGTTGAGACATCTGCTGGGGCTTCCTGATGAGGACAATACAACAAGTACGAACGAACAAATGACGGTTTATTCCACCTCCCCGGTAAAAATAAACAATGAACCAACGATTGGAGAGAGTAATGTTCACCAGTATTCAACCGTAGAGGACAAGCTTGCCCTTTATAAAAGTTGTTTTCGTGGCAGAGACGACGTATACCCGATTCGCTGGAGCAACAAACAAGGCAAGACCGGATACTCGCCCGCCTGCGCCAATGAGTGGACTGCATTCTGCGAGAAACCGAGAGTGAAATGCTCCGTTTGCAAACACCAGAGCTTCATGCCCCTTACAAATGAAGTGCTGTCAGCCCATTTAGATGCAAGGCAGGACCGAACGATTGGCATCTATCCGATGCTGCCGGATGAGACCTGCTGGTTTTTGGCAATGGATTTTGACAAGCATGATTGGAAGAAGGACGTGGCCGCCGTAATGCAGCTATGCAAAAGTCATCACATCCCCGCACTGTTAGAGCGCTCACGTTCCGGCAATGGGGGACACATCTGGATTTTCTTCAGTCAAAATATTGCAGCGGCTACAGCCAGAAGATTGGGAATGGCCTTGCTAAGCCTATCCATGAACAAGAGATATCAGATCGGCATGGAATCCTACGACCGCCTGTTTCCCAATCAGGATACGCTGCCTAAAGGCGGATTCGGCAACCTCATTGCTCTTCCACTTCAGGGTGGACCACGCAAACTGGGAAACAGCGTCTTTATTGATGAACACTTCGAACCCTATGCTGACCCATGGAGTATATTATCCGGGCTTGGTAAGTTGAACGAAGACGAAGTGAAGCAATTTATATATAAGCACGGGGAGCGTGGGCTTTTTAATAATGATAGTATTACAGCGGTATCAGACCACGAAGCGGATGAATTGACCTTGTTACAAAAGAATCCGACTCAGCTAGAAGAGGTTCTTATGGAAGCTTTACCTGCTGAGCTACAGGTCTTGCATTCGGATCGTCTCTATATTCCTAAGTCTGGACTTCCTTCAAGTGCAATTCATGCTCTGATCAGAATAGCTTCCTTCTCCAACCCTGACTTTTATAAAACACAAGCGATGCGGCTCTCCACCTACGGTAAACCCCGGGTCATCTCATGCGCAGAGGATCTGGAGAGCTACGTCGTTCTTCCAAGGGGATGCTTGCCGGAGTTGTTATCCTTTTTTGAACATAATCACGTCAAAGTATCTCTTGTCGATCAACGTTCGATTGGGACAACAATTGCGGCAGAGTTCACTGGTACGCTGACCACACTTCAGGATACAGCAGCCAGAGCGATTCTGAACCGGGATATTGGCGTTCTCTCGGCGGCAACTGCATTCGGCAAAACCGTCGTAGCAGCCAGCATCATCGCTTCAAGAAAGACAAACACCCTCATTCTGGTGCATCGGCGGGAGCTTATGGAACAATGGCAGGAACGTTTGCAGACCTTTCTCGAAGTTCCTAAACATTCTATCGGTGTAATCGGCGGCGGCAAAAATAAACGAACCGGTATCATCGACATCGCTGTCATTCAGAGCCTCAACTATAAAGGGAATGTCAAACCCTTCGTAAGTGAATACGGCCAAGTCATTGTGGATGAATGCCACCACGTATCTGCCTACAGCTTCGAACAGGTTCTGCGGGAAGTCCAAGCCAAATATGTATTCGGTTTAACTGCCACACCTAAACGTCAAGACGGACAAGAAGCTATCGTACGATTCCAGCTTGGACCGGTGCTTATGAAGATAGATGGACGAACCTTAAGCAGCTCCAGAGGATTTTCATTAAGAGTGATTCCCCGATATACTCTTTTTCAGATCAAGCCAGGAGAACAGGTTACTGGTATTCAGGACATCTATCAGCAGCT
Source organism: Paenibacillus donghaensis (assembly GCF_002192415.1). Lineage (NCBI taxonomy): Bacteria > Bacillati > Bacillota > Bacilli > Caryophanales > Paenibacillaceae > Paenibacillus > Paenibacillus donghaensis. The sequence continues at coordinate 7,255,379 of NZ_CP021780.1, read as the reverse complement.
TGTGGATAACGAGGAGCGCAACACCCTTATTTTCGACGATTTACTCACCTGCCTGGATGAAGGCCGCTCGCCGCTGCTGCTAGTTGAACGGACCGCTCATGCTGAATATTTTGCAGAGAGACTGCAGCCTTTTGCCAAAAACGTAATTGTACTGCGAGGCAGAATGGGAAAAAAGCAGCGAGAGGCTCTACGCGCTCAAATAGCCTCTATTCCGGACGATCAGGAACGGGTAGTTATTGCTACCGGCAAGCTGATTGGTGAAGGCTTCGATGATGCCAGACTGGACACCTTGTTTCTGGTCCATCCCATCTCTTGGTCAGGCACCTTGCAGCAATATGCGGGCCGCTTGCACCGAAGTCATGTGAATAAAGAGGAAGTCAAAATATATGATTATATCGACCTCCAGGTCCCTATGTTGATGGCAATGTTCAAGAAAAGAGTGAAGGGTTATCGGAAGATGGGCTATAAGGGTGCGGAGTTGTAGCGGAAATATATTGTCCGATGATGTATAAACTTCAATAGATGGAGTGATTGAAACATTACAAAGACTCAAAGATAAATGATGCCAATACGCTTTTCATCCGTCCAAGAAGTCATCATAAACAAAAAACAAGGACCTGGACGAACCCTCCAGTGTCCTTATTTATTTATTGAACTTCTTAAATTCAAATGGACGAACCGCTTGGTCCATAAGAGGCTCGCCCATCAATTAGCCATCATTCTTAAGTTCAGCTTATCTATCTACGCGCCGCAGCATTTTTTGTGCTTCTTCCCGCTCCCACAAGGACAAGGATCGTTACGTCCTACCTTATTCGGGTTCGTATACGGTTTGGGACTGCCTTTGAGAACCCTATTGGCAGCCATCTCATTCCATTCCACCTCGCGCCTGGACAGCCGAACCTTTTCCTTATCAAGCTCCTTCTTCCACTGCGGTAATGAAGGATGGGGCGTGCTCGAGATTACGCAGTAAGCATAAATCGACTTCGTGAGACTCAAATATCCACTGTCGTAGTCCCCTTCCACCATCGCCTCGACTAATGGGAGACCTTTGCTTGACCCCAGTTCGCAGAGACCGTGTGCCAGCTTAGTCGCGTAGGTAAGATCTTGCTCTTCAGGCAACAGTGTAAGCAACGCCTCCTCTGAGGCAGGCAGCTTAATTTTACCGAACACATCAGAGGCATACAGCCGGAAGTATTCCCCTTCAGCAGAGAAATATTGGTCAGTTAGCATCGTTACAACCGAGGTTGTCCCAATTCGAACAAGCGCTTCATTAGCCCGCTCCGTAAGCCAATCATCTTCTGCCCCCAAAAAACTACACAGAAAAGGAATGGCCGCTTCCAGCTTCAATGCACCTGCCAGTTGGACATAATAAGGAGTTTCATAGCTTAAATCTTCGGGATTATAATTGCCCAGCTTCTGCAGCACAACCTCGGGATCGATACATCTCCGACGAGACAACTCGTTAACCATTTCGTTTCCGTATGTCGTATCAAACTCATCCACAAATTTGCCGGTGCTTTGCTCAATGAACAATCTGAAGTTGTCTACAACTTCCTGATCGTCCATATGGGCAAGCTCATTCTTCTGCTGCACCCGCTTCTTCAAAAGCGGATCTTGCTCAATGAACTCCTGATATGAGATTAACAACTGGGGATTGCAATTACTTAACATTTTTCTCAAATGAAATTTCGTATTAGAATCGATAGACGACGACTGAGACAAGGCCAGCAACTCGCGGACTGTCTCTTCCGTTTGCGGGAAGCGATAGGCATGGAACAAATGAATAGCTTGCACATGCTTAGATTGCTTCAGTCTATCTATTACAAGCGGCATTAACGTGGTATCGTTCTCATATAGGAAGCTGTCGGCAAAATATCTGAGGGCAGTATTGCATACAATGTCCTCCGGATGCAGGATAAAGCCTTTTACTAGTTCAGAAGTAAACATCAATATTCCCCTTTCTCATCGTGATTTCATCGGCATCAGATTCGTTATTCTTATAGCATATTACAAGGATTCTGAGCCTTGTAAAGATGCGTAATGAAGCTGAATTGACTCAGGTTTCCATGAAATAGCCCATCCATTGGACTAGCGTACCCTTTTCCCAGATCAATTGTTGCACAGTATGACGAATCTTCTTCTGTAACTCAGGTCTATTCAAACGAACTACGTCTTTTCATTGAGAAAAGGATTATTATTATTATATTTTAGCAAAACTATTTCAATATGGACATAATTAAGGAGACAATATAGGACAAACCCGCTCCCTGTCTGAAGATAACGGCTAATGAACACAATTCGCCGACCAAAATTCCTAAATCAAATTAGCTAATGGTTGGGAATATTGGATTGAGTCTCAACATCATTGCGCATAAATCCGCCAGCGACCAGCACAAATAATCCAGTTAGTAATGCCAATATGGCTCCAAGCATAAACACGAATGAATAAGATGTCTTATCCGCGAAATTCCCCATTATAATGTTGCCCATGGATCGACGAATTATCACAGATTGCGCCTACTATACTGATTGACCGTGATGAACACACCTATACGAGTTTACTCATGATAGCTGATATTTTCAATAAGCAGGAGCAGGCACACTCCTGGATTCAACAACATAAACTCAAATGTGAAGAGTTCTGGACTCACTTCTCTGTTCATAAGGGGAACCATCAATCCGCAACTATATTTGTACTGGCCGAGGGATCTCTCTATATAATGGGCATGAAGGGTTTTGGCCTCACCATTTATCACCCTTTAGCATTTCAACCGTCAGAAAAGGTTAAAGAGCTAATTGAAACCAAATTGCCTTTTCGGATGATTCAATCTCATCAAACGGGAGAATATAGAGCGGATGTACATTTTCTGCTTGTAGACGAGGATCCACTTTCCAAACAAGAAGCTGTGCGGATCATGCACAGTCGCTTCTGGAAATCACTCAGTTCCAATCAAGCTTATGTTACCGAAGCAAAATGGAATTTTGATGATCCGATCACGATGGACCAGTTACTCATTCAATTGCCGCGTATATTGCAAACTTGTAACATCTAGGGCATGACGTTGTACTGAATGATGATCTTCGCCAAAAACATTTTGCTGAGCCCTATGTATCGTATATTCCTGCTGGCGGTGATACTGAGTTAGCTTAGGACTACTTGTTTCCTGGATATATCGATAGGCAGCATCCGTTCTTTACGAATAGCCACACAGTAACCAGCACATAATAAAATTCATAACCTATTAAGTAAACAGGGAGGAGCTTTCAATTGAGCACGAACCATCCAGACAAGAACCTAATCAACACGGTAAAAGAACTAGATGCCACACCCGTAAACAGCCAGGAGGCCCAACAGCAGCAGGCCCGTAATGATCGCCGCAAACAAGCTCTGCATGACAGCGATGGCAAATACTCGGAAAATGAATCCGGGAACTTTCATTAAAGTCGTCAGCAACGTCCGAACCTCAATAAACACACGTTTTTTAAGAGCCTTTCCAAAATGCAAAAACGTAAAAAGCGACCGAGACAGGTTGCTTTTTACTGTTATTGTGTGAAGAAAAAAGACACCCCTAAAGGTGTCTTTTAGTTTACTCCATATGGAGCCGAGGGGAGTCGAACCCCTGTCCGAAGATAACGGCACATAAGCTTCTACGAGTGTAGTTACAGTTTTGATGTCACCCGAGTATCGCCCCGTAACCGGCTATACGTTGGGTCAGCCTGATTGTCTTCTTCCGTTGACCCCAGGCGGAGACCAAACGGCGTATCCCACTACTTGTTAGCCCCTAGTCCTGTCACATGGGCGATGCAGGGTAGAAGCACGCACACAGTTTCTTAGGCTGCGAAAGCGTAGTTGTTTTGTTGTTTGCCGTTTAATAGGCTTTAGCGTTGATGAAGCGGACGCGTCCCCACTACTCGCTACTCATGCTCGAACTACCCCCGTCGAATCCAAGAACGGCCCCTCAATAGTACAAGGGCTTCTTCGGATCAAGCGGATCTGCCTTGCAAGAGAGATCCAATCCACAGCTTCTTACAGAAACTGCTTAGAAGCGTTACTTAAACAGTATAGCACATTCATCAACACTTTAACACGTGGGTTAAAGGAATTGAAGGGCAATGCTGGAATCATGCTGCAGCTCTTCTTGGCCTTATCTTGCAACTTTCTGCTTATCCCGCAGCACACGCTGAATGTCACGCTGGGCATCGCGCTTGGCGGCTGAATCGCGTTTGTCGTATTCTTTCTTCCCTTTACCGAGGCCGATCAGCAGCTTGGCGTACCCGTTGCGCACATAGATCTTGAGCGGCACAATGGTGAAGCCATCGCGTTTGGACAAGCCGAGCAGCTTGTGGATCTGCTCCTTATGCATCAGCAGCTTGCGGGTGCGGGTGGGATCATCCGGATTGGACCGGTTGCCCTGGGCAAACGGGCTGATATGCATGTTGTGGATATGGATCTCGCCATTGCGAATGGTAGCGAACGAATCGCCGATATTGGCGCGGCCATTACGCAGCGATTTAATCTCGGTGCCGGTTAGCACCAGCCCTGCTTCATAGGTATCCTCGATAAAATAATCATGGGACGCCTTTTTGTTCTGGGCGAGCACTTTCCCGTCTGCTTTTTTACCCATGAGAATCACTCCTTGAATCTATCATCGTCATATATGATGAACTTAAGAATGGAGTAGCCGGATTGCCAGAAAGCCTAGTGCATAGGGCCTCCTGGTAACTCCGTTTGTAACACATTCTTAAGTTCACGTTCTACAGATCTTTATTGTATCAAAAAAAATCAGGCAAACGCAAGGAAGGCTGGCTCTGCGCATGCTTTTCAAATTGACACCAATATGTCAGGTAGTTGTGTTTCGTGTATGCACTATACTGGTTATAAAAAAGCGCTGTTCCCGCCGGGAACAGCGCCTTATTTATGGGTTACGTCTTAAATGGTTGGTTTCTTTTTTCTTTTGCGGCGTGGCTTGCCTTCGGGTGAAGATGCGCCTGTATCCCCAGGTCTGAAGGAGTTAGGGTTCGTGGTTTCCACATTGCCTGGAGTTACGGAAGGATTAATAAAAACCCCGCCTTTCGGCTTCTTCCGCTTGCGTTTGCCTTCAGCCCCGAGGCTGCTTGGCTCTATGCTTGCAGCGGCAGGACCCCGGTCCTCACGGCTGCGGAACTTGGTGTTGCCGTCGACGGCCTTCGCCGCAGCGTCGGCGCTGTCTTCCGGCGTAGTGCTTGCCCCGCCGTAGCCGCCCTTGCCGGAGCCGAATGCGAAGCTGACTCCGCTCCGGAAGGCTCCGTACTTGTCGAAGCCGCGGTCACGGTTCCCGCCGCGGCCCTTCGGTGCGCCGCTGTCGCCGCTGCGGGCTACGCCCGCCTGGCCCTGCGGCGCCGCTGCCGGCCGGCTCGCCTCCTCGCCGGCAACGCCCTTGCGCTTACGCTTGCTGCGCGCGCTCGGCGCTGCAGGCGCTCCCGGGCGCCCTTCGGCGGCGCCCGCACCAGCGGCGGCTCTGCCTTTGCCGCCGCCAATACCCTTGCCCACGCTGCCTGCGGCTGCGCCGGGCTTGCCTTTGCCGCCGCGGCCGTTGCTGCCGCCGGCCTTGCCTCCGAACGGCTTGGCGGAGCCGCCGCCGCCCGGACGCCCGCCGCCGCGTCGTTCACCGGCGCTGCGTGGCTTCATGTCGACCAACTCGAAATCGATCGTATGGTCGTCCATATTTACGTTAGCGACTCGGATCTTCACCTCGTCGCCAATGCGGAACACCCGCGAGGTGCGCTCGCCGATGAGCGCCATATGGGCTTCGTCGAAGTGGTAATAATCGTCGCTTAATGCGCCGAGACGAATCAGCCCTTCGACGGTATTATCCAGCTCGATGAACATCCCGAAGCTGGTCACACTGCTGATCATGGCGTCGAATTCTTCGCCAACCTTATCCTGCATGAACTCCGCTTTCTTCAGCTGCTCGGTATCCCGCTCCGCTTCCACAGCCACCCGTTCACGTTCAGAGGACTGCTGAGCAATCTCCGGCATACGGGTCGCCAGATATTCCTGGCGTTTCTCACTGAGCGTTCCGCCGCCCATAATCACCTCGCGCATCACACGGTGGATGACCAGATCGGGGTAACGTCGGATTGGAGAGGTGAAGTGGGAATAGAATTCTGCTGCCAAGCCAAAGTGACCTGTGCTTTCAGCATCATATTTCGCCTGCTTCATAGAGCGCAGCATCATCGTGCTGATAACCGTCTGCTCCTTGGTGCCCTGGATCTGCTCCAGCAGGTCCTGCAGCGCACGTGGATGCACCGAGTTGCCCCGGCCTTTGACGTGATAGCCGAAGTTCGCGGCGAACGCCATGAAGTTCTGCAGCTTCTCCGGGTCCGGGTCTTCATGAATCCGGTACAGGAAAGGTACCTTCAGCCAGTGGAAATGCTCCGCTACAGTCTCGTTGGCGGCCAGCATGAATTCCTCGATAATCTGCTCTGCGACCGAACGCTCGCGTTTCACAATATCCACAGCCTTGCCGTTCTCATCGACGATAATCTTGCTCTCTTCGAAGTCGAAATCAACCGCGCCGCGTTTCATCCGCGCACCACGCAGCTTCATCGCCAATTCTTTCATCAGGCGGAAGTCCTCAATCAGCGGACTGTAGCGCTCCAGCAGCTCCGGATCTTCATCCTCAACAATTTTGCGTACATTCGCATAGGTCATTCTTTCTTTGGTGCGGATCACGCTGGAGAACACATCATGCTTCACTACCTTCATGTCCTCGTCGAATTCCATCTCACAGGACATCGTCAGCCGGTCCACCTGCGGATTAAGACTGCAGATTCCGTTCGACAGCCGGTGAGGCAGCATCGGAATAACACGGTCTACCAGATACACACTGCAGCCTCGGTCATAAGCTTCCTTATCGAGCGCGGAGCTCTCCGGCACATAATAGCCAACGTCGGCAATATGCACGCCCAGCTTGTAGTGTCCATTCTCCAGCCGCTCCACATTGACCGCATCATCCAGGTCCTTGGCGTCTGCGCCGTCGATCGTAACGATGTTCAGCCCGCGCAGATCGCGCCGCCCTTGTTCGATGATCTCTTCCTCCGTAATGGAGTCAGGCGCCTTCTCCGCCTCCGCCATCACTTCCTCAGGGAAAGCCTCCGGCAACTGATGCTTGCGGATCACGGAGAGAATATCTACCCCCGGATCATCCTTATGTCCGAGAATCTCAATAATTTCGCCTTCGGCCGCTGCAGCCCCTTCCGGATAATTCACAATGCGCACAACAACCTTCTCCCCATCGACAGCGCCTTTAAAGGAACCCTTGGGGATAAAAATATCGCGGTTAATCCGCTTGTCATCCGGCAGCACGAAACCGTAGGTTTCCAGGCTCTGAAACACCCCTACCGTCTGCAGCACGCCTCTGCGCACAATACGGTTAATCTCACCTTCCATCCGTCCACCGGACGGGCTGCGCGAAGTGACACGGGCCAGTACAATATCGCCGTTCATCGCACTCTTCAGATCATTGGCATTGATATATACATCAGGATGCTCTCGGTCATCGGGAATCAGAAAAGCAAACCCTTTGGCATGCACCTGCAGCCTGCCGCGCAGCAGATCCATCCGTTCCGGCACACCGTAAGCGGCGTTGCCGTTCAGTACAATTCGGCCATCCTCTTCCAGGGCGAGCAACAGCTGCTGCAGCGCCTGTAGGTCAGTTCTATCCTCCAGAGCGAATTGGATTACCAATTCGTCATAGGTTAAAGGTTTATAAGCGGGTTCCCGCATGAAATCTAATATTGTCTCTTGTGTTATCATCTTCGACACCTCGGCCCTCCGCGGTCTTAGCCGCTCTGCGTATATGTATGTGTTGTCCTACTTCTACAGGAAATACTACAAGTAAAATTTACCTACACTACTTCATACCCTAGTATACACGAAATCAATCCGTTACATCCCTATGTAGACCCTTGCGATTTAAGCAAATGATGCCGCCCCTCATCAGGACGGCATCGCTCACTGCTCTCTTTTTCCAAAATAGAAGAAAGTATAAGTTAAGTTTCACCTGGTTCTTTATCCTTCTATTTCTCACAGAAACGGATACCGCCTCTTTCAGAGGACGGAGAAGCCAATTCTTCTTGCAAAAAAGCCTTCGCTCATTCCATACGAAGGAGAGCGAAGGCTTACTGTTACCTAATTAGTCAATAAATACGGCAGCCAGGATCGACATAATAAAGAATCCTGCAGCCAAACCAACGGTTACACGTTGCAGTACGAGTTCCATACCCCGTGCCTTAGTTTTACCGAAAAGATGCTCAGCACCGCCGGAGATGGCACCGGAAAGACCCGCACTTTTCCCCTTTTGCAGAAGAACGACCGCAATCAGACCAACGGAAAAAATAAGGAGCATTACTTTCAAAAAGATATCCATTCACTTCCACCTCCTACGCCTAAGCATCACTATCTATGGTAAATTGAGAGTTCACGTTTCATAAACAGCATTTTAATTTTATCATAGCCCCACTTGTATTACAACTGCCATGTCTGCTATTAGTCATGCCCTTAGTTCTAAAAAAAGAAACCTGCCGATTAACGGCAGGCTCTTGATTTTATTTCGGCTTACAAGCTCAAGTTCAAATTATCTTTTGAGGTTGTAGAAGGATTTCATGCCGTTGTATTGAGCCAATTCGCCCAGTTCATCTTCGATGCGAAGCAATTGGTTGTATTTAGCGATACGGTCTGTACGGGAAGGAGCACCAGTCTTGATTTGGCCGGCATTGGTAGCCACGGCGATATCAGCGATTGTGCTGTCTTCGGATTCACCGGAACGGTGGGAGATTACTGCAGTGTAACCTGCGCGTTTAGCCATTTCGATAGCATCGAAAGTTTCAGTCAAAGTACCGATTTGGTTTACTTTGATCAGAATGGAGTTACCAATGCCTTCTTCGATCCCTTTGTTCAGACGCTCAGTGTTGGTTACGAACAGGTCGTCACCAACCAATTGGATTTTGTTGCCCAGTTTCTCGGACAGCAATTTCCAACCTTCCCAGTCATCTTCGGAGCAGCCATCTTCAATAGTGATGATTGGGTATTTATCTACCCAAGAGGAGAGCAGGTCTACGAACTCGGTTGGTGTGAACGATTTGCCTTCGCCTTCCAGGTGGTATTTACCATCTTTGAAGAACTCAGTGGAAGCTACGTCCATACCCAGGAATACGTCAACGCCTGCTTTGTAGCCGGCTTTTTCGATAGCTTCCATGATAGTGGACAGTGCATCTTCATTGGAAGTGAAGTTAGGAGCAAATCCGCCTTCATCGCCAACTGCAGTGTTCAGGCCTTTAGCTTTCAATACAGCTTTCAGAGCGTGGAAGATTTCCGCGCCGGTACGAAGAGCTTCTTTGAAGCTAGGTGCGCCAACTGGCAGAACCATGAACTCTTGTACGTCAACGTTGTTGTCGGCATGTGCGCCGCCGTTAACGATGTTCATCATTGGAACTGGAAGCTGTTTAGCGTTGAATCCGCCCAGGTATACATACAAAGGCACATCCAGAGCAGCTGCAGCAGCACGTGCTACGGCCATGGATACTGCCAGGATTGCGTTGGCGCCCAACTTGCCTTTGTTGTGAGTACCGTCCAGGGTAATCATCAGCTTATCGATGCCCAGCTGATCCAGAGCGTCCATACCGATAACTTCAGGAGCGATCAGCTCGTTTACGTTCTCAACGGCTTTCAGAACACCTTTGCCGAGGTAACGGGATTTGTCTTCGTCACGAAGCTCTACGGCTTCATGAGCGCCTGTGGAAGCGCCGGAAGGAACGATAGCGCGGCCTTTAGCACCGGATTCCAGATAAACGTCAACCTCTACTGTAGGGTTACCACGGGAGTCGAGGACCTCGCGAGCGTACACATCAGAAATAATAGTCATGTAATTTAATCTCCTTTTTAACAATGGTTTTGTATTGCTGGTTATGCTGGTAATGCTATTTGCGGCTGGCAATCATCGATTGTCCGGTCATTTCCGCTGGCTGCGGAAGTCCCATTAGATCCAGGATGGTTGGCGCCACATCTGCGAGAATTCCGGAGTCGCGCAGCACAACATTTTCATCCGTCAGGATGAAAGGAACCGGATTGGTTGTATGAGCCGTGAACGGACGTCCGTTCTCATCAAACACCATATCAGCATTGCCATGATCGGCGATAATAATCGCTACCCCGCCTTTGGCTACTACGGCGTCCACCACTTTACCCACACATTCATCCGTTACTTCCACAGCCTTGATGGTTGGTTCCAGCATGCCGGAGTGTCCTACCATGTCAGGGTTGGCGAAGTTCAGAATAATGGCATCCTGTCTTTCCGCTTCGATCTCGGCTACGCAGGCCGCAGCCACCTCGTAAGCACTCATCTCAGGCTGCAAGTCATAGGTTGCCACTTTGGGAGAGTTGATCAGAATCCGCGTCTCGCCAGGAAGCTCCTTATCGCGTCCACCGCTGAAGAAGAAGGTTACGTGCGGGTACTTCTCAGTTTCCGCGATACGCAGCTGCTTCTTGTTCTGCTGTACGAGCACTTCACCCAGGGTGTTGTCCAGATTCTTCGGCGAATAGGCTACATAACCCTGTACCGTTTCGCTGAAGGTAGTCAGACATACGAAATGCAGGTTCTGCGGGAACAGAGGTCCCCGGTCGAAGCCACGGAAATCCGCATTGGTGAATACCTGGGACAGCTGAATGGCACGGTCTGGGCGGAAGTTCAGGAAAATCACGGAATCTCCGCTCTCTACTGCTGTTACAGGCTTGCCTTCATTGTCCACAATTACGGATGGCTCTACGAATTCATCATACACGGAATTCTGGTAAGATGCAGTAATGGCTTGCAATGCATCGGTATATTTCGGGCCTTCGCCATAAACCATCGCACGGTAAGCCTTCTCTACACGCTCCCAACGCTTGTCACGGTCCATAGCGAAGTAGCGTCCGGATACCGTTGCAATGGTGCCCACGCCTACTTCTTCAATCTTGGCTACCAGATCCTGAACAAATTTCTGTCCACTGTCCGGAGGTACATCGCGTCCATCCATGAAAGCGTGGATATACACTTCATGCAAATCTTCTTTTTTGGCCAGATCAAGCATTGCGAACAGATGGTTAATATGGCTGTGTACCCCACCGTCGGATACCAGCGCATACAGATGAAGCTTCTTGCCGGTTGATTTCGCATTTCTTACGGCTGCAACCAGCGTTTCGTTGTCGAAGAATTCTCCGTCACGGATGGACTTGTCGATACGGGTCAGATCCTGATAGACGATCCGGCCAGCGCCGATATTCAGATGGCCCACTTCAGAGTTGCCCATCTGTCCTTCCGGTAGACCCACCGCTTCGCCGCAAGCGGTAAGCGTGGTATTCGGATATTGAGTCAGATAACGGTCATAGTTGGGTTTGTTGGCTTGAGCAACAGCATTGCCTTCATTCGTTGCGCGCAATCCGAAACCGTCCATGATAATCAGTGCTACAGGTCTAGGAGCTGACATCTTTACTTCGCCCCCTCAACCAGGGAGACAAAGGATGCAGGCTGCAAGCTGGCACCGCCGACAAGTGCGCCGTCGATATCGCTTTGACCCATATATTCCGTTACATTCTCAGGTTTCACACTGCCGCCGTATTGAATGCGAACCGCTTCAGCCGTTGCTTCATCATACAGGCCTTTGACAAGGCTGCGGATGTAAGCAATAACTTCATTGGCATCCTGGGAAGTGGAGGATTTGCCTGTGCCGATCGCCCAGATTGGCTCATAAGCGATAACCACCTTGGCCGCTTGTTCAGCGCTGAGGCCTTCAAATGCAGCTTCAGTCTGTACTTTGCAGACAGCCTTGGTCTGGTCAGCTTCGCGCTCTTCCAGCTTCTCGCCTACGCAGACGATTGGAGTAATACCGTGACGGAAGGCTGCGTGCAGCTTCTTGTTCACGATTTCGTCTGTTTCGCCGAAATAAGCGCGGCGCTCGGAGTGTCCGATAATAACATATTCCACACCCAGATCGCTCAGCATTACGCCGCTGATCTCGCCTGTGAATGCGCCATTGTCTTCGAAATGCAGATTCTGTGCGCCAATCTTGATGTCTGTGCCTTTCACTGCTGCTACCAGAGCAGGCAGGTTAGTGAACGGTGCGCAGATTACGGTCTCCACACCTTCAACTTCCGCTTTGCCTTTGATGTCAGCGATGAAGCTTTCAGCTTCCGGAACCGTTTTGAACATTTTCCAGTTGCCGGCAATAATTGGGGTTCTCATGGTTTGAATGGCCTCCTTCTACGTCTTACTTGTCGTTCAGTGCTTCTACGCCAGGAAGTACCTTGCCTTCCATGAACTCGAGTGATGCGCCGCCGCCAGTGGAGATGTGATCCATTTGGTCAGCCAGGTGGAATTTCTCTGCTGCAGCTGCGGAATCGCCGCCGCCGATCACAGTGTAACCTTCTGTAGTTGCACAAGCTTTGGCTACGGCAATCGTACCTTCGGCGAAGATATCAATTTCAAATACGCCCATCGGTCCGTTCCAAACAACCAGCTTGGAGTTTTTGATAATATCGGCATAGATTTCACGAGTCTTCGGTCCAATATCAAGACCTTCCCAGTCTGCAGGAATTTCGTCGACATTCACAATCTTGGTGTTGGCATCTGCGCCGAACTTGTCAGCAACCACTACGTCAACCGGAAGCACGAAGTTTTTGCCCAGCTTCTTGGCTTTTTCGATGAAACCAAGAGCGGCATCCAGCTTATCGTTGTCAACCAGCGATTTGCCGATTTCGTGGCCCTGTGCCTTGGTGAAGGTGTAAGAAAGGCCGCCGCCAATCAGTACGTTGTCAGCCAGATTCAGCAGGTTGTCGATAACATCGATTTTGTCTTTAACCTTGGAACCGCCAATGATCGCGGTGAAGGGACGTTCAGGTTTGGACAGAGCTTTGCCCAGTACAGACAATTCCTTCTCCATCAGAAGGCCGGATACCGCAGGCAGAAGGTGAGCAATGCCTTCAGTCGATGCATGGGCACGGTGAGCCGCACCAAAAGCATCGTTGACGAACAGGTCAGCCAGTTCAGCGAACTGCTTAGCCAGTTCAGGATCATTTTTCTCTTCGCCAGGATAGAAGCGTACGTTCTCAAGCACCAGTACATCGCCTTCAGCAAGCTTGGCAATTTGTGCTTTGACTGCTTCGCCAATGGCTTCATCAGCTTTGGCTACCGGTTTACCCAGAAGTTCGGACAAACGCTCAGCAGCGCCGGTGAGCCGCATGGAATCAACAAATTGGCCTTTTGGACGGCCCATGTGGCTCGCCAGAATGACCTTAGCACCGTTCTCAATCAAGTATTTAACTGTTGGGAGCGTTTCACGGATACGGGTATCATCCGTAATTTTGCCATCTTCCATAGGCACGTTGAAATCCACACGCACGAATACGCGTTTGCCTTTTACTTCTACATCACGGACACTTTTTTTGTTCATGATTAGTTCCTCCACACCCAATATTGGTTCAATCCGAAATCCGAGGGAATAACTTTAGAAAGAGCGGAAACAAGGAATTTCTGTTTCCGCTCTATAGAAGTTACCTACTTATAATAATCCGATATTATTGAGCCAGCTTAGCGAAGTGCTCCAAAGTACGAATCAATTGTGCAGTGTAGGACATTTCATTGTCATACCAAGCTACAGTCTTAACCAATTGTTTGTCGCCAACAGTCATAACCTTAGTCTGTGTAGCGTCGAACAGGGAACCGAAAGTGCTGCCCTTGATGTCGGAAGATACGATTTCATCTTCAGTGTAACCATAAGTTTCGGAATCAGAAGCAGCCTTCATAGCAGCGTTGATTTCTTCAACAGTTACTTTCTTCTCAAGAACAGTTACCAGCTCAGTCAGGGAACCAGTTGCAACTGGAACACGTTGAGCCGCGCCATCCAATTTGCCTTTCAGCTCAGGGATAACCAGGCCGATGGCTTTAGCAGCACCGGTAGTGTTAGGAATGATGTTCTCAGCAGCTGCACGCGCACGACGGAAGTCGCCTTTGGCATGCGGAGCATCCAGAGTATTCTGATCGCCTGTGTAAGCGTGGATCGTAGTCATCAAACCTTGAACGATGCCGTATTTGTCCTGCAGAACTTTGGCCATAGGAGCCAGGCAGTTCGTTGTGCAAGATGCGCCGGAGATTACAGTTTCGGAACCATCAAGGATATCATGGTTAACGTTGTATACGACAGTTTTCATGTCGCCAGTAGCTGGAGCAGAGATTACTACTTTCTTAGCTCCGCCTTTCAAGTGTTTCTCAGCGGCTTCTTTAGTAGTGAAGAAACCAGTACATTCCAGAACGATGTCAACGCCCAGCTCGCCCCAAGGCAATTCTTCTGGGTTGCGGTTCGCCAGAACCTTAACATCTTTACCGTTTACTTTGAAGAATCCATCATGTACTTCCACATCACCCTGGAAAGTACCTTGAGTTGTATCATATTTAAGCAAATGCGCAAGCATCTTAGCGTCAGTCAAGTCGTTGATTGCTACCACTTCGATACCTTCTACATTCTGAATACGGCGGAAGGCAAGGCGTCCAATACGTCCAAAACCATTAATTCCAACTTTTACACTCATTGAATAGTTCCTCCTAGATTTCGTTTTATTTATTCAAGACAGGCCGTAAAGCCTGTCAAGACAACAATGTTAAGTATAATGCATAATTACCATGAATGCTTCCCATATTATGGTGGCTACTCCATTTGCTGCAGCTGCTTGTCGATTTCCTTGTCGATTTCAAGAGCTGCCGCTTCGTCGGTGATAAGAATATTCTCTTGCCCGAAACGCAGCATCGCATGAATCGCCTTCGCTTTACGCTTGCCGCCTGCGATCCCTACAACCGTCTCCGTGCGCATAATATCCTCCAAGCGCAGCCCCATGGTAAGCATCGTATGAACGACTTCACCATCTTCATTGAAATAATAGCCGAAGGATTCTGCCACCGCGCCTTCTTCCTGAATCTGCGAGACCGTGGCCTCATCTAGCTTCCGGCGGCGGGTCATCTCTATGGCATCCCCGATTCCATGCACAATAATGCGCGAGCTGCGGATAATCTGCACAATCTCGCCTATGTTGGAGTCCACGCCCAGCGACTGGTAGGCATTCTCGCTGAGCAGGTCAGGGACATGCAGCAGCCGGTAATTGGCTCCGACGCGCTTGGCCATCGTTGAAGCAATCGTGTTGGCTTGAATCTCCATGCTCTCCCCAAGTCCTCCGCG
Source organism: Paenibacillus donghaensis (assembly GCF_002192415.1). NCBI lineage: Bacteria > Bacillati > Bacillota > Bacilli > Caryophanales > Paenibacillaceae > Paenibacillus > Paenibacillus donghaensis. The sequence goes on along the minus strand of NZ_CP021780.1, from coordinate 7,240,136 downwards.
CGCCGGTACAAACCAGGCATCCTTATAGGAAAGAGTTAGCGGCGGGGTGAGCTGATCGGCCATCTCGGCCAGTGTAGATCCGCCTGTGACAGCAACGGTATCTCCCGGCTGCAGAACGCTGAGCAGCGCTTTGGCGCCTGCCCGGCCAAGCTCACGTTTCGTGAACATCGAAGACTCGCAGTCTCCCGGTACAACAATCACTTTGTTCAGACCGTAGGTGCTACGAATCTTCTCTTCCAGATCATCCAGGCCAAACAGGCTCTTGGCGATCGGCTCCAGCAGGTCAAGCAGTCTGCGACCGGCATCGCTGATACGCATGCCGACGTTCTCGATCTCGATGAGCCCTTGCGATTTCAGAAGATCCGTCTCGGCACGCAGTACCCGCTCGGTCATATCCAGCGATGCGGCAAGTGTTCTGCGGCCGATAATATCGGACAACATGATCTGATGAAGAATCGTATACCGTCTCTTAAGGGTTTCCATGAGATCAGGCAAAAGCTGCTTTTGGATTTCTAATAAGTTACGCATGCTTTCACTCCTGCATCTTCGTCTTTCTCTATCCCTTAGTTCATGGTCTCAAAATGTCCCGGGTTAACTTTTTAAGTCCCACCCATATTCTACCCAAAACTTAGGTGAAGTGCAAGTCTTCCGAGAGTAGAATTCTCAATCCCTTTTCATCCTATGCATGTCCACTATTTATCGCATTGAATAACCCATTGCTTTTCGCGGAGAACTGTATTATAATAATTTCTGTTGCGCCCGTGGTCCAATGGATATGACGTAGGCCTCCGAAGCCTGAGATCCAAGTTCGATTCTTGGCGGGCGCGCCATTATTTACAAATTAGTGCATAATTTAGCACTGCCTATATTACTATTTAACCAAAGAGCCGGAACCCGGCTCTTTTTTTATTAACTAAGTTTGACTTTCTTTGACTTTTTGTTTGAATTTGTTTATCATGTGGTTAATACGGTAACAGTAAAAATGAATCCATTCGAAACACACATATCAAGGAGGTTTTCCACGTGAGTTATATTCCTATGGTAGTAGAACAGAGCAACCGCGGTGAGCGCGCTTATGACATCTATTCCCGCCTGCTGAAGGACCGCATCATTTTCCTTGGAACGGAGGTTAATGACGTGGTTGCCAATTCCATCATTGCCCAAATGCTGTTCCTGGCTGCCGAAGACCCGGAGAAAGACATTCATCTGTATGTAAACAGCCCAGGCGGCTCGATTACTGCAGGTATGGCTATATTTGATACCATGCAATACATTAAACCGGACGTCTCCACCATCTGTGTGGGTATGGCCGCTTCCATGGGAGCGTTCCTGCTTAACGCCGGTGCCAAAGGCAAACGCTTCGCCTTGCCTAATAGTGAAATCATGATCCACCAGCCGCTCGGCGGTGCCCAAGGCCAGGCTTCGGACATCGAGATCCGTGCCCGCCGCATCATCAAGCTGCGCGATAAGCTGAACCGCATCTTGTCTGAACGTACCGGCCAGCCGCTGGAGAAGATCGAGAAGGATACGGACCGTGATTACTTCATGAGTGCTGCAGATGCTGCGGTTTATGGTATCGTAGATAAGGTTATCGAGAAACCTATGCCTGTAGGCGTGTAAGCCATAGCTTGACCCTTGACCGTTATCCGCAGGAAAGTTGCGGATAGCGGTCATTTTTATGCGGGCATCATCACAAAGAACCAGTAAAGCTCCTGATGAACAGGAACTTTACTGGTTCTTTGTGTAATATTGTATTTTAGCCACATCCGTAATGCCAGACTCAATATAGCCGCCCATATCCAAGACCGTTCAGCTTATCAGCAATCACCCGGTAGCCCCGCCCGTTCGGATGAACATGGTCGATGGACAGCAGACCCCGTTCATTCCCGGCAAACTCGTTATAAATCGAAGCAAATCCGCAATCACGGCTGCTGCACTGGGAAGCATAGCGGTTGAACTGCCTTACCCAGTCTGTGGCCGCTTCCACCTGTGGATAAGGGTTGTATAACCCCACGACCCGAATGATATATGGACTGCGACCCGCACCTTTCCAGTGGTTAAGCATCGCCATAATTTCAGCGAAATTCCGTTTGCATTCCTGCAAGGCCTGCTGCAATAGCGCGGTGGCATTGCCCGGCTGCCCGGAGGAAGCCCTGGCTGCCCGTATCAGGTCGTTGCCACCGATAGACAGGGTAATAATCTCTGCGTTGCCAATCGCTTGTCTATACATAGGGTAGCCTTGCAGCCGCTGCTTCAGTCCCGCGGTGGTAAGACCGTTCACGCCCAGATTATTGGAGATTACCTCTCTGCGCAAACGGCCGGCTGCCATCCTGCGGTATACAGGAACGAAGCCGTTCCCTGGCAGGGCGCCAAAACCGGTGGTCAGCGAATCCCCAATCGCAACATAAAGATCAGTCATCACGTCACCTCCCTCCCATCCTAAGCTGTACCTTATTCAGCATATGATGGCTCTAGAGATCAGGCAACGGTGAGATGTCCCTGCCTGGAATACGCCCTGTTCAGACACCAGGACCATGCCGAGACTTTATTTATACGCGGCAAAAGGGCTGCTGCCGTCAGGCAGCAATTCCTTGAAGCTGAAGCTGTACTCAGGGGATCCTGCGGCATAGGCCGTATATTCATAAGGCTGGAAGAACAGTACAACCTGCCCTTCCTTCAGATAGAAGAATTTCTCGCTGGTTAGCCCGTTGAAACCGCCGAGATACCCGCCCTCAGCCTTAACAAGCTTATCAAGCTTGGCATTCAGCTGTTTTTTGTAAGAAGAATTGGCTCCAAACAGATCGCCCAGAAGCAGCCGTTTGCCATTCTTCAGCGAGAAGGTGTAGCCCTGACGGTACGTATTTCCATGCGCTCCACCCATATAGCTATATTGGTTGGTAATCAGACTCAGCACACCGTCCTGATTGTAGCTTACCAGATAGGACGATTCATATTCGTAAGGGTTCTCTTCCTTGCCGCGGTTCTTGATGCCTTTATCGGCAGCAGCTGCGAAGTTGGTAATGTCCTGCTTCAGCAGGCTGTTGATTCTGGCTTGGGCCGCCGCATTCGCCATTCCGCTGATCTGCGGATAATCCAGCTCTACAGTAACATCCTGCTTGTTATTGGAGATCGTCTGAGTCGTAATAGTCAGAGCATTGTTCGCTTTAGCAACTACGTTCAGACGGCCCGAGGAGGCACTCCAATCGGTCTTGTAGCCCAGATAGTCACTGAGCAGCCCAGCCGGGACATACAGGCGGTTGTTCAACAATTTCCCCTCATGGTCTTTAATATAGACGTTATTTACGGAGATGGAGGCAGATCCGTTATACAATGACAGTTTCACTTGTTTGACTCCGCTTCCCACCGTATAGGCATTCTCAGCCTTATCATAGGCGAGCGGCATCTTCAGCACATCACGCAGGAAGGTTACCGGCACCCATACTTCTCCGTTCACCACAACTCCAGTCTGCTGCGTAATTGCTCCGTTATACTTCAGTACGGCGATCGAAGCGGCTTGCTTCTGCGTAGTTGCTGCTGCATGGCTAGTTTCTGCGGGCAGCAATCCTCCTCCGGCCAGAAGGCCTGCGATCAGCAGACCGGTTCCCCATTGACGAGCGTGTTTTTTAGTAAAATAGGACATCTATATTTCTCCTTCCGCAGGTGCGATGTTTAAACTCTACCTCTTAGTATAACGAAGCCTAACTCCGTTAGAGTTACAAGGACGCTTACAGTTTCTTCGTTTTTCAGTGAAAATGAAGCACTTGTTATTACATTTCTTTAAACTTATTGAGAGATTTCAATCCATAGCCCAACTGAACTCTAGCAAAAAGACGCCCCTCCGCTGTCGCCAGCTGAAGAACGCCCCCTCTGTCATCCCTTAGCTTATTTCATCTCGTACATTACGCTAAGCTGGGTAGTGACTTTAACTTCTCCCGGTTCCACAGCCGATGAGGCAGCGCCGTCCGCTGCCACGTTCATCATTTCCTTCTGGGCAAAATAGATCGGATCATTGCCGCTATCATTCTGGCTCACGTTAATGACAAGACCCAAGCTGCGTCCCGCTGCCTTGGCGATCGCTGAAGCTTTTACTCCCGCATTGGCCATAGCCTTCTCAATCACCTGCGCTTCAAAAGCGGAAGTGTCTTCAATCGCAAACCGCGCATTGCTGATATTGTTGGCACCGGCTGCAGAAGCCGCATCCAGCAGCTGACCTACCTTGGCCAGGTCACGGTAAGATACCTCCAGCGTATGCTGGGCGTTGTAGCCTTTAACTTTCTGTCCGTCTTTTTCAGTATAAGTGTAGTTGGGCTGTACTGAGAACTGGGTGCTCTTGATGTCCTTCTCCGCAATTCCCCAAGTGGTCTTCAGCAGCTTGTTCAGCTTATCCATCTTGGCGGCATTGTTCTTCTGCGCTTCCTGAGCAGTTTCAGCCGAAGTAGTCACTCCGATCGACATATAGACGATATCGGGCTTGATCGACAGCTCGCCTTTGCCCACCACACTGATGATATCCCTTTGCACTTCGTCCGCAGCATAAGCCTTCTGACTACCCACTGCTCCTCCGTTCAACGCCATTCCTCCAATCAACAGACTTCCTGCCAGCAGTACCGCTCCGATCGATTTACCCCACTTGTTCATCTTCATTAACCCCTTTCATCATGGTTATATTGTTTGTACCCTCTAGACGGGACTGCTTGGAAAAAGTTGCATTAATCCGCTGGAGAAATATAAAAAAAAAGCCCGCGAAGGGGCTTAGGGTGCTGCAGTACACTTATTCCGGACAACCTTATTGGTTCTCTAGCTCTTCCTTGCTTACAAGACTGGTCAAAGCGGTTACAGCCTGATCTGCATCCGCGCCATCCGCGCTAATATAAATCTCCGTGCCGGAACTGATTGCCAGACTCATAATACCCATGATGCTTTTGGCGTTTACTTTTTTATCGTCTTTTTCCACGAAAATCTCCGACGAAAATTTGTTAGCTTCTTGCACGAACAATGCTGCCGGCCGAGCATGGAGCCCTGTCTTCAACCGAACAACTACCGGGTGCTTTGTCATGAAACGCTTACCCCCTATTTGAGATCTGCCCAATGAATTTCACATTAAATTTTATAATATTATATCATTATAACTTAATCCACACTAGAAAAAAAATATTCAGACGCCCCGCACCTTATCCGCCATTTCATCAATCTTGCGCAGCCGGTGGTTTACCCCTGATTTGCTGACGGTGCCCTTAAGCATTTCGCCAACCTCCTTCAGGTTGATATCCGGATGGGCCAGTCTGACCTCAGCCACCTCACGCAGCTTGTCAGGCAGGCTGTCCAGGCCCACTTCCCGCTGCAGCAGCTTGATGTTCTCAATTTGCCGCACCGCAGCACTGATTGTTTTGTTCAGATTAGCCGTCTCGCAGTTGACAATCCGGTTGACCGAATTGCGCATGTCCCGCATAATCCGCACATCCTCAAATTTGAACAAGGCCTGGTGCGCCCCGATCAAGCTGAGGAATTCGATAATCTTCTCGCCTTCCTTAATGTAGAGGATGAAGCCCTTCTTGCGCTCGATGCAGCGGGCATTCAGGTGAAATTCACCGGCCAGCTCCACCAAGGCCTTGCAGTGCTCCTCATACATGGAAGCGATCTCCAGATGGTACGAAGAGCCTTCCGGGTTGTTCACTGAACCTCCGGCCAGGAAGGCGCCGCGCAGATAAGCCCGCTTGCAGCAGTTCTTGCCGACAATGGCATCATCAATACCATCCGTGAAATTAAAACCCTCGGAGACAATATGCAGGTCACTTAAGATCTCCTGCACCCGGTTGGGAATTCTGACGATATAGACGTTATTCTTCTTCAAACGCATTTTTTTACGCACGAGCAGCTCGATATGGACCTGGTAATATTTCTTAAGCAAAGAATATACCCGTCTTGCAATCGCGGCGTTCTCCGTCGAAATGTCGAGTACCACCTTTTTGCTCGAAAGCTGCACTGAACCATTCATCCGGATCAGTGCGGACATCTCCGCCTTCTCACAGCAAGGCTGGCTCTCCACCATCGTCAGCTCTTTTTTGGTAAGGGCCGCAAAAGACAAGGGTCTCACCTCTTTCTTAATATCACGGTATTCGGAAGGCTCATCTGGAAATCCAGTCTTGAACGAGCTGGTAAATATGATGGCTTAGCTTATCTGTATCATGCCTTAAATAGGTACGGAATAATACCAGCTTATCAGCGATCACCTTATAGCTGCTGCCATCAAGCGCTTCCTGATCCACACGGACCGGACGAGCGCCTTTCTCCGCATATTTCACCTGCACCTGCTCGGGAATAACGCCGTCGTTAACGATTACATAATCGAACAGATGGATGCCTATATGGTCATAAACCGCCTGCAGGTGATCGCTGACCGAATAATTATCTGTTTCTCCAGGCTGGGTCATTACGTTGCAGACAAAAATCTTGATCGCCTTCGAGGATACCACAGCCTCAGCCAGCTTGGGGACAAGCAGATTGGGCAGGATGCTGGTATACAGACTGCCGGGACCCAGCAGAATAGCATCCGCGTTCTGGATCGCCTCCAGCGCCTCAGGAAGCGGCTCCACATCCGGCGGCTCCAGGAAGACCCGCTTGATAACCCCGCCGGCCTCAGGGATCTTGGACTCGCCGGTGATAATGGTGCCGTCGGCCATCTCGGCATGCAGCACCACAGCTTCTCCGGCTGCAGGCAGCACCCGGCCGCGGACAGCAAATAAGCGGCTAAGCTCCCGGACCGCTGTGACGAAATCACCGGATATATCGGTAAGCGCAGCGAGAATTAGATTGCCTAGACTATGCCCGGCCAGCCCTTCCCCGCTATTGAAGCGGTACCTCATAATATCAGCCATCAGCGGCTCCACATCGGCCATGGCCGTCAGCACGTTGCGGATATCACCGGGCGGAGGCATCTGCAGCTCACTGCGCAGAATGCCCGAGCTGCCGCCGTCATCAGCCACGGTTACAATGGCCGTAATATCCAGCGGCTTCTCCTTCAGCCCGCGCAGCATCACAGACAGACCGGTTCCCCCGCCCATCACAACAATGCGCGGACGCTGTCTTTGTTCTTCAATCACGATTGACCCCTTCTCTCATTGATGCCGATCGCGCTCGGAATCCCGGTGACTCACGGTCACCGATTCCGTCTCACTAACACCCAACATTTTACCCAAATATTCGGAAATCGCTACTGAGCGGTGTTTGCCCCCCGTGCAGCCGATCCCGATAATAATCTGGGATTTGCCTTCCTTGCGGTATTGCGGGATCAGAAAATGCAGCATATCCAGCAGCTTGGTCAGAAACACCTGAGTTTCGGACCATTTCATCACATAGTCATACACATCGCTGTCCTGGCCGGTCTTAGGGCGCAGATGATCCACATAATGAGGGTTGGGCAGAAAGCGGACATCGAACACGAGGTCTGCATCAATCGGAATACCGTACTTGAAGCCAAAAGAAGTAATGTTAACGGAGAGTGTGCTCTTGCCAAGGTAAGAGAAACGGGAGACAATCTTCTCCTTCAGCTGTGCCGGCTTCATACTGCTCGTATCCAGACACAGCGTTGCGGAGTTCTTCAATTCCTCCAGCATCTTGCGCTCCAGGCGGATACCGTCCAGCGGCATCCCCTTGGGGGCCAGCGGATGATGTCTGCGGCTCTCCTTGTAACGCTGAACCAGCACAGAATCCGTAGCATCCAGAAACAGAATTTCGCAGCCAATCGTTGATTCATCTTTAATGTACGCCAGTGATTCCGACAGGGCCGTGAAGAATTCGCGGCCCCGCAGGTCGATCACAAGTGCTACTTTGGCAATTTTGCCTTTCGACTGTTCAATCAGCTCGGCGAACTTGGGGATCAGTACCGGTGGCAGGTTGTCAACGCAGAAGAACCCCAGATCCTCAAGGCTCTGTACAGCGATCGTCTTGCCCGCACCTGACATCCCCGTAATAATAATCAGGGTGGCCCCAGCCGATGCAGCGTTCTCCACTTCGGTCATTCAAGCGTCCCCTCCCCAGATTGTAGTATATGAATAATTACGGTTGTTTAAGAACGCAGGAGCAGTCCGGCAGCGCCAACAATGCCGGCATCATTTCCGAGCTGTGCCGGAATAATCGTCACACCCGTCTGAAGCGGTGCTGGTGCAAGCTTCGCGAACACACGGCGGACTTCTTCGAACAGAATATCCCCGGCTTTGGAGACTCCTCCGCCGATGATGAAGACCTCCGGGTTCAGCACGGCGGAAACGGCCGCCAGCGATTTGCCGAGGTAGAAGGCCGCCCGGTTCACGATACGGATGGCAACCTCGTCTCCGGCTTTGGCCGCATCAAATACTTCCTTGGCGGCAATCTTCTCCACCTGGGACAACGAAGTACGGTCGCCGCGGGCCACAGCATCGTTGGCCATACGGATAATTCCCGTAGCGGAGGAAACGGTTTCCAAACAGCCCATATTCCCACAGCCGCATTGGATCGCTTCCAGATCCGGCACCACCGAGATATGTCCCAGTTCTCCGGCTAGACCGCCAAATCCCTGATAGATCTTACCATTAATAATAATGCCGCCGCCCACGCCGGTTCCCAGCGTATAGCAGACACAGTTCTCAACGCCGCGTCCCGCGCCGCTCCAGGCTTCACCCAGCGCTGCCACGTTAGCGTCGTTATCTATTTTGACCGGCTTATTTAGCCGCCCTTCCAGGATGGAACGGATCGGCACATCTTTGAATCCAATGTTAGGCGCAAGGATGATAATTCCTTCACGGATATTTGTAAATCCGGCGAGCCCTGCTCCTACACCGGCAAGCTGATCCCAAGTGTATGGGGAGTCTTCCACAATTTGACGCACATACTTCTCAATGTTATCGATGACAGCATCCACGCCGTCCGCGGTTCCAGTGGGTCCTTCATAAGTATGCAGCAGATTGCCATCGGCATTGCAGATCCCGACCTTAATGGTAGTGCCGCCCAAATCCACGCCAACGTAGATATTCTCAGACATGTAATAAGCCACCTTTTTCTATGCTAAAATAGTTAATCCTACGTACCCACTATAATAGAACCCCCCTCTGCGGTCAAGGAAAGGCGGCACACCCGGGAATAACAGTCATGAAACAGGCAATGCTTATTCAGGTGAAACTTATACTTTCTGATATTTTAAACAAAAAGCGCTCTTACGCGAGGTAAGAGCACTGTTGCGGTACAAGTACGGTAATCCTATTCGGACAAAATACGCTTCTGTCCTTCCAGCGCACGAATCGGGGCAATATTCTGGGTGAATTCCAGCGTGCCCATGTAAGTGCCCTCTGCATCGCGGACAGCGAAATAACGAATGTAGATAAACTTGTCTTTCATCGCAATCCAGAAATCCTCGGCGTCCTTGCGGCCTGCCTTGAAATCCTGCAGCAGCTTATCCACTACATGCATGCTCTGCGGGGGATGGCAGTTCTGCACAGTGCGGCCGATTACAGCCTTCGTACGGGCAAAGATACGTTCCTTGCCATGCGAGAAGTAACGCACGACATCATTCTCATCGATGAAAGTCAGATCGACCGGCAGATGATTCAGCACCGTCTCCAGCTGATGCAGCGACAGAAGCCCCGTCTCGAAGCGGATAAAGCCTTGCGGTGAAAGACCTTCCTCTGTCTCTTCCACAACGGCTCCTTCTGGCTCGGGAGCGCGCTCCGGAATCCATTCCTCCACTGGCGAAGTCAGGCAGAAGCCGATCTCATCGCTTTCACGGGCAATTTTGACCCATTCATCTTCCGTTAATTTGTCGAGAGCCATCGGCAGCAGGATGTTCTCCTCTTTGTAGACCATTTCATTGACTTCCTGAATGATCAAGGTCAGCATGGAGCCGATCTCCTCGCGGTTGCCTGTATAAGAACTGAGTGCCGCCTTGGCCTCTTTAATCATGCTGCGGATATTGTCGTCCACCCCCCACATCACTTTGGTTGGCCCATAGATGCCATAGCGCTCCAGGTATGGAAACAGCAGATTCTCCTTACGGCTATAATGCTTGTCAAGATCGAGCAGCAGGCTCAGATCCTCCAGCAGCTTGAAGATGATCTCTTCACTGTCATTTGTGGCGAATTTACCGGCATGCAGCTCCAATCGAAAGTTAACCAGCAGTTCCACCTCACGGTTCTCCTGCTTGAACGTGTGTACAGGATGCCCCGGCTGCTCCTCAGCCTTGGATGAACGGTGAATCTGTTCGATGGAGCCTTTAAAAATCGCCGTATGCACCGAACAGAGCCGCTGAACCTCAGCAACCGGAATTCCTTCCTCTGTCATCAAGGAATGCTCCATCGCCGAAATCTCTTCCACCGTAACATCCCCTACCGCTTCTGCGAAACGGGCCTTTACCTCTTCTACAGACTTGCCTGCGTGCAGTTCCTTAATGATCTCCTTCAGCATCGCCTGGCGGCGGCCTTGCTCAGGTACATCAACCTCACGGTTGTTAATCAGCTCACTCATGTGACTCATCTCCCTTATCGTTTAAGAACTTATATTTCAATCACGAAGCCTTGACGTTCGAAGGCCTGCTTCACGACAGTGGCATCCATCTTTTTCAGCTTGATTCCTTTGGCGAGTGTCATAAACCGGCCGGCCGTCTGCAGCATACCCGGTTTGGCAATATCATGAAAGCCCAGCTCCACCATAATATCGATGACTTCGGGATACTGGCTGACAAGATTGAAGATGGAATCGTTACTATCCAGCACTTTGTCCATATTCCTCTACCTTTCGTTTGAGAATTATTCTCAACAACAGATTAGCATAGTCCGCCTCACGGAATAGTGACTGCGCTCACTAATGAAGCAGGATTACCTGAAATGCAAGAAAAAACGGCTTTGCCGTTCTCTGCAAAGCATATGCTTCCGAAGCAGCGATACTACGTATCGCTTTCAGGCATCCGTTTCTGCGTGAAATAGAAGGATAATTTATGGCGTGCAACGGCAAACAGACCATCCCCGTCTGCGCCTCGCACAGTGGAAATAGTCTGCTGCTTAATTATTGTAGGATTGCTGTAGCATTGCTTCAGCCTTATAGGCTTACAGTGTTACACCTGTCTTAAAAATAGCAATTTCACGGAAATTGTTCTTCTCATTGTTCACCAGTTCACCGCTGGCTACACGGATAATATATTGGATGAAATCCTCCAGAACCTCTTCGGCCGAGCCATCCTCCACCAGCACACCGGCGTTGAAGTCTATCCAGTGGCGTTTGCCTTCAAACAGCGGCGTATTGGTCGATACCTTCATCGTAGGCACGAAGGTGCCGAAGGGCGTTCCGCGTCCGGTCGTGAAGATCACCAGCTGGCAGCCTGCGGCGGCGAGGGCCGAAGAAGCCACCAGGTCATTGCCCGGTGCGTTCAGCAGGTTCAGGCCCTTCTTGCTGATTGCTTCTCCGTATTTCAGTACGTCCATCACCGTGGAGGTGCCTGACTTCTGGGTGCAGCCGAGCGACTTGTCTTCCAGGGTTGTAATGCCGCCGGCCTTGTTGCCCGGCGAAGGATTCTCGTAGACGGGCTGCTTATAATCCATGAAATATTGCTTGAAATCATTGATCAGATCTACAACCTTATGGAAGACCTCTTCATCTGCGGCCCGTTCCATCAGGATTTTCTCAGCGCCAAACATCTCGGGCACCTCTGTCAGGACGGTTGTTCCGCCCTGGGCAGCCATGAAGTCGGAGAGACGTCCCAGCAGCGGATTGGCGGTAATGCCGGACAGTCCATCGGAGCCGCCGCATTTGAGGCCGATCTTCAGCTCGGAGAGGGCTACCTCTTCACGGCAATCCCCTTGTACATGGTTGTAGATTTCTTTTAGCAGCTTCACGCCTTCTTCAATCTCATTGCCCACTTCCTGGGAGACGAGGAATTTCACGCGGTCTTCATCATAGCTGCCCAAAGACTCTCTGAAAATCTCCAGATTGTTGTTCTCGCAGCCCAGCCCCAGCACCAGCACGCCACCCGCATTGGGATGCTTGACTGCATCGCCCAGGATCGTACGGGTGTTGTCATGATCATCACCGAGCTGGGAGCAGCCGTAATTATGCTTCAGCACCAGCAGATTGTCGAAGGGAGCGATATCGCCGACCTCAGCCTTGAAGATATTGATAATCTGTTCAGCCACGCCGTTGACACAGCCAACCGTCGGCACAATCCACAGCTCATTGCGGATGCCCACGGAGCCACCCTGACGTCTGTATCCCTTGAAGGTCAGATTCTCCGCCTTGAACGGGTTGGGCGCAAGCTTTTGTACGAAGCTGTATTCCTCAACTCCGGTCAGATTGGTCTTGGTATTGTGGGTATGCACCCATTGGCCGGGGGAGATTGTCACCGTGGCATGCCCGATGGGGTAACCGTATTTCATTACGTTCTCGGCTTCATTAATGCTTGAGAGTGCAATTTTGTGGCCTCTGGCGATATCCTCAATTATCTCTATCTCATTCCCGCCGATCACAATCTTGTCGCCTGCTTTATAATCCTTAAGCGCTACAGCCACGTTATCGGTATCATTGATCTGCAGTACCTCTTTCATGGTCTTGATCATTGCTTCACACCTCCGGAATATTGTACTTAGTTGTGGGCGGGCTGGTTCAATAAGTCTTGCAGCGCCTGCTGCATGCCCTTGCCCTGGATAGCAATCAAGCCTTCGGCCACCTTGTCGGTCAGACCAAATACCTCATTCAAATCACGTCCCCAGCGGTTCTGCGCAGCCAGCACTTCAGTGACCAAGGCACGCAGACCTGCTTCTGTACCATCCCAGCCACTCCACAGAGAAGCGAACCATTCCAGAATATCGGCATCATCCGCCAGTGGAATACTTTCTTCTCCCCGTTGTCCTTTATAAAAGCAGATCAGCGCGCTAAGCGAGAATACCAGCTTCTCCGGCAGCTTACCTGTAGATTCGGCATATTCCAGCAGGGACGGCAAATCTCTTGTTTTGAATTTGGAAATCGAATTGAGGGAGATGCTCAGCACATAATGCTGCACATAAGGATTCAGGAACCGTTCCAGCACCGCATCGGCAAAAGACTTTAGTTCCTCCACCGGCAGATCCAGGGTTGGAATTATTTCTTCATATATTAATGACTTCACGAACGGGCCTACCACCTCATGCTCGACAGCTTCCGCTACCGTATCCACACCATACAGATAGGCTACCGGGGTCAATGCAGTATGTGCGCCGTTCAGAATTCTCACCTTGCGGGTGCGGTAAGGCGTCATATCGTCCACGACCAGCACATTCAGTCCAGCCAGGTGAGCCGGGAATTCATCTTTGATCCACTGCGGTCCTTCAATAACCCACAGATGGAACTGCTCGCCAACAACTACCAGGTTATCCTTGTAACCCAGCTCCTCTGTAATTTCAGCGATGGAATCCCTCGGATACCCAGGGACGATCCGGTCCACCAGGCTGCAGCAGAAGGTGTTGGCTTCATTCAGCCAGCTGATGAACCCTTCTCCCAGATTCCAGAGTTCGGCATATTGCAGCACAACCTTTTTCAGCTCATCGCCGTTGCGGTCAATCAGCTCACAGGGAATAATGATGAACCCCTTGGAGGCTTCGCCTTGGAACAGCTCATAACGACGGTACAAGAGAGCCGTCAGCTTGCCGGGGAAACTCTGCTGTGGTGCATCCGTCAGCTTGTCGCCAGGCTCGAAGGCAATTCCCGCCTCTGTCGTATTGGAGACAATGAAACGCAGCTGCGGATTCTCGGCCAGCTTCATGTATTCATCATGCTCAGCATAAGGGTTCAGTGTGCGCGAGATACAATTGATTACCTCATGCTCCTTCACGGCCTCGCCGTCCTTGATACCCTGCAAATAAAGCGTATACAACCCGTCCTGATCATTCAGCATCTGGGAAAGGCCATTCGCCAGCGGCTGTACCACTACCACACTGCCATCGAAACCGGCCTGCTGGTTCATGGCATGAATCTGCCAGTCTACAAAAGCACGCATGAAATTGCCTTCACCAAATTGCAGTACCTTCTCGGGATATTGCTTGTAGGACTTCCAGGTTTTGCGGTTCAATTGATCCATGTCGATTCCTCCTGATTATTGAATGCACACGTTAAACTTAATGACCGGAGCATATCCCCGAGTAGCGGAATATGCCTCTTTGTTCTCTTCCTAATCACTTTACTGGATTAATCGTGAAGGGTTCTAACCGAGCGTCTGATAATCAATTCCGTGCCTATCGAGATTCGTCCATCCTCCTCGGCAGGCCGTTTGATCAAGCTGAGAATCTTGTGCGCACCCTGTTCGCTGATTTCTTCAATCCGCCGTTTCACAGTAGTCAGCGAAGGATTGGTGAATGCGGAGAAGCCACTGTCGTCGAAGCCGACAATGGAGACATCCGCCGGCACCTGCATCCCTTCTTCATATACCTTGTTCATCGCTCCGATGGCCATGTCGTCATTGGAACAGAAGACCGCGCTAGGCGGCTTATCCAGTGCAAGCAGGCTGCCCATGGCCTGGTATCCGCTCGGCATATCATAATTACCGCGTACCATATACTCGCTGCGCACCGGAATTCCGTGGTCTATTAATGCCTGAATGAAGCCGTCTCTGCGCTCCTGGGTTGATTTGAAGCCTTCTACCCCTTCCACAATGGCAATATCGGTATGCCCGGCTTCTATAAGGTATTTGCCTGCCTGATAGGCTCCCTCCCGGTCATTGGAGATGATATTGATGATAGAGCGGTCTTCAATCTGCCTGTTGAGCACGACGATCGGAATCTCCTGCTGCACCACATGGTAGATGAATTTGTTATCGGCTTCACTCTGGCTCATCAGAATGATGCCGTCGAATCTCTTGCGGTGGATGACTGAATAATCAGCATAGTCATCAATCCCGCGGATAAACAGATTGTATCCCACATCAATCACGCTGTTTACACCCCGGATCGTGTCGGAGAAGAAGCTCGCCGAAGTTCCTTTGGCGATGCTGGTAAAGAACAAGCCGATGGTGTGGGAGCGCTGCAGCACAAGGCTTTTGGCATTGTAATTGGGAACATACCCAACCTGGGCGGCTATTTCTGCAATCTTCTTGCGGGTAACCTCTTTGATCAGCGGACTGTTATTGAGTGCTCTGGACACAGTTGTATGAGAAACATTTGCCAATTTGGCGATATCTTTGATTGTAGGTGCCATGGAATTCACCTTCCTTATTAAGCGGGTTTGGCTCTTCCATGTAAGAATAGCATATTATGAATTACGTGGTCACCAGTACCTGCTCGAAATTGAAATATTGCTTCGCATTGGTATAGCAAATATTCTTGATCATACCACCGAGCAGCTCCATATCCTCCGGTGCTTCGCCATCCTCTACCCATGAGCCGACCAGATCGCAGAGAATGCGGCGGAAATATTCATGTCTGGTATAGGACAAAAAGCTTCTGGAATCGGTAAGCATCCCTACAAACTGGCTGAGTACACCCAGATTCGCCAGCGTCTTCATCTGCTCCAGCATACCGTCCTTGTTATCGTTGTACCACCAGGCGGTTCCGAACTGAAGCTTGCCGGCCACGCCACCGCCCTGGAAGCTGCCCATCAGACTGGCAATGACATGATTGTCATTCGGGTTCAGCGAATAGAGAATCGTCTTCGGCAGAGCGCCTTCACGCTCCAGTGCATCCAGCAGTCCAGCCAGCGGTCCGGCAATCGCCCCGTCGTTGATCGAGTCATACCCTGTATCCGGTCCGAGGCGTCCGAACATTACACTGTTGTTATTGCGCAGTGCATGGATGTGGAACTGCATAGCCCAATCCAGCTCGCTGTACAGCTTACCCAGGAATACAAGCGTGAACCCTTTGTATTGTCCTTCTTCCTGCTCACTGACCTTGTCGCCATTTAATCCTTTGGCAAAAATCACCGCCGCTTCTTCAAGCGTAGCCGGTGCATACCTGACCGCATCCAGTGCATGGTCGGATACACGGCCGCCCGAGCTGTGGAAGAATCTTACCCGGCTCTCCAGCGCCTCCAGAAACTGTCCGTAATTCTCTATGCTTCTACCGGCAGCCTCGCTGAGCTGTGCCACCCAAGGCTTAAAGGTCGCACGGTTGATTTCAAGCGCCTTGTCGGGACGGAAGCCCGGAACTACACTTGCCGCGAAACCTTTCAGACCGCTGATTTGACGATGATATTCCAGACTGTCAACGGGATCATCCGTCGTGCACACGGTGGTAACATTGGACTTCAGTATCAGATCTCTGGCCCCGAAGCCCTCTCCCTGCAGCTGGCGGTTTACGGTGTCCCAGATCATAGGGGCGCTCTCTTCACTCAGCAGCTCATGTACTCCAAAGAATCTCTGCAGCTCCAGATGGGTCCAGTGGTACAGCGGATTGCCGATAATCCTCGGCACGGTTCTTGCCCAGGCTAGAAACTTGTCGTAATCCGAGGCATCCCCGGTGATGAATCTTTCTTCCACCCCGTTCGCCCGCATCACTCTCCATTTATAATGATCTCCGGCCAGCCAGGCTTCCGTGATATTACGAAAGGTCTTGTTCTCATAAATCTCCTTGGGGCTAAGGTGACAATGGTAATCAATAATCGGCATATCACTCGCATAATTATGGAACAGCTGTCTTGCCGTCTCGCTGGATAACAGGAAATTTTCGTCCATGAATTTTTTGCCCATCTGCTTTGATACTCTCCTTTGGAATGAAATAATTATCAAGAAGTTTAACGTGAACATTAATCTTAATCCTCATTACCTAAAATATAAAACAATCTAAAATTATGCCTTTTACATTTGACTAAATTACTGAATGGTTAATTTGTTCACGTTAACATTTATATTTCTATTGTAAACGTTTTTACTGGATGCGCAAGCCTTTTTTTTGAAAAGGATCGATCCCTCCCAAACCCTCCCTTCCAAGGGAGGGCCCCAAAGGGTTGCACCCTCTGGACTCCCGCAAGTTTGGCGAATAAGTCTGGCGGCACGGTGATTAGGAGGCTGGGTGGTAGGACCGCTTATCCCTGCGGGACCGCTTGGACGCCGCAATGTACGGCGTGCGACCCCTGACGGGATGCACGCCGGAGGTTGAGGTCAAAGGCGGGCTGTTCCTTCGGAATGCGCGAGAGCCTAAGATCAAGAGCAGGCTGTTCCTTCGGAATGCGCAAGACCTTCACGCCAAGGGCGGGCTGTTCCTGCGGAATACGCAAGAGCCTAAGGTCAAGAGGCAGGCTGTTCCTTCGGAATGCGCGAGAGCCTAAGGTCAAGGGCGGGCTGTTCCTGCGGAATGCGCAAGAGCCTAAGATCAAGGGCGGGTTGTTCTCTTGTTAGGACGTAGCTACAGCTTAGATTACTACTTAGATCCCCTAGCCCTTTTCGCTCGTAACCCTCGCTGCAATTTCAGACGGTTGCGGACTCAGGAGCCCCTATTTGCTGTAAAAGGACCGTTTTGCTGGATTAACGGACCCAGGAGCCGCTATACCACAGAAAAACCTTGGGTTAGGTCTTGTTTTGACGAATTAGGGGCTATACGGTCCGTAAGACGTCAAAAGATCGCAGAAAGAAGGTAATAGGGGCTATACGGTCCGCTAGAATGCGGGTTACCTAGTTCAAGGGCTTGGAGTCTCGCAGGGTCCTAAGGAGTAACCAGCTTGGCTGATATAAATAGTCCGGTTACAAAATGAAAGGAGACTTGTCCGCCGTTTTTGGCTATAACTGCGCTGATCTCGGCCACCGCCCGGCTGCGTTCTTGCTCCGTCAGTATCAGATATTCGCTGCCTGTCTGCAAGAACCCGATGAAGCTGTCCGCGTCCAGCACGGTGCTCCACTGATAACGGTAAACCTCCGGTGCTGCGAAATATCCGCTGGCGGGAATCTCGGCTGAAGTTCTGTCGATCCGCTGATTAATTTCGTCCTCGCTGGCAAAGGAGAAGACCTGGTGCTCCCCGCAGATGCTGGCCAACTCCCGGTCTTCCTTGGTATCGCCGCATAAATAGAAATTCCAGAACAGGGCCAACCGCCCGTCTGGTTTCAACACCTCTGAACATTTTCTGTAGCCTTCAGGCTGCGGCACCCAATGAAAAGCCTGTGCGGAGAATACCAGATCATTCTCCAGGCGCGGCTGCTGCCAATCCTCGAATCTTGTGACTGCGTATTCTATTCTTTTGCCCTCATGCTTGCGTAATCCCAGCTCTGCCAGCTGCTGCCCCGGCTCGATACATAGCAGTCCGTAGCCGCGCTCCAGGAACAGCTCTGAGGCTTTGCCGCTGCCTGCCCCGATCTCAAGCAGCTTCGACTCCGGCTCTAGCGCTGCAGCCGAAATGATCGTATTTATCAGCTCGGGCGGATAGCTTGGTCTATACACATCATAAGTATCGGCCACTTCATCAAAGCTTTTGCTTTCTTGTATGTAATCGCGTTTTCTCATCTGAACCATCACTCCTTAACTGGTAATATTTCTGTTACGCAGGGATATGTTCAGAGTTTCACAAACTTATAACTGCACGCGAAGAAGCCGGACATCCTGTCTCAGGTGTCCGGCTTCTTCATTTAATCAGAAATCGAGGCTTATTTGTCCAGCGATTCGCTCCAGTCATGGACCATCGAGCCTTCCAGGTATTTCTCGGCATCCATCGCGGCCATACAGCCGGTTCCGGCTGCCGAAATGGCCTGGCGGTACCGGGTATCCTGAACATCACCACAGGCAAATACTCCGGGTATATTCGTTTCTGTGGTGCCGGGATTGACTACAATATACCCGTTAGGGTCTGTCGTAATCTGATCGCCCAGAAAAGCGGTATTCGGAGTATGTCCAATAGCTACAAACACGCCATCCGCTTCCACAAGCTCACTGTTGCCCGTCTCATTGTTGCGCACCATCAGTCCTTTGACACCCTTCTCGTCGGTAGCGACCTCAAGCGGTGTGCGGTCAAGCGCCCACACGACCTTGCTGTTATCGCGCGCGCGGTCCTGCATAATCTTGGAGGCGCGCAGCTCGGAACGGCGGTGAACCAGCGTAACGCTGGAAGCGAAGCGGGTCAGGAAGCTGGCCTCCTCCATCGCAGAGTCGCCCCCGCCCACCACGACGATCTTTTTGCCGCGGAAGAAGAATCCATCACAGGTAGCACAGGTGCTGACCCCGCGGCCCACATTCTCCTGCTCACCGGGAATGCCCATATAACGGGCAGAAGCGCCGGTTGAGATAATGACGGATTCGGCTTCCAGCACACCCAGCCCATCCACAGTCACTTTGAAAGGCCGCTGTGAGAAATCAACGGACTCCACCCAGCCATTCTTAAACTCCGCACCAAACCGCTCCGCCTGCTTGCGCATATTATCCATCAGATCAGGACCCAAAATTCCTTCAGGGAAGCCGGGAAAGTTCTCCACTTCTGTCGTCGTTGTCAGTTGTCCGCCTGGCTGCAAACCTTCAATTACCAGCGGGCTCAGGTTGGCGCGCGCCAGGTAGATGGCAGCTGTCAGCCCTGCCGGGCCTGTTCCGATTACAATCGTTTTGTACATATCAGTGACCTCCTCAGGATATTCAGGGTATTGTTATTAGATATTCTCGGTAAATGGCGACAGGCTGCCGCCCCTACTCTCTTTGAAGCTGCCGCACTCGTTCTCGATACGCCTTGCATAACGGCTTACCATCGAAGGAGATACTCCGTAACGCTGAGCTAACTCACGGTAGGTTACCGATATTCTATGCAGCTTGGCAACCAGATACTCCAATGCCGCACTCCAGGCTTCAGTATGGCGGATGTGGGGCACATCGGGATACAGGCTGCCCACGAATTGCTTCCAGAGCAGCTCGGCGTCTTTCCGCTGTGACGCTTCGTAACGCCGGTCCATCCCTGACATAGCCTGGTCGATGATCTTCTGCCATTCCTCTCTCCACTCCGGTGGAGTTTTGAATCTGGACGGCAGCGTCTTCTCATCCGTCTGAAGCTGCTCTGGATCTTCCGGGCCGCTGCCGATCAGCCGCTGCAGACTAAGCAGCGCCGTCTCATGCAGCTTATCCTCCTGTGCCGGCTGCTGCGCAAGCAACCCACGCAGCACTTCGGACATCTCCTCGTCCTCAATCCAGCATAATGCTTCCGTGACCTGATGCTTCGTGGCAGCATCTCCATAACGCAGCGCCCAGAAGAAGGACGAGCGTAGCAGCGGGTTGTTGCGCACTTCCTCGGTGAAGCTGTCCTTGTTGTTCTTCCACCGCTTCAGTTGCTCCTGAAACGGCAGCTGATAGTTGTAGCTCACAGAAGGCAGCGGTGTTCCCTCAGCCTGCGCTTGCACCAGCTGCGCCAGGAAAAAGCGCGGAACCGCCGATTCGGGGTCCAGCTTCAAGGCTTTTTGCCAGCAGCGCCGGGCTTCTGCGTACATTCCGCTGTTGCTGGCGGCCGCCGCACAATAATGATACAGCCCGGCGTCGCCGCCAACCTCCTCGTCCTTCAGCAGACGGCGGAAATGACTGTACGCCGTTCTATGGCGGCCCAGGATTCCCATTGTCGTAGCCATCTTGAATACATGCTCCTGGTGAAAAGGAACCGTGTTCTCAAGCATAGTTACCAGCTGCCCGAGCTGTCCGCCGTCCCCCTCATACTGCAGAAAGATAGCCATATTACAGAGCGCATGAAGATTGCCTTCATCCAGCTTCAGCACCTCAACTATACATTCCTTGGCTTTGGCGAAGCGTCCCATATAGAAATAGGCCAAGCCCAGATTGTTGTGCGCGGCCAGGAAGTCGGGTGTATTCTGCACAATTTCCTGCAGCAGGGCGACAGCCTGAGTGAACTTACCCTCTTCAAGCAACGCTCTGGCCCGTTCATGCTCGACTACTCCCTCACGGCTCTTGATCCGCACCAGCGGAGCAGGACGGTCCAGCTCATATTGCAGCAGTTCCATCAGTTCTTCCGACTCGGACAGAAATTCTCCGGCCACATCTTCCTCAAGATAAGTGACAAGCGAACGTTCCGCCTCTTCAAAGCTTTCCATATTGGCGTAATTGTTAGCCATATAGAAGTGACATTCCGTCATTGACGGGTCAATATGGTCCAGAACATGGATGAGAATCTGATTCGACGCCTCATATTTGCCCATCTCTGATAATATACCCGCCATATTGCAATGATTCACCGGATTATCCGGTTCATATTCTACAGCTTTGCGAAAATTTTTTAATGCCTTATCATATTGAAAGCGGTCAAGCGACCGAACGGCTCTTTCAAAGAAAAAACTGGCATCCAGAGTGACAGGAATTACATTGCCCAAATCCTCATCATTCTCTGAAGTAATCTCTATCATGGAAGCAAGGCACCCCCCTTGTAAAGCTAAA
Source organism: Paenibacillus donghaensis (assembly GCF_002192415.1). Taxonomy (NCBI): domain Bacteria; kingdom Bacillati; phylum Bacillota; class Bacilli; order Caryophanales; family Paenibacillaceae; genus Paenibacillus; species Paenibacillus donghaensis. The sequence continues at coordinate 7,218,819 of NZ_CP021780.1, read as the reverse complement.
GCTTCCCTTATCCTTAGGCTAACACGAAACAGGAGATCGGCACCAAACCCGCATACCGAAGCTCCAAGCGTTCACGTTTATCCGTTCCCAGTTATGGTTCCGGCTGTCTTCACACAGTATACCACAGGTGAAGGGGGGATTCCCAAGTACGGATATCGGCTATTAAAGGAAATTGTGAGAGACAAGTAGAAACGGCTTCGCCGTAAATTCTTATATTTTAAGAAAAGACGGGGGATCAAATCCCCGCGTCTCTGAACAGCTTGTCTATTGAACCGCCTTCTATAATGATTCTTGTGGCCTGGGCCAGCATCGGTGCTACGGAGAGCACCGTGAACCGGCTGGAATGGTCAGGCGGCAGTGCGATGGAGTCGGTAATGACCACCTCATCGATGCAGGTATGATCCAGCCGCTGCAGTGCAGGTCCGGAGAACAGTCCGTGGGTTGCACAGACTATGCTGTTCTTCGCCCCTCTCTCCTTCAGGCCTTCGACCACATTGACTATCGTGGTGCCGGTATCAATCAGATCCTCGATGATAATCGGGGTCTTGCCCTCCACATCACCGATCACATGGGTAATGACCGATTCATTGTGGGCCGGGCGTTTCTTGATCATGATCGCAAATGGGGAGTCCAGCTTGTTGGCCAGCTTCTCGGCCATGGATGCCCGCCCCGCATCCGGGGAGACAATCACAAGATCAGACATGCCCTTCAGCTTCAGATGGCCGCTGATCAGATCCAGCGCAGTCAGGTGGTCTACAGGAATGTTGAAGAAGCCTTGAATGGCGGCGGCATGCAGATCAATCGTAATGACCCGGGTGGCTCCGGCGGTTGTCAACACATCTGCGACCATTTTGGCCGAGATCGGCTCACGCGGGGCAGACTTGCGTTCCTGCCGGGCATATCCGTAATAGGGAACAATAATATTCACCGTCCGCGCCGAAGCCCGTTTGGCGGCATCGATCATCACGAGCAGCTCCACAAACATCTCATTGATGGGGTGGGAAAGAGACTGCACCAGGAATACGTCACAGTTCCGGATGCTCTCTTCGTAATGCACGTAAATTTCACCGCTCAAGAAACGGGTCAGCTTAATCTGGCCCAATTCGACACCAAGCCGTTCCGCAATATCCTGAGCCAGCTTAGGATTCGATGTTCCGGAAAATATTCGCAATTGATGATGCATAACGCCCTCCTGCGGATTGAAATTAGATGAACTTTCTCATAATACGAACGCTACGGCTGTGCGGCGGCGCTCCTCGAATACGGACAGCTCACGGAAACCCGTCCTCCAGAGCAAGCTGCGGGCTTCCTCAAGACCGTCCCCAAGCTTGGCCGGATCATGGGCATCCGAGCCCAAGGTGAGCGGAATTCCGAGCGCCAGCGCTTCCTGCAGCAGATGCTCCGCCGGGAACATCTCGGCGCAAGGTTTGGTTAAGCCTGAAGCGTTCAGTTCCATCACCAGGCCGCTGGCCTGAATGCTTGTAAGAGTAGCCCGCTCCATTTCTCTGACCTCAGCTTGGCCTTCTGCCGTCACAGGAGCATAGCCGAAACGCTTAATGACGTCCATATGTCCTATAATATCATATAATCCGCATAACGCCGACTTCTGTACTGCATCATAATAGCGGCGGTATACCTCCACAGGGTCCTGCCCTTCCCAGCCATGAACCTGCCGGTAATCGGTAATATCCCACTCGCCCAGGAAATGAACCGACCCAATCAGATAATCCCAGGGATACGGAGCCAGCAGCTCACGAATCTGATCCTCATAGCCTTCAATATAATCAGCTTCCAGACCGAGCCGCAGCTCAATCGTTCCACGGTATTTCTCTTTGAGTGTGAGACATTCATCCACATAACGCGGCAGCTCCTCCAGCGGCATCGCCATCTCCGGATAATAGCTGGCCGGGTCCACATGAATCAGCGGCAGATGATCTGACAATCCCAGCTGCTGCAGCCCCAGCTCTACACCGCGCTGCACATATTCCTCCAGCTTGCCTACCGCATGGCCACAACGCTCGTGGTGCGTATGGTAATCAATATGCATCGGCCCCAGTCCCCCTTAGTCGCGGCGCGGCCGTTCGTGACGGGCACTCAGCTCTTCCATAATCTCATCCAGCGGAAGCTTGCGTTCCTGCAGCAGCACCAGCAGATGGTAGATCAGGTCGCTGATCTCCAGGCGCAGCTCGGCATTGTCTTTGTTTTTGGCGGCAATAATCGTCTCAGACGCTTCCTCGCCCACCTTCTTCAGTATCTTGTCGACTCCTTTTTCAAAAAGATAGGTCGTATACGCCCCCTCCGGACGTTCCACCTCACGCTGCGCAATCACTCGCTCCAGTTCACCGAGCACAGCGAAACGTTCCGCATCTGTAAGAAGGGCGGGTTTCTGCGCGGTCTCTGCTGGTACAGCCACAGAACGCTGCAGCGCAATTTCCCGATAAAAGCAGGAAGTCTCCCCGGTGTGGCAGGCCGGTCCTTCAGGGTTAACCTTGACGAGCAGAGTGTCGCTGTCACAGTCATAATGAAGCGAAACTATCGCCTGGGTGTTACCGGAGGTGCCGCCCTTATGCCACAATTCACCGCGCGAGCGGCTCCAGAACCAGGTCTGGCCGCTTTCCAGGGATAGTCGCAGCGACTCTTCATTCATGTAGGCCATCATTAGCACTTCCAGGCTGTTCGCATCCTGCACGATGGCAGGCACGAGTCCCGCGTCATCCCAGCGGATGCCCTCTATTGGATTCGTATCTGTATTATTTGGGGTTTGGCTCATCGGATTTCTACTCCTTTTTGCTTCAGATCTGTCTTCAAATCATGAATCGCTATCTCTTTATAATGAAAAATCGTCGCCGCCAGTCCGGCATCCGCTTTGCCTTCTGTAAACACGTCGTAGAAATGCTCCTTCGTCCCGGCTCCGCCCGAAGCAATCACCGGGATGCTCAGCAGGTCGCATACCGCCGCGGTAAGGTTCAGATCGAATCCGTCCTTCGTCCCGTCGGCATCCATGCTGGTCAGCAGGATTTCGCCTGCGCCTAGCTTCTCGGCTTCCTTGGCCCAGTGCAGGGCACGGATACCGGTCGGCTTGCGGCCGCCATGCGTATACACTTCCCATTCGCCAAAGGCCTCATTATATTTGGCGTCTATGGCCACCACAATACATTGGGAGCCGAACCGGCGCGCGCCCTCCAGAATCAGCTGCGGATTGACGATGGCCGCCGTATTTATGCCGATTTTGTCGGCTCCTGCCCTCAGAATCCGTTTCATATCCTCCGGTGTGGATATCCCGCCGCCGACCGTGAACGGAATTGCAATTTCGCCTGCCGTCTGGCGCACCACCTCTACCATGGTCGCCCGGCCTTCGACTGAAGCCGAAATATCCAGGAACACCAGCTCATCCGCACCCTCGCGGTCATACAGTGCAGCCAGCTCCACCGGATCTCCGGCATCGCGCAGATTAACAAAGTTCACGCCCTTGACCACCCGCCCGTCCTTCACATCAAGGCAGGGTATGATACGTTTAGCTAGCATGGAATGACCTCTCTTTTCGATAAATTTCGATAATTTTCGATAATTTTCGATCCCCCTAAATCCCCCTTAGCCAAGGGGGACCCCAGAGGGCCCCGGCCCTCTGGACACCCGGAAATTTCGGTGTGGTGCGGACGGGGGCGCTCCCGGGCAACAAGTGGCGGATGATCGCTATTCCCTGCGGGGCGCTTGGACGTTCGGCGCTCCTGCAAGGGCGAGAACCTTCGTGTTCCACGGGGCTCCTCCCTATTCTGGGGAGGCGACAGTAGGGCAAACCTTCGTGTTCCACGGGGATGCCTCTCTATTCTGGGGAGGCGACAATAGGGCAAACCTTCGTGTTCCACGGGTGCGCCTACGAGGCGAGAATCAAGACCTTCGTGTTCCACGTGTAACTCCCCAAGCAGCGGAAACAATATAACAGCCTGTTTCGGGATTGAGACTAAGCAGCTTTAATGTATAAAGTGGTTACTACTTAGGCCACCGTATGATGAAACCATCGAAGACTTAACTCCGTGATGGTTTCTTAAGACCGATCCGCCGAATTAGTTGCGAAAATGCACCTCATTCGAGGATTTTTTGTGTTTTGGAGGAAATAGATGTAAAAAGGGTTACTACTTAGGTCCCCGTGAGGATTTAGTATATTACTCCGGAACTCCTGTCAGGGAGCGCGAATCTGCAACTATTTCTGAGTAAATCGATTCTTTCTTTAGGATGTAGACTGTTACTCTGGAACCTTCGGAGGAAATAGATGCGAAACTGCAACTAATTTCAGCCGAAGCACACATGATCAGGCAAATAAGTGCGAATCTGCAACTATTTCGGGGAAAATTCATGCTATAACGCTCAAACCTCGAAATTAGATGCGTTATCGCACTTATTTGCTCCAAAACGGAAAAAATTGGTGAATTAGATGCGTTTTCGCACTTAAATATGTTGGCTGGACTCTTGGGCGATCAAGAAACCAAGTCTTGGATGCCCCTATCTTATGGAGGCCTGAGCAGTAACCAAAAAGGCATCTATTATAGCCTTCTGAGCGAAATAAGCCTCATTTACTCAAGATTAGTTGCAGATTTGGTTACTACTTAGGACCCGGGTTTTCCCCATATAGATTTGAGCGTTCTAAGTCCAAACACGTAGGTGGCTATGAGGGAAAATCTACCGTTAACTCCCAGCTAGTGTTTGGTTTTCATGACATATAGGGAAAAGTTACCACTAAATTGGCTTTCGAGGGCAATATGAAGCGGATAGCACGTAATTAGCGGTAGAAACTCCCTATAACTCCATCGAATCCCCATTCTGAGACCAACTAGCGGTAGATTTTCCCTATAATTTTTCGTTAGACCTAAGAAGTAACCAGATTTGCACCTATTTACTCGCTGGCAGGAGTTTCAGCTAAATTTAGTTGCACTTTCGCATCTAATTGATCCGAATGTTACAGAGCAACCTTCTCCGTCCTCGCTGGGTCCTAAGTAGGAACATAAAGTGCAGTTGTTTCCGATGAAAACTAGCATTTATAACTTTTAAGTGTATTTGGTACAGTTAAATTTAGAGTTATAGCCCACTTTCAGCGAAAACCTCATTTTCAACTGTATAAAATACAATTAAATACGGGAGAGTGCGAAAAAATCAACAATATAGCTATAGCTGCAAAATACAGTTACGCCAGTTGCAGCAGCAAAAGTACCACTCCGACGGCTAGCTGACCTGGAATAAAGGACTCAAAGAAGCAAGGTTACTTATCAACCCGAGCGTGCTGTTACATTCGGCTGAGCCCACCAGAACCACAGAACCCCCGGATCAACATCCGGGGACTTGCAGGCCAGCATTCAGTCAGCTGAGCAGATTGATTTACTTCTGATCCAGCGCCTTCAGCGCCTCGGACAGATCGATGTTGCCGGTATAGAGCGCCTTGCCAACAATCGCACCGCCAATGCCGCTGGCGCTGTGCGCATGCAGGCGCACCAGATCATCCAGACTGGTGACTCCGCCGGAGGCGATTACCGTACGGCCGCTGGTGGCGGCCATCGACAGGATGCCCTCCACATTCGGACCCTGCATCATCCCGTCGCGGGAGATATCGGTGTAGATGAAGGTCTGGGCGCCTTTGGCAGCCAGCTCTTTCGCCAAATCCTCGGCACGCACCTCGGAGGTGTTCAGCCAGCCATGCGTGGCCACGAATCCGTTCCTGGCATCGATACCAATCGCTACCTTGTCGCCGTATTTCGCCAGCACGGCTTCGGTAAACGCATGGTCGTTAATCGCAGCGGTGCCGATAATGACCCGGCTCACGCCCAGCCCGAGCAGCTTCTCCACATCGGCAAGCGTACGGAGGCCGCCGCCCACCTGAACAGGAACATTTGCGTTCGCAGCGATGGCGCCGATAATGTCATCATTGACCGGGTGGCCCGCCTTGGCACCATCCAGATCGACCAGGTGAATGAATTTCCCACCCTGCTCTTCCCACGATTTTGCCACCTTCAGCGGACTGTCATTGTAGATCGTTTCCTGATTGTAGTCGCCCTGCATCAGCCTGACGCATTTTCCATCCCGGATATCAATGGCCGGATAGATAATAAAAGAAGACATTTGGCGCTCCCCGCTTTCGTTACATTCTGTTTATATAAGATGAACTTAAGAATGGAGTAGTGGAGTTGCCAGAAAGACTATTGCATAGAGCATTCTGGCAGCTTGGATGTAACATTCTTAAGTTCACGTTCTATAGTACGGCTTACGCCTGCTCTGCTTTAAGCTTCAAGAAATTACCCAGCAGCCGGATGCCCAGCTCGCCGCTTTTTTCCGGATGGAACTGCATGCCGAATACATTATCCCGACCAACGATTGCCGTCACCGGCTGCCCGTAATCGGTAACCGCCAGCAGATCCTGCTGCTGCTCCACCAGCGCGTGATAGGAGTGAACGAAATAGACATGTCCCTCGTCCAGCCCCTCCAACAGCGGACTACCCAGCTGCCGGAAGCTCAGCTTATTCCAACCCATATGCGGCACCTTGTAGCCGTCGCGCGGCTCGAAGCGAAGCACTTCACCGGGCAAAATATCCAGCCCCTCATGAACCCCGTACTCTTCGCCTCTGCTGAACAGCAGTTGCATACCGAGACAGATGCCGAGCAGCGGCTGCTTGCCCGCCGCTGACTGCTTCACTACCACATCCAGCCCGCTCTCCCGCAGATGCGCCATCGCGTCGCCAAAAGCACCGACTCCCGGCAGAATCACACTGTCCGCAGCCCATATCTCCGCGGCATCGCCGGTGATCAGATACTCATACCCCAGCCGCTCGACCGCCTTGCTGACACTGTGCAGATTACCCATGCCATAATCGACGATGGCTACCGCCATGCTACAGCACTCCCTTCGTGGAAGGCACACCCTTCACACGGGGATCAATCGTTGTCGCTTCATCCAGTGCCCGGCCCAATGCCTTGAACACCGCTTCGATCATGTGGTGAGTGTTGAAGCCGTAGTGAACAATCACATGCAGCGTGATCCGCGCTTCCAGCGCGAACTTCCAGAGGAATTCCTGCACCAGCTCCGTCGAGAAGCTTCCCACCTGCTGGGACGGATAAGCGGCACGGTATTCGAAATGCGGACGGTTGCTGATGTCAATAACCACCTGCGCCAGCGCTTCATCCATGGGAACGAACACGCTCGCGTAACGTTTAATACCTTTTTTGTCGCCAAGCGCTTCACGCAGTGCATGTCCCAGACAGATACCAATGTCCTCGACCGTATGGTGGTCATCGATATCGATATCGCCCCGGCCCTGCAGGGACAGGTCGAACTGGCCATGCTTAGTGAACAGATCAAGCATATGATTCAGAAAAGGAACATCCGTCTCCAGCTCCGCCTGACCGCTTCCATCTATAGTAAGGGAGAGCGTAATGTCTGTTTCGTTAGTTTTGCGGCTGATACCCGCCTGGCGTTCCGTCTGTCCGTTATTATTCTCCATGGGTGTTCCCGCCTTCCGCTTCATTCTGCAATCGGATTTCAATGGCCCGCGCATGGCCTTCCAGCCCCTCACGCCGTGCCAATTCTATAATGGTCGCCCCGTCACGCAGGAGCGCTTCCTTGCTGTAATAGATGAGACTCGATTTCTTGATGAAATCATCCACGTCCACCGGCGAGGAGAACCGCGCCGTGCCGTTGGTCGGAATAATATGGTTCGGTCCGGCAAAATAATCCCCCACCGGCTCCGAGCTGTACGGCCCCAGAAAAATCGCGCCGGCATTCTCAATGCTGCCGGTCAGGCCCATCGGATCAACGGTCACAATCTCCAGATGCTCCGGCGCCAGCTGGTTGACTACGGAGATGCCTTCCTCCATCGACTCCACGACGATAATCGCGCCGTAATTCTCTACCGAAGCGCGGGCTATAGCTTGCCGCGGCAGTTCGAGCAGCTGCCGTTCCACTTCGGCAGCAACAGCCTCTGCCAGGCGCTGCGAAGGGGTGACGAGGATGGCAGAGGCCATCTCGTCATGCTCCGCCTGCGAGAGCAGGTCAGCCGCGATATAGGCCGGCTCTGCGGTATCATCCGCAAGCACGACAATCTCGCTGGGACCGGCAATGCTGTCGATATCGACTACCCCGTACACCTCGCGCTTCGCCAGCGCGACGTAGATGTTGCCGGGGCCGCATATCTTGTCCACAGGCGTGATGCTAGGCGTGCCGAAGGCAAGCGCTGCGATCGCCTGGGCTCCACCGACCCGGTAGATCTCGTTCACGCCCGCCTCTGCGGCGGCTACGAGAATGTACGGGTCGATGCCCGCGGTGCCGCCGGTAGACGGCGGCGTCACCATCACGATCTCCGGCACCCCGGCAATCTGTGCCGGAATCACGTTCATCAGCACGGAGGACGGGTACGCCGCCTTGCCTCCGGGCACATACACGCCCACCCGCTTCAGCGGGCGGATAATCTGGCCCAGCACGGTGCCATCCGGCTGCAGATCCATCCACGAATTGCGTTTCTGTCTGGCGTGGAAGGCACGGATGTTAGCAGCCGCTGCGCGGATAGCCGTGACGAACGATTCCTCTACCCGACTGTACGCAGCCTGCAGCTCCTCGGGGGTCACACGCAGCTGCCCTGGCTCCAGTACAGCGCCGTCGAAGCGCTCCGTGTATCGCAGCAGTGCTGCGTCTCCTTCTTGTTTGACGTCAGCTACAATCTGCTGAACAGCCTTGTTCTGCTCCGGGGTTCCATAATCGACTTCCCGCTGCAGCTTGAATTCCTTGCTCGACTTCACCTTCACCGCTGGTTTCCTCCCTTTCAATCGGCCTGTCCGCTAAGGCGGCAGAAGCTTCAGCTTCCTGTATGTACCTGCGGCTGCCCTATCACAGCCTGCAGACGGTCACACAGCAACTGGATCTCCACATTCTTCATCCGGTAGCTCACGCGGTTCGCCACAAGCCGGCTCGTGATCTCAAATATGCTGGTCATCTCAATAAGCCCGTTGTCCCGCAGCGTCTGGCCGGTCTCGACCATATCGACAATCCGGTCCGCCAGGCCGATCAGCGGCGCAAGCTCTATAGAGCCGTTCAGCTTAACGACCTCTACCTGCTGCCCCTGCTCGCGGAAATATCTTGAAGCTACATTGGGGTACTTGGTCGCTACGCGCTGCTGAATACCCGGCTGCCAGTCAGGCAACCCGATGATCGACATCCGGCAGCGGGCAATGCCCAGATCAAGCAGCTCATAGACGTCACGATTCTCCTCCAGCAGTACATCCTTGCCGACAATTCCGATATCTGCCACGCCATACTCAACGTAGGTAGGCACATCCACCGGCTTGGCCAGTATAAATTCCATACCTGCCTCCGGCAGCTCAATCACCAGCTTGCGGGAAGCTTCCCCATCCGGGGGGATCGGCAGACCGGCCATTCGAAACAGCTCGGCTGCCTTATTGTAAATCCGCCCTTTGGGCATGGCCACCTTCAGTATTTGCGCCATTCTCAAGTTCCTCCATTTCCGTCTGATATTTATCGGTTCAGCTCCTCTTATCCGGAGCGTTTCTGCTGTATTCGATCCTGCTTAGCCGTGCTCACTTACAAAAGACACAAACGTATACACCTCACCGTACCGTTCACCTTCTGCTTCTACCGTATCGGCAGTAAGGCGGTGCACCTGCTTCAGCTCCTCCGGCTCGTTGGCCAGCCGCGTAACAACAGCGTGGCCTTCCAAACGCAGCCGGGTGGCTTCCTCGAGTCCTTCCTTGCGTCGCAGCGCATCATACTGAATCAGAATCGGCAGCTCCTCGGCTTCCGGATCACCAGCCACACCGTCCAGAATCCGGTTGGTCTTCAGAGAGAAGCCTGTAGAGGGAATCGGACGCCCGAACTGCTGAAGCAGATTATCATAACGTCCTCCGCTGGCTACAGGGAAACCTAGCTCAGCCGCATATCCCTCGAAGGTCATGCCAGTATAATAGGAGAAATCGCCAATCATGGTCAGGTCAATCAAGACATGCTGGGATACGCCATAGGATACCAGCACCTCCCATACCTTGCACAGATGCTCTATGGAAGCACGGGCCAGCGGATGGCTGGTAAGCTCCAGCGCCTGGCCGCAGATCTCTTTGCCGCCGCGCAGCCGTAGCAGCCCGTCCAGCTCGTCCTTCTGTGCTCCAGGCAGCAGCAGCCGCTGCAGCGTCTCGCGAAAGGATACATAATCGCGGCCCAGCAGATGGCTCTTCAGCTCCTCCTGTGCCTCGGGGAGGCCAGGTACAGCCTCCTGGAACAGCCCGTTCAGGAAGCCGACATGGCCCATGGCGATTTTGAAGGATTTCACGCCTGCAGCCTGCAGCGAAGCAATCGCCAACGCCACCACCTCGGCATCCGCCTCCGGCGAATCATCGCCAACCAGTTCTACTCCGGTCTGGAAGAATTCCGCCTCTCTGCCTGCTTCCTCCTCAATTGCGCGGAATACATTCGCGTGATACGACAAGCGCAGCGGCAGCGGCTCGTCTTTGAGCAAGGAAGAGACCACCCGGGCCACCGGCGCGGTCATTTCAGAACGCAGCACCAGCGCCTGGCCCCGGTTATTCAGCAATTTATACAGCTTCTGATCCGATGTGGAGCTGGCTACGCCCACCGTATCATAATATTCCAGTGTGGGCGTCATCATCTGCCGATAGCCCCAGCGGCTCATGCAGAACAGCACATCCTGCTCAATTCTGCGCAGCTTGGTTACGGCCCGGGGCAGATAATCACGCACGCCGGACGGCTTCTCGAATCCCTTCGGTTTAGACATCTTCACGGTCACCTCGTCAGTTTCATTATAAGCTTATTTATTATTACTTTACTATGGTAAAGTGGTAGCAAATTAAAGGATTTACAATATCGTATCACGGACCCCACTTTTGCGTCAATATCAGGTCTATGCTTACAGCATACCATTGATCAGAGCTTTTATTAAATAAACGGCTTGGGACGCATGCTGCTACCGGATCTCGACCCGTATTCTGGTTCTGCTGGTCCAGGACAGTTTACAAGAATATCAGGTAAGGAGTATGATAATCACAAGTTGTATACAAGTATACTGAATAAGGTGCATAGGCAATAACATTCTATGAAGGAGTGAATGGCTATGAAATTAGGCATGATCGGTTTGGGCAAAATGGGCTTTAATTTGGTGTTAAACCTGCTAGAGCATGGACACGACCTGGTGGTCCATGATATTAAGCCACAAATTGCCGACGAATTGGCCAACAAGGGAGCGGTCGCCGCCGCTTCTATAGATGATATGGTCTGCCAGCTGACACCGCCGAGAGTGGTCTGGGTGATGCTCCCCTCAGGTACAGTGCTGCAAAGTGTGATTGATCAACTGGAAGTGCTGCTTGATGCAGGAGATATCATCATAGATGGCGGCAACTCGCATTATAAGGAATCTATCGCCCGTGCCGAGAAGCTTGGGGAAAGCGGTATTCAACTGTTCGACGCCGGCACTTCAGGCGGAATGGAAGGAGCAGAGCATGGCGCCTGCTTCATGATCGGTGGCAATCGGGAGAGGTTTGCAGAAGTTGAAGGGTTGTTCAGCGACCTGGCGGTCCGCAGCGGCTATCTCTATGCCGGGGAAAGCGGCAGCGGCCACTTCCTCAAAATGATTCATAACGGAATCGAGTATGGGATGATGCAGTCCATCGCTGAAGGCTTTGAGCTGCTGGAGAAGAGCAGCTATAATTTCAATTATGAGGATGTGGCCCGCCTGTGGTCGAGTGGTTCCGTGATCCGCGGCTGGCTGATGGAGCTTGCGCAGAGTGCTTTTGCCAAAGATCCGAAGCTGGCCGGCATTCGCGGAGTCATGCAGAGCTCGGGTGAAGGGAAATGGACGGTACAGACCGCACTCGATCTGGAGGTCAGCACTCCGGTCATTGCACTCTCCCTGCTGATGCGCTACCGTTCGCTGGAGGAAGATACTTTTCACGGCAAGGTTGTCGCCGCACTGCGCAATGAATTCGGCGGTCATGCCGTTGTTCCGGGGGATAACAGCCAGAACATACCGAACTAAATACAGGATGGAGGCGTCGTTTCACATGCAATTTCCAAAAGCCTGGCTGCAGGGTGTGTCCCTTGGGGAATATATCGCTTGTGAGCTGAGGCTGCAAATCATCAATGAAACGATCCCCCGCGGAGAGATCCTCTCCGAGAACCGGATCGCCGGGGAATTCGGTGCAAGCCGCTCCCCTGTCAGGGAAGCCTTAAGAACCTTGTCTACGGAAGGTCTGATCCGGCTGGAGCGGATGGGGGCTGTTGTGCTGGGCTTAAATCTGCAAGAGGTAGAAGAGCTGTACGATGTGCGATACTTGATCGAAAGCTTTGCACAGTCCAGATTAGCCGGGCAGCAGCAGGAGTCCCTGTTGTCCCGGCTGGAGCAATCCATCGACAAGATGAAGCTGGCCGTCAAATATGGCGATGTGGTTGAATTTGCCCTGCAAGACTTCACTTTTCACGAGAGCATAATTCTGGAGGCCCATCATACACGGATTCTGCATCTATGGAACAGCATTCGCCAGATGGTAATGACTGTTATGCTGATCACGAATCAGCGGAGCTTCCAGGCGGGTGCAGAGCATATGAACTGGGTAGCAGAGAAACATCACACGATTGTGCAGGCACTCCGGTCAGGAGATGCAGAGGTCATCCGCCGGACGGTGGAGACGTATTTCGCTGATTCTGCAGAAACGCTGGTCCGCAGCCTGCCGCATAGCTGATCGCGGACCGCATTCCAGACAGAAAGAAGGATCGTATGTTGAATAAACTGTACATGATTGGCATTGATATTGGCACCACCAGCACCAAAGCCGTGCTGTTTGAACGAAGCGGCCGGATTGTCACTCAGGCCAGCCAGGGATATCCACTGCATCAGCCTTCCCCCTCAGTCGCAGAGCAGGACCCGGAACAGATCAGACAGGCCGTGATGCATACGGTCTCCACTGTCATGTCGAAGAGCGCAATTGATCCGCAAGCCGTCCTCTTCATCGCCTTCAGTTCAGCCATGCACAGTGTGATTGCTGTTGATGGCCAAGGGAAACCGCTGACCGCCTGCATTACCTGGGCGGACAACCGCAGTGCCAAATATGCACTCCGTCTGAAGCATGAGTTGAACGGGCATGAGCTGTATCTGCGGACCGGAACACCGATCCACCCGATGTCGCCAATCACGAAGCTGATGTGGCTGCGCGAAGAGCAGCCGGAGCTGTTCAGCCGGGCAGTAAAATTCATCTCCATCAAAGAATATGTGATTGCCCGGCTATTCGGAGACTATGTGATTGATCATTCCATCGCCTCTTCTACAGGGATGTTCAATCTGGAGCAGTTGGACTGGGACCCGGCGGCGCTGAAGATCGCCGGAATTACACCGGACCGGCTATCCCGCCCTGTGCCGACGACAGAGATTCTACAGGGGCTGCTCCCCGGACTGGCGGAGGAGCTGGGGCTGCTTGAATCCACGCCTTGCGTAGTGGGCGCAAGCGACGGCGTGCTCTCCAATCTCGGAGTCGGGGCAATCCGCCCCGGCGTGATCGCTGCCACGATTGGTACCAGCGGCGCGATCCGCACGGTAGTCGACCGGCCGATTACGGATCCCAAAGGCCGGATCTTCTGTTACGCGCTCACCGATAAGCACTGGGTCATCGGAGGGCCGGTTAATAACGGCGGCATGCTGTTCCGCTGGGTAAGAGATGAATTGGCTGCCTCCGAGGTGGAGACAGCGAAACGGCTCGGGATTGACCCTTATGAAGTGCTGACCCGGATTGCCGAGCAGGTTCCACCGGGCAGCGGCGGCCTGTTGTTCCATCCGTATCTCAGCGGCGAACGGGCGCCGCTGTGGAACCCGGATGCACGGGGTTCTTTTTTCGGTCTGACCATGAATCATCACAAAGAGCATATGATCCGCTCCGTGCTGGAGGGTGTCATCTTTAATATGTATACGGTGCTGCTGGCGATGGAAGAGCAGATTGGGCGGCCCCGCCAGATCCTGGCGACAGGCGGTTTTGCCCGTTCCTCCTTGTGGCGGCAGATGATGGCTGATATTTTTGACCAGGAAGTTGTTGTTCCCGAGAGCTTCGAGAGCTCCTGTCTGGGTGCAGTTGTGCTTGGACTCTACGCTACAGGGCATACAGACTCGCTGGACATCGTGTTCGAGATGATTGGTTCTACGCATCAGCATGAACCTATTGAAGCACATGCCAAGGTCTATAAGCGGCTGCTTCCGATCTATATCTCCGTCTTCCGCAGCCTGGAGAGTCAGTATGAGGCGATTGCCGAGTTCCAGCGTGAAGAGGCCGGAGAATAGCCGATCAACCCCTCTCTGCTCTCTTCCAAACATCAATAACGCCGGTTCTCCGCATGATGCAGAGAACCGGCGTTATTGATGAGTTCAGCGGCGATCCGTTTGTTGTAGCTGTGTTATGGACTGCGGCTTCTGAGGCGCTGTTCCGAACATGATCCAGGCCGGACGCAGGTAGCGGAAGGCCAGATGTACAACCAGCCAGGAGATCAGCAGCGCCGCCAGCCAGCCGCCGGCAATGGACAGCATATAGGCCAGGTACCCGCCGTGAAACGGTATTTTTCTATAGAAGAAAAGAACAGCCGGATGGAGCAGGAAAATTCCGAAGGAGCAAGCCCCAATGGAAACCAGCACTCTGGACAGTAAATTCCGTCCTTGTCCGTACAGCATATACGATACTTGGAACAGAACCAGACAGGATAACAGTGCGTGCAGATTGAAAAAGGCATCATACCACAAGCTGTTAATCACTGTACTGTGGACATAGTTGTTATGCCATAGCTCCACATGAATCATTCCGGCGGCTGCCCACAGCAGCCAGAGGGCAATCCAGGCAGCCCCTTTACCCGAACGCCAGCCTTCTCTTGAAACGACGAGCCATGACTTCAGCCGGGTATAATATACCGCAATGCCCGCTCCGAGCAGGAAATAGGAGAAATACGTAATCGCCAAGCTGCCTCTCGACAGCTCCCAGTAGCCGTGATTGGTCATATATTTGTTCAACAGTACGAATCCCCATTGCAGTAGCAGTCCAATCAGCGGCGCCCAGGCCGCCAGCCGGCGCAGCTTCTGCAACGGCCATAGCAGGAGCGGAAACAGCACATAGAACTGAATAATAATAATGATGTAATACAGATGGGTATAAGCCGTTCCATTCCGCAGATATTTGCCCAACTTCGAGGCCTGCTCTGCCAGAGGAAGCCCCCAGAGATGTCCATCCGTCATTTTGAGCGCGAAATACAGCACCGAAAAAACGATATACGGAACAATAATGTAAATTAATCGGCGGGTATAGAATTTACCGAGCATTTTCCCACCGAGTGGACGGTCGATATAATTGTAGAACAATACAAATCCGCTAAGAAAGATAAACGATGGCACTGCAAATTGGCTAAATTTATTAATCCATAGAAAAGGATAAAAAAGCGGTGTCCCTGACATTTCCGTCAAAGTGCGCGAAGTGGCATGAATAGCCAAGACGGCAAAGATAGCCAATGCCCGATAGATATCAAGCTGCGGAATTTTCTCCTTCTGTATCATAAACTTCCTCCTGTTACTTCCGCTTCCCAGAATACCTGGAGCAATTACCTCTACTTATTAGACATGAGACTCTTCTGCAGCCTTACATGCCCCTATTCTCTTGTTTACGCTGATTGGCCGGGCTGTTAACGGCTCCGTTTGATTCAGTGCCCTTTGTACCTCTGGAAGCAGGGCTGAGTGAACGTGGCACGCTGCCAAATATCACCCAGGATAACCGGAACCGGCGGAACACAAATTGAGTCAGCAGCCAACTGATCGTGAGCGCAGCCACTAGCCCTCCATAGACAAACATAACATAAGTGAACGATTCAAGCGGAATATGATAACGGAACCGGCGGTAGATCAAGAGCACCAATGGATGAATCAGATAAACAGCGAACGATAGCTCACCCAGACGCGTCAACCAGGCCACGACAGCACGCGGAGCACTGCGGTAGATCAGGAATGCGAAGTACATCAGCGACAGCGCCGAGAGCATCGTATGCAGATTCCATAACAGCTCATACCACAGTGAATTAACCCAGATTCCATCATGACGGCCATTGTACCATAGCTGCACATGTGTAAAGGCCGCAACCAGCCAGCAGCTCAGCAGCAGCACTGTGAGCTTTTTGTACAATGAGCTCATTTGGCCCCAAGGCGTTGTCAGCCACTGCTTCACTTTATCGAAATGAATCGCAACAAATGCGCCCATCATATAATAGGCGAGATAGGAGATAGCCAAGCTGCCTTTCTCAATAATATGAAGCTGGTATTTATTCAAGAAGATGAAACCCCATTGCAGGCCAAAACCAAGCGGTATCGCCAGACGCACCCAAATCCGGGAGCTCTGCAGCAGCTTCAGAATAAGCGGAAAAAATATATAAAACTGAATACTGATAAACACAAAATATAAATGCGCATAAGCAGAGCCTGTAAACAAGGCACGCAGGAAACTCAGCAAATTGTCTATAGCCGACTCCGAGGCAAATTCTCCGTTCACGTACAGCTTCAGCCCATAATAGCCCATAGAGGCCAGCAGGTAAGGCAGCAGAATGTAGGTCATGCGCCGGCGGTAGAAGTTGCCGATCAGGCTGCGTGTCACAGGACGCCCGTAGTAATTATAGAAGAGCACGAAGCTGCTTAGAAAAATAAACGATGGTGTTCCAAACTTAAAGAAAATATTAATCCAGTTAAGCCAATAATAATAGGGCGAGTTCAGGCCCTGTTCGGCTGCTGCAAAAGATGAGGAGTGGACATGGATAACCCCCAAGATGGCAATCGCCCGGAATATATCCAGCTGCGGCAGTCTTTCTTGTTTCAAGGTACTCACTTAGATTTCCTCTTTTCTGCTATGATGGCTAATTCATAGAGACATTAAGCGGAAAGTTACACTGAAAATATCATCTGTATGCCTTACCCGATGAGTGTGATTCTGATATTTGGAGTAGAACCCTATATTGGCCCCGCTATTGTCTATTAAAAGACCAAATACCCGCTCATTGTTACTTTCCATGAGACAGGTATACTTCAATCGTTCAGATGGGATCCAGTGGATCTTCAAGCTTAGAGGAGCGCAGCTCCCGCAAGGGGTTGCCCCCTACAAAGGTATCCGCAGCTACGTCCTTGTGCACCACAGAGCCGGCGGCAATTACTGCCCGGTCGCCGATAGTCACACCCGGCAATATAGTCGTATTGGCCCCGACAAGCACATTCTCACCAATAACCACTTCGCCCAGCCGATATTCATGAATCAGATACTCATGGGCCAGGATTGTAGTATTATAGCCGATAATGGAATTCTCGCCTACGGTAATCTTTTCCGGAAAAAACACATCGACCATCGCCATCAGCCCAAATGCCGTATGTTTACCCACCTTCATCCCCAGCACATTACGATAAATCCAATTCTTCAGGGAAAGGATGGGGCAATATCTGGCGATCTGGATAAAAATAAAATTGCGAACGCCCTTCCACGGACTGACAGTACGGTAGATATACCATAAAGAGTTATGCCCTTCTACAGGGTAGCGGGTTACTTTTCTCAATAGTTATTCGTCCCCTGCTCTACAATTTGGATAATCTCCTGCATTTCATGAATGATGTAGTCAGGCTCGTAGGTGCTGAGCGTCTTTTCCCCTTTAAGTGACCAGGCTACTCCAGCCACCCGAACACCCGCCGTCTTGGCGGACTGGATATCGACCGGACTGTCACCCACCATCAGCGTAGAACGCGGATCAACCCCCAGATTGCGAACAGCTGTCAGTACCGGCTCAGGATGCGGCTTGGGTTCAGCTACATCCTCTACCGTTACGATGGTATCCATATATTTGAGCAGATCGAACATCTCCAGCGCCTTAAGGGTAGTGGGACGAATCTTGGTGGTGACAATACCCAGCTTGCAGCCGAGGCGTACAAGTTCCTCCATCGTTTCATTCACCTGGGGAAAAGCGCGGATCAGCTCATCATGATGCTCATAATTGTAGGCGCGGTAGGATTTCTCCAGAATGCTGACGTCCTCAAGCCCACTGAATGCTCTCATCTGCTGCTGGAGCGTGGTTCCCATATGGGGAATCATCTGTTCCCGGCTTAACGGGGCCAGGTTGTTGTGCTCCAGTGCATGCATAAATGAACTGATAATCAATTCATTCGTATTCACAATTGTACCGTCCAGGTCAAACAGAACGCATTCCATCATGATTTCTTACTCCTTCTTATCTCGATCCACCGGCATCCTGGATTGCGGCTGAGATGAACTCTGAGTTGTATTGACGTCCTGATCAGGCACAATTGTATCTGTGGCAAGCTGCTTGGTACTTACGATAGGATCAGAATAATGCGCACTTGATCTTCCAGTTACCCGCCGGATTACAATCAGTACAATAGCCACCAGAATAATCAGCAGGGCGAGCAGCTGCGAGCTGCGAACATTGCCGTAGGCAGGATCAAGATACCCTTGCTCGAAACCGAACCAGGTCATTGGACTCCACAGGCCATTCATGAACGAGGCCAAACCGCTGCTGCCGTTAAAAGCAAGGCTGTCTGTACGCATCGCTTCAATAAAGAAACGTCCGATAGAATACCAGATGAAATAAGAGAGGAAGATTTCGCCTGCACGCACGAATTTCTGACGACGGAGAACCATCAGCAGCGCGATGCCAAGCAGACTCCATAACGATTCATATAAGAAGGTAGGATGATGGAAAGCACCATCTATGTACATTTGATTAACGATAAAGTCCGGCAAGTGAAACTTATCCCGCAA